>NZ_KK211286.1:0-327284 GCF_000621485.1 Alkaliphilus transvaalensis ATCC 700919
TTAATGAAGATGTTCTCAGCCTTCACAACAGGTGGAGACTATGAAGCAACAGGTTACGGATATGGCCCAGGGCTAGGAGAAGGATACGATAGAACAATCCTAATTCTTTCTAGAGCTTCTGGTACACCAGTTGTGGCTAATGCCATCCAATATGCAGCTGACCTTGTAAGGGGTAATGTAAAAGAAGTTGCAAAAAGAGAGTTTGCAGCAGCGAAAAAAGCTAAGCTTGATGACATATTAAAATCCCTTACAAAGGATAACAAAAAAGCCGCTGCCGCTGATGAAGAAGAAGTAACAGCACCTTCAGCGGAGGTAGTAACAGGCTCTATTGCTGGAATAGACATTATGGATTTAGAAGATGCTGTTAAGGCCCTTTGGAAAAAAGGCGTCTATGCAGAAAGTGGAATGGGTTGTACAGGACCTATTGTAATGGTTAACGAAGCTAAAATGGCTGAAGCAATTAATATCCTAGCAGAAGCAGGGTTTGTTGCAAAAGAAAGTGCTTGTTAAATAAATACGTAATAATAGATCCCTTGACGATATCTTGAGGGATCTATTTATTTTTACTAAGTTTTGCAATTATAAACTTGTAATGATACCACAGTCATATTAAAGAGTATACTCTTAGTTTCGTTTCTAACTGCAAACACAGAAGATTTAATTTTTTTGTAAATTGCTGTTTATTCATTTTAATTAATGTAACCATACGAAGATGTATTATCTTTGGAGTTATGATGATTAACTGTGGCAAAAAAATTTATAAATACGTTTACTAATTAGAGATTTATAGTAAATCTAAGTTACATTGATAAAATTTAGAATATATGGTACGATTTGTATGGAAAGGAATAGTGAATTAGATCAAAAAAAGCATTAATTTTTAATTTGAAATCAACTGAGAGATTCAGTTTTGTTATAGGAGATTTGGCTCTAATTAATACTAAATAAAGAAAACGTATTTAATAGAGTATCCATCAATCCTATGACAATTCAAATAAAAAATAGTTGGAATATTTCAACCATTGAGATTAGGGGAGGTATAACATAGGGAGGCTAGTTTTACATTCTACAATGTGTATATTATAAAATGTAAAATCAGCAGAGACGAATACAAATCTTAAAAAAATATTAGTTTTGTATTCAAAATAAAAGATAATCTTTAGGGGGATTTACAAATGAAAGAAAGTAATAAAATAGTTTTAAAAGATTTATACAGATTTATAAAACCATATAAATTTTGGTTTATACTTGCAGCTATACTAAACTTATCGCTGATTTCATTTAACCTACTAAGAACCTATTACACAGAAAAGCTACTAGATAATGCCACGAGAAGTGAATTGAGTGGTTTGCTTACATATCTAGGTGTTTTGCTAGTTCTTACTTGTGCTGCTCTAATCATGGTGTACGGAACTAAGTACGCTACAGGGCGTTTTGGGTCTATGGTAGTACGAGAATTAAGGTATGGGGTATTTAAAAGACTATCCCATAGTAATATTAAAGAAATTGATAAATTAAGTGTTGGAGATATAATTTCTAGAAGTAACTATGAGATGGATTTTATTTCAAGATTTCTTGAAAGAGGAGTGCCAGAATTACTATTTCAACCACTAATGTTTATAGCAGCATCTGTTTATATGATCATTATTGATTGGAAATTATTTCTAATTTGTTACTCTCTTAGCCCTATAGCAATTTTTCTGATTAATAAATTTGACGAAAAAAGCGCTAAATACTCTGAAGCCTATTATCAAAACCTAGGTGAAGCTAATGGTGTAATTAAAGAGTGTATTGACGGTATCACAACGATTAAAACTTATAATCTTTCGGATTATATACTAAGCAATTGTAAAAAAGCTTTTGATAGGGTATTGAAATCTGTTTTAACCAGTGAAAAGTTTGATGCGGTTCAGCTCCCCTTTTATTTCGTGTTGTATGAATCGCCAAAGATACTATGTTTATTATTTGGTGGTCTAGCAGTTATAAATGGAAGGATGACAATAGGGCAACTAATTGCATATAGTCAACTAATTTTATTTGTGGCAGACCCCATCAATACATTAACACAGTTATTTGGAGGTGTAAGAAAGTTTTTTGTTGCATTTAAACGTGTTAGAGAGCTCTTGGATGTTGAAACAGAAGGCTATCTGCAAAAGAAATACATAGTAGATAAAACTGAAGAAGCTCATCTTGAATTTAAGAATGTATCTTTTAGTTATGATGGAGTTAATCCAGTTTTAGATGATGTAAGCTTTAATATCCCAATGGGTAGCAAAGTGGCTATTGTAGGACTTAGTGGTGAAGGAAAGAGTACAATTCTAAACCTTATTTGTGGGTTCTATGACGTTATTGAAGGGGATATTCTTATAAACAATAGACCCTATAGAGATATGAGTATAGAAGAAATAAGAAGCAAATTATCCTATGTTTCACAGGAGACATTTCTGTTTCCCATTACCATTAGTCAGAACATTGGGTTTGGAAAGATTAATGTTAATGAATCAGAAATCAGACGTGCTGCTGAAATTACTAAATGTCATGATTTTATAGTAGATCTGCCAAATAATTACGATACTATTATGAGTGAACAAGGCAAGAATTTATCAGGTGGACAGAGACAGAGGGTTTCTATAGCCAGAGCTGTTTTAAAAGATGCACCGATTATATTAATGGATGAGCCCACGGCTTCCTTAGATTTGCAAACAGAGGCCGAGGTAATGGATGATATTCTAAAATTAACTGAGAACAAAACTCTAATAATATCAACTCATCGCTATTCAGTCCTTAATAAAGTAGATCTGATCCTTATTGTATCGAAAGGATGTATAATAGAAAGGGGTAGCCATAAGGAACTCCTTCAACAAAATGGGGTATATCATAAACTTTATAACAAACAATTTGTAGCTAGTGAGGTGATTTAATTTATGAAAACTAGTTTTTTTAAGGACTTAGGAAGAATTTTAAATTTAATGGGTCATAGAAAATGGAAATATATCATTTCAATAGTAATATGTGCAGCCGTTGATCCAATTTATCAAATTGGATTTGCCTTCGCTAATAAGTACATATTCAACTCAATTGCTTATAATAGTCAAGAAATGCTGATTAGAGGGTTTACTATTATGGCAGTAATTTTTCTAATTTACTGTATTGTACAACCAATAACAGGTTACCACTATGAAGGTAAGTTATATTTTCCAATTATAGATATACATCTAAAATTAGTATCAAGTATAATGAAATTTCCTAACTCGTACTTTGACAAAAACCATAGTGGTAACATCATGTCCCGCTTGACCAGCGACCTAGATCGCTTGTCAGATTTCTATAGGGAGTATACTTATGATGTAGTGACCCACATGATACTTGGCATAGGTTCATTAGTTGCTATTATCATTATCGACGTTAGGTTTATTCCCATAATGGTACTACTGGGATTCATATCTATTGGATTAAATAATATGTTTGGAAAAGAATCCTATTTATTAAGCAAAAATATTCAAGAGAATCAAGCTTCATCGACAGAGTGGTTCACAGATATGCTGTCAGGACTACGAACAATTAAAATTTTCGGTATGGAAAATATTATTTTCTCCCGTTATCAAAAAAGTTATGATCAGGTTGTGGAAAACACAATATCTATGAATGATTTAGAGGGTAAAAGGATGGCTACTAACTTTTTGCTATCAGTGCTAAACTTCATAGGGATCTTAGGAGCCGGCGTTGTAATGATCAACTACCAAATGACGGATATAGGAACGGTGATGGCAATTATTGTACTGCAACGGGGCGTAACATCATTATTTATCAATCTAGGAAGCTACTTAACAAATTTCAAAAGGGCTCTTGTTGGTGCAAATAGGGTATTTCAATTAATTGATGAAAACAAAGAGAGTGATACTGATGCAACTGCTGAAGGATTTAGTATACAAGAAGCTGGAGTAAGTTTTAAAAATATCACTTACAAATACGATGGTCAAGAAAAAAAGGCACTAGAACATCTCAATGTAAATTTTAATTATGGAGATGTATCTGCAATAGTTGGTGAAAGTGGTAGTGGAAAATCTACAATCTTTAAAATTCTTTTAGGACTATATCAAGATTATGAAGGAGAGATTACAGTCTTAGGAAATAATATAAGGCAATGTAAACTAGATGATATTCGTAGACATGTAGGTTACGTACCTCAAACACCATATATTTTTAATACTACAATCTATGAAAATATTCGATACGGAAGATTAGATGCTACAGAAGAGGAAATCATTGCCGCAGCTCAAGCAACTAATGCCCATAACTTCATCTTAGAAACGCCTAATCAATACAATACTTACCTAGGGGAAGGAGGTATTAACCTTTCAGGAGGACAATGTCAAAGAATTGAAATCGCCAGAGCATTTCTGAAAAATCCACCTGTAATCTTATTAGATGAAGCTACTTCTGCACTAGATCGTGAATCGGAAATACTAGTGAAAGAGGGATTACAAAGATTATTTAAGGGAAGAACTGTAATTATTATTTCCCATAGACTAGATGCTGTTGAAGATGCGAATAAAATATATGTATTAAAAAGTGGTCAGCTAATAGAAGAAGGAACCCATAAAGAACTTATGAGTAAAAAAGCAGCTTACTTTAGCTTATACTCTAACATGCAACATAAGGAAATTGAACAGGAGGCTATCTAATGGGGAACTTACCAATTAAAAACATAGGCATATTTGCTCATGTTGACGCTGGCAAAACAACCATTGCAGAAAACCTTTTATATCTAGGAGGTTGCATTAAGCGCATTGGAAGAGTAGATAAAGGGATGACGCAGACAGATTCACTAGAAATAGAACGTAAGCGAGGTATTTCAGTAAGACTAGCCTCTGTTACTTTTGAATGGAAAAGCTCTGTTATTAATATTATAGACACACCTGGTCATGCAGACTTTTATGCGGAAGTAGAACGATCTATGAGGGTTTTAGATGGTGCGGTTCTTGTAGTTTCAGCCGTTGAAGGAGTTCAGGCTCAAACTAAAATAATTTGGGATACATTGGAAAAAATGAAGATCCCCACAATTATATTCATAAATAAAATTGATCGACTAGGTGTTAATATAGGGAAAGTTTTGGAGGAAATATCAAATAAATTAACTAGTGATATATTAGATATGCAAATGGTCACTAACGAAGGGATGAAGAATGCTTCTACAGTTGATTTCATTAGATTCATGGATGACGACACAATAAGCTATAGTAGTAGAGATAATATAAAGCGATTTCATGAACAGTTAGCCTTGTATGATGAAGCATTATTTAATCAACTTGTAAATAATAACGAACCAAACCCAACTATATTAGATGAAAAAATAAGTGATCTGTGTAAAAATCGAAGGATATTTCCTCTCTTGTATGGTTCGGCTATAAATTCCATCGGTGTAGAATTCTTAATGAATACTATAGGACGATATTTGGGGGAGGGCACTGGAAATCCAGATTCACCATTTTCAGCTGTCATATATAAAATAGAACATGATATTATTCATGGTAGACTTACCTTTATAAGAGTATTTAATGGTACAGTCACAGAATATGATAAGGTTCTGAATAACAGAAATCACAACGAAGAAAAAGTAATCCGTATTTTTAAACTTAAAGGAACAAAAATGGTTAGATGTGAGTCATTAAGGGCAGGAGAAATAGGGGTTTTATGTGGAGTAAATGCTAAAATTGGAGATATACTAGGAAATCCAGAGGGAATAACTAAACTAGAAACAACTGTGGCTCCCCTTCTAACAGTAAAAATTGAAGCAAAAGAAAAACATCAAAACCCTCAATTAATTAATGCCTTAAAGGTACTGGAAGAGGAAGAGCCGTTACTTTATGTAAAGTGGCATGATGATAAGAAGGAAATTAATATACAACTGATGGGTATGATTCAAATGGAGGTAATTACAAGTATTCTACAAGATAGGTTTCATTTAGATGTAATCTTCGATGAACCAAGTGTACTATATCAAGAAACCCCCATGAACTATGCAGAAAGTTTTGTAGCAAAAGATGGATATACAGATCTTGGTCTTAGTGTTGAGCCTATCGAGAGGGGGAAAGGCATCCAGTTTGAATCAAAGGTTTCTACAGACTATATCTTTAGGAAGTATCAAAATGAGGTGAAGGATACAATTTATCCTGCGCTGGAAAAGGGTCTGATGGGATATAGAGTAAATGATGTTAGAGTTACCATTGTTGCTGGTAAATCAACTCCAATAGCAACTTTACCTTCAGATTTCAGACATCTTACATATGCTGCTATTCAAGAAGCAATAAAAGCAGCAGGTACTATACTTTTAGAACCAATACTGAAGTTTAATTTAATTGTTCCTGTCGAATCTAGTAAGCAAATATTTTCTACATTAATTAATATCAAGGCGGTATTTGATCCACCAGAGACTTTAAATGGATATATAGTCTTTGAAGGAACAGTACCAGTGGCTACGTCTATTAATTTTAGTACAAAGTTAGCAGGTATAACTGGTGGAAAAGGAGTCTATACAGCTGAGTTTTATATGTATAAAGAATGTTTCAGATAGACTAGGCGTAATGGCGTAATATAGTTTATCAAATTAAATTGGGTTCAAATGATTGAAGAAGCAGAAAAGAATCTAGAAGAAGTATGATAATAGGATTCTGTAATATTTCACTAGATTATTTCTGCTTTTTCTAACTTGTGTTTTGTATAAGAATTACGATAAAAAATTTGCCAGGAAGAAAAACAGATGTAAAAGAAAATCAATAACAGAGCTGGAAGCCAAGGATATATAATCCAAAAAGCAGTTTAAAGAAAAAGTGAATATATTACTAGAGAATGAGCTCATTGAAAAAAAGATTTAAAGTGGGCTTAGTTTAGTGTGCCTAAAACCCACTTTAAAAAAGATTAGTTTTCGTAGAAAAGTTCGACTGTAATTATTATTAAAATAAGAGAACTTTACGTAATGAGTTTCAACATAAGCAGATCACCAATTTAATTGTATTAAATTGTGTAAGTCGCTTAGTTTCTTCAGCTAAAGCCATCCTATAAAATCTACTGAAGAAAGACTTTGTTCTAATACATAAAAATTATAGTCTACTATAACCTATGATCGTCTTAGTGATGTACTTAAGGGTTTTTTCAACTGCCTCTTCAATTGGGTATTCTATTTGCATATTAATAATTCTAGAAAACATACCTTGGTAGATAAGTAGTATCATTTCATTGATGTCTTCTATAGCATCTTCATTAATAAACTTATCCTTAACACATGAGCGTAGTGCTGCAATATTACGCTCATAAATATTTCTCTTTAATAACATGGGAAGCATATCTTCTGCTTGCTCACCAAGCTCTTCAGGGAATATGGTGTAATATTCTTCTAGGGCATCGCTTAAAGAGTCGCTATATTTATTAAAGAATATAGTTTGATAGATTCGTGGATTACTAAAAGAATAAAAACAAAAACATCTCCAGATAGCAAGATATTTTTCAAGCGGGCCATTAGCTCCTTTTACGTAATTAGGTAGATCTAAGGCATATTCTTTTAAGTATTTTAATGATGCATAAAAAACTAAATGCTCTAAGTCGGAAAAATAATTATATAATGTAGCACTGTTATAACCAGCAATGTCTGCTACTTTTCTTATAGTAACAGCTTCAATTCCCTCATCTTCAATGATCTGATTGGTAGCCTCAATAAAGTAACTCATCATTCGTCGTTTTTGAATCTCTTTCTTATCCATATCCTAGTCACCTATCTCATCTAAGTTATCTAAGTTTAATCTTTAAGTTTCAACAATAGTAATTATAACATAATTAGCAAAATATAGCCATTAATTTGGGTTTCATCAAATTTAAACATAGGTTTTTTTAGATAAAGATAAAAATAATCACGATTATATAATAATCAAATTTATAATAACTGTTTTATAAGGTATAATATAGAAGGTTATTGTTATAAAAATAACAATGTTGAATTGAAGAAGATTATTAAGGAAGGGAGTGTAGAAATAAAACTAGAATTTGGGAATTTTAATGTAAAGGAAGTCATGTTTGGTTTTGCTTTAAGATGGGCCGGAATGAGATTGGCAGAGTATATAGGAAAAGCAGTAGCAGAACTACAGCCAGAAGAAGTAGAAACATATGAGTTAGAAGCAATTACAAAGCGATCACAAAAAGTTCAAACATTGATGGTTAACGAAGCTAAAATGACTGAAGCAATTAATATCCTAGCAGAAGCAGGTTTGTAGCAAAAGAAAGTGCTTGTTAAAAAATAAATAATTACTGATAATAAAGAAATCCCTTAGCAAATGTTAAGGGATTCTTTCTATAGCAAAACTTATGCCAACTTTGCAGATAAAAAGGCTAAGTCTTTATTAATGAACTAAAAAATGATATAATAGGACTATAGTCTAAAAGGTGAGGATGGTTAAATATGAGAATGGGTTATAATTTACAATTAGAACAATCTCAAAAGTTAGTAATGACACCCCAGCTTCAACAGGCAATTAAAATATTGCAATTGAACGCTATTGAACTTGACCAATTTATTCAGAAGGAAATTGAGGTTAATCCTTTTTTAGAAGTTAATGAAGCTTTTGAGTCTGACTATGAGAAAAGCATACAAGAAGCCAAAAAAGAAAAACCTACCCAAGAAGTAGACTGGAAGGAATATAGTGAAGACTATAGCAGGGGAGATCACTATAGTAAAGGCCCTTATTCTGGAGAAAACGATTTCAGCTATGAAAATATCCTTTCCCATAAAACAACCCTACAAGATCACCTAATGACCCAATACCATTTAACGCTGTTGGGGAAAAATTATTATGATATCGGTGAATTTATAATCTATAGTTTAGATGAAAATGGTTATCTAAATATGCCTATAGAGGAGATAGCTAAAGAATTTAATATAGAGATGGCTACTGTCGAAGATATATTAAAGGTAATACAAACCTTTGAACCATCGGGGATTGCAGCAAGGAGTTTAAAGGAATGTCTTTTGATTCAGTTAAGTCATCTAGGGG
This sequence comes from Alkaliphilus transvaalensis ATCC 700919, assembly GCF_000621485.1. Taxonomy (GTDB): domain Bacteria; phylum Bacillota; class Clostridia; order Peptostreptococcales; family Natronincolaceae; genus Alkaliphilus; species Alkaliphilus transvaalensis. The sequence goes on from NZ_KK211286.1 coordinate 9,042, forward strand.
TTGACGACAGAAGGGTATATCGTATTGTAAATGAATTTCTTGAAGATATTGCTGACAACAAATATCCATTGGTGGCAAAAAATATGAATATTGCTGTAGAGGAAGTTCAAAAGATTTGTGATTTTATCAGAACCCTCGAACCAAAACCAGGTCGTAAATTTTCTTTAGTTAATCATAACTATATTGTTCCTGATGTTGTGATTAAAAAAGTAGGGGCTGAGTACGTGGTAATTATAAATGATTATAACGGTCCTAGATTGATGATTCGGGAAGATTATCGAAGGATGCTTTCTACCAGTGATGAAAATTCAGAAACAGTTAAATATATTAATGATAAGTTGAATTCAGCAAGTTGGCTAATTAAAAGTATAGAGCAGAGAAGACAGACAATCTTTAGAGTGGTAGAAATGATTATAGATAAGCAAAGGGATTTCTTTGAATACGGTAAAAAACACTTAAAACCTATGACCTTAAAGGAAGTAGCAGATAGAATTGACGTTCATGAGTCAACTGTAAGTAGAGCTACCAATGGTAAGTATGTAGAAACGCCATTAGGAACCTTTGAACTAAAATACTTTTTCTCCAGTGGAATAGAAGGAGAAAATGGAGAAGGTGTTTCAGCGGAAAGTGTAAAAAGCTTTTTAAAGGAGATTATCGAAGGAGAAGATCCTAAGAAACCCCTAAGTGATAATAAAATTACAGAACTACTATCAAAGAAGGGCTTAAATATTTCAAGAAGAACTGTTGCTAAATATCGTGAGGACTTATTGATCCCAGCATCATCGAAAAGGAAGCGATTCTAACTGAAGCCTCATAGTAAGACGTTATAGTTATAAATCTATTTAGTTTGACCATATTAAATTGAAGATAAAGAGGCCTATGAGTTGAAAGTATGAAGGATTAATACTTCTGGTTATAGGTCTCTTTTTCTTTCAAAAGGCAAGTTATAATAAACCTTAATAAAAGGAGACGTTATATTAGAAAAAAATATCACATATATGATGTATTAAAAGAAAAAACGACAAAAGTAGAAAAAATAATTGCCAATTAAAACTAAGTATTATATAATTATCATATATTACCTGTATTTTTTTTGTAATAACAGGGACACAATATGAATACCAGGGACAAAATTAGTCCCAATAAACAGTAAGCATTGAGTATGAGGGAAGGAAGGTAAAAGATGAAGGAGATTATTAATATACAGAAAAGAATTATTCCAGAAGCTTTTGCCACACTAGAAAAGCGTTACGATATTCTACGTAATATATTGTTGTTACAACCTATTGGAAGAAGGGCTTTAGCCAATAGACTTTCTATTGGAGAAAGGATCGTAAGAAGTGAGATCGACTTTTTAAAGGCACAGGATCTAATCGAAGTTAATGCAGCAGGTATGATGATTACAAAAGATGGAGAACTTCTAGTAGATCAGTTAAAAGAAATGATCTATCACCTAAAAGGGATAGGAGCCCTACAAGAGCAGTTAAAGAAAAAGTTACAGATTGAAAAAGTTTACATAGTTCCAGGGAACATAGAAAATGATGAATATGTAATTAGTGATTTATCTAAGGCGACTTCTAGAATACTAGAGGGTTTATTGGTAGAAAATAGCATTATTGGAGTTACAGGCGGACATACAATGGCGGCAGTAGCAGATGAAATGCTACAACAAACTAAAAATAGGGGAATAACCATTGTACCGGCAAGAGGGGGCTTAGGAAAGACTATGGAAAGTCAAGCCAACACCATTGCTGCAAAGATGGCTTCCAAGTTAAAGGGCAACTATCATTTATTTCACGCTTCTGATACTTTAAGCCAAGAGGCTTTAGAGAGTATATTGCATGACCCTGAAATAAAGAAAATAAATGCACTAATTAAGCAAGCGAATATTCTTTTATTTGGCATTGGTAGAGCAGATAAAATGGCTGAAAGAAGAGAACTTTCACTTGAGACAAAAAGATTATTGAAAGAACGGAAGGCAGTGGCAGAGGCCTTTGGGTATTATTTTAACCGAGAAGGTGAAATAGTTCATGAAATGAAAACAGTAGGAATCAATTTAGAAGGTTTTAAAGATGTCCCCAACACCATAGGCGTTGCAGGAGGACCAAATAAAGCCGAAGCCATTATGGCCATCAGTAAGATTAAAAAGGATTTAATATTGGTTACAGATGAAGGGGCAACAATGGAGATATTACAGCAGAAGTAATAAAGTAAAAACATAAAGATCAATCTAGTAGACACTGGCATTATAATTTATGGAAAAAAGGTAAAAACTATTAAGAATGTATAAAAAAACTAGGAGGGGATTTTAATGAGTGTAAAAGTAGCGATTAATGGGTTTGGAAGGATCGGTAGAAATGCTTTTAAGGTAGCTTTTGAAGAAGAGAGGAACTGGGAAATAGTTGCAATTAACGATTTAACTAGTCCAGAAACCTTAGCACATTTATTAAAGTACGATAGCTTATATGGTAGGTTCCCAGGGGAAGTTAAAGTAGGAGAAAATGCAATTATCGTAAATGGAAAAGAAATCAAAATTTTTGCTGAAAAAGACCCTGAAAACTTGCCTTGGAAAGAACTTGGAGTAGAGGTTGTAATAGAAGCTACAGGAATTTTCAGAAGCAAAGACAAGGTAATGAAGCACATTAATGCTGGAGCAAAGAAGGTTGTTATAACAGCCCCTGCAAAAAAAGAAGATATTACGATTGTAATGGGGGTTAATGAAAAGGATTATGACCCTACTAAACACCATGTTATCTCCAATGCATCTTGTACAACTAACTGTTTAGCACCTTTTGCTAAAGTTATTGATGAAAACTATGGGATTAAGAAAGGTCTAATGACAACAATCCATGCCTATACCAATGACCAAAGGATATTAGATTTACCCCATGATGATTTAAGAAGAGCAAGGGCAGCGGCCCAGTCAATTATCCCAACAACTACAGGAGCAGCAGAGGCAGTTGCTTTAGTATTGCCCCAACTTAAAGGAAAATTAAGTGGTATGGCAATGAGGGTACCAACACCAACTGTATCGGTAGTAGACTTAGTTGTTGAATTAGAAAAAAATACATCTGCAGAAGAAGTGAACAAAGTACTTAAAGATGCTTCTGAAGGAGATCTAAAAGGCATATTAATGTTCTCCGATGAACCACTGGTTTCAAGTGATTACCAACAAGACCCTCATTCATCTATTATAGATGGACTTTCTACAACTGTATTAGGAGATAACCTATTAAAGGTAATCGCATGGTATGATAACGAATGGGGTTATTCAGTAAGAGTTGTTGACATAGTATCCTACATCGTAGACCAAGGGATTTAAATTAAACTAAGAAGTAACTTATTTCATTTTAAATCTTAGTAAGATGTGGTAATATATAATGTGGAGTATCACAATTAACCTTAAATGGGCTATTAGTATGTAACTTTAAACGTTTAAGTGTAATAATTAGTGGTAATTTAAACATTAAGGAGGGCGTATTAAGATGAAAAAGTCTGTTAAAGATTTTGATGTTAAGGGCAAAAAAGTACTAGTTAGATGTGATTTTAATGTACCAATGGATAAAGAAGGTAATATTACTGATGATAGAAGAATTAAGGGTGCTCTACCAACCATTACATACCTATTAGAAGAAGGGGCTGCCGTAATCTTAATGTCCCATTTTGGGCGACCCAAAGGTGAGGCAAACCCTAAGTATACATTAGCTCCAGTTGCAGAAAGAATTTCTCAACTATTAAATAAAGAGGTTACTTTTTCAGATGATGATGCTGTTGTAGGAAGTAAAACTGTTGAATTAGCAGAAAAGCTTACTGCAGGAGAAGTCATGTTACTTCAAAATGTTAGATATAGAAAAGAAGAAGAAAAGAACGAAAAGACTTTTTCAAAGGATTTAGCTTCCCTTGGTGATATATTTATAAATGATGCCTTTGGAACAGCCCATAGAGCCCACAGTTCAACTGCAGGGGTAGCGGAGTTTTTGCCATCTGGAATGGGTTTCTTAATTGAAACAGAGTTAAATTTTATGGGGAAAGCGCTAGAAAATCCTGAAAGACCTTTTGTTGCAATTTTAGGTGGTGCAAAGGTATCCGATAAAATTGGAGTAATTGAAAATCTTTTAGAGAAGGTAGATGTTCTATTAATTGGTGGTGGAATGGCCTATACCTTCCTAAAGGCTCAAGGTTACGAAATTGGAAAATCTCTTTTAGAAGAAGATAAAATGAGCTTAGCTCTTAATCTTGTTGAGAAAGCAAAGGAAAAGAATGTTGAATTACTGCTTCCAATAGACTCTGTTGTAGCTAGCCATTTTGCCCCAGATGCAGAATATAAAACAGTTACAAATGAAGAAATCCCTGCTGAATGGTTAGGGGTAGATATAGGTGAAAAGACAGTCGCTCTATATGCAGATAAAATTAAGAATGCAAAAACCGTTATTTGGAATGGACCAATGGGGGTATTTGAAATGCCAGCCTTTGCAGTTGGAACAAAAGCAATTGCTAAAGCCTTAACTGAAAGTCAAGGAACTACTATCATTGGTGGCGGAGATAGTGCAGCAGCAGTAGAACAATTAGGTTTTGCTGATGCTATGAGCCATATTTCTACCGGCGGTGGAGCATCGTTAGAGTTCTTAGAAGGTAAAATACTACCAGGAATCGACGTACTGGAAGAAAAATAGGAGGATGGGAATATGCGTATACCAATTATAGCAGGCAACTGGAAAATGAACAAAACCAACAATGAAGCCCTCCAACTAGTTAATGAATTAAAAACTCATGTAAATGAAACAGATGTTGAAGTGGTGATATGTGTTCCCTTCACTGCCCTTTCAGAAGTAAGAAAGGCAATAGAAGGAACTAAAATAAAACTAGGTGCACAAAACATCCACTGGGAGGATGGAGGCGCCTATACTGGTGAAATTTCCCCAGATATGCTATTAAATATAGGTGTAGAGTATGTTATTATTGGACACTCTGAACGACGACAATATTTCCATGAAAGCGATGAGACAGTTAATTTAAAGGTTAAAAAAGCTTTAGAAAAGGGACTTAAGCCAATTGTTTGTGTAGGTGAAACCCTTGAAGAAAGAGAAGCTAACAAAACCTTTGAGGTTGTCAAAAGACAAACTGAAAAGGCTTTACAAGGAATTAAGGAAGAATCAATGGAACAGATAGTGATAGCTTATGAGCCAATCTGGGCTATTGGTACAGGGAAAACAGCATCTTCAGGGGATGCCAATACTGTGATTGCATATATTAGAGAAGTAATTCAATCTCTATATAACGATACAATTTCTGAAATGATTAGAATTCAATATGGAGGTAGCGTAAAGGCATCTAATGCTTCTGAAATTATGAATGAAGCAGATATTGATGGTGCCCTCGTAGGAGGAGCAAGTTTAGAGGCAGAAGCCTTTCTAGGAATTGTTCACTTCTAACCTCAGAAAGGAAGATTGAAATGAAAAAACCTGTTGCACTAATTATTCTAGATGGGTTTGGTTTAAATGACAAAACTGTAGGTAATGCCATAGCAGCAGCCAAACTACCAAATATTCGTCAATTATTAAATAAATATCCTTCTACAGAGGTTCAAGCAAGTGGTATGGCAGTTGGTTTGCCAGAAGGTCAAATGGGAAACTCTGAAGTGGGACATTTAAATATCGGAGCAGGAAGAATTGTATATCAAGAACTTACAAGAATTACCAGAGAAATCGAAATAGGTGACTTCTTCAAGAATGAAACTTTTATTAGTGCAATTAAGAATGCTAAAGAGAAAAATACTCAACTACATCTGATGGGACTAGTTTCAGATGGTGGAGTCCATAGTCATAGTAAACATCTTTATGCTCTACTAAAATTAGCTAAGGCAGAAGGTCTAACTGATGTCTTAATACATTGCTTCTTAGATGGAAGGGACACCCCTCCCCAAAGTGCTGTACAATATATAGAAGATCTTGAAGAAGCAATTAAGGAAATAGGCGTAGGTAGGATAGCTACAGTAAGTGGTAGATACTATGCTATGGACCGTGATTTAAGATGGGATAGAACAAAACAAGCTTATGATGCCATCGTTTCAGGTAGTGGACCAATTATGACGGATGCTATTTCAGCAATTAAGGCTTCCTATGAAGCTGGAGAAGTAGATGAATTTGTCAAACCAGTGGTTATTACTAATAACGGGGTAATCCACAATGTTAATCATGATGATTCAATCATTTTCTTTAACTTTAGACCCGATAGAGCCCGTCAAATGACTAGAGCCTTTATGGATAACGAATTCCAAGGTTTTGTTAGGGAAAAAGGCCAATTAAATCTTCATTACGTGTCGATGACCCTATATGATGGATCAATTGAAGGGGTAAAGGTTGCCTATTTGCCGCAGACGTTAGATAACACGTTAGGAGAATACTTAAGCAAGTTAGATTTAACGCAATTTAGGATAGCAGAAACTGAGAAATATGCCCATGTAACTTACTTCTTTAATGGAGGAATAGAAGCACCCTATCCTAATGAGGATCGAAAACTTATTCAGTCTCCTAAGGTAGCTACTTATGATCTTAAGCCTGAAATGAGTGCTAGAGAAGTAACGAATGAGCTATTGGAAGCATTAGATGCTGAGAAATACGACTTTATCGTACTGAACTATGCTAATCCAGATATGGTGGGGCATACAGGTGTATTTGATGCTGTAGTAAAGGCATTAGAAACAGTAGACTTGTGTTTAGCAGAAGTGATTGACAAAATACTAGAAAAAGGTGGTAAAGCCATCGTTACATCAGATCATGGTAATGCAGAATATCTAATTGATGAAGTAACCGGTGGTCCTGTTACAGCCCATACAACAAATCCAGTCCCTTTAATTTTAGTAGCAGAAGGCGAATATCAATTGGTAGAAGAAGGAAAGCTTTGTGATATCGCACCAACTATATTAGAACTATTAGGAAAAGACAAGCCGGCTGAAATGAATGGTGAGAGTCTAATCCTAAAAAAATAAAAATAATAGATAGGTTATCATAACCAAACAGTAGCTTGAGAGGAGAGAAAAAAATGACAATTATAAGTGAAATTTATGCTAGAGAAATTTTAGATTCTAGAGGGAATCCAACTGTAGAGGTAGAGGTGCATTTAGAGAGTGGTGTAATGGGAAGAGCAATTGTTCCATCAGGAGCATCAACTGGTGCCTTCGAAGCTGTAGAACTTAGAGATGGAGAAAAAGGTAGATACTTAGGTAAAGGTGTACTTAATGCAGTTAAAAACGTAAATGATATTATTGCACCAGAAATCGTAGGTTATGATGCAACAGATCAAATTGGTATTGATGAAACAATGTTAGAATTAGATGGAACTGAAAACAAAAGCAAATTAGGAGCCAATGCGATTCTTGGGGTATCTATGGCAGTAGCAAAGGCTGCGGCAGAAGAGTTAGGATTACCTTTATTCCAATATCTTGGTGGAGTAAACGCAAAAGAATTACCAGTTCCAATGATGAACATCTTAAATGGTGGAGCCCATGCAGATAATAATGTAGATATTCAAGAATTCATGATTATGCCAGTTGGGGCTGAGTCCTTTACTGAAGGATTAAGAATGGGTGTTGAAATTTACCATAGCTTAAAATCAGTATTAAAGGCAAAGGGATTAGCTACAGCTGTAGGTGATGAAGGTGGATTTGCCCCAAACTTAGCATCAAATGAAGAGGCCCTACAAGTTATTATTGAAGCAATTGAAAAAGCTGGTTATAAGCCGGGAGAAGAAATAAAATTAGCGCTAGACGTAGCTGCAACTGAAATTTATGACGAAGAGAAGAAAACTTATCATTTAGCTGGTGAAGGCATCACTAAAACAGCAGAAGAAATGGTCGACTTCTATGAAGAATTAGTAAACAAGTATCCTATCATCTCAATTGAAGATGGATTAAGTGAAGATGACTGGGCTGGTTGGAAGTTGATGACAGATAGATTAGGTAAGAGAATCCAAATCGTTGGAGATGATCTATTCGTAACAAATACAACAAGATTAGAAAAGGGAATTGAGACTGGAACAGCTAATTCAATTCTAATTAAAGTAAACCAAATTGGTACAATTACTGAAACATTAGATGCAATTGAAATGGCAAAGAGAGCAGGATATACTGCAGTAATCTCCCACCGTTCTGGAGAAACTGAAGATGCAACAATTGCTGATATTGCGGTTGCAGTAAATGCAGGACAAATTAAGACCGGTGCACCTGCCCGTACAGATCGTGTTGCTAAGTATAATCAATTATTAAGAATAGAAGATAATTTAGGAGACTTAGCAAAATACAGAGGAAATAAAGTGTTTTATAACGTTAAGTAAGTAAAAATTGTTACAGTATAAAAACTTAAGCTTATGACAATAATAGGGGTAGCTTTACCCTTATTATTGTTATTTATACATTTTTTTCGTATTGCAGTTAACAAGATTCAGAATGTTATGGCATAAACTCCTACCTAACAAATAAATTTGGTTGATTTTATAGATTTCCTGTGTTAAAATATGTATGTTAATCTCACATATAGGAGGTGGAAACATGAGAGTATTTTTAATGATCATTCAAGTAATTACTTGCTTAGTTTTAATTGGAAGTATTTTGTTACAATCAGGTAAAAATCCAGGTCTTTCAGGTTCAATTTCTGGTGGAGCAGAGCAAATTTGGGGTAAACAAGGTAAGGGATATGAAGGAATGCTAAGTAGAGTTACTTCTATCGGAGCAGCTTTATTTATTATTGTTGCAATTGCATTAGTTGCAATTCAATAAAATAAAACTGAATAGTTACAGGAGAGGGGTTAGCGTAAATGAATCTGATCGTATTAGCGCCGGTTGTAGGTTTAATTGCACTAGTTTTTGCATATATGCTTACAGCCAAAATTAACAAGGTGGACGTCGGAACGGATAGAATGAAGGAAATTTCTTCATATATTCATGAAGGCGCCATGGCTTTTTTAACTAGAGAGTATAAGACTTTAGCAATTTTTGTAGTTATTTTATTTTTTGTACTTTCCTTTGGTATTGATTTACCAACTGCCATTGCATTTGTAATCGGTGCACTTTTCTCTGGGTTAGCAGGTTTCTTTGGTATGCAAGTTGCTACTAAAGCTAACGTTAGAACAGCTAATGGAGCAAAAGAAGGTGGAATGAACAAAGCCCTAAGCGTTGCCTTCTCAGGTGGAGCAGTTATGGGTATGTCAGTAGTTGGTTTAGGTCTTTTAGGGGTAGGGGGATTATTCCTTATTCTTTCTAATACTATAGAAGCAGCTAGTACATTTGATGCTTCGGTAGAAGCAGCTAGAGTAATTACAGGTTTTGCTCTTGGGGCCTCTTCAATTGCATTATTTGGACGTGTTGGTGGTGGAATCTACACTAAGGCTGCAGACGTTGGAGCCGATTTAGTTGGTAAGGTTGAAGCGGGGATTCCTGAAGATGATCCAAGAAACCCAGCGGTTATTGCTGATAACGTTGGAGATAATGTTGGAGACGTAGCAGGGATGGGAGCCGACTTATTTGAGTCTTATGTAGGGTCAATTATTTCTGCCATTACTTTAGGTTTACTTGCTTATGGTATGGATGGAGCAGTCTTCCCATTAATGTTAGCAGCTGTAGGTATTATTGCTTCAATTATTGGTACGTACTTTGTAAAAGGGGATGAAAAGAAGGATCCTCAAAAATCCCTTAAAACTGGTACATATGTAGCTGGATTAATTACTGTTGTTGCAACTTTCTTCTTAAGTAACTACTTCTTAGGAAACTTAAGTGGCTTTTATGCAGTTGTAACAGGTTTAGTTGTTGGTATTTTAATTGGTCAATTAACAGAAGTTTATACTTCTGGAAGCTTTGCTTCAGTTAAGAAGATTGCAAAGCAATCTGAAACAGGTCCAGCAACAACAATTATTAGTGGACTAGCAGTTGGGATGATGTCAACAGCTTGGCCAATTCTTTTAATCGCAGTTGGTATTTTAATTTCTTATGGAGTAGCAGGCTTATACGGTATTGCCTTAGCAGCAGTTGGTATGTTAGCAACAGCTGGTATGACTGTAGCAGTAGATGCTTATGGTCCAATTGCAGATAATGCTGGTGGTATTGCTGAAATGTGTGAACTTCCAAAAGAGGTTAGAAAGATTACAGATAAATTAGACGCAGTTGGTAATACAACAGCTGCTATGGGTAAAGGGTTTGCAATTGGGTCTGCAGCATTAACAGCCCTTGCATTATTTGCTACCTATACAGAAGCAGTAGAATTATCTGCTATTGATATTACAAGACCTGCTGTAATTGCAGGGATGTTAATAGGAGGTATGTTACCATTCCTGTTCTCTGCATTAACAATGGAGGCAGTTGGTAAAGCAGCTTTTGAAATGATTGAAGAAGTAAGAAGACAGTTTAGAGAAATCCCAGGAATCATGGAAGGAAAAGGGACACCAGAGTACGCTACTTGTGTAGATATTAGTACTGCTGCAGCCCTTAGAGAAATGATTATTCCAGGTCTATTAGCTGTTATCGCTCCAATCGCTACAGGGATATTATTAGGAGCAGATGCAGTTGGGGGACTATTAGCAGGAGCTTTAGTAGCTGGAGTATTGATGGCTATTATGATGGCAAACGCTGGTGGAGCATGGGATAATGCTAAGAAATATATTGAAGAAGGAAACCATGGAGGTAAAGGAAGTGAACCCCATAAGGCAGCAGTTGTTGGTGACACTGTAGGGGATCCATTTAAAGATACTTCTGGACCATCTATCAATATCTTAATTAAGTTAATGACGATTGTATCTGTAGTATTTGCACCATTATTCTTCACCTATGGTGGAATGCTAATGAGATTCTTCGAATAGAAGTAACAACTATAGTAAAGCCCTTAATCAATTGATTAAGGGCTTTTTCTAAAAAGGGGAGATCGTATGGAAATTTTATTTGCAGTAATAAGAGAAATGTCTCCATTAATGGTATTCTACAGTATTGCTGTATTACTGGTATCCATAGGGGGGTTCTTACTTATGGGTTTTGATAAGTACCGAGCCAAGAAAGGACAAGATCGAATTTCGGAATTAACCTTTATGGCTTTGGCCTTTTTCGGTGGAGCAATAGGAATTTTACTTGGAATGGTAAGTTTTCATCATAAAATAAGCAAAAAGAAATTCTATGTGGGAATACCAATCCTGTATCTAGCTAATCAGCTTTTTCATCTAATTATTTTATATCGAATTATAAATTAGCTTTCTTTTTTAGCTTAATTTGATAAAGACCAGCAACAGAGACAAAAATCATAGCAATTACAATTACTTTAATTACATTGGTACCTTCATTAGAAGTATTGTCACCAATTTTCCAACGGGCTTGGTGCCCCATGCCATCATTGGCAACCAGTAGATAAGCATTAACTTCTTGGGGGATGATAAAAATCCCCTCTTCATTAATATTACCTCGGTATACCTCTATATAATCTTCTGTGTATAAAACTACTTCTCCAAAGGTGGGAAAACTACCATCTCCGTAAAGAACCTGTATTTTGCCATCTTCTATTTCGGTTACTGTCATTTTATGGGCAAAGCTAAAGGTAGTGCTTAAGATGAAAATCATCATAACAATCATTATTACTGTATTAGTTCTTTTTGTGTTATTTTTCATATTTTGCCTCCTTTACTTAATTTTATTAATTAAGTTTAGAATAATTTCATTAGCTTCTTTGCTAGTTTTAGGGCTATAATTAGAACTTTCAAAAATAGTAGGTATGGTTGGAACCTCTAATAACCCATCCTCCATTAATTTCTTATCTTTTAAGAGGTCAATAGAGCCTTTAGCTAGAAGTTGACCATGATGCAGGATAATGACTTCATCGGCCCAACTATAGGCAAAATCAACATCATGGGTACTTATAATAATGGTTGCTCCTTTATCGTGATATAATCTTAAAATACCCTCTAATTGCTTAGAAGAAGCAGGGTCAAGTCCCGAGAAGGGCTCGTCTAATACTAAAATCTCAGGTTCCATAATTAATACGCCAGCAATGGCTATTTTTTTCTTTTGACCTAAACTTAAATTAAAAGGTGGACGTTCTTTATATGTTTCCATCCCCACCTCTTGTAAAACAGTAGTTACCTTATCTTTTACGATAGATTCATTATAACCTAAATTTCTTGGACCAAAGGCTAAGTCTTCATAAACTGTTGTAGCAAATAATTGATTATCAGGGTTATCAAAGACAATACCAACGCTTTTTCTAATCACTTTTAGATTATCATCAGAGATCAGATTTCCAAAGACTTTTACAGTACCTTCTTGTGGTAGATTTAGTCCGTTTAAATGATATAATAATGTAGTTTTTCCACTGCCATTGGAGCCTAGTAAAGCGATTTTTTTATGGATATCAATAGATAAACTGATATTATGAAGGGCTACCGTTCCATCTTGATACATATAGTTCAAATTGCATATTTCAATTGCCTTCATGTTAAAACCATCCTTCTATTATTTTAATGATAACAATATAAGTGACTACAGCAAATCCTTTTATAAGATCAATCTTGTAAATATTACGAGGCTTTGCAGTGGGAAGTGTGCCGTTGAATCCTCTAGAAGCCATAGCTCGATAAACATTTTCAGATCGATCTAAGGATTTTACCAATAGGCCACCTACTATTTCACCATAAACCTTAAGGTTCTCTTTATTAAATTTTCTTTGATAGAGCCTAGAATTGATAGCTCTTCTTAGGTTAGTTATGTCTTGAATAAATAAAAAGACATAACGATAAGCCAGAAAAAATATGCTAACTAATACTGGCGGTAACTTCATATGGGATAAGCCGATAAATAAATCCTGTATTCTTTGGGTTGTAATCATCATAATCATAACTAGAATAGAAATGAGTCCTTTGAAAATAACAATCAACATAAAATGTAGAGATTCATTAATGGAATTAGAACTACCTCCTAAAACTATCGGAATAGCCATTATTAAAAAGATAGGCAGAAAGAGACCTAATCTGATTAATAAAAATTTAAAAGGAAGCTTCATTGTTAAGGCAGCTCCTAAGGTTATAGCAAAGGTTATACTTAATAATGTTAATGATTTAAGAGTTACAACCATAATGACAAAGAGAAAAGCTGTTATAATTTTGATTCTTGTTTCCCAACGATGCCCCCATGAATTAAGAAGGCCTAGGTTTTCTAGTTTATTATAATTAAATCTTTTAATATCCAACTGATGGCACTCCTCTATGATGATTACTTTTTATGAAACATAAACTATAAACTAGCGATTGCTTTAGGGCGTGACTTACTGATAAAGGCCACTGCAAAACCTGTAACTAATCCTTCAATGAAGACTAGTGGAATATAACCGACCAAAATTAATCGAATGACAGAGAAAAAACCACCACTATAGTGATGACTACTAAGGTACAATACGGTAATTAAAAGAAGAACACAGCCAATTACTCCCATCATACCTGCAACCAAACCCTTTAAAAAATAAGACTTTACTTTAAGATAAGAAAATAAATAATATGAAACTAAAGCAGGAAGTGCTAATAAAAGGGTATTAACCCCAATTGTTGAGATACCTCCATGTTGAAAAAGGGTTGCTTGTAGTAATAGACCTATAAATATGGCAACAATTGCTTTTCCTCCAAGCATAATTCCTAACAATCCAGCCAAAAGGGGATGAATGGAAGTAGGGCCTACAGGAAGGCTGATTAATGAAAGTACAAAAAAACTTCCTGATAATAGACTGATCTTAGGGATTTCTACTTCTTTAATCCTTCTAGTCGAGTGTAGTAGCATTCCTCCTGCAACAGCCGAGGAAGCAACCACAATAGGCATACTAACAACACCGTCTGATAAATGCATTATAAAACCACCTTTCATAAATATTGGTTGAGGAAAAAACATAAACTATTTTTGTGTTATAAAAAAGAGCATAGGTATGTCCTCAAAATAAAAAAATCCTACACTACAAGTGTAAGATTATAATTCATATGATGGTATTACAAAAACGCAAGAATAGCGTAAAAACCTCATACATAATTAATATCTTATAATCCATACACCGTAGATTTTGTAAGATGCAAATAAGTAGGTATCCTGGCTTAGGTTCATAACCAAACAACACCTTCCCAGATATTATCCAGTGGTATACGTTGTAGGCTCCCCATCACAGTGGCGGGACCGCGTTGGATTTGCACCAACTTCCCTTTTCATCTCGAATTTCGAATGAAAACTTATTTAAAATATTAAGTTTATTTTTAATTTACCATAAGAGTGGTATAATAGCAATATAATCCAATAAGATTTATTGAAACAAATTAAGTTGTTACATGAGGAAACTACATAATTAAAACTAAATTTATATTTATGCAAAATAAAAACTACGTTGTTTAGTGTTCGATGCAGGACTCAGCTTTCACCTTTGCATAAAAGGAATATAAATTCTGATTTATGGTATTGTGCAATGTCCTCAAATAATTAAAACTGCTTGCAATTTTCCTCAAAAAAATAATTGCTTGACTTACACTTAGCTAGAAAATAAAGTGCTTAAGTATAATTATCAAAAAAAGGTTAAAATAAGATAATAAGATACAATAACCTTCAATGAATACAAAGTAGGAGGGATCACATGTCATCTAAAGAAAGAATCGTTGAATTTATGAGGGAGCTTGCCTATAACCCAATGTTGGAAGAAGAGTTGGCTAATGCTCTAGAATTAAGCAAACAAGAAAGAAGTAGCTTTTCGAAGTTATTAGAAGAAATGGAACAAGAAGGGTTAATTATTAAAACCCGTAAGAAGCGTTATGGGGTACCTGAAAGAATGGGCCTAGTTGTTGGAAGATTGCAAGGAAATGCAAAAGGGTTTGGTTTTGTCATTTCTGATATTCAAGATATGGAGGATGTATTTATTCCTGCAAACCTGATGAATGGTGCCATGCATAACGACAGAATTATCGCTAGGATTAATAATGTTAATACTAGAACTAAAAAAGCAGAAGGGGAAGTCATCAGAATTTTGGAGAGGGCCAATATTGAAGTTGTAGGTACCTATGAAGATAGTAGAAATTTTGGATTTGTTGTTCCCGATGATCCAAGAATAAATGCTGATATATACATTCCTAAAAGTGAGAGTAAAAAGGTTAAGGATGGGCATAAGGTGGTTTGTAAAATAACCCGTTGGCCAGAAGCAAGAAGAAATCCAGAAGGCTCTATTGTAGAGGTTTTAGGACATAAGAATGATAGTGCAACAAATATTGTAGCTATCATGCGTAAATTTAATCTTGACCCTGAGTTTCCACTAGAGGTGGAAGCAGAGGTTGATGGAATCCCCGATGAAGTGCCAGAAGAGGAAATTGCAAAACGTAAAGATTTAAGGGATTTAAAAATGGTTACCATAGATGGTGCCGATGCTAAAGATCTAGACGATGCAGTATCAATAGAAACATTGGCAAATGGAAATTATCGTTTAGGTGTACATATTGCTGATGTTACCCATTATGTACGAGAAGGCACAGAACTTGATCGTGAAGCCCTAAGTAGAGGGACAAGTGTATACTTAGTCGATAGGGTTATTCCTATGCTTCCTAGAAAGTTATCTAATGGAGTATGTAGTTTAAATCCTCAAGTTAATCGTCTTGCTCTTTCTGTATTTATGGAAATAGATAAAAAAGGCAGGGTCGTAAGTCATGAAGTCTATGAAAGTGTTATTAAGACCAAAGAAAGAATGGTTTATGGTGATGTTTCTGATATTCTTGAAAAGGATGACCAAGCCCTTAAAGAAAAATACAAAGAGCTAGTAGAAGACTTTAAAACGATGGAAGAACTTTGTCGCATTTTAAGAAAGAGGCGGGAAGAACGTGGTGCTATTGATTTTGATTTCCCGGAGGCAAAGGTAATATTAGATGAAGATGGAAAGCCAGTTGATATAAAACGCTATGAACGCCGTATTGCCAATAGAATAATAGAAGAGTTTATGTTGGTTTGTAATGAAACTGTTGCGGAAAGCTACTATTGGTTAAATGTCCCCTTTGTTTATCGAGTACATGAAGATCCAAGTGTAGAGAGAATTGAAGAGTTTAATAAGTTTATTCATAATTTTGGTTATCACTTAAAGGGCCTAAATGCAGGGGAAGTTCATCCCAAAGTATTGCAAGAATTATTAAAGAAAATTGAAGGTAAAAAAGAAGAGGCTCTAATTAACACATTAATGCTTCGTTCTTTAAAAAAGGCTAGGTATACTTCAGAAAACCTAGGTCACTTTGGGTTAGCTGCAGAGTATTATAGTCACTTTACTTCCCCAATTAGAAGATATCCAGACTTGGCTATCCACAGAATTATTAAAGCTTTTATCAATGAAGGTCCTGAAAGTAAGTGGCTGAAAAAAGTGGATGGGTTAGTTGGATATATAGGAGAGCAATCCTCTATACGAGAGCGAAATGCTGAAGAGGCTGAAAGGGAAACCGTAGACATGAAGAAGGCTGAGTACATGTCTGAGCGTATTGGAGAGGTCTACGAAGGCGTGATCTCGGGTGTAATTTCTATCGGTATGTTTGTAGAATTAGAAAATACTGTAGAAGGTCTAGTGAGAGTAAGCTCCTTAGAAGATGACTACTATCGATATGATAGTGAGCAACATAGTTTAACTGGAGAACGTAAAAGAAGAGTTTTTAGAATAGGAGATACTGTGAAAGTAAAGGTTGCTAAGGTGGATGTCCTACAAGGAGAAATTGATTTTACTTTAGTTGAATCAGATGAAGAGTAGTATGGCGGGGAGAGGGTGAATTCCCTCTTCTCTTTTTTAAATTTTTTAAATTTGTTTTTTTAAATTAATTATAATAGCTAGTTATGTTTATAATTTCTTATAAAGGGGGGAGTAGTAATGCCTATTGCATATGGATTGATAATACTAATGTTTTTGGCTCTAATGGTAGAAGTGTTATCTGTAGCTTTAAAGGTTACGGGGCTAGATATAGAAAAAGCAAGGTTTCAAGTGATTTCAATGATTACCCATACTGGCTTTACTACGAGGGAATCGGAGTTGATTACTCAGCATCCAACCAGAAGAAAAATTGCACAAATATTAATGCTGGTAAGCTATGTAGGGCAGGCTACATTAATTAGTATTATCATCAGTGCCTTTAGAAATTATAGATCATTTTTGTATTTTTCTATTTTTATCTGTGGAGCATTGATTGTACTATTGTTTCTTACTAGAAATAAGCATATCTTAACTAGGTTAGAGAATATTATCGAAGAGCAGTTGGTTAAACAAATGAAAAAAAATACTAAGTATAAAACAGTAGAAGAAGTGTTAAAACTAAATGAAGAGTACGGTGTAGCTGAGTTTATTATTGAAGAAAATCATGATTTAATAGGTGTATCTTTAGAAAAGTCGGGACTTAAGGAGAATTATATTCAAGTGTTGAACGTTGATCGGGGCTCACATATAGTACATTTCCCGAGAAATAATCTTCTTTTTAGAGAGGGAGATAAGGTAATTGTCTATGGGCAAGTGGAGAAGATTAAGGAATTTATAATGGCTCAGAAAAAACATTAAATAACATTTGACTTTTTGATTCAAGTGTGATAGATTAGAAAGAGTCACTCATAATAAAAGTCAAGAGGGTGAAGGCTATGGTTAAGGAAGCAAGAAAAGTTTTAGCAACAAATAAAAAAGCCAGACATGATTACTTTATTGAAGAAACCTATGAATGTGGGATTGAACTACGGGGGACAGAAGTAAAGTCCATCCGTTTGGGTAAACTTAACATTCGTGATGGTCATGCTCGTGTTGAAAATAGTGAAGTTTTCCTGTATAATGTTCATATAAGTCCTTATGAAAAGGGAAACATTCATAACGTAGATCCCCTTAGACCTAGAAAGCTTTTACTTCATAAAAAGGAGATTTTAAAGCTAATTGGTTATATTCAACAAAAAGGCTATACGCTAATACCTTTAAATGTTTATTTAAAGCAGGGTCTAATAAAGGTTGAACTTGGAGTTGCCATTGGTAAAAAGCTTTATGATAAACGCCAAGATATTGCCAAGAAGGAATCTCAAAGAAGAATTGATAAAGAATTAAGGGCTAGACAAAAAGTATAGAACTAACTATAGAACTAACTAGTATTTTTCTAAACTAAGTTAAATCAGATTTACCCATATAAATGGGGGCGTACTGGTTTCGACGGGGGTTTAGATCCTTGAGTAGCGAGCCGTGTTTAGCTTGGTGACACGTAAAAAAACTGGGCACGAAATATAAACGCAAACGATAATTACGCATTAGCTGCCTAGTTGCAGCTCGTTTCTACCTGACCTCCTGCCGTTAGGATAGAAGCGCCAACCATGCAGGGAACGACTTGAGGGTTGTCTCGACCTTAAGTGGCACAATTGAGACTGGTCGAATCTAAAGTTTGTTGTTAGACGCTAGAGGAGACGAGATCTAAAATAACAACTGCGCTCGGAGAAGCTGAAGGTGAAGGGCCTTCGGACAGGGGTTCGATTCCCCTCGCCTCCACCAATTAAATCCATGATACTATGAAAGCCGCATTTATGCGGTTTTTTTGCATTTGTAGTACTGGAAGGTACAATCAATACTAGGAATAATTTAAGGGAAAAGCTACTAGTACTGGTCTATCCAGAGTTAGAAAAATTTCAAAAAATAGATTGACAAAATTAAAATTAATCGATATACTTTGTTTTATAAAGTACTTTGAAAAATAAAAAACAGGAGGTTACTTTTATGGATGAAAAATTATTAAATGAAGCAGTTGAAAGTATTGAATTGATAAAAAGTATAATTAATAGGACTAAAAAATCTTTTATATCTTTTAGTAAGATATTTATTTATTGGGGCATACTTTTTATACTGAATGGTATAATAATGGTTCTTATGACAACGAATAATGAAAAAGTGGGGGATATATTAACTAATTACCCAATACTAAATTTTATGCCTCCTATTACTATAATTGCATTGGTTGCAGCTTTAGTTTATAGAAAAGTTTCTAAAAAAATACCCCTTATAGGTTTAGAGAAACAATTAATGAAGGTCTGGGTGTTAATCTTAGCTTTGAACGTAATACCTTCTAAATTAAATATTATTACCCATACTAGCGATATGACTGTAGAAATGATTACTGTTCGAGCAAATAGTTTTTCAATTATGTTTTTTAGTTTGGCAATGGGTCTTATGATAACATCATGGTTTACAGGGTATAGTCAATTTAAATATTTAGCTTTTACTTATATTGGGATTAGTGTACTTTATGCATATTTTAATGTACCAGTATTAAACGATTTAGTGATCCAGCTTCTCTATATTGTAGCACTACCCTTTACATTTTTTTACACAGGCTTCTTCTTAAAGTCTCAGCAAGCGAGGTGATTATAGATTGGATATAAATTCAATACCTGATATATTTCAATCAAAGCTTAGAATTGCGATAGTATCTTGTCTAATAACTGGTGAAAAAAGTTTTAAGGAATTAAAGGAAGTTACGGGGGCAACTGATGGTAATCTAAGTGTACATTTATCAAAAATGAAGGAATCAGGATATATAGAAATAAATAAAGTATTCTTAAATAATAAGCCCCAAACGATATATAAGCTAACAAAAATGGGTGAAAGCAAATTTATTGAGTATGTAACTTCATTAGAAAATCTAGTAAAGAAGTATAGAGATATTAATACATAAGTGGAATATCAAATAAATTGCAGATTTTATCACTACCCTACACCTTCACCACTTAAAAGAACAATAGTGTATAAGTCGCATTTTATGCGGCTTTTTCCCTTTAAAAGGGTTTTTAAAAATATCTAATTTAAATCTACAAAGCCTTTATTGGTGAAAAATATATAAAGGATTCTAGGTGCTTGTATTGAATATTAAGAAATTAATAAAGATCAAAATTTCACTATAAGGCTCTGGAGGTTTCACGATGAAAATAGATAGATTGCTTAGCATTCTAATGATGATTATAAATAATGAAAGAATAACGGCAAGGGAGTTGTCTGAATATTTTCAGGTATCAGTTAGGACAATCCAAAGAGACATAGATACCTTGAGTATGGCTGGTATCCCTATCTATTCTGAAGTTGGGAAAAAAGGTGGATATCAATTACTTAATGATTATAAATTAGATAAAAATTTCCTAAAAACAGATGAAGCAAAGGTTCTTAATAATCTTTTAGAGAGTTTACAAAAAGCAGTGCCTTATACAGAGATAAAGTCAGTATATAACAAGTTCTCAATGCTTCTCCCATCAGATTTAAAAAGCCATAAGATCGTAGTTAAATTAAGTCCTCTTATTAATCGTAAAAGGTTTAAAGAAAATTTAGATATAATAACTAAAGCTAGAGATAGTTATCAAAAAATCCATATAAAATATATAGACGCAAGCTTTCGAGAATCTCATAGAATCATATGTCCATATACATTAGTAATGATGGGATCAACTTGGTATATTTATGGATATTGTGAACTTCGAGAAAATTTTAGAATGTTTAAATTGAGTAGAATAATATCCTGCAAATTGTTAGAGAAGAAATTTAAAATTAAAGAAACTCCTAAACCTTTCCCTTGGGAAAATAATTTAGATTCTGGGAGGCAAACAACAAAGATAAAGCTAGAAATAGATAAAAGTATGCAGGTTAAGCTTCCCGACTATATTGATTATGAAGACTGTAGCGTTGTAGGTGATAAGATTATTGTCCATTTAAATTTCACTGTTGACGAGTGGCTCTATTCATTTTTATTGGGATTAGCTCCTTATGTAAAAATCATTGAACCATCATGGCTTAGAGAAGAATTTGTTAATAGACTTAATTTATCAATTGAAAAAAACAAACTATGACATATAGCTGTCATAATATGTGTTTTACAATGAATAAGTAAAAGGCTATTAATCTATTAAGGAGAGTGGTTAATGATGAATATTTGTCAAAGCTGCGGTATGTCAATGAAAAATGAAGGGTTATATGGGAAAAATAAAGACGGGTCAGTTAATATTGATTATTGTAAGTATTGTTACCCTAATGGTGAATTTAATAAATTTAATGAAACCTTTGATGAAATGGTTGAATCATGTATACCATATGAAGTAAAAGAAGGATTTACAGAAGATGAAGCTAGAAAACGATTAATACAAAACCTTAGAATTCTTAAGAGATGGAGATAGATAGGGAAATATATATTATCTAAATTAAAGGAGATCTAGGGGGAATAACTATGTTTACAAGGAATCTAATTGAAGAAGGTATGATCCTGAGACAACAAACAATAAAAATAAAGAATGCCATGATTAAGCAAATTTTATTAGATGCTGGGGTAAACTGCCAGATTAAACAGATTGATGAACCCCATTCTTGGGTCATGCAATCCCAACGTATACATCTAACTGATGGAAGAAGTCTCTTATTAAAAGCAGGAGTCAATCCAGACTGGACAGAGGCTTCAACAATCTTAAGCCAAGTAAAAGCTACTGAATTAATTAAATCAACTGGAATACCCCAACCTAACATAATATCCTACTCAACAAATCAAGAGGAGTATGGGTTTTTATTTGTCCTTTCAGAATACCAAAAGGGGGGGAGGTTAGGTGATGCCTATAACTTGGCTTCAAAAGATGAGCGTAAACAAATATATAAGTCTCTAGGACAAGCATATTCTCGAATTCATAGCATTGAGAATGATTGGTCTGGGGTTTGGGATGGAGACCCTAGTAAAAAGAAATATCCAGTTCATCCAGCAGAGTTTTATAGACATGCTGAAATATATAGTGGTAGTAATCTGTATTTACTTGAAAATAATATGATAACTACTGATCTTTATGAGAGAATATGTTCTGTGTGGGATAAAAATCTTTCATATTTAAAACAAAGACAGAGTTCTTTGGTACATGTAAGCCCATTTCCTTGGAGTATTTATATGGATAAGGACGAAAAAGGGTTTACAGTTAAAGGGGTTTCGGCTCTTGCTGATTTTATGTGGTGGGATGTTATGTCTGATGTTGCCCATTTACTTTATCCACCATTTTTAAATATAAGTGAAGAAGAAAGAAATGCTTTTGTACAAGAATATAAACTCCCCTTAGATGAAAGAGCAATTAAGCTTTATACTATATTAAATAGGTTATGTGCAATGTCAGGATGTTATCTTGCTCCAGTGGATAGTACTTATGCTAAAACTTGGATTAAAGAAGAAGTGAAAACAATAAAAGAAATTTTAGATAGGTTAGAAGCTTAGTTTAGTTAATGAAGTTTAAAAGTATTTTAAGATAGTATCATATGCGTATCTTAAAGTTATGGGGACGGTTCCAAATGGCTCATCTTGAAATGAGTGATAAGAAAAGACCAAGGGGTTAGTTTTTTAGACAAATAGAAAAAAGCCGATTTTTAAAACTTAAGTAAATGATTAGTCAGGTTAAAAAGAAAAGAATGAAAAGATGTAATAATAGGATTATCACCTGTTTGAGCAAAGTGAGCTTTGATAGTCCCTTTATGGCATGAGTTCAACCAAATATTGCTTCCTAATGGATTTACGTAATTTAAAATAACAGGCTTTGTCACTCGCAAGAGCTTATTTTTTTTGTGTTGTGAGAGAGTTGCATTTTTTATACATTTCCCAATACAGGAAATGTTTTTTGCTAGTCTATGTAGTATACTATTAGCGAAGTATCTAATAGTGCTAAATAATAGAGGTTTAGGGGAGGACATCATGAAGTTAGTCAAGGCAGATACAAACAATTGTAATGAACTATTTCAATTCTAGCATAAATTTGGAAACGAAATACCCTATTCTTTTATGTTAATAAGGAGGATTGGAAAAGAGACTTAATTCCACAACGGTATTATGAAAAAAATGGATTTATAAATAGAGGATTTACTAGGAGCTATTTAAAAAAAGGGTATTAAATCTATTGGAAATATACTCTAGCTAGTGAATCAAATAATTATTTTGGAAGAATAGATCATAGGGAATCTATGGGGGAATGGCAATGGAAATAATAGAAATTTTACAAAAAAATATAGATTATATTGAAGAGAATCTAAAAACTGATATAAGTGCAGACGAATTAGCAAGGCTTTCGGGATTTTCCATTTATCACTTTTATGATGTATTTAAAAGCTACGTGGGGATGCCTGTCTTTGCCTATATCACTAAAAGACGGTTGAAACATATCGTTTATGAAGCCCAGAGAGGAAAAAACATAGGAGATATTGCTCTACAGTATGGATTTGGTACTTATGCTGGGTTTTACAAAGCCTTTAAACGAGAGTATGGCTGTTCTCCACAAAAATATTTAAAAATAACTACTGTTAGCAAACCAAAGCTGATCAGTTTAAAGGAGGAGGCTAATATCATGTATACTGAAACACAAATTAGACAAATTTTATGCAACTGGGAGATAGAATTTAAAGAGGAGTCTATAATCAACTACGGTGTGGGGGGTGGTGTACAATCCAACAATACATGGGGGATCGGAAAAAAATACATTTTTAAAACAGGAAGTAATATATCTGGATTGCGTACACATATATCAGTTGCTAGAGCTCTTAGAAAACAAGGATTTATTGCATCATATCCTATTAAAACAAAAGAGGGCGATGATTTTTTATTAGTAGATGATCGGTATTATGTCCTATTAAATAGTATTGTGGGAGAACAATTGAACCATGAAGATATATACCATAGTGATAGAATAAAGATTGGAAATACCTATGGTGAAGCTATAGGAAAACTCCATAAAGTACTTGAGCTAGAAGGGGATATTAATGAAGTAAATGAAAAAAATCTCTACCAAAGGGTTGTGGAGTGGGCTTTACCCGAGACTAAGAAATATATGGAACAGTGGGGCGTGCCGCTACCAGATGATTTTTATGAAGAATGTATCTTTGAATTGGGGAAGCTTTATCATAAATTACCCCAGCAAGTAATTCATCGGGACCCTAATCCATCCAATATAATATATAGCAATAATGAAGTAACTGGTTTTATTGACTTCGAGCTAAGTGAAAAAAATATAAGGATATTTGATCCATGCTATTGTGCTACTGGCATTTTATGTGGAAGTGAAAAGATTGAAAAGGGATTCGATAAATGGATAGATATATTAATCGGAATAATTAAAGGCTACGACAAGATATGCATCTTAACAGAAGAGGAAAAAAAGGCCATCCCCTATGTGATTTATTCAATTCAAATGATATTTATTGCTTGGGCAAGTCAATATGACAAGTTCAAAAATCTTGCAATGACTAATAGAAATATGTTGTTATGGATATGGGAAAATAGAGATAAATGCTTTTGTAACTTATAAAGATAATGATATAAGTGTGGATTACACTTATCACACCTCGTCCCCACCAATATAATAACGAAATATATGAAAACCGCACATCGTGTGGTTTTTTGCGTTAGCCCTAGTATAGGTGCGTACTTGTCGGAGAAAGCTACAGCCATCTCTTTCAATGAAGGAGGTGTTTTTTTTTATATTATAAACAAATAAATGGAAAGTAAACTTGACATTAACTTTTCGGCGTGTTATGATAAAAATGTAAAGTGCACTTTCCATAACGAAAGGAAGATAGAAGTGAAAAATCGCTTAGAAGAAATAAGAAAGCAACGGGGCATAAAGCAGGAAGAACTGGCAACTGCTTTAGAAGTATCAAGACAAACGATAGGGTCATTAGAAAATGGAAGATATAATCCTTCTATAATTCTAGCCTTCAAAATTGCCAGATATTTTGGGATGATGATTGAAGAAATATTTATTTATGAGGAGGAGGAAAGTAATGAAGAAAAATAGTGTTAGAGGATACTTTCTATTGGCAATGTTAGGCTTTGTAATGATGCTGGTTGGTCTTATGCTAGCAATTTTTAGAACTGCTTCCCACGGAATTATGCTTACGCTACCCTATGTTTGTATTGGAGTAGGTGCAGGACTGTTTGGAGGAAGTCTTGGTGGTGGAATTAAGAAACATCTATTGAACAAAGACCCCCATACTGCCAAAAAAATTGAAATCGAAGAAAAGGATGAGCGGAATTTAGTAATCAGTTATAAAGCGAAGGCAAAGGCATATGATTTAATGTTAGTATTATTTGGAGGAATCCTTTTGGTCTTTGCACTAATGGGGATAAAAACCTATGCTATTTTATTACTGGTAGCAACCTATCTATTTGTAATATTTTCTATGGTTTACTACCTTAACAAGTATCATAAAGAAATGTAGAAAATGTTATATAGATCAATCTATCATATGGTAAAATTTCCATTGCCCTTTCTGTTTCGATAAAGTACTAATTTAATACAAGATAAGAGAAAAGATTAACAGACCTGCTATAGGGCTTATAAAAGAGAAGGATAGCAGGTTTTGATTATTGTAAAGAACAAAAAAAACAATTTTAATTATTCAATACATAAACCTTGAAAAAATTGCTAAAATTAGATACAATTCTAGTTACAACAAGTATACAAACACTATAACCAAATTCTGGTTTTTATCAAATTTGATTACAGGATTGGTACTAAATAAAGGAGGAAATAAAGATGATACCAACAGCACATATTGAATCAAAAAATAAGGAAGATATTGCAAAAACTGTTTTAATGCCTGGGGACCCTCTGCGGGCTAAATTTATAGCAGATACATTTTTAGAAGATGTAAAACAGTTTAACAGTGTTCGAAATGTTTTAGGATATACTGGAACTTATAAAGGAAGAAGGATTTCTGTTATGGCAAGCGGTATGGGTATGCCTAGCATAGGAATCTATTCTTATGAGCTTTATAAGTTTTATGATGTAGAAAATATTATCAGAATAGGATCTTGTGGAGGCTATACTCCTGATGTAAAGCTGTACGATGTAATTTTGGCGAAGGATGTATGGAGTGAATCTAGTTATGCTAAAGTACAAGGTGGTTATGAAAGCGAAGTTATAGAAGGGACTAAAGCATTGAATGAAAGCCTTGTAAAGCATGCAAAAGAGTTAGGAATTCCTATGCATATAGAAAGAATTCATTCATCTGATGTATTTTATAGAGAAAATTTTGACGAGTATAAGGAAATTTATGAAAAGCATGGTTGTGTAGCAGTAGAAATGGAAGCATTTGCTCTATTCCATAATGCAAAGGTGCTAGGTAAGAATGCAGCCTGCTTACTTACAGTATCCGATAACTTAGCAACAAAAGAAGTAACATCTTCAGAAGAAAGACAAAATGCCTTTACTAATATGATGAAGATTGCATTGGAAATGGCAGAATAAAGGGCCACATTAATAAATGGGATTATAAAAACAAATAGAGAATAAAAGAGGTTGAGCTTAGGCCTACCTCTTTTATTTTTTCTAAAAACCAGTGTAATGACCTAATTCTTATTAGAAAGCAAGTAATAGATTCCTAGAGCAACTTATCCAATGTGTAACATATACTACGATAGTGGAATGTGGGGTAATGATAGTTTGTGATTATAAAGGAGGGCTATATCATGAAACATTACAAATTTAAAATCTCTAGTATCTGTATTGCTGTTATATTATTTTTGTTTTATTTTGCAATATTTTCAAATGGGGAATTTAGAATGGTATCAAGTACAGCCCTAATTGAAGAAGCTTTTGCTATTAATGAGAATTACTATTTTGGATATGAAATGGTGTGGTCTGGTGTTTTTAAACCTACAATAAGAGACATTAGCTTTCGCAAGCAAGATGGTACATTATTTAGTGAAAAGGATGAACATCTTATGATTAACGCATTAATAGATACTTTAGGTCATACAGGAATGGTATATGGAGAATCCTATGAAGAATTAGTTAGGGTGAAAGGCATTAATTATGTAGAAGCAAAAAACTTTAAGGTGGATGATCAAAAGTTTACTTTAGTATTAAAGGCAATAAAGAAAAGTGAAAATTACCAAGATAATTTTAGTGAGCTAATTATTGACTATAATTATTTAGGGTTAAGAAAGAAGGCAGTCTTCGAATTTAATGGGTTTACAAGTAGAAATTAACGAAACATGCAAAACCATAATTAGAGCCATATCAAGATAAGAAAACTTGATATGGTTTTCTTTATAGCATTATAATAATTCTTCGGAACCCAAAATAAATATCAGATAAATTGCAGGAATTTTTAATTAAATCGTGAAATATATAATATAATTTTCTAAGCTTTAGATTTTATAATTTTAATCATTTTACGAAGGGAGCAAATCATATGACCATATTTGAAAAAGCAGCCCAAGGGCAACTGGATGCTTATAATGCCCGTGACTTAGAGGATTTCATGAAATGGTATGATGAAGATATAGTCGCAATTGACTTAGATACCGATACCATTCTCTTTAGAGGTAAGGAGGAAATGAAACCTAGATATGCTAAACGATTCGAAAATAAGTATCTTCACTGCCGTTTAAAAAACAGAATGGTTCTACATAGAACAGTAATCGATCATGAGGAAATTATATGGAATGAGAATCAACAAGATACATTTGAAGCCATCGCTATTTATGATGTTGGTGAAAATGGTTTGATTAGTATGGTAAGGTTTACTAAGGGGAAATTATAAAGGGGGATATAAAATGGGAGCGATTAAGAAGGTATATATTTCCGTTGATATAGAAGGTATGGAGGGGGTTGTGAGTCAACTTCAAACATTACGAAGTAATCCAGATTTTAATATTGCTAGAAAAAGATTGGCTGAGGATGTTAATGCAGCCATTAAAGCATGTTTAGATTGTGGAGCAGAAGAGGTTATTGTTTGTGATGGACATGCTGATATGGAGAATATTATACTGGAAGATCTCCACCCAGAAGCTAAGTTAATCAGTGGGGCTATGAGATCTAGTCTTCAAATGCAAATGATCGAGCTAGGCTTTGATGCTGTTATTATGTTTGGTCATGCTGGGGCGGGAGTTACCAAAAATGGAGTTATTGATCATACCTATAACGGAAGGAAGATATATAATATCAGAATGAATGGGGAAACTATGAATACTGAAGGGGTTTTAAATGCTGTAATTGCTGGTCATTATGATATTCCAGTTGTGGCAGCAATTGGTGATAAAGCCTATGCAGAAGAAATGACTAGCTTTATTCCAAACATAGAGACAATAGTTGTAAAAGAAGGAACATCAAGATTTTCTGCCCTTTCAATTCATCCTACAAAGGCAAGGGAGAAAATCTATGAGGGTGTCAAGAAGGGATTAATGAAAAAAGATATAATAAAGCCTTTAAAGTTAAAAGAACCAATAACTATGGAAATTGACTTTAAAGATTCTAACATGGCAGAAACAGCAGAGTTAATCCCAGGAGTAAAACGTCCTCAATCTCGTACGATTGAATATACAGGTGATGCAGAAACCATCTTTAAGTTACAGGCATTAATCATATTTAGGTTAGTTGATCAATTGCCATAGAAGGGTTTGGAATAGATGCTAACCTATTTTGCAATTAAAGAGAAGTAGTTTTCTCTTTTAATATGAAAATTGAACGTAGTACTGGATGATTCTTATGATGAAGTGTTATGCTTTCAAGATCGTTAGATTCTAAAATTTCCAAATTAATTAGAAGTAACTCATCTTCTAACTCATCAAATAAAACTTGAGGACTAATTAGTAACTTTTCGTCTTCTATTTTTAATCTACAGCCAAAAATAGGGGCGTGGGATGTATCGCTGTGAAGCTGTATTGTACACGTCCCTTCTAGAAAGGGTTTTAGGTTAGTTTCAAACAATTAATTCAACTCCTTTTGTAATCTGCTACATGGAAATGGTATTCATTATATTTTAGCATGTCAATAAGCACTTGTCGATTAAAGATTAGTGTTATTGAAGAAAGAATTGTTAGGAATTAAAACAATTAAAAGCTAATTAAAGAGAAGAAACAGAGATTGAAGAATTGATTACAAAGACTATTATTAGGACAAGGAGAGAGGATTATTGAGGGAAGGGTGTAAAAAATTTTCAAAATAATATTGACAGAAAATTACTTCTAGTATAGAATGAAAATATACTTCGACAAAAGAACTATTTTGAGGGAGATTTAAAATGAATTCTTATGAAGGATTAAATTTTGAAGCAATGATCTTTGATTATATCGATGAAATCAAGTTCTTATTTTTCCCCGATCAATGGAGTAGTGCATTTTTAGATTACTCGAAAAATGAAGTGTTAGTAATGTTTTTCCTTTATAGAAGAGAAAATGCCAACATGACAGAAATCTCAGATTATATCAACGCCCCTTTAAACACAACAACTGGAGTTGTTGGAAGGCTAGAGAAAAAACAGATGGTGGAAAGAAAAAGAGATGAAGCCGACAGGCGGGTGGTAAATATTGTCTTAACCAAAAAGGCTAAAGAATTTATAGATCATGAAAAAGAGATTATTGGCCATTATATTAAAGAAGTCTATCGAGTTTTAACTGATGAAGAAAAAATTGCAGCCTTCAATATATATTATAAAGTCTTAAATGTTCTAAAAGAAGGTAGACACCCGGCAAAAGAAGACGAAAAAACAACTAAGAGGGTAAAAAGAATTTTAATAGAGTAGCTTAGATGACAGGACTAAGCTATTTTTTAGAAATAATACTTCGACAAAAGAACTATTCTTATAAAGAAA
Organism: Alkaliphilus transvaalensis ATCC 700919; assembly: GCF_000621485.1. Taxonomy (GTDB): domain Bacteria; phylum Bacillota; class Clostridia; order Peptostreptococcales; family Natronincolaceae; genus Alkaliphilus; species Alkaliphilus transvaalensis. The sequence continues at coordinate 38,648 of NZ_KK211286.1, forward strand.
TATAGGAGGGATATCATGGGAAGAATAATTGTTTTTACAGGAAAAGGTGGAGTAGGGAAAACTAGCGTGGCAGCAGCCCACGCTGTCAAAGCATCAAAGGAAGGTAAAAGGACTTTAATTGTGAGTACCGATGCGGCCCACAACTTAAGTGATTTATTTATGAAGGAAATAAAGGAAGAACCAGTAGAGATTTATCAAAATTTATGGGCATTAGAAATTGACTCAAATTTTGAAATGAGTAGGCACTATGGCAATATTGCAGAATCTTTTAAGAAGATGCTTCCCTATGGTAGTGAAACTGATGCAGAAGTGATGGACGATATTGTTGTTTTTCCAGGAATAGAAGAGCTCTTTTCACTATTAAGAATTAAAGAATTGTACGAACAGAATATTTTCGATCTAATTATAGTAGATTGTGCTCCTACAGGTGAAACCCTTTCTTTATTAAAGTTTCCAGAACTTTTTTCATGGTATATGGAAAAGTTATTTCCCCTTGGTCGAGTGGCTTTAAAGGTGTTAAGACCAGTTACCAAACTAACCCTAAAACTAGAAATGCCTAATGAAGAGGCTATGAATGATATCGAAAGACTTTATATAAAGCTGGGGCAGCTGCAAGAACTTTTAAAAAATAGAGAGGTTTGTAGCATCAGGTTGGTTACGATCCCTGAAAAAATGGTGGTAGAAGAAAGTAAAAGAAGCTATATGTATTTAAATTTATACAATTTTAATGTAGATGCCCTATACATTAATCGAATTATTCCAGAGGAGTTAGAAAATAGCTTCTTTGACCAATGGAAGGTAATCCAAAAAAATTACCTTGAAGAGCTCAATGCAGTCTTCTCTAACATACCTATCTATAAAATTAAATGGTACGAAACCGATATAAACGGTATGCAGGGGTTAGAACGGGTTGCAAGGGACTCTTTACAGGACGAAAACATCTATAAAGTATTAAAATCAACTATTAATGAAATCTTCGAGAAGACAGAAAAAGGATATCGGTTAGATGTATATCTCCCCTTCGTAGATAAAAAAGATTTTGATCTTTTTGAATCGGAGACAGAAATCATTGTAAAAATAGGCAATTTTAAGAGAAATATTCCCATACCAAGTGTTATAAAGAAATATGCTATAGCCTCTGCTAAATTAAATGATGGTATTTTAAAGATCTACTTTGAGTAAGGGAGGGGTTTCCCATGAATAAAGCGTTTATTAAAAAGATGATAAAGGCAGAAAAATATAAGTATGAAGCCTTGAAAGATATACTACCTGTAGAGCTTAAGGAGCGATTAGAGGGGTTAGAAAAAGAGGCTTTCACGTTAGTAAAGGATATCGCTTTAGAAATGTTGATGGAGGATGGGATGCAAGAAACTGAAAAGAAATCAGAAAAGGATATTAAAAAGAAAGTAAAGAAAGTTGATATAGATTTTTCAAATTAGATGGGAGGGGATCATATGAGAATTATATTATATACAGGAAAAGGTGGAGTAGGAAAGACAAGTATTGCGGCTTCAACTGCTTGTAAAATTGCCAGTGAAGGGAAGCGGGTGTTGGTGATTAGTACAGATCAAGCCCACAGCTTAGGGGATTCTTTTGATAAAAAGCTTTCAAATAACCCTTTAAAAATAGACACTAATCTTTATGCAATGGAAATTGATTCTATAGTAGAAAACGAAAAGGCTTGGGGTAACTTAAAAAAATATATTGAAAAGCTTATGACTGTAAAGTCAGAAAAAACCATTGAAAGTGAAGAATTATTAGTCTTTCCAGGCTTTGAAGAACTCTTGGCACTAATTAAAATTAAAGAAATCTATGATGAAGGACAATATGATGTCTTAATTGTAGATTGTGCCCCTACAGGAGAAACAATGTCCTTATTAAAGTTTCCAGACTTATTTAAGTGGTGGATGGAAAAAATTTATCCCATTAAGAAGAAGGGAGCTAAGTTTACAAGGCCACTAATTGAAGCTACCATGAAAATTCCAATGCCAAATGATGAAGCCTTTAATGATATTGAAAGGATCTACGAGAAAATTCATGAGCTCCACCAGCTTATGCTAGATCAGGAAATAGTGAGTATTCGGATCGTAACGACAACAGAGAAAATAGTGATGAAAGAAGCTAAAAGGAGTTTTTCCTATTTCCATTTATTCGATTATAATGTTGACGGAATTATCATTAATAAAATTTTCTCTAAGGATTCATTAAAGGGATATTTTGAAGGCTGGGCTAAAATTCAAAAAGAAAGTATAGAAGACCTAGAGAATAGTTTTAAAGGAATTCCAATTTTTAAATTAGAATTAATGAGAGATGAATTAAGAAAGGTAGAAATATTGAAAAAGGTTGGAAACAAACTGTATGGAAACAGCAGTCCAGAAAAAGTCTTATTTCAGGATAAAATTTTTACTATTGAAAAGTCAACAGAAGGTTATAGTCTATCAATAAAAATGCCTTTTGTAGATAAGAGTCAATTAAAGTTGTCTCAAAAAGGTGATGAAATCACACTATCTATTAAAAATGAAAGAAGAAGCTTCATATTACCAACAAAGCTTCAGTCTAAAGAAATTACCCAAGCAAAATACCATGATGGAAAACTAAATATATATTTTGCTTAAAAAAGATCATCTATAAAGTTTCGTTACTATGTTCTTTAAAAATACCTAAATTAGGTGGTATATAGGTAAAAATGATATATACCATCAGCATAAGGGATGCACCTACTAAAAATATATTGTTTAAATGGGTAAAATGGTGGTTATTGCTTAATAATTTATAGCTCATTAATTGACCTAAAGTAATCCAAATAAATAAACCCGTAATATCAATTAGTACCATATGTTTTCCTAAGACGGCCATATATGCTATATTAAGCAATGCAACCATAATAGGAATGATAAAAATTAGAAGACCTTTTGCAAGAAAAAAATTATTGATTGAATGTCTAATGAAAAGATACTCAATAATACTAAAGAAAAAAACTGCAAAGGCTGCCATTTTCATATGTTCCCAGATACTTTCATTAATTGGGGCAAAAAGGGCTACAATAGGGTTGTTGCCAGAGAGGTCATAGGCTTCATGTAACAAAAAGCTTAATATAAAAATGACAACAACCCCAGCTACTTCCCATTTAAATAGATTGTCTAACATGTGATCACTTCACTTTCTAAGTTTTTATATTATATTTTCCTGTAAGAAATAATTTATTACAAATTAATAATTTTGCACCTCCATTAAAGAACAGCAGAATTAGTCAGTGAAATACAGGAAGATTTAATCATCAATTTTCTTTAAAATAGAGATGTGATAAAATGAATGTGGAGGGGATCATATGAGACAAGTTTATGCACCAGGGTGTGCTATCATGATTTACAAGCCAAAGCTTGCTGAAAGAATGCTAGCTTTTTTAAACCAGGAATTAGGAGAAATAGAGGAACATTTAATTTGTTGTCAACATGAGCCAAAACTTCAAGAAGGTACTCAAATTATTAATACTTGTTCTGGCTGTGATAAAAGATATAGAAGTCTTTATGAAGGAATTTCAACTATATCTTTGTGGGAAATTCTTGCCAAAAGTAGTACCATTCCCTTTCCTAACTATAAGGGAATGGAAATGACCCTGCATGATGCTTGCCCAACCCGTACTGAAGAGAGGGTATATACATCTATTAGAGTCCTTTTAGAAAAAATGAACATAAAGGTAATAGAACCTAAAAATACAAAAGATAAAGCAAAATGCTGTGGTGATAGCTTTTATGGTATTTTACCAGTTGAGGCGGTTAAAGCCCAAATGAAAAAGAGGGCTGATGAGATGCCCTGTGATGAAGTGGTTGTTTATTGTGTATCTTGTATCAAGTCAATGCATATCGGTAATAAAACACCACGCCATATCATGGATTTATTATTTAATGAAGAAACAAGTATTGGTACCTTTGAACCTAATGAGTGGCATAATGAATTAGAAGAATTCATTAATGCTCATTAAAAAGGAGCTAGATTATGAATAGCTTTGTTAGACTTTCAAATCAGGAAAAGTGGGAAGCTGTTAAGGAATCTAAAAAAGCTTATGATGGTAAGTTTTTTTATGGGGTTAAAACTACAGGAATATTCTGTCGGCCCTCTTGTAGAGCAAAAACACCTTTGCGTGATAATGTTTTGTTTTTTAATACTTCTAAAGAAGCATTAAAGGCGGGGTTTAGGCCTTGTAAAAGGTGTCAACCAGATCAAATTATATTCCAGCTTGAGCTTGATCTAATAAAGAAAGCAATTGATATTTTAAATAAAGAATATACAAATGAAATTAGACTTGAAGCAATTTCTCGACAACTTGGAGTTAGTGGAAATCACTTAGGAAAGCTATTCAAAATGAATACTGGCAAAACAATAATTCAGGTTGTGAAAGAAATAAGGGTAGAGAAATCTTTAGAAATCTTAATGCAACATAATAAAAATATTCTTGAGGTGGCCTATATGACAGGCTTTAAAAGTCTATCTAATTTTTATAAGTGTTTTAAAGAATTAAAGGGGTGTACTCCAAAAGAATATCAAAGAAGTAATAGAAAGTTTTAGCCAAATCTGGTTGCAGATAATATTGGAAACTCATTGTTTAGATACGATGAGTTTTTTTGTGGGAAAATTAATTAAATTTTAGAGGAATATGTAATTGATATAACGAAATGTAACTATATGTAATTATATGGTATGCTAATTGATTTCAGTTTGGACTATTTTAATATTAATAAATTGAATTAATGGAGGGGCTATGAAAAATAATTTTATATTAACAATTGTGAAGGATAAAACGGATGTAGAGCTATTTTGGAGTATATTTAATACATACATTGATGAATTATCAATTAATGCAACTTTAGGGGACGAATTTGATTTAGATTACTTTTATTCTCCTGAATACAGAGATGCAATTGAAAAATTAAGAACTAGAGAAAATAACCCATTAAGAATATTATTTGTATGTGTTGAAGAAGTTATAGTTGGTTTCTTAATGTATGTCACCTACTTAGATGAAGGTGGAAAGTGCTTATTAATGGAGTACTATATAAGCTCAGTCTATAGGGGCGTTGGTATTGGAAAAAGTGTTTATTTAAAGGCAGAAAAGTTAATAGCCCATGAAGGGGGAAAATTTATTGAATTAACCCCTACAAATGATGGTAATGAGATCTTTTGGAGAAGTGTTGGATTTGTTAAATCAAAGGATATGGATGAAGACAATAAGTTTTATTATCGAAAAGTATTATAGAACTTAATACTAGAGAAGGGGATATATAGGGGGCAGAAGGATATATAGGGATTACTCCATAAAAATTAATTAAAAATCGTTAATTTACCAATACTATTTTTAGATAGGATTAACGAACCAGTTTATTTTGTTTTTATGGAGGCGTTATATGTTAAAGGTTAAGAATACACCCAATAATTTAGGCGTAGAGATACTTGGAGATTTACTTGATTTTGAGAAATTGTATGAAGCCCTTCATACGATTATTGGAGATGAAGAACAATACCCCTATTACAATCTTTCAAGGATAAGAATACTAGGGTTATGTTATGATATTCGCCATGCTATACAAGGAGACTATGAATATGAATTTGTAGAAAATGGAATTAACTCTGAAATATTGAAGGTAAAGGGGTTTATTGCTCCAGATAAAAATCTATATCTTAAGATTAGGGTATTTTGGCCTGAAATTTTGTTTATACTCATTGTATTAAACGACTTTATCATACTTCATGCTAAAAGGAATACAAAAGATTATTTTGATATTTTAACTGATAGAAAAAACATTTGGGATGATTCTATTGCCCAAGTTAGATTATTCCAATCGGTCATCAATAATTGTATTAAAGATACAATTCCCGAAGTAACTTATAAGCGAATGTTGGGATACATAACTTCAAAACAACACGAATTTAAAGGTTATTTGCCCCATTATATAGACTTTCTAAATTTAAAATTCATACATATGGAGAAAGAAATAAGATTAAAAAATATCTCGATTATGGCTAGAAGAATAGCTGAACAGGGAAAAGAATATGAAGCTATGGTAGATGACCTTAAAAATGTGGCTAGAGAACATGATTGCCCTGTAGAGCATATCCAGATTAATATGGAATACCCTGAAGATTTTGAGTGGTAAGTAAAAACTAATTAGCGTAAATATATTTTAACTAAAACGTGCTATTAAAGAGTATAGCACGTTTTTAATTTACTTAATTGTTAAATCATTAGATATCATTTAGGATGGTAATGTGTATAATTAATGGAGGAATTTGTAATCGAGAATCGAATACTTAACTCTATTATAATTACCAAATGGGATGTTTATATCATTTATTACTTATTTTTTTTAGCCAAAGACGCCAAGAAGAAAATAAACTTATATATATTCAGTTCTTAGTAGTTTAGTAATATTATAATTAAGTTATTATAGAAGAGAAAAAAGGGGATGAAATGAAATAATGAGGGATTATTCAATAATTGATTTGATTAAGGCATCTTTAGTATATGGAGGAGGTGCCTTTATAATTGGAGCAACCTTGGCTTTTATTAGATTTTACTAAAGGAGGATTTTATGAATGTTTTAAATGAAAAAAGATTTACAAAGCTAGAGTATGGGCTAATTTTAACAATTGTAGTGGTTATTCTTTTTTTCCAAGGGGCATCAATTATGATGGATATCGGTCTAATGAGAAAAACCATCTATGGTGATTCTATGGCTCCAACCCTAAACGAAGGTGATGAGATTCTATATATTAGTACAAAGTATAAGAAAATAAAAAGAGGTGATATTGTCTCGATAAAAATTGATGATCATAACCATTATGTTAAGCGTGTTATTGCTTTACCTGGAGAAGAAATTACGATAAAAGGGATCGATATTTATATCAATAATGAAGAGTTAGAAGATTCATATGCTTATTATGAGGATTGGGCAAAGGAATTTATAGATCAGGGCCTTTTAGAAGTAAAGAATGGGACTTGGATACTTAAGAGTGATGAGTATTTTCTAATAGGTGACAATAGAATAACAAGTTTTGATTCAAGAGATTTTGGACCTGTTTCAAAGGATAAAATGATTCAGGTTGCTATAAGAATCAAACAAAATTCGAGGGACTAGGAAGGATGCTATTTAATTTATTATCCTAATATGATATAAATATATAGGAAGTAAAATTACATAAAAGGGATGATCTAATGGTAGTATTTTCTTTAGCACTTTCACTGACAGTTATTTTGTTTTTAGTAAATAAGAAAGTAAATATGGGTTATTCTATGTTAATTGCAGCTGCCCTCTTAGCCCTCTTAAATGGTAGAAGTATTCAGTATATTTCTAGGGTATTTTTGGGCACTATGTTAAATGAATCTACAATTACGTTGGCTCTAACAGTAGCTTTAATCTCAATTCTAGCTCATTTAATGGATAAATATTTAATATTAGATAGAATGATTACAGCTTTAGAGACTGTATTAAGAAGTGCAAAATTTACGATTTTATTAGCTCCATCAATAATGGGGACTTTAATTGTTTATGGTGGGGCTTTAATGTCTTGTCCAGTAGTGGGAAGATTAGGGGATCGCTTATCTATTACAAAGGACGATAAAGCTGCTATTAACCTTCTTTTCCGTCATGGTCTTTATCTAATTTTTCCCCTATCACCAGCTATGATTTTAGCAACAGAGTTAGGTGGATTTGGTCAATGGGACCTTATTAAAATGCACCTACCTGTAAGTATTATCATGTATGTATTAGGGTATTTTTTCTTTGTTAGAAACTATAAAGAACCTGAGATAAAAGAGATTGACAAGGGAGCATATATTGGGGCATTAATGGAATTTGGCCTCTATGCGCTGCCTATTTTAATTAGCTTAGTTGGAGCTTTAATTTTGCCTATACCCTTTTATATTTCTCTTCTAATGGGTATCGGAGTTACCATAGCTATTAACACCTTAGATAAGAAAAAGGATAGAAAATATGACATCGGAGAGAATCCATTAAAAACAATCTATAAAGGAATTAAATTGCCTTTAGTGATTGCTATACTAGGGATTATGTTCTATCGAAACATCGTTACAGATCTGGATGAAATTTATGTTTTTGTAGGTAGTTTATTAGATCGTGGCATGCCTTTAGAACTTTTAATTTTTATTGCCAGCGGGATTATTTGTCTCTCCTTAGCATCACCCCAACCAGGGATTGCAATCCTCTTTCCTATTATTTTACCCCTGGCGCCAACCTATGAAATGAGCCTTCTTTACGGAATGTTTATCTTTACTACTTCATTTTTGTTTTACTATATTTCTCCCCTGCACCTATGCCAAGTGCTAACCCTAGAGTATTTTGGGGTAGGCTTAAAAAAGCTATATCGTAACTATATGTATCTCATTCCATTAACATTTCTATCTATGGTGGTTATTTATATGGTAAACATTTTATATACAAAGGAAATCATGACATTTTTAAGATTTTAGCTATAAATCTCTAATAAAGATTTGTCAACAAAAACCCACTGTGAATACGGTGGGTTTTCTGCGGCTAAGAATGAAATGTTATATTCTGACAGGAAATAACCTGTTTAAGGGAATATATATCTATTAATAAGTCAAGTCGAAGGGTGTTGAAGGAATGATATTTACCAAAAGAGCTATATTAATAGGTTTAACGATACTTATTGTGATAGGTTTAAGTGGATGTTTGAAGAACAAGAAAATGAGTTATACCCCAGAAGGGATCAAAGAAAGAATGTTGGCCTATCTAGAAGAAAAGTATAATGAAGAATTTGTACCAATTTCCTTAACCATGAAGAACTGGGCATATGATTATGACTCCTTAAGGGCATATCCCCAAAAATGGAAACAGAGAAGATTTTTTTGAAGGAGCACCATTAGGAGAAAATCTAGAAGGAAATGTCGTAAGTTAAGGTAGTGTCAAACTTGACACTACCTTATTTAAATAGGAGGGAAATTGATAGACACGGAAACAGTAGGCTTTGTTAAGGTTGGAACTTCAATAGTCAGAAGTTTGATAGGCGGAATATGTTTTCTAAAAGAATACTGTATTGGATAGGATGAAAAAATGTTAAATTCTAGCAGGTTATAAGTAAGATAACGAGAATATATTTAGTAAAAGTTAAGGATGTTGACAGAATAGAAGAAAAGTTTGAAGGGGGTATTATGTGATTAATAGAATACATATTTTAGGAGCATCAGGTTCGGGAACTACCACACTGGCTAAAGCGCTTAGTAATAAATTAGGTTATAAACACTATGATACCGATGATTTCTTCTGGGTAAAGACAGACCCTCCTTTTCAAGAAAAGACTGATGTAGATGAGAGAATTAAAAGAATGGAAAGCTGTTTAAAAAATGTAGAAAAATGGGTTCTTTCGGGTTCATTATGTGGTTGGGGTGATGGCTTTATTCCATATTTTGATTTAGTTGTTTTTTTATGTATTCCAAAGGAAATACGGATGGAGAGGTTATTAGAAAGAGAAAGAAATCGATATGGATCTGAAATTGATAAGGACGGTAAGTTGTATCAAGACCATTTGACATTTATGGATTGGGCATCAAAATATGACTCTGGGGATATAGACATAAGAAGTAGAAAACTTCATTATGAATGGTTAGAGAAATTAAACTGTCAAGTTTTAAAAATTGAAGAAGATATAGCGTTATCAGAAAAGATTCTAAAGGTAGAGTCATTGATGGAATAAATTCTGACCCAGGGAAACAACAAGGAGGTAATCATGAATAGCAAACGAATAGTAATGGGTATTAATACAGTTATTTATATGCAATAAAGACAAATTATTAGGAGGAATTAATAGATGAAAATCAACTATGATACTTATTACTGGCAGAATGAATTAGTAAGGTTAAGGCCTTCAACCCATGAAGATTGGGACGAATTCTATGTAAATTATTTTGATAGTCCTGCCCGGTTTCTTTTAGATAGCTTAATTGAGTTACCATTAACAGAGGAGGGAGCAAAGGAAGTATGGGGTAATTTTATTGAAAATAGTAAAAAAGAAGGGCGGCATAATTTTACGATAGAGACATTAGAGGGATTAAAGGTTGGTTCTTTGGGGTTAGTAGGTATCGATGAGCGAAACGGTACTTTTGGAATTGGCATGCAAATTAGTCGTGATCATAGAGGAAAGGGGTATGGAACAGCTGCAATGAAAATTCTTCTTAACTATGCCTTCAATGAAAGGAGATTAAATAAATACCAATCCTTTGTTATTGAGGGTAATGTTGCCTCAGAAACAATGCTACAAAAGTTAGGCTGTGTAAAAGAAGGAGTGATTCGTGGTACTACATTTCATCAAGGCCGCTATTGGGATGAAATACATTATGGATTATTTGCAAAAGAGTTTAATGCACTATATAAAAAGCCCTATTAATTGAAAAAATGGATTTCTAAATAAATCCCCGATGAAGTGTGAAAGTTTGTTGATTGAGGAGATTGCATAATACGAAGTTTTTATTATTTTGAATTAATATAATTCTAATATCAATTATGCAATTTCCTCGATTAAAATAAAATTGTAAATTAATACACCTATCTATTAAATTAAAAATGTAGTCATCGTAAATATGTAACATCCATAAATAAGAAGTAATATAATACCTATTGTACGATTAATCTTTTTAAAGAAAACACCTCCAGCAAAAAGAATAGTGGATAACAATAAAGCAACAGGTAAGTCAAAGAATAAGGTCTGAGGAAGTGTAAATATACTACCAAAACTAACTTGACTGGATAAGCCAATTACTAAAAGCGCATTTAAGGTGTTAGCACCTAGTATATTTCCTATGGATAGGCCATATTCTTTTTTTATTATAGCTGTAATTCCCGTGACAAGTTCGGGTAAAGAAGTTCCAACTGCTAATAATGTTAAGCTGATAATTCGTTGAGGCACACCTAATAGATTTGCAATACCAACACCATGATCTACCAATAGTCTAGCACCTATGATGATGAAAATTGCTCCAATTACAAAACGAGATAGATTTCTAGTGATAAATTTTTTAGATGTAATTCCCTTGTTTGAAGAAGGAGGAACATCTTTTTTATATTCTTTAAAAGTTTCCCTAACAATTAACAGGATATAGATGATATACCCCATTAATAGTATTGCACCTTCTATCTTTGAGATACTGAGATCTGTAAAAAAGAAGAGTAATAGGATAAGAGAAAAAATCATAAAAATAGTTTTCTTAAAGAAGTCTTTTTTAATTTTTTGCGGAGGAGATATAATAGCCATAATTCCTAATATTAATCCTAAGTTACAAATAATCGAACCAATGGCATTTCCAATTGCAACATCGTAAAATTGTTGTCGGCTTGCTTCAATCGAAACTAATAATTCAGGTAAGGTAGTAGCAGTACTGACAATCGTTGCCCCAATTATTACATTGGGAATACCAGTAATTTTCCCCACCCAAACAGCTGATTCTACAAACCAATCTCCACCTTTCATCACCATGAAGATTCCAATAATAAATAAGAAAAATGTCATAAAGTTTTCCATTTAATAGTCCCCCTATACTATTTTTTTAAAAAGGAGAGAAAAAGAAAAAGACCTTTAATATCAATCTATAATTTAAAAATTATAGATTGATATTAAAGGTCTTGCTTCCCAATGGGGTTATAGGCCAGGCATATTGCCGATTGTTGACCAAATAACTTCCAAGCTACTCCCCTTTAATTATTATAGGATAAATATACCACAGTCTAATAATAATTACAACAGTAATATACTGCAAAGCAAAACAAAATATAATACAATGCAGAATAAACGGTATAAGCATATAACGAAAACTAATATTTGGTAATTAGTAAGAACATACAAGAAAATGGAGTTGAGCTATGAATTTACTATAGGCAACATTTTCGATTATTAGATCTAGATTATATTTTAAATTTCTCCAATTATTTTAAATATACCATTGTCTAAGATTTGGGTTGATTGTTAAAATACAATTAGACTAAAACTTGGCAGACGGAAAGATACATGGTAATAATAAGTATTTTTTAAACAATACTTTCAGTAAGCAAAGTAAGATAATCTTTAAAGATAAATTTAAATTAGAATAGGGAGGCAATAGGGTGGATTTGAATATTATTGATATTATGCCGATTATTAGAGGAAAGCAAATTAAGGAAAACATAATTACTAGTGGGGAATATAACAACAATGATGATATTTTTCAAGGTTGTAGAATAACACTTAATTGTATTATAAAAGATGAAGAATCTCCTGTAACTACCCATTTTATAATAGGAGACGTTAACGAAAAGAAGACAGCATACATAAAAACAAAGGAAGAGATAATACAGTACTTAAACCTTATTTTAACCAATGCAGAAAAAATTGAGGGTAAGATTATAAGATATTAATGATGGTGTAGGGTATTTTATTTATTTTTTTGTCAAAATAATGTTGACAAAAAAAACAGGTGATTGATTTAATAATACTATAGCTTTAGCAATATTTGTTAAAAGAGGGTAAACCATAAAGAGGATATGAAAGGATCAAACAGAGCTTTTTTAAGGAAATGATAAATATCATTAGAAAATTTAATAGCTATATTAAGGTGATATTAAATAATTATATTAAATAATTATATGAAAGGAGTTAATCTATTGAAGAAGAGGTTTAAAGATTTTTTAATAATTGTTATCTGTCTAATCGTTGCTATTACCTTTGGATTCTATATAGTCCCAAAAGATAATCAACAGACAAGAGAGACAACCATTGTAGTAAGGGTAAAAAATAATTTAGGTGAAAACCAAGAAGTAAGATCAAGTGATCTGGAGTTAGTTGAGGTAGGTAGTTATGGTTTATCAAGGGATGTTGTACTTGATATGAGCGAAATAGTAGGAAAATATACCACCACAGCACTTCCTAAAGGAGTTAATGCTCTTCATGCCTATTTTCAGGATGATAAAGTTCCTATTAATGCATTCTTATATGAAAATCCAGAGTATGATGCCATATCTTTTGATACCAACTTAACTAGAGCAGTGGCAGGGATCGCAGAACAAGGAGATTTCGTGAGGGCTATCATTTATATTAAACCAGAGAATAGTGGTGCTGATAGTAGAGTTCTGATGTTACCCGAACTTGAAAATCTAGAAATTATCAACATTACCAATAACCGAGGAAATAATTTAACAGAGGTTGAAGGCTCAGCTTCTAATGATAATGTTGTTCCAGCTGTTGTAACAGTAAAAGCAACTGAAAGACAGCAATCATTGTTAGTAAAATATATGAATGATGGAGTAATTCATTTATCATTAAGACCAAGAATTCTAAATTCCAACAACCAAGAAAGTAAAATTGTTGATAGTAGTGGGATTCAAGAAGAGAATTTAATAACAACCAATCCAGAAACTGTAGAAGAAAACTCCCAAACTGTTACTAACGAGGCTAGTACAGAAGCAAAGACACAGCAGGAATCAAACAATCAGCTAAATAACAATAACAATTCTAATACTGAGTCCAATGGTAATACCAACTCTAACACTAATAGAAGGGGGTTTGGCATTAACTAATGGGTACGATTGATAAAAAAGTATATGCTATTTGGTCACCTAAAGGCGGTATAGGAAAAACCTTTATTACTTCTCACTTAGCTAAATGGGCTTCTACTAAAGGATTGTTGACTGGAGTGATTGATTTTAATAGGCAAGCTCCTTCGACTGCAGCTGCTCTAAATATAAGGTTACCAAGGGAAAAGAGTTTAAAGGAAGCCCTCTATACTGAAAGGGAGAGTGACGTAATAACTAATTTTCATAACAATGAGAAAGACAAAGATCTATTTTGTACCGGATTAAACGTAAATAATGATGTAGATGATCTTTTTGAGGTAACTGATCATCAGATAATAAAATTATTAGAGATAGCTAAATCAAAATTTAATATACTTTTATTAGATTTACCAACATCCTATTTAGAATTAACTAGTTATGAATCGTGGAAATACGCTGACAAAATTGTAGTCGTAATTGACAATGATTACAATACGATAGTAGCCCTTAAAAGTTATATTAAATTTTTAAAAGAGGTTAATATTCCATTAAATAACCTTATTGTTGTAATAAATAAGGATATGGGTTTATTGTCAGGTCAAGAAGTTGAAGAAATGTGTGGGTTACCTGTTAGTGTTACCATCCCTTTTTATAAGCAAATAGTCAAAGATATGAATGAAGGGAAAACAGTATTTGAAACTGGCGGAAGTTTTAAGGATAGAAAAATCATTCAAGGAATTCAAAAGTTGTATGGTTTACTTACTAGCAATGGGGACAAAGCCAGAAGTGAGAGTAAAAGTTTATTTAAAATCGGAAAACTTATAGGTAATAAGAAAGTAGTAAAAGAGGTGAAAACTAATGAGTAGTAATCGACCTAATATACAAAAAGATAAGTATGAAGCTAATGTACAAAGGCAATTACAGGCTGCCATTACCTCTGAAACAAGTGCTCGGGCTTTAGAAAACGCTGTAGATGAAGTAAGGGATTATTTAACGACAACTTACCCTGATGTATTTCAAAATACTTTAAATGATTTAAACTCTAGAAACAAAATCAGGGCATATATTGCTAAATTTATTCAAGATAAAGGAATTAAAGTGGACGGAGTAAACGGCTTACAAGAGACCATTGCTATTATAACTGATGATATTCTAGATTTTGGACCTATTACAGAAGATATTGATAACGAGGAAATTGAAGAAATAAGGGTCAATAGTGTAAATGATATTAGAATTGTCATAAAGGGAAAGGAATATAGAACTGATAAAAAATTCTCTTCTTTAAAACAGGCGATTTCTATCGCTAAAAAAATCGTTAGGACGGTAGGAAAAAACATTTCTCCTTCAGAACCAATTGTCGATGCAAGGCTTAAAAATGGGCAACGGGTAGCTGCTATCATGGAGCCTATTTGTCTAACAGGAATTAATTTAACAATAAGAAAGCAAAAAAATGAAGTTTTTACTTCAACAAAATTAATAGAATTTGGGTCTGCTACAGAAGAAATGTTTGAGTTTACTGATATGCTGGGAGACGCAGATTTAAGTGTAGAGGTAATCGGTCCTACTAATAGTGGTAAGACTGCAACGCTACAAACGATTTTGTCTAGATTATCTAATGATAAAAGAATCATTAGTATGGAAGATACAGCTGAGTTGAATCTATTAAAATTTGATGAAGAGAAGAATCCAATCAATAGTGTCCTTATGTGGGAAACAAAAGAAGGTGTTGTAACCCTATCAGATCTCCTAAAACATTCTCTAAGACAATCACCTGAAACAATGGTGCTAGGCGAGATGAGAGGAGCTGAAGCTCAAACAGTTATTTCTGCAGCCAATACAGGTCATCAGGTATATAACAGTTTCCATGCAAACGGACCAAAGGATGCACCTAACAGGGTACTCCAAATGTTTATGATGGGTAATACAACCCTTACACAGGATATGATTTTGGATATGATCATCATGGCTTTTCCTATTTGTATTTTTCAAAAGAAGTTAAAGGATGGTAGTAGGAAAATAATTAGTATTTCGGAGCTTGAAGGATATGAAGACAATAAGTTAGTGTACCGTGAGATATTTAAGTTTAAGGTAACTGGTACAACTGAAGTTGAAGAAACTCATCCACTAACTGGTAAGAAATACGTAAGAAAAAAGATCGTTGGTAAGCATCTGTTTAATTCACCGATTAGTAAGAATTTGTATGAAAGATTAATTGAAGAGGGCATCGATGAAAGGTTAGCAGTTAAATTTTATAAAAGAGCCCCAGAACAGATTAAAGGAGTTGATTAAATGCCACTGTTCTATCGTCTAATGATTACTTTATCAATGCTGATCCTATTAGTAACAATAAGCAAATTAATTTTTAATTTTGATATTGTGGGATTATTTGTAAAAGTAGATGTTAGAGATAAACGAATAAAAAACTATAGTGATATTCTTAAAGAGCAAAGAAGACGGGAAATTCTTAACTCTAAGCCAGGTCTAAAAGAGCGTGTTTTAAAGAGGGTAACAATGGCAATTGAGCTTTCGGAAGTTGATTTGTCTATTTCACAATTTATCACCTACAGTTTATTATTTAGTAGCATTGGGGTTTTTATAGGATTATTTCTAAGGAATCCAATATTAATGGTTATATTAGGTGGACTCACTAGCTTATTACCCTTCGTTTTTATTCATAACAAAGCAAAATCAAAATTTGCGTTAATAGATGAACTGCTACCGACAGTCATGGGAATTATAATTGCTCAATATTTACATGAAACTGACATTATTATAGCCATCGAAAAAAAGTTAGAGCAAATTCCAGCTCCATTAAATCGTCACTTTACATCATGTATTAATGAAGTACAAGTATTAAATAAAGATACAGTTACAGCATTGAAAAATTTAGGGGATAAAATAGAAAACTATTATTTTAATGAGTTTATAAAGCTAGCGATACAAGCAGAAGAACAGGGGCAGAACCTAAAATTTACAATGGTATCAATACCAGAAGATATGCGAGATGTACAACAAGAACAATCAAAATTTGACCTTATTAGGAAAAAATATAACCGAGAATTTATTGCAACAATAGTTTTTATGCCCATCAATTTGATGCTTCTAAGATTCGGTTATAGAGATTACTATAACTTATTAGTTTATGATGTAAGAGGTAAGATCTCCTTAGGTATAATAGCTATTGGTTTGATTATTGTTAGCTATAAACAATACATGGATAATAAGCCAATCAAGATAGAAATTGATTAGAGGGAGGGGAGTTATGGTAAGAAGTAATCTACATTCATTAATAATTACCCTAGCCATTTTTGTAATATTACTCAAGTTAAAAGACCATTTTGTGTTTACTCCTAAAAATAGGATTTTAAATCGTTATAAAAAGGCTAGAGATCTAATCGATGATAATAAGGTACCTTTATTAGAAGAATTATTTAAACCACTAGCCACCTTTGTAAATCGATATATTAAATTAAATAGTTACGAAAGAAGGAAATTAGAAAGAAACTTGTTAAGGGTAGGAGACCAAAATACGCCAGAACAGCATCAAGCAAAAAAGATTATTTATCCTTTATTAATGACTTTGGTAGGTTTTATTGCAAGTATTCCTTTAGGGGTTTTTATCATTGCAGTTTGTATTATGTTTTCTGTTTTTATGTATTTTCAGCCAGATGCAGAGCTTGAAAAAAAATTAAAAGAACTAAATGTAAATATACTAAAAGAATTTCCAAGATTTGCAAGAACCCTAAGATATTCTCCCCATAAAAATATTGTACATACCATTGAAGACTATCTAAAAGTATGTAAAGGTCCATTATATTATGATCTAAAGATACTTCATGCAAAATTGGAGGCGGGGGTATCGGAAAAAGTAGCTTTGCAAGAGTTTTCAGATACGATTGGGATAACTGCGATACAGAACTATATAATGGCCGTTATTACAGGTATAGAGACTTCTAGAGATAATGTAGATACCCTTTATGCAATCCAAGAAGAAAAGGTTCGTCAGATTAATCTCGACAACATAAAGGAAGAAATGATGAAAAGACCTGAAAGATTAGAGAGAAATAATGCAATAGCCCTCTATTCTATTATGGCAATGAATGCAGTAGCAGTAGGTTTATCATTCTTAATAGATTTTGCATCACAATTCTAATATAAAAAAACTATAAAAATTAAGGAGGAATTTATAATGAACAAAATTTTTGGATTAGGTATTGCAGTAGTAGTTACAATAGCGGTGTTAGCTATTTTTAGGGATCAAATTACTTCAATTGCAACAGGGCTGTTTGATATGTTCAAAGCTGCAGTAGGAATATAGAGATAACTGGTATCCCATATGTATAAATATTTAGATAAATTAATAAGGAAGAAAATGAATAATGAAAAAGGGATATCTACTTTAGGTGGACTTCTTATAATTATTGCTTTTTTGATGTTTTTACCTGTATTAACCTCTATTATGAACATCTATACCACTTATAGAGATCTAAATCAAATTGCATCAGTTACCACAGGTATAGCTAAGAAAAATGGTGGTTTTAATTATGAGGTGATGAATGTTTACTATGACCTACTGGCTGAATATAATATTGATACATCTAAGCTGGATACTGTTTTTTATCCAGGGGTTAATATTAAAGTTAATAAAAGAGAAGCTCTAGGAATGGAATTAAAGCATGATATGAAGTTTAGTATAGTGCAACTAGATAAATCAGCCTTAAGTTATGAGTTTGTGCTATTAGTTAGACAAAGCACATACTCACAAAGATTTTTTAGACCGAGTGAGCTATAATGTTTTAATGATTTAAGAGGGGGGAGAAATTCTCCCTCTTAAATAAATGATTGTAAATGGAGGTAGAATAGATGCTTCAGCAAATAAAAATGAAAATTCAAGAAGAAAATGGAGAGTCTCATTTAGAACTACTAGTATTTATGTTTAAGCTATTAGTTATTACTTTACTAATTTTCCAGCTTTCGATCTTTGTTATAGATTATTCCCAGTATCGATTAGCAGTAAATGAAACGATGAGGAAAGCACGTTCCGAAGGGATGCTTAGAAAGGACTATTTTGAAGAGCAATTGATTCGAATGAAAAAATCACCCAATGAGGTTAGTGCAGTAGCTACTCCCAATTTTGGAACTTATGTAAATAAATTAGGGGATAGAATTACTCTACATGTTGAATATGAGTTTCAAATTAAATTTTCAGACATGTGGAAGATCAATCTTAGAATTCCTATAAGGGCTACTACTACAAATCAAGGATACTATGGTGAAGGTTATGGGGGTGGCTGGTAATGGGTAGAATAGATAGATTTGGGGAGAGGTTAAAAAAAGGATTAACACAGGAAAAGGGTGAATCAACTTTAATTAGTTTAGTTAAGTTTTTTATTTTATTTGCAGTAATAGGAATAGCAATAGAATTTTATCGAATTCAAACCTTTCAAGCTAATCTTCAGACAAGACTAGAAATAGCTGCCCAGGATGCTCTGGAGCTAAGTATGTTAGATGAATTTAGAAGAGAACGGATAAGTAGTGTTAATGTTTCTCAGACCGAGGCCACTTTATGGGAACTATTGCAGGATGAATTAGGTCTTGATACTTCTTTGTCCCCTCGAAAACCTAGTTTACTACAAACTCAATTGGTTATCGAGTCTATATTTATAGAAGAAGGTAGATATGCCCATAATGGTACAAGATATTATAATACAGAGTATCCTTCAATTTACTTAAAAGGTTATACTCAACAGAAATTAGTCTTGGTTCCTTTCTTGCCGGAAGAATACAGATTTGTAGAGGTTGGATTTAATGTGTTTATTGAAAATAGAAGGTATGATTAGTATTGTATATGAGTGTTGGATAAAACATCAAAAGTAATAAGTTTAAGCCCCCATAAATATTATTGAATAAAAACGCTAAAAAAATGTAAAAAATAGTAGAATTTTCATAAAAATTGTTGCAAAAAATACATAATTAATTATATAATAAATTATATGATAATATTATTTACACCCTCTTAGGAAATTTGTCTAAGGGGGTATTTATATGTTAAGGAAAAGTTTACAAAAAAATGTTAACTGAATTAGATGAAATATGGAGGGTTATGTATGATAAAAAGGTTAGAACCAATACCTCAAAAAGATAAGAAAACCTCACTTAAGAAATTTTTTACTGTCATTTTATTAATATTGTTCATATTTAATAGTTTTTTTCAATTTATACCGATAAACATCATACTTAAAAATAATTAATATGTTTATTATAGGCATTAACTTAAGTTGATAGGGTGGTGATTAACATAGCAAAATTATCCTATAGAAAAATAAATAGAATGTTAAATAAGATAAATAGAGAGCATCAAAACATAACTCGGTACACCGATGATGAACTTCTTGAAGTATTTGAGCAGATCTGTAGAAATTTTGATTCTTTAGACAATATTAGAAATAATATCTATGCTCTTGTCAAGGAGGTCTTTATTCGAAAATTAAATATTGTACCCTATGATGAACAGTTAATGAGCGCAATAGCAATGTCTGAGGATAACATAGCAGAAATGAAAACAGGGGAAGGCAAGACAGTTGCAGCGGTATTTGTTAGTATTTTATATTCTTTAGCTGGGCAAGTACATGTTGTTACAGTAAATGATTATTTAGCAGAAAGAGACTATATGAAGATGGTGCCAATATATGATTTTTTTAAGATTAGCTGTATAGCAAATACAAATAATCGACCGAAAAACCAAATCTATGGCGCCAGGGTAGTGTACACTTCTAGTAGCAGGTTGATCTTCGATTTTTTAACTGAAGAGATTAAAGAAAGAAAAGAGGAAGGCTATAAGCCTATAGTTCAATTAGATACTGCTATTTTAGATGAGATTGATTTTATACTACTGGATAATGCAAACTCTAATTTTACAGTTTCAGAAGGTACGACTAGACCTTTTAAATATTTAAGTATTTATAAAATTATAAATTATTATTTTAAAAACTTAGTCGGTGGTGAAATTAATAATCGCTTTACAAAAGTTATTGATGAAGGGTGTTTACAAGAAGTAGATTATATTTTTTCAAAAAATGAAAAATATGTTGAATTAACTGAAAGAGGGATTAATAAATTTGAAGACCTAATGGGCGTGTCTCATTTAACAAGTCACTTGGTTATATACCAAGCGATACTATACACAATAGAGGCCCATGTCTTATACAAAAAAGATGTGGACTACATTATAAGTAATGGGAAAATTTGCTTAATTAGTGATTCCAACGGAAGGATAATGAATAATAGCCATAAAGAATTTGGTTTGCAGCAGGCAATTGAAATAAAAGAAAAACTTCAGGTAACTGGAGAAAACCCTCATGGTAGTAGCATGACTTATCAATTATTTTTTAATAAGTATAAAAAGCTAACGGGTATGAGTGGAACAGTTCATGAAGCGGAGGACGAGTTTAAGGACATATTTAACCTATCTATTTTTATAGTACCACCCCATAGGGCTTCTAAGAGAATAGATCTGCCAATAAAAGTATTCATAGATAAGCATGAAAAATATGACTATTTATTTCTTGAAGTCTCTAAATATCACAAGAATAAACAACCTATCTTGATTGTAACGGATACAGAATCAGAATCAATGTTAGTTTATCATAAATTAGTAGTGCTTGGATATAGGACTCAAATCCTAATTAATCAAACTGCTAAGGAAGAAGAACAAATCATAAGAAATGCAGGAACTAACTCTACGATTACAATAACGACTAATATGGCTGGTAGAGGAACAGATATCTCTATTGATGATCTGTCAGTTCAGCAAGGCGGACTGGTGGTACTGTCCTTAAACAAATTTAATAGTATTAGGGTAGATCATCAAGTAAAAGGGAGAGCAGGTCGACAAGGTCAACCGGGGATTACACAAACACTATCATCTTTAGATGATGATATATGGTCAAATTTAGATACATCTATTTATTCAAGAATGATAACTACTTCTTATGGAAAATTCTAC
Organism: Alkaliphilus transvaalensis ATCC 700919; assembly: GCF_000621485.1. Classification (GTDB taxonomy): domain Bacteria; phylum Bacillota; class Clostridia; order Peptostreptococcales; family Natronincolaceae; genus Alkaliphilus; species Alkaliphilus transvaalensis. The sequence continues at coordinate 60,206 of NZ_KK211286.1, forward strand.
TCTATGAAGTATCAAATATATTTAAGGAATTTATTAGTGGGTTTACAAAATTATATAAATAGTATGTATTTCATCATACGCAAGCAAAATTACGAGTTTGATAAGATCATTTATTACCAAAAGCAATACATCTATCGATACCCCAAGGTCTTTATCAGTGATTTAGAAAAAAATGTATTTAATATCATTGCAATAGAGCTAGATAAATGTATGGCTGAGATAAAGGAAGCACCCATTGTTTTTCTTGGTCATAGGATTGATAAAAATTTAAGTTATGAAGAGAACTTAAATATAACAATGCTTAGATATGAAAAACAGGCTACTTTCATAGGAGATATGTCAAAAGATTTAATTAAATCCCTACTACATTTACAAGTTGATACGAATATTAATGAGCTCATCACAGAACTTACTGATCTTAAATACAATATTCAAGGTAGGGCTCTAGATCTTAAGCAACAACTTCAAACCTTTATTAGAGAATCAGATCAATTACTAAAAACATTTTTTTCCTATATTACTTTAAAGAGTCTAGACTATTTTCTAATAGCAAAGCCAGAGAGAAAGCAGGTGGTTAATCTATGACTAACCTTAATCATAAAGAAGTTACATTAGAGTATTTCAAGTCATTATGGTTGAGTAAAAAGTGGAACGAAGGAGATAAATTTAATCTTTATGTAGATGGTCCCTTTTGTGCTCAAAGGTGTAACTTCTGTATCCATTATGGTGATAAAGTAGCAATCAATTCCCCTATTTATAACAAGTACTATAAAGAGTACATGCCTTATCTATTAAAGGAATACGAAGATATTATAAATTTAAGGGTAGCAGATTCAATTTATTTTGGCGGTGGAACTGCAAACTTAATGACAGCAGAAATTATGAGGGACATATTTTCTAGAATACCAAACATGAAGAAGATTCCCTATAAGGTGATAGAGGGGCATCCAGCATTTATGACTAAGGAGAAATTGGATATTCTTAAGGAGTATAATTTCAGTTATATTTCTTTAGGGCTACAGACACTAGATAATGACCTTCTGAAGAGAAAAAACCGTATTCCCCATAACCCTACCAAACTTAAGGAGTTAATTAGGTACTGTCAAGATGAGCTAGACATTCATGTAAACTGCGATCTACTAACATTTATAGATAAAGGGACAGTTGATGATGTTGAGATACTAACCAGAGATATAAAGCTACTGATGGAGGAATATAAGCCAAATTTAATAACAATATACCCAGAGTATCAAGGTTTTTCAGGAGGTAATTATACTGATTTTTCCAGCTATACAGAAGAAGAAAAATTAGATGGAATAGAAAAGATTCGATGTCTTAGAAAGGGTATTATGAGACAAGTAAGGAAAGTTCAAGACTATAACATCTTAAAGAGTGGGCAAATCAGACTACACGATGAAGATATTTTAAGCAATATACTAGATGATTATTATATAGGTAGATTTACGGTTGAGGAATTTCAACATTTCCATAAATTTAGTTGTTCTTCTTATCCTTGGCATCTTCAAGATCAAAATGTTTTAGGTATAGGGGGATATGGCAGAAGGCAGCCCTATAGTTACTTAGGGAGACAACATTATTTTAATTTGGAAAATAGAGACTGGCAGCCAGTAATGAGGGAGGTATTGTAGTGGAGAAATTATCTAATTGGTCATTGTTAGTAAAACCAACTACTGATTGTAATATAAGATGCGAATATTGTTTTGCCAGTGAAGAACGGAAGAAAAACCACGGAAAAGTTATGGAGTACGAAATGGTGGCCCATATTGCAAAATTATGTGATCAACATGCTAATCAAATTCAATGGATATGGCATGGTGGGGAACCTACCTTAGTTGGACCAGATTGGTATAGAAATGTACAACCTGCTTTTTATAAACATTATAGTACTAAGTTTGATCAAAGTATGCAGAGCAATGGGACTTTAATTAATGAAGACTGGTTTCAGCTGATTGATGATTATGATATACATATTGGAATATCCTTTGATGCCTTTACTCAAAAGACTAGGGACATTCAATACAATTCTGTCTTTGATAATATTAAGTTGCTAGAAGAAACAGGTGACGGAGCTGGTGTTATTGCAGTAATTACCAACGAAAATTATAATCGACAAATTGAACTTTACGAATACTTTAAGAAAAACTTTGATTTAAGCCCTTCATTTAACCAGATTTTCAATACAGAAGATGCTATAGCCAATGGATTAACCATATCGACTGATCAATATGGAGAAGCTTTTAGAAATTTTTATAGATATTGGTTATACGACAAATCAACAAATGCCCGTTCGGAAAGAACCGTTATGTCGGTAACACGTCATGTGATCGGTGACAGACAAGTGGTATGTACCCATTCAGATTGCAGGCACAGCTGGTTAGGGATATCCCCTACAGGTGAAATAAAACCTTGTGACCGTAACTTTAATGAGAATTATGTGCTGGGTAATATAATGGACTATAACTCTATTCAAGAGGTTTATGAGAGTGAAAACTTTAGAAAGTATTATGTAGAAGTAGAAGAAAGGTTTAAAAATCATTGCGAGCCTTGTGGTTATTTAGCGTATTGCAAAGGTGGGTGTAATGCCAATTCAGTAGAATCGTCGGGGAGTGCAGCCGGAATAGATGAAACCTATTGTACTATGTTTAGACAGAAGTTTAATATTGTCTACGACGAACTAAGAAAAGTTGATTTATATAAAGATCAATTAAACTTCAACCTATATAACTTGTTTGCAACCCATCCCTTTTTTCCTATTGTCGAGATTAAACAGTTTTTAACAAGATTAGGATACGACACCTCATGGGACTACTCAACAGAGGAAAAGCTGTTACTAGAGTCTACAGAATTTAAGGTCTTTAGGGTTTTTAATATCTATAAAGGTACAAAGTTAGATGGACATACAGACCATGTAAATTATCCTATTGATAGTTGTAATTGCAATGACTTTAATAGCTTAAAACTTAAACGATTAGAGGTATTAAAGGAAATCTATAGCTGTAACATTGAAACCATTGAAGAACTGATAGGAAAACAATTTAGAAGGGTGGTAGGCTAAATGAACTTAAAGAAGGTAGAGGAATTAAACCTTTTTAGAAAAGTCTGTGGTAGTAATAGAATAACGCTTAGCGAACACCAAAATGTTAGTAATGGAAATAGGAAAAAAGATGGTATCTATAACCAGCAGATTAATATAGCTAAGCTTAGGGATTATTTAAGTCGAGAGGAGGTAGACTTTAGTGACTGGAGGAACCTATGACTTAAAGGTTGGCTATACCTGCAATAATTATTGTTTTCATTGTGTGGTGGAGCCTAACAAGAAAAAATATAAAGTAGAGCATGAAGATAAAAGTATGGACTTGACCTATGGAGAGATTATTAACCTATTTAATAGTAGTGACTTTATTAATTCCGAACAAGTGACTTTAACTGGTGGGGAGATCACCTTAAGAAAAGATTTCATGAGAATTATAAAGTACATTCATAGTCATTTTCCTAAAAAGAGAATAGCAATTCAAACCAATGGTCGATTGCTAAAATCTTATGTAGAAGAGATTAAAAACATGGGTGCTAATGTCTTTTATGTGGTAGCACTACATTCAACCGCTGAAGATATTCATAATAGAATAACCGATTGTAAGCAAGTGAACGGTAGTCCTTTTAAAGAGACGTGGGAGACTTTGAAAGAAATAAAAAGGGTATATGGAGGTTTTAATAAAGTTGCAAGAATTGAGATCGTATTATCCTCTTTAAATCTATATAACCTTCCTATCACAATAAAAGAACTTTATGAGAATGATATATGTAATATTGGGGTTTCTTATCCTCATTTAGATGGCTTTTATCTTGATGACCCTGTTTATGCTCAGAAAATTGGTTTCTCCTACGGGGAGTTAAAGAAGGTTTTACCAGAGGTATACCGTTATGCTAAAGAGAGACCTAACTTATATCTACATTTTGAGAAGGTACCAGCCTGTATGTGGCGAGATGAAAAAAATGGTCTACTAGCATCTTTAGACAACTTAGGAAGTATGGAACATGGATTGAATGAAAATGTGACAGTTACCTACCCAGAGAGCACAAATAATAATTTTATACAATCCTATGCTAATATGCATAAGAAAGCAGCTGTTTGCTCGAGTTGTGCCTACTCAAAGTGTTGTTTAGGTGTTTGGTTTGAATCGATAGAAATGTTTGGTGAAGATGGCTTTACGCCTATTACAAATGAAGAGTTAAACAAGGGGGTGGCATAGGATGTATTATATTAAATTGCAAGGGATAGAAAATAGAGAAATTTTAAGAAATATATATCAATCTATAGATGTATTTCGATTAAGCAATAGAAGTTTTCTGCTTTACGAAATTCCTTACACTACAACTATCCCGATAAAGGAGATCAAGGCCCATGCTTTCTTGATTGATTTAAACTTATATAATAGTGAAGATGAGGAGTTATTAGAGGATTTAGTCTTTGATTTAATAGAGGTTAGGAGTAATGTACTGGTGAAATTTAGTGGAGATAATGCAGTCAACGTTATGTTTACAGAATTATATAGGGCCCATGGACTGAATGTTATACCATGGTCGAATGAATTTTTAGAAAAAGAAATAACTATTCAAGACTTAGGCTACACAGAATTACAAATTATCAATGAAATTTTTGAATTGCCAGTAGCTACTTTACAGTTTAGTGAAGGAGACTTTATCATTAAGCTTATTGTAGGTAAGGATGGCATTGTAACTAATGAAGAAGGGACTGTAATAGGAGAATTACAAAAGGAATACTTAATCGAAATTTTACATAAGAAACCAGATCACTTTAGGGATAAAATTAGCAAAGTACTTAATGACTATAATCTTGATACACCCTTTACACCAAAGTTTTATGAGCCTTGGCCATTTCTATTAGATGAAGATAATGTTACGGAGAAGATCATTGATTACAAATACAAAGTATTTAATTTTATTAAAAATATTGAACCTAAAGACTATCCTAATTTACCTCACGAAGTAGTTAAGATACTTAATGAGAACAACTATATTCAAATGAAGGATATTGTGAATGTTCTAGAAGAAAGTGGGGCGAATTAGTGGAATTCCAATTTAACGGCAATATGTTTGATATTAACAATATGCTAAATAGAATGGATTTTAAAGCGGTCTTTGAAAAGATGCAAAGTGAAATAAAAGAGGATTTAGTTTTTAGAGATAGTGGTATGACAGTATTAACGAAATCATCTCATCAACTTTCTAAAGGTTGTGAAGCCTGTAAAACAGGTACTTGGTGGTGTTTATTTATGGGGAGTGAATGTAATGCTACTTGTAAGTTTTGTCCTCAATCTAAAAAGGAAGAGAATTTAAAGCGTTGGACACATCCAAGAACAATAACAAACTATTGGATAGATGATGTGAAATTTTATTTCAACGAGTATATCAATACCATTAATGGCGTTAGCTATTCTGGAGGAGAACCTTTTTTATACTTAGAAAAAATTATAGAGATTGCAGAGCATATCGTAAAAACTAAAGAAGACACATATCAATGGGTTTATACCAATGGCAAACTAATAAACAAAGAAAAATTACTTAGACTAAAGGACTGCGGGATTAAAGAAGTGAGAGTTGATTTAGCTGCTACTGATTTTGATGTTGGTGTTATAAAAAAGCTTTCCTTAATAAGAGAAGTAATAGGAAAAGTAACAGTAGAAGTGCCTTCAATACCCATTACTTTCAAAAACCTTATAGGAGATAAAGTTTTTGATGAAATAATTAGCATGGGAGTAGAACAATTAAATTTAGCAGAACTTCAACTAAGTCAACCTATTAATTGGGAGATCTACGCTACCGGAGAAGATGTTTATCATTATGACTCTAAATTTCAAAACACCTATGCACCTGTCTACAGTAGAATAATCACTTTGAATATTATGAAATATGTTATTGAGAACAAATTAGATATATTAGTTAACGATTGTTCTATTGATGCAAAACATTTACAAATACTAAAAAGAAAACAAACGGACATTATTAATTAGTTTGAAAGGGGGATAAAAAAATTATGTTAAATGTTACAATGGCTTTTAATCCTATTGTTTTTAATGATTGGATTAACAGTAGGCTACAAGAAGAAAACAGTAAATCTGACGTAGAATTTAATCACTTATTAGATACTACAAACCATAATAATACCAATCCACATGCTAATAATCATGGGAATAATAGTCCCCATGATAATGGGTATTGGCATTCTAATGGTGGCGGGGGACATAGTAATAGTGGAAGTCCACATTCTAATGGTACAGGGCCGCATAGCAATGGAACGCATGATCATCATAATTATCCTGCGGTACACTCTAATTATACAGGGCCTTTGTATCCTGGAGGTCACCATAATGGTATAAGAGTACATGAAGATGGTGGCGGTCATTATAACTCTGCTCCCCACTCAAACTCAGGAGGAAATCACAACAACACTTCCTCACCTCACAACAACAACAGTCCTCACGACAATGGTTATTACCATAATAACTCAGGACATAGTAATGTGACTCATAACAATACAGGCTTCGACCACCAAAACTACATCCCAACAATTCCTGAACTTTTTCAGTTAGACCATACTGATAGGGTAAAGGATACAATTACAATTGGAATCTTCAGCTATGACAGAAATGTTAAACCAGCGGGGTCTACAGATGCCGCCAGTAGAACAATAAAGTACAACTTAAGAATTAGAAAGGTGAAAAACCTCGATGGTACACCAACTGTATCTGCGTGGCGAAACCTGTTAACTAATTCTACTAATAACACATTCGAATTAAATACTAAAAACCCTCTAGGGGCAGGATTAAATGATGGTATTTATGAACTAGAGGTCTGGGGACTTAATGATCCTCGCAGTCAAAATGGAGTTGCAAAGCAGTATGTAGGTGAGAAAAAGGTTATTGAGATTGTTATTAATCAGAATATGGCTCCTGAGCTAAGGGTTAGAAATGGAAACGAGTTTATTAACTTTATTTTCGGACCAGATGGAGCAATAGATGTTAATGATGGATTCATTTCATATACGGATACCCTCTATACTGAAGCTTCTGGAGAACAACAAGCAGGAATTTTTGTGTCAGTTGAAATGAAGGATAATGATACAGACAACTGGCAAAAAGGTTGGACATACTTAGTTGATTCAAACAATCAAGAAATAGCAGGAACAAGAGTTAGTATTATGTGGGATTCGGGCGAAGTTGCGAGATCTAATGGTAGTTTTGTAAATGGATATGCTTTTATTGCTAAAGATAAATTTGTGAATGAGGTGCTTAAACTTGAAGGTGCTAAGGTAGTTGTGGCGGTTCAAGATTTTATGAATGAAGCATGTACCAACCCTGCAGGTGAAGTAATTACGCTACACACGATTTCTGCAAGTGAACTAACCAATCTCTCTTTCCATATAGATACAGTTAAGCCTAATGTAGTATCAAATAATGAAGATTATGATTGGAAGAAAGAAGATATCGATGTATCCCTAACCTATACAGATGATAGAACAGGTATGGGAGTTACAGAATATGCTATTACCGATAATGCTACAGAGCCTAATGAATGGCTGACATATGCAGGTGCAATAAATATTAATATTGATGGAGTATATTATATTCATTATAGGGCAGTAGATCGAGTTGGTAATGAACAAAAGGGCTACTTTGGTCCATATCAAAGAGATACGATATTACCTCAGTTTACTAATGACAATTTAAATTATGACTGGACTAATGAAAACTTAGAAATTAATATTACTATTGATGAAATCGGTCTTAGTGGTATCAAGTCCTTTGAATATGCTATATCTGATAGCGATATTCCTGTAGCTGATGGATGGGCTCCTTATGTAGATAAGCTTGCTATCGACATTGATGGTCAATATTACTTACATATTAAAGTAATTGATAATGCAGGGAATGAAGCCTATGAGCTATATGGTCCTTATAGACTTGATAAGCAAGCTCCTTCAGTAGTGACAGACAACGAGGACTACGATTGGAAGAATACTGATATAGAAGTTAATTTAACCTATCTTCAAAATGGTCTAAGTAATATAGCATCTACTAAATACTTTATTAGCGATCATGCTAATACTAACCATATTGAAGAAGCCGAATGGCTAGACTATACTGATTCAATAACTATTGATACTGATGGCAGTTATTTTATACATTACATGGTTAAGAACGAAGCAGGAACAATCATTAAGGGTGTATATGGCCCATATCAAAGGGATACAGTTCCACCTAGCATAACGATTATTGGCGAAAATGGGACAGGTTCAGATATCTATAAGTATGTAAATGAAATAAATTTAGATTTATTATTAGAAGATCATACTGGACTGACTGGATATTTTGGTGTTGTTACTACACAAGGGGAAGTTCCAACAGAGGTATATTCATTCGATACCGACGAAGGCATTACCTATACAGGGGATGGTACTGATGGATTACAACACTATTATGTATATATTAAAGTAATTGACGAGGCTGGAAATGAAACTCAAGCATGGAGTGAGGTTTATAAGTTTAACAACACAGCGCCTACAGTAAATGATGTTAATTTATCCTTAACAGATGGATATCTACAAGGGTTAGTAGAATATAACTTCTCTAGTGATTGTGAAATAAATACAGAATTGGCTGAAGATACTTTGACCTATCGCATCTATCAAAAAAAGGTAGGGGAGGTTGATTTTAAGTTAGTAGCAGAGAGTATATTTGACCCTAATCATCAAGAAATAGACAGACACAAGTTATTTATAGACTATTATATTGCAGAATATCAACATAATGAAGGGTATCTAATCTACTTTGAGATTGAAGACCTTGCAGGAAATATAAGGGCTTATCCTTTAGAAGGTGAATCTACTATAAAATCTCTAGAACTTACTGTACGAAAGGAGATAGCAGACTTAGAAATCATTTCTATTGGAGATATTATGATGTTTAATGACAGAATCATATTAGGCTATAACAAAGAAATCGAGTTAAATGTAACTGCTACTTTTGTTGATGATACGACAATGAGTTTATATCCAAACGTAACTTGGGAGATATCTAATTCTTCTATTGCAACATTAACACCAATAGGGGATACAGGCAGGGTAAATTTAATTGCTTCGGAGATAGGAGACCTTGTAATAACAGTTACAGATCACTTGACTGGACTCACCTTTGAAAAGGAAATTGAAATTTTAAAACCTGTAGAAAACTTCATAATGCTAAATGACCTAGAATTGATTTATGGAGATAGCATTACTATAAATGTGGATGCCACTTTAGAAGATGGAACCCTCTATGAAAACTATCCATATTTCTATATTACAGCAGATGATGACAGTCTTGTAGATATTAATGGTAAGGAGATTACTTCAACTGGACTGGGCGCGACAATGATCATGATAACCGATGCCTTTGATTCTTCTAAATCTGTTTCCTTTAAATTATTGATTAAAAAATCTCCACTGCAGAGATTAGAAGATATTGTCATTCCAACCGATACTCCAGTACCGACTATTGACTTACCAGAATTAGAACCAGGACAAAGCTATATTATTACTGTTACCCATCAACCATCAGATGAAGTAGTTATTATTGAAGCTGTTGAGGGTGGTAGTATAACTTTAGAGGATCTACTAGAAGGGCATGATTATGATATAAAGTTTGAGGTTGTAGATTGTGATGGTACTCAATTGGCTGAAAAGACTATCAACTATACAGTCATCGATATAACACCACCTGTAATTGAGGGGGCCTATATGCTTGGTGGCAAATTATATATTCTAGCTACTGATAACTATAAACTTCACAATACTCCCTATGGCTTTACTATACTGAATGAAGGTAATGGAACATTAATGTTAAGTGTCCAAGAAGATCCTTATGGTAGTATCATTTTAGTTTCCGACAATGGACAGAGTGTAACCAATACTAATTTCATCGCTGACAATAACATTCAGGTAGCAGCTCCTAAAACAGTAATTGTTAAGGTGATTGACCATTACCTAAACAATACAGAAATGGAATTAGAGGTAAATAGGGCAAATCAAGTCGTATATGGCGTGGTACCACAAGAGATTATAAATCAAATAAACTATGCTAATAATCCACCGTCGGCTCCATCGAGACCGCCATCTTCAGTAGTGACAGAAACTCCATTACCACAAGAAGTCATTACAATAATAGAAAATGTCTTAGGAGATGGAAACTTAAAAGTAGATCCTATGCCGAGTGCACCAAATTCGGGTACTGGTAGCTTGCAGGTACAAACGGGAAAATATATTGATGAATTGCAGAAGAGTTTAAATAAGCATAACTACAAAGGACAACTATACTACCGAATTGATGTAATTGAAAAGGGTGTAAATAGACTAGTCTATACAAATACGGTTGATGATATTTCAAATATTGTCATTCCTGGATTATTAGATTCTACCACGTATATTGTACGAGTTAGTATAGTCCATGATGGAACTAGATTAGCTTTTAAAGAGATTGAAAAACAAACAGGAGATGCTACACCACCTGTAATAGAAAAGGTAATAATTAGTAACGGTATGCTACAGGTATTTGCGACAGATAATATTGCGCTACATGATGCAGCATATCAATACCAATTGCAAATGGGAGGCTCTACTATAGTATTTAACCCATTCGGGCATGAGAAAATCAATGGGATGGAAGTTGTATCTATTGATTTGGCTTCAATACTAGCATCTAATTGGAATCATCAAGCTTGGACTTCTGAATCTCGTCTATCTGGTTTAGATGTAGGAACTAGAGTACGAATAACAGTAAGAGACCATGCCAATAACTACACGATCACCGATGTTGATGTTAATGCTAACGGTACCTTCTTTGATACTGTAAATGGGAATCAACCACTTAATTTAAAACCTAATCAATCAGTAGAATTAGAAGCTATATTAGCAGATTTAATTAATAAATATAATCAAAATAATCCAGACAACCCATTGAATATTAATGAAATTAATCTAGATGATTTTGATATAAGGTTAAGCGATCCATCATTAGCTTATTTTGAAAATGGAAGATTAGTTACAAGAGGTAATGGTTATTTAGTTGTTACTTTTAGAGATAAACAAACAGGCACCCTTTACAAATATGGTATTTATGTTTCAGATGTAGAGCATTTTGATAGAAGAATTATAATTCAAACCAATTCTGAAACCAATATAGATCTTGCCTTCTCTCAAGTCATTGAGCGGGAGTTCGGAGAAGAATTACACAACATTATTAATATAAATGAAGAATTAGGAGAAATAATCGAGTTAGATAATAAAGATAGAATTTATACTGCATTTGATCAGGAAGGATTGGCACAGCTTATTTTGACCAATGGAAGGAAGAAAGTACCGGTATATGTAATTATAGTAAATGACAAATTCCCTGAATCAAACATTGAGCGAATGATTACAAAGCTGGCATTTGTAGTAAAAGAAGGAGATGTAGTAGATGCAAAGGATATTTCAGTATTCTACAACGAGTATTTTGATTCGGCTAACACAGATTACTTAATCATTGAAACTACAAATAATTCTGCAATTGTAGAAGGAACTGAAATAAGAGCAGTAAAGGAAGGATTGGCTCGTATTAATGTTATTGATCTGGTTACTCAAAAAATGGAGATTATTGATTTTAGAGTAATTGCCATAACTGAAAAACAAGAACATGAAATTAAACCTCAAGATATTATCGGACATTGGGGAGAGGAAGAGATAAAGAATATTTTAAGTAGAGGACTGTTAGAAGATTTAAATACTTCAAGTTTCAGACCTAATGAATTTGTTACTAGAGAAGAGTTATTAAAATATTATAGTCAACTAAAGGTTTATTTAAGGGATAACGCTATCCAAAGACGTAATGTATTGGCGCTAGAAATTAACAAAGAGGATATTAATTATCACCATATCATGGAGGCTCTAAATAACATTTCAATGTTTGAGGTAGAGCATTTATTTGGAAAGACTCCTTCATTAAATCAGATGGTAACTAGGGAAGAAGTAGCTGCTTTACTAGCTTTAGACCTAAAATTACCTAACTCAAGTCAAAGGGAAATATTTACTGACACCCTAAGTTCAACCTTTCATAAGCAAATATTAGCCGTCAATGAGTTGGGTATTATGGGGGGCTTTGGTGGGGCATTTAATCCCCAAAAACCGTTAACTAGAGCAGAATTGGTTGTAACATTTAGCAAGTTAATTGATATGCTTGAATAACAATTTAAGCCTCCATAATGGAAGGTCTAATGTGGAGGCTTAAACAACCCTTATAATAGGTAGATATCAGGTGGAAGAGTTTGAATTTTATGTAAATATTACAGGGAGAATTAAGTAATTTTTATGTAAAAATAGTATAATGTTTATAAATAGTTATTATCTGACAAGAGGGGAGCATAGTAATGGAGTTTGACAAGTATCCTAAAACAGGTCAAGTCATGATTGGAGAATTAATTAAGATCTGTGATGCATTTTGGAAAAAAGAAATTAATGAAGAAGAGTTTAAAAAAATATTGAAGTATTATTTTGTAAATGAAGAAAAGAAGTTTTATAAAGAGGGTAAGATTCGAAGCACTATATGTAAAGATTTAGGTAAAAAAAGAATGGAACTAATATCAAAAATTATGGGGGAATTATCATGAAAAAATTTGTTGCTGCTTTATTAATGATCATGTTAGCTTTAAGTATAGTTTCAACTTTATCAACATCTGTAAATGCAAATACCCAAGTTCGAGTCAGGGTAGATGGTAAATTGGTATCGTTCCCAGACCAACGACCTGTTATTGAAAGTGGCAGAACATTAGTACCGATTCGTTTTATCGCAGAAGAGTTAGGACATAAAGTTGACTGGAATGGACAAAAAGGGGAAGTCACTATTCAAGGTGAAGATAAAGATATAAGACTTGAAATAGGTAATATTCGCCCTCTAGTAAACGGACAAGCAATTACCCTAGATGTCCCTGCTAAATTAGTGGGAGGAAGAACTTTTGTACCTCTTAGGTTTGTTAGTGAAGCTTTAGGGGCAAAGGTAGATTGGAATAGCAAAACTTCAGTTGTTGACATCTACACAGGTGGAGAGATTGTTGAAGAAAAGTATAACACAATAGAAAGTCTTAACCTTAAGGTAGAAAAAGTTGAATCTTTTGGAGATCTATTTGTTAATACACGAACAGGAAATAATGCTTTATTACCTTTTTATCAAGAAGTAGTTTTTATTACTAAAGAGCAGTTACCCTTTGCTATCGGAGAAACTATCATTTACGATATAGAAGCTATCAACGATCAAAGAACACTAAGCGTAATACAAAATACTCCACCATCAGCTAAAAATGATACAGGTTTAAATTTTCTACTTGTAAATAATGAAGATAAAGGCTCAAGATATAGAACACCATATGTACAGTTTACGAGAGACCTAGGAAATGGACAAAGAAGTGTTGAGTATTCTGTGGTCGGTGGGTCAGATAGGTTTTTTGATGATAACTTTGAAAAATATACCCTTGACCAAGCTGAGTATATTGTTTTCAATACAGCAAAAAGCAATATAGCAATTGCACTAGAAAATCCTTGGAGATAAGGAGGAGCAGCAGTGAAAAAACTCGTATTATTTTTAACTTGCACAATATTAACGATTTCTTTATATTCATTTAAAGTAGATGCAGTAAATTTTCATCGAGAAGGGGATAATGATAGGTATTTTGTAGGTATGATGTATTTTGATACATGGATCCATGCTGACGGGAAGACATGGCAAAATAATATTAGCCCTGTAACACAATCTCCTATAACGAAGACACAAAATTATTCTTTTAACTTTCCTGAACGAAGAGTAAAGAGTGTTACAGTTACTGCTTATAATGGTAAACCGGAGGAGTACATAGAAAGCTCTAGAAATGAACTATGGGCAGTGTTTGCAAGAAGCTCTGCTACCAATGTTTTGCCTACAACAAGTAATCAGAATGGAATAGGAACAGGTGAGATCTCATTTACTGTAACAGTTAATGCTAATTTAAATGCAGAAAGACCATTGGAAATTACAGATGAAGCTACCCAAGCAATTCATGAAAATGTAGAAGGGTATAGAACTTACCTGCCTATTCTGATTAAAGTAGAATTAGAAGCTGAATCAAATGCCCCTAAGACTAGCATCATGTCAACCTTCAACAACTACACAATCAACAGACAGGCTCCAAAGAATCAACATACCTTTTGGATGTACCATAATAGCGACTCTTCAGATGCTTTTATTGTAGAAATTAGATCGCAGAAACTTACTTCTGGGGGATGGTTAGAAAGAGAAATACACCCTTTAAGAGAGATTATTTTCGATTCTAATAGAAAATTAAATATAATCGGATTTAATTCTGATGGGACCCCTATTGATGTAACAGTTTGGAGAAAAGGTAAAGAACGTACTGACCTTTCTGATACCTTTAAAAATCAGTTTTTTAGAGGATATACAAGACAACAGAATGATGGGACATATTACTACTATCAACATTATCAATCCACAGCTGATGGAGAATTATATCCAACCTCCCAGTTATTAAACTATGTTCCAAATGCAAATATATTAGACTACTTAAGTAGATTTGGGCTTCACAATTTAGAAGACTATGAATATCGAATTATGAATCCATAAGATTAAAAAAAGGTAAAGGAGAAGGTACATGAAGCATGATAGATCAGTAATTTTATCTCTAATTTTAGTACTATTATTTTCCGTGAGTACCTTTGCTAATGGGAATGTGATAGATATACCAAAGGGCGACTTTTCAAACCCTCATATATTAGCACAATTAACCTTAGTAATGGAGGATGGATCAAGGCAAACTTATAATATTTTTCAAAGTCCCTTTGTCGACGATGAGCGACAAATTTACTCTTCAATAGAGTTTGTCTATGAACAACAAAGTAATGTAAAAGAGATATTGTTAATTAATGGAGTGCCCTTAAAAAATACTAAATATAGTGCTTTTTCAGGTACTGTAGATAGAAGGAAGGTAAGGACTGAAGAGTCTGATTATGCAAAAGGAAAAAATCATGACATGATTAAAAGAAATCCAGATGCAGGAAAAATTAATACTCCCCAAGCTCCTATAAGAACAGCAAAGGTAGAAATTGACGGGAAATTAATCAATTCAGATGTAGATGCCTTTGTTCAAAATGGTCGTGCTATGGTGCCATTAAGAGCAATAGGGGAGGCCTTAGACACAGAATTTGGGTATCACTTTATAAATGAAGAATTAAAAGTGGTATGGATGATTCGTTATGATGCAAAGATCGATTTAAATATTGGAGACCATCGAATTTTTAAAGATGGCAGGTTTCTTTTTATGGACCAACCACCTATTCTTAAAGAGGGGCGGACTTTTGTTCCAGTACGATATATAGCTGAGTTATTTGATTGCAAGGTAGAGTGGGATGAATCAATCTCAACAGTTAAAATCTCTACTCGAAAATAAGGATACTTTTAGATAGGGGGGAAAGTAGTGAAGATTTTCACTAAAAACAAATATATTGTTCTGATTTTAACATTAGTCTTTCTCAGTACAAATATACTTTATGCACAAAACCTCAATTTTGGGGGTATTGACTATATTAATACTAAAGGTGAAATAATCTCCTTCGGCGGAAACCTATGGAACGATAATTATTCAAAGGGAACAGCTATATTTCCACTCTCAGAGGCGTGGAGTCCTGTTCAAGTAGGTCATTCAGACGGACAACCCCTGATTGTAGATGGGATTATCTTTACTATTTCTGGCAAAAATCTTACCGCAATAAATCAAAAAACAGGGGAAATTCTTAGAACAACTAATATTCAAATGATATATCCCCATTTTAATTCTAGTAATTTATTTGTACTAAAACATTCAAATGAGAAATATCAGTTGATCACTCCATCAAAGGACGGTAAAATTCTTAGTATTATGGCTAATGTTGTTAGAAATAACGATGAGGGGATAGTAGGTTTAAGCTATAGTCAACATTGGCAATGGGATGTAACTAAATTAGAACGAACCGGTTTAACGGTTTCTCAAATACTAACAAATTCAGTAACGGTCTTAAAAGATGCAAATCCATCTATTAATAAAGCTTATCTAGGTTTTGGTACTTACACAGGGCATATGGTTGTACTAGATGCTACTTCAGGAGTACCCGTAGTTAATGGGGCTGTTGAATTTGATAGTATCTTAGGAAGTGGTAGCGGAATCGTTTATCGAAACTTTGCTGATATCATTTTACCTTCAAATAATCCTTCTAAGAATGTGGGAGGGGTTGTAGGTGGTACAGTACATAATGGGGTACTTAACTTAAACTTAGGTAATACTAAAGACTTCCATACGGAGGGTATTATCGGGCCAATGGCTTATGCTGTAATTAATAATATCGGAACGGGTGGTACAAGAGGGATGTTAGTAGCCCAGGATAAACTAGGTAGAATAGTAGCTTACGATACGTCTAATAACGCTTTACTGTATATGGTTGATAAGTATGTAGGGACGAGCACAATCAATAGTATATCCATTGCAGGTAAATATTTATTAGTAACCTTTGCAGAAGAAAAAAATGGTAGGTCTAGAATAGTAAGCATCAATTACGAAAGAGCTATTGAAGCAGCCCAATATGATACAAACAAATTAGCAAATGATGCCATCGTCTTTGAAGAAAGTTTTGATTCCCATAGTTACTCAGGAGCTACTGCAGTTTCTGTTGCAGAACAAGAACTTGATAGTTTTGGGAATATAAAAGAAGTAATTTATAGGGAAGTTTTCATGGTTGCTAATAGATCTACCAATAGCAGCACTAAGAATATCCAAATGTTTTATTTAGACCAATATCATTCAAATACTAAAAGACCGATTTCTGTCCCTTATGCTTTTCAAAGAGAAGAATCCTCTGGTGTATTTAATACGACTAATGGTCTTCATATTACTGGAGGAGTAACTTCTCAGTTAAGCTATGGAGGAGGTTATTTAATCTTTGTTGATGGTAGGGGATACTTACATGCCTATACAGCAGTAAAAGAGAACAATCTAGCGCTAGTAAACTTTGAAAATTCAAGTGAATTACTGGAAAAAGGAAATACATACCAAGCTGTAGTAGATGTTGTAAATTATACTGGAGAGTTTCAAGAGAATATTCCTATCGAATTTTGGATTAATGATGAAAAAATCCACGAGGGTAGAATTGATTTTGGAGCAGATGGGATAACGGTAAACTTCCAATATACAATCCCTTTAAATTATGATAAGGATTATTTAAAGCTAGATGCTAAGTTAAATATGGTTACTCCTAGAACACTTAATGAAAAAACTTATGATGATAATATAGCTACCCTTATGGTGGATGTTATGAAACAAGAAGAATTAGATTTAGAAGTTAGCAAAATAACCCATAGTCGGTTTTTTAGAGGACAGTATGGAATCGTTAATGTTCATGTTAAGAACAACTCTGATAAGACTATTGCCAGCCCTAGTGTTCCTGTTAGGCTACAAATTGCAGGAACCAACGTAGAATTAGTAGAACAAATCAACCTAGCTCCTAATGCTACCTCTACGGTGAGTTTTAGAGTACAGGTACCAGACCAATTAATGTCTTTTGTGCTAGTAGCAGAGGTAAATCATACAAGAGTCTATACAGAAACAAACTATGCCAATAACAGAAAACAAGCAACTGCTAATATCATTAATGCCTTTGCCTCCACCGGCTGTATTAACTCATCGACAACCTGGGAGGAATATAGAAGTGTAGACCAATACACATCGGGCAGTATTGTGAATAGACATTACGAATCAAGATTTAGTCATTATAACTATGTTCAAGGTGGCGTGATTGGTACGGGCCCTAATGGGAATCCAATATATAGTCAAATTCCTGTACCAGTTTACGTTAATGTGCTTGTTGGTTATACGGTTAGATTTCAAGCAACACTTAATGGAACTATGACGGTAACACCCAATAGTATAAAAGCGGGATATGGAATAGAGGTAGAGGCTGAAACATGGGTTACCACTAATTATGACAAGCCCTATAAGCTAACAAATTCTCAGTCTATCTATGCTTATTTCCCAGATTCAAATACGCCTGTTATGTTGGAGCCTCAAGGGAATGTAAGTTCATTGTCTAAGGTCAAGTGGATACTACCACAGAACCTACAATCGGTATTCAGGGAAAGAAGGCATTATATACCTGTAGAATGGCCCGATGGACCATATAAAATAAGTTTAGATATGCAAAATGCTGTAACGCCAAGTGTTGCCCTTTGTAGACAAATGGAAGGAAGTATAACGATTGATGGGCAGATGTATGAAGACGATCATACAGGAATTAGATAATAATGATGAGAGAGGTTTTAATCCTCTCTCAATAAAATACTAAATTGGGGTTGAATATGAAATTAACTTTAACAATTATATATTTATTTGCAATATATTTTCTACTTTATTTTCTCCAGTCTTTGGAGTACAGATTGGGTAGAAAAACTTATTTAACTACATACCTATTATCAATTTATTTAGCACTTATGGTTGGATTCAGACAAGTATCTTTTGCTACTAGTCTATTATATGGAATAGTGACGATCCTATTAGTTTTGGTGGCTATAGTAGATCTACGATACAGAAAGATACCAAATCAACTTAATTTACTGTTGCTATTATTTAGTGTATTGAATTTAATAATAGGAAAAGTAAGTTTATTTAATCATCTAACAGGCCTTCTATTGATGATAGCTTTATTCGTCTTCTCAGTACTTTTTACCCATGGAGAAACAGGAGGCGGAGATTTTAAATTATTACTAGCACTTGGTTTGTTTTTGGGATATAGCACCATCTATAAGGTAGTTATAATTGCAACGATATTTGGTATTTTAGTAAGTTATATAAAAAAAATACTGTCGGAGGATAGTACAATTCCATATGGATTATTTATAAGTATATCGGTTATATATTTTTTAATTGCCAGATAATCTGTCTTTTCACACATATTTAGACATTAATTACAATGGGAAGTTTAGTAAAAAAGGGAGGATCATTTTATGGAAGAAGTCATGGATAATTGTTATAAATATAGGCATAAAAAGATAAGACCTATTGCTGCAACAAGAAAATATCCACTACCAAAATTGAATAAGTTATTGCTTATATACCAGAGGGATAAACTGGGGAATGAAAAAATTGAAAAAGTTAAGGGGGTATTTGTTAGTTGTTCAAATGATAAGTTAATGAAGTTAATTGTAACAGGAAAAAACTACTCGTACTCTATGTGTTATTCCAAATCAGATATAATTTTAGGAATCTATCGTTATGAGTACATAAATGAGGCATCATGATAATCTTTGATAGTTGTATTTGAACATAGTGTCAACTGGCATAGGTATTATTAATTTATTGATTTTAATCTTCCCTTAAGGCCATACAGGGGGATGGGAGAATAAATAATGATACAGGTAAAATGAGGAAAAGCGTCTAACAATTTAGTTATTGTTGTTATTATGATAATATAAGGCTGTGAAATTATACTGCAAAATTGTTCTAATAAGTATTAAAAAAATCTAAATGTAGTGCATCTTTGTAATTTAGATATAAGTTTAAATTTATAAAGATAGAATTCTGTTATGGGAGGATAGTTGCTATGACATACTTAAATTCAGGAGAAAAAATTAGACAGCTTCGAAAGGCAATGGACTTAAAACAAGATGATTTAACAAGTGATGAAATTACTAAGAGTCTAATAAGTATGATTGAGTCAAATAAAAGAAATTTGACATGGAAAACAGCCTATATAATAGCTAGAAATCTTAATAAATATTACGCTACATTAGGACAAAACATCACACCAGAGTATCTTATGAGGGCTGAAGAAGATGATGCAAGACAAGATATAAGGAAAAATATAGATGAACTAAAAGAGGCTGTCAAAACAGGAGCTTTAGATGAAAAATTAATTCATCATAATTTTAAACAATTGGCTGAGAGTATAATTAAATTCAATTTTAAAGATGAGTTGATGGAATTTAAAATATTAAGGGGGACATTTTTTTATAATAATGATCAGTACCAAGAAGCTTTAAAAGACTATTTAGATGCATTAAGTTATGCTAATGAAATAAAAGCTTTCAATAAAGTTGCTTGGCTTCATATTCTAATAGGTAAAACATACAAAATGCAGTCGTTAGTGGATACTGCCATCATACATTTTATTAAGTCTCTTGATATTACTTGTATTAATGAATCATATGATAGTGAAAAAATTAAGGCATATTCAAATTTTAATCTTGTTATTTGTTATGAAATCAAAAGAAGACATGACTTAATATTTAGCCATATAAATAGTTTTAGAAAACTAAACTGGAACGATCCTGAATTTAAAATTTTTAGTGACAGGTTAGAATTGATAGAAGCTAATACCTATAGAGTCATTGGTAACTATATAAGAGCAGCTGCAATTTATGATAAGCTTTTAGAAGCAAAAGGATTAGATTTAGAGACTATGTTTTTAATATATCAAAACTATACATTGCTAGCATTGGAAGAAGGGAATGCACAAAAAGGGTTAGAATATAATGCTAAAGCAAAGAATTTAAAAGAGCAAATAGATATTAGTCAACAATCTGCTCTGTTATTATACGAAGCAAGATGTTATAATTTACTTGAGAAACATAAAAAGGTATTTGAATTATTGGAATTTGCAGTAAAATTGGTTGAAAGAGTACCGAATAAACACCTCATTGTAGATATACACTTTGCATTAATTGAAGCTTTTATGCAGTATAAGGATTTTTGTAAAGTTGAAACTTACCTAAATGAAGTAGAGAAAATTATCTTTAAAAAGGAACTTAAAAATAGAGTTAGTGAGTTAAATTCATACTATATTGATTACTATATAGAAATTGGAGATCGTAAAAAAGCTAGAGAATACAGTAAAATGATACGTTCTAAAAACTACCTAGTACCATAATTAGTGCATTAGAGAATGTATTAGAGTAGGTAAATTGATGAAGGGGGACAAGTGGTGGGAAAGAGAGTAATAGAGTTTGCAGTTAAAGGTTTAATCATTAAAAATAAACATTTCCTTGTAATGCATAAAAAGGGAGACGATCATCAATGGGAATTACCAGGTGGACGTATGGAGTTTGGAGAAACTGCAGAAATGACAGTAGTAAGGGAGATAGAAGAAGAAACGGGGTTAGTGGTGGAGCCAGTTAAGATCCTTGATACTTGGAATTTAGTAAGGGAGGATCGGCAGATTACTGGAATAATATATTTATGTAGCTTAAAGGAGGGGAAGATCAAACTTTCTCATGAACATGATGCATATCGTTGGATACCAGCTGACAGAGATTCCTTTGAGCAGTTGTATGATTGTTTTAAGTCGAAAATGGTTAAGTGGGATTGGAATCAATTAATTCATGATGTGACAATAGAGGAAGATTTAAAAAATAGTATATCTGGCACTGATGGATCTATTGTTGAAGTGAAGGATGAGAATTTTCATGAGTGGGTTACACTTTGCCTTAAGCTTTGGCCAGCGAATAAAGGGGAAGATATGGAAGATGAGTTTAGACAATTGATGAAATTGCCTAAGAATAAGGCATTTTTATATAAAAAGGATGAAGAATATATTGGTTTTATCAACCTTTCCTTACGAAGTGACTATGTTGAAGGTTCTAGCTCTAGTCCAGTTGGTTATCTTGAAGGAATTTATGTGGAACCTAGCTTTCGTAAAAATTACATAGCTAAGTCCCTACTAGAAAAAGGCGAGGCGTGGGCAAGGGAAAATGGTTGTACTCAAATAGGTTCGGACATTGAATATCATAATGAATTAAGTTACGTTTTTCATACAAATGTCGGTTTTAAAGAGGCTAACAAATTAATTTGCTTTATAAAAGATTTATAAAATTTAAGAGATAATTGCATAATACCATAACTTTGAATTTAAATCTGCTGATGATAATAACAATTAATTATACAATTTTCTCAAAAAATTATATAATTTCCTCAAATATCAATTGTTATTATAATGTGTGTTTATATAATAGCTAAGATAAAATAAATCCTTAGAGTTATATCTAGGGATTTTATTGGCAATAAATATAAAAAATAGATGTAAAATTAAGCATTACGATTATTTAAGAAATATTTAAGATTTTGTTCACCTAGAATACACATAAAGCTGATATACTATATTGGTGGTAACATGAAGACGATAAAAAGTACTAGAAAGACAAAAGTAGTGATTATTGAAGGGGGTTATAAAATGATTAAAAAATTAATTTTAGTTTTAATGGTAGCAATGTTGTTGTTTTCTATTGTAGCATGTTCATCTAATAATGAACCATTAACAAATGAGTCTCCAGATGATGTAGTAGCAATTGTAAATAGTAAGGAGATAATGCGAAAAGATTTTGATAGAGCATTAATGAGTATAAAAAATAACTATCTACAATATGGTATTGATTTTGACAATGAAGAACATGCAGATATGTTGGAAGTAGCAGAAGAAGAAGCGCTATATAATTTAATTCAAGAAGAATTACTTTTACAAAAGGCTTCTGAAAGAACCTTTGATTACACAAAAGAAGATGTAGCCTTTGAGATTGAACAGTTAAAGGCTGAATTAGAGGGCGAAGAAGAATTTGAAAAGCTATTAGAGCTAAATCAATTAACTTTAGAAGAATTAGAGATCATGATTTATAATGACAACATTATTTCCCGTTATATTCATGAAGAAATTGGAGAATTAACAGTAACAGATGAGGAACTTTTAGCAATTTATGATGAGTATAGTGAATTTGTCGAAGATATGCCAGAGTTTGATGAAGTAAAGGATCAATTAGCTGATGAAGTTAGATACGAAAAATATATGATGGGTTTAGAAGACTTGCTTGAAAGATTAATGGATGAAAGCGAGATAGAAATATTAATATAATGAATGTATGGCCCTACAGATTGTGGGGTTTTTTTATTGTATAACTACTAAATATAGAGGAAGAAAAAAAGGGTTCTCAAATGATAAGAGAATCCCAAGAATTATCTGCATTAATTATATTAGGTAATTAAATCACAATAGCTTTCAATAGCTTAGTAACATAACTGTTAATAGCTTTAGATAAGTCATATTTGCCATCATGCAAACACCAATCATAAACAACTCCTCTAACAGCAATAAAAAGAAAAATAACTGTTTCATTAGGGGTCATTTCAGTTGAGAGTTCACCCCTTTGTTGTCCTTCCTCAATTACCTTTTCTAGTACTGATTGCATATGACGCCCTTTAGTGGCAAATAGGTTGTTTTTAACTGTATAGAGCTGTTTCACAAAATCAAGTCCTCTTTCGAGATTATAAGTTGCATAATAATCAAAGAATTTAACAATTCGATCTCTTGCTGGGCCTTCTACTATGCTGACGGCAACAACATCTTGAAAATAATCATCTGCCAACTTGAAAATTCTATCAAGAATTTGGTTTTTAGATCTAAAACTATTATAAAAAGACCCCACCGACACACCGGCAGCCTTACATATTTCATCAACAGTTATATTTTGAAACCCCTTTTTCTGTATTAAATCTACTGCAACTTTATAGATTTTATCTTGAGTATTTTGGGCTTGTATTTGTCGGCTTGTCAGTTTTTTGTTCATTAGATAACTCCCCTGTCTTTTGTAGATATACATAAATTATACCAAATTAAAATTTCAAAGTAAATTATGGGGAAATGGAATAAAAAAATAAACATCTTTAAAATCTTTGTTGATAATTTATTAACAGAAATATATAATGAACATATTCGGTGAATGCGTTCTACGAAACCAGATATGAAATAACAGCTATTATGGCGCCGATAGCTGAATGAAGTAAATCCCAAGTAAACCCCAAGAAAATCAAAGAGAATATTGGAGGAGTATAAGATGAAGCAATTACTAAATAGTAAAAGAGTATTATCTTTTATGTTATGTATGATTTTAATTATTTCGGTTGTGGGTTGTCAAAGTAAAACTTCTGAAACGTCAGAAGATGCTATGTTTAAAGCTGGTACGTATACAGCTACAGCCCTTGGTCATAATGGCGATATAAAAGTAGAAGTAACAGTTGATGAAATGGAAATTAAGGATATTAAAATTTTAGAACACAACGAAAGTCCAGGTATTGCTGATCCTGCTATTGATAGAATACCAAAGGCTATTATAGATGGACAAACCTTAGCTGTAGATGCTATTTCTGGAGCAACCATCACTAGTGATGCAATCATCCTTGCAGTGACAGAGGCAATTAAATTAGCTGGCGGAGATATTAAAGCATTAAGTGAGAAAAAAGCAGGAGAAAACACAGCTAGAGAAACTGTTGAATATACAACTGATGTTGTTGTTATTGGTGGTGGTGGTGCAGGTCTTGCAGCAGCAGTATCGGCTCATCAGAATGGAGCAGAAGTTATTCTTCTTGAAAAAATGCCTAGACTTGGTGGAAATACCATTCTTTCTGGTGGAGCATTAAATGCAGTTGATCCAGTGAGACAAACTAAGCAAGGTATTGAAGATTCAGTTGATAAACACTTTACTCAAACCTACGAAGGTGGAGATAAAGTAGGTAATACTGATTTAATTAGAACCTTTGTAGAGAATGCTTACCCAGCAGTAGAATGGCTTGAAAGCTTAGGAATGAAATTTAATGATGAAGTATTTACTGTTTTAGGGGGACTTTGGCCAAGAGCCCATAAGCCGTCTACCCCATTAGGAACAGGATTTATTGACACATATGAAGCATATATTAATGCCAATGAAGGTGTTGAAATTTTACTAGATGCAGAAGTAACTGAGTTATTAATGAGTGATGGAAGAGTTGTAGGTGTTAAGGCTAATGGCTTAAATGGTGAAATAATTGTACATGCTAATAATGGTGTAGTGATAGCAACAGGTGGATTCGGTGCAAATGTTGAAATGAGAGATCAATACAATAAAAACTGGCCAGCCCTTACCCAGATTAAAACAACTAATCATCCTGGTGCAACGGGTGATGGAATAGCTATGGCAGATGCGGTTGGAGCAAATCTAATTGACTTAGAACACATTCAATTATTACCTATGGGAGACCCTAAAACAGGAAGTTTAAGTGGTAACATAGAACAGGGTGTTGAAAATCGTATTTTTGTAAATAAAGATGGTAATCGTTTTGTTGATGAAGGCGCAAGAAGAGACGTTATGACAAAAGCTTTACTTGAACAACAGGATGCCTTTATGTGGGTTGTTTTAGATTCCCATTCTTATCCATCAGGAGATGTGAAGAACAACTTTAATGAATCTATTGACGAGTTAATCGCCCAAGGAAGAGCCTTTAAAGGGGATACCCTAGAGGAGCTTGCAAATGAAATAGGCGTAGATGCAAATAATTTAATCAATGCAGTTGAAGAATTTAATAAGACTGTAGAGAAGGGCGGAACTGATGCCTTTGGTAGAACCTTATTTGCAGATAAAATTGATAGTCCTCCTTACTATGCAGGTGCCCGTGTACCGACAGTACATCATACAATGGGAGGTATAGAAATCAATACAAGTGCCCAAGTATTAGATGTTAATGGAAAGATTATTCCAGGTCTATATGCTGCAGGAGAAGTTACAGGTGGTATTCATGGAAGTAACCGTCTAGGTGGAAATGCCCTTGCTGATATTGCTGTATTCGGAAGAATTGCAGGAGAAAGTGCAGCAGCTAAAAAGTAGAAATAAAAAATTAAGTTTATAATAAAAGAAGGAATGACTATTATATGAATTTATAATATGTTATTCCTTTTTTCTTTTCCATTAGGTATATTCAATATTCTTTTGTTAACACTAACTTAATAAAGAATAAATCAGGAGAGGAAGAGATAGGATGAAATATATTTATCCCTATAGAGAGTGGATTGGAGGGATGGTGTTTTTTATTTTGATATCTTTTTATGGAGTATATCTATTGTATGATATAGGTGTAAATTGGATTTTTTATATAGGGTACATTGCATTGTGTTACTTGTTTATAGATTGGTATTGGAACAAAATACAACTGTATCGAAGTAAATTTATCGTAATTAGAGATGATGAGATAGAATTTTCTTTTGATTATTGTAGTAAAAGTAAGAAGTATAAAAAAGAGGAGATCGAATACATATTCAATGTTAACCATAGGCAAAGACTAAAAATACATAATGTTATTCATATTTTCATGAAAAATGGTGATTACCTGTATCTGACAAATGAAGTAACAAATTTTGAAAATCTAAAGAGACAGCTAAAGATTTATTTTCCAAAACAATATGTTGAAATTCAAGGAACAATTATTGGGGTTTTAGAAGGAAACATAAAGAAAATATTGATAGATAAGCTAATAGATAATAAAAGAAGCGCATAATGATAGAAGTCTAAGTCTACCCAAATTGACTAAGGCTTTTTTATAATGAATGGGAAATGGCATCCTTAATTAAAAAGAGTAAAAAAACTTTATATAAATATGTTTTAAGATATGCAGACTACTATTTTGATTAAATAAAATCTTACTAGGAAAAGATTATTTACTTTATAAAAAATTAAGAATTTTGATAGGGGTTAGAACCTAGCGATAACTTTAATATTACTATATAATGTAATACAGGTGGGATTACTTAGGTTTCGCCAATAAAAAGTTATTAAATTTCATGATGTAAGAGGAGAAACTATATGAATATTATTTTTATAATCGCTATGATCGTTATCGTATTACTAGTTTATGGTGGTTTAACTTATTCTATTGGGTTAGCGGGGTTACGTTTTTTTACTGCTGCTGGTTTTAACCCTTCTGCAATTATTTATTGGATTATAGTGGGTCTTATTGCATTTGCATTTTTTATTGCAAGGGGAGCAGACCGATGGTTGCCCAGTTGGTTAAGTCACTCATTAGAGCTTGTTGGAGCTTATTGGTTAGGAATCATGACGTATTTAACGATGATTTTATTTATTGGCAAGATACTTTTACTTGTAAACAGAAGGCTTCAATTTATTCCAGCGGGATTAATAGATCAACCAAATTTCTCTATTATATCAGGGGTTATTGCTATTTCCTTGGTTTTGATTATTTTACTTGTAGGTAGCTGGAATGCTCGAAACCCCCATATAATCCATTATGAAGTCCAGTTAGATAAGATAGTAGAGGAACATGAAGAATTAAAAATTGTAATGCTATCAGATTTACATTTGGGTAGATTGGTTAATCGAAAGCAATTGGAAAAAATTGTGGATCAAATTAACCAACTAGAAGCGGATCTAATTTTGATGCCAGGTGATATCATTGATGATCGCATTGATGCTTTTGTACAACAAGATATGATGTCAGTATTTAGAAAACTAAAATCTAATTTAGGAATATATGCTTCAATGGGAAATCACGAATATATTGGTGGACAAATAGAAAAGGCAGAGAAATATTTTAATGAAGCAGGTATAAATGTACTTAGGGATGAACATATAAAAATTGAAGAGCAATTTTATATTGTTGGAAGGGAAGACAAGTCCTTCGAACGATTTCAAGGAACCCGTCGAAAAAGCCTAGCAGAAATATTAGAAAATGTTGATAATAGTAAACCGATAATCATGCTTGATCATCAGCCAGTAGATATTGAGGAAGCAATGGAATCTGGTGTTGACCTTCAGTTATCTGGTCATACCCATAGAGGGCAGTTGTTCCCCTTTAGAATTTTTACACGCAAACTCTTTCAAGTAGATTGGGGTTATGAAACCTTTCAAGATTTGCATGTAATTGTAACATCAGGTGCAGGGACATGGGGTCCACCTCTTCGTGTAGGCCATAGATCAGAAATCCTAAGTATAAGCATAAAATTTCAATAACTACCTTTACAATATAATATAAACCACATCAGTAATAGACAAAATAGGTAATAAAAGAGCTCCCTTTATAGTAATAATTTATTGAAGAAATAAAGGGAGTCTTTTATGTATTGAATAGAAAAGTTATACTATAATTATTTTTACAAGATTTCCATCTCCAATAATTCGTTGATGGCATCTTTACTATAATTAACTATTAATTCTTCGGGAAAATTCAATTCATTTATAATTCTTTTGCAATTTGAAAAATCACCTACAGAGAAAGAGATATGGGCATCACTGCCAAGAATAGCTTTAACACCATAATTTTTACATAGGGTTAGAAACTTTCTTATGTTTTCTTGCGCACCCTCTCGAAAACTTTCTGATCTTAAAGAAGAGTTATTAACTTCGAGGGCGACATTGTTTTTTTTAGCTGCCATAACAACCTTTTCATAATTAAGGGGATATCTAGAATCATCGGGATGTCCGATGACCTTAACATAGGGGTTTTCCATTACTTTAATTATTGCATTTGTGTTTTCATCTATGGTACCAGATTTAAAACAAGGGGGATGTAGGCTAGCAATTGCATAATCTAATCTTTCCAAAGCCTCTTTAGGAATATCAATAGTACCATTATAGTCTAGAATGTTAGCCTCTACACCCTTTAAGATGATGGTACCGTTAATTTCTCTTGGTACAACGGATAAGTTAAAAAAGTGGTACAAATGACAACTGCCTGGCATTTCAGGTCCATGGTCAGAGAATCCGATAACTCTCAAGTTTTTATTTTGTGCTTGCCTAATCATTTCCTCCATGCTGCTATAGGCATGGCCACTGGAAATTGTATGACAGTGTAGATCTATTAACTCTTTCATTTTGTCAATCCTTTCCTAAAAACATTATCTTTTCAATTATAACATATTTTTTATTAGTTAAATAATAGCCTATGAATGTAGGATTGACTTATCTATTTAAGGTAGGAAATTGCATAATAGCATAAATCTAAATTTAAATACGTTTTATGCAAAGATGAAGTCTGAGTTGTACATTGAACACTAAACAGCGAAGTTTTCATTTTGCAATAATATAAATCTAAAATTAATTATGCCATCTCATAAGTATATGAGTAGATACTTGCAATAGTTCAGTATAATATAAATTATAGTATTGGAGGAATAAGGAATGATATTTT
The DNA here is from genome assembly GCF_000621485.1 of Alkaliphilus transvaalensis ATCC 700919. Classification (GTDB taxonomy): domain Bacteria; phylum Bacillota; class Clostridia; order Peptostreptococcales; family Natronincolaceae; genus Alkaliphilus; species Alkaliphilus transvaalensis. Next base: position 89,315 of record NZ_KK211286.1, read on the forward strand.
ATTTTTCAGGTACAGGAAACTCTTTAGAGATAGCAAAAAAGATGGCTCATCAACTTAATGACAAAATTGAATCGATCTCTTCATTTATCGTAAAGGATGGGGGGGGATATGAGTATTATTTAGAAGATGGAGAAAAAATTGGCTTTGTTTTTCCGGTATATGCTTGGGGGGCGCCCAAAATGGTTTTAGATTTCATCTTAAAGTTAGATCTTGTTAACTATAAAAACCATTTTATTTATTGTATTGCTACCTGTGGTGAAAATATTGGTGGTACTATGGAGCAGTTAAATCATTACTTGAAAAAGAAAATGTTGAAGTTAGATAGTGGGTTTTCTATCAAAATGCCAAATAATTATATGATAATGGGCATGGATGTAGATACAAGAGAAGAAGCCGATGAGAAGTTAAGGAAAGTGGATACCATTGTTGAAAACTTTGTTTCAGTTGTTAAAGCTGAAAAAAGAAAGGTGTTTCAGGTAGAAAAGGGTTTGCTACCTACTATCATAACGCCAATTGTAAACCCGCTTTTAATGAAATTTGGGATGAATACCAAAAAATTCTATGCAAAAGAAAATTGTACTTCCTGTGGAATTTGTGAAAAGGTGTGTAATGCCAAAATAATTAAGGTTACTGATCAACCTAGATGGGGTAATGGGTGTAGTCAATGTTTAGCATGTATTAATTTATGTCCAGTCAATGCAATTGAATATGGTAAAGGAACAATAAAAAAGGGAAGGTACCGCAATCCAAATGTAAGTATAAAAGATTTAAGTATGTAGCGAGTAGATAGAAATATGATTTTTAAGGGATACTTTTTGTGGGGGGATTAACTACAAATAAGTATCTTTTTGTCATTAATATAGAGTAAATCTTAATAGATTCTATTTATTAAAAATTGTTAATAATTTAGTAACTAATAAGTAATAATTCCCTTGGAATGAGTAAAAATACAGGATTTTACATATAAGACAACAGATTGAAACAGAGTAATAACAGTAGCTAAAGGGAGTGGTGGTAAAAAAATATAGAAAACAGTATTGTATATTATTTAACAATATGCTAATATATTCCTGCATAGATAAATTAACCTAAATAAATTTGGGAGGGATTATTTTGAAAAAGAGTTTTGCAGTTTTACTATCTTTATTATTAATTTTTTCCTTATTAGCAGGTTGTACAAATAATACTAATGTAGAAGTTGACCCTGTTGATGAAGACAACAATGTAAGTGCACCGAGTGAAGAATCAATTAAAGTTGGTCTTGGAACAGTTAACTCAATTGCTAAATCTAAAAGTTATAGCCTTGAGGGAGATAAAGAGACCCTTGCGCTAGGTCAAGTTGATACAGTAATTGCTGCTGCAGCCTTTGATCAAGATGGTAAAGTTGTAAGTGTCATTATTGATAATGCCCAAACAAGAGTAAACTTCGATAATGAAATGCAAATCACCAACGATCTGTCAGCTGAGATCAAAACAAAAGCCGAGCTTCTAGGAGACTATGGTATGGCAAGAGTATCTGGAATTGGTAAAGAATGGTTTGAGCAAATTGCTGAATTAGAGAAATGGATGGTAGGTAAAACTGTAGCTGAAATTAAAGCTATGAAAGTAAAAGAAGTAGATGCAGCTCATCCTGCAGTACCAGATGTTCCAGAGCTTACTTCTCTAGTAACAATAACAATCCAAGACTATGTTGCAGCTCTAGAGAAGGCATATAATAACGCAGTCGAAGTAGAAGGCTTTGACAAATTAGGATTAGGACATCAAGTTTCAATTGCTAAATCTAAAGGATATAGCAATAAAGATGGTAGTGAAGTCTTACCTTTGGCACAAGTAGATACAGTAATGGCTGCTACTGCCTTTGACAAAGATGGAAAGGTTGTAGGAACGCAAATTGACAACGCTCAGGTTAGAATTAATTTTGATGCAGAAGGTACTATAACAAATGACTTATCTGCTACAATTAAGACAAAATCTGAATTAGGTAATGACTATGGAATGGCAAGAGTATCGGGTATTGGCAAAGAATGGTTTGAACAAATGGAAGAACTAGAAAAATGGATGGTAGGAAAAACTGTAGCAGAAATTAAAGGGATGAAAGTTAAGGAAGTAGATGCAGCCCACCCAGCTGTACCAGATATTCCAGAGCTTACATCATCAGTAACCATCACAATTCAAGATTATGTAGCTGCCGTAGAGGAAGCTTACAATACAGCTAGATAAAAAGAAATAACTAAAAATCAATTTTAAGGAATTAATGTAAGAAAGCCAGCTAATATAGCGTAGAAATGCGTAAAATGCTGGCTTTCTTAGTTAAATCATAACTATAACATAAAGTAGTTATAGGAGCCTTAATATATTATATGTAATTAAATTAATTGTGCAAATGACTTATATAGCTCAAAATTTATTTTATATTTATATAAATCCAATATTATCTTAACCACCATTTTCTTAAATGTTCATTTCTTTGATTAATGAAAAAAAGTATAATTAATATATGGAGTTTTATATTAATAATTCTTAAGGAGTTATTTGACATGAAAAAGATCACGATACTTGCATTGGCAATTATGATTGTTATTACTGGTTGTCAATTTAAAACAAATCAAGACAATAACCAATATACCAGATATACCGATAGCTTTTTTGATACCTTTAATACACTAATAGTGGTTGTAGGATATACTGAAAGTGAAGAAGAATTTGAAGGCTATTTTAATAAAATTAAAACAAGCTATGGGGAATATCATAAATTATATGATATATACAATGATTATGAGGGGATAAACAATGTCAAAACAATTAATGATCATGCTGGTATCAAACCAATAAAAGTGGACCAAAGAATAATAGATCTCCTTTTATACGCAAGAGAGTGGAGTCAGCGTACCGGAGGTGACACAAATGTGGCCTTCGGTTCAGTTCTAAAAATATGGCATCAATATAGAACAGAGGGAATCGATAATCCTAATCTGTCTAAGTTACCACCTATAGAAGTACTAGAAGAAGCAGTGAAACATACAGATATTGATAAAGTGATTATTGATGTAGAAAATAACACTGTTTTTTTAGAAGATAGTAGAATGAGTCTTGATGTAGGAGCAATAGCCAAAGGTTATGCAACGGAAATGGTAGCCCAAGAAATAATGGCAGAAGGTATGATTTCAGGGGTAATTAGTGCTGGAGGTAATATTCGAACGATTGGAAAACCTCTAGACGGAGTTAGAGAACAATGGGTAATAGGGATCCAAGACCCTAGAGCTTCTATATTTTCAGATGAGAATTTAGATAGTGTATTTGTTAATAATGGGTCGGTAGTTAGCAGTGGAGACTATCAAAGATACTATTATGTGGGGGATGAATTAATTCATCATATCATTGATCCTAAAACCCTTATGCCAGCAAATTATTACCGTGCAGTAACTATTGTTGCTGAGGATTCTGGTTTAGCAGATTTTTTATCAACAGCAATATTTTTAAAACCCTTTGAAGAAGGGAAGGAATTAATTGAAGAAATTACAGAAGCGGAAGCATTATGGGTTATGCCCGATGGGTCAGTAGAGATTTCGGAAGGAATGAAGGAAATCTTGGGGAGTTATGGTGCAACAAATAAGAAATAAAAGGAAATATAAAAATAATATGAGAATAATTATGGTATAATAAGGTCAGTATTTTTTACTGATCTTTTTTTCTTGAAGATTTATAACAATAAACATATTTCGTAAACCTAGATATATGGATATCGAAATGTTATAATAGGTTAAAAGGGGGGGCATATTAATGGCAAGTAGGGTATCCTATAGCAAACAAAGAGATTTTCTTTTAAATAATGATAATTTATATCAAAATGTTATATATTTAGCATGGCCAGTAGTTATTCAATCATTATTACAGGTTTCAATCGGAACAATAGACATGAAAATGGTAGGATCATTAGGGGTAGATGCTATCTCTGCTGTCGGCTCTGGGCGAAATGTTGTTATGATTATTATGGTTTTAGTAATAGGGATTTCAACTGGGACAACTGCAATGGTGGCTCGGTCGATTGGTAAGGGAGATCGTGAAGGGGCATCCATAAGCGCTGGTCAATCCTTTTTTCTTTGTCTATTAGCAGCAGCATTTATGGTTCCATTAGGTCTGTTAACAAATACTAAAGTTTTACAGCTTCTGGGTGTCGGTGAAAATGTTTTAAGTTTAGCGCAAGGGTATATGACAGTCTTTTTTATTACGATACCTTTGTTTTTACTTAATTTTATTGCAAGGGCTATCTTTCAAGGGGCGGGGGATACTAAAACCCCCTTATTAATAGATATTTTAATGAATATTGTAAATGTAGTTTTTAATTATGTATTTATTTTCGGATTTTGGATCTTTCCAGAATTGGGAGTAATGGGAGCGGCTATAGGAACTGCCATATCTAGATTTGTAGGTGCGTCTATAGGATGGGGAGCACTACTTAGTGGCAGGTTTGTTCTTCATGTTAACCTTTCCCATATGATTAAACCCAAGTGGGAACAATCCAAGCAGATCATAAAAATAGGTATTCCAGCTGCTTTACAGGGACTAACAAGAAATGCTAGTACATTTTTTATCTTTGCAATTTTAGCAAGAACGATGATGGCTGAAGCAGCAGTACCTGCCTTTGTAATAGGTACAAATCTTAATCAATATGCCCTTATGCCTGGGCTAGCAATAGGAACAGCAGCAGCGACCCTTTCAGGAATGAATATTGGCGCAAAAAAATTAGAAAGAGCAGAAAAAAGTGGTAAAGTTTGTACGATTTTAGGTGCTATTTTAATGGCATCCTTCTCAGCATTAGCGGTGGTTTTCTCAGAGCCTTTAATCAAGTTCTTTTTAGATCAACCGAATGGGGATGTGTTAAGAATAGGAAAAGCTTATCTATTTATTATTGCATTATCTGAGCCCTTTCATGGTATGACAATTATTTATTCACGTACTATGCAGGGGGCTGGGTATACTAAATATCCTTTTGTCATTACAGTAATTTGTTGGCTCTTTATAAAAGTCACTTTATCATATCTTTTGGCGTTAGTATTCAATCTACAATCTACAGGGGTATGGATTGCAATTAGTGTATCAACAATTATTTCTGGGTTAATGACCTATTACCTCTTTAAGAGAGGAACATGGAAGTATGTAAAATTAGAGAGCCAAAAACAAGGAGCTTAATTTGTAACCCTATAGACAATACTGACAAGTTTAGAACTGTCCATAGGGTTTTTAGCTTTAGGCAGTAAAGTGCTATTTTAAGGGACCTGCTGTTGTAATGTTTGTGTTTACTTTAATTTGGATTTCTGCATTTGATAGTGTTTTATTCCATTCTGCTTTAGACCAATCACGATGATATATTCTTAGGGTTTCTCCCATCCCAATTGGATCAATTTCCAATGATTGAAATTTAGACAAAAGCTGACTTAAATTATCAGTCACATGGGTACTGGCTAATTTTTCTAACTCTAAACGCTCTTTTGTGTTTTCGGTGTTCCTATCTCCAGTGTAGCTTAATAATCTTCCAGCTAGACTCATTTCTACTACGAACTTAGGATTATTGATATCTTTATTGTTAGTAATTTTTAACTTAGATTGAACAAATTCTAGAGAAGCATAAATCGGATTACCATCTGCATCCTTCTCATCTGTTTCAAACTTTATACCAGGTAGATCTTTTTCTTTTCTTAAGCCTTCCAATAAGATTGCATCTTGGGTAGTTGTTACATCAATCATTTTGTCATCTTTAAATAAAGCAAATTTTGTAAGACCTAAGTGTTGATCGCTTTGATCTAAGTAAGGTACAACTGGGTCTGATACTTCATCAGTTAAGTTAAAGATAAATCCGTGAATTGTAGTAAAGGGATTAAATTTATGATCTCCCATAGGTCTTAATAATTCAAAAATATATTGACTGGATACTGGCTTGCGTGGATAGTTGGTTGTAATAGCTTCTTCAGCAGAATCAGCAACTATGGCAAGAAAGACATTATCTGAAACTCGGCCATTTCTGTAGAGATCCATGAGAACTTTTTTTAAACCTCTTTCTCTAGCAAAGGCTTCACTAAATAATACTACTGACAAATGAGAAAAAGATACTACATTATTAGAATGCATTGAAGCACTCCAAATTGCCTCCTGTGTAATATCTACAACCGCTGAGTGGATCTGAATTTCGTCCAACTTCATCCGTGGAAAGGCAAGGGTAGCTTTCATTTTACCTGAAGGTTCTAGATCAAATCCAATAACCCTTACTAAGCCTAAGTTCTCCATAGCTGGATGGCGAGTCTGACTAATACAACCATTCCCCAGTAATATAATTATTGCTAATGGAATTAACAGTTTTTTATTCATTGTTTTCTTTCCTTTCTCCGTTTTATGCTGTGAATCACTAGCAAAGGTAGGGGCCAAAGTAAGATGCTATACCCTAAATTAATACTAACTTGTTCTAATAATATATCGCGAACTTTTTCTGCTATTGGTCCTACGGAAATAAAGAATGAAATACTAGCAGCTCCATATAAATGTAAATTTCGTTTACTTCCTAGTACTACATCAAAGGCTTTTTTAGTTACCCAAAGATAGGGAGCCATAGTGGAAAGAACTAAAAGAACCCATAATCCTACTAGAAGGGTATCAATCCGTTGAACAAAAGATAACTGAATAGCCTTTAATAGATTAAGAAGAGGGAAAGTTAGATTTATTAGTTGCCACTTGCTAAAATATACGACACTAGCAACACTCGTGAGAAGGTATAAAATTGTTGTAATCCATACCCCCAATAACCCATGCTTGAAGGTTTTCTTTTGGTTAATAATATAAGGAAAATAAATCATTATGAAACCATAGCCCAACATAGCATCATATCCACTGAAGAGGGCATTTATAAATTCTTTAAAGGAAAAATCGAAAGAAGGTAATAAATGATAAAAATTACCTAGTCCTAAAGGCCATTGGGAATAATAAGTAAGCCATACTGTTAGAAAAAAGCTTGCAATAGAAAATCTTGCTACAGATTTAATACCACCTAAAACGATATAAAGGGATACAGTATATATCAAAAACAGAGGTAGTAGTATACTTTTTTCTGGTAGCAAAACAGCTTGTGCTAGAAAGCTATAATGCCTTGACACTCTAGCTAAACCCAAAATACCATAGATTATCCATATAAAAGTTGCAAGCTTTCCGAACCACTTTCCTAAAAGTTTTTTATGAATAGTAAATAATGTATCTTCTGGATACTTTAAGCACAAAGCAACCATGGGAAATAAAGTGATTGAAGCAATTACTCCCATTATTAAAACGATGATCCATTGATTATAGCCAACTGGGCTAAGACTATTAGGTAAAGACAGAACACCTATTCCGGCCATAGCACTTTGAACCAGAAAAACAACATGGTAGCCATTTAATTTTTTTAATTTCCCTCGATCCAATTAATATCACTCCTCATCTAAAGGTCGGGTAAAAGATTTTTTTGCCCTTGAAAATCCTTTGCGATTGGTAAAAAAACCAATCGGAGCTCTAACAAGACCATCAAATAAATCGGTACCTGATCTAGGGATAAAGGGGGTCATGTAGGGTGTCCCTAAAGAAGTAATATTTAATAGGTGGTTTATCATAAAGGCAAAAGCTAGGGTTTGTCCTAAAAAGCCAAGGATACCAGCTGCAAATATAAATATGTATCGTACAAAACGGCTGGCGTTACTCATTAAAAAGTTTGGTGGCATAAATGAAAGTAGAGCAGATATGGCTACAAGAACAATAAGAATGTTACTAGCAAGACCAGCCTCTACTGCTGCTGTACCAATAACAATACCACCTACAATCCCTAAAGTTTGTCCTACTTTACTAGGCATTCTAGCCCCAGCTTCCCGTAAAATTTCAATAACTAACTCTATAATTAAAACCTCCCACAACGGAGGGAAAGGAACTCTTGCCCGAGACTCTGTCAGTAATGTCATCAGTTCTATCGGTAATACTTCAGGATGAAAAGTTAAAATAGAAATATAGGTGGGTGTCAAAAGGATTGTTGCAAAAAAACCTAAGATTCTAAGGAGTCTAAGGAGAGAGCCAGTTGTCCAACGATTATAATAATCCTCAGTTGATATAAACATTTCTGTAAAACAGGTAGGACATATAGCTGCTTCTGGGCTACCATTTAAAAAAACTAAAATCCTTCCATCTAAAAGAGCACTAACTGCGGCATCTACTCTTTGGGTAATACCAAATTGAGGAAACGGAGAATAGGGTTTGTCCTCCAACATCTGTTTAAGTACACCCAATCCAAAAAAACCTTGAAATTCTATATTCTTTACACGATAAAACACCCGCTCGACATTTTCAGGGTTAGCGATATTCTCCATATATAGAATAGAAACCTCATTACGAGTTTCTGTTCCAAGTGGAAATATTTTACTTTTCAAAGCGGGGTTACAAATTGCCCTTCTTATTAAAGAAAGATTTATATTAAGAGACTCAACAAATCCATATTGTGGACCCAAAACCGTTGTTTCTGATTCTGGTTCTGAAGGTTCCCTATTTGGAGCACTTAGGGTATTGATACTTAAAATAAGATTCCTTTTGAGGTTAATAAGGATAGTAGAACCCTTTAAGACCTCTAAAATTAAAGTTGGAAGTTCTTGATTACTAATTTTTTTTGCAGTCTGAAAAGTTAATTCAAGAGACTCGATCCCCTGCCTATAAAGAGGGTCTAATACAATCTGTTGTAAAACAGATAAATCTACTAAGGAATGCATATAGATAATAGTCACAGACTCATCTGCAACAGTGATATCTTTGATTACTGCATCATCTAAGTCTATTAGTTCCTTTATGATATTTTCTTTAGTAATTGGACCTTTAGACTCAGGTAATAAAAAATCTTCTTCTATTATAGGGGGGTTGCTTTTGCTGGCAAAATAATTCTTTAATATTCTTCTTAGATCCAATAGTTCTCCTCCTTATAATAATAGAGGAAATTGCATTATACCATACAATGAATTTATATTCGATTTATGCAAAAATAAAAACTAAGTCGCCCATTGTGAAAAGCAGATGGCCGAAATCTTAGATTTCGAGGCAGTCGCTTTGTTATAAACTTTAATACTAATTACAAATGTTTATAATATTGAACTGTTAGTATGAAAGTTTCTAACATCATTGATATCACTCGTTGAACACTAAGCAGCGAAGTTTTTATTTTGTATTAATATAAATATAATATCAATTACGCAATTTCTTCAATAATCTTTAGCATCCTACTATTAACCAAAAAACTCTGGTTCTTTAGCATAATCTCCCCTAAGGGCCTTTTGAACTATCGTAAAGTCAATCCGATTAGAATCTAAAGTAAATCGACAGGGATATTGGGCATGACAATGGCCACATTCGATATACTGCTTAGCGTCCTTTTGTTCTCGATTATCAAATAAAAATGGGAGTACATCATCTTCACTTTTCTTTCCTTGGTTGTGTTCCTCTATCTTATAGGAATAAACATAGGTAGATTCGTATTTAGCTGTAAAGCCATTATTTAAACATTGGGGGCAAGTGATTTCTTGGTGTAATTTCATTTGATATACATCCTTTCTATAGGTTTAGTCTATAGAATTATATTAACTAGAAAAAAATAATTTATCCCTATTTCCTTTAATAAGAAAGAACTTTGTTGAACTAATTTTTGCTTAATACATTGCTAAAGGCATTTTTTCTGTAAATTATTAAATATGATATCAAACTAGGAAACATAAGAAAACTAGAAGCTTTTATACCAGAAGAGATAGATCCTATGCAGCCACTAATCCAATAATAGGTTCTCCAATTATCTGTCCCAATGAGTTTAGTTGACCTTCTGTTGATTGTACCGTAGATAGGACAGAGGGATCGACTTGTTTAACGAGTAGGGCACTTAGAATTACGCCGACTGCATTGATGATCCCGAACCATGAAATAGGTTGTAGACCTCCTAACTTCAATTTGATAGTCATCAATAAAATCAGCGATCCATGCTTCAGTTGTACCACTTAAGAAAGTTGCACCGATTCCCCATAAAAATTGTGACAAAAGAACAACTAAATATAGGGGGATAATTCCCTCAAATAAAAAGGCAACACCAATTAATACTGTACCTATAATAATGGATAGCCTTCTACTATATACATCAGCAATAATGCCAGTAGGGATCTTAAATAAAAAATAGACAGATTCCAATAAAGTCCCTACTAAAATCAATTGGAGAGGGTCTAATTTGATAACTTCAATATAATAAATACTACTTACTGTAAAAATTAATGTGAAGGATAATGATGTAATGCCAGAAAATAAAATAATAAATAGCTTTGGAGTTAGTTTTTTCTTCAATTCTGTCATCTCGTTTTAATCATGGTTTATCATAAATAATATAGTAGTTTTATAAAAGCTTTGCTTATCCTAGTTTGTTATGGTAAATTAAAGGAGATAATTTAATATAAATCATTTAGAAATGATAGAACTAATATGTACCTAAGAAGGAGGAACAGCTATGAAGCTACAAGAACTAGTAGAAATGATACAAAATGATCTTGAAGAAGGTGTCAAAAGCTTTGTTGTTTGGCAAGAAGGTCGAAAATGGAAAATAGAAGAGTTTAAAACAAATACTGATGAAGAATTGGAAGTGTCAGAGAAAAGATATTTTACCCTTAAGCACAGAATTGATGATCAAGCTATTATCATAAATGGGAAAAAACATTTTAAAAATTATGATATGAAGTCGATACAGAGTCAAATCAAGAAATTGAGGGGGTAAACTGTTGGTTTTAGTAGGGGTAAAATTAACATGAAATAAAAAAATGTTTATATTAAAAATTATTTGTGTTAATATAGAAAGGAAAATATTCAATGGTCGTTGAAAGGGGATTACATAAATGAGTGATATAGTTCAGTCAGTAGACAGAACATTAACAATATTAGAAGTACTTTCAGATTACGAAGAAGGATTAGGGATTACAGAATTAAGTGCAAAAATAAAACTACACAAAAGCACAGTTCATCGTCTATTGTCAACTTTAATTCATAAAGGTTATGTGTATCAAGACCCTAATTCAAATAAATATCATATTACAATTAAACTATTCGAGCTAGGAAATAAAAGAATTGAAACCATGGATATTTTCAGTGTGGCTAAACCCTATCTTAAGGAGCTAAGAAATGAAACCAATGAAGTGATTCATCTTGTAATTAGGGATGGGAATGAAATTGTTTACATTGATAAAATGGAGTCTGATAATACAATTAGAATGGTCTCGAGAATTGGAAGAAGAAGTTCCATGTATTGTACTGCTGTAGGAAAGGCTATAATGTCATACCTTCCCCAAGAGGAAATTAAGAAAATTTGGGAATCCAGTGATATTAAAAAGTATACAGAATACACGATTACAAGCTTTGAGGATATGGAGACAGAGCTTCGAAAAGTTAGGCAACAGGGATATGCCATCGATGAACAGGAAAACGAACTAGGAGTAAGATGTATAGGTAGTGCAGTGTTAAATCACACGGGAGAAATTGCTGGTGCTATTAGTATTTCTGGCCCTACCATCAGGGTGACTAAAGATAAAGTTGAGCCCTTCTCAAAGTTATTAATTCAATATTGTGGTTTGATTTCAAAAGAGCTTGGTTACAGAGGTTAGTGTAACTAAGCTTTTTTTTATACCAATAGGAAAGTATGTCTTTAATTATTTTTAAAATAAGAAAACTTTACGTAATGATTTTCAACATAAGCAGATAATCAATTCAATGGATAAATTGTGTAAGTGATATAGTTTATTCACCTAAAGTCATCATCTAAATCTTCAGAAGGAAGAATTTTTTTAAACTAATTTAAACTAATTCGCAAAGAAAAAAATCTATATAAAAGAAAAAATCTATATCAATACATATGAAATTAGCTATCAACAAAAACTATTACAGGGCTAAAATGAGATTATAACTCACTTGAGTAATTTTCCAAAAAAATATGAAAAATAATGAAATATAATGAAAAAGTAAGTATGGTTATAAAAATTAAGAATAATAACGATATTTAGCTAAAATTCATATTGTATTCTGAAACTTAATTTCGTATAATGAAACTATAGTTTATAATTTGAAACAAATTGAAGGAGGGTTTTGGGTGATACCTAAGATAAATAACCTAAAAAGAATCGCTGATACTGGTGTAGTTGCAGTAGTTAGAGCAGAGAATGCAGAAACGGCTAAAAAAATCGCTAAAGCTTGTATAGATGGTGGAATCCCTGGGATCGAAATTACCTTTACAGTGCCAGGCGCAGATAAGGTAATCGCTTCTCTTAAAGAAACGTTTACATCTGATGAGTTGATTTTAGGAGCAGGAACAGTTTTAGATAGCGAAACTGCGAGAATTGCCATCTTGGCAGGAGCAGAATTTATTGTAAGTCCGGCCTTTGATTTAGAAACTGCAAAATTGTGCAATCGTTATCAAGTTTTATATATGCCAGGTTGTATGACAATTACTGAAATCGTTAAGGCGATGGAAGCTGGCGCAGATGTAGTTAAAGTATTCCCAGGAAGTGTATATGGTCCAGATTTTATTAAAGCAGTAAAAGGACCACTACCTCAATCGGTATTAATGCCAACAGGTGGAGTTAACCTAGACAATGTAGGGGAATGGATTAAAAATGGTTGTATAGCAGTAGGTGTAGGTGGAGAACTTACAGCTGGAGCAAAAACTGGGAATTATGAATTAGTAACTGAAACAGCAAAAGCATTTGTAAAGAAAGTGAAAGAGGTTAGACCTTAACATAAAAACCAAAGTTAAAAGGAGCGAGAATATGGCTGAGGTAATATTAAAAAAAGTAGAAAAGGAATATCCTAATGGATTTAAAGCAGTTCATGGTATTGATTTAGAAATTAAAGATGGTGAGTTCATGGTATTTGTTGGACCATCAGGATGTTCAAAATCAACTACCCTAAGAATGATTGCTGGTCTTGAAGATATAACTGGTGGAGAAATTTGGATTGGTGACAAGTGTGTTAATGAAGTGCCACCTAAAGATAGAGGAATTGCAATGGTTTTCCAAAACTACGCTCTATATCCCCATATGACTGTATATGACAATATGGCTTTTGGTCTTAAGTTTCAGAAGACACCAAAGGATGAAATTGATAAAAGAGTTAGAGATGCTGCTGAAAAGTTAGAAATAACTGACCTTTTAGACAGAAAACCTAAAGAAATGTCTGGTGGACAAAGACAAAGGGTAGCAGTTGGTAGAGCGATCGTTAGAAAACCAGAAGTGTTCTTGTTTGACGAGCCTTTATCAAACTTAGATGCTAAATTAAGGGTATCAATGAGGGTTAGAATAAACCAGCTACACCAACAGTTAAAGGCAGAAGGTCAACCAGCTACAATGATCTATGTAACCCATGACCAGGTAGAGGCTATGACAATGGGAGATAGAATTTGTGTGTTAAAGTTTGGTAGAATCATGCAGGTTGATACACCATTAAACTTATATAACAAGCCGGCTAATAAGTTTGTTGCTTCCTTTATTGGGGCACCAGCGATGAATATTGCTCCAGGAGAACTAGTTTCTGAAAATGGCAAGGTAGTTGTTAAAGTAAGTGGTCAAACTTTAATTTTACCTGAGGAAAAAGCTAAGAAGGTTAAAGATTATGTAGGTAAGAAGATCTGGTTTGGTATAAGACCAGAACATGTTAGATCTGCTGAAACTCACCCATCAGAAAATGAAAACTACGTAAATGGTTCAGTAACTGTAGTAGAACAAATGGGTAATGAAGAGTTTGTTTATTTCAATGTAGGTGAAGAGCAATATATTTCTCGTTTAAACCCAGAGAAAATTAGTAGAATTGCTTTAGGTAAAGATTATAAATTCTGGTTCGATTTAAATAAGTGTCATATATTTGATTTTGAAACGGAAGAAAATATTTCTTTATAATAGAAAGAAATAAAATTTAAGGAGATTAAACATGAGTGTTAAAACATTTATAGAAAACTATTTAGACAATTATACAGCCTATAAAGAAAAATGGAATTATGAAGATGGATGTATTTATAAAGGCGCTTTAGATTTATACAAAGTAACTGGCGAAAAATATTATTTTGACTTTATCATTAGAAAGTTAGCTGAATTTATTGCAGAAGATGGTAACATCAATAACTACGAAATAGATGAATTCAATATAGATAATGTTAATGCTGGAAAAGTGCTATTTGATGTTTATGAGACTACTGGCGAGGATAAATACAAAAAAGCAGTAGAGCTTCTAAGAGAGCAACTTGAACAACATCCAAGAACTCAAGAGAAAAATTTCTGGCATAAGAAAATATACCCAAATCAAGTTTGGTTAGATGGATTATATATGGCAATGCCTTTTTACGCAAAGTATGAAAAGGATTTCAATAGTTCAAAAGGATTAGATGATATCCATCAACAATTCTTAACAGTTAAGAAGAGAATTTGGGATGCAAGTAAAGAATTATACTACCATGGTTATGATGAAACTAAGTCAGAAAGATGGAGTAATCCTGAAACTGGTTTGTCAGAAAACTTCTGGGGTAGAGCTATGGGTTGGTTTGTTATGGCACTAGTTGATACTTTAGAAATAGTAGGTTCTGATTCTAATATTGGAAAAGATCTACAAGCTATGTTAGTAGAAGCAATTGAAGGTTTAGTAAAATACCAAGATGGAAATAGTGGAATGTGGTATCAAGTTTTAGACCAAGGTAACCGTGAAGGAAACTACCTAGAGACATCTGGCACATTAATGATTGCTTATTCTATTTTAAAGGGAGTTAGATTAGGTTATTTGCCACAAAGTATGAAGGAGAATGGTGTTAAAGCATTAAAAACTACCATGGATAAGTACCTAGATACTGTAAATAACGAACTTGGGGGTATTTGTGGCGTTGCTGGTTTAGGAAATGTTCCTTATCGAGATGGAAGCTACGAATACTATATCTCAGAAAAAATAGTTCCAAATGATCCTAAAGGTGTAGGGGCATTCCTAATGGCCTACAGCGAATTTCTAAGATTGGCTTAATTACAGATTAAATGAGGCTTTACCGTTATTTGGACTCTTGCCATAAACATCATTAGATGTTATGGTAAATACTCAGCTAAATGCTGTGGAGCCTCTGTAATAACTGCATTAGTAGGAGTATTTATCCAATAATCAAGTTTTTTATACCCTAATTTAATAGCGGTAAAAAAGAAAAAAGATATAAGCTATTAAAAAGGGAATAAAGAATATATAAAGGGAGGACATGAAAAACATGAAAAAAATGGCAAAGGTAGTAGCAGTATTACTAACATTAGTAATGTTATTAACAGCTTGTGCTGGTAATAAGCCTGCAACAAACGCAGATGGAGAAGAGCAAGTAACACTAAGATTCTCATGGTGGGGTGGAGACGCTAGACATGAGGCAACTTTAGAAGCAATTGCATTATTCGAAGAAAAGTATCCAAACATTAAGATTGAAGCAGAGTATGGTGGTTGGCAAGGTCATCAGGAGAAAGTAACAACTCAAATGGTTGGTAATACAGCTCCTGATGTTCTACAAGTAAACTGGAACTGGTTATATATCTTCTCTAAAGATGGTAACGGTTTCTATGACTTAAGCACTCTAGCAGACATTAACTTAGACAACTACGAGTCAGCGATCTTAGACCAAACAACTATTAATGGTAAAGTAAATGGTCTTCCAGTTGGTATTGGTGGTAAAGTATTCTACTGGAATGGATCAACTTATGAAAAAGCTGGTGTAGAAATTCCTCAAACATTTGATGATTTATTTGCAGCAGCAGAAGTATTCCAAGCAACTTTAGGAAACGATTACTACCCAATTGATTTAGATCAATACGGAGCATTTTTAATGTTATTATATTATTTAGAGCAACAAACTGGTAAGCCATTTATCGTTGATAACAAAGTAGCTTATACTGAAGCTCAATTAGTTGAAGCTTTAGAATACTACAACAGCATGGTAGAAGCAGGGGTTACACCTTCTATGGAATCTAGAGGAGCTGCAGGTAACGTTCCAGTTGACCAAACTCCAAGTTGGATCCAAGGTAGATATGGTGGAACTTACGAGTGGGATAGTGCTATAGATAAGTTCCAAGCAGCACTTGAAGGAGACCAAAAAATTGTTACAGGAGACTTCTTAACAGGTATTGGATCTCATCCATCAGCTTTAGCAAAAGTATCTATGGCATACTCTATTAACAAAAACACTAAGCATCCTGAAGCAGCAGCTAAATTCCTAAACTTCTTAGTTTCTGATAAAGAAGCTTCTGAAATCTTAGGAACTACAAGAGGAATTCCTGCTAACTTAGCAGCTAAAGATACACTTCAAGACTTAGGTTTACTTTCTGGTTTAGGTTATGAAGGTAACGTAAAAGTTATCGATAACTTAGGAGTTGGTATCAGCCCATACTTCGAAGATGCTGAATTACAAGCATTCTACAGACAAGTTATTGAAGAATATGGTTATGGACAAATCAATGCTCAACAAGCAGCTGAAAAAATCATCACCACTGTTAATCGTTTAGTAGCAGAATTAGCAAAATAAGTAGGTAAATTAAAATAGGGGAGAGATTTCTCTCCCTTATTTATAACGAATAGGAAAGTTCTACTTTAATGATTTTAAGTTAAAGAACTTTACGTAATGAGTTTCAACAAAGTCATCCCTTTAAATTGTCCTTAGGTAGACTTTGTTAATACTAGAAGGAGGCATTTATGAAGCTTAAAAAGCACGTAGGAATACTTTATATTTTACCATGGCTTATAGGAATCATTGCATTTACTGCATTTCCATTTATAGCATCTTTTGTTTTAAGCTTTACGGATTATAACTTAATCTCTTCGCCAAGCTTTGTTGGCTTAAGTAACTATAGAACAATGATGGATACACCATTGTTTTGGAAGTCATTAAGAACTACTTTCATATATGTATTTGTTACTGTTCCATTAAAATTATCTTTTGCCTTATTTATAGCATATATCTTAAACTTTAAACTAAAGGGTGTTAACTTCTTTAGAACAGCATATTATTTACCTTCTATTTTAGGAGGAAGTGTTGCTATCGCTGTTTTATGGAGATTTTTATTTGCAGATACAGGTTTAATTAACATGATTATCGGAAATTTCGGAGTAGATCCAATCAGCTGGTTAGGAAACCCGAGGTATGCCATCTTTACCATCAGTTTATTGAGGGTATGGCAATTTGGTTCACCGATGGTTATCTTCTTAGCAGCATTAAAGAATATTCCAGAATCATTATATGAAGCTGCAAGAATTGATGGTGCATCAAAAACTCATATCTTCTTTAAGATCACGTTACCATTAATTACACCAATTGTATTCTTTAACTTTATTATGCAGTTAGTTCAGGCATTCCAAGAGTTTAATGGACCATATATCATTACTGGTGGTGGACCTTTAAATTCAACCTATTTATTCCCATTATATATTTATGATAACTCCTTTAAATATTTTAGAATGGGTTATGGTAGTGCTCTTTCTTGGTTCCTATTCGCAATTATCATGGTATTTACACTAATTACCTTTAAATCTGAAAAGTACTGGGTTCACTATGATGGGGGAGATGAATAATGAAAACAGAAATTAAACAAAAAAAATCTAATGTTGATTTAAGTAATCTACCTGAAAATGATCTAATTTTAAGAAAGAGAAGAATTAGACGTAATAAAATAAATGCTGCCCTTAGATATACTATTTTAGCTATTGTTGGATTATTCATGCTTTATCCTTTAGTATGGTTAATTGGTGCATCCTTTAAAACAAATGCAGAAATATTTACGTCTATTGGTTTCCTTCCAAGTAGCTTTGATTTTTCTGGCTATGTTAGAGGTTGGAATACTTCAACTCAATATACTTTTACAACTTATTTTGCAAATACCTTCAAAATTGTAATTCCTAAGGTTATTTTAACTGTAATTTCAACTACGTTAACAGCCTATGGATTTGCAAGGTTTAAAATTCCTGGTAAAAAATATTTATTTTCAATTTTGATCGCAACATTATTATTACCGAATGTTGTATTAAGAATTCCTCAATATTTAATGTTTAGGGAATTTGGGTGGTTAAATAGCTATAAACCACTAGTTGTGCCAGCAGCCTTTGCTGTAGATGCTTTCTTCGTATTTATGATGATTCAGTTCATGAGAGGTCTACCAAAGGATCTTGAAGAAGCAGCTGTAATTGATGGATGTAATTCCTTCCAGGTATTAGTATATATCTTAATACCAATGCTAAAACCAGCAATGATTTCAGTTGCATTATTCCAGTTCATGTGGACAATGAATGATTTCTTAGGCCCACTTATTTATTTATCTAGTGTTGAGAAATACCCAGTATCTATTGCATTGAAGATGTCAATGGATGCCAGTGCACTAGTAAATTGGAATCAAATTATTGCCATGTCAGTAATCGCATTAATTCCTTCACTAGTGGTATTCTTCTTAGCACAAAAGCACTTTGTAGATGGTATAACAACTACAGGTATGAAGGGATAATAGAGTATTAGCATATAACTGCTGAAAAAACTACTATCGAGGTGAAAGGTAAAAAATGAAATTTGAAATTATAACTGTCACATCCCGAAGCGTAACCATTGAATTAGCTAATAATCAGTGTGTATATGCTGTAAAAGATTTTGAAGTATATGTTAATAATCAAGTTGCAAAGGTTACTAGAAATAATGTTGTCACTATATATGATCTAGAGCCTAACAAAGAATATGAAGTATACGTTAAGGCTCTAGATGATACTACAACTAGTAATATCAAAGTTTTTAGAACTAATCAAGAATATGTAACTTTAAATGTAAAGGATTTTGGTGCTGTAGGTAATGGGGAAGTCTATGATACTGCGGCTATTCAAGCCGCAATACTATCTTGTCCAGCAAATGGTAGGGTAGTGATCCCCGAAGGAAAGTATCTATCGACCCCCATCTTCTTAAAGAGCAATATGACTTTAGAAATTCAAAAGGGAGCAACCTTACTGGGAAGTACTGTAAGAGAGCATTACCCTATATTACCAGGACTAACTGAAACAAATGATGGAACAGATGAATTTTATCTTGGTTCTTGGGAAGGTGATCCTATGGATTGCTTTGCCAGCTTACTTACTGGAATTAACGTAGAAAATGTAATTATAACAGGGGAAGGTACGATTGATGGTAATGCTTCCTTTGAAAATTGGTGGGAGGATGCTAAAGTTAAGCGTATCGCATGGCGCCCTAGATTACTTTTCCTAAGGGATTGTAAAAATGTACTTGTTGAAGGAGTTACAGTACAGAATTCTCCGTCATGGACAGTGCATCCATTATTTTGTCAAGACATTAAATTTATTAATCTAAATGTAATCAACCCAAAAGACTCACCAAATACCGATGGAATTAATCCTGAGTCATGCAAGAATGTCTTAATTCTTGGTGTAGACTTTTCTGTTGGTGATGACTGTATTGCCATCAAATCAGGAAAAATTTATCTTGGAAGAAAACTAAAAACACCGTCAGAAAATATTATTATCAGAAACAGTCATATGAAATTTGGCCATGGTGCTATTGTTATTGGTAGTGAAATGGCAGGTGGAATAAAGAACATTGTAGCTAGTCAATGTATATTTGAGGAAACTGATAGAGGAATTCGTGTCAAAACACGAAGAGGAAGAGGCAAAGACGGTATTATTAATGGTCTTTTTGCAGAAAATATCCTTATGAAAAAGGTTTTAACACCATTTGTTATTAACGCCTTCTACTTCTGTGATCCAGATGGTAAAACAGAATATGTATGGAGTAAAGAAAAGCTACCAGTAGATGATGGCACTCCAACGATTAGAAATATCTATTATAAAGATATTAAATGTGAAGACAGTGAAGTCGCTGCAGGGTTTTTCTACGGATTACCTGAGAGAAAAATTGAAAATATCCACTTAGAAAACATTGAAATTACTTTTGCAGAAGATGCAAAAGAAGATTTCCCCGCAATGATGAGCTTCTTAGATAAGCAAGTAAAAGCAGGCTTTTTCATTGGCAATGCCACAAATGTGACAATAAAGAATGTTTCTATAGATGATGTTATTGGCGAAGCCTTTACATATGTAGAGGTAGATCAGCTGAATAATTAAGTAGATATATTATTTAAAATTTAGGAGGGAGTAATATGCTAGAGATTAGATATGCATCAAGCAATAAAGATGCTAAGCATTATGATACTGAGAGATTAAGAGAAGAATTCCACGTGGGAGGTTTATTCCAAGCAGATGAAATCAAAATGGTATATACCCATTATGATCGAATGATTGCTGGTTCTGTGTGCCCAGTAGAGAAGGAATTAAAGTTAGAAGCAGGAAAAGAAATTGGTGCAGAGTATTTCTTAGAAAGAAGAGAATTAGGAATCATTAATATTGGTGGAAAAGGGATCGTAATTCTTGATGGACAAGAGTATGAAATGGATAAAAGAGATGGATTATATGTTGGTATGGGAGTAAAGGAAGTTTCTTTTAAATCAGTAGATGGAAAAACACCAGCTAAGTTTTATATTAATTCAGCTCCTGCCCATACATCTTATCCAACAGTTAAAATCAATATTAAAGATGCTAACCCTGTTGTTTTAGGAACAGCTGCTGAACTTAATCAAAGAACTATTTATCAGTATGTACATCCAAATGTTTGCAAGTCTTGCCAATTAGTAATGGGAATGACGCTATTAGAAGAAGGGTCAGTATGGAACACAATGCCATCCCATACCCATGACCGTAGAATGGAAGTATACTTCTATTTTGATATGGATGAAGATGCAATGGTATTCCATATGATGGGAGAGCCTAAAGAAACAAGACATATTATTATGAGAAATGAAGAAGCGGTAATTTCACCATCTTGGTCAATTCACTCTGGAGTAGGTACTAAGAAATATACCTTTATTTGGGGTATGGTAGGTGAAAATCAAACCTTTACTGATATGGACTTTATTAACAATAAAGATTTATTATAGTCTTTAGGAGGGATACTATGGAAAATAATTACGTTAATCACAATTTTGGGTTAAAGGGTAAAGTAGCAATGGTTACTGGAGGAAACTCTGGGATTGGAAAAGGAATTGCATTAGGTCTTGCTCAGGCAGGAGCTGATTTGTTTATCTACACCCATTCTAACCGTGGTGTAGAAGAAATGAGACAAGAAGTAGAAGCTTTAGGAGTAAAAATTGCCTTCGGTCAAGGAAACCTAGATGAAGAAGCAGATGCAATGGGAGCAGTTGAAAAGTGTGTTGAAGCCTATGGCAAAATTGATATCTTAGTAAATAATGCAGGTACAATTCACCGTGCACCATTATTAGAAGGTGATAATGATGCTTGGAAAAAGGTAATTGATCTTAACCTAAACTCTATTTACTATATTTCAAAAGTTGCAGGAAAATACATGGCTGAACAAGGATCTGGAAAGATTATCAACATAGCATCTATGTTATCCTTCCAAGGTGGGAAGTTTGTTCCTTCCTACACAGCATCAAAGCATGGTGTTGCGGGTTTAACTAAAGCCTTTGCTAATGAATTAGCAGAGAAAAATATTCAAATTAATGCAATTGCACCAGGATATATCGAAACAGCCAATACTGCACCTATTAGAGCAGATGAAAAGAGAAATTCCGAAATCTTAGGACGAATTCCAGCAGCTAGATGGGGTCAACCAGAAGATTTGGCTGCAGCAGCAGTTTTCTTAGCTTCTAATGCTTCTAACTACATGAACGGTCACATTTTAGCAGTTGATGGCGGTTGGTTAGTAAGATAATTCGTTTATCATTTTGATATATATTTTTTTCCCCCATTTTAGTTAAGGGTTAAGGGGGTGAAAATTAGTGGGTCTAATTCCCCCTAAGCCCTTAATAACTTTTGTGAGAAGATACAATATAAAAAAACATAAATACTGAGAAAAAGCTAGAAAAATGATGAAAAACCATAGAAAGTGAGACTCATTCATGTTATTGTCTTTTTTTTAGGTTTTGAATTATGAAACGTAATTTCATATAATGAAACTATAAACATAATGTTATCGTGTTATTATTCAGCAATAATCAATAATTAGAAATTTATTTAATAATCAATAACTAGAAATATATCAAATAATTAATAATTAATAATGTTATATTACCAATAATTAAGGGAGGCTATCAAATGAAAAAGGTTGTAACTTTAGGAGAAATAATGTTAAGGTTATCATCTCCAGGATATACAAGATTTGTTCAAGCAGATTCTTTCGATGCATGTTACGGTGGTGGAGAAGCAAACGTTTGTGTTTCTTTATCTAACTATGGATTAGATGCAAGATTTGTAACTAAAGTACCAAAGCATGAAATTGGTCAATGCGCAGTTAATGCTTTAAGAAAATATGGTGTAGATACAGATTATATTGCTAGAGGTGGAGATCGTTTAGGTATCTACTTCCTTGAAACTGGAGCTTCTCAAAGGGCTTCAAAAGTAATTTATGATAGAGCCCATGCAGCAATCGCTGAAGCTGATACAAGTGATTTTAACTGGAAAGAAATATTTGATGGAGCAGATTGGTTCCACTTTACAGGAATTACACCTGCCTTAAGTGATAAGGCTGCTGCAGTTACCCTTGAAGCATGTAAAGCTGCTAAAGAAATGGGAGTAACAGTTTCTGTGGACTTAAACTACCGTAAAAAACTTTGGACACCAGAAAAAGCTGGTGAAGTTATGGCTTCATTAATGGAATACGTTGACGTATGTATTGGAAATGAAGAAGATGCAGAAATGGTATTTGGTATTCATGCTGAAGATACAGATATCACTAAAGGCGAAATTAACCACGCTGCATACGAAGACGTTGCTAAGAAGTTAATTGAAAGATTTGGTTTCAAATATGTAGCTTCTACTTTAAGAGAAAGTTACTCAGCATCAGATAATGGTTGGTCAGCATTATTATATGATGGTGAAAAATCATATTTATCTAAAAAATATGATGTAAGAATTGTAGACCGTGTTGGTGGAGGAGATTCCTTTGCTTCAGGTTTAATTTATGGATTAGTTACAGAAATGCCTTTACAAGATGCATTAGAATTTGCAGTAGCAGCATCTGCATTAAAACACACAATCCCTGGTGATGCAAACCTTGTTTCAGTAGAAGAAGTTATGACTTTAGCACAAGGTGATGGTTCAGGTCGTGTACAACGATAATAGAGAAGTGATCACCTTTGGGGAAACAATGGTCTTATTTAATCCAGATACAACAGGACCATTGAGATATGCCCATCATTTTAGTAAGTCTATTGCAGGGGCAGAGTCAAATGTGGCCATTGCCCTTGCAAGATTAGGTCATCAAGTGGGTTGGTTTTCAAAACTAGGGGATGATGAATTTGGTAGATATATTCAATCTGTAATAAGAGGTGAAGGAGTAGACGTATCTAGAGTAGTAACGGATTCAACTGCAAGTACTGGGTTACTCTTCAAAGAAAGATTTGCCCATGTTAATCCTAATATTTATTACTACCGCAAGCATTCTGCTGCAAGCCTTTTTAAAATAGAAGATCTAGATTATAACTATATTTCATCAGCCAAAATTTTTCATATTACAGGAATTACCCCTGCTTTATCTGCTTCTGCAAGGGAAGCTGTGTATAAAGCAATAGAAATAGCAAAGAAAAATAATGTTCTAGTTTCATTTGACCCTAATATTCGTCTAAAACTTTGGTCTATTGATGAAGCAAAGGAAGTACTTCTAGATATAGCAAAAAAAGCAGATATCATTTTCCCTGGAATTGACGAAGGACGTATTTTATTAGGACTTGAAGATCCAATCGAAATAACAGAAGCCTTTCATGGGATGGGATGTAAAACCATAGCTACCAAACTTGGTAAAGACGGATGTTACGTTTCAAATCAAAAGGAAAAGACCTTTGTTGAAGGATATGTAATAGAAAAACCTGAAGATACAGTAGGTGCAGGTGATGGATTCGCTGCTGGATTTTTATCGGGTCTTCTTAGGGGAGACAGCTTACATGGATGTGCAAAACTGGCTAATGCAGTCGGGGCAATGGCTACTCTAGTAAGAGGAGACATGGAGGGCTTTCCAACCTTAACTCAGGTTAAAGAATTTATGGGAGTTAACCAATATATCGATAGATAAGGATGATGAATGTGCTAGGATTAGAACATGTGGGAATATGTGCTAAAGACACAGTGGCATTAAAGGATTGGTATATAAAACTTTTCAATTTCAAAATTGTTTATGATAATCAAAAAGAACAACCTACCTATTTTTTACTGATGGAAGACAACAATATGATAGAAATCTATCCAGCGGAGACTTCAGTAGAATCGGTAGATAATAAACACCAAGGTATTAGACATTTAGCCTTCTCCACCGATAATATCGAAAAAGAGTATCAAAATCTTTTAGATCATGGTGTAGAAATTATAGATGAACTTAAGTCTAATCCTAAAGGGATTAAGACAGCCTTCTTTAAGGATCCAGAAGGTAACATTATTCACTTTATTCAAAGACCTGAAAGCTTAATATAAAGAAAAATTAATACAAATTAAGTGTAAAATTCAGATTTATTTATTTGCAAACCCCTAAACATTTACTCTATAAAAGCCTGTTAATCGCGCTAAGTTAACAGGCTTTCTCCGTGCTCAAAAATGGAACAAAGCTTTTCCTACAAAGATTAAGTGGTAGGCTTGGGTTGAGATGCATTACGGAAAATTGAGACGATTGTAACTATTAAAAAACCATAATTTCCTATGTATTATAAAAAACCTATAAAAAAGGCATTGTTAACGTGTGCAGGGTATGATAAGATAGAGTTAGAGGTGATACTAATGAGTGTTACGATAAAGGATATTGCTAAAATAGCGAACGTATCCCATACGACTGTATCAAGAGCATTAAACGATAGCCCACTAATCAATTCTGAAACAAAAGAAAAGATTAAAATTATTGCTAAGGAATTGAACTATACGCCTAACTACAATGCAAAAAGCCTTGTACTAGATAAATCATACCATATTGGACTATTTTTTTCCACTATAACACAAGGAACCTCATCACATTTTTTTCATGAGGTTGTTAAGGGAGTTAATGAGGTTATTAAAGATCAATATAACCTAGTTGTTAAAGGGATTGATGATTATCAAGATTTTAACCAGATTAATAAAAATACCTTTGACGGGATCATCGTGATGAGTCAAAGTACGAAGGACAAAAGCTTTATCTATAGTGTCTTAAAGAAAAATATTCC
The DNA here is from genome assembly GCF_000621485.1 of Alkaliphilus transvaalensis ATCC 700919. GTDB lineage: Bacteria > Bacillota > Clostridia > Peptostreptococcales > Natronincolaceae > Alkaliphilus > Alkaliphilus transvaalensis. The sequence goes on from NZ_KK211286.1 coordinate 114,619, forward strand.
CCTTGTTGTTCTTAACAGAGAAGTTGATGAAGAAAAAATTGTTAATATATTATCTGATGATAAAAGAGGGGCCTATAATGCCGTTAAGCATTTAATTGAAAAGGGCCATAGAAAAATAGCAATTATTGAGGGTCAAGAAGGGTTTAAATCCACCCATGAAAGAAGAGAAGGATATTTAGAAGCCTTAATGGATTATCAAATTTCCCTTGATAGAAAGTATCTTGTTAGAGGAAACTATGATTTAGAGAGTGGTTATAAAGCAATGAAACAACTTCTTAACTTAGAAGAATTACCAACTGCAGTTTTTTGTTCCAATGATGATATGGCGGTGGGGGCAATGAAGGCTTTAGGAGAGAAGAAAATAAGCGTACCTCAAGATATATCAATTGTCGGTTTCGATGATAACGTTTTTTCTGCCTTTTTAACACCTGCCTTAACAACGATTAAAAGACCAATTGAAAAAATTAGTCAAGAAGGGGCTAAAAGATTAATAGACTTAATTAATGGGAAATCATTAAGTGACGAAGCTATCTATATTAAAACAGAGTTACAGGTGAGAGATTCTGTTAAAGATTTATTAGTTAGGTAAAGAAAGTAAAGTTATATTCAAAAGAATATATAAAAGAATATAAAAAAAGAATTTATAAAAAAGCATATAAAAAAGTGTATTTATATAAAAGAATATATATAAAAGAATATAAAAAAACATTGAAAAAACATAAAAATATATAAAATAATATATTAAAAAGTATATTAAAAAACATATTGAAAAATATACAAAATCAAAAAATGAATAGATATATAGAACACTAATAGGAGATTGCCTCATTATTGAAGCACTGGTATTGAGAGAAAGTAGAATATTTTTTAAAGTACCATGGTAAGATGCAATTTCCTAAATAAAATCTCATTTTAAGATTACATCTATTGTGGGATTTTAACAAAATTGCACACGTTAACAATACTTAAGACCCAAGGAGGAAAAATTAATGAAGTTAAATCAAAGTGTTTACAAAGAATTTAAAAAGTACCCAGAGAGGATACTTCAATTTGGTGAAGGTAATTTCTTAAGAGGATTTGCTGATTGGATGGTGGATAAGTTAAACAAAGAAGCAGGGTTTGATAGTGGTGTCTTAGTAATCCAACCTCGTAATGGGTCTTCAGCAGAAAGACTTAATGGTCAGGATGGACTTTATACCCTTTATATGAATGGAATAAAAGATGGAAAGGTATTAAGTGAAGTATCTGTAAACAACGCTATCACTAGAGGAATTAATACTTTTTCAAACTATGATCTGTATCTTGCTGCTGCAGAAAATCCAGAACTTAAACTAGTATTTTCTAATACTACAGAGGCAGGTATCGAATTTAATGAGAATGATAAATTAGAGGATCGACCTCAACAGAGTTTCCCTGGAAAATTAACTGCATTTTTATACCATAGATATAGAACCTTTAATGGAGATCCATCAAAGGGGATGGTTTTTATACCATGTGAGCTTATAGATAAAAACGGAGAAAAATTAAAAGATATCATCTTAAAATTGGCTAAGTTATGGAATCTTGAAGAAGGTTTTATCAGCTGGATTAATGAAGCAAATACCTTCTGTAATAGTTTAGTAGATAGAATTGTTCCTGGTAAACCAAAGGAAAGAATGGAAGAGATTACGAAGGAATTAGGATACGTAGATGACTTTGTAGTAGAGGCAGAGCAATTCCATCTTTGGGTAATTGAAGGACCCCAATGGATTAAAGATATATTCCCTGCCCATAAGATTGGATTAAATGTTTTAGTAGTTGATGATATGACCCCATATAGAACTAGAAAAGTAAGAATTCTTAACGGAGCCCATACAACTATGGTGCCAGTTGCTTATTTATATGGTTGCGAAACAGTAAAAGAATCTGTAGAAGATGAAGTAATTGGTAAATATATTAAAGAAGCAATATTCCAAGAGATTATTCCAACTTTAGACTTATCAAAAGAAGAATTAGATGTATTTGCCAATGATGTGTTAGATCGTTTTAGAAATCCTTTTATTAAGCACTATTTAATGAGTATTGCTTTAAATTCAATGAGTAAGTTTGAAACTAGAGTATTACCATCTATACTAGAATATAAGAAGAGAAAAAATGCGCTACCTCAAAAATTAGTTTTTTCATTGGCATCCTTAATTTCCTTCTATAAGGGAGAAAGAGACGGGGTTCCAATTGCTTTATCAGATGATCAAGATATTTTAGAAATGTTTGCTACGCTTTGGAACAATAATGATGGTTCTGAAGAAGCCCTATATAATCTTACAAAGGAGGTTTTAGGGGCAGAAAGAATCTGGAAAATGGATTTAAATGAAGTAGAAGGTCTAACAGATGCAATTGCAAGTCAATTAGTTAAGATCGAAAAATCTGGCTTAAAAATAGCATTACAGGAGATGATGTAATGAAAAAATATATTAAAATTAATCAGAATGATAATGTTGTAGTAGCTTTAGTGGATTTAGCTAAAGGTGAAATGATTAATATTGATGACCAAGAACTTGTACTTCTTGAGGATGTTAAACGAGGACATAAAATTGCCCTTGTAGACTTAGGAAAAAGTGAAAATGTTATTAAGTATGGATATCCTATTGGTCATGCCGTTGAAGAAATAAAAGCTGGTGCTTGGGTTCATGCCCATAACATTAAAACAAACCTTTCTGGTACAATAGAATATCAATTTAGCCAACAACTTAAAGATCTAGAAGTGAGAAATAAAAACTTAACCTTTAAAGGATATAGAAGAGAAAACGGTGAAGTTGGTATTCGTAACGAACTTTGGATTGTACCAACTGTTGGATGCGTTAATGGAATAGCTGAAAGAATTATTGAAAGATTTAAGGCAGAAGTACAGCCAGAGGGAATAGATGCTATTGAAGTTTTTAAGCATAACTATGGCTGCTCTCAATTAGGAGATGACCATATAAATACTAGAACAATCTTAACTGATGTTGTAAATCACCCTAACGGTGGTGGGGTTCTAGTTTTAGGGTTAGGTTGTGAAAATAACCATATGGAAGACTTCCGTAAGGCCCTTGGTGATTTTAGGGAAGAAAGAGTAAGGTTCTTAATTTCTCAAGAGGTTTCTGACGAAATTGAAGAAGGGGTTAAATACCTAAAAGAGTTATATGAAGCAATGAAGAAAGATCAAAGAGAAGATGTTTCAATTTCAGAATTAAAAATTGGATTAAAATGTGGCGGTTCTGATGGTTTTTCTGGAATCACTGCAAATCCATTATTAGGCGTTTTTTCTGACTTCTTAATATCAGAAGGCGGTACAACAATCTTAACGGAAGTACCAGAGATGTTTGGTGCAGAAACAATTCTAATGAATAGAGCTGAAGATGATACAGTATTTGAAAATATCGTTAATTTAGTTAATGATTTTAAAGAGTACTTTATCAAACATGAGCAACCTATCTATGAAAATCCTTCCCCAGGAAATAAAGCTGGTGGGATCAGTACATTAGAAGAAAAATCTTTAGGTTGTACTCAAAAAGGTGGAGAAGCTACTGTTGTAGATGTATTAAAGTATGGTGAAAGAATTAAGAAAAAAGGATTAAATCTATTAAATGCACCAGGAAACGACCTTGTTGCTGCAACAGCCTTAGGTTCAGCTGGTTGCCATATGGTATTATTCACTACAGGTAGAGGGACACCATTTGGAAGTTTTGTTCCTACAATGAAAATTTCTACAAACTCTCAGTTATATAACTTAAAGCCCCATTGGATTGACTTTAATGCAGGTGTATTATTGGAGGATCATACAATGGAAGAAGTTTTAGACGATTTTGTTCAGTATGTTATATCTGTTGCTAGTGGTGAGTATGTAAATAATGAAAAGCAAAACTTTAGAGAGATATCAATATTTAAAACAGGTGTAACCTTGTAAAAATGAAAAAATGCTGTTCTCGAAGGAGATCGATAACAGCATTTTTTTCACTTATTAAGCTTTCTATATTGAAGAGGTGATAGATTAGTAATTTCCTTGAAAACTCTACCGAAATGAGAGTTATTTTGGAAACCAACCTTTTCACCAATATTAATTACCTTCTCGTTAGATTGTCGAAGAAGAAGTTGAGCTTCCCGTATGCGTACACTATTCAAATATTCTATAAAAGTAAACCCTGTTACTTGTTTGAAGGCTCGACTTAAATAATATTGACTAACATAGAACTGTTTTGAGATAGACAGCAGGGTTAAGGGGTTACTATAGTTTCTATTGATGAATTGAACAATCTCAGAGATTTTCTCATGCATGGGGCTTGGATGATCTAACCCGTTGATATTGTCTTCTTTTATTGTACGTCTAGTATAGACTAAAAGCTCTAACAATAGTGACTGTAAAGAGATCTCGTAACCGATAGTTTTTTGCTGAATTTCATGGTTCATTCGATATAACAGAGCCTCCACATGCTGCTGATCTGTAGGAAGAAGAGGAATTACATTTATATTCTGTGTAAAGAGATCCTTTAATAGTATGTTTGTTTGACTATTTGACATAAGGTAGTCTCTACTAAAGTTCAAGAGGATTCTAGTGTGATCCTTTGTATCTGCATCAGTGGTTTTATGAAGATCATTCTCGTTAATTAATACTAAATTACCAGGCTTAATATGAAAAACCCTGTCCTTTATGAAATAATATCGTTCCCCCGATAATAGGTAGTATACTTCAAAAGTATTATGAAAATGGTGGGAGAGCATGTTAAAGTGGCCATATACTTCCCGATGGGAAAAGTAAAAACTATTATCAGGATAAGAAAATTCTATATTATTTTCTTTCATTATTATCACCTCCCTATAATTATATCATAAGAATATCTGCTTAGAGCAAAATATGCATATAAATTTACTTAATAGGCAATAAATGTGCAGAATGTAACGGGAGGGTAATGTATAATTGGGATAGTAGTTCTTTAGGGTCGATCCATAATCGGCAAGGGTGAGGGACATAAAAAAAAATAGCGAGGATGGACATAATATGAGTACAATTTTAAACAGTAAAAGAAGACGTTTTGTGTTGGAGGGGAGTATTTGGAAGGTTGTTTTATCAATTTCTTTGCCTCTAGCCATCTATAATACCTTTAACCATTTATTTAGCTTTCTGGATACCATGATGGCAGCCCACATCAGTTCTGATGTTGTTTCTGCAGTTGCCTATTTATCACAAATAAAAACAATGATTGTAGCTGTAGGAGCAGGGCTAGCTGTGGCAGGGGGCATCATTATAGCAAGGTTCTATGGAGCAGGTGATAGTAAGAACGTCAAAAAATATGTTAATACAGTCTTATTCCTAGCAATTGGGATAGGGGTCTTATTGTTGGTGGTACTATTACCCTTTGCAAGACCAATACTAAGGCTTGCAAATACTCCAGAAGAGTTGATTAATGTAGGGACCAGTTACTTTATCGTAGAAATACTTACGATTGTCACGATTTTTATTAATAATGTCTATATAGCCATAGAAAAGGCGAAGGGAAATACTAAGATTATCCTTAAGCTAAATATGCTAGTAATTTTAGTTAAGCTGATCTTAACGGCTTTATTTGTATATGTATTTAATTATGGCATCACAATGATGGCAGTTGCAACATTAATTGCCCATACTTTATTAACAGTAATAGGCTTGTATAATATGATGACTACTGTTGGAGAGTTTAGACTTTCCTATAGAAGTATAGACTTATCAAAAGAGACTGTCATGCCGATTATCACCTTAGCTTCACCTATTTTCTTTGAGAAGTTCTCCTTTAGCTTTGGGAAAGTTATTGTAAATTCCATGAGCGCTTTTTATGGAAGTATGGTGGTGGGAGCCTTGGGGGTATCAAATAACATTGCAGGCATAATTACCAGTACAGCCAACGGCTTTCAAGATGGAGAGGCTGCAATTATAAGTCAGAACTTGGGGAATAACAATATTGATAGAGCTATTGATGCCTTTAAAAAAACCCTCTACATCACTATTGGGTTAGGAATATTTGGTTTAGTGGTTACTGTCTTTTTTATGGATCAGATGATCGGTATATTTGTATCTGGAGACCAAGAGTTTGCAAAAGTGATAAAAGGGATTTTAAGCTATGAAATTTATGCATTGGTGACCCTCACTGTATCATCGGCAGTTATGGGGTTACTATATGGCTTTGGATATACCCGATTGACACTAGTAATTAACTTTCTAAGATTATTTGCCTTTAGAATTCCAACCCTTTATATTATGCAAAACTTCACCAATTTGGGAAGTGAAAGTGTAGGTGTTGCCATGATGGTAAGTAATGCAATGGTGGGGGTAACCTCCTTAATAGTTGGTTTTGTAGTAATTCATAAATTGAAAAGAGAAGGTAAGAAGGCCTATGTTTCTTTAGTTGCAGATAACTAAAAAAAGAAGTTTGCTAGTGATTAAAGGATTTATAAGACTGTTGAAGAACTGAATAATTAAACTACTTTATAACAAAGATATCTAAATAGAAATAATAAAAACTAACAGGTGGTGTATATTTATGATTATTGGTGTAAGAGCCCATGATTTTGGAAAACAAAATATTGAAGATTTAGCTAAGAAAATTGGAAACAAAGGATTTCCTTGTATTCAATTAGCACTAGGTAAAGCAGTTGCTGGCATAGATTCTAGTTTAGGAAAGCTTAATCCAGGAATGGCTAACTATATTAGAGAAACCCTATATAAAGAAAACATACATGTAGCAGTAATGGGTTGCTATATTAACCCAATACATCCTGATCCAGTAGAAAGAAGAAAATCTTTAGACCGTTTTAAAGAGCATATCAGATATGCCAGAGACTTTGGTTGTAGTATCGTTGGTACAGAAACTGGTTCTATGAATGCTGATTTCTCTTATAACCCTGCAACCCATAGTGAAGAAGCCCTTCAAATCCTTATTGAAAGTGTGAAGGAACTTGTTGAAGAAGCAGAAAAGTTTGGCGTGCTAGTATGTATTGAAGGTGTAACTTCACATTCAGTTTCTACACCTCAAAAAATGAAGCGGGTTTTAGATACAATACAATCAAATAACCTACAGGTAATTTTTGACCCAGTAAACTTCCTTTCAATTGAAAACTATCAAAATCAAGATGAGATTATTAAAGAATCCTTTGAACTATTTGGTGATCGAATTGTAATTTTACATGCCAAAGATTTCATCATTGAAGATGGAAAAATGGTTACAGTTGAAACTGGTAAGGGTCTGTTAAATTATGAGCTACTAATTAAGCTTACGAAGGTACAAAAGCCCTATATCCAAGTATTGCTAGAAAATGCAACAGAAGATACTGCACAAGCAAGTAAAAAGTATATTGAAGATATCTATGCTAGGGTATAATCATTATAAAATATAAAAGATAATTAAAAGTAATTAAAAGTAATTAAAAGATATTATAAGATAAAAATTAAAGAATAAAAAATAAAAAGATGAATAAAAAAATAAAAGGTAGTCAAAAAGATAAAAAGATATAATAAAGATAAATAAAAAAAGAAAATAAACAAGCAAAAGTTATAATAATCCGCTGAACCCCCTCAGCGGATTTTCTTATCATTATTTTTAGTTTTTCATTTTTTATCCACAAGCATGATTGTGGAAATTTCATACCCATACTCCCATACCTCAGAATTATAGTCCCTCTATATATAAATTGTAAGTGGAATTCCTCCATAAGGAGTGAGTAATTGCCAACTACTATAGTATTACTATACTAATCTTTTAAGGCAAGTAAGGTAGTTTTATTTTCCATTAATTAAAATTAAAATTAATATTAGAATTAGCATGCGCATTAATCATGCAATTACCTCGGTAGATAGTAGGTAAAAGTAAAATATCAAAAATATTAAAAGTGTTGCTATGTCAGTAAAACTTAGGTAATATATATACAATACTGAAAATATTTTGAAAATTAGTTAAAGGTAAAGGTTTCCTCAAATTAATATTATGTCCTTCTTACTAATAATAAAAATTAAATAAAAGGAAATTTGGGGCAATAGATAAAGGTAGGAATGTTAAAGGAGTTGATTGGACTGATTAGCAATATTGTTGTTGATAAAGCTATGAAATTGACTATTGGCGATTGTTCTAGTATTAAATTGCTAGGCGGATTTAATGATAATGTTTTTGAGACAAGAGTTGATGGAAAAGAGTATGTTTTAATCACTTAGACATTAATCTATTTAGTGACCAAAAAAGAAAAATCATTGAGGATATGAAAAAACGAATAATTAATGACATTCCAGTCCTTGATAATTAACTACATAATATCTGGTTAAGATGATTGCTAACTAAGAAAATTGTATCATCAATACTAAATTTAGTTAATGCCTCAATTTTGTTATGCAGAACTGATTTCAGCGGGATAAAAAACTACACTAAATGATCCTAAAGTAGATCGAAAAGGGAGATTGTAATGATAAAATATGAAAATTGTGATAAGGTAAGTATCGATGAAGTCTATGAAGCCTTTAAAATTGGATTTTCTGACTATATGATTAAATTAGAGATGTCTAAGGAAGTATTTATAAAGAGATTTTTTGGCCCAGAGGGTAATGAGCTTAAATATTCCTATATAGCTTTAGATGAAAACAATCCGGTGGGGGTCATTTTAGGAGGAATTAAAAACTATGAGGGTGTAAAAACCTTAAGATGTGGTGTTTTATGTGTACATCCAGAATATAGGGGTAAGGGGATCAGTCAAGAGCTCTACCGACTACATAAGGAAGTAGCCCATGCTAACCATTGCAAACAAATGTTTTTAGAAGTTATTGTGGGCAATGATAGGGCAATTAGGTTCTATACATCCCTTGGATACGAAAAAATATATGATATTAGTTACTATTCTTATGAGGCGAGTGGAGATATAAGTAAAACTGTAAATGAATCAATCAAGATAGAAGAAATAACAATAAAGGAAATAGAAGAACTAGATCAAATGAAAGACACCCATGTGAATTGGCAGAACGATATAGATTATATAAAAAAACTGGAAGGATTACTTCATCTAGGAGCCTATCAGGGGACTAACTTACTAGGTGGAATAAGTATAAGTAACAGTGGGAAGATATATTTTCTATGGACTAAACCCTGTGAAAGACATAGAGGTATAGGCAAAAGTTTACTAGTAAAGGCTCTATTGGAACTAGGGCTAGACAAACTAAATATTAGTTTTCCTAACAATTCTAGCTTAGCAGGTTTTGCTAAACACATTAACTTTAAAAAAGAAAAAATTGCACAGTATGAAATGTACTTAACTCTTTAGTGATCTAATGGGTCTAAAATAAAAACTTCGCTGCTTAGTGTTCAACGAGTAATATAAATGATGTTAGAAACTTTTATACTAACAGTTCAATATTATAAACATTTGTAATTAGTATTAAAGTTTATAACAAAGCGACTGCCTCGAAATCTAAGATTTCGGCCATCTGCTTTTCACAATTGGCAACTTAGTTTTTATTTTTTGCATAAATCGAATATAAATTCATTGTTATGGTATTATGTAATTTCCTCAAGTCTATAGGTAAGCATTACATTAACATTATTTTAATGATTTTTAGAAGGAAATCTATTATTAATGTTTAATTTTAGATAGAGTATAATAATTAAAACATGGGGTGAGAATATGGAATTTAAGCAATTTGGCAATAAGTATATCTTAAGATTAGACAAATCAGAAGAAATTGTAGCAACCCTAAAAAAGTTTTGCCAAGATCAAAATATTACCCTTGGTTGGGTAAAGGGAATTGGAGCAGTTAATCGAGTAAAGATAGGGTTATTTGAGACAGCAATTAAAGCCTATCATTCAACGATATTAGAAGGAGACTTTGAAATTACCAGCTTATTAGGAAATATCAGTACTATGAAGGGAGAGGTTTATCTACACCTTCATATCAATATATCCGACAATGAATACAAAACCTATGGGGGACACCTTAACGAAGGGGTAATTAGTGCAACAGGAGAATTTTTAATAGAATCAATAGAAGGAACTGTAGAACGTGCTTTTAATGAAGAGGCTGGATTAAACCTTTATCATTTTGATTAGATCTTCCTTCAATTATCCTTCATTTTAATTTTTAATGCCACTATGATAGAATAGTGGTTTTTTTTCTGCTCTAACATTTAGAAGGGCAAATTTAATTATATTAGAATAAGAGAACTTAGATAATGGGTTTCAACACAAGCAGATAACCATTTTAATTGAGTTTAATTGTGTAAGTGGCTTAGTATCTTTGCCTATTGTCATCCTATAAATCTCCCGAAGAAAGCTATAAAATTTTAAAAAAAGTTACAAAACCCTTTCCCCTGTGGGGGAGGGGTGATATAATATAATTAAGAAAGACTAAATGACCATAATGTAAAAATAAGGAGTGAATTGAAGATGGCTTTAATAGAAGTAAGTTTTCCAGGAGGAAAACGAGTAGATGCCCATATGAAGGGTTTTAACATTGAAACAGATCAACCAGTCTATAGTGGTGGTGAAGGGGCAGCGCCAACTCCATTTGACTTATTCTTATCATCCATCGCCACCTGTGCAGGTATTTATGCCCTTGGATTTTGTCAGAACAAAGGGTTAGATACAGAAGGATTAAAGTTGGAAATGGATATCCAGCAAAACCCCGATACAGGTTTAATTAGCGATATCGACTTAAAACTAACATTACCAGATGGATTCCCGATTAAATATAAAGAAGCAATATTGCGTTCAATTAACTTATGTGCAGTAAAGAAGCATATGATGACTCCGCCAGAGATTACTGTTAAAACAATTTAGTGCTAATCAATAAATACTAATTTGATTTAGTATAATACCTTCTCTATATAGGGAGCTCCATATTTTTATATGGGGCTTTTAAGTTTCTTTTAAATGCTTTTCTTTTTTGTTGAAATATACTGAAAATAAGGTAATATAATATATAAGGGGTGAAGAAAATGAGAAAATATATTGCGGTAACAATCATAGCACTCTTAGTAATTATATTCTTATCGATCTATGGATTGGCTGTATTATTTATCCCAGGCTATTCCCAGCTTTTTATCCTATTAAGAATTTTAATTGGTGGCGGGATATTGATTGTTTTAATAACCTTTATTAAAGTTTATATTGAAAGAATAAAAGAAATCAAGGAGGAAGATGATGATGATCTTAGTAAATACTGATTACATTAGTGGAAAAGAACTAGAAACTTTAGGACTGGTAAAGGGTTCAACTATTCAGGCTAAACATGTTGGAAAGGATATAGCTAGTGCATTTAAGGGATTAGTTGGTGGAGAACTTAAGGGTTATTCTGAAATGATAAACGAAGCTAGAGCAAAGGCTACAAAAAGAATGGTTGAAGAAGCAGCAACGATGGGTGCTGACGGTATCGTGAATATTAGGTATGCTTCAACGGCAGTTGCTCAAGGTGCAGCTGAGGTAATGGCTTATGGTACTGCAGTAAAGTTTATTAATAAATAGAAAGAAAAATTAAAGCAAGACCTCCGTATTTGGGGGTCTTTACTATTTACTTTAGGGTGAAAATATGGCATAATAAAGAGTCGTGAATTTTTAAGATGTATTGGTTTAATCGATAAAATCGTTACTATATACATTAAAAAGTGATCAAAAATGATTTGAAAAAGTGAGGAGTTAATATGCAAATAGGATTTGACCATGAAAAGTATTTAGAAGAACAGTCGAAGTATATTTTAGAGAGAGTTAATCACTATGATAAGTTATATTTAGAGTTTGGTGGCAAGTTAATGTTCGACTTACATGCAAAAAGGGTTTTACCGGGCTTTGACGAAAATGCTAAAATCAAGCTTTTACACAAGCTAAAAGAAAAAGTTGAAGTAATTATTTGCGTATATGCAGGTGATATCGAAAGAAACAAGATAAGAGGAGACTTTGGGATTACATACGATGTAGATACCCTAAGACTTATAGATGATCTAAGATCTTTCGAGCTTGACATTAACAGTGTAGTTATCACCAGATATGATGGACAACCAGCAACTACTGTCTTCATTAATAAACTTGAAAGAAGAGGAATTAAAGTTTATACCCATCGTGCAACCAAGGGGTACCCATCCGATGTTGATACAATTGTCAGTGACGAAGGATACGGTATGAACCCATATATCGAAACCTCCAAACCAATTGTTGTTGTAACCGCTCCAGGTCCAGGTAGTGGTAAATTAGCAACTTGTTTTAGTCAGCTCTACCATGAGCACAAGCGTGGTAACGTAGCTGGATATTCAAAGTTTGAAACCTTCCCTGTTTGGAATGTACCATTAAAACACCCATTAAATATTGCCTATGAAGCTGCAACAGTAGATTTAAAAGATGTTAATATGATAGATTCCTTTCATGTAGATGCATATAATGAAATTACTGTTAACTATAATAGAGATATTGAAACGTTTCCGTTACTTAAAAGAATTTTAGAAAAAATTACTGGCAAAGAATCTATCTATAAGTCTCCAACAGATATGGGAGTCAATAGAGTAGGATTTGGAATTACCGATGATGAACTTGTTAAAGAAGCTTCAAGACAAGAAATTATTAGAAGATATTTTAAAACAGAATGCGAATATAAAAAAGGTTATGTAGATAAAGATACCTTTGAAAGAGTAAAACTTATTATGGAAGAACTGAATCTGAAGCAAGAAGATCGTAAAGTTGTTGTACCAGCTAGAGATAGAGCGGTTAAACTAAAAGAAGAGTCTACTAAAACCGAAGTTTGCCCTGCTTTAGCTATTGAACTTCATGATGGAACAATTTTAACTGGAAAAGGTTCAGATTTGATGACTGCTACAGCAGCTGTAGTATTAAACGCAGTAAAGTATCTTGCTAATATTTCAGATGAGATCCACCTTTTATCACCAGTAATTCTAGAACCTATTAAAAAATTAAAGTCTAAGACTTTAGGAAGTAAAAGTCCAGCATTGAATTGCGAAGAGATATTAATTGCTTTAAGTATCTGTGCTGCAACAAACCCTACCGCTCAAGTAGCGATGGACAAGCTGGCATTCCTTAAAGATTGTAAGGCCCATTCAACAACTATCTTAAGTTTAAGTGACGAAGAAACATTTAGAAACTTAGGCATAGATATTACTAGTGATCCTTACTATTCAACAGAAAATTTATACTATAATAATTAGATTTTTTCTCCAATTATAAACAGTAGCGCCACGTACTAATTAGACGTTGTGCTGCTGTTTTTCTTCTTTTGGTTTTTGCTTTTTCTTTTATTATATGATAAGTTATTTTAGAGTCGGATAACAATTTATGTTGAATAAATGCAGATTTAAAGTGAGGAGAAACCATGAATATACAAGATGAATTAAGAAGGTACTTCGGGTATGATACCTTTAGGCAGGGACAAGAGGAAATTGTGAAGTGGATACTAAAGGGAAAAGATGTTTTAGGAATTATGCCAACTGGTGGTGGTAAGTCTTTGTGCTATCAATTACCTGCAGTTATGATGACGGGAATAACAATTGTTATCTCGCCCCTCATTTCCCTCATGAAGGATCAAGTAGACTCCTTAAATGAAATAGGTATACCAGTCACAAGTTTAAATAGTACCTTAGATCAAGATTCTTTTATTCAGAGAATAAATGAAATTAAGTTAAATCAATATAAGATTATATTCGTTGCTCCAGAACGACTAAATACTAAAATGTTTCTTGATATCATCAAAGGGATTGAAGTATCCTTTATTGCCATAGATGAAGCCCATTGTATTAGTCAATGGGGCCATGATTTTAGACCAAGTTATAGTGAAATTCCTAAATTTATTAAAAGTCTTACCTCTAGGCCTGTTGTAGCCGCCTTTACTGCTACGGCAACCCAAGAAATAACATTAGAAATTAAGAAACTAATTGGTTTAATTAATCCACTAGAGATTACAACGGGATTTGACCGACCTAATTTATTCTACCGAGTAGTTAAAGTAGGGAACAAAAATAGTTATTTAATAAATTATTTAAAGGAAAATTATCAAAATGATCCAGGTATTATTTATTGTGCTACTAGAAAAACAGTTGAATCCCTAGTATCAAAGCTACAGGAAAGTGGATTTTCAGTTAGGGGTTATCACGGGGGGATGGATGCTGAAAGTAGGGAAAGAACCCAAGAAGACTTCATGTATAATAGAGCTCGATTGATAGTTGCAACCAATGCCTTTGGTATGGGAATCGATAAACCTGATGTAAGGTTTGTAATTCATTTTAATATGCCAAAAAATATGGAGGCCTATTATCAAGAAGCAGGAAGGGCTGGAAGAGATGGTGAGGATAGTCAGTGTATTTTAATGTATTCACCATCTGATGTAGTAAAGCAAAAATTAATTATGGAAAGTGAATACATATTACCAGAAAGACTAGCACTACAATATAAAAATCTTCAATATTTAATTGATTTTTGCCATACCAATGATTGTTTAAGAAATAAGATATTAACATATTTTGATGAAGTGGTAATGGAGGAATACTGTGGAAATTGTAGTAACTGCTTAGATCAGTCAGAGATGGTGGATATTACCTTAGAAGCACAAAAAGTCCTATCTTGTATTTATCGAGTTAAGCAGCGCTATGGTATAAATATTGTAATACAGGTCTTAAGGGGTTCAAAGAGTAAAAAATTGACTCAGCAGGGATTAGACCTAGTTTCTACCTACGGAATCATGAAGGAATACAGTGAAGAGGCAGTAAGGGAAATAATTATGACTTTAGTTTCTAGAGGCTATATTCATGTTACCGCAGATCAATTTCCCGTATTGAAGCTTACAGCTAAATGCCGAGAAGTATTACAAGGTGATGTTAAGGTGATGCATAAAAAAGCACTAGTTGAAGCTAAGACAATGAATTCTGCTAAGAAAAAAGCTACAGGAGTTAAAGGACCTATAGAAGATTACAATGAAGATTTATATCACCTTTTAAAGGAGTTAAGGGGAGAACTCTCTAAGGAAAAAAAACTACCACCTTTTATGATATTTCATGATAAGTCACTAAAGGAAATGGCAGCTGTGTTCCCTAAGACAAAAGAATCCCTACTGACAATTGATGGAGTAGGGTTAAAGAAGTTTGAGAACTATGGAAATCGATTTATCCAGCTTATTGAGGATTACTGTAGTAAAAATAAAATAACTTAGATAATAGGGTTAGTGTGATCTCTCAGCTGACTAGATATAATATACATTTTTTTCTATATTTTTAACATTTATATGTGGATTTTTTAACTGATTAAATAGATAATATTGCAGATAAAAATTATTGTAGAATAATTAAATAATGTAATTGACTTTGTGACAGAAAAATGATTAAATTATTTTTAAGCTAAAGGAAATTTGTATATTTATAGATTGTAATTAGGGGGAAATGTTTTGATAAAACATGTTGTATTTGATTTTGATGGTACAATTGCAGATTCTTTGGGGTTAGCTTTTGAAATTTATAATGAATACTCACAAAAATATCATTATAGACAAGTAACTATGGAGGAATTAAAAGGTCTCATGAATCTTCCGATTAAACAAAGGCTAAAGAAAGTAGGAATTCCCTTTTATAAGGTGCCTAAAATTCTACTAGAGTGTACGGTAAAATATAGACAATTAATTGGTAATATTAAGGTATTTGATCATATACTAGAACTGGTAGCTAATCTAAAAAAAGATGGTCTTAGTACCTCTATTATATCTTCTAATTCGGTAGAAAACATTGAGGTTTTTTTAAGAAATAATGAAATTGATGTTTTCGATAGAATTATCTCTTCTAATAATCTTTTTGGTAAAGATAAAACCATAAAGAAGTATCTTAAGCAAACAAACCTTAAAGCAGATGAAATTGTTTATGTAGGTGATGAACTTCGAGATGTTGAAGCATGTAAACGAGTATCGGTTAAAATGATTGCAGTTACATGGGGTTATGATTTATCAGAGTTGTTGAAGAGTGGTGGTCCTGACTATGTTGTTGAAAAACCTCAAGAAATTTTTGATATTGTAAAAACACTAAATGTATAGAACTCCCTTATAGCAAACAGATTAAGTTAATAACTGCTTGCTATAAGGGCTTTTTTAATGAATAGGAATGCTACACTTAAATTATTTTAAAATAAGGGAACTTTATGTAATGAGTTTCAACATAGTTTCAACATAAGGAGATAACTAGTTTAATTGGATTAAATTGTGTAAGCTTACAGTTTCTTCATCTAAAGTCAACCTATAAATCTTTCAAAAAGAAGAATTTGCTTTGTTAGAACATTGATCAATGACCATAGGGGAAAGTGGAAAAACCATTAGAAAAGTTTTACTTACTAGAAGAAAGTCTATAAATATTTTTGATATAATAGACCTAATAGAAATATAGGGGTGAAGAAATGAAAAAAACCATAGGTATATTAGCCCATGTTGATGCAGGGAAAACCACCTTTGCAGAGGAATTATTATATATTACAAAGAGTATTCGACAAAAAGGTAGGGTAGATCATAAAGATGCTTTTTTAGATAGTCACCATATAGAAAAAGAGCGGGGGATAACAGTTTTTTCAGATGAAGCCTCATTTACATACAATGGCTCACAATACTATTTGGTGGATACTCCTGGTCATGTGGATTTTTCACCTGAGATGGAAAGAGCAATTCAAATAATGGATTATGCAATTATAATAATAAGTGCAGTAGAAGGGATTCAAGGACATACTGAAACAGTTTGGCAACTTTTGCAGAAACATAAGGTACCAACCTTCTTTTTCATCAATAAAATAGATCGGGTTGGTGCTGATGTTGTGCAAGTATTAGAAGATATTCGTGTTAATCTTACGGCAGATGTCATCGATATCAATAATTCTTTTAGGGACAGTATGCTAACAGAAGAGCTAATTGAGTCAATAGCAGAAAGAGATGAATTTCTACTAGAAACATATATGAATGTTGGTTATGAGAAGACATTATGGGTAAATAAAATGAGGGAGATGATTACTAAGCGGATTGTGTTCCCATGCTGCAATGGTTCTGCATTACAAGGAAAGGGTATTATTGAGTTTTTAGAGAAACTAGACAAATTAACTGAGACAAGCTATAAGAATAGTAGTCAATTTGCTGGTAGGGTTTATAAAATACGCTATGATGAAAATGAAGTAAGAATAACCTATATTAAAGCATTACAAGGAACAACCAAGCTAAGGGAGTTTATCAGTTATTTAGATGATGATGGTAAGGAAACTAGCGAAAGAATAACCCAAATACGTCGCTATAATGGTAATAAGTATCAACTTGTGGACCACGTATCAGCTGGAGAGTTATTTGCTGTAGTGGGCATATCAAAAGCTAAGGTGGGAACAGGTATAGGTGGCTTAAGGGAAAAAATTGATTATGATTTGATCCCTACTCTACGAACAAAAGTCATTTTTGATAGTACCCTTAATATTAAAGATGTGTTGAAGGTCTTTAGAATTTTAGAGGCAGAAGACCCCTCCCTTAACGTTACCTGGGAAGAAGGACTTCAAGAAATTCATCTTCATGTTATGGGGGTTATTCAACTGGAAGTATTAGAAAAACTAGTAATGGATCGATTTAAGGTCAAAATTTCCTTTGGAGAACCTAAAATAATTTATAAAGAAACAATTGAAAATACAGTAGAAGGTTATGGGCATTTTGAACCTCTAGGGCATTATGCTGAGGTTCATTTGAAGCTGGAGCCTGGAGAAAGAAATAGTGGGATTAGCTTCGTAAATAAGTGTCACGCCGATGATCTTACTATAGGTCACCAGAATTTAATTAAGCATCATATTTTTGAAAGAAGTCATAGGGGAATTTTAATTGGTGGTAGCCTTACAGATATTAAAATAACCCTTTTAACAGGAAGGGCCCATAATAAGCATACAAGTGGTGGGGATTTTAGAGAAGCTACCTACAGAGGCCTTCGACAAGGACTTGAGAAGGCTAATAACCTTATTTTAGAGCCCTACTATTACTTTACAATTAAAGTTGATATTGACCATATAGGTAGAGTGCTTTCCGACCTACAAAGCTTTTATGGAACATTTGATCCACCAAATATATCAGGTAATAAAGCAGTAGTGACAGGAAAAGCGCCGGTTAAGACAATTATGAGCTATAGTATGGAACTAGCCGCCTTTACTCAAGGAAAAGGTAGTATTAACTTAATTTATGCAGGATATTACCCCTGTCATAATGAAGAGGAGGTGATAGAAGAGACTAATTATGATAAAAACAAAGATCCAGAGTATTCTTCAACATCAATTTTTTGTTCGAAGGGGCAAGGTTACAGGGTAGAATGGCAGGAGGTAGAAGATCATCTCCATTGCACTAAAAGACCATAAACCATTTGTAAAAATATACAAAAATTAGGATATTGAAGACTTTTCAGTATAATTATTTACTTAGCATCATATTTTACTGTAGATACTTGAATTGAACAAAAAACGAACTAATATTGGTTGTACAAAGGGGATAATGGTTATGCCGATAGGACAGCTTTTGTTAAAGTTAAAGAAAGCAGAAAATATTAAACGTTATCAAGTGGAAAGAAACTTAGTGCCAAGGAGCGTTGCAGAACATAGTGATTTTGTGATGAAATTATGTTATGTATTAGCTAAGTGGGAGGAAAGAAAGTTTGGAAATAGAGTAAACTGGAAAAAACTCTATGGTTGTACTTTTCATGATGGAATAGAGGCCTGGACAGGGGATATTTTGTCCTATACTAAGAGAACAGTGCCGGAAATGATGGAGGCTGTCAGATTAACAGAAGAGAGCTTTTTTGAGAGTGGAATGAGGAAGGACATACCTACTTCATGGCTTGGGGAGTTAAGACAATTTGTCTTGAATCCTAAAGATGACACGATAGAAGGAAAAATTCTGGAAGCAGCAGACACCTTAGATGTCATTTTTGAGTGTAGAGAGGAAGTGATTAGGCACAACAAAGATCCATTTGAGAAGATATTAATAAGTTCTTTAGAAAAACTGATGTCTATTGACTTAGAAAGTTGTAAGTATTTTCTTAAGTATCCTCTTAATGATTTAAATTTACATCAATACTATTCCGAATCATTTAAAGGGTATATTGCAGATTTACATTATGATGAGATTATTTTTGAAAATGCAAATTCAGTTCCAGAAGAAGTAGAAGTTATAAAGGTAATAGGTTATGACAAAAACACGAACATTAAAGAGTTGAAAAACAATTCTGATAACATTAAAATTATGTGTTTGAAGACGAATAAGTTACTATCTGAAGAGGAAGTGATATCCTTGGAATTATTTGTTAATCCCTTAGATCGAACAATTTTTAAAGTTAATGGTAGTAAAATTGCTAGGGATGAAAACTATAGTATATTCAAGGGTTGAACAAAGAATTAACAATAAAATAACAAAAGGCTAAAAGGATAAATTTTCGCTGGCAAATCTGTTCATAGATTGTAACATTTGCTAATAACTCTAATGATTGTAATTTAGAGGTTTGTGGAAGTGTAACCAAAATGTATAGCAGAAATATCAATAATTTTACGTATTTTTTACTTGAATGTTTCACTAAATAATGGTATTTTTATTATGTTATTAAATTTAAAGGATGGGAGAATGAGAGATGAAAAAAATGTTGATTCTTGCAATGTCTATTCTGTTAGTTGTTTCTCTATTAGCAGGTTGTGGAAGTAGCAACAATACAAGTGGAGAGAAGGATGAAGACGGTATTATTAATCATGAAACATTGGTAGTATATTTTGTACCTTCAAGAGAACCATCAGAAATTATTGCTGCAACAGGTCCCCTTAAAGATTTATTACAAGATGCATTATTAGAAGAAGGTTATAATTTTGATGATATCATTATTGAAGTAGGAACAAGTTATGAAGCAGTGGGAGAGGCACTAGGTGCTGGTACTGCCCATGTAGGATTCATTCCTGGAGGAACTTATGTATTATATGATGATAGTGCAGAAGTAATCTTAACAGCGACTCGTGCAGGTCTTAATAAAGATTCTGAAAAAGCTATAGACTGGAATGATGGTCAACCAACACAAGGAACTACTGATCAAGTAACCTATTACCGCTCTATATTAGTTGCAGGTCCTTCTGAAAAAGGTCAAGCAATTTCTGCTAAAGTAAATAATGGCGAAGAAATCACTTTAGAAGATTTAGATGCTCTAAACTGGGGAGTTCGTTCATCATCTTCTTCAGCAGGATATATTTATCCATCAATTTGGTTACAACAAAATTATGGGGCAGCCCTTACAGATCTATCTAACATAGTTCAGACTGATTCTTACGGAAGTACAATGGCTCGTTTAGCTTCTGGACAAATCGACGTTGGTGTAATTTTCGCAGATGCACGTCGTGACTATGAAAATAACTGGGTTACTGAATATGGACGTACAGAATCTATTTGGGATGAAACAAATGTAATTGCTGTTACACCAGGAATCTATAATGATACAATTTCTGTAAGTAAATCTGCTGATATAATGGATGCAGACTTAATTAAAGCATTACAAAATGCCTTCATTAATATTGCAGCTACAGAAGAAGGTAAAGAAGTAATTGCAATCTACAGTCATGAAGGTTATAAGCCTGCTAAAAGCTCAGATTATGACAATGAGCGTGAAGCACAAAGAATTTTAAGAAGCTTTAATTAATTTAATTAGTTTGAACATAGACAAGATTAATAGAAATTAATTTTATAGGAGGGGGGAAACCCTCTCCTATATGTTAATTTCATTTTTTAGTTTCTTTATCTAAAGATAAAGTCAGTCTTTATATCTTTTAAAGGAAGATTTTGATATGGAAGTAGAGATTTGTTTATATTAACTTGCTATTGAACGGAGGTATAACTTGATCAACTTTAATAAAGTATCTAAAGTATATCCCAACGGTGTTCAAGCCCTGAAGGATGTATCCTTAAAAATAGAACAGGGTGAATTTGTTGCCATCATTGGATTGTCGGGTGCTGGTAAATCAACCCTATTAAGAACAATCAATAGAATGCATGATATTTCATCGGGTTCATTAACTGTAAATGGTCATGAGGTAAACAAACTAAATGGTAAAGCTTTAAGAAGGTTTAGAAGGAAAATCGGAATGGTATTTCAATCCTTTAATTTAGTGCCTCGTATTACAGTAATTAAAAATGTATTAACTTCGAGAGTACCAGACCTACCACTATGGAAGTCACTTATAGGCTTGTATTCTAAGCAGGATAAGATCATTGCTTTAGAAGCCTTAGATAAAGTGGGTATTTTAGAAAAGGCCTATATTAGAGCAGATCAACTCTCTGGTGGACAACAACAGAGGGTGGCCTTAGCCCGTACTTTAGCCCAAAACCCAGAGATTATTTTAGCAGATGAGCCAGTAGCGGCCCTAGATCCGGTTACGGCTGGGCAAGTAATGGACGACTTCAAAAGAATTAATAAAGAAATGAACATCTCTGTTATTATCAATATTCATCATGTTGATTTAGCACTGAAATATGCAGAGAGAGTAGTAGGAATTAGAGCAGGTGAAATTATTTATGATGGTCCAGCAACAGAAGTGACCGAAGAAATACTAACTCAAATTTATGGCCGAAAAATATCAGAAGATGAATTAATGGGGGCGTAAAATGATGAATATTCTTAAAAACATTTTTCAACCCGTCTTAAGTATATTTATTCCTAATGATATTAAGTTAAGCAACGGTAAGGTTGTAAAACCACCAAAGCCAATTACACCTTACATTGTTATTGCACTTATTATAGTAACATATTTCTCTGTAGAGTTGACAGGTTTTAAATTCTCTACAATTATACAACGGGGAAATCAATTTCTTGTTATACTAAGAAGAATGTATCCCCCCGATTGGGCCTTTATGCCAAGGGTATGGAAGCCATTATTTGACACAATAAAAATGTCAGTATTAGGATCAATTATTGGATGTGCATTAGCGATTCCCTTTGCAATTGTTTCTTCAACAAACATTAATAGTTCAAAGATTACTTTGAATATTACAAGGGTATTTTTAAGTATTGTAAGAACAATGCCAACACTAATTATTGCCCTAATTGCCACCTATATTTTCGATATAGGTACATTTGCGGGTACAGTAGCAATCACCATATTTACTTTTGGTATTGTTTCTAAAATGCTTTATGAGCAAATTGAGACAGTAGATATGGAACCCTTTGTTGCAATGGAAGCTTTAGGTGCCAATAAGATACAGGCTTTTGCAAGTGCCATTGTTCCCCAGGTATTGCCTTCATATTTATCAATTTCCCTTTATAATTTTGAAATTAACGTTCGTAACGCTGCAATATTAGGTTATGTTGGAGCAGGGGGGCTAGGGCTAATCTTAGATGAACAATTTGGTTGGAGAGCCTATGATCGAGCAGGGGTAATATTATTTACCTTATTTATTACGGTAGTTGTTATTGAAAGTATAAGTCGGTATTTAAGAGAGAGGTTGGCATAATATGAAAACTTCTACTAAAAAATTATCAAAACAAGAAATGATAGAATCAAAACCTAATAAAATTATCATGGACACTTTAGCTAATGAACCTAAGGTATGGATCATTCACCTTATTGCAACATTTATTGTTTTAGCAATTATGTATTGGTCTAAAGGGGCTATTAATTTTAGAGGTATTCAGAGTAATGGGGTAGTCATTGCTAAAAATATTTTTACAGGGTTAATTAACCCCGATTGGTCTTTGTTGCTTAATTTGACTAGACAAGGGATTCCCTTTGTACTAATGGAAACCCTAGCCATTGCATTTTTAGGTACCTTTATTGGGGCAATTTTAGCAATTCCTTTAGCCTTTATTTCCGCAAGTAATATGGTATCTAAACACTTTACTTGGTTAGGGGTATTTATTATTGCTGCAATTAGAACTTTCCCACCCTTTGTCTACGGAATCATGTTTATTCGTGTAACTGGGCCAGGGCCATTTGCAGGGGTTTTAACATTAGCCATTACATCAATAGGGATGATCGCTAAACTGTATATCGAAGCAATAGAGGATATAGATAAAAAAATATTAGAATCCCTTGATGCATCAGGATGTAATACGATAGAGAAAATTAGGTATGGTATTTTACCTCAGCTAATGACAAATTTCGTTTCGACAGTAATTTATCGTTATGAAATTAATATTAAAAATGCTTCTATTCTAGGTCTTGTAGGGGCTGGTGGGATTGGTGCTCCATTGATCTTTGCCATGAGTGCTTACAGATGGAGGGAAGTAGGCGCTATATTAGTAGGACTAATTATTTTAGTTTTAATCGTAGAATACTTCTCAACAGCTATTAGAACAAAACTAGCTAGAGGATAAAAAACAAGGATGAGATTTTCATCCTTGTTTTTTTATAATACATAGCCTACCAAACATTCTTCCGGTGAAGGGCCTCGTGCTCTAGTAGATAACATCTTCGATATACTTAGTTTTATCAACAACTACATTGGGATTCTTTTTAAAATAGTCGATAATTAACTCGGCAGTTTCTACTTGAATCTCTTTAACAATCTTAGCTTCTTTATAGAAGTCATAGCCACCTGCACCAGTTGCACGGTAATTATTCATGACTAAGGTATAGGTTTTTTCAGCTTCAATATCCCTTCCCTTGAATTTAGCAGAAGTTACTCTATTTCCAGCCTCTTTTCTTAAATCAAAGCTATAAAATAGATTTGAAAAGAAATCATAGTTATAATGCTCTACCTTGGGTTTTAAGAATAACTCTGAAACAGTAGGCTTACCATCTTCTAGGGCAAAATAACTTCCACATCTCTCGAGGGCTAATAACAGTTGTTTTCCCGTTACTTCTAGCACCACTAAGGTGTTTGGGTAAATGTAGGTTGAAACGATATCTCGTATAGACACTTCTTGATGAAAACCCTTTACCGAATTACCTAATGAGGAGCAGGCTAGGTCGGCACCACTGACCTCTAAAGAAACTTGATTTGCAAAATTTACAATATAAGAACCCTCTAGGGCCATTTCTATATGGCTTTTAGGTTGTAGTGGAACATCTAAAAACCCCACTGGTTGGTCTAACCAATTTTGAATTTGATTTTCAATAGGTAAAAGTTTCTCATATAACTTTTTATTAGGATTAATCTTTGGTGTTTTTAACTCCGATCTAATCTCTTTAATTTTACTTCCCTCAAAAAGAACTTCCATTTCAATATACTTCTTCCCATTTTCAGGAGTCTGGGCGATAAAGGTACCATGAAGGTCCTGTCCTGAAATCTCCATATGTTGATGTCCGGTTAAAAGAATATCAAATTCGAAGTCTTTACAAATTGTATAGGCGATATTTTCTGATGTGGGGCTAAGTTTTTTATGACTATGAAGATCGTATTCGAACCCACCGTGATAAATCCCGATTAAAACATCTACTTGTGGTTTTAATAATTGATAAGTTTCAACAACAGAGGCGTAGGTGTTATCTATTGTAAAGTTCTCTAAATGCTCCTTCTTTTCCCATGTTGTTATAAAGTCTGTTGTAAAGCCAATAACACCAACAACTAGGCCATTACCTAAGGTTTTAATATCGTAGGGCAAAATTTTAATGCCGTTTGTATGGTCTGTTACGTTGGTACATAAACATTTACCTTGAAAATGGTTAATATAGTTTTTTAAATAGTCATAGCCATAATTAAAGTCATGGTTACCTAAAGTAATATAGTCATAGCCCGCTTCATTCATAATTTCAGCGATAATTTCATTTCCAATTCCATTATTTGAAAGGTAAGATGCAAAGGAAGACCCTTGAATGGTATCACCACCGTCAATAATTAAGGTGTTTTCATCTTTAGTAAATTCCGACATCATATTTAATAACCCAACGGGTTTTTCCTGACGGTCACGATAATCTGTTGGGAAGACATAGGCATGAATATCCGAAGTAAAGTAAATTTTTAAGTTCTTCATAAAATACCTCCAAGAAAAATTTATTATGTATCTTTATTACCCTATTACCCTGATGGAAATCTCTATAATAAAGATTCCTTAGCAATAACTAAACCTAGATAAGATCATAATCGGTTAGTGTTCATAATACTAATAAAATACTTTGCAACTATTATCTAATTTTATGATATTTATTGGAAATTGTAAACCCCTCTCAAAAGGTATAGAGGGGTAATTACAAGGGTTTTAGGGTTTTAACCATCAAGAACCTGTTGACTTATAATGCTTAACGCCAAAATTCCAAATTAAGATACAGGGAATAATAAACAAGATTCCTAAAATGGGGGCCAGCATATGAGCTAGAAGGTTACCATTAGCTTTGTTTAACAGATATTGAAGGGGGAGGTAGTTAACAGAAGCAAAAGGAATAACATAGGTAAAAAACTTCTTTACCCATTCTTGATAAATACTAAGGGGATATTGGGCAAAGTTTCTTCCACCATCAGTCAGGATATTAACAACTTCAAGTCCTTCAACTGTCCAAAAACAAAGGGTTGCCCCTAATATATATAGACCAGTGAATATAAAAGTACCACTTAAAATCATAAGTAGAAGGGTTAAAACACGATATAAATCCCATGAAACATCCAGATACATTAAGGAAAAGATTAATGCAATAAAACCCTGACTTAGACGCCCTATTCTAGAAAACTCAAATTTAGTACCAAAGATTTGTAATAAAGTTGTTCTGGGCCTTACTAAAATTCGATCAAACTCTCCCCTGACAATCAGCATTGAGAAGGTATCAAAACCCCTTGCAAAACACTCACTTAGGGATGAGGAGATGTTGATTACTGCATAACATAGGGCTACCTCATAAAGGGTCCAGCCAGCAATAGTAGAGAATCGTTGAAATAGCAATAAAACTGAAATAAACATAAAGAATGGTATGAAAAATTGACCTACTGTTACTAATATGAAGGAAGTACGGTATTGCATTTGACTTTTGAGCAAGACTGATACATAACGAAGATAGAGTTTCATGCCATCAACCTCCCTGTACTACGATTTTTTTAAAGGCTCTCTTCATTAAGAATCTTCCCAGCCAAACTAAAATAAGAATCCACACTAATTGTACCCCTATGCTGAGAAGTCCTTCCTTTAACCCAATATTTCCTGCATAAAGACGGAAGGGAAGATCAGAGGTATATCTAAAGGGTAGTAGATAAACTATTTTTCTTAAGATTGAGGGCATTAGGGGAACAGGAATGATTAAACCTGAAAAAAATTCTCCCGCAACAGCGATCATTAATAAAGAGCCTGTAGGGGACATCGTGTAGAAGGTGGAAATGTAGATTAACATAGATATTGCAACAATTAATAGTAAAGCTAGGGTAATAGTAATTAGAAAAAGAATAAAAGAAATACCATCTGCTGGTAAAGAAAATCTATAGGGCTTAGGTAAAAAGGCTGCAATCAATATAATAGGAAAACATCTTAAAATAGCACCTGAAAGCCGTTGTCCAATTAATTTAGCGTACCAAAGACCATATAAGTCTGAAGGTCTACAGAGTTCGTAGGCAATATCTCCATTAGTGATCTGATTAAATAGTTCACTATCTCGATACCACAGCATAAACAAAACTAAAAAACTTTGTTGAAGCCAAATTACTTGAACCAATTGGTTATATGTGATGGGTTGAGGTGTAGTTGAAGACTTATAAAAGGCTTCAAAGATCATAATGTACATAATTCCCCAAAAGAATTGAGTGCAAACTCCTGCTATGGCGGCTGTTCGGTATTGCAATCCTTTAAGAACCCTCATTTTGAATAAAGAATAATAGGCCCTCATATTTGATACACCTTATATAAATCTACAATAATTTCTTCAACTGGGCGACTATGGACCGAAACGTCTAGAATATCTAAATCTTTAGCTAGAAAACCGATGGCATCGGAAACCTTAATGACATCTAAATCCACCGATAAAGCCATGCTTTCTTTGGATCGGTTTAAAATTTTTACACCTTCGATATTAATTGATTTAGTGTTTTCAGTGAAGTCAACCTTCACGATTTTATGGCTTGCAAAGCGTTTTTTAAGGTCAGTTAAGGTACCATCTAAAAGGATTTGGCCTTTACCTATTAATATAATTCGCTCTGCCAGCGCTTCTATATCATTCATATCATGGGTAGTTAAAATTACTGTCAGCTTTCTTTCTTGATTAATGGTTTTTATAAAGTTCCTAACTGCAATTTTCGAAACAGCATCAAGTCCAATTGTTGGTTCATCTAAAAAAAGGATTTTCGGATTATGGAGTAGAGAAGCGGCTATTTCACATCTCATTCTTTGACCAAGACTTAATTGACGAACTGGAGTAGTTAAGAGAGAAGAGATGTCTAAGATTGAGATTAGTAGGTTGAGGGTTTTTCGGTATTCTCCTTCAGGAACCCTATAGATATCCCTTAATAGATTAAAGGAATCTATTACTGGTAGGTCCCACCAAAGCTGTGAACGTTGTCCAAAAACAACACCAATATTTTTAACATGTTTGATTCGGTTTTCCCATGGCGTATTGCCTAAAATCTTACATTTACCGCTGTCAGGAACTAAAACCCCACTAATGATCTTAATGGTTGTAGACTTTCCTGCACCGTTGGGACCAATGTAGCCTACAATTTCACCTTCATCAATTTGAAAAGAGATGTCTTCTAAAGCATTAACAACTGAATATTGGGGATTAAATAAGGATTTTACTGCCGATCCAATGCCAGCACTTCTTTTTGCCACCTTGAAGCTTTTAGATAGGGATTCTACTTCAATCATGAAATCACTCCTTTGAAAGGTCAGTATTTAGTTTTAAGAGGAAAAATTTGATATAAAAACCAAAATATGCGTAGATATAAATTATATCTCTTGTTAATAGGGGTGTCAATATAGTTCTTAAACAATTTTTTATACCAGTTATTCGTTAAAAATTTAACTAAATTCTATTATTAACAAAGGTTACCTTTTATTAATACATCATGTGATATAATGATAATGAACAATTAAACATAATCATTCAATAGATAAGTTGATTAATGAGGTGAACTATGGAAATTAAAATAGTTGATAAAACAACTGTCAAAGACTATATAGACTTTTGTAAAGGTATTTATCAAGACAATGAAAACTATAGAGATATTATGAGTGGTACCCTTAAGGAAATTTTACTAGGTAAAGCAGAAATCTGCAAAAGTACAACCATTGAACCTATTATGGTAATTGAATCTGGCCGTATTGTTGCTGTCTGTACCTTTGCAATAGTTGATCGTATGAAGGATGTATTACAAATAGCCTATTTCGAAGCCTTAGAAAAGCAGGAGCAGGCTGTTGATTTTATAATGGAATATGGTAAGAAAGTTGCATTAAAGCATCAAATAAATCAAATTTTAGTGGGGCTAAATTTCCATGTTAATTACGGCTTAGGTCTTTTGGCAAGTTCGTATGATGAATTACAGAGTTTTGGAAGCGCCTATAATCCACCCTATTATATAGATTATTTTTCTAAATATGCCCACGAAGAAATCAAGTTAATGTCCTATTTAAAAGAAATGAAAAATTTAGACTTTAAAATAAAAGAACGCCTATTAAATAAGGTAACAGCAAAATATCAAGTAAGAAAAGCAAATTTTAAAGATTTGAAAAGAGAAGCTGCTATTTATACTGAGATCAATAATCGTGCCTTTAAAAACCATAGATTTTATTACGAAAGAAGGCTAGCAGAAGATTTAGAACTCTTTCAAGAATTTAAGCTGTTTTTAAAAGAAGAAAATCTCTTGTTTTTAGAGTATAATGGCGAGGCCATCGGCTTTATGCTATGGTATCCCGATTTTAATCAGCTGATGAAGCCACAGGAAAGTATTGGACTAAAAACCCTAATTAAAAGTAAATTATTTGCTAATAAAATTAACCGATTCAAAATTGTAGAAATAGGAGTGTTGCCAGAGTATCAGAAAACAGGGGCAGTTTTATCCCTATTTCTCTTCTGCCATGGGCTAACAAAGGGACGATATCAGTATTGTGAAGCAGGATGGATTCTTGAAGAGAACTACGCTTCAAAAGGTTTTGGAATTCGATGGGCCGATGAAGAGTACAAACAATATAAGGTATTTTTAATAAACCTTTAGGGGGACTGAATGAATGTTTCAGGTATATAAAAAAGTGGACCATATACCTCAATTATGGGATGAAATTGCTGAAAACCAGCCATTTCTTAAAAGGGAAACTTTAAAGATGTTGGAGGAGGTTAACCCCTGTCAGCAGAGTTACCACATCAATTTGGATGGAAGGATGCTACTTGTCTCCTATCAACTAAAGATTGACCTTTTTTCTTTTACTAGCTTTTACTCTCTAAAGCTACCCATAAAAATTATAGGAATCCCTATGTCTGTATCCTACCGAGGCTATGCAATAGGTAATCAAGAGGGAGAAATAAATGAGATTACTAAGTATATTAAATCTTTAAAGGGATTTTATCTTATGTTAAACTGTGACCATCGGTTGCCCTTAGTAAAAGGAAATACCTTACCCAATTGTAGATTTGAAGTAAGGTGGAATTCTCTAGAGGCTTATATAAACAGTTTGAGGAGTCACTATCGGTATCGGGTTAGAAAAGCCCTAGAAAAAGGAGCTTTAATTGAAGTTAAAGAATTAGTCGATAATAAGGATTTTGACGAAGGACTGTACCAGTTATATGAGAAGGTATATGATAATTCTAAAGAAAAATTAGAGAAGCTTACCATCGATTTTTTTCGTCGTTTTCCCGCTAAGATTATGACCTTTTCCATTCATGGAGATAGGGTAGCCTTTATACAGCTATATGAACATAAAGACACATTGGTTTTTCTTTTCGGAGGGTTTGAAGACCAGCTTAATAGACAGTACGACCTATATATGAATATGCTGCTGGAAATAATTAAATATGCAGTTAATAGAAACTTTAAATATATTGATTTTGGTCAAACAGCGGAAGAAACCAAGCTTAAATTGGGGTCTGAACAACAACATAAATTGATGTATTTGCATCATAGTAACAGGTTTGTAAATGTTTTTTTAAAAAGATTGGTGGGGATTTTTTCTTATATGGAATATGATGTTAAGCATCGAGTATTTAAAGAGTAGGGGATAGAAAATGAAAGTATTATTGGTGAAGTGTCATAAAAAAACCATATTCTCAAAAATAGAACCGATTATCACAGAACCGCTTGAACTAGAATATCTAGCCACAATTCTTAACAAGGATAGAATAAACTATCGTATTTATGACCAGCTACTTGAAGGCAAATCCTTTCATGAAGTATTTCATGAATATTTACCTGATGTTCTAATTCTTACCGGCTACATTACTGCTGTTGAGGTTATCATTGCTCATTCTAGATATGCCAAAGACAAGAACCCTAAAGTTAAAGTGGTTGTAGGTGGGGTCCACGCCGAGGTTAATTATCAAGATTTTTTTGCTGATACAATAGATTTCATTGTCCATTCGGATGGATT
Organism: Alkaliphilus transvaalensis ATCC 700919; assembly: GCF_000621485.1. Taxonomy (GTDB): domain Bacteria; phylum Bacillota; class Clostridia; order Peptostreptococcales; family Natronincolaceae; genus Alkaliphilus; species Alkaliphilus transvaalensis. Next base: position 145,065 of record NZ_KK211286.1, read on the forward strand.
AAATGGATTGCAGCAGCTACTAAATATTAATTTTGATCTAGAACAGGCAGTGATGATTAAGGGGATTGCCTTTAAAAAGAAAGACCAATGGCAGGTAAATGAAAAAAGAGTGACTAATACAGCCGAAATTCCCCTGCCAGACCGAAGCTATTTTAATAAGTATAAACATAGAACAAAATATATGAATTATAGCCCTTTAGCAATTGTTAAAACAGCCCTTTCCTGCCCTTATCAGTGCAATTTTTGCTATTGCAAAATGTTGAATCAAGGAATATACTCCACTAGAAGTATTGAAGCGGTTGTAGAAGAAATTGAAAAAATAGATGCACCCTATGTTTGGATTGTAGATGACAGTTTTTTACTGGATAGAAATCGGATTCTTCAGTTTATTGGGATGGTTAAGCTAAAGGAAGTTAAAAAGAAGTATATTGTTTATTCGAGGGTAGACTTTGTTGCTAATAATGAAGATCTAATAGAAAAGCTAGCCAGTATCGGAGTAATAGAAGTAATTGTCGGTATGGAGGCAGTAGAGGACTGCCAACTAGAAAACTTTAATAAAAATGCCTCTGCCTATGAAAATATTAGAACGGTAGAGATTCTAAAGAAACATAACATTACCCTAACAGCCTTATTTATTGCAGGGATCAATTTTACTTCATCGGATTTTAGAAATATGAGAAGATGGATAAAAGAAATGGCATTGGAAAGCTATACAGTGTCGATTTTTACTCCCATTAAGGGGACGTCTCAATATAAGGACTATGAAGAAAAAATACAGGTAAAGGATTATCACAAAATAGACTTTTTACATCTAACCCTAAAGCCTGAAAAAATCAGCAAATTACGATTCTATATGGAATTTTATTATATTTATGTGGAACAGTTTTTTAGAAGTAAGTATATTAGACGATTTGTATTAAAGAACATTAAGGAAATGTTTAAAGGGGGAGGACACCTTGAGTAGACAAAAATTATGGGACTTCTGGGCTTTGCATTATGAGAAATTGTGGGTTCAAAAAGTATCATTGACACCAACCAGAAGGGAAGTAATAAAACTTTTAGAGGGTATCTTAAAGAAGGGTAATCAGTATAAAATACTAGATGTTGGCTGTGGTATTGGTCAGCTTTTAAGGGAAATAAAAGATCACTTTGAAGGGTTTGATTTAGAACTGGTGGGGGTAGATTTTTCTAAGGAAATGATTGAAAGGGCCAAGGTGTCGAGGGATACAATTGTTTATCATCATCTAGATGTAAATGAAATTGATACTTTAGATAGTTCCTTTGATATTATTATTTGTACCCATTCTTTTCCCTATTATGAAAACCAAGAAGGGGCTATTACTGATTTTAAACAACTTTTAAAGGGAGATGGATCTCTAATTTTGGCCCAAGCTTCCCAAAATAATTTCTACGATCAGATAGCAATGTTTTTTGTAAAATTTACTACAGGTAAAGCTAAGTACCCCAGTGTAAAAGAAATAAGTCAAATGGTTTCAAGTCAATTTAGTATCGAAGATACGATACGAATAAAGGAAAGGTTTTTTATGCCCTCAATCTATTTATTTTTACTGAAGGGAGACCACCATGAAGATTCTACTTATCAGACCAAGACCCCATAAAGAAACCATCGGTTTACAGCACGTGATGGTTTGTGAACCTCTAGAGTTAGAGTATATTGCGGGTAATATTGACTGTAGTGATGTGGAAGTTGAAATAATTGATATGATTCTTGAGAAAAAAACCTTAGAGGACTTTATTCTAAAATACCAACCTGACTTAGTTGGAATGAGCGGATATATTACCCATGTTAATGTCATTAAAGAATATGCATCAAAAATAAAGAGGGTAAAAGATGATTGTAAAATTGCTGTAGGGGGTGTCCATGCAGAAGTGATGCCCCAAGACTTTGTCGATCAAAACATAGATTATATTATAGAAGCAAATGGCATTAAAACCTTTAATCGGATTATTGAAGCCCTAAAGGGTAGTTTTTCTCCCAGTGATCCAATGGAGTTAGAAGGGACCTATCGAAGGGGAAAGAAAAGCCTAAAGGAAAACTCCTTTAGCTACAAAATCCCCGACAGAAGCAAAGTTGCCCGATATCGAGACAGATACTATTATATGTTTCATAATCCCTGTGCTTTAATCAAAACCTCCTTTGGTTGCCCTTATAGTTGTAGCTTTTGTTTTTGTAAAGAGATTACCGATGGCAAGTATTATACTAGAAGTATTGACTCGGTAATAGAAGAACTAAGGGGAATCCCTGAAGAAGAAATCTACATTGTAGATGATGATTTTCTCTTTAATAGAGATCGTATTTTAGAATTTTGTCAAAAACTTAAGGAAAACGACTTAAAAAAGAAATTTCTTGTCTATGGTAGGGCCGATTTTATCTGTAAGAATGAGGACATCATCAAAAGCTTTCGAGACCATGGTTTACGTTCTGTAATCGTAGGGCTTGAATCCTATAAAGAAGAAAATTTAAATAAATATAATAAAAAGACAAGTATACTAGAGAATGAGCAGGCCATCAAGATCCTTCAAAAATATGGTATAGAACCCTATGCAACACTAATATTAGATATGGACTTTTCGGTAGCAGATTTTAAAAACCTATATACTTGGTTAAAAAACCTAGATTTAACTTTTGTGAATCTTCAACCTTTAACACCCTTAGACGGGACAGAAATTTATGATGCCTATAAAAAGGATTTTATTATTTCTAAGGATGAGTATGAAAAATGGGACTTAGCCCATCTAGTATTACAACCTCAAAAGATGACCATAAGGCGTTACTATTTTGAAATGATTAAATTATATTATAAAATTACCATGAGACCCAAAAATGTTGTAAAGCTTATTAGGAAGTATGGACTGAGGGAAGTCCTAAAGCTTTCTGTCGGTAGTAGTCGAGTAACTCAACAATATTTTATCAAAATGATAAGGGGTGAATAAGGTGAAAAAGCTATTATTAATACAATCGACCCCCTATGATTCAAACAGGAAGCCCATTAAAAAGAGTAAACTTTATTTTGTCGGGTTAGGACTCCCTTTGTTAGCGGCATTAACTCCTTCAAATTGGGAAGTAGAGATTATTCTTGAAACAATAGAGGATATTCCCTTTGATACTGATGCTGACCTAATTGCCATTGGTAGTATGGGACATGCTGTAATCCGCTCTATAGATATTGCAAAGGAATTTAGAAGAAGGGGTAAAAAAGTAATTTTAGGGGGCTATATGGTAAGTCTAATGGCAGAAGAAGCTAAGAAATATTGCCATAGTGTTGTTATTGGTGATGCCGAAGAAGTTTGGCATAAGGTACTGGCTGACTACGAAGCTGGTGAGCTAAAGGATTTCTACCAAGAAGAAGTGCATTACTTATCGACTCCTTTACCTCGTTTTGACTTGATTATGAATAAAAAAATCGGAGATTTTTTACCTGTACAAGCAGGAAGGGGTTGCCCCAATGTCTGTAGTTTTTGCTCAGTATCTTGTTTATATAAAAGTAAATATTTAAAACGGGAAATTTCTGAGGTTGTTAGAGATATTATTCAAGTGAAGGAATTAGGTTTTAAAAAGTTTCTATTATTAGATGATAATATTATAGCGGATCGAGATTATATGATTACCCTTTGTAAAGAAATCAAAAAGTTAAAGATGAGTTGGACCTCCCAATGTTCTATTAGTATAGCAGATGACCCAGAACTACTTCAGATTGTGGCAGAGAGCGGATGTACAGCTTTAAGTTTTGGGTTAGAGAGCATCTCTCAAGAAAGTTTGCAATCTATGGATAAATCTTGGGGAAGGGTAGATCAATACCCTCGGTTGATTAAAAAAATACAAGAGGCTGGTATCGATGTATCGACAGAGATGGTGGTAGGGGCTGATGGTGATACCCTACAGTCTATAATGGCTACAGCCAAGTTTATTGAAGATAATAGGATAGTTGTACCAAGGTTTTATATATTAACCCCTATCCCAGGAACAAAGTACTATGATGAAATGAAGGCAGAGGGTAGAATCTATGTTGAAGATATGTATTCCTACAACGGTAGTGAAGCTGTCCATCTACCAAAAAATATGACACCAGAAGAATTGACGGTTGCCTATTGGGAACTGTACAATGAGGTGTTTTCATTAAAATCTATATTCAAAAGAACTCTTTTTCATAAAGAAATTTTCAGGAAATTTGACCGTTATTTTTTTTATTTAGTGATTAATTTATATTATCGATACCAAATAAAGCGAAAAATTACCCCTAATATTATATAAAAGAGGAAATTAAATATTTGCTTATAGATTTATAGTCATGCAAATAAAAAACATCTATTCTAAATGGTTAATGGAAATAGATTTAAGATGATAAGAGATAAGTCATTGAACAATAAATGGAGGATCAGCTTGGATATGACTAAATGGAATATTTAAGTCTTAAGATGATAATATGCATTTCCTCGTTAAATAAGGAGACAAATATGAAGGTACTATTAGTTAGAACAGCTAGAATAAAACAAGCCATTACCCTTGGTGAATTTATGTATAGTGAACCCCTCGGGTTGGAAATGGTCTATACACTTTTAGAGAAGGATCATCAAGTAGAAATTTTTGATATGATGTCTGAAGAGACAAATATAGAAGAAAAATTGAAGGAATTTCAACCACAAGTGGTAGGCATTACTTCCTTGTGTATCGATGTATTGGCTGTAAATGCTTTGGCCAAAGATGTTAAGAAATATGACCCTAGTATCATTACCCTAGTAGGGGGTACTCAAGCTTACTTTAATCATGAAGCCTTCTTTATTGATGAAATAGATCATATCATGAAATTTACTACTAGTAAGAATATGATAGAACTATTTGAGTATCTAGAAAAGGGAGAAGACCCTACAATAATTGATGGAATTTATAGTAGGGTAAATGATTATCAAACAACAAATGTCTGTGGAAGAAACGAATATATTAGACCTAATAGAGAATCCACAGCAAAGTATAGACATCAATATTCTTATTTTGGCTATAGGCCAGCTGCCATCATTGGAACAGCCCAAGGTTGTTCTAAAACATGTGGATTTTGTTTAAGATGGCGTATGGAGGGTCATAAAGAACATTATTTCCCAATGGAATTCGTAAAGGAAGAGATCAAAAACATCAAAGAAGAGACAATTATGATTATCGATAATGACTTTCTTCATAATGGGGAACGTCTTGAAGAACTTTGCAATTTCTTAGAAGGAGAGAATATTAGAAAAAGATTTATCTGTTATGCCAGTGTTGATAGTATTATTAATAATCGAAAAGAAATAAAACGTTTTAAAGAACTAGGGTTGTCGGCAGTATTAGTGGGGTATGAAACCTTTAAAGAAGAGGAATTGAAAAAATATCAGAAAAAATCTAGTGTTGAAGACAATTTTGAAGCTAGTCGTTTTCTTAAAGAAATCAAATTGGATGTTTGGGCTTCTTTTATGCTGCATCCCGATTGGAGCAAAGAAGACTTCAAAAGTTTTAGAAAATACTTAACAAAGCTAGACCCAGAAATATCCACATTTTCACCTCTAACCCCCTTTCCTAACCTACCTTTATATGGGGCTTATAAAGAAAGGCTTTTGGTTGAGAAGGAAAACTACGAACAATGGAGTTTTGGGCAGGTAACTATAAGACCTTCGAAAATGAGTTTAAGACGTTACTATTACGAAATATTAAAGACCCACTTATATATAAACTTATTTGGTAACGATCTAATATATATGGTAAAACGTTTTGGTCTTTCGACAATTTTGAGACTCTCTAAAGGGTCTATTAAACTTATGATTAGGTATCTTAAGCTAATGAAGGAAAAGTAAAGAAATCTTTAAATTTTTAGAATGTTAATGAAAAAATCTTGTTTAACCTTCATTTTTTGGGTATAATTGAATAAAGAAACGTAAGGGAGGTTTAGAAAATGATGACAACTACTTGCTAATTTAATTTTCTAAGTGAAAATTGAACAAAAGAAGTGATTACACCCTGGTTATTTAGGTTTTTTTGACGTACTTCTTTTGACTTAGTAGGTAGAAATAGTCGTTTTTTAAACTAAAACTCAAATTAAAAGAATTATGCTAAAGATAAGGGGGATATCCTCGCCATCTATTGGCTTATTAACGATACCCAAATCTGTCCAACAAAATAGGTTATGTTTTTGTACCTATTTAATTAGTATAATTAAAATTGACTTTTAGAACTGTAGAAGGACTATATTCTTTTACAGTTTTTGTTATTTTATGGAGTTTTAAGAAGAAGTACTAAAAAAGAATAAATACTAGGGGAAAAGAGTGATAACAGACCAAGGGGGACTAAAAATTATGGAAAACTTATTTAGAGTTGCAGAATTATTTGTAGAAAAGGTTAAACAGGATTATCCACAGGATGTAGCTATTATAGGTTACTATGGGTCTTATGCTGACGGTAGCCAAAGGGAAAAGTCAGACCTAGACATTTTCTTTATTCCTAATACTGAAAAAGGAAGAGGGCTAGGCCACTCTTTCATAATAGAGGATGTAGGGATTGATCTATTTCCTATAAGCTGGAAGCGAGCTGAGAATATTGCTGCCTTTAATGAAGTAATTGTCTCGGTTATAGCAGATAGTAAAGTATTGTATGCTGCTTCGGAGGAAGATTTAGCTAGATTCGATGCCTTAAGGGAAAAAATAAACCTTTTCTCTAAGGAAGAAAATAGGAAGGTAGCAATTAATAAAGCCCTAGAAGTATTTAATCGAGTCTGTAAAAGTCTATATTACTTAGAAGAACTTAAGTATAGTAAGGATATTACTGCTGAAAGGGTTGAGGCATTTAATATAGTTACAACAGTAAGTGAAACCGTTGCCCTTTTAAACCAAAGCTATTTGAAAAAGGGATGGGGTAAAAACCTAGAGCAAATATTAACCTTTGAAAAAAAGCCAAAGGGTTTTAAAGATTTGATTGATGCAATTATAAGGGAAACATGTAGCGAAACGATGGTTGATTACTGTAAAACTTTAGTAGAAAATACTAAGGAATTATTGATTGAAGAAGAAGAGATATTATCAACAAATGAAATCAGTTTTAATGGGTTTAATGGTTATTATGAAGAAATGAAATCTTATTTTAATAAGATTATAAGAGCTTGTGATGAAGAAGACTATCCTACTGTGTTTTTTGCCACCGTAAATTTACAAAAGGAAGTCGCAAGTTTTCTATTAGAGGCACAAGGAATCTGTAGGTTTGATTCGTTAAATACCTATCGTACATATCAAGATGTTATGATTCAATATGGACTTCCCAATTTGATTGAAATCTGTTATCCGAATAATTATGATGAAATAAAAGAAGGGGTTTGTAGGTTTGAAAGTGCTTTTGTAGAACTATTAATTAAGAACGGGTTAAAAGTTAATCGCTTTAATAATGTAGAAGACTATGGATTACATTTAAGGGAGAATTATTAAGTTATGAAGGGGTCAATATAATGATTAAAATGAATAATGGTTTAACAGCAACGGAAGAATTTAAGAGGCAATATAACGATTTAGTGTTAGAGGTATTTGGATTTAGTTTTGAAAAATGGTTCGAACTAAATGTTTGGGATGAAAACTATGAGGTTTACTCAATTTTTCAAGAGGAAAGAATCATTTCAAATGTTGGTGTATACAAAATGAAGATGATTGTAAATGGCATAGATAAGGAGTTTATTCAAATTGGAGCAGTTGCTACTAGAATAGAGGATCGTGGAAAAGGCTTATCTAGAAAAATTATGGAGCATATCTTTAAAATTTACCCTAATACACCTGCATGGCTATGGGCAAATGACAGTGTTTTAAATTTTTATCCTAAATTTGATTTTGTCCCAACCTCTGAAAAACAGCCTTATATAAAAGTGAATCTTCAAAGGAACAATAAATCTTTGATTAGAATGGAGATAACTGATTCTAAAATTAATGATTATTTAAAAAATAAAAAGCGATTCTCTAATGTTCTAGATTGTAAAAATCACTTTGCAATAAATTGGTTTCATTTAATCAACATACATCATAAGGACATTTATGAAATACCAGAACTGGACCTTATGCTGGTGATTAAGCAGATGGAGAGAACTTTAATGATTTATGATATTATAGGGGAAAAACCTGTTGACTTCTCAGAAATATTAACTCATCTTTCCTTCGAAGGAGTAGATACTATTAAATTTGGTTTTAATCCAGAATGGTTAGATTTAGAATGTTCCTTTGAGGATGTTAAAGTAGAAAATTCGACCTTATTTGTTAGAGGTGGTATTGATCTAGACAAAAATTATATCATACCAAGACTGATTAGGACTTAGTAAAGAATTTAACTTTAAGTTACTATTATTCATTATTTTGATAGTAGAACATTCATTTGGGTAAAACTAGATATAGATTGTTCTTAAATTATCTTTACTAAATTTAGTTTAATAAAAATTACTAGTTTATGGATATTTCCTTTTGAATTTGATATAATTAACATATTATAAATCTTATCAAAGGAGTGGTTTAGTTGAAATTCAAAATGTTACATACCTGTATTAGAGTGATGGATTTAGAAAAATCATTAAGGTTTTACACAGAAGCCCTTGGTCTTAAGGAAACTAGAAGAAAAGATTTTCCAGAACATGAATTTACATTAGTTTACTTAAGTGATGAAGATGGCCATTATGAAGTTGAATTAACTTACAATTATAATCCAGAAAAACCCTATGTAATAGGAAACGGATTTAGCCACATAGCAGTATCTGTTGAAGATTTAGAAGCTTCAAGAGAAAGGCATATGGAAATGGGTTATGAGGTAACAAAACTAATGGGGTTACCTGGTAGTCCGCCAAGATACTACTTTGTAACAGATCCAGATGGATATGATGTAGAGGTTATTAGGGCCAGCTAATATAGCAAAATAGCAAAAAAACAAAACACTTCGCCTTGGGGTGTTTTGTTTTTATCTAGATAAATGATAATAGATGAAATTAAAAGTTAAGACCAATGTAGTATAATGGATCTTTCTCTGTTATTCATAATAATTTGGGGACAATTTAGAGATAAGGAGATTGAGGGGATATGATGAGTTTCGATGACTTTTGGACTATATATGAAGAAGCCTTTCCACCTGATGAACGACGGGACATAGAGGCTCAATTAAAAATAATGGAGAGGGAAGAATACTACCTTAAGACTTTTTATGGAGAGAATGGTCTGGTAGGGTTTATTACCTATTGGGACTTGGGTAAAATTCTTTTTATTGAACATTTAGCTATAGAGAAGTCCCAAAGGGGAGGTGGCTATGGAGGGAAAATGATGAAGGAGCTCATGGAAAGCTTTAAAGAGTATTATTTTCTTCTAGAGGTGGAACCTCCTACAGATGAAATCAGTAAAAAAAGAATTAAGTTCTATGAAAAGCTAGGTTTTCAATTAAATGCCTTTGATTATCTACAGCCTTCTTATGGAAACGGCAAAGATCCGGTAGAAATGAAATTGATGTCTTATCCCAAGTTGATAGGATTAGGAGAGGAAAAAGAAGTGGTAGAGAAAATTTATTTGGGTGTTTATCAAATTAGCTAACTTGCTTTTTAAGTTATTTAAAATGGGAGTGGTTGCTTGAGGTATGTAAAAATAATTCTTATATTTTTCATATTATTAATGGCAATTTTCTTTTATAGACCAATAAAAATAGATATCACCTTCTATGATGGGTATATTCTTTCTTATGATAATGAAAATATAGAGGATTCATCAAAAATACAAATAATAGGTGAGTTATCTAGAAATCTATTTTCTGAGAGGACTTTTAAAGGGGAAGTAATTTTAGACGATATAATAATGTCGGTACAGTCACCAAAATCAGATATTAGTGTAGGTAGATTTTTTAAAAAGAAAAAGGGATTAAATAATGGAATAAAACAATTGTACTTAAGTGAAATAAAGTATAAAGGGAGCAGTGCTGAAACAATTGCTGTGATAAATATTACGGAGGACTTTAAAAGTCTATATGGGTATTCAAAGGAATTGAGAAAAGCCTATGGGGATAATTCGATATTTTTTACGGCGCCTGCAAACAATGGAAAAGAAGCTAGGGATATAATTATTAAAATGACAGGTAGAAATGAGATAGATTAATTTATAAACGATACCTATATTTTACGGAGAGAGCAAATATGAAAACTAATTTAAGAAGAAGTTTAATCATGCTGATATTTATAGTAATGTTAGTTTCTACAGTTAATTATTATCAAATTAGAAAAGCACAAATACAACATAATTACTACAACATGATGAGGTTAGGAGGCTATATAAGCAACTATAGTGAAGATCTAGATGGTTTAATGAAAAAAGAAAATGAATCATTTAATTATCATCACCATCAGTTAAACAAATGGAATTTAGTAGCATATGAATTAGTATCGAATCTTCAATTAATAAAAATGCCAATAAACTCAAAAGAGAGAAAGCTTAATGAATTAACCAGAGCTATTTCGGAAGTAACTAATCTCATTTCAAGCATTGAATCGTCAAGTAATATATCCTATAATAAACGAAATGAATCCTTAGATGGACTTGCTTTAGATTTAGAAATGCAGGCTTTTCTTCAGGCTATAGTTATACATTTAAATGATTTTGGGGAACTTATTTCAGATACGATCATTTTTGATCCAAAACAAGGAAGGTATAATCTTGAAGCAGACTATTTTGAAGAAGTTATATTGCGTGCTGAAAATGTAAATTTACTATATAAAACCCAATTAATCCAATAAGATTACAAATTAATAACTAGATATAATCTTGATATTCTTTGTATTAGGCAAGTGAGTTTGTTGCTTAAGATTAGCCCACAGTCAATAGTTTTTATGATCATATCAGCAGGCAATATTTATTATATAAGTAAAAAGAACAAAAGCTATAGAGAGCAATTATACCATCGAATGCTTATTGTTATAATGTTAATCCTATTTCTTGATAATAGTTATAACCTTTACATAAAAGCCTAGAGCTAAGGAAGGAAGAAAATTATGTATATCATTGCCTTTTTAATTATTTGCATTGTACTATATAATATAATTGTACTGGCAATTAATAAATCAGACTATACACTTTATTTAAAGAAGAATAATCAATTATTGAATGAAATGCTTCTGTTATTAAAGAAGCATGAAAGCTAAATCAGCCCTTAAAAACATACATACATAGATAGATACATACAGGAGCATAAAAAATGAAAAATCTTAAAAAACAATTCTTAAATCTAGCAATAGGCGAGTTTGCAGCCATCATGGTCTTTATTTATGCCTTCAGAACATTTAATCTGGGCCCTGCAAGCCTTGGTGCCTTTGCATTTCTTATATTTTTACTATTACAAGGAAGTACTTACTGGTTATATCGATATAAATTAATTGTGGCAAGAAGACCCCCTAGTAATGGTGCTATAAAAATTTTGAAGCTAGCTAAACAACTTAACCTAGTCATTAGTGTCGTTGTTGTAATCAGTATGTTAATAGTCAAGAGAGACTTAAAGGATCTTGTAATTGCAATACTAATATATGTATTCGCCCTTATTGAGCTAATCAATTATTACTGGTATCGATTAAGTTATGGTAAAACAGGTTTCAACATTAAAATACTAATTAGCGAAGGGCTACAAGCATCAAGTATAAATAAATTAATTAATAAGGAAAGATAATATATAAAAACCAAGGATTAGATAGGTTTCAAACTTGGTTTTTATTCTATTTTTTGATTTTTCTTAAGGGAGCCCTAATGCCAACTATTTAGTAATGAATCAACAAAACTAAGAATAATATTAACTATTATTTAATAAAGATTAATTTATTATTAACTTTACTAGAGTGATATTGACATATGACACAGTGTCACGATAAAATAAGATATGACATGCTGTCATAAACTATGATTATGGAGGAAGAAGATGCCTAAGCAAACTTTTTTTAATTTACCCCAAGAAAAGAAGGAAAATTTGATTACTGCAGCGAAAAAAGAATTTTCTAGGGTTCCATTGTATAAAGCTTCCATTTCGAATATCATAAAGACAGCAGAGATTCCAAGGGGGAGCTTTTATCAATACTTTGAGGACTTAGAAGATTTATTTTTGTTTGTTCTTTCGGATTCTTCGATGGATATAAGACAACAACTTATATATGGTTTAAAAGAATTTAATGGAGATTTATTTTGTGCTTTTGAAGAGATGTTCAAACATCTTTTAATGTGCTTTAAAGACAAAGGAAATGCTGACTTTTTCAAAAATACATTTTTGAATATGAATCACAGAATAGAAAAAACCTTTACGCCTAATATATGTAAAGAAAAGGCAATGGAACAAAGAAGAGAGTTTTTAAGCTTAGTTGATCTAAGTAAACTAAATATAAATAGCAAGGAGGAAGTACCCTACGTTCTTCAAATCATGATGGCCATTACGATGCATAATTTAATTCAAATTTTTGCAAAGAATCTATCCTTTGAAGAAGCCATAAAAATATATAAAATTGAAATCGATATGATTAAAAAAGGTATTTCCAGTGAAAATAATCGTCATTCAAATAACTGAGGAAATTGCATAATACTATTCCAATGAAATTATATTTGAATAATGTAATATCCGCAAATAAACCTTCAGAATGTCGAAGGATCTAAAATATATGAGGAATATTCTAATCAAATGGGGGAATTTATATGGGCCAATTATTGCATATGGGAATTGATGTTGGTTCTACTACAGTTAAAGTTGTAGTATTAAATCGAGAAATGAAGGTGGTTTATAGTAAATATCAAAGGCACTTTTCAGATATAAAGAAAACCGTAGCCGAGCTTCTTAAAGAAGCCAATAGATCCTTTAAAGAAAGTGCAATTACTTTAATGGTTACTGGCTCAGGGGGAATCTCAATAGCTAATAGTTTGGGGGTTTCCTTTATTCAAGAGGTAATAGCAGGTACTAAAGCGATTAATCGATTTTATCCAGAAGCTGATGTTGCCATCGAATTAGGTGGCGAAGATGCTAAAATAACCTATCTAAAGGATGGATTAGACCAGAGGATGAATGGTACTTGCGCTGGGGGGACAGGTTCCTTCATTGATCAAATGGCAGTATTATTACAAACCGATGCCCAAGGTTTAAATGAGTTGGCAAAGGGATTTAAAACAATTTACCCAATCGCTGCCAGATGTGGGGTTTTTGCTAAAACAGATATTCAACCTCTTTTAAATGAAGGCGCAGCGAAGGAGGATATAGCAGCTTCAGTTTTTCAGTCGGTGGTGATCCAAACCATTAGCGGATTAGCTTGTGGAAGACCAATAAGAGGAAAGGTTGCTTTTTTAGGAGGACCTCTATATTTTTTATCGGAGCTTAGAAAAAGATTTATTGAAACTTTGGATTTAATGCAGGATGAAGTGATTTTCCCTGAACATTCTGAGGTTTTTAACGCTGTAGGTGCTGCCCTTGCATCTGTTGAAGAAGAGGGTTTTACCATTACAAAGTTAATTAACCTGCTAGAGACAGTAAAACAAATTTCCATTGACGAATCTGAACGGCTAAGTCCACTATTTTCTAACCCAGGGGAGTTAGAAGAATTTAGATTAAGACATAGCAAACATTCAGTTGTGAGAAGAGATTTAGCTACCTTTGAGGGCCGTTGCTACTTAGGTATTGATGCCGGCTCTACAACTACAAAGGCAGCTTTAATAGATGATGAAGGAGCAGTACTTTATACCTATTATGGAAGTAATGAGGGGAGCCCTCTTAAGTCTACCATAAGGGTATTAAAGGAGCTCTATGGTAAAATGCCACCTAAGGCTCATTTAGTCAACTCTACAGTAACAGGTTACGGAGAAGGGTTGCTAAAAGCTGGTCTTAAGGTGGATATTGGAGAAATTGAAACGGTGGCCCATTATAAAGCTGCTGCCTTCTTTAGTCCAGGGGTAGACTTTATTCTAGATATCGGTGGGCAGGATATGAAGTGCCTTAGAATCAACGAAGGGATAATGGACAGTATTCTATTAAATGAAGCATGTTCTTCTGGTTGTGGTTCTTTTTTAGAAACCTTTGCTAAATCTTTAGACATGACAATAGAAGCCTTTGCAAAGGAAGCCATTACTGCTTCAAAACCTGTTGATTTAGGTTCTAGATGTACTGTTTTTATGAACTCTAGGGTAAAACAGGCTCAAAAGGAAGGGGCTACAGTTGGAGATATTTCTGCTGGTCTTTCCTATTCAGTCATCAAAAATGCCCTTTATAAAGTAATTAAAGTTAGAACACCAGAAGAGTTAGGAAATAATGTAGTTGTACAAGGTGGAACCTTCTATAACGATGCAGTTCTAAGAAGCTTCGAAATACTATCTGGAAAGGAAGTTGTAAGGCCCGATATAGCAGGGATTATGGGGGCCTTTGGAGCAGCCTTAATCGCAAGAGAAAGATATATCGATGGTTATAAAACAACTCTTCTTAAGGTAGGAGAACTTGATGATCTTCAAATCCAAACGGGGATGGTTAGATGTGGCCTATGTTTAAATAATTGTTTGTTAACCATCAACAAGTTTGGAAATAAAGAAAAGTTTATTTCTGGAAACAGATGTGAGCGGGGAGCAGGCAAGTCTAAAGACCAACTGACTCTTCCAAACCTTTATCAATATAAGTATGATAGGTTGTTTCAATATCAACCATTGGAAAAAAGTAAAGCTAAGAGGGGTTTAATAGGAATCCCTAGAGTGTTAAATATGTATGAAAATTATCCTTTTTGGTTTACCTTCTTAACAGAACTAGGTTTTAGTGTAGAGCTATCAGAACGTTCTTCTAAGCTGGTTTATGAAAAAGGGATTGAAACCATCCCCTCAGAGTCAGTATGCTATCCTGGAAAACTAGTTCATGGCCATGTGATAAGCCTAATTGAAAGGGGCGTGAAGGTGATCTTCTACCCTTCTATAACCCATGAGCAACGGGAACAAGAGGGAGCTGATAATCACTTCAATTGCCCAATTGTAACCTCCTATCCAGAGGTAATTAAAAATAATGTTGACCAATTAAGAGAGGAAAATATTACCTTCTTAAAACCCTTTTTACCCTTTAATAATAAAAAACGCTTAGCGAAAAGATTATATGAAGAGATGGGTCAATTTATGGTTACAGAGAAGGAGGTTATTGAGGCTGTAGATAAAGGATGGAAGGAACTAGAGGATTTTAAACAAGATATTAGAAAAATGGGGGAAGAGACGGTTTCTCAAATAAGAGAACAAGGATTAAAGGGTGTTATTTTAGCCGGCAGACCCTACCATATTGATCCAGAGATTAACCATGGTATTCCAGAATTAATTAATAGTCTAGGGATGGCAGTATTAACAGAAGATTCTGTTGCTCATCTTGGGGAAGTAGAAAGACCCCTTAGGGTAGTGGATCAATGGGCCTATCATTCGAGATTATATGCAGCAGCCAGTTATGTTGCCCTACAAAAGGATATCGAATTAGTTCAATTAAACTCATTTGGTTGTGGGCTAGATGCCGTTACCACCGACCAAGTCGAAGAGATCTTAAAGAATAAATTTAAAGTCTATACTTGTTTAAAGATTGATGAAGGTAATAATTTAGGGGCAGTAAGAATACGTCTACGTTCTTTAAAGGCGGCTGTTCTCGAAAGGGAAAACAATGGTGCTCATATACCAAAGGGAGTAGAAAGAAAGTATGTTAAAATTCCTTTTACAAAGGAAATGAAGAAAAACCATACGATTTTAGCCCCAGAAATGTCTCCAATCCATTTTAAGATAGTACAAGAGGCCTTTAGATTATCAGGTTATAACCTAGTTGTACTTCCTAGCAACGATAAAAAGGCAGTTGATGAAGGTCTTAAATATATAAATAATGATGCTTGTTATCCAGCAATCATCGTCTTAGGTCAATTAATTGAAGCCTTAAAGTCTGGAAAATATGACTTAAATAATACCTCAGTCATTATTAGTCAAACAGGAGGAGGTTGTAGAGCCACCAACTATATTGGCTTTTTACGAAAGGCTTTAGTCGATGCTGGTTTTAGCCATATACCAACGATATCATTAAGTGCTCAAGGCTTTGAGAAAAACCCTGGGTTTACCTTAAGTCTCCAACTCTTAAACAGAAGCTTTATGGCATTAATTTATGGGGACCTACTAATGAGGGTATTGTATCGTGTAAGGCCCTATGAAAAGGTAAAGGGTTCGGCTAATCAGTTATATGAAAAATGGAATCAGGTTTGTATAGACTCCCTTAAGTCTGCCAGTCGAAAAACCTTTAATCGTAATATAAGGAGTATTGTTAAAGAATTTGATAAGTTGGAGCTTACTGATGAAGTGAAACCAAGGGTTGGTTTAGTTGGAGAAATATTGGTAAAGTTCCATCCAATTGCTAACAATAACATTGTCGATATTATTGAGGCAGAAGGAGCAGAAGCTGTAGTACCAGACCTTACAGATTTTATTTTGTATAGCATGTATACAAATGATTTTAAATACCGATATTTATCAGGTAGTAGAAAGTCTAAAATAATAGGTGATGTTATTATTTCTGCAATAGAATTCTTCAGAAAAGCCTACAGAGAAGCCGTTGGTAGTAGTAAAAGGTTTGGGCACCTTCAGTCCATTAAAGAAACAGCTGAGGGGGCATCTAAGGTGGTTTCTTTAGGGCATCAAACAGGGGAAGGTTGGCTCTTAACAGGAGAAATGGTAGAGCTTATCGAGAGTGGTGTGAAAAATATAGTATGTATGCAACCCTTTGCTTGTTTACCTAACCATGTAACTGGTAAGGGAATGATGAAGGAGTTAAAGCGAATTTATCCTGGTGCAAATATAGTAGCAATTGACTATGATCCAGGGGCTAGTGAAGTAAATCAACTGAATAGAATTAAACTAATGCTTTCTGTTGCCTTCGATCAGCTAGAGGAAGTTAAAACGCCAAAACAGCAAGACACAGAAGAAATCTATAAAAAATTGGCAGATGAGAGTGTGTCCTAATGAAAGTGCACGTTAATTAGACTGTATCCTTACTATGGAAGTTCTTAATCTAAATTTAGCTGTTTGATAGCTTGAAGCTAGTCATAAGTTTTGACTGATAGGAGATGAACAAATGATAAAATTATTTAAGTATCTAAAGCCCTATGCATTAGTTATTGTAGCAGTTTTAGTGCTTGTTTTCCTACAATCTATTGGAGATCTATATTTGCCTACCCTTATGGCAGATATAGTAAACAATGGAATGTTAGTGGGAAACACAGGTTATATTTGGCGGGTTGGTAGTATGATGCTACTGGTGGCAGCTGGAGGTGTTGTAGCTGCCGTAACTGCTTCGTATTTAGGGTCTAGAATAGCAATGGCCTATGGAAGAGATCTCCGTAGTCGTGTGTTTTCAAAGGTAGAGGATTTTAGCTTGCATGAATTTGATAAAATTGGTACTGCATCGTTAATTACTAGAACCACCAATGATATTACCCAAATTCAAAATGTTGTAATGATGATGCTTAGAATGATGATTATGGCCCCCATGATGGGAATTGGAGGAATGATTATGGCTATCTCTAAAGATCGTGAGTTGGCTATGATTTTAGCCGTTTCTCTTCCGGTTTTAGCCATAGGGATAGGTATTGTGGCACGTCACATACTACCTATCTTTAAATCGATTCAGAAAAAGGTAGATCAATTAAACCTAGTAGCCAGAGAAAACCTAACGGGTATAAGGGTAGTTAGAGCCTTTAATCGGATTGATAAGGAAGCAAAGCGTTTTGATGAAGCCAATGCTGACTTAACAAGTACAGCAATTAAAGCTAATAAAATTATGGCTACTTTAATGCCTATGATGATGATTATTATGAACTTAACCAGTGTAGCTATTATTTGGTTTGGAAGTAAGCGGATTGATATGGGAAGTTTACAAGTGGGTGATATGATGGCTTTTCTACAGTATGCGATGCAGATTATGATGTCACTTATTATGATGTCTATGATGTTCTCATTTCTTCCAAGGGCACAGGCATCGGCAACTAGGATTAACGAGATTTTAGATGTTGAAGCAGAAATTGTAGACCCTGAAAAGGAAAAACTTCAAGAGTCTACTAGAGGTATGTTGGCGTTTAAAAATGTCACCTTTAGTTATCCAGGTGCAGAAAAGCCAGTTTTAAATAATGTCTCCTTTACTACAAAACCAGGAGAAGTGACAGCTATCATTGGAGGAACAGGTTCGGGTAAATCTACATTAATTAATTTAATCCCTCGTTTTTATGATATTCAGTCGGGAGCTATAGAAATTGATGGAGTAGATGTTAGAGAAATGAAACAGGAGGCCCTTCGTTCTAAAATTGGGTTTGTGCCACAAAAAGCTTATCTTTTTTCTGGAAGTATAGCTGAAAACATTAGGTTTGGTAAGGAAGATGCCAGTGAGGAAGAAATTAAAAAGGCGGCGGAAATTGCCCAAGCTACAGAATTTATAAATGGGATGAAGGAGGGTTATGATTATACTATAGCCCAAGGTGGAACCAATGTCTCTGGAGGACAAAGACAGCGACTTGCCATTGCTAGAGCATTGGTTAGAAGACCAGAAATCTATATCTTTGATGATAGCTTCTCTGCCTTAGATGTTAAAACCGATGTTAGGTTAAGAACAGCCCTTAAAAAGGAAACCTTAGAGTCTTCAGTATTAATAGTAGCTCAGAGAGTAACAACAGTCATGGATGCCGACCGAATTATTGTATTAGATGAAGGAAAAATTGTAGGGTTAGGGAAGCACAGAGAGTTACTTGATTCTTGTCAAGTCTATAGAGAAATTGTTGCTTCTCAACTTAGTGAGGAGGAATTAGCATGAAGAAAGAAGATAAAAACAAACGGTCTAATACTCCTCCCAAAGGTCCCGGTGCAGGAATGGCCATAGGAAGACCTGTTGAAAAAGCAAAGGATTTTAAAGGAACACTAAAAAGGATAATTGGTTACTTGAGGCCTCAAAAATTAAAATTAATTTTTGTATTCTTTTTGGCAATCTTAAGTACAACCTTTAATATTTTTAGTCCTAAGGTTATGGGGCAAGCAACTAATGAACTAGTGGCGGGTCTAACAAATCCTACAGTGGGGATTAATTTTAACGCCGTAGAACAGATTATTGTCACTCTAATTATACTTTATGTTTTAAGTGCCTTTTTCAATTTGGCAACAGGGTATATTATGTCGGGGGTTGCCCAAAAAACAGTATATGTAATGAGAAAAGATGTAAATGTTAAATTATCTAAGTTACCCCTTAAGTTTTTTGATGGTCGAACCCATGGAGAAATCCTAAGTCGTATTACCAATGACTTAGATAATGTAGCAAATACGTTGCAGCAGAGTTTGACCCAGTTAATTTCCTCTATTGTTACATTGTTGGGGATCATGATTATGATGCTTACCATAAGTCCTTCCTTGACTTTAATCGCAGTGATAACGGTACCCCTTTCAGCAATCGTTACGATGACAATTGCATCAAAGTCTCAAGTATTATTTAAAAAGAGACAGGCAATTTTAGGGGATTTAAATGGACATGTAGAAGAGATGTATACAGGACATCGGGTAGTAAAGGCCTTTGGACATGAGAAAAAATCTGTTGGAAAGTTTGATGATATTAATAATCAACTATATGAAACTGGGTGGAAGGCAGACTTTATTTCTGGGATCATTATGCCTCTTTTAAACTTTGTAAGTAATATAGGTTACGTCTTAATTTGTGTTGTTGGTGGTATTTTTGTTACAATGCAAAGAATTCAAATTGGAGACATTCAAGCCTTTATTCAATATGCAAGACAGTTTACACAACCTATTGTACAAACTGCCAATATATCAAATATCATACAGTCAACTGTTGCTTCAGCAGAAAGGGTTTTTGAATTATTAGATGAAACAGAAGAAATATCAAATGCTATTGATGCAACTGTTATTAATATGCCTAAAGGAAATGTCAAATTTGATAAGGTTAAATTTGGATATCATGAAGATGAAATGATAATCAAAAACATGAACATTGAAGTTAAAAAGGGACAAACAGTTGCAATTGTAGGACCAACAGGTGCAGGCAAAACAACTTTAGTTAATTTGTTGATGAGATTCTACGAAATTAATGATGGAGTAATTACAATAGATGGAGTAGATATTAGAAAGGTTAAAAGAGAAAATCTCCGCAGTATGTTTGGAATGGTATTGCAGGATACATGGTTATTTAACGGGACCATTAGGGATAATATAGCCTATGGTCGGATGGGGGCAACAGAAGAGGAAATAGTTGAAGCTGCTAAAGCTGCCCATGCAGATCATTTCATCAGAACATTACCAGATGGATATGATACGATTCTTGATGAAGAGGCTTCAAACATATCCCAAGGGCAAAAACAGCTTTTAACTATTGCACGGGCAATATTAGCAGACCCAACCATTCTTATTTTAGATGAGGCTACAAGTAATGTCGATACAAGAACCGAAGCCTATATACAGAATGCAATGCTTAAACTAATGGAAGGCAGAACTAATTTCGTAATTGCCCACAGACTTTCTACGATTCGTGATGCAGACATGATTCTAGTGATGAATCATGGGGATATTATTGAACAAGGAAATCATCAACAACTGCTTGAACAGAAGGGCTTCTATGCAGACCTTTATAATAGTCAATTTACTGTGGGGCAAGCTTCTACTGATAACACCATGAAGGATGCAGGATAAATCTTTATTAATTATCAAAACTAATCATCTTAACCGTATTGGAGTTTAACCTCCCTACGGTTAATTTTTTGGCAGAATAGGAAAAACTTATTTTAGTAATCCCTTAACCCTGCTAAATCTGCAGCAAGAATATGTGTTTCTACTATATGGCATGGTAAAATAGCCCTTTATATAAAGTCAAGGCGTATAGTGGTAGGTGATAAGGGAAAATTAGAAAAAAGATGCTGGGGGTTTCTATGAGAAAACACTTACTAAAAGACTACGAAAGAATCATTACTAGCTTGCCAGAGAAAGATCAATACCTATTATCAGATTTACTGATTCCAGATTTATTAATAGAAGAAGAGGGGAAGTTGCAAATTTATTATGCTACCCATAATGAATTCATTAATATCGAAGCTAAAATATTAATTATAGGGATAACTCCAGGTTGGGTTCAGATGGAAAAGTCCATTCGTACTGCAAGAAAGTGCCTAATAGAAGGACGGTCCCTTGAAGAAACAGCTAGAATATGTAAAAAGGAAAGTCGGTTCTATGGTACAATGAGGATGAACATCATAAATATGTTAGACGAACTAAGGTTACATGAATATTTAGGAATGAAAAATAATAAAGAACTTTTTAACGACCATTGTCCATATCTTCATACGGTATCCTTAATTCCCTATCCTGTCTTTGTTAATCGAAAGAACTATACAGGACATTCACCTAAAATAATTAATTCTAAGTTTCTTATGAAATATGTTAATTTGACAGTTGAAAAAGACCTGAAGCCTTTAAAAAGACCCTTAATTGTTCCTTTGGGAAGGGCTGTTGAGGAGGTACTATTATCCTTAATTGGGGAAGGTAAAATTGATCGAGAACAATGTTTAGTAGGTTTTCCTCATCCTTCGGGGGCAAATGGACATCGTTTAAAACAGTTTAAGGAAGGCAAAGAAAGAATGACAAATATAATAGACACTTATTTTAATAAATAGAAATTACATAATTAATATAAAACATCTTTTGTGGACGTGGGGGAGGAAGGCAATATGAAGCTATTAAAAGCTATAGAAAAAGGATTAGTATTTTTTGATGGTGCAATGGGCACTATGTTATTGAAGTCGGGCATGAACCTTGAAAAACCCTTAGATGTATGCAATATAGAAGACCCTCTTAGGGTGGAAAAAATCCACCGAAGCTATGTAGAAGCAGGAGCGCAAGTAATCACAACGAATACTTTTCAAGCTAATGAACTAAGATTGAAAGACTATGGTTATTCTATTGAAGCGGTCATTGAAGCAGGAATTAAATTAGCTAAGGCTTGCGGCAGTCAATATGTTGCTCAGGATATTGGGCCCATAGGAAAAGTTGAGCCAATGGGAAATCTATCCTTTTATGAAGCCTATAGTATTTTTAAAAAACAGGTAACTGTTGGGGCTAAAATAGGTGTCGATTGTATTTTGCTTGAAACCTTTTTCAATTTAAAGGAAGTAGAAGCAGCAATTTTAGCTGCAAAGGATCATAGTAATTTACCAATTTTCTGTACGATGACATTTGATCAAAAGGGTAGAATCTTATCTGGGGAAGAGGCTGGCCACATAGCAAATCAGCTTCAAAGTTTAGGTGTCGATGCGTTAGGGATCAATTGTTCCTTAGGGCCTAAGGAGATTTTGCACATTCTGCCAAACTTCATGAAGGGTGTAAAAATTCCTGTTATGGTACAAGCAAATGCTGGACTACCAACAAAAGTGGAGGGAACTACCCAATACACTATAGATCCCGAGACCTTTGGTTTTTACGGTAGCAGGATGAAGGAATTAGGTGTAAGGATTCTTGGTGGTTGTTGTGGAACTACCCCTGCCCACATACATGCACTAATTACAGCGATAAAAGACTAAGGCTTAAAGATTTAACATTGATCAACTGGTTACGGTGGTCTAAGGAAGCTCCGAATACAAAATACCTAAATTGCTATGAATCCTGAAGTAATATAAATTATTGGTTCAGGATTTTTTGAATAAGATATGGTAAAATTTTCTTGACTTATTTTATAGGGGGTATATAATAGTATTAACATTGTTAATATTATTAACTAAGTTAAATACATAAAGCTGGTAATTTTATTAGTAATGAGAAATTATTGCGTAAAATAAAGTTAAGAGAAATAAATATTGGAGGATGATTATATGAAAGTAGTACTATTATATGCATCAAAATATGGAGCAACAGAAAAAGCCGCTAAACTGATGGCAGAACAACTTAAGGGAGAAGTAAAGCTGATAAACTTAAAAGAAGAGATTCCATCAACTATTGAAGAATTTGATACAGTGTTATTAGCCAGTTCAATTTATGCAGGAAGAATGCAGGGAGAAATAAGTAAATTTACAACAACGTATAAGGATCAAATCATGAATAAAAATATTGGCGTGTTTGTCTGTTGTAAAGAAGAAAATCCTGAAAAGATTACTGAATACTTAAAGTTAAACTTACCTGAAGAAATGATTAAAAAAGCTTTTATTAAGGAGTATCTAGGCCACGAAGTAAAATTTGATAAGATGAATTTCTTTGAAAGGTTCTTATTAAAGAGAATATTAAAGGTAAAAGAAAGTTATTCACAAATCAATCTTGAAGGAATCAAAAGGGTATCAAACATTATTAATGAAATGGATGTAGCAAATGGATAGTAAAGAAATACAAAGGCAACGTATGAGGGAATATTTCATAAATGCAGCTAAGGAAATCATTTTAGAAGAAGGCGTGAAGAACTTAACTGCTAGAAAGGTTGGCAACAAAGCAGGCTATTCCTATGCTACTATATATAATTACTTTAGTGATTTAAATTGCCTATCAATACATTGTGTATTAGATTTTTTAGAAGATTGTTATAAACATGTCATGAATCTTAGGAATGTAGAGGATGACTTAAGAGATCAAGTGATTGATTGTGGTACAGAGTATTTTAAGTTTTTTGTAAAGAATCCTCAAATGTTTCAACTAATTTTTCTAGAAACTTTAGAAGGATTACCCCAGAATGATGAAGAGAGACCTGTAGTGCCATCTATTGCCCTATTATTAAAAAATCTATTAGAGGAATGCGCATTAAAGGGATATATAAAAAATGAGAATATAGACCTTTTAGCAGAACTCATCACTTCGACAATTCATGGTAAATTATTATTTTATGTTAAGGGCCGAAATACAGAGAATGTAGATAATATTATTATGTCAATTAGAAATGAAATGCGATATTTGCTAAATATTGAAAGGTAGGAACTAAAATGAAAAGTAAAAAAAGGATTTTAAAAGGGTTCTTAATAGGTTTTATTGTTTTGATTTTGGTCTTTGGTACTTTCATTTATAGGCAGTTACAGAATTTTAGTAAAGAAATTGCCCAATTAGCTGTTAATGAAATAAATTTTTCAGAGTTTGAAGATGGTGACTATATTGGAGAGTACCATATCAATGAAATGCTAGGAGCTACTCTAAAAATATCTATACTGGATAACCGGATAGCTAATATTAGTGTAATAGAACATCAGTATGGATTAGGTGGAAAGGCAGAGGAAATTTTTAGTCAAGTAATAGATTATCAAAGTCTTAATGTTGATGTTGTTAGTGGTGCTACAGGAAGTAGTAAAGTGCTATTAAAAGCCATCGAGAGTGCTTTTGTTAAATAGTGAAATTGCATAATTAATTTATATTTATATTAATGCAAAATGAAAACTTCAATTAACTTATAAAGTAAATAAGTAATGTGGAAAATTATAATATAATTTGATTAAATTTAATAATATACAATACTCCATAATAAAGATAATGTACATAATAGAAATGATCCCCTTCCTTAATAGAAGGGGAATTTTTATGGAAATTTTTTATAAATCAATTTCTATAGATTTGATTTTTAAAAGATGATTATTTTAACGTTTTAGTCTATGTGATTCTACTTTATCAAGTTCCTCTAAAAATAAAGGAATAGATGGGTTAGAATTTGCCTTCTTCCAAGCTACTACTAATTCATCTTCGGCTTGTTCCCCTTCGATATCAATGAATCTAAGACTTGGGCTAGCGTTGGCCTGCAGACTTTTAGGAAGAATCGCTATACCTATACCTGCATCTACCAATAACAATACAGTTTGAATTAACCTTGGTTCGCTGACAATGTTGGGTGTGAATCCACTATTAGCACACATTAACAATGTTTTATTAAAACCTTGGGGCGATTCTCTTTTATCAAGGGCAATAAATCTCTCGTTGGCTAAGTCTTTAATATTAATGCATTGCCTGTTTGCAAAAGGATGTTCGCAGTGCATTACAATTGAGATTTTCTCTGTTAGAACCTTCTTTTTTGTTAAACCACCAATATTATTTAACCCAAAAGAAAGAGTAAAGATGATATCTAATGCTTCAGTATTTAAAGATTCAATGAGCATTCCGTGATTATATTGATTTAAATGCAAATCTATCTTAGGATAATTGCGGCGAAACTGACGAATCAGTTGAGGTAAGAAGTCTCTTTCTGTATAACCTAAAAAACCAATTTTAAGATCTCCAATAATGCCAAGATCAGCATGGCGGGTTTTTTCAATAAGCTCCTCAGATTTATCTACTAAATATCTAGCTTCCTTTAATAGTACTGCCCCAGCATTAGTCAATTTAACTTGCCGTTTATTTCTAATAAATAATTGAACTCCTAATTTCTTCTCTAAGTCTGCAATTTGTTGACTAACAGCAGATTGAGCTACAAAGAGATGTTTAGCTGCTTCAGTAAAATTTAAATGTTCAGCAACAGAAATAAAGTAACGAAGCTGTCTAATATCCATAGGAATTCCCCCAGTAATTAAAATTTATTATGTATTAATAATAACATTTAGTAAGAATTATATCAAATGTTATCACTTTTACTTATTACTGATATAGCATTCTAATATTTCACAATCAGGGTAATATTCTGTATTCTATTAGTATAGACATAAAAACTTTTATTACTTAAAAAAAAGTAACAATACTTTATATTATTAAAGGAGGTATCCAAATGCTGCAATCGCAAAAACGAGTTTTAGCAATCAACCCGGGTGCAACATCTACTAAAATAGCAGTATATGAAAATGAAGCTTTGCTATTCAAAAAGACTGTTGAGCATTCCGTATACGACTTAGAATTGTTCCCAAAAGTGTTTGATCAGTACCAATACCGACTAGATTTAGTGCTACAAGCCCTAGAAGAAGAAAATACTGAATTAGGTTCTTTATCAGCAATCGTAGGTCGAGGTGGCTTACTTAAGCCATTGGCTGGAGGAACTTATCAAGTAAATGAAAAGATGGTTAGTGATCTACAAAGAGCAGAGCGTGGCGAACATGCCTCTAACCTAGGAGCTGTTATGGCTTATAATCTAGCAAGCCAATTAGGTATTCCCTCCTTTATTGTAGACCCCGTTTCTGTTGACGAAATGGAACCAGTAGCTAAAATATCTGGTTTAGCTGATTTAGAAAGAATCAGTTTATCCCATGCGTTAAACATGAAGGCAGTAGCTAGAAAAGTTGCTAAGGAAATGGGTAAAAAATATGAAGAAGTAAATTTCGTAGTAGTGCATTTAGGGACAGGAGTTTCAGTTACTCCCCACAAGAATGGCAAAATGATAGATGTAAATAATGCTAAGGCAGAGGGTCCTTTCTCTCCAGATCGTTGTGGTGGATTACCAGCAGATCAATTAGTTAAACTTTGCTTTTCAGGAAAATATTCTGAAGGTGAATTAAAGGAAATGCTTAGCAGTAAAGGTGGTTTCTATTCCTATTTTGGAACAAAAGATGCTAGAGAAGTAGAAGCAATGGCAGCTGAAGGCAACCAAAAGGCGGATATTGTGTTAGATGCTCTAGCTTATCAAGTAGCCAAGGAAATTGGTGCTATGGCGGCAGTTTTAGAAGGTGAAGTAGATAGAATTATTTTAACGGGTGGAATTGCCTATTCAAAAAGAATTGTTAATGATATAATTAAACGTGTAAAATTCATTGCTCCTGTTGAAATTGTACCGGGAGAAGAGGAATTAGAATCTTTAGCCTTCGGTGCTTTAAGGGTTATTCGAGGGGAAGAAGAAGCTGTGATTTATAGCTAATTTAGTGATTAACTCACTAAATAAGTTTATATATATCTTTTAAGGAAGAGAAAATTATTAAAGGAGGGCTCAATATGGCAAAGGTAAATATAATAAGTAAGTATTGTAAGAGCTGTGGACTTTGTATCGATATTTGTCCTAAAAAGATTCTAGCCATCGGAGATAAATCAAACGAAAAAGGTTACTTTACAGTTGTTTGTACAGACCAAGATAAATGTATCGGATGTACTTTATGTGCAACTGTCTGTCCAGATGTGGCAATCGAGGTTTATAAATAATAGTCCTATGAAAGGAGTTGAAAATTAGATGGAAAAAGTATTATTAAAAGGTAATGAAGTAATAGGAGAAGCAGCAATACGTTCAGGATGTAGATTATTCTTCGGTTATCCGATTACACCATCAACAGAGATAGTAGAATATCTATCTGCACAATTCCCTAAAGTTGGAGGGACAGTTTTACAAGCTGAAGACGAAATTGGTGCGATCAATATGTGTTATGGCGCTGCCTGTACAGGTTCAAGAGTTATGACTGCATCATCAAGTCCTGGGGTAAGTTTAAAGCAAGAGGGAATCTCCTTTAGTGCTGCAGTTGGACTACCTATGGTAATTGTAAACGTTAACAGATGTGGTCCAGGATTAGGTGGATTAGGGCCAGCTCAATCTGATTACTACCAATCAACAAGAGGTGGTGGTCATGGGGACTACCGTACAATCGTTTTAGCACCTTCAAAAGCGCAAGAGCTTTATGACTATACAATGTTAGCTTTCGACTTAGCTGATAAGCACCGTCTACCAGTGTTACTACACACAGATGGTTTCTTAGGACAAACGATGGAGCCAGTAGTATTAAAGGAAAGACCAGAAGCTCCAGAAACAGACAGAAGCTGGGTAGTTGATGGCGCAAAAGGAAGAAAGAAAAGAATCCTTGCTAGCTACTCATTAACAAATGAAATTGGTGAAGCTAACAACCTTCGTTGGGAAGCTAAATACAAGCATATCCAAGAAACTGAACAAAGATGGGAAGAATTCCATACAGAAGATGCAGAGTACCTATTAGTAAGTTTTGGTACAACAGCGAGAATTTGTAAGAGTACTGTATTAAATGCCCGTAAAAAAGGTATTAAATTAGGATTAATCCGTCCAATCACTTTATGGCCATTCCCAAATGATGCTTTTGTACCTTATAAAGATAAAGTTAAGGGAATTGTATCAGTTGAATTAAGTATGGGACAAATGATCGAAGACGTAAAATTAGCAGTTGAGTGTAAGATGCCAGTAGAACTTTATAGAAGACAAGGTGGTATGTTACCAACTGAGCATGAAATTTTAACTTTTGTTGAAAATACATTTAATTTATCGGCAGTAGAGGAGGTGTAGGTCATGGAGAAAATATTCGGAAGAAGTAAAGGTTTATCAGATGTTCCTTTTTCATTCTGTCCAGGATGTACCCATGGAACCATCATGAGATTAATAGCAGAGGTTCTTGAAGAACTTGATATTATTGAAGATACAATAGGAGTTTCACCTGTAGGATGTGCTGGATTTAGTCAAGAGTTTTTCAGCTGTGACTTCATAGGTGCTGCCCACGGTAGAGCACAAGCAGCAGGAATCGGGATTAAAAGAGCTCTTCCAGACCGTATTGTATTTACCTACCAAGGAGATGGTGACATCGCTGCTATCGGTACTCAACATGCCATCCATGCTGCAGCTAGAGGTGAAAAAATCACTTCTATCATGGTAAACAATGCCATCTTTGGTATGACTGGTGGGCAAATGGCTCCTACTACATTAGAAGGAATGAAAACGACAACTAGTCCATATGGAAAAGATGTTTCAGTAAGTGGTTATCCAATTGATTTACCAAGACTGATCGCTAACTTAGATGGAGCTGTGTACGTTGCGGCTGTTTCAGTAGATTCACCAAAGAACATTAACCAAGCTAAGAAAGCAATTAAAAAAGCTTTCCAAGTACAAAAAGCTGGTTTAGGTTTTGCCTTCGTAAGTGTTTTATCAACCTGTCCAACTAACTGGGGAGTTTCACCAGTAGAAAGTTTACAATGGTTAAGAGATAATATGATGCCTGTTTACCAAATGGGTGAACTTAAGGTGACAGAGGAGGTAAAAAGCTTATGATGGATAAAGTAATTCTTGCAGGTTTTGGTGGTCAAGGGGTTATGTTCTTAGGTAAAGTATTAGCCTATGCAGGAATGGGTTCTGATTTAGAGCTTTGTTGGATTCCTTCCTATGGACCTGAAATGCGTGGAGGAACTGCCAATTGTTCAGTAGTATTATCTGATGAAGAAATTCATTCACCTGTAATCGACCAAGCAGATGCAGCTATCGTATTAAACAAGCCAGCCTATGATAAGTTCGCTCCTCGTATTAAGCCAGGTGGCGTATTAGTAGTAAACTCTTCATTAGCTAAGCTAGATGAAGTAAGAGAAGATATTACAGTAATTCAAATCCCTGCTACAGAGATCGCTAACGAAATGGGTAACACAAGCATCGCTAATATGGTTAGTTTAGGTGCTTTAATCCCTCACTTGAATTTAGTTGATCTTGCCAAGGTTGAAAAGGCTATGGTTAAATTAGTAGCTAAGAGACCAGAATTATTAGAGACAAACTTAACCGCTATTAACAAAGGAATGAACTATCAAGGTTAAGATTAATTCCGAAAAAACTATTATAACATTAAAAAATAACTATCCTAAAATATAATTTATCTAGTGCCCTATTAAAGGACTTTATGTTTCTTTAATAGGGTTTTTTCGGCTAAAGAAGAGATTGTTCTATTTTACAAAATAAATGAATCAGTGATATAATGACATGTAACTTTCTAATAGCAAATTAACTGAGTATATTTCATAATTATTATTAAACTTAGATAATCTAATTAGATAGAGGGATAAAAAATGAAAACAGATCTATTGTTATTAAAAAAAGAATTTAACAAACGTATTTTTAAATACGTATTTTTGACCTTTTTTATAATGGGTGTTCTTTTGTCTTCACTACTATTTAGTCATAACTATTATAAAAATATGGTAATTCGATCTCAGCAGGAAAATATACTAAATATTGTTACAACCGTTTCTGCTCAGTTGGAGGATTATTTTGAGACTAAGGATAACTATCTAGAAGCCATTCTTAAAGATTCCCTTTTCCAAGGGGAATTTAATGAACTTT
Source organism: Alkaliphilus transvaalensis ATCC 700919 (assembly GCF_000621485.1). GTDB lineage: Bacteria > Bacillota > Clostridia > Peptostreptococcales > Natronincolaceae > Alkaliphilus > Alkaliphilus transvaalensis. The sequence goes on from NZ_KK211286.1 coordinate 175,057, forward strand.
TAAAGGGCTTCACAAAGGATGTCAAATTAATTGATTTAATGTTTAAGATGGGAAGAGAAGAATATACTGCTATTGAACTAATTGACAGGGAAGGAAATCTATTGCGGTCTTATACTGATGATTCAGATTACAACTATAACTTGGGGGAAGACATTGTTAGAACAATAAACACCCACAATAAAGTATACTTTGTAGAGACCCTTGGAGACTTAAGTATTAACATTATTCATCCTGTTAAGTATGATGGAGAACTACAAGGTTTAGTTAGAATGAAAATTAATACAGACCAAATTTATAGGGTATATTTAGCCAACTATCAGCTTAACCAGAAGGGCTATATTTCTTTGAAGGATAAGGAGGGAAGGTTGTTTCTACATCCCTCAAATGAAAGTATTGGAGAAAATGTAATTAAGGTAAGACAGAGACAGTACCCCGACTATGACTGGAGGGAACTGGAGGAAAATGTTGAGAAACAAATGAATCGAGAAACAGGTGTAGGAATGTATCATTCCATATGGCCAGGGGATGATACAAGAGTAAAAAAGATTAGTGGCTTTACCCCTGCGGATATAGGAGATACCTTTATTATTTTAAATTTTTCAGTGGACTATGAGGAGACCCTCATTAGTTTCACGGGGATTACTAATGCTACGATTATTATTTCGATTCTTTTAATTCTGGCGAGTATTGTTATTATTCTATATATATTTAAGGTTGAAATTAAAAGAAATGAATTGCAAGTAGAAGCAATATACTATGAAGAATTAAGGGAGAAAAATGCCCTGATCATTCACCAATCTAAGTTTACTGCAATGGGGGAGATGTTGGCAACCATAGCCCATCAATTAAAACAACCCTTAAACGCATTGAAAATTTCCCTTTATAATGTTGAAGACTTTCACCGGTATGATGAAAAGGATGAAGGCTATTTAAACCTACTATTAGAGTCTAATCACCGACTTGTTGATAAAATCGCTAAAACGATTGATGATTTTAAGTTCTTTTTCAAGCCTCAAGAGGAAAGTGTTAATTTTAATGTTATGGAGGCAATCGAATTTTCAATAGAACTAAACAAACAAAGGATTAATAGTCTAGATGTTCAACTGGACCTTCAGGGTCAGCGGCAGATCGAAATAAATGGTGAGGGTAATGTTTTTTCACAGGTAATCCTTAATTTAATAAATAATTCCATTGATGCACTAAAGGATGTATCTCTTCAAAGGAAAATAATAATTAATGTTTTTGAAACAGAAACAGATGTAGTTATAGAGATTTCTGACAACGGTGGAGGAATTTGTGAAGAAGTCATGAAAAACCTATTTTCTCCCTACATTACCACAAAGGGAGAGCAGGGAACTGGACTAGGACTATATATCTCCCGATATATTATAAGAGAGAAGTTTCATGGGGAATTATTGATAGAAAATATAGAAGAAGGGGTATTAGAGAAGATTATTGTTCCAAAGAAGGATTAAAGGAGATGTTCTAATGATAAAAAAAAGGGTGTATCACATCGACGAAAGGGCATTTGAAATAGGGAATTTTGCTGTAGAGGCAATATTGTATGAAGTGGCTTCTTTTCCTTCGCCGGGGCTAGTATCCCCCGTTTCTAATGGAGCTCATCGAGATATGAATTTTTTTACATTTATAGACAGTACTGTTGCTTTATCAAAGTACTTCACCCTATTTACCCAAGAGGGTTTTAGTGATGCTTCTTATGTTGATGTTTTTAATCGTATTAGAAGTCTAGGTATTGAAGCAGAAAGAGAAATGTTTGAGAAAACAAAAGGAGTGAATACCCATAAAGGGATGCTATTTTTAATGGGAGTCTCCTGTGGCGCAGTTGGAAAGGCAATTCATGAAGGGAAGCCCTTTTATGAAATAAAAAATATTATAAAAAAAATGACAGCAGGAATCGTTGAAAAGGAGCTTTCAACCCTAGTTAACAAAGGAAAACTAACCCATGGAGAGGGACTATATCTAAAGTATAAAACGAAGGGGATTCGTGGAGAAGTTGAAGCAGGGATACCTACTGTTTTTGATTTTGCTCTAGATTTCTATCAGAAGGAGGCAAAGGGGCTATCCCTTAATGATGGTTTAGTCCATACCCTTTTAGGAATTATGCAAATATGTGAAGACTCTACGATACTCCATCGTCATTCTCTAGAGGTTTTAGCAGAAGTACAGAATCAAGCTAAAGAAATAATTGACATGGGTGGTATGAAGACAGAAGCAGGTAGAAGAAGCGTAGATGAAATATCTATAGAATATATAAAAAGAAATATTAGCCCAGGGGGTAGTGCAGATCTATTGGCAGTGACAGTGTTTTTAGATCGGGTAGCAAAATTGATGGAAACGCTAAAAAAGAAATAGCTCTAATCAAAAAAAACTTAGGATCATGTTCCTAAGTTTTTTTGATATATTCGTATATTATTTATTCTTCAACATTTATATTTGCTAAATTAAATAATTTTTGAACGGTTGAAGCATCGCTTATTAAAACATTTACATGATTACCCCTTAAAGCACCAAGAATAGCTTCTGCTTTATATTTACCTGCTGCAACACCTATTCTATATTTAACCTGATGGAAGGTATTTAGCTCCGTTCCTATTATTTTTTTATTAATGTCGATATCTACTTCTGCACCATTTTCATCATAGAGACGAGCATAAATACAGCCTACAGCCTTCTCAGAGTTAATGTGAAAGTTCTTATTTTCAACTAAATAACTTGACCATAGGGTAGAGGCGAATACTGCATCAATTGTACCAATTCCAGTTAAGATAATATCGCATTTACTAGCCAAGAAAAGGGTGTCATTAATGACGGGTTCTTGTAATAGTGCTTTTCTTGCATAGTCATTATCTATATATAAAGGAGCATATAAGTATTTATATTTCCCTCCGTAGATATTGGCGAATTTACGAATTAGCTCAGGAGAGTCCACAAGTGGATTATCCTTTGCAGCTGCACCAAGGACTTGTACAGCAGTAATCGGTATTTTGTTTTTCGGCTTCATTTGTTTGATTACATTAAAGAGGGTTTTGCCCCATAACAAGCCAATGATAGAGTTTTCGGTAACAACCCTTTCAACATACTTAGCCCCCAACTTACCTAATGCGTGGATTGTTTCGTCATGGGACATCATATGATTATCTAAAATAATGGCATCTATTAGATTAAAGTGCTTAATTAATAGGTTTTCAGCCTTTGTGTAACGATCATTAGGTTTATTAATGATAATCTCCACCACGTTTAAATCTCTGGCTTCTTGAAGGAGTTTAGAAACCTTAAATCGGGTAGTGGAAAGTTGTTCTGCTATTTCAGATTGAGTCATATTGCGCTCGTAATACATATTGGCTAAATTAGCTAAATACTTTTGTTTTTCTGTTTCACTTAATTTTTCATAATGGTCCATACTTTACACCTCGAATTTAATTAACATACCATAGCATGTCTATACTGTTAAGTACCTTCAAATCAATATTAATTATATCTTAATTAAATACTACTTACAAGTAGTGGTAAGGTTTCTGGCTTTCAATAGATAGTCAAGCCAATAGAAACAAGTGGGGGACTTATTATCAAAAGTTAAAATGAGCTTTACTTATAATCAAGAAAAATACGATTATAGAGATATATTATACACATTTGATAAATTTTTAAACAAATGTATTGAAGAATTAATCATTTTTTGGTAAGATAACCTTAAGAAGTCGGTAGAATATGTAATGAGTTTATACATTTGTAAAATTATTTTCACTTTTGTTGTTAGTTATATCAAAATAAAAAAAACAGGAGGTGTGATTGAACCACCCCGAAAAAGTATTTGGGATGGGTTCAATTAAAAATGATTAATTTAAAAGAAGAAGCTTTAAGACTCCATAGAGAAAGACAGGGGAAAATTGAAATTAATGGTACGATGCCTATGACTAATGGTGACGATCTTGCCATTGCCTATACACCAGGTGTTGCAGAACCCTGTTTGGAGATTGCCAAAGATAAGAATAATGCTTATGAATACACGATGAAGGGAAAATCTGTGGCCATTTTAACTAATGGAACTGCAGTTTTAGGATTAGGAAACATCGGACCCCTAGCTGGACTTCCAGTTATAGAAGGTAAAGCATTATTATTAAAATCCTTTGGAGGGGTTGACGCTATGCCAATCTGTTTAGACTCCACCGATTCAGATGAAATAATTAAAACGATTAAAATGATAGCCCCTGGATTTGGGGGAATTCATCTAGAGGATATTAAAGCTCCTGAATGTTTTTATATAGAAGATCGATTAAAGGAAGAATTAGATATACCTGTTTATCATGATGATCAACATGGAACAGCTGTTGCGGTATTGGCAGGTCTTTATAACGCACTGAGGCTTACCGGTAAGAAAATTGAAGAAGTAGAAGTAGTGATTAATGGAGCTGGCGCTTCAGGAATAGCTGTTGCAAAACTTTTAGTAGAGGCAGGAACTAAGAATATTATACTTTGTGATATCGAGGGTGCAATCATTGAGGGAGATTCTTTGTTAAATGAACCCCAGAAAAAAATTGCGTCTGTAACCAATAGAAGACATGAAAAGGGAGACCTAAAGGATATTATTAAGAATAAAGATGTCTTTATCGGATTATCTGTTGGGAATGTGTTGTCGGAGGAAATGGTAGCCTCCATGAATCCTAACAGTGTTGTATTTGCTCTAGCAAATCCTCAACCAGAAATTGACCCTAATTTAGCATTGGCTGCAGGAGCAAGGATCATTGCAACTGGTAGATCAGATTTTCCTAATCAAATTAACAATGTATTGGTTTTTCCTGGAATATTTAAAGGTGCATTAAAGGTTCGGGCTAGAGATATTACTGTTGAAATGAAAATTGCAGCAGCAAAGGCAATTGCAAATCTTATTACTGATGAAGAATTAAGAGAAAGCTATATTGTACCAAATGTATTTGATAATCGAGTAAGCAATGCAGTAGCAGAAGCAGTAATGATTGAAGCTACAAAGAATACGATAGCCAAAGCTATTTAACATAAGTTAGCGTTGAAGAATAAAAGGTAAGTAAACTATAAGAGGTGACGACTATGGAATACTTGAATTTAGTAGAATTCATTGTTGAAACGAATAATCCTGCCTGTAGAAAGTTAGTGGAAACTTTTCTAGTTGAAGAAGGGTTAGGCTATGAAGAAGGCATTGAATATACCTATGCCCTTAGGAATGAAGAAAGGGTGGTAGCTGCTGGCTCCCTTCATGGAAATGTGATTAAGTGTGTGGCAGTTGCTAAGGAATATCAAGGGATGGGAATCACAAACAAAGTGATTTCCAACCTCTTAAATGAAGCCCATCGAAGGGGTAGGTATCATCTATTTGTTTATACTAAGCCTGAAAACTTAACTATTTTTCAAGATTTAGGCTTTTATAAGATAGAGGAAGTGGCAGGAGAAGTTGTCTTATTGGAAAATAAAACAAAGGGAATTGGTGGTTATATGGAGGAAATAGCAAGAACTCAAACACGATCAACTCAAACACCATCAACAAATATTGCCGCAATAGTGGTGAATTGTAACCCTTTTACTTTGGGACATCAGTACTTGATTGAAAAGGCCGCTAAGGAAAGCGATTTCCTTCATATATTTGTTGTTTCTGAAGATGAATCTGATTTCCCAGCAGAGGTTAGATTACAATTGGTTAAGGAAGGTACTAAGCATTTGGAAAACGTTATCGTCCATGAAACAAAAAACTATTTAGTTTCAAGTGCCACCTTTCCATCATATTTTTTAAAGAAATTCAACGAGGCAGTTAAAATTCACGCATTATTAGATATCAAAATTTTTGCTAACTATTTTGTTCCCGCATTAGGAATCAAAAAAAGGTATGTTGGTGAAGAACCCCTCTGCCAATTAACCTCCCAATATAATGCTACCATGAAGGAAATTCTTCCTAATTATGGTGTAGAAGTAATTGTTGTAGCAAGAAAAGAAAAGGGAACTGGTGTCATTAGTGCCTCTAGAGTAAGGAAATTGTTAAAGGAAGGCCAACTATTAGAGGTTAAGGAACTGGTGCCCTACACAACCTATGATTTTCTGCTATCTCCTAAAGGTGAAGAGATAATAGATAAACTAAAATTAAAGTAAATTTTATGTAAAAATAAAAAATTAGGAGGGAAAAGTGATGGATATTAAAAAAATAGCCATGGCTGGAACATTAGAATCCAGTGATGTGTCGATTGTCATCGAACCAAACTCAGGTGAGGGAATCGAAATCGAGCTAAAGAGTCTTGTAGAAAAGCAATTTGGAGAACAGATTAAAGAGGTAGTGTTAAGGACCCTAAAGGAACTAAAGGTAGAAAAAGCTATTGTAAAACTGCAAGATAAGGGTGCCTTAGACTGTGTCATTAAAGCTCGTCTTCAGACTGCTGTATTAAGGGCAGCTGAAGAAAATACCTTTAACTGGGGGGAGGAAGATTAATGTTAAAGTTAAGAAGAACAATGATGTATGTACCTGGTAATAATCCAAGTATGGTGAAGGATGCCCATATTTTTGGGGCAGATACAGTAATGTTTGATCTAGAAGATTCTGTATCCCTTAATGAAAAGGATTCAGCAAGATTTTTAATTTATAATTCTTTAAAGAATGTCGATTATGAAGGGACAGAGATTGCTGTAAGAATTAATGGATTAGATACTCCCTTCGGACTTCAAGACTTAGAAGCTATTGTAAGGGCTAAGCCAGATATTATTCGATTACCCAAAACAGAAACTCCTCAAGATATCATTGATGTTGAGAAAATCATTGCAACTATAGAAGAAAAAGCTGGTATTCCAGTTGGAACAATTAAAATGATGGCGGCTATAGAAAGCGCCCAAGGAATCCTTAATGCTAGAGAAATAGCACAGGCAAGTTCTCGTTTAGTTGGTATCGCCATTGGTGCAGAGGATTTCGTTACTGATATGAAGACAACCCGTTCTTTAGATGGTGTTGAATTATTGACAGCAAGAAGTCAATTATTATTTGCTGCAAGGGCTGCTGGAATCTATGCATTAGATACGGTATTTTCAGATGTTGATAATGAAGAAGGATTTGCTAATGAGGTTAAATTAATTAAACAGCTGGGCTTTGATGGAAAATCTGTTATCAACCCAAGACAAATTGATGTTGTCCATGAAATATATACCCCAACAGATAAGGATATTGAAAAGTCTATTAGAATTATTAAAGCTAGTCAAGAGGCCTTTAAGAAAGGCTCTGGGGTTGTTTCATTAGATGGTAAAATGGTGGACAAACCAATCATAGAAAGGGCAGAAAGGGTATTGACCTTAGCTGCAGCAGCAGGGGTCTATGTTTTTGAAGGAGGGGAAGAAAATGGCTATTAATAAAATTGGAAGAGAAGTGCCAGCGTTTATAGAAGGAATAGGAGAACTAAAACCCTATCAAGGGCCCTTTAGTGTAGAACCTACAAAGAGAAGATTTGGGCGTAAACTATCTGTAATCACTCCTAAGGAAAGCAAGCTTCTAAATAATATTGAAGAAGCTATCAAGAAAACAGGTTTAACAGATGGTATGACAATTTCCTTCCACCATCATTTTAGAGAAGGAGACTATATTGTTAATTTGGTAATGGACACAATTGCTAAATTAGGGATTAAAAATATTACTATTGCCCCTAGTTCTTTAAATGGTGTACATGCACCCTTAATTGAGCATATTAAGAGTGGTGTTATATCAAAAATTGAAACCAGTGGCTTAAGGGGTTCTTTAGCAGATGCCATCTCCAAAGGAATTTTAGAATATCCAGTTAAAATTCGTTCCCATGGTGGTAGAGCAAGGGCTATTGAATCAGGAGACGTTAAAATTGATGTTGCCTTTTTAGGGGTACCTGCATGCGACGAATACGGAAATGCAAATGGACATTCGGGAAAATCCTTCTGTGGCTCATTAGGATATGCTAAAGTAGATGCACAGTTTGCTGATCAGGTTGTACTGATTACTGATAACCTTGTGGCCTACCCTAATGTACCTGCAAGTATTCAGCAAACGGATGTAGACTTTGTTGTTCAAATGGATTCAATTGGTGATCCAAAGGGTATTGTTTCTGGTGCCACAAGATATACTAAAAATCCAAGGGAACTATTAATCGCTAAATATGCTGCCGAAGTAATTAAAGAGTCGGGTTATTTAGTAGATGGGTTTTCAATGCAATGTGGTACAGGAGGAGCTTCTTTAGCAGTAGCCAGGTCAATTAAACAAACCATGATCGAAAGAAATATTAAAGCTAGCTTTGCCTTGGGAGGAATAACGGGACAGTTTGTTGAAATGTTAGAAGAAGGTTTAGTAGGTAAACTCTATGATACCCAATGTTTTGACTTAATAGCTGCCCAATCTATCGGCCAAAACCCTAATCATGTTGAGATAGATGCCGGCTTTTATGCTAACCCCCATAATAAAGGTTGTGCAGTAAATGTTTTAGATATTGTAATATTAAGTGCATTAGAAGTAGATACTGATTTTAATGTAAATGTAATGACTGGTTCTGATGGAATTCTTAGGGGAGCTTCAGGAGGTCATTGTGATACAGCTGCTGGATCTAAACTTTCCATCATTGTTGCACCATTAATTAGAGGGAGAATACCAACAATTGTAGATCAAGTTAATACCGTAATTACACCAGGAGAAACAATAGACGTGGTTGTAACTGATCGTGGAATTGCAGTAAATCCATTAAGAACGGATTTAATTGAAAAATTCTCTAAAACTAGTTTACCTTTATATACAATTGATCAATTAAAGGAAAAAGCTGAAGAGATTACTGGTAAACCAAAGGCTATAGAATATGGTGATAAAATTGTTGCTTTAGTTGAATATAGAGATGGGACAATTATAGATGTTGTTAGAAATGTAAAATAGAAAAGGAGGTGTCCCTAATGACTAAAATGCCAACAGAAGTAATGAAGGCAATATTAGAAGGGCGGGAAAAAAGAGCCCTCTTACAAAAAGAACTGCTACAGTTTTGGGGGACACCTCTTGTTTCCTTTACCTTAAATATCCCCGGCCCTGAAAAAAATAGTCCTAACTATAAACTAATACATGAAATAGGGGTTAGTTTACTGTTAAATGCCCTAGCTAAAGCAGAAATAGAGGTTGTTTATTTTGAAATTAAAGAAAGAGCTTCTGGAACAGAAGGCTTCTTTTGTATTAAAGGAGATAGCCTTACAATTAAAAAAACAACTGTTTTGATAGAAGAGGGACATTACTTAGGAAGAATTTTTGATTTTGATGTGTTAAATAAAGAAGGAAGAGCCATAAGTAGAAGAGACATAGGTTTGAATGAACGAAAGTGTTTTTTATGTGAAAGTCCTGCAAATTTTTGTAGAAGAAATCATACCCATACATTGGATGAATTGCTTAAAGGACTAAATCAGCTGATTGAGGATTTTATTTGCCCTAAGGAGGAAAAAAATGAATTTAGATAGAAGTCTGCTAAAAAATATTAAGGTGCTTTATATAGAAGACGACCCTGAAGTGCTACAGCAGATGAGTTTTTTTCTGAAAAAAAGGGTGGGAAAACTAATAATTGGTCAAAATGGTAAAGAGGGTTTTCAATTATTTAAAGAGCATTTACCAGATATTGTTTTGTCTGATTTAAACATGCCCATCATGGATGGAATGTGTATGATTAGGGAAATAAGAAGGGTAAGTGATGTGCCAATTATTATCTCCACCGCTTATTCTGATAAAGAAGTTATTTTAAAGATGGTTGATCTAGGAATAGACAATTATCTTGTTAAGCCAATTGATGTAAGGCAATTAATGGAAGTGATTGAGAAAACATCAGCTAAGATTTTAAAGAAGAGGGGAAATATTTTACTTTTAAGGGATAAGGCATTGTCATCAGAGGAAAAGTTACTATTAGAGGAAGATATTAAGAATGCCATTGCTAGATTTATTAAAGAGAAAACCGGTAAGGGACCTGAAAATGTTAAAAGTTTTATCTATGGAGATAAGCTAGAAGTAGAAATAAAAAACTCTTTTACAAAGTTTGAAAAAGTATTAGCAGAAAAAGAAAAAAACATATCTATGGTCAAGTATAATAGAGAAATATTTTATCGAGATATGGAGAAAGACTTTGTTAATATAATAACTGAAATAATAGAAGGGAACTTTAAATTAGCTTCAGTTGAAATAGATGTAAAAAAAGATAATCATTTTTTAGAATTTTTATTCATTTAGTCAAAAAAACTATTTACAAATGATTAGAGATGTTATATATTATTAGTATAGCTAAGTTTGAAAAGGTTTTCATAAAAAAGTTTTTCAAAATAGCTTCCATTTTAAATTAAACTTGCATATTTTTTTATCAATGTTGAATTTGTTTAAGAAAGTCTATTGATTTCGCTTAAATAGGTCAGCACAGAGTATTTAATTCTGTGTTGGCCTTTTTTGTTTTGTTTTTTAAAAAAAGGAGGATAAAAAATGGAAAATGTAGAAAAAAAGCAAAATGGCCTACTGGAAAAGCTAAATAGTTTTAAGATGTACGGGATTCCTCTCCCATTATTTGCACTACTAGCGGTTATTACAATTGCAGCTTCGTGGCAAGGTGTATTACCAGTAAATATTGTAGGGGCGTTAGGTATTACTATTGTTTTAGGTGTTATTTTTGGTGAAATAGGAGATCGTATTCCTATTTGGAATGAGTATGTAGGTGGCGGTGCTATTCTTGCATTCTTAGGGTCAGCTTACCTAGTATATGCTGGAATTATGCCAGAGCAGACGGTTAAATCAATCGAAGTATTCATGGAAGATACTAACTTCTTAACACTATTTATTGCAGTGTTAATTACAGGAAGTGTATTGTCTGTTCATCGTAAATTACTTCTAAAGGCTTTGGTTGGATACATTCCAACAATTATTCTTGGGGTTTTAGGAGCAATGGTATTTGGAGCAATTGGTGGGTTAATTACAGGAGTTTCCGTAAGGGATGTAGTTACAATGTACGTACTTCCAATTATGGGTGGAGGAACTGGTGCTGGTGCACTTCCAATGAGTGAAATCTATGCTTCAACAACTGGAAATGATCCAAGTCAATTTTTATCCTTTGCTTTCCCAATTTTAACAATTGCTAATATCGTAGCTATCTTTGTTGCAGCAATGTTAAACAAGCTAGGACAAAAGAATGGCAAATTAACTGGTAATGGTGAATTAGTTAGAGGAAAAGGTTTTGATGTTAAGGAAGAAAAGTCAAACTTAAAGATTTCCCATAGAGAAATTTCAGCAGGATTCGTGTTATCAATTAGTATTTATTTATTAGGTGTATTATTCAGTAGAAAGATTTTACCAACAATTTTCGGGGTTCAAATTCATACATTTGCTTATATGGTATTATTCGTATCTTTATTTAATGCATTAAATATTATTCCTGAAGAATTAAAGCAGGGAGCTAAAAAGTTACAAAGCTTTTTCTCAGGTCAATTCCTTTGGGTTATTATGATTGGAGTAGGGGTTGCCTATACAGATCTAGCAGAAATTATTGCAGCTATTAGCGTAACTAATGTTGTTATTGCAACGTTTATCGTATTAGGAGCAACTGCGGGTACAATGTTATTTGGATATATAGTTGGTTTTTATCCAATCGAAGCAGCTATCACAGCAGGTCTATGTATGGCAAATAGAGGGGGTTCTGGTGATTTAGCAGTATTAGGAGCCGCAAAAAGAATGGACTTAATCTCTTGGGCACAAATTTCTTCAAGATTAGGTGGAGGAATTATGCTGGTAATTGCAAGTATTGTATTTGGCTTATTCTATTAAATTAGTTCAATTTGCTATTGCAATTTAGGATATATAAAAAGCGTATAAAATCCGATAAATTTTTACTCATAAAAAAGAGTCTTAGAATGTGATATGAGTAGTAACTAAATGGAAGTTGGATGACTATAAAACATGGCAAAGGCTCAGTACTTTGCTATGTTTCTTTTTTCATAAGAAATTAATTAGGTAAATTGAGCTAGGTAGTAAATAGTAGGTAGTAAATAGTATGATAGTAGACAATTGATTTTTTTAGAAAAGGAGTGTTAAAGATGGCAAAAGTAAAAATTACAGAAACAGTACTACGGGACGCCCACCAGTCTTTAATAGCAACTAGAATGAAGATCGAAGATATGATACCAATACTTGAAACCTTAGATGAAGTAGGATACCATTCTTTGGAGGTTTGGGGTGGGGCAACATTTGATGCTTGCTTAAGATTTTTAAATGAAGACCCTTGGCAACGACTAAGAACCATTAGAAAACATGTTAAGAAGACAAAATTACAGATGCTTTTAAGGGGACAAAATTTATTAGGCTATAAACATTATGCTGATGATGTTGTAGAAGCCTTTATCAAAAAATCAATTGCCAATGGGATAGATATTATAAGGATTTTTGATGCCTTAAATGATTTGAGAAACATTGAAACCGCCGTAAAAGCTACCAAGGAAGCAGGCGGTCATGCACAAGTTGCAATCTCTTACACCACTAGTCCAGTCCATAATACCGAATATTATCTTCAACTGGCTAAAAGAATGGAGGCTATGGGAGCAGATTCCATCTGTGTAAAAGATATGGCAGGGATATTAACGCCCTATGATGCCTATGAACTAGTAAAGGGGTTAAAGGAGACTATAAAAATACCTATACAGCTCCATAGTCATTATACGAGTGGATTAGCTTCTATGACGAATTTAAAGGCTATTGAAGCGGGGGTAGATATTGTCGATTGTGCTATATCACCTATGGCTTTAGGAACTTCACAGCCTCCTACAGAACCTCTAGTGGCAGCTTTACAAGGAACAGATTATGATACTGGATACAGTCTTCAAACTTTGAATAAAGTTGCAGAATATTTTGCTCCACTCCGTGAAGCTTATTTAAAGAGTGGTCTTTTGAATCCTAAGCTACTGGGTGTTGATATCAATACATTAGTTTATCAAGTACCAGGGGGAATGCTATCTAACTTAGTTTCTCAGTTAGAAATGCAAAAAGCTACCCATAAATATGAAGAAGTACTAAAGGAGGTCCCAAGAGTAAGGGAAGAGTTAGGTTATCCACCTTTAGTAACCCCCCTAAGTCAGATGGTTGGGACGCAAGCCGTTTTTAATGTAATCTTGGGAGAACGATATAAAATGGTACCAAAAGAAATAAAGGCCTATGTTAAAGGGGAATATGGTAAACCTGTTGTGGAAATTACAGATGAAATTAAAAAGAAAATTATTGGTGCAGAAGAAGTAATTTCTGGTAGACCTGCAGATTTAATTCCTCCACAATTAGAAGGTTTCCGCAATGAAATGAAGGAGTTTTTAGAGCAAGAGGAAGATGTGTTATCTTATGGATTGTTTCCTCAAGTAGCATTAGAGTACTTTAAATATAGAAGGGCTGAAAAATATAAAATTGAAACAATGTGTGTAGATATGGAGAATAAAGTTCATATTGTCTAGATTGGTTATGCTAGGCTAGAAAGAGTCTAAGCATATTGTAAAGAGGCTATTTAGAACTAGATATATGGAAAGTGAAAAATATTTAATATAATATAGTGTTATCAATAATTAACAAAAAAGAGTAGATTCAAAATTGAAATCTACTCTTTTTAAATCCCCAATACCCAATTATATTCTCTATATTTTATATTTTTTCCTTGTTCTATTTTTGTTTATATAAGGTGATGACTATATAAGTCTAGTGACATAAAACCCATAAATGCACTTTAAATACACTTTCTTAGCTGATTAGTTTATTGGGTTTTAGTATTTTTAACTAACTATTCTAGAAAAGAAGCTCCTTCTGTAGATGTAAAGATAAAGCCATTAATATCTTGAATATTTCTTCCCTCCAACTTTAGTAAAACATTAGGGTAGGTTATTTCTTGAGTTACCATCATATCTGGGTCAGGAGAGATTACATTTGCATCTACATATAAAGAAGTATCTTGGTGGTAAATACCATTAATTTCAACGGTATAGCCTCCTGTGGTTCTTTCACCAGCAGCTACTAATATATATATCATGTTGTTTTCTTTAAGGTAATGGATGCCTTCCTTTTGATAGTGCTCACTATACCATTTAGAAGCAGCTTGATCAGTTAAACTATTGGGCTGAACCATTGTAAATGGATAGGGGATCTCTTCTTCAATAATTCCTACATTTTCTACTTCAAAAATATTAAAGTCTAAAGTAGAGACTACTTCTTTTGAATCAACTAAAATTAATGAAGTAGGATAGGTTAAAGCTTGAGTAACTATTTCATCAGGAGCTGGAGTTTGCAAGATGGCTTCTACATAGGTTTTATTATTTTTTAAGTTATAGACCCCATCTACAATCAATGAATAGCCACCAGATGGTCTTTCACCAGCAGAAACTAAAACATAATGCTTCCCACCTATTTCTATAGAATAAATTCCTTTTGTATAAGATTTTTCAGTATACCAATCTAATAATTCTTTATTTTTGTATAGCTCATCACTAGAGACTTCTGTAAAGTTTACTGGTTTGCCTAATTCCTCAGAGGGTTTACTAAGCTCTGGGGATACAATGTTAACAGTATTGCTTGTGCTGTCCCAATTAGGCGTGGTGCCTAGAACTTCAGATAAAAATCTTAATGGGACCATTGTTCTTCCGTTAATTACTTGTGGAGGAGCATCTAAAGTAACAATAATCGCTTCCTTACTAGCTGAAGGGAAACTAATTGTTGCTTGTTTATTATCAATTTGAAGGATAACGATTTGATCGTCAGTTTCAATCGTTACAGTAGAATTACCGCTATCCCATAGTACTTTAGCTCCAAGCTTTTCGAATAGCCCACGGGTAGGGACTAATACACGACCCTCTACTAATATAGGAGGAACATCAAAAGTAACAAGCTCTCCGTTTAAACGCACTTTAATTTCATGATTACTAGCACTAGCAGGCACAGATAAAGTGAAAATCATAATGAATGACAATAGTAAGACTAATTTTTTCATGATAAAACAACTCCCTTCTTAATATTCGTTTTCTTAGTTTACTAATAGGACGAATTATAGTTTAAAAAAGTTCCATAAAATTTTAAAATAAATATAAAAAATATAAAAATAAATAATATATCCTTAACTTAAATACTAAATTAGAAAGCTAGAATTTGTAAACTTGCTTTTTATGAAATTTATTAAATATTTATAAGATTTCTATTTAATTGATTTAGCTAATTTACCTTTTCAATCCTATAAATTAATAGTATAATACAAAGTGATTAGGTTAATAATCAAACAACCCTATAACAGAAGCGAATAGGGGTAGATATGAATAGTTAAGGAATATATTTCTATTCATTGTCTAAAATACATAGGTAAGAGGATATATTTAATATATCAAATTAAAGAATACTTTTAAATTAAAATCACTCGGAGGTGTTCAAATGAAAAAAATATTAGTTACTGGTGCTCTAGGGCAAATCGGTACAGAGTTAGTTGTGAAGATGAGAGAAATTTATGGTAATGAAAACGTTATCGCAACTAATAGAAGTAGTAGAGATGGACACATATTAGTTGAAACAGGAGTATTTGAAGAATTAGATGTAACAGATGCTCAAAGTGTACATGATTTATGTAAAAAGCATAATGTAGACACAATTATACATATGGCAGCTTTACTCTCAGCTACTGCTGAAAACAATCCGCTATTAGCTTGGAATATTAATATGGGTGGATTAATGAATACTTTAGAAGTAGCAAGAGAATTAAATTGTAAGTTCTTTACTCCAAGTTCAATTGGTGCTTTTGGACCATCATCTCCAAAGGTAAACACGCCACAAGATACAATTCAAAGACCTACAACTATGTATGGAGTAAATAAAGTTGCAGGAGAGCTACTTTGCGATTACTACTTCCATAAGTTTGGTGTAGATACTAGAGGAGTTAGATTCCCAGGTTTAATTTCCTACGCACAAGAACCAGGTGGAGGGACGACTGATTATGCCGTTACCATCTTTTATGAAGCATTAAAGCATAAAAAATATACTAGCTACATTGGAGCAGGTACATACATGGATATGATGTATATGCCAGATGCAGTAAATTCTATTATTGATTTAATGGAAGCAGATCCTGCGAAATTAAAACATAGAAATGCCTTTAACGTTACAGCTATGAGCTTTGAACCAGAGCAAATCGCAGCTGAAATTAGAAAGCATATTCCAGAGTTTACAATGGATTATGATGTAGATCCAATGAGACAGGCAATTGCCAACAGCTGGCCAGATTCAATTGATCCTTCTGCAGCTATTGAAGAGTGGGGCTTTAAAGTAGAATATGATCTACCTAAAATGACAGCAGATATGTTAGCTCAATTAAAGGCAAAAGGAATTAAGTAGTTTGGATTTAATTTAGTGAGTCATTAAGCTTTAAATATAATTAAACTGTAAAATAAAAACGCCTATTTTATCTAACCGTATGCATTAGTACGAAAGGATATGAATAGGCGTTTTTCTTACGATTATCTTGTTTTATGGATCATGCGTAAATAGGACTTAGCAAAACCCATTTTTTCATATAACTTAATTGCCCTACTATTATTTCGATCAACATGAAGAGAGAGATTACCCTTCGTCAATTCTACAGCCTTATTAAGAAGCTGAGTAGCAATTCCTCTACCCTTGATACTTCTACGTGTTCCAATATAGCCTAAATGATAGGAGGGTATAAAACTATTAAATCCAGTATTAACAATAACACTGATGCCTACAAGTTGATTATTGTAATAAGCCATGAGGACATAACCATTACAAAAGGCCTTTTCTAAAGCTTCTTTTATTTCGTAGATGGGATCACTAAACTCCATCAGCCAATGCTGGATATAGTTTGCGATCTCATCAATTGATAGTTCTGTTTCATGCCTTTCGATTCTTCGAACCTCAACATCTATTCTACCATCATTTAACAAGATAACATGGGTTCCATTTTTAATGTTCCTCTTATCCACTTCCTTCATGAAACCTGCGATAGCATAGCCATTTTCTATGCTAAACTTAATGTTTTCAACTTCTAAAAACTTCCTTAAATTTTTAATTAGTTCCTTTCCTTCTACACCTGTTAATTTACCATTAACAGCATAGATAGAATTGAGGGCATCTTGAGCTGTTATTTCATTGAAATTGAGGAGGTGCTTATTATACTTTGTTACAATCGTTTTAGTTTTTCCTTTACTTTGGAGCGTAATTTTTTTGTCGTTATGTTGATAGGCTTCATAAAGGGGATTATTAATACTGGTTGTACAACTATACAGCTGAGGCAATTGACTAATTTTATTATCTACCCATAATTGCCGAAAACCTAAATCAAGACCAGAAACTGAAAAACCATAACTCAATAGAGAAAAAACAGAGTCAATCTCGCAATTTAGTTGAGTGTAGATTTCTTCTGCTATAGAAGCGATCGCTGTCATGTTTAGTATATTGTTTTCTATTCCAAGATTCCCATTAAACCAATCATTTTTTTCACATAGCTTAGAACTATAGTGGGAGGAATCCATAACAGTTCTACCATATTCAATGATCTTAATGTTATCTTTTCGAAAGACTTTATCAGTAGAGGCTTTAATATTTTCTGGAAATATAAAAACACAATTTATATTAAATTGAGAAGAGATTAGAGCCAAAGATCTTGCTAGAGGAAGATGGCTTCCGATGCAAATGGTTTCTTTCCCCTTTGAGACAGCATCTTTAAGTAGTAAGTAAGCCAACCGATCAATTCTTTGTCCTGATGGGTTATTTCCTTCTAGTTTTAGATAAATTTCTGAAATACCCAAAGCTTTTTCTAATCCCGTTGCCCTTACTAAAGGGGTTTTACCAACCATACTTGTTAATATATTTTTATTCATTCTTACATACCTCCTTAATAATATTAGCTAATATAAATATTCCCTAAAATAAAAGTTTTATTTGAGATGCTGGCTTTATAAATTAGTAGTAGATATGGTAAAATATAATGATTTAGTTATATTGAAACTTTATGAACTGACTAAAATGATGAAATCTATGTTGAAAAAATATAATGAGGTGATTTGATGGAATGGAAAATTAAGGCGTTTGATGAGTTAACTGCCTTTGAAGTCTATGAAATATTAAAGCAAAGGATAAATGTCTTTGTTGTTGAACAGGATTGCCCCTATGAAGAATGTGATGGTAAAGATTTAGACGGGATACATATTTTTGCTACTATAGATAAACAGGTGATAGCCTATATTAGGGTATTACCAAAGGGTATTTCATATAGTGAAGCCTCTATAGGGAGAGTAATTGTACAAAAAGATTATCGTGGAAAGGGAATTGCTACCCAATTAATGAAAAAGGGAATTGAATATATAAAAGAAGAATGGAAAGAAACTCAAATAAGAATATCAGCTCAGGCATACTTAATCAATTTTTATAACAGCTTAGGATTTAAAGTAGTATCTGAAACCTACTTAGAAGATGGGATTCCCCATGTGGAAATGCTCCATAGTAAATAAATTAGCCCTATAAGAAAAGGAGCAGAAAAAGAAGATATTTACTTCCAATTCTACTCCTTATTTAGGACCTAATTTATGGTCTATCTAACTTTTTAGAAATAGTAAGGCTTTTTAACAGACTAAATAGCGGGACTATGCTGGAACAAATTCTTTTTTAGGTTGTCTCCCCCAATGGCGATGTTGTCCTATTGCGTTAATAAATTCAGGGATAAAGTTAGTTATATAGGCGGAATTACCTAGTGTTACAACCCCTAAGTCTGACATAAGCTGCCCTTGATTACTAGAGGAAGCCAGACTGACACCCTGAAGGGCTGATGAGGCTAGTAAGTCTACTCCTTCGTTGGTTCCACCAATGGCTTTTGCATGTTTAAAGGCTTCATTAACAAAGTGAATAGTATCACCCTGCATCATCAATGTATCGGCACTTTGTCGCCCTCCTGGTATATATACAGCATCATATTTGATAGAAGCAGTGGTTAAATAGTTTTTACCAACTTCCAGCTGTTGTCCATTGTCTCCTGTGATCATTCCTAAATTTTTGCTGATGATTTCAGGGTGAATCCCTGCTCCCCGTAGTGCATCCATTACTTGAGTTACTTCATTATAGTTAAAGCCATTTTCAGCTAGAATGGCAACCATTCTAGTTTGGGGTACTTTAATTGTATTCTCTTGACTTAAGGCAGGAGAAAAAGCTGTTACATCATTGCCTCCAGAACTATTGGGGGGCGTGGCTCCTATACCCATTGCTATTTGAGTAGCTAAGTCTCCATTTACATTATTAAACATATCTACAACTCGCTGTTTAATATTTTTGTCTATTACGCTACCTACTTCAAAATGGAAGGCTTCAATAATATGTTGTTTTTCAGCTGGAGACATACTGTTCCAAAAGAGGGTAGCTTGTCTATAAAAGTCTTTAAAGCTTTCACTTCTTTGCCTAACCTTACGTCCATCCACTTTTTCTTCATAGTGAACATATCCACCATCTTGATCAGAAGCTGGTTTAGGGGTATTATCCTGCAGCGCATTAGGTGAATAGCTTACCCGTCCACGATCAATCGTCATTCTATGATAGCCATCCCTCTGGTTGTTATGAATAGGGGCAATAGGGCGATTAATAGGAATCTCATGGAAGTTGGGGCCTCCTAAACGGATTAATTGGGTATCTAAATAGGAAAATAATCGACCTTGTAGTAGGGGGTCATTACTAAAATCTATTCCTGGAACAACATGCCCGGGGTGAAAAGCTACTTGCTCTGTTTCTGCAAAAAAATTATCCACATTGCGATTTAGAGTCATCTTTCCTATTATTTTTACAGGAATAAGTTCTTCTGGCCATATTTTGGTGGGGTCTAAAATATCGAAGTCAAAGTTAAACTCATCCTTTTCATCAATCATTTGCACGCCAAGTTCATATTCTGGATATTCCCCTCTATTAATTGCGTTCCAGATATCTCTTCTATGATAATCTGGATCTTTTCCAGCTAATTTTTGAGCTTCATCCCATACTAATGAATGGACTCCAAGAAGAGGTTTCCAGTGGAACTTAACGAATCTTGCCTTGCCTTCAGCATTAACGAATCTAAAGGTATTAACACCAAAACCCTCCATCATACGAAAACTTCGTGGAATGCCTCTGTCGGATAAAAGCCACATAATCATATGGGCTGTTTCAGGATTACTAACAACAAAGTCCCAAAAAGTATCATGGGCGGCGGATGCTTGAGGTATTTCATTGTGGGGTTCTGGCTTAATAGAGTGGACAATGTCTGGAAATTTAATTGCATCTTGAATAAAAAATACAGGAATATTGTTGGCAACTAAATCATAATTTCCTTCTTCTGTATAAAACTTTGTTGCAAAGCCCCTCACGTCTCTAACTGTATCAGCTGAACCCTTGGAGCCAACAACAGTTGAAAAACGAACAAAAACAGGGGTTTTTATAGATGGGTCTTGAAGAAACTTTGCTTTTGTGTATTCTGCCATAGACTCGTAGGCTTGAAAATAACCATGAACACCAAAGCCTCTAGCATGAACAACTCTTTCAGGGATTCTTTCATGATCAAAATGGGTTAGCTTTTCTCTAAAATGAAAATCCTCCATAAGGGTAGGGCCCCGTTCTCCTGCTTTTAAGGAATCATCAGTATTAGAGACTCGTAAACCTTGATTGGTAGTTAAAAGTTGATTATTATGGTCTGCACGGACATCATCTAATTGCCAATTCTTACTATCTTCATTAATCATGATATTGTCCTGGCTTTGATTATTGTTCATTTTATTCCTCCTCTGCTTTATTTTATATGTAGTAACTAAGACATAATAGCAGTATGATAATTATGCTTAGTTAAGGTTAGTTTGCCATATATATACAGCTGAAATACTGGTATATAATGGAGGGGAGATCTAAATAAAATAAATGAATAGATATATTTATATAAATGAATAAATATCTTCATTGGGAATTTTAATGGAGAAAAAACTAATTTAAATGTTGGGATTTCTTTAATATTTGAAGAGATTACATAATAACTTAACGTTGAATTTATATACGACTTATGAAGAATGAACACGAAGTAGGGAAGTTTTTCTTTTCAATTATATAATTATAAAATTAGTAGCAATTGCCCCATTTATTAATAAAAAAATTCTTGTGAAAATAAATAATATTTTAAAGATTTAGCTTTATTATGTTATAGTAATGTTAGTGTTATATTCTATGTTATATTTCATGATAGACATTAAAGGAGGATACATATGAACCTAGCAATTAATAAAGAATATGTACTTAAAAAAGCTAAGGAGCTATTAGAGTTCCATAGTCCCAGTGGATTTTGTTTCGACATTATGGAAATGATTCAATCATGGACACAGGAGATTGGTTATCAATTT
Organism: Alkaliphilus transvaalensis ATCC 700919; assembly: GCF_000621485.1. Classification (GTDB taxonomy): domain Bacteria; phylum Bacillota; class Clostridia; order Peptostreptococcales; family Natronincolaceae; genus Alkaliphilus; species Alkaliphilus transvaalensis. The sequence continues at coordinate 196,456 of NZ_KK211286.1, forward strand.
GAAACCAATAGAAAAGGTGCTGGTATTATCACAATCCCAGGAAAGAGTAATGAAAAGGTCATAGGTTTATCTGCCCATGTAGATACACTGGGGGCGATGGTAAGGTCAATTACAAGCAATGGGACGTTAAAGTTTACTCTGATTGGAGGTCCTATTGTTGCTACATTAGATGGTGAGTACTGCCAAATCCGTACAAGGGAGGGTAAACTATATTCAGGAACATTTTTAAGTACTAGTCCTGCCATTCATGTTTATGAAGATAGCACGACTAAGGCCCGTGACCCTCAAAATATGGAAATCAGAATTGACAGTAGGGTATCTAATAAGGAAGATGTGAAAGCTTTAGGAATTAATGTAGGAGACTTTATATTTATTGAGCCTAAGACGACAATTACAGAGACGGACTTTATTAAATCAAGATTTATTGATGATAAAGGAAGTGTAGCTTGTCTGATTGGTTTAATGGAGTTATTAAAAAGAGAAAGTATCACTCCAGAATATACTACAAAGTTATTTATTTCAACCTATGAAGAGGTTGGTCATGGTTCTTCCCATATTCCAGAAGATATAACAGAGCTAATTGCAGTTGACATGGGCTGTATTGGGGATGACTTAAGTTGTACCGAATATGATGTTTCTATTTGTGCAAAAGATTCTACAGGCCCCTATGATTATAATATGACAACAGATTTAATTAGGCTTGCAGAAGAAAACAAGCTTAGTTTTGCCGTAGATATTTACCCTATGTATGGTTCAGATGCATCTGCAGCATTGAGGGCAGGTCAAAATATTAGAGCTGCTTTAATTGGCCCGGGAGTCCACGCATCCCACGGAATGGAAAGAACCCATTATATTGCCTTAGAGAATACAATTAAGTTACTTTATCTTTACTTAACCAAATAAGGAAAAACTCATTTATTTATATCCTATAAAAATTTTAAATAACTGTAGAAAACTGCCCTTATGATCTGCTATAGTAGCTTCATAGGGGTTTTTTCTGTGATAATTGGGATAACACTAAAAGTATAAATATAAATAATTTGATTGACATTATGCATCCTAATGATATAATAGATTTAATTAGATTTAACTAATTAAAAGAGAAACTAAATATATCTTATCAAGAGAAACTGAGGGACTGGCCCTATGATGTTTCAGCAACCACACTAAAGGTGACGGTGCTAAATCCAGCAGAACTATGTTCTGGGAGATAAGGAAGGCTAATACGATTACCCTTCTAGGGTTTTTTTTATGCCACTTATCCTGTTCTCCAAGAGAAGAGGTTTTTTTTATACAAGAAAAAGCCTTATCAAAACTAATAACACATCTAATAAAGGAGAAATGAAAAGATGCCAAAAATAAGCACACGTTTAGAAAGTTTTACAGATTCAGTAATTAGAAGAATGACACGAATTGCCCTACAGTATGGGGCAATCAATTTATCTCAAGGTTTTCCAGATTTTGATCCGCCTGAAGAGTTGAAGACAGCCCTTAAGGAGGTTGCGAAATCGGGACCCCATCAATATGAAATTACTTGGGGATCCCACAAGTTTAGGGAAGCTTTAGCAGAGAAGCAAAGAAAATTTATGGGGCTACCTATAGATGCTAATTCAGAGATTGTTGTAACCTGTGGAAGTACTGAAGCCATGATGGTAGCCATGATGACAGTTTGTAACCCTGGAGATAAAGTAATAATTTTCTCTCCTTTTTATGAAAATTATGTGGCGGATACCATTCTCTGTGGGGCAGAACCAATTTATGTTCCATTAAATCCACCAAATTTTACCTTTAATAAGGATGAATTAATTAAGGCTTTTGAAGAAAGACCTAAGGCTCTAATACTATGCAATCCTTCAAATCCGATTGGAAAGGTTTTTACGCCAGAAGAATTAGAATTCATTGCAGATTTAGCTAAGGAATATGACGCTTTTGTAATTGCTGATGAAGTTTATGAACACATTGTGATGAAACCCTACCAACATACCTATATTGCATCATTGCCAGGAATGTTTGAAAGAACAATTTCCTGTAGTTCATTATCTAAGACCTATTCCATAACGGGTTGGAGGCTTGGTTATATCATTGCACCAGCCTATATTACAGAAAATGCAAGAAAGGTCCACGACTTTTTGACTGTAGGGGCAGCAGCACCATTACAAGAGGCGGCTTTGGCTGGACTACAGATGCCAGAGGAATACTATGAAGAGTTACAAGATCTTTATATTAGGAAAAAGGACTTGTTTTTAGATGGACTAAAGAAGGCTGGTTTAAAATATGTAGAACCCCAAGGAGCCTATTATGTCATGGTTGACATTTCAGAATTTACAGAGGGCAGTGATGTAGAATTTTGTGAGTGGCTGATTAAAGAGGTAGGTGTTGCTGCTGTGCCAGGGTCAAGTTTTTTTAGAGATGATATAAATCATTATATTCGTTTTCACTTTGCTAAGAAGGAAGAGACATTAATAGAAGCAATAAAACGGCTAACTTTATTACGGGAAAAATTACAGTTAAGAAGTGTTTAGATAATGGAAATGCCTCTTTGGATATTTGAAAACTATCAATATCATTTAAGATAAATAATTTAACTAAGGAAATTCTATCGCTAGAAATACACATTCTACAAAATTCTTCTGTAATAACTTTAATATTGACAGTTACCTTGCAATTTTTAGAATTTATTATAGAATAGTATAGGTAAGAAAAAGTTGTTAAAGGAAGTGGTAAGGTTGTATCTAGATAGTAAAATTGTTGTGTTTGTGGGTATCGTTTTGGGGTTTATAATCCTTAGAAATCTTTTTTCTAAAGTAATTTTGAAGTATATCTTAAGTCTTACGAAGAAGACGAAAACAAACTTAGATACAGAAATTGTTTTAGCAATTGAGAAGCCTTTAAAAGTTTTTATAGTGATAATAGGTTTCTATTTGGCCTTACAAGTTTTAGACTTAACTGATGCTCAGACAAATTTTGTAACTAGGGTGTTTAGGTCTTCCATCATTATTCTGATTGCTTGGTCTGTTATCGGTTTTTCAAATACACTGTCTTCTTTATTGTTAAGAACAATGGATAAGTGTGATCTTCAAATTGAGGGTATTTTTATTCCTCTTATTTCTAAAGGGATCAAGATTATTATTATTGTATTAGCCTGCAGCATTGTTGCTGAAGAATGGGGATATGATGTTAACAGTTTTATCGCTGGACTTGGTATTGGTGGGTTAGCTTTTGCACTTGCAGCTAAGGATACTTTAGCAAATATTTTTGGTGGACTAGTGCTTACATTAGACAAACCCTTTGGTATTGGAGATTGGATTTGCACCCCTAATTTAGAAGGAACTGTAGAAGAGATATCCTTTAGAAGCACTAAAGTCAGGACCTTTGCCCATGCTTTAGTACATGTTCCTAACTCAACTCTAGTCAATCAACCAATAACAAACTGGAGTCGGATGGGAAAAAGAAGAATCACTTTTAATCTTGGTGTAGAATATGGAACAACCATAGAACAGATGAAAAAATGTATACAAGATATAAAAGACATGCTACAAAACCATGAGGCGATTCATAAGGAAACCATATTTGTTAACTTTGACCGTTTTAACGATAGTAGTTTAGATATTTTTATCTATTGCTTTACGATATCAACAAACTGGGGCGAATTTTTACAGTCAAAGGAGGATGTAAACTTAAAGATATTAGAAATCCTTCAAAATAATAATGTTCACCCAGCCTTCCCTTCGAGATCAATCTATGTTAGAAAAGAAGACTCCTCATTACAAGAAAGTATATCTGATCCAATTGAAGAAGTGGTAAGGGCAGTAAATTAATGATATAACTTTAAAATGAGTCTATTTTGACAAATTATCTGTCTAAGGCTCATTTTTTTATGTATGGAAGCCTATCAAAAATGATTATATAATTCTTATTTCATAACTTGAACATAAATTCAATTCAGTTCATGGTATTATGCCATTCCCTCAATTAAATACTTTTATTGATTTATCTATACTTTTTCACCTTTAAAAAATCATAATCCTTAGACAGTTAATACACACTTTTTATGTAAAAGAGAATGGAGAAAGTAACATTATCGGTCCTAAGACTGAGATAAAAACAGCCTAAAGATTGTTTTAGTAAAGGCTCCTCCTTGTTATAGTATAACTATAAAGTTAATTGCAGAATTTTATAGAGGAATTAAATAAGAAGATAATAGGAGGAAGGTAGATGGATAAGACGTTAAAACTTCAGCAAAGAAGTATTTTTCAAAACAAAAATTTCATGCTATTACTTATTGGTCAAATTGTATCTAATTTAGGGAATGCCGTTCATTCGGTGGCGGTGTCATGGTTTATAATGGAAACCGTAGGGGAGGGGCTTTCAGGAACCTATATGGCAATATTCGGTGTCAGTGTATTGCTACCCTATATTATTTTTGGACCCCTTTCGGGAGTCTTTGTTGACCGAATTAATCGAAAAAAAATCATCTTTGGTACAGACATAATTAGAGGTTCTTTAATCTTAATTCTAGGGCTTTTAGTATATAACAACTTTTATCCTATGATTTCATTATTTGCAATAACCTTTTTAGGGGCGATATTTGGTTCTTTTTTTAACCCAGCTGTAGATGCCTCAATGCCGAACATAGTGGAAGAAAAAGATCTAACACAAGCCAATTCTTTAAACGGTATAAGTAGATCTTTAACATGGATTATAGGTGGTGCAATTTCTGGATTTTTATACTATAGATTAGGTATTGTAGGAGTATTTGTTGTCAATGGGCTTTCATTTGTTTTATCGGGTATTTCAGAAATGTTTATTAATATACCCAATGTAAAAAAGACAAAAGAGGAGTCGTCTACAACCAGCTTTTGGCTAGATTTCAAAGACGGTTTAAAATATATACGTAGTCAAAAAACCTTGATGAAAATCATGGTGGTAGCACTTTTTTTAAATTTCCTAATAAATCCCATATTCCAAATCATCTTTCCTAAGACCATTAGATTTACATTAGGGATGGGGGCCAGAGAATATGGAATAGTCAATGGACTTTTTCCTGTGGGGGCAATGCTAGGAATGATATTAATTTCAACTGTCGCAAAATTTAGAGACAACATAGGGGTCGTGAATTTTGGTATTGTGACAGAATCAATATTACTAGCTGGTTTTGGAATCTTTTTATTACCTTCAATATTAAGTGTTTTGGGAAATATGAGTGTGTACTTTATTTTCTGTGGTATTACGGTATTATTAATGATCTGTAATTCCTTAATTAATATTCCACTTTTTACAGCCCTTCAAAGGAAGGTTCCAGACGAATTAAGAGGAAGGTTTTTCGGTATGTTTAATACATTAACCCAAGGGATTGTCCCTGTAGGGTTAGGGCTATTTGGAATATTATCTGACATTGTATCCCCATCTACCATCTATTTAGGGGCAGGGATATCCTCCCTATTAATAGGACTTTGGATTGTTTTCACGCCAGATTTTAAAGAGATTATGGAATAAATAGCAGTGAAAGAGCAATGGTTTATGGATTGAGGAGAAGTAGGTTAAAATCTTTTATTAGGGTTTAAGGCTAGGTAAGTTTAAGGCAAGGTTGCTATCGTACTTCAAATAAGATAATATTATGTTAAAATTATTTTATAAAGGGTATATAAGTGATAGTAAATTTTGACTTAATACTTAATGGAGGTAAAACAAATGAAAATGATTTCTTGGAATGTTAATGGACTTCGAGCCTGTGTAACTAAAGGCTTTTTAGATTATTTTAAAGAAATGGATGCAGATTTATTTTGTGTACAAGAAACAAAGTTGCAGGAAGGTCAAATTTCTTTAGATTTAGAAGGGTATCATCAATTTTGGAATTGCGCTGAAAAAAAAGGATACTCTGGCACCGCAGTGTTTTCTAAAATTCAACCTATTTCAGTAAAATATGGGGTTGGCAAGAATGATACTCAAGAAGAAGGCAGGGTAATCATTTTAGAGTTTGAGAAATTCTATCTAGTGAATGTCTATACCCCCAATGCCCAAAGAGGACTGGCAAGATTAGACTACCGAATGACTTGGGAGGACGAATTTAGAAGTTATCTTAAGGAGCTAGATGCAGTTAAACCAGTTGTTTTATGTGGGGATCTTAATGTTGCCCATAATGAGATCGATCTTAAAAATCCAAAAACAAATACTAAAAATGCAGGTTTTACTATGGAAGAAAGAGGTAAGATGACAGAACTAATAAATACTGGATTTACTGATACCTTTAGACATTTGTATCCTGACAAAGAAGGGGCCTACTCTTGGTGGTCTTATATGGGAAATGCTAGGGCAAGGAACACAGGATGGAGAATCGACTACTTTGTTGTTTCTGAAAGACTTAAAAATAATATAAAAGAAGCTGAAATTCATTCCCATGTAATGGGTAGTGATCATTGCCCAGTGTTGTTGGAACTGGAAATATAGAAGAGACCTGATATGTTGGCTAAAGGCTAATGTATCAGGTTTTTATTATTCTATATTATTTTTAAATTGAATACAATAAAAAAGAGGAAAAACTAATATTAGGTCGAATTACCTAAAAATGGAGGTGATAAATTATGGAAAATACCAATATTCATGTTAATGTTAATTCATCAACAGGAGAATCCTATTTTGATGGTGGATTGCTTCAGTTAGTTGGTTGGAACATTCTTGGAGCCCTTGTAACAATCTTTACTTTAGGAGTCGCTTACCCTTGGGCAGTGTGTATGGTTTTAAATTGGAAAATCTCCCACACTGTTATAAATGGAAGGAGATTAAAATTCACTGGTAGTGCCATCGGGCTATTTGGACAGTGGGTTAAATGGCTATTATTATCAATTATTACTTTGGGAATATACTCATTTTGGGTAAGGATTTCTATGGAAAAATGGAAGGTAAAGCATACTACATTTTTGTAAAGTTACATAGTGTCAAAATATAGGCCTTCTATAACAGAGGGTCTTTATTTTGTTAGGCGAAATTTTTAGAGGATATTATTGATTTCCATTGAATAACCCTATAGAGGAATATAAAATTATACGATGGATTAATTTCAGTGATAATAAGGGAGGATTACTATGTTAGATATCTTGATTCATAACGCTACTGTTGTAACAATGGAGGGCAAAGGTGTTGGAATTATTGAAGATGGAGCAGTAGGAATTAAAAATAATAAAATAGAAGTAGTTGGTTTGACAACAGAAATCAAGAAAAAGTACTCTGCCCATCAATATATAGACGCCACAAGAAAGGTTGTTATGCCAGGCTTAATCGATGCCCATATTCATACAGGAATAAGCATATTGAGGGGACTATCTCAGGATATTGGTAACTGGATGCAGAAGGGATTATGGCCTTTTTATAAAGGGTTAACACCACAAGAAAGTCGAATTGGATCCTTAGTAAATATAATAGAAGGTGTTAAAGCCGGTACAACTACTTTTTGTGATTATGATCATCCAATGGGAGAGCTTGTTAAGAATCATGTTGAAATAGGAACCAGAGCAAGAATTTCCGATATGATTAATGAATTACCCCCTAATATGGCTGATATAGCTGTAGGAGACATATATCCCTTAGATTCAGCAATAGGTAATGAAAAATTGATGGAAAATATAAAGTTAATTAATGAATGGCATCTGAAGGAAAATGGAAGAATAACCTGTTTATTAGGGCCTCAAGGGCCAGACATGGTTTCGAAAGAGCTATTATTAGAGATCAAATATCTAGCAGAAAAATATGACACCAATATTCACATGCATGTAGCACAAGGAGATCGTGAAATAAATCAGATGATCAAACGCTATGGGAAAAGAAGTATTCAATATCTCGATGAAATTGGTTATCTTGATCATCGATTAATGGCTGTTCATTTAACTGAAGCGACTAAAGAAGAGACTCAATTATTGGCTAAGAGGGGAGCCTCAATGATTCTATGTTCTGGTAGTATAGGAATCATAGATGGAATGGTGCCACCTATGGCAGAATTTTTGGAGGTAAGTAGTCGAGCAGCACTTGGGTCTGATCAAGCACCAGGTAATAACTGTAATAATATGTTTAATGAGATGAAATTTACTGCAATACTAAATAAGTGCAAAGCTAAAAACCCAGAAGTATTCCCCGCTTGGAAGGTATTAAGATTAGCTACTATTGATGGGGCAAAAGCAATTGGTTTAGGTGATGAAATAGGGTCGATTAAAGAGGGGAAAAAGGCAGATCTTATTATAATTAATTTTGACAAACCTAATCTTAGTCCTATAATTTTAAGCCCAATAAGAAATATTGTTCCTAATTTAGTGTATGCTGCTAACGGAAATGAAGTAGAGACAGTAATCATTGACGGAAAGATAATTATGGAAGAAGGTAAGTTACTTACAGTTGATGAAAATAAGGCAGTTCTAGAGCTTCATAAAGCAGCTGAAAGGGTGGCAAATCGTGCAGTAGAAGATGTTAAACGATTAGAGATCCCACTTTTACAAATGATGAAAGAAGGATACTTATAGTTAAAAGTCTCTACCATTAAAATACATGTCAATTTCCATATAGTTACTTGAAGTTAAACACCAAAAAGTATATCCTATTAGTAGTTGAAAAAAGTATTTGAGGAAATTGTATAATACCATAAATCTGAATTTATATATTACTCATTGAACATTAAACAGCGAAGTTTTCATTTTGCATTAATATAAATTTAATATTAATTATGCAATTTCCTCATTTAAATAGTTAGAACTAATAGTTAAGAGATTTAGGAAATATGACTTAGATTAATGTTCCTATCTTAAGCTATAAGATCATTAGCTAATAATTACTAAAATTATTAACTTAGGAAAATATAAAATTAAATAGGGAATGATATCCTTATAGATGTTGATGAGAAGAAGGAGGAAATACTATGGAGGAACGACCTTTAGTAACAGATAATGCTATAAGAGTTAATGGAATAATTAATGTACCAGAAGAAAAGGATTGGGAGGAATTTTGGGACGACTTTATTATGTGGTTGGAGGATCGAGATGGAGGTTTTTTTGGTGTAACTGAGCCCATTCATAGAGAAGAAGAGGCAGAGGATGTCGTTGAGAAAATATTAGAAGACAGTGGCTTGAAGTTTGAAAAGTAAAGTAAAACCACATTAAGATCTTCTTTTCTTACTGTGTTTTTTTCAATAGCTCCTTAAAGTAGATCGATTGCGTATTAATGATTATGAATTTTTTTCTCTGCTGTGTTTAATGGAGGTAATGTATTAAAAATTAAGGTTGGATGGTGATGTAATGTTGAATTTTTTAAGAAACGATCTTTGTTGGTGTGGAAGTGGGAAAAAATACAAAAAGTGTCATTTAGATAAAGAAGAGATTCTTTTAGAATATAAAAATAAGGGATATCGAATTCCTCAAAGATCCTTAATTAAATCAAAAGAAGATATAGGAGGAATGAGAAAAAGTGCTGCAATTACAACAGCAATTTTAGATATGCTAGAAGATAAAGTACAGGAAGGTGTCACCACAAATGAAATAAATCAGTGGGTTCATGATTATACAATAGCTCAAGGGGGAATCCCTGCACCATTAGGGTATAACGGCTTTCCTAAAAGTACATGCACTTCCATTAATGAAGTTATTTGTCATGGTATTCCAGAAGACAGAGTCTTGAAAGAAGGTGACATCGTTAACATTGATATTACAACGATACTAAATGGTTACTATGCCGATGCCAGTAGAATGTATACAATTGGTAACATAAGTGATAAGGCTAAGAAAATTGTAGAATGTGCTAAAGAATGTCTACAAGTAGGGATGGATGCAGTAGTTCCATATAGGCCTTTTAATGAAATCGGAAAAGCAATCGAAGCCCATGCAACCAAAAATGGATTTTCGGTTGTAAAAGATTTTGGGGGACATGGAATTGGTATAAAGTTTCATGAAGATCCATTTGTTTATCATTATGATACAGGAAATAAAGGAATGATTATGTTACCAGGTATGACCTTCACTATTGAACCAATGATCAATGAAGGGAGTTATAAGTGTAAAATATTAGAGGATAACTGGACTGCCATTACTGTAGATGGAGGGTTATCGGCTCAATGGGAGCATACATTGTTGGTAACAGAGACGGGATATGAAATCTTAACATAAGAGATAAATTAAAAGGGGGAATAAAGATGAATTTTATAGAACTTAAAAAAGAAGATATACCTGAACTGGCAGAGTTGTATGTTGAAGCCTTTAATGCAGAACCTTGGAAGGATCAATGGACAGTAGAGAGGGCATCAAAACGATTATTGCAGATGTTGAATTGTGAGGGCTTCTATGGTTTAGTTGCCAGTGAAGATGACAAACTGATAGGAATGATTTTAGGAAACCATGAGTACTTCTACGATGGAATGCATTTCAATATTAAAGAATTTTGTGTAGACTTAAAACTGAGGAAAAGCGGAGTAGGTTCTGCCCTTCTAAATGAATTTTTAGATCGATTAAAGAAGAAAGGGATTAATGAAGTGATTCTCTTTACATCAAGAACAGATGGTACAGAGGGATTCTATCATAAAAGAGGATTCAATAGCTTTAATAGTATGGTCATGATGGGGAAAGAGTTATAAAAAATATAGAGGGTTTCAAGAATGGATATAGGAGCTTAATTATAGGCAATATGTTCATTCTTTTATTTTGTGTTAAATTTACATTATACAAGTAGGTTGGGGACTATCATGTCAGTTGGATAACGTTTTAGATAATTAATAATTAGTGAAATAATTCTGCTTTTAAAGTAAGTTTAACCTTTAGCTATTTTTTGATATAATAATATAATGAGAAATGAAGGAAATTAAAAGGGGATAGAGCCGTGAAAAACGTATATTTTATACCAATAGATTCATATTTCAAAACTGAAGAAATTAATCAGTCTACTAAGTTGCTTTTAGAAAAAATAGTAGAAGATGAAGAGATCCCTCTCGAAAGATATATTCCTTTAAAGGTACATTTTGGAGAAAAGGGAAATAAAACCTTCATTGGTCCCCAAAATTTTAACGGGATAATTGACTTTCTAAATAAAAATGAAATAGACAGTGGGTATATTGAAACTAACGTTTTATATCGTGGAGAACGAATGAAAAGTTCCAGCCATATTCAATTAGCAAAAGACCATCACTTCACCCAACTTCCCATTGTAATAGCTGATGGAGATCATGGTGAAGCATTTGAAAATATCTCGATTGATGGAAAACACTTTAAAACCTGTAAAATAGCTAAAGGGATTGCAACTTCTAATCAGCTGATTGTTGTAAGTCACTTTAAAGGACATATGTTAGCAGGTTTTGGCGGAGCAATTAAGCAACTGGCTATGGGATGTGCATCAAAGGGTGGAAAGTTGGACCAACATGCTAATTCAATACCAAAGGTAAGTTATTTTAAATGTAAGGCCTGTAATGTTTGTGTAAAAAATTGCCCTGAAAATGCCATTGTTTTAGGTAAAAAAGCTAAAATTCAAAAAGACAAGTGTGTTGGGTGTGCTGCCTGTGTAGCCCATTGCCCCTTTGCTGCCATATCTAATAGTTGGGTAGCCTCTATTTCTAATAATTTTGGTGAAAGGTTGGCAGAATACGCTTATGGGGCTGCCAAGAATAAAAGAAACATTTATATAACTTTTGCCTTTAATATTACAAGAGGTTGTGACTGTGAACCCCACAGCATGAAGCCCATTGTTAAGGATCTTGGATTATTAGCTTCTACCGATGCTGTTGCCATCGATCAAGCGGCTCTTGATTTATTAGATAAATATAATGGCAAGACTGTATTTAGAAGGGGAAGGAAAACCTTAGCCTATGCAGAAAAAATAGGGTTAGGTAGTAGAAATTACAGTTTGATAGAGTTATAAAATAAAGAACAATGGAATTAAAGCCTAAACATCTATAAGGATTGATGAAGATGAGCAAATTTAATGAAATTAAGATATCCGTAAGAAATTTAGTGGAGTTTGTTTTACGATCTGGTGACATCGATGCCAGCTTTAGAACGAGCACAAGAGCCATAGATGGCACAAGAGCCCACCAAAAAGTTCAAAAAGCCCAAGGGGCAGAATATGAGGCAGAAGTTCATCTAAAGCATAGGTTTGAGTATAAGGGTGTCCAGTTTGTTATAGAGGGAAGGGCAGATGGTGTTATTAATTCCCCCTTAGAAGCTGTATGTATCGATGAAATTAAATCCACAAATAAACTGCTAGAAGAGATAGATGAAAATTATAATCTTCTCCATTGGGCACAAGCTAAGTGCTATGGGTATATTTATTGTTGGCAAAATAATCTAGAGACAATAGATATACAGCTAACTTATTTTAATCTAAAAACGGAAAAAACGAAAATAATTAGAAGACCTTTTAGTTATGATGAACTAGAAACTTACTTTTTCGAAATTATCGATCAGTATATTGTTTGGGCAGACTTTACGGCTCAATGGCGAATCATTCGAGATCAATCGGTAAATCAGCTAGAGTTCCCCTTTAAAGGTTATCGAGCAGGTCAAAGGAGGCTGGCTGTTTCAGTCTATAAAGCTATTAAAGAACAACAAAAACTATTTGCTCAAGCTCCAACTGGCATTGGTAAAACAATTTCAACCCTTTTTCCCACCATCAAGGCCTTAGGAGAGGGGCATACCTCTAAAATTTTTTACCTTACTGCAAAAACCATTAGTAGACAAGTGGCGGAAGAAGCTTTTGTTAAAATGAGAGAAAAGGGACTTCGTTTCAAAACTATTACTTTAACAGCTAAAGATAAAATCTGCTTTAAAGAACAGCCCCAGTGTGAACCAGAATTTTGTGAGTACGCTAAGGGTCATTTTGATCGAGTTAATCTAGCTATATTAGATATATTAGAAAATGAAGATGAATTTACAAGACCTGTAATAGAAGATTATTCAAGGAAACATACCTTATGTCCCTTTGAATTTTCTTTAGATTTAGCCTTATGGGCCGATACAATAATTTGTGATTTTAATTATGTTTTTGATCCGAGGGTATACTTAAAAAGATTTTTTGATGGCAGTAATAACGACTATATATTTTTAGTGGATGAGGCCCATAATTTAGTAGATCGATCGAGGGAAATGTTCTCGGCAACTTTAAATAAATCCCCTTTTTTAGAGTTGAAAAAGCTCTTTAAGAATAAAGAGCCCGAGATTACTAAAGCCCTAAATAAACTTAATTCTTATATGTTAAAGATGAAGAAACTTTGTGAAGATAATGAATACTGTATACAGAAAGAAATGCCAGAGGATATTCTATACTTGCTTAATCGTCTTATGGCTGAGAGCGAAGAATTTTTAGCAAGCAACAAGAAGGTGGAAGGGCATAAGCAATTGCTGGATCTATTCTTTGATTGCTTATCATTTACACGAATTGCAGAGTTTTATGACAAGCGATATATCACATATGTGGAAAAGGAAGGGCAAGAGGTTAGACTTAAAATATTTTGTCTAGACCCAGCATTTTTGCTTTCGGAAGCGATTAAACGAGGAAAATCAGCAGTATTTTTTTCTGCCACCCTTTCACCCATGGATTATTACAAAGAAATTCTAGGTGGGGATAAGGAAGACCCTGAACTATCACTCCCATCACCCTTCCCAGAAGGGAATTTGTGTCTACTGGTGGCAGGGAATATATCCACAAAATATAAAGAGCGGGAATATAGTTACGACTTAGTTACGGATTATATCGGAGAAATAGCCTCCATGAAAAAGGGTAATTATTTTGCATTTTTTCCTTCTTATAAATATATGAATGAAGTTTATGATCGATTTATAGAAAAATATCCCCAATTTAAAACGATCCTCCAAGGAAATATCATGAAGGAAGAAGAAAGAGAAGCTTATCTAGAAGCTTTTCAACCTGATCCAGATTCTTCATTAGTGGGGTTCGCAGTAATGGGAGGCATATTTTCTGAAGGGATCGATTTAAGGGGAGAAAGACTCTCAGGAGCAATAATAGTGGGGGTAGGGCTCCCACAAATTTGTTTAGAGCGAAACATTATCAAAGACTACTTTAATAAAACGAATCGAGATGGTTATAACTATTCTTATCTGTTTCCTGGAATGAATAAAGTACTGCAAGCAGCCGGTAGGGTTATTAGAACTGAAGAGGATAGAGGCGTGGTTCTTTTAATTGACCAGAGATTTAATTCATTTAGCTATAAAAAGATTTTTCCTATCGAATGGAGAGGAGCACGTTTAGTTACATCTAAGAAGGACCTTAATAGCAAGTTAATGAAATTCAAACATTTAATTAATAGTGAATAGTTAAATGAGGGAATTGCATAATACCATAACTCTGATTTTATATCGTTTTATGCAAATATAAAAACTAAGTCGTGCATTGTGAAATGAGTTTTTACCTCAAATAAAGAGATCAACTGGTAAAACTTCTATAAGGAAGTTTAATAAAAAACCCCACTAGCATTTATAAGTGAAGCTGCTCCTCTTTATGGTATACGGTTTTATTATTTTAACCGTCTACAATACAGGGAGCATATCATTTATAGGTAGTTATCTAGTGGGGTTTTACCCTATTGTATTATTTTTAATCTTTTTTAGATAATATTTATGTAATACTACCAAAATTAATCTTGTTGTTTAGATTCTAACTCTATTTCAATTGTTTGACTAGTAAAATCTGTAATATGTAAGGTCTGGTTTTGAAATTCTCCACCATTTTCTGTTCCATCGATGTCTTCCACGACTAAAGTGACGACATTCTTATTCATAAAGTCCATGTTCTCAATTGTGAAAGTACCATCTTCAGATGTAAATATAGTGTCGTCTGTATCTGCAATTGTGATTTTAATATTATTTACTCCCTCTCCATTTTCTTGCTGTACACGACCATTCATTGTGTAGAATTCCCGTGGGGGAGGCCCATACATAGCTACTTGAGATTGGTTGTTTCTACAACCTGTTAAAGAACCACTTGCAATTACTGTTGCAAAAAACCATAATAAGAAACGATAAAATTTCTTAACCTGCCTTGCCATAAACTCACTCCTTATTGGCTAATATTATTTAAATGAGGAAAATTTCATAATGCCATAATCTGAAATTAAATACCATTTAGTTTACTCAACTAACATTATAATTAATTCCTTTCATTTATTTTTTGATAACGAATAGAAAAGTTCCATTTTAATTATTTTAATATAAAAGAACTTTGCGAATGAGTTTCAACATAAGGCGATAACCTATGTAGTTGGATTAAATTGCGTAATTCCCTTACTTACTTCGCTAAAGTTATCTTTTTAATCATCCGAAGAAAGACTAAGTTCTTTAATGAAGACAAATGATTTAGGCCTGTAGAAGACTCTCACATTTAGATAAGTGCTATTATGATATTCGCTAAAAAATAGTAGATTCCTTTAGATAGTAAAATATGTGTAAAATATGTTTAAAAGTACTTTTCTATTTTGGATTTGAGTAATTTGTATGATGTCATCAACCTGAATTAAAATTAGCTATGCAATTTCCTGATTAATAATGGATCTTTATGATAGTTAATAAAATTAAGTTAATAAAATTAAAATGAACTTTTTATCTTTTCGAATACTCCTATATAGGAGAGTGGGGTGTTAAAGTGGAAACTGAAAGCTTGGTCATAAAAGCAAAAAAAGGCGATAAAGAAGCTTTAGTTAAGTTGATCATGTTGAAAGAACAAGAATATTATAAGTTAGCCTATATCTATATGAAAAACAAAGAAGACTCTTTAGATGCTATGGAAGATATGATTATTCTTTTGTATGATAAAATTCATCAACTAAAAAAAGAAGAAGCTTTTTATAGCTGGAGTAAAACGATTTTAGTTAATTGCTGCAAAAAACAATTGAAAAATCAGAAAAAGTTTGTATCAATAGATCAAATCAAAGAAGCGTTTACAGAAGGGGAGATTGAACAAAAGGAAGATCAACTTCTTTTAGATAAGTATCTTTCTCAATTAAAGGAACAACATCAAGAGGTTTTAAAACTTAGGTATTTTTTAGACTTAGAATACGAAACCATTGCATCAATTTTGAAAATCCCTTTAGGTACAGTAAAGTCTAGACTATCTATTGGACTAAAAAAATTAAAAGAAAGTATGGGAGGTGAAGGTTATGAAAAAGGTTGAAGAATTATTGTTAGACAGAAAAAAACAAATTGAAGCAATGGAAGTCCCTTTAGAATTAGAAGATAGACTAACTACTGTCTTGAAAAATAAGGGTAGGAAAAACAAAAAAATACTTAATAGAAAATGGCTACAGGTTGCCGCAATATTATTAATCGTATTTATGGTTAGTTACAATTTTAATACATTAGCTTACTACAGTAAGAAGCTGTTGGGTTATGATAATGTGATGAATGGTACCTTAAAAGAACTAAATGAATTAGGTAGAGGACAAGTGATAGGTGAAAGTTATACCTTTGAAAATGGGATTACCATTACACTAGATGGAGTAATGATGGATGAAGGGCAACTCTTAGCCTTCTTTACAGTTAAAGAGCCAAGTGGAGCATTAGAAGCAAGTGAATATCCTTCCCAAATGCATCTTAAAGGGTTAACTAGAAATTATCGGATGCTGTATGGGCAAGGTGAAATCATTGAAGGTGAAAATGAAATTAAATGGTTAATGGCTTTTGAAGCCCCAAGGTTTTATGAAAAGAGTCTCCAATTTAAAACTTCGCTTAAATTAGAAGACCATTGGGAAGAGGCCTCCATTAATTTCACAATAGATAGAAGTAAAGCCATGAAGCCAAGCTTAAAAAAGAATATTAATAAAACTTTTCAAGTGGAGTATACCACAATTAAAGTTGAATCTATAGTGGCTTCTCCAACCCAAACCATAATCAATGGTAGGCTTCAGAGTATTTTCCAGCTAGCAAAAGATCAGATGCTAGGAGAAAGAATGAGACCGAATCAGGTGAATATTAAATTGTTGGCAAATGGTAAAGAAGTTCATAATTTTGGAGCTGGTTTAACTACAGACTTAAATGGTATGACATTTGAAAATCGTTTTGATGCCCTACCAACAGACCTCCATACCCTTGAAATTCACCTTGAAAGTTTTTCTGTTGACCGAGATGTTGAAGGTGAAGTTGAACTAAACAAGAACCAAGATAACAGCAATATCGAAGTGTTAGGTAAAGAAATTAAAATTGATGGGGTACTTGAAGAAAATGGCAACACTTATGTTACTATAACCACTGCAGAGGATATTGTTTTAACAAAGGTGTATCTTATCATTGATGGCAGCAGAGTTAATTTGAAGGAAACTGTTGCGGTTGGTTATGATAAGCTACAGGATGGTAGTATTGTTCATACCAGAACATTAAACTTCCCATCAACTGGTGAAAAACTTCAATTAAACATTGAAAGAATGAGTTTTACTGAAGATTACAATCAGATAATTAAGATACCAGTTGAATAATAGGAACCTAAAATCAAATCAATCTAATGTCTTGACAATTGAGGTGCCAGCTTTTATAATTAATAAATACAAAAAAATTTATAATGAATAAGAAAGCTTTACTTTAATTTTCAATATAAAAGAACTATTTGGAACTTTTTGTAATAAATTTCAATGAAGTCATCCTTAAAATTTACTTGGAAGACTTTGTTCAAAAAATTTAATATGATCTTATCAAGAGAAACCGAGGGACTGGCCCGATGAAGTTTCAGCAACCACACATTCGTGACGGTGCTAAATCCAGCAGACGTTGTTCTGGTAGATGAGAAGCGACTAAAAATGAAATTTTAGTATATTAAAACCCTTTCTCCCAGAGAAGGGGTTATTTTTATGATTATTTTAGGAGGTGCAGTAAATGTTAAATTATCGCTTAAAGTATGGAAAAGCAAATCTTCACTTGGAAGTTGACGAAGATAAAATTATTCACACATTAACTCCCAATTCTATAGCTCCCCTAGAGAATTTAAAAAAGTCTGTAGTGGAAGTATTAGAGAATCCAACTGGAACAAAACCATTAAAGGAGGTTATAAACTCAGGAGAGAAAATAGCAATTGTTGTCAGTGACATCACAAGACTTTGGATTAAAACCAATTATTTCTTAATACACATTGTAAATTATTTAAATGAGATCGGAATAAATGACCATCATATCGAGGTGATTATTGCATTAGGAACCCATAGAGCCTCAACAGAAGAAGAAAAAGAAAAAATTGTAGGCAAAGAGGTATACGATAGGGTTATGGTATATGATCATGATTGTTTTAACAATGATGAACTGGTTTATCTAGGAGCTTCTAAACTTAAAACACCAATTTATATTAATAAAAGAGTAATGGAGGCTGATAGAATCATCATTACAGGTGGCATCCTATTCCATCTATTTGCAGGATTTGGTGGTGGGGCAAAATCAATTGTTCCTGGAGTTGCAGGCTTAGAAACCATCCAGTATAACCACAGGCTAACTTTTAATGAAGGGGAAGGTACGGGCTTAAACACAAAGGCTGCTGCAAATAAAATACAAGAAAATCCAATGAGAGAAGATATAACGGATATTTGTAGACAAATTAAGCCAGACTTTTTATTTAATGTTGTTTTAGATACTGAAGGAAATTTCATAAGATTTGTAGGCGGAGATTTTGAATTAGCATGGTTAGAAGGCTGTGATACAATACGGAACATGTATGGAATAGAAATACAAGAAAAAGCAGACATCATCATCGCATCGGCAGGGGGCTATCCAAAGGATATAAATCTATATCAAACAGTTAAAACTATGGATAACTGCCTGTATGGAGGAAAAGAAGGTAGTGTAATTATATTAGCTTCTGAGTGTAGTGAAGGACTTGGGGCAGAAGAATTTTTAGAGTGGTTTCAATACAAAACCTTAGAGGAGATGGAAGGTGCCTTAAAGCAAAACTTTACTGTACCAGGCTATGCTGCCTATAAGACTGCCTATACAGCTAAATATAGAAAATTAATATTAATTTCAGCGTTGCCTAAGGTAGTTGTAGAAGAATTGGGTTTTATTCCTGCTAAATCAGTAGAAGAAGCATTGAATCTAGCCTACCAAATCAGTAGCAAAAATCCTAAAATTACCCTTATGCCTTATGGTGGAAATACTTTACCAATTATGTATTAGTATACGAACTAAAGTTAAACGTTAAAGCAAACATTAAAGTTTAACATTAAAGTTTAACATTAAAGCTAATTATTAAAGATAATTATTAAAGTTAAATTTGATCATATATGTATGCTGATCTTGAATAAAGCTAAATAATACTAAAAAAACAACTGAGTAGCCAAACTACTCAGTTGAAGAATTAAAATTTAGATATTAGAAATAATCTCTTTAGATTATTAAATAATCAAAAATTATTGATAAAAGACATGGGCCCCAATCCTGGTAACATAGCTTTTATTTCTAACGATCCATGTTCCAGCTGCTTTATCTGGGTTAAAGAAATATGTGGCATTACCTACTGGTCTTGCGCCGTTTAATGATTCCCTTGCAGCATCAATACTTCTCTGGGATGGCGTGTTATAAATTGATCCGTCTGCAACTGGACTAAATTGTGGGATGCTACCATAATATTCAAAGATAACACTGTAAATTGAGTTGGGAAACTCTCTAGAGTTTACCCTATTTAATACGACATTTCCCACAGCAACCATACCTTGGTACGGCTCTCCTTGGGCTTCTGCATGGATAATTCTTGATAGCCAATAAACATCATCGTTAGAATAGTTTCTGGCAGGGGAAGCCCCTCTGGAAACAGTAGTAGCAGTAGCACTATTACCAAATAAAGCTGAATGGGTTTGGGGTCCTGCTATGCCGTCAATTCTAATTCGACTTGCGATCTGGAAATTAATAACAGCCCTTTCGGTTATCTGACCATAGTAACCTGTAACTGAATGGTTAAAATAACCTCTGTTTTTTAATTCCTGTTGTAATCTTGAGACATCACTACCTCGGCTACCAAACATTAGAGTCCTTGTAAAGGGAACCGCCGAGACGCTAACTACTTGAATTGACACGAAAAGTAGGACTAAACAAATTGCAATCATTTTTTTAGTATGCTTCTGCATTTTTTCAAACACTCCTTCCTTAGTATGCTTCCGAAGTTAGCTGACGGGCTCGGGATAGAAGGCTCCCTACCAAATCGCAAGTATACGATGTGGATTAACCCCAACATTGGTTCCTCCGTACCTAATAAATAGGATTCAGCAGTTGTTGACTATTGCATTAAAAGTTATTATAAGGGATAAATGACATTATGTAAACCCATTGTGACTTATTCCCATTAATTACATAGGCCTTAATTTAGTGAATTTATAAAATTTTGCAGTTTTTATTTATATAAATTTATTTATATAGAGGATAAAAGGAAATAATGGAGAATACATATTTAACTAGACAAACTTAATAAGGGATGGAGGCATTGTAATGTTAACTTTTAAAGATTATCAATATGTAAGACCAGACATGAAACAAATGGAGAAAGATTTTGATGTATTGCTGAAAAAATTCTATGATGCAGATTCTGTAGTAATTCAAGATCAAGTAATGAAGGAAATAAATGACCTTAGAAATGAATTTGAAACGATGTCAAGTCTTGTTCATGTAAGACATACAATTGATACAACAGACGAATATTATGAGAAGGAACAAGAATTCATCGACGAGGCGATGCCCCTGTACGAAGGGTTAGTAAGTAAACTTTACCAAGCATTAGTAGATTCGAAGTTTAGAAAGGAGCTTGAAGAAAAGTGGGGAAAACAGCTATTTAGAATTGCTGAAGTTCAACTTAAGACCTTTGCACCAGAGATTGTTGAAGATCTGCAAACTGAAAATAAACTGGCCAGTCAATATACAAAATTAAGGGCCTCAGCAAAGATAGACTTTCAAGGAGAGGAAAGAAATTTATCTCAAATGATGGCTTTTATGGAGTCTAAAGACCTTGAGACACGAAAAAGTGCCCATGAAGCCTTTAATGGGTTCTTCCTAGAAAAGGAAGATCAGTTTGATGAGATATACGATAAATTGGTGAAGGTACGAACGAAAATAGCTAAAAAGTTAGGCTTTAACAACTTTGTTGAATTAGGCTATGCTCGTCTTAAAAGAACCGATTATAATGCTGAAATGGCTGCCAACTATAGAAAGCAAGTTTATGACACCATTGTTCCAGTTGCATCAAAGTTGAGAGAAAGACAAGCAAGAAGATTACAGCTAGACTCTTTAAAATATTATGATGAGTCTCTTGAATTCTTAACGGGTAATGCTACTCCAAAGGGAGAAGAGGCTTGGATTATTAATCATGGTAAAACAATGTATAAAGAGTTATCACCAGAAACAGACGAATTCTTTAATTTCATGGTAGATAAAGAACTATTAGATCTTGTGGCGAAAAAAGGAAAAGCAGGAGGAGGCTATTGTACTTATATAGCTAAATATAAGTCACCTTTCATTTTCTCAAACTTTAATGGAACTTCTGGAGATGTTGATGTATTAACCCATGAGGTAGGGCATGCCTTCCAAGTATATAGTAGTAGAAATTATGAAGTACCAGAGTATGGATTCCCTACTTATGAAGCTTGCGAAATCCATTCTATGAGTATGGAATTCTTTGCATGGCCGTGGATGAATTTATTCTTTGAAGAGGATGAAGCAAAATACAAATTTACCCACTTAAGTTCTGCTCTTTTATTTATTCCCTATGGTGTAACGGTGGATGAGTTCCAGCACTGGGTTTATGAGAACCCAGAAGCGACACCAACAGAAAGAAAACAAGCTTGGAGAAGAATCGAAGAGAAATATTTACCCCATCGAGATTATGAAGATAATGACTTTTTAAATAGAGGTGGTTTCTGGTTTAGACAAGGTCATGTTTTTGGCTCACCCTTCTATTATATCGACTATACCTTAGCACAAGTATGCGCAATGCAATTCTGGGTTAAGAATAATGAAAACCATAAAGAAGCTTGGAAGGACTATTTAACCTTATGCCAAGCTGGTGGAAGCAAGTCCTTCCTAGAATTGGTAGAATTAGCAAAACTAAGAAATCCTTTTGAGGAGGGTTGTATCCAATCTATCATTGGGCCGATACAACAATGGTTAGATCAAGTGGATGACACAAAACTTTAGAAGGCATAAGAAAGCTTATCCCCTAAGTATAATGAAATTTAAAAAATAAAAACATGAAAACCATATCAATACAGGAATGAATTGATATGGTTTTTTATGGTTAAAAAAGCTGAAAAATCAATATATTCCATCTTTATTGAGACTAAAAATTTATCTTCCTTTTATTCAATCCATGTACTATAATTATTATGCCAGCAATGTGACAAAATACGACATTATAATATAACATATTTTTCATAATGCATAGGCTATATTAGTTTATAACTTTTAAGGAGGAAGATTAATGACAAAAAAGAATTTTAGTAAGGCCTGGTTGGTAACGATTGCAGCCCTTGGTGTAAACCTAACACTAGGTGTATTATATGCTTGGAGTATCATTGCTAAAGCATTGATTTCTGAGTTGGGGTGGACAGCTACACAAACCCAGATCCCTTACATGGCAGCCTGTGCATTTTTCGCTTTTTCTATGGTACCGGGAGGTAAGTTTCAAGATAAATTAGGTCCAAAGCCGGTTATCATGACTTCGGCAGTATTAGCAGCTATCGGTTTCTTCTTTTCAGGGATCTTCTTATCGGTACCTGGTTTAACAATTTTCTTTGGAGTTATTTTTGGAACCGCGATGGGGACTGGATATGCCGCAACTACACCTGCAGCAGTGAAGTGGTTTAACTCCAAAAAGAGAGGGTTAATATCAGGGATTGTAGTAAGTGGTTTCGGTTTAGCGCCTGTTTATATAGCTCCTCTTACAGAAACACTGATTAATCGTTTTGGAATTAAAAATTCCTTCTTTTTAATGAGTGGCGGATTCTTCACGATAATTATGATTCTGGTACAAGCCATTTCCAACCCTCCTAAAGATTATGTTGTTAAAGATGAGGCTGTTAATAAAACCCAGCAGGAGGTTAATGCTGTTAATTATAATTGGCGTGAAGTATTAAAAACGAAACAGTTTTATTTATTATGGACTATGTTTTGCTTCGGTACTTTTGCAGGATTATTATTAACGGGTCAATTAGCTAGAATAGGAATAGAGCAAGCAGGTTTTAATTCTGCCTATACATTAATTGCAATTTATGCGGTGGCAAATTTCTCAGGTCGAATTGGCTGTGGTGTGATATCTGATAAACTAGGGCGGATGAAAACACTATTCTTAACTTTTGCATTACAAGTAATTATTTTTATGGTTTTCTCTAAACTGACAACACCTTTAACTTTAATGTTTGGTACTGCTGTAGTTGGCTTTACTTTTGGTGGAGCAGCAACTTTATTCCCTACATTGTGCATTGACTACTATGGGATGAAGAACTTTGGTATGAACTATGGTATGATCATTACTGCATGGGGAATTGGTGGAGTATTTGGCCCGTTACTGGGTGGTTTAGTTAGAGACTATACAGGTGGTTATGCAATTAGTTATACTACTTCTGCCTTATTAAGTGTATTAGGTGCATTGTTGTGCTTAATTACTAAATCTCCTAATATATCTAATAAAAAAACAGAAGAAAATCTTATTTCTGTTAAACAGGGATAAAGAATCATCAATAAATAGACAACGTAAAAACGATGGAGTAGATCCTAAAAAATCTATTCTATCGTTTTTTTGCATATCAATATTCTAAAAAATTTCGCAATTCTAAATAAAAAAAGAGGAAATTATACATAAAAAAAGAATTATATAGCTAAAGGCAAATAAATGGTATAAAGAGCAATTGAAAAGAAGTTACAGTAATTAAAAGGAGGGAGCTTTATGGATATTAATAGTTTGCAAAAAGCTTTAACAAATGAGGGCTATCAAGATATTCGGTATGAAACATTAGCAACTACCTCGATAAAAGTAAAAAATGATGAGGTTAAAGAAGTTAGTGTTACCAATAAAAAAGGTGGCCATGCAAGAGCACTTTTAGGTGGGGCATTTGGTTCCTTTTCATTTAATAAGCTAGAGGATGCAAAACAAGCAGTGGAAGAAAGTATAGCATTTAGTAACCAAATACCAGGAAATAAAGAATTGGCAAAGGTGCCTGTTACTGTAGATAAAGTAATTTTAACACCTATTGTTGATCCAAGGAAAATCTCAATAGACGAGAAAAAAGATCTACTATTACATTATTGTATGCTGGCAGCTGAAGTTAAAGAAATAGCTGTTGTTGAAGGGGAATACTATGAACAATATTCTCAAAAAGTATTCATTAATAATGAGGGTACTCGAGTTGAACAGGAACAATTAATCTGTGGGTTTGCTTTTTCCATGACGTCTAAAAGAGATGGTTTAACGCAACAAACAAGACTTGCCTTTGGTGGAAATGATAGTTTTGAAGATATGTACAATAAAGATAAAGAAGTTCTAGAGAAGGCAGAACAAACTGTGGCACTTCTTTCTGCTACACCGATAAAGGGTGGAAAGTACGATGTTATTTTGGATCATGAGGTTGGTGGACTATTTATCCATGAAGCCTTTGGACACTTAAGTGAAGCTGATAATCTTCTTAGAAGTGATGCATTAAAGGAGACAATGGAGTTAGGCAGGGTATTTGCAAGCCCTATTCTAAATGTAATAGATGATCCTGGAATGGAAGGGTATCCTGGAAGCTATATCTACGACGATGAAGGTGTTAGAGGTAAAAAAACCTACTTAATTAAAGAGGGCCTTCTTACAGGAAGACTGCATTCAAGGGAGACGGCAAGCCATGTTGGGGAAGAACCTACTGGGCATTCAAGAGCTAAAAACTATGAATTTAGTCCAATTGTTCGAATGGGGAATATCTATATAGACAAAGGTCCAAATTCCTTAGAAGAAATGATAAAAGCAACAGAAAGAGGATTATATCTCTTTGGTTCGGCAGGAGGACAAACTTCTGGCGAAATGTTTACTTTTGCTGTGCAAGGTGGATATATCATAGAGAAGGGCGAAATTAAAGGGATGGTTAGGGATCTTGTACTAACAGGTAATCTGTTTACTACCCTAAAAAATATTGATATGATTGGTGATGATTTAAATATGAGAAAAAGAGGTGGTTGTGGTAAAAATGGACAGATCCTTATTGGCTCTGGAAATGGATCACCTTTTATTAGAATAAAATCTATGGCAGTAGGAGGGAAGTAAAATGAGAAATCTTTTTGAGAATATCGTAGAAAGATGTGATGAAGCAGAGCTTTATAAGGTAGAAAATTACAGTACAGGACTAAGTATTTTAAATGGTGGCATCCAATCGGTAAAAGGGTCTAAAACTCTAGGATTAGCCCTAAGAATTAACAAAGATGGAAGATATGGAAGTGCAGTTGCCACCTCCCTAGATGATGAGTCAATTATAGAAAGAGCTATTTTATCCAGTCAATATCAAAAGGAGGAAACTCTCAAATTTAAAAACCTCCCAGTCGAAGATGTAAAATGCTATGATGAAAAATTAGCTAGCATGTCTGCAGAAGAACTAACGACGGAGGGTTTAAGAATATTAGATTTATTTAAATCAATTGATGAGTCTATTATCCCAGATGTTCAGATTAATCGTTCAGTACAGGAAATCCACATAATTAATACCAGCGGTTTTGACCACAGCTATAACAGAACACAATATGAAGTTAGAGTGATGACCAAATCTAAAGAAGGCTTTATGGAAGTGAACTCCTCTATATTCTCAGCTAATTTTAGAGCATTTACTAAAGAGGAAGTAGCGGCCATCATTAAGAAACATAAAATCAGCCAAAATAGAGTTAATGTTCCCACAGGCAAAATGCCAGTTGTATTTAGTGGTAATGCGATGGGCTCCTTAATGACACGATTATTATCGGGGGTGAATGCTGGTAATGTCATTAAAAAAGTCTCTCCTTTAGAAAATAAAATTGGTGAAAGAATTGCTTCAGAGGTTATAACAATAAAGGATCATGGAAAATTAGAAAATGGTTTTGCCAGTTGTCCATTTGATGACGAGGGAATACCCACTAATGAAACTGTCCTTGTGGAAAAGGGTATTTTAAAGAACTACCTTGTTTCTGTATCGGGAGAAGAGAAGTTAAACATGAAAGCTACAGGTAATGCATTTAAAAGAACTATGTTTTCTAATGATATCGAAGATCAACCTGCTATTGATAGTAGCAACTTCTTAATTGAAGGCACCAATCAGCTTGCCGATGATGAATTAATTAAAAATATTAAAAAGGGAATATATATAGATTCGGTAATGGGAACCCATACGGGTAATATTCCAGCTGGAGAATATTCCTTAAACATTGGCTGCGGATACTTAATCGAAGATGGCAAATTAGTTGGAAAGGTTATGGATACAATGGTTTCTGGGAATATCTATGAAGACTTAATGAAGATAGAAGCAGTAGGAACAAAGCTTGAACCAATGGGGGTTATATTCTATACCATGGGCTATTCACCTGCTATATTATTTAATGGACTTAGTGTAGTTGGTAGCTAAAAAAGTGAAATAAGAAAAATGATAAGAAGGATTACAGATAAGATAAGAATATACTACATAAAATGCGAATTACTTTAGAGCTACACAAAGATTTGAATAGAAGTCAATAAATCTAAATAAATTTAAATAAATCTATATAAATTTAAATTCAAAAACAGTCAATATTACTATCAGGATGTAATAGGGGCTGTTTTTTTGTTTAGACTTCTATTTTTGTAATAAATTCTGGACTTTAGCATGATATTTAAAAAAAGAGAAATAATAAAATTTAAGTGGACTAACAAAAAATACTAATCTATATAGGTCCTTCAAAAAGATTTAAAGGAGGTTAAACATGACTAAGAAAATGAAAACAATGGATGGGAATGAGGCTGCAGCATATATCTCCTATGCCTTTACCGATGTAGCAGCCATTTATCCCATTACCCCTTCTACACCAATGGCAGAAGGGGTTGACGAATGGGCTGCCCATGGAAAGAAAAATTTATTTGGCCAGCCAGTAAGAGTTGTAGAGTTACAATCAGAAGCAGGAGCAGCAGGCACAGTTCATGGTTCACTCCAAGGTGGGGCATTAACAACAACCTATACTGCATCCCAAGGGCTTTTATTAATGATCCCTAATATGTATAAAATGGTGGGGGAACTATTACCTGCTGTATTCCATGTAAGTGCACGGGCAGTTGCAGCTCAAGCCCTATCTATCTTTGGAGATCATCAAGATGTTATGGCTACGAGGCAAACAGGTTTTGCCCTCATGGCTACTAGTAGTGTGCAAGAGGTTATGGACTTAGCAGGAGTTGCCCATTTGGCTGCAATCAAATCTAGGGTTCCCTTCCTTCACTTTTTTGATGGTTTTAGAACTTCCCATGAATATCAAAAAGTTGAGGTAATGGACTATCAAGACTTAGAAAAGCTTCTAGATTATCAAGCAATTAAGGCATTTAGAGATCGAGCATTAAATCCTGAACATCCAGTAGCGAGAGGGACAGCTCAAAATCCTGATATTTATTTCCAAGGAAGAGAAGTAGCTAACCCATATTTTGAAGCCGTACCAGATATAGTAGAAAACTATATGCAAGAAATTAATAAAATAACTGGAAGAGAGTATCACCCCTTTACATACTATGGGGCAAAGGATGCAGAAAATATTATCATTGCAATGGGCTCTGTTTGTGATACCATCGAAGAGACAATAGATTATTTAACTTCTAAAGGTGAAAAAATAGGGCTTCTAAAAGTGCATCTCTACAGACCCTTCTCAGCTAAGTATTTCTTCAATGTGTTCCCAAAAACTGTGAAGAAGATTGCAGTATTAGATAGAACTAAGGAACCAGGGTCCTTAGGAGAGCCTTTATATGAAGATGTTAGAAATCTATTCTATGGAAGAGACGAGCAACCAATTATTGTAGGAGGAAGATATGGCTTAGGCTCTAAAGATACTAGACCATCTCAAATTTTAGCTGTATTTAAAAATTTAAAGGCAAGTCAACCAAAAGATCAGTTTACCATCGGGATTGTAGATGATGTATCAAATACCTCTTTACCAGAAGAAGAGATCATTGAAACTTCAGCAGAGGGAACCATTCAATGTATGTTCTGGGGATTAGGTTCTGATGGAACAGTTGGGGCTAATAAAACAGCCATTAAAATTATAGGAGACAAAACCAACTTATATGCCCAAGGCTATTTCTCCTACGATAGCAAGAAATCCGGAGGGACTACAATTTCCCATCTTCGCTTTGGAAAAGAACCCATCAGATCACCATATTTAGTTTACAGTGCAGATTACGTAGCTTGTCACAATAAATCTTATTTATATCTTTATGATTTATTAAAAGGTATGAAGAAAAACGGAACCTTTGTATTAAATTGTCCATGGACTAAAGAAGAATTAGAGGAAAAATTACCTGCTTCAATAAAAAGAGCATTGGCAGAAAAAAATGCAGATTTTTATATAATTGATGCTATTAAAATAGCTCAAGAAATTGGGTTAGGTGGAAGAATTAATATGATTATGCAGGCTGCCTTCTTTAAGTTATCTAAAGTAATTCCAATTGATGAAGCTGTAAGTTACTTAAAGGAAGCAATAGAAGATACCTATGGTAAAAAAGGTGAAGAAATAGTTGAGATGAATGTACAGGCTGTAGATGGTGGTATTAAAGGTTTAATCAAAGTAGAGGTACCAGATAACTGGGCAGATGTTAAGGATGAGGCCAGAGTCATTAAGGAAGTACCAGACTTCATTAGAGAGATTCAATGGCCCATGGCTAAAGCTGAGGGAGATGAACTGCCAGTAAGTGCATTTAAAGGAATGGAAGATGGTACTTTCCCACTAGGCACCACTGCCTATGAAAAACGGGGCATTGCTGTTATGATTCCTCAATGGCAGACCGATAAATGTATTCAATGTAATCAATGTTCTTATATTTGTCCCCATGCTGTTATAAGACCTTTCCTGCTTAATGATGAAGAGATGAAAACTAAACCAGAAACCTTTGAGACGAAAAAGGCTATTGGTAAAGGGTTAGAAAACTATCACTATCGCATTCAGATTACACCTTTAGATTGTACAGGATGTTCAAATTGTGCTGATATATGTCCTGCTCCAGGTAAGGCTCTAGTAATGGTTAATGCTGAAGAAGAAACCCTTAGACAAGCTGAAAACTGGGAATATGCTGCTAATAATCTTCCCTATAGAGATGATCTAATGGATAAGTTTAGTGTCAAAGGTAGTCAATTTGCCCAACCACTATTAGAATTCTCTGGAGCCTGTGCTGGATGTGGTGAGACGGCTTATGTCAAATTATTAACTCAGTTATTTGGTGATCGAATGATGATTGCCAATGCAACAGGATGTTCATCAATTTGGGGAGCCAGCTCATCTTCTGTAGCCTATGCTACTAAGCCCTGTGGAAGAGGTCCCTCTTGGTCAAATTCGTTATTTGAAGATAATGCAGAGTATGGTTATGGCATGTATTTGGCTGTTAAGCAGATGAGGGCAAGGTTAGCTCACATAATGAAAGAAGCCATTAACTCAGATTTAGATGAAGAATGTAAAGATGCCTGTAGAGATTGGTTAGAGAACATGGAAGACGGAGAGGCTTCTAAAGAAGCGTCTATCAAACTGTACAAACTGTTAAAAGAGCATGATCATAAGGATAATCCAATTGTTAAAGAAATCTTAGAGAAGAAAGATTATTTAACTAAAAAATCTGTATGGGCAATTGGTGGCGATGGTTGGGCTTATGATATTGGTTATGGTGGTCTAGACCATGTCCTTGCATCAGGAGAAGATATCAATCTATTGGTAATGGATACAGAAATCTATTCTAATACCGGTGGACAATCTTCAAAATCTACACCAACAGCTGCCGTTGCAAAGTTTGCCGCCGGAGGAAAAAGAATAAGAAAGAAAGACTTAGGTTTAATGGCTACGACTTATGGTTATGTATATGTGGCTCAGATTTCGATGGGGGCAAATATGAATCATGTAGTTAAGGTAATGAAAGAGGCTGAAGCCTACAACGGACCTTCATTAATTATCTGTTACGCACCATGTGTAAGTCATGGAATAAAAACTGGAATGGGAACAAGTGTCGCCCAAGAAAGGAAGGCAGTTGAAGCTGGCTATTGGCATTTATATCGTTATAATCCAATGCTTAAAGCTGAAGGGAAGAATCCATTCATTTTAGATTCTAAAGAGCCGAAGGGATCCTTTAGAGAGTTCTTAGAAAGTGAAATTAGGTACTCACAAATTATGAATGTCTTCCCAGAAGTTGCGGATGAGTTATTTAATGAAGCGGAGAGTAACGCAAAAGAAAGATATGACAATTATAGGAGATATGCAGAAATGAAATTTGAGTAGTATATAACAGGTCTGTCTAAAATTTTCAATTAATGGAGGGAATTGCACAATGAAACTTTAAAAGAAGGGGCCTAATCCCCTTCTTTTAGGTTTCATATTTTTTTTGCTTTATTTTTGATTAGTATCAACATATTCTTTCGCATTTTTTACTTGAACCTCACTAGGGATGGGAACCCTAGAAACAGGCTTTAAATCTTCAATGTTAGCCCATGCAGCAGTATCATGTTTTTCTACTGGTTCACCCATGTGTCTAGCTTTAAAATTGTTTTTTGTCATTTTATCACACTCCTTTATATTATTATTTTCAAAGTCTCTGGGTTATATTTAACAAGAATAATATCCCAATAGATGAAATTAACTTCAATTTTTATTACAAAACATGTATAATAGAAAAGAATTAAATTAGATAAAATAAAGTTAATAACTGTTTTTAAGAACCACCCAATAATTTACCTGAGAAATTGCATAACTAAAACATTAATAATTTGTTTCGATTGATGCATTAATATTATCTATCACTAATTTTGCAATTTCCTCATCTACTAAACGGAGTTACATATAGGAGGCATAAGTAATGAAACAACCAGTTATAATTGGAATTGCAGGAGGGACAGGCTCAGGAAAAACAACCTTAGCTAAAAAGCTTAAAGATGATTTTCAAAATGACCTATTACTCCTTTGTCAAGATTATTATTATCGATCCTTTGAAAATCTATCTTATGAAGAAAGATGTAAGCTAAATTTTGACCATCCAAACTCAATTGATACCGACCTACTAATAGATCACATTACAAAACTAAAAAGTTTTAAACCGATAGAAAGGCCAGTGTATTCCTTTGTTGAGCATGTAAGATTAAAAGAGCTTGTATTTGAAGAACCTAAACCGGTCATTGTAATAGAGGGAATATTAATATTTGAAAATCCAAAGTTAGTGGATCTTATGGATATTAAAGTGTTTGTTGATACAGATGCCGATATTCGTTTTGCCAGAAGACTAATACGTGATATTAAAGAGCGGGGGCGTGACATAGACTCTGTAGTTAACCAATATTTAAATACTGTAAAGCCCATGCATGAAGCCTTTATTGAGCCTAGTAAAAAAAGGGCTGATATCATTATTCCAGAAGGTGGACTTAATAATGTTGCATCGTCAATGTTGGTAGATAAAATAAATAGTATATTAAGTAAGTGGTAGATATGAAAGTAGTCCCATTAAATTAGATGGACTACTTTCTAAGTTTTTTATCCATCTAAAGTGGGTATTATTAAGATATGAGTATAGGTGACTGGAACAAAATTAGTTATTTTACGTCTAATTTATAAGGGAAAGGTAAACCTAATCACAAGAGGAGGTTGGTCATATGAAAAAAATTTTAGCATTACTTATGGTAGTTCTTGTTCTAACCAGTTGTACAGCTACGCCTACCCCTGATCCAAATCAAGGAGCAGAAGAGTACAGTGTGAAGGACTATTTCCCATTTTTAGAAAATACACATTTAGTCTATCAGGGAATAGGCAATGAATATGCAGAAAAGGAAGTATTTTTTGAATTTATTCAGGATCAATATTATCAGATGAAGGTTAGTAACCCTGGTACAACATTGGCACAGGTGTATGAAGTAACCGATACAGAATTAAGGTTAATTGCATCATATGAAGAAATTTATTTTTCCCATAATTTTATTAATGAAGTAGTTGA
The DNA here is from genome assembly GCF_000621485.1 of Alkaliphilus transvaalensis ATCC 700919. GTDB lineage: Bacteria > Bacillota > Clostridia > Peptostreptococcales > Natronincolaceae > Alkaliphilus > Alkaliphilus transvaalensis. The sequence continues at coordinate 228,559 of NZ_KK211286.1, forward strand.
AAAAAAGCAACAAGATAATAATAACCACGAAGAAGTTTTACTGATGAAACCCTTCCAAGAAGGAACTAAGTGGAGTTTATCTGATGGCAGAGAAAGAGAAATTACTGGTGTTAATATCACTATTGAGACACCCCATAAATCATATGAAGCCATTGAAGTTACCACAACTAATGATGAAGGCTCTAAATCAATCAATTATTTCGCAGTAGGAGTAGGTTTAGTTAAAACTGTTTTTGATAGTGGAGAATTTGAAATAGTGACGACATTAGAAGAGGTAGTTACGAATACTCCCTTAGAGCAGCATGTGCGTATATATTATCCAGATTTTTTAAAGGAAAAGATCGTTTATACAGAAGAACAAATTCAGCTTCAATCAAATGATCAGATTGAAAGAAAGTTAGAAGAGTTCCTTAAAGAACCACCAGCAGATGAGATCAATGTTGTTATGGGGGAAAATGCAGTAATAAATGAAATTATCTTCAACCGAGAAGAATGGATGGTTTCGGTAGATTTTAACAGGGCTTTTATTACTGAAATGGTGGCAGGTGCTTTTTTAGAGAGCCAGATTCTAACCAGTGTAGGTAATACTTTCGGAGACTACTTTAATGTTGAAAAAGTTGTCATTACAATAGATGGGTTACCCTACGAATCGGGTCATATTTTAATTGAAGAAGGCGAATTCATTACGCCAAGGTTAGATGAAGCAGTACCATATAACCAAGAATAGTATATTTTATAGAAGTAAGACCATATTAGGTAAAAATCAACTTAATATGGTCTTATCATTTTTTTGTTATATTTACATAAAAGTCTAAAAAACAAAGGGTTTATCGTCAATTAAAACAATACTGCAATAGCACCAAAACCACCATGACTCCCCATTATTGGGCCAAGTTCACCAATAATGATATTTTTAGGATTAAACAGTGTTTTTATTTGCTGTTCTATAAAAGAAAGATCAGCTTCAGAAGCCTTCGAATGGAGAATAGATAAAGAACTCTGACTGATGTCCTTTCCAGTTTCTTGAATAAAATCAATAAGTCGTTTTAATTGTTTTTTTCTTCCCCTAACATTTTCAACCACTTTTAGGCTTCCATCGGGAGCCATTTTTAAGATGGGTTTAATCTGCATTATCTTTGCAATGCTACCCTTCCAATTGGAAATTCTTCCTCCCTTAATGACATTATCTAAATTATCGATTGCCACAAAGGATTGCATCGTATGTCTTAATTCCATCAGTTTTTCTTTAATTTCTTCGAAGGATAAGCCAGCTTCTATAAATTCATGGGCCTTCATAACCTGCAGGCCTGTACCCATACTGACATGTAAGGAATCAATTACTTCTATTTTACGTTTAATCATTTCCTTTGCAATCATAGCACTTTGATAAGTTCCACTTAAGGCTGAAGAAATGGTTATGCAAAGTATTGAATCTTCAGAGTCTGACTTATTAAAGGCATTTAAAAAAGCTTGCGGTGATGGTAAAGAAGTTTTAGGCAATAAGTCTGTTGAAGCCATTTTTGAGTAAAAAAGATCATGATCCATGTCAACCCCATCGGCATAGGCTTCATCACCAAAGGATACATTGAGGGGAACAACTTCAATATTATGCTTTTCAGCAAATTCCAAAGGTAAATCTGTACCACTATCTGTTACAAGACGTATTTTCATATATTGTCTCCAATCCGTTTTTCTTAATTATAAGGGATAAAATTATTTTCGGCAAGAAAATACTTATTTCGACAAAAGGGTGATACAGCTATGAAATCCTTCTAGATTTTAGCATATGACCTGTAAAGAAGCTTAGTGAAGCAATCAAAGGAGATAAAAGACTTAAAAAACTAAGGGTCGACATACTTAAGCTCGTCTCCATTAATAAATAGTTAAAAATCGGGATGCTCCATAAGGAGTATAAAATATATGAGAGCCAAGATAATAAGGTGAAGGAAGTAATCATGCCATGGGCTAAATAACAATAGAGCCAGATTAGAAATCCTAAAATAGTTATTGCCATGACAGAAGAAAGGTTAATTAAAATAGAATTAGTAATTTGGGGTAGTTGGAAACCTAAGTAAATGAATAGAATAATGAATAGGAGGCCATAGATAAAAACCATTGGTCCTGAAGCATATTCATAGAAGTTTAGGCTTAATAAAAGGGTCCCCACTGTAAAACTTGATAGAAGATAAAGAAGAAGCGTTAGTAAATTTCTTTTAAAGATTTCTTTTAATAAAATATAATCCATTTAGAAATCTTCCTTTCTATTGAATATTTACTATATCATACCATTGTAATCGTATGGAGGCAACATGATGACAATGAAGCTTTTATAGAAAGGAATTTAAATATAAAGAAAAAGTATGGTAAAATAAACAAGTAAAAAGTTTATAAATAAATTAATTATTATAAATGATGGAATAGTTGACGAAGAGAAGGGATTGTGAATATGGGTAAAATATTAGTATTAGCAGAAAAACCCTCGGTAGGAAGAGACTTAGCAAGGGTATTAAATTGTAATAAAAAAGGTAATGGATTTATAGAAGGTGATCGATACATTGTTACTTGGGCCTTGGGGCATTTAGTTACCCTAGCAGACCCAGAAGTTTATGATCAAAAATATAAATCTTGGCAGATAGAGGATCTACCAATGCTTCCACCCCATTTAAAGCTTGTGGTAATTAAGCAGAGTGGAAAACAATTTACTGTAGTTAAAAGCCAAATGAGTCGAAAAGATGTAGATGAAATTGTCATTGCCACCGATGCAGGGAGAGAGGGAGAATTGGTAGCAAGATGGATTATTGAGAAGGCAAATATTAAAAAACCTCTAAAACGTTTATGGATTTCTTCTGTCACAGATAAAGCAATTAAGGAAGGTTTTACTAAATTAAAAAGTGGAAAAGACTACGAAAATCTATACGCTTCAGCAGTTGCTAGGGCTGAAGGAGATTGGATCGTTGGAATGAATGCAACTAGAGCTTTAACTTGTAAATATAATGCTCAGCTTTCCTGCGGTCGGGTGCAAACGCCAACATTAGCGATAATTGCTGAACGAGAAAAAGAAATACAAAACTTTAGACCTAAAACCTATTATGGTATATCTGCAATAACAAAGAGTTTAAAATTAACTTGGCAGGATTCTAAAACAAAAGAGATTAGATCTTTTGACAAAACTAAGATAGATGGAATTTTCAATCGTTTAAAGAATCAAGATGCAGTTGTAGTGGAGGTAGAAAAGGCTTATAAAAAAAATCATGCACCTCAATTATATGATTTGACAGAACTTCAAAGGGATGCCAATAGAATTTTTAGTTACTCCGCAAAGGAAACCCAGGCTATTATGCAAAAACTGTATGAAGCCCATAAACTGTTGACATATCCAAGAACTGATTCACGATATATTTCTACAGATATTGTAGATACATTAAAGGATAGAGTTAAGGCTTGTGGAGTTGGACCTTATTCACCAATTGCTACGAAGTTATTAAAGTCAGCAATTAAAGTTAATAAATCCTTTGTAGACAATCAAAAGGTATCGGATCATCACGCAATTATTCCAACAGAGGAGAAGGCCTACTTAGGGGCCTTAAATGATAAAGAACGTAAGATTTATGATCTTGTCGTAAAAAGATTTTTAGCAGTGTTATCACCTTCCTTTGAGTATGAACAAACTACTATTAAAACCCAAATAGGTGAAGAAAGATTTATTGCTAAGGGAAAAACTGTGATTAATCAAGGATGGAAAGAGGTATATCAAAATAATATTGAAGAAGATGAAGGAAAAGATGGAATGGTGGAACAGATTTTACCACCAATCAATAAAGGAGATATTATTAAGATTTCTAATTTAGTTGAAACGTCAGGAAAAACAAAACCACCTGCTCCATTTAATGAAGGTACTTTGCTTACGGCTATGGAGAATCCAGTAAAATATATGGCAGGAGAAGATAAAGAATTGATTAAAACTATTGGTGAAACCGGTGGATTAGGGACGGTGGCAACTAGAGCAGATATTATTGAAAAATTATTTAATACTTTTTTAATCGAGAAGAAGGGGAAGGAGATCTGGATTACTTCAAAAGGAAAACAACTTTTAGAACTAGCTCCTCAAGACCTTAAATCACCAGCACTAACAGCTGAATGGGAACAAAAGTTGTCAGCAATTGCTAAAGGGAAGATTTCAAAGGAGATTTTTGTTAAGGAGATGAGGGAATATACAAAGGCAATTGTCAAAGAAATTAAAGATGAAAATGCCATCTTTAAACATGATAATTTAACTAGAAATAAATGTCCTGAATGTGGAAAATACATGTTAGAGGTAAAGGGAAAAAAAGGGAAAATGCTGGTGTGCCAAGATAGGGAATGTGGACATCGAAAAAACGTAGCTCAAATTACTAATTCTCGCTGCCCTAACTGTCATAAAAAGCTAGAACTTCGGGGAGAAGGTGAAGGAAGATTTTTTGCTTGTAGCTGTGGCCATAGAGAAAAACTATCGGTCTTTAATGAACGTAAAAAGGAAGCAAAGAATAAACCTTCTAAGGGGGAAACTGCCAAATTTTTAAGAGAACAAAAGAAAGAAGCAGAAAAGCCTATTAATACGGCTTTAGCCGATGCCTTGGCAAAGCTGAAACTATAATGGTTTATTTCATAAGCTTAGTACACGATTACCTTTGTAGTTGATTTAAGAGCCCCTTAGGGGGTTATATCGAATAATAGGACAAGTAATCTTAATTAGGGTTAAATAATGATATAAAAGGAAGGTGACAGAAAATGAAAAGGGAAGAATCTGTACTACTTAATATAGGGGCAATCATATCAACTTTAATGGCCTCCTTATGCTGAGTGATTCCCATAGTGGTATTATCGCTGGGGATTGGCGGTATCGGACTTTCTTACGTTGAAACTTTTGCACCTTATCAGCAATATTTAAAGGGGTTTGCAGTTTTATCACTAATTTATTCCCATTATAATGTTTATAAAGGGAAGGTAAGTAAAAAGCAGGAGACCTTCATATGGGTAACTACAATAATAATATTGATAATTTTATGGTTACCTGCCATATTACAATTATTGCTGTAAAAGAAGATAGAATAACATAATAAAAAATCAATTTAAAAGATTAAAGATCGATAATAAGGATTTAAATATACACTGTAAAAGAAGATATTAAAAAACCAGCTCCTATAATTTTCTAAAGGAACTGGTTTTTTTAGTTATTTATGAAATTGTATAATACCATAAATCCTAACTTATATTCGTTTTATGCAATTTCTATATTATTATAAAGTTCTTAAGCATTCATCATTTCTAAATACTCATCATAGCTCATCTGCTTATCAATTACACCATCTGGCTTAAATTCAATAATTCTATTAGCGATGGTTTGAATAAACTGATGGTCGTGGGATGTAAATAGAAGGTTGCTGCTGTAATCTCTTAATCCATTATTTAAAGCAGTAATAGATTCTAAGTCTAGATGGTTTGTAGGTTGGTCTAGAATTAAGAAGTTGGCATTACTTAACATCATTCTAGAAAGCATACAACGTACTTTTTCACCACCAGATAGTACAGAAGCTTCTTTAAGAGCTTCGTCTCCAGAGAACAACATTCTACCTAAAAAGCCTCTTATATAGCTTTCAGATTTTTCTTCAGAATACTGACGTAACCAATCTACTAAGTTTAGATCTACTCCATTGAAAAATTCAGAGTTGTCTTTAGGGAAATAAGCTTTATTAATTGTAATGCCCCATTTAAAGGTTCCGCTATCTGGCTCAATTTCACCCATTAAAATTTTAAATAATGTTGTGCAAACAAGCTCATTACCTATAAAAGCTATTTTGTCGCCTTTATTCATTGTGAAGCTAACATTATTTAAAAGTGTTTCACCGTTTATGGTTTTTGTAAGACCATCTACAATTAAAATATCGTTACCAACTTCTCTTTCAGGTTTAAAGCCACAATAAGGATACCTTCTAGTAGAGGGTTGAATATCATCAATTGAAATTTTATCTAATAATTTTTTACGAGAAGTAGCTTGTTTAGACTTAGATGCATTTGCACTAAATCTAGCGATAAAGTCTTGTAACTCTTTAATCTTTTCCTCTTTTTTCTTATTTTGTTCCTTCATTAACCTTGAAGCAAGCTGACTTGACTCATACCAGAAGTCATAGTTACCAACGTATAGCTTAATTTTACCAAAATCTACATCGGCCATGTGGGTACAAACATTATTTAAGAAGTGACGGTCATGGGATACGACAATAACTGTACCGTCAAATTCAATTAAAAATTCTTGTAACCAGTTGATGGATTTAATATCTAAGTGGTTAGTAGGCTCATCGAGAATTAGGATACCAGGTTGTCCAAATAGAGCTTGGGCAAGAAGTACCTTAACTTTTTCACCACCAGTTAATTCAGAAACATTTTTGAAATGTAAATCAGTAGGAATACCTAGACCTTGTAATAATGAAGAAGCTTCTGATTCAGCCTCCCATCCATTAAGTTCGGCAAATTCCCCCTCTAGCTCAGCGGCTTTAATCCCATCTTCATCGGTAAACTCTGCTTTAGCATAGATTGCATCCTTTTCCTTCATAATTTCATAAAGGCGAGTATTTCCCATAATAACTGTTTCTAAAACTTGGTTGTGGTCGTACTGGTAGTGGTCCTGTTTTAATACAGAGACTCTGATGCCTGCTGGTATACTTATATCACCTGTATTAGCTTCAATTTCACCAGATAAGATCTTTAAAAAAGTACTCTTTCCAGCACCATTTGCTCCAATAACACCATAACAATTGCCTGGTGTAAATTTAAGATTTACATCCTCAAACAATTTCCTATCGCCATATCTTAAGCTGACATTCGTTACATTAATCATTTATTAACCATCCTCACTTTTCTTATCGTATATATTTAAAAATTTGGTATTGAGATACTATTCTTCAAATTTATATTTTATAATAAAATAATCTCCATTGATGAACTAATTAAAGTTATATCAACACAATTAAATATTATATCATAAATTATGTAAAAAAACTATTCTTTCATCAGGATTACACTTTTCTAAGAAATTGTTAAGAAAAAAATGATTTCGTTTTCAAATTTCGACAAAAAATATTCAGTTTTACTATTAAAATAAGATAGGACGTACTAGTAAAAAAGAAAAGTATGTTATGTTCTTTATGAATGACAAAGACAGAGGGAAGAAGGGGTTAGAGGATGAGATATGTTTTGATAGGATCATTAGCATTTATTTTTTTATTTTTATTTGATGTATACACATTGAAAAATCAGGCTTTAAGAAGAAGAGTTTTCGGAATATTGGGTCTATCGACTTTAGTGTTTTCTGCAATTATGGTAACCATTATATCCGATAAGATCTATATACCGTTGTTGGTTAGAATGATATCTGGAGTTCTGTGGATAGTTTCAATTGGATTATTAGTCTATTCGCTATTCTTAGAACTACCATTTGTTAAGACCTATGGAGAGAAGGAGCATAGTCAATCATTAGTTGATACTGGCACCTATGCCCTTTGTAGGCATCCTGGAGTATTATGGTTTGGGTTACTTTTTTTCTTCTTCTTTTTCACTACAGGTGCAGTGCTATTAATAACAGCAGGCATCATTTGGACAAGTCTAGATGTGTTACATGTCTATATACAAGAAAGGTATTTTTTTCCTAAAATGTTTCCGAAGTATAAAGATTATATGAAGACGACACCAATGTTAATACCTACAAAAAATAGTATAAATAAATGTAAAGCAACTATATTTTAATTGGGGGATTGAGATTATGGCATTAGAAGAGATGCTTAGAGAAAAGGATTATGATAAAATTTGGGAGAAATATTGTGGATTTTTGGATTTAAATATTGAAGAGTTTATGCAAATACAAGAAAGATTGCTTTTAGAACAGATCGAACTCTTATCAAGATGCAAATTGGGAAAGACAATCATGGGGGAGAACGTAAAACCGAAGACAATTGAAGAATTTAGAGAAATGGTTCCATTGACCACCTACGAAGACTATGCAGATTTTCTTTTGAATAAAAGGGTAGATGTATTACCATCAAAACCAAAGTATTGGATTAAAACAACTTGGAAGGGGGGGACCCATGAAATTAAACTGGCTCCCTATTCGGAGAGTATGATTGAAGAACATACTAAAGCATTTCTAGCCAGTTTAATTTTAGCAACTAGTAAGAAAAGAGGCGAATTTTCCTTAAGAGAAAACGATAAATTTCTGTACGGGATGGCACCTTTACCCTATTTAACAGGGCTAGCCCCCTATGGAGTTAGAAATGAAATCAACTTCGAGTATTTACCAAGTATTGAAGAAGCAGAATGCTTAAGCTTTGAAGAAAGAAATAAAGTTGGATTTCAATTAGCTTTGACTAAGGGTGCAGACCTATTTTTCGGTTTATCTAGTATATTGGTGAAGATTGGGGAAGATTACGCAAAGGGTTCTACAGGGGGCAAGGGAACTTTTGAGGTGCTAAAGTCGTCTAAATCTGTTAATATTAAAATGTTGTACAAGCTTGGAAGGGCATTTATAAAAAAACATATTAAAAAAGAGACTATTTTCCCAAAGGATTTATGGGATTTTAAAGGAATACTATGTGCAGGGACAGATACTCATGCTTTTAAAGACAAAATTGAATATTATTGGGGAAAACGACCTTTAGAAATTTATGGAGGAACGGAAATTGCAACAGTTGCCACCGAAACTTGGGGGGATAGTGGTTTAACATTTTTTCCAGATGTTAATTTTCTAGAGTTTATACCAGAGAAGGATTCTCTAAAAAGCCTTCAGGATAAAAACTTTATTCCCCAAACATTACTCTTAAATGAAATAAAAGCAGGTGAACGTTATGAATTGGTGATTACAAAGTTTAGAGGTGGTGCATTTGTTAGATATCGTGTAGGAGACGTTATTGAATGCCTAGCCTTAGAGAATGTAGCTAACAATATTAAATTGCCACAAGTAAGATTTGTTGATCGAATAGCCAATATTATAGATCTTGCTGGATTTACACGAATTACAAAAGCCACAATTGATAAAGCTGTAGCAGTCGGTAAGCTACCCGTAAAAGATTGGGTTGCAGCAAAGCGTTTTGAAGAAAAGGAGCCAGTGTTACATATATACCTTGAAATGTTGGGAAATGATGTAGATGCAAATACTGTAAAAAACATTCTAAATGAAAGCTTGCAAAAGTCAGATAGTGACTATAAAGATATAAAAATGATGCTAGGTAGAGATCCTTTAAGGGTTACACTTCTGCCTAAGGGGGCATTTAATCATTTCAAAGATAAACAGAATACAATGATTAAGATGAATCCGAGCCAACAAACTATAGAAACGTTAATGAACTGTAGTTAATAATTATTTTGAGGTGATAAAGAGTGCCGCTATTTTCTTACTTAATTTTGATTCCTTTTGTCTCCTTTTTATGCTATTGCTTTCTACTCATAATTCTATTTGGTACTAGAAAAAATAAGATTACAAGATATTACGCCATTTATATTATTTCCATGATTATATGGAGTTTTGGTTCTTTTATTATGAGGACCAATACTTTGCCTGGAGCATTATTTTGGAATCGAATTCTATGTGTGGGGTTAATCGGAATGCCAGTTACCTTTTATCATTTTACTCTTGTACTGACAGAAACTAAAAACCAAAATCGCAAATTGCTGACGGGTTACATCACTGGGGGACTATTCTTAGTTGCTAATTTTACTGGTTTAATTATGGTGGATGCTTACTCCATCAATAATATTTTTTACTATACATTAGGCCCCCTTGCTTCATCAATGGCGATTTGGAGTATCACTTATCTTGTATTAGCTTTTACTAATATTATTCAGAAAGTGAAGTCTAAAAAAATACCCTATACTAGAGTAAAATTTATTCTTGTTGGTTTAGTTTTAGTGATAATAGGAGGGCTTTTAAACTTAATTCCAACATTAGGTAAATATCCACTGGATATCGTCTTAAACACAATAAATGCAATTTTTATAGCCTACTCAATCTATCGTTATCGATTTTTAGAAATTAAGTTAATTGTTAAAAAGGGAATGAGCTACTCACTTTATACACTATTATTGACAGGGGTATATATTATAGCTATATTTTCTCTTCAAAAGATCTTAATCAGATTTTCTAGAGACATCAACATGACAGAAACCTTAGGGATGGCAGTCGTGTTAGCTTTAGTTTTACAACCTCTAAGGAACTTATTACAAAAAGGAATAGATCGTCTTTTTTACAAGGAGAAATTAAATCATCAGTTGATCCTAAGGGATTTTAGTAGGATCATTAACAATATTTTAGACTTGGATGAACTATCTGATTTTCTACTTAAATCCTTAAGTAATGCTTTAAAACCAAAACAAATTCATTTGCTTTTGAAAAGGGGCGATGATGAATATTGTTTGTTTGATCCAGCATTAGAAGAAAAATGGTCGAAGGAAATTGCTTATGGGAGTAAACATCCTATATTACAGTGGTTCAAACAAAAGAAGTCATGGCTTACGATAAATGAAATCGAAAACCTACCCTATTTTGCCGGGTTATGGCGTACTGAGAAACAACAACTATACAAATTAGAAACAGAGTTAATTGTCCCCATAAAGCTTAGGGATGAGATTATAGGCTTATTAGTTATTTCTGAAAAAAAGACTGGAGAGTCTTTTACCCAAGAAGAAATTGACTTATTAACCACCCTTACTAATAATGCAGCTGTCGTAATAGAAAATGCAAAGTTATATAATGATGCTAAATATGAAGCAATAACCGATGGTCTAACTAAACTTTACAATCATCGCCATTTCCATGAAATACTTGGTAGATACATAGAAGAAAATAGTAGCGAGGTTTTTTCAGTAGCAATGATTGATGTAGATTTATTTAAACTCTATAATGATTTATATGGACATTCGGCAGGAGATAAAGCGCTAATAAAAATTGCAGAAGTTCTAAAGAAAGCAACTAGGAAGGATGATATAATTGCCCGATACGGAGGAGAAGAGTTTGCGATTATATTTCCTAATATCGAAGGGGAGGCCTCTTTAAAAGCAATAGAAGAAATTAGAAAGGCAGTTGAAAATAGCTTTTATGCATCAAAAGACACTAACGAATTTTTAACAATAAGTGTTGGCGTAGCCAACTATCCAAAGGATGGTAGAACCGCTGAAGAAATGATCGAACATGCCGATACTGCCATGTATGTTGCTAAAAATGGTGGAAGGAATCAGAGTGTTCTTTATAGTAAAAAGGACAAAAAACAAAATAGCGCTATTGATCTTTGTGAGAAGGAATTAATGGAAAAAGATATAAAAGCTGCGTATTTTTCTGCAATTTATGCTTTGGCAGCAACGATAGATGCAAAAGATCATTATACCTATGGTCACTCAGAAAATGTATCTAAATATGCTATAGCCCTAACTGAAGCAGCGGGTTTGGGTGAAGAGACAGTAGATATAGTTAAAAGTGCAGGCTTACTTCATGATATTGGGAAAATTGGTGTTCCAGAAAGTATTTTAACTAAAAAGGAAGCCCTCAATGCTGAAGAATTTGAAATTATGAAGAGGCATGTTGACATCTCTATAACAATTATTAAGCATGTACCCGGCATAGTAAAAGTAATTCCTGCAATTATGACCCACCATGAAAGATATGATGGTAAAGGATACCCAAGGGGTATTAAGGGAGACAGTATCCCTATAGAGGGAAGAATTCTTAGTATTGTAGATGCTTTTGATGCCATGACAACAGACCGACCCTATCGAAAGGCGTTAAGTGTAGAAGAGGCTTTACAAGAACTACGGAAAAATAAAGGGACTCAGTTTGACCCTCAACTTACAGAAACTTTTTTAAACTTATTTGAAGAAGGAAAAATTGCAGTTGCATAGAACAATAATATAGTATAAACAATGAACACCACTTTAAGTAGTTACTTATGGTGGTGTTTTCTCTTATGTAGGCACAATTATTATTAAGTTATTTGATGAGGAAAATAATTTAGAAATTATGTTGTTTTTGCAGAGTATAAATAGGAACTACTATGGTATAATGTACCATATGAAGTAAATGTTTTCTAAGAGTTGGAGGCGAAATTATGGAAAAAGAAATGGTTGTTTCTATTAAAGACTTAGAAATGAGTTATGGCACTAAAAAAGTACTAAAGGGCATTAATTTAGAGATTTATAAAGGCGAAATAATTGGATATATTGGTCCTAATGGAGCTGGTAAAAGTACAACAGTAAAAATCCTTTTAGGAATCATCAACGAATATAAAGGTGAGGTAAGGATTTTTGGAGAAGATATTACTAAGGATAGTGTAACTTATAAAAATAGAATAGGCTACGTACCAGAAACGGCAGAGATTTTTGATAATTTAACAGCCTATGAATACTTAAGCTTTATTGGTGAAGTCTATGGTCTAGATCTAGAAGATCTAGAAGGAAAAATCAAAAAATTAATGGGTCTATTTTCCATAGAGGAGGCCCTTCATGGTAGAATTTCATCCTTCTCAAAGGGAATGAAGCAAAAGGTTCTAATTATTGCTAGCTTGATACATAATCCAGATATACTGTTTTTTGACGAACCCTTAAGTGGACTAGATGCCAATAGTGTAATGATCTTTAAAGAAATTTTGGCGGCTTTAGCAAAGCAAGGAAAGACAATCTTTTATTCTTCTCACATTATGGAAGTTGTAGAGAAAATCAGTAATAGGATTATATTGCTAAACAATGGGGATATTGTTGCAGATGGAACTTTTGATGATTTAAAGAAAATGAGTATGGAGGGTTCTTTGCAGGATATTTTTAATGAATTAACAGGGTTTAAAAAATATAAGGAAATTGCTGATGAGTTTGTTTCCACGTTGCAAGGGGTGTAGAGATGAAGGATTTTCGAACATTAAAAATACTTGATCTTTTTAAGTTTATCTTTTTAAAATTTGGTGTAGATTATCCCATAATGAGGAAAATTCTACAGATCAAATTAACGATGGATGAAAGAAGAGTACCAACGGTTTTAATGTCAAATAATGATATGAAGGATGAGAATGCTTTTAATAAATCACTCTTAATGTATCTATTAATGGGTTTTGTTTTTATGCTGTTTATTTTTATCCCTTTTCCGATATTCTACAAAATGAATATTATTATCGCTATGATTCTGTTTTTAGCCACCTCTGTTATGGTGGCAGACTATTCTTCGGTGTTGTTGGACATTAAAGAAAAAAATATTTTATTACCAAAACCAATAGATTATAAAACCCTTAATACAGCAAGAATTATACATGTTTTTATTTATCTCTTTACAATTATTTTAACCATAGCTACACCAACCTTAGTTGCAGGATCTTTTAGATTCGGTTTTTTCTTTGGAGGGATTTTTCTAGTGCAATTATTGTTTATTGCTTCCCTAATCATTTTTTTAACATCATTATTATATTTTTTAATTTTATATTTCTTTAATGGTGAGCGGCTTAAGGATATTATAAACTATTTTCAAATAGGTTTATCTGTCGTTATGATTGTTATCTATCAATTGGTAGGTCAAATTTTTCAAGTCTTTAATCTTAATGTTGTCTACGAAGTTAAATGGTGGAACTATTTTATACCTACAACATGGTTTGCAGCCCCCTATAGTTATCTAATAGAAGGAAGAAAAGAAATACATTATCTGTATTTTACAATCTTAAGTATTATTGTTCCAGTAATTATGCTAGTTTTATATTTTAAAGTGGTATCACCATATTTCGAAGGTGTTTTACAGAAACTACACAGTAATAGTGAAGACAAGAATAGCCATTCAATTAAGGCTAAAAAAAGGCAACAGAAAATTGCTAGCTTCTTTACTACTAATAAAATGGAGAGTATATTCTTCCGGTTTACTCATAACATGGTAGCTTCCGAGAGAACATTAAAGCTAAAACTTTATCCTAGTTTAGCATTTGCAACGATATTACCATTACTTTTTATTTTTAGATTTCTAACTGTATCGGGTTCCTTTAGTGAGTCCTATGAAATACTACGCAGTGGAAATTACTTTCTCTACCTATATTTTGCTGTTATTATGATGAGTAATGCAATACCATTACTGAGTACAAGTGAAAAGCATAGGGCTGTTTGGCTATACAAAATACTTCCTATAGAAGATATCAATAGCATTTATAAAGGTTCTCTAAAAGGATATTTGTTAAAATATATTCTCCCAGTATATTGTTTTGTTACAATTCCATTTATATTGATTTACGGAGTAAAAATAATTTTTGATATCTTGATTGTTGCCATAGTTCTAGTTTTACTGATGTTAATTATTTTTCATTACTCTGATAGACCATTACCTTTTAGTCAGGACTTTCAGTATATAAAGCATAATAATATATCTATCTTATTTCAGACTATGATGTTTTGTGGGGTTACAGCAGGAATACACTGGTTATTAGTCTCTTCCAATTTTACCAGAATCCCTTATGGAATCCTACTTTGCATTGCTTTAATTATATTTTGGAAAAGAATGTTCGCCTCAAAAATTACAATTGAACAAGGGAATAAGGCAGAAAATATAATAAAATAAAAATAAATAAACACAAATGAGGAAATTGCATAATACCATAACAATGAATTTATATTCGATTTATACAAAAATAAAAACTAAGTCGCCCATTGTCAAACGAGTAATCTCCTTCACAAATAAATAAAATAAACAAAAATAAATAATAAATAAATAAACATAAGTAATAAAAACATTAAAAAAACTCCTTAGATTGTTAATTGAGTGTGTCTTTCCAAAATAAACAGTTTTGTTATTGCAACTGTCTACCATAAGGGAAGCATATCAATCAATATATTCATAAGGAGTTTTTATATTTCTATAATATCTTTTTTAATTCAGAAGCATGAAAATCCTTCTTATAGCGGTTATTGTGAGGGTCAAATAAGAGAACTGTTACTGCATCTTCCTTAACACTAAAAACATTTCCTTTGTGTTTACTTCCAATAACATTAATTGGTGCCATTTTAACCAATTTTTTAAGATTCTTTGACTGACAATAGGTACATTCTTCTTCTGAACTAAAAATTCTTCTGCAATCCAAACAATAATAAAGTTTTCCCATAGGTATTTCCTCCATTCATTTAATTAAGGAAATTTGCATAATACTAGATTTATATAGGAAAAACACAATATAAACTAGTGTTAAGGTGTTATGCAATTCCTCCTATTGTTTTTTTCTTGAACTTCATGGCCTAATTTAATCAATTTCATAGGTTTTATCCTTCAATAATATATATGGGCCTTGTCCTTTAAGTAGTACAAGTTTTTTTATTAGCTTTTAAGTCCCGAAATAATTTTTTTATTTGACAGATTACTATTTATTTGTTATTGTATTATAGTCTTAAAAAATGAATAAAAATCCTCATCTCCCTCCAGGGATGAGGTAGAGGCGCGATGTCTAAGAGTAGATTCATTGAGGTTGGAAGCCGAAGAAATGCTTTGAAAGGAGCCGTCGCCGAAGTCATAGAAACCATGATCTATGGCTGGGCCTGCATTGAATAAGTGCAGGACTGTCATCAGGATTATTACCTGTAATTCTGATGTTGTGCTATCTCATGCTAAAGGTAAGGGGAGTGTAGGTATGTGTTTTTCCCAGAACATTAAACACCTAACATTCTTGTTAAGGTGTTTTTATATTTTTTGGTATTGGATAGTAGACAACAAGGTTAATACAAAAAGAGAGGAAGTTGTTGTTTATGATGGAACATGCTTATGGTTGGTTAGCGATTATACCACCAGTCATTGCCGTAATATTGGCATTAAGAACAAAGGAAGTATTAGGTTCACTAATAATAGGGATATTTTCTGGATATTTCATATATGTTAATTTTGCACCTCCAGAAATAGCATCAGAATTAGCTTCTACTAATCCAATAATCGGACCTATTACTGAAATGGTAAATGGCATAATAGTCAATGCAGGTGATTCTTGGAATATGGCTATTCTAATTTTCTTAGCCTTATTAGGTGGACTTGTTGCAGTGGTTACAGTAGCAGGGGGTTCATCGGCCTATGGAGAATGGGCTTCTTCTAAGGTAAAATCCCGTAGTGGCGCACAAATTTCTACATTTTTATTAGGCTGTATAATATTTATTGATGATTACTTCAATAGCTTAACAGTGGGAACCGTTATGCGACCATTAACAGATCGTTATAAAATTTCAAGGGCAAAGCTAGCTTATATTCTAGATTCAACTGCTGCCCCTGTTACGATTTTAGTACCGATCTCCAGTTGGGTAGCTTATGTCATCTCGGTTATTCAGCCAGCTTTAGCAGAGTCTGGATTTGAAATTGGGGGATTAAAAGGTTTTATGGCAACTGTTCCCTTTAATATTTATGCTTGGTTATCATTAATCATGGTTCTATTAGTGGCAATGTCTAAAGTTAATTATGGGCCAATGGCTAAATTTGAAGAATTAGCTATGGAAACTGGTGAACTTCAAGGAGACGGAAATACAACACCACCAGGAGATGATTTTAGCAACCTTGCCAGATCGACTAAGGGAACACCGTGGGATTTAATTGCACCAATTTGTGGCTTAATTCTCTTTACGGTGTTAGCAATGGTTTACACAGGTGGATATTTTGAAGGAGGGGTTTCCCTTTGGGAAGCTTTTGGAGATACAGATGCAGCAACCTCATTAGTGTATGGTGGTGTTGGTGCCCTTCTATTATCTATGATTATGTTCATTCCAAGAAAGTTAATGACCTACGGACAGTTTATGGAAGCCTTTACTCAAGGGGTAAAATCAATGGTACCAGCCTTTAGTATTTTAATTTTAGCTTGGACCTTTGGCTCAGTTTTAAGGGATGACGGGTTACAGAGTGGTACTTTTATTGCTAATATAGTTGGTAATAGTATCCCTGCTCAACTATTACCAGCATTGATTTTTATTGTATCAGGATTTATTGCCTTTTCAACAGGAACTTCATGGGGTACCTTTGCTATTATGCTACCCATTGCTATACCTTTAAGTGGGAATATTAATCCTGAAATGGTTGGTTTAATGATGTCAGCAGTATTAGCAGGAGCCGTATTTGGAGATCACTGTTCGCCAATTTCAGATACAACAATTTTATCGTCTACTGGTGCTGCATGTCATCACCTAGATCACGTTGCAACGCAAATTCCTTATGCCCTTACAGTTGCAGCAGTATCTGTGGTTGGATTTATTGTTGCGGGAATAACGAATAGTGCTATTATAAGTCTTGTTCTTTCAACTGTATTATTAATTGTTGTAACAAAATTCTTGACTAAACTTTATCAACAAAAGACTTTAACAAAGGTAACTTAATCAATATATATAGAATAATTATTATTGTAGCCCAGTTGCTTCCTAAAAAAGGAATGGAACTGGGTTTCTTAATGTTCAACTTCAACATTAACATTAATATTAACATTAACTTTAACAAAGGCCCCTTAACCTAAATTTATTTTATAGAAAAAGCATAACTAAAGCCTAACTTCCTCAAAGTTGAAGAGATGAGGTCCTTTACTTAAAGTTCAGCTTTAACTTTAATTTTAATCTTAACGAGAACATTAACTTTAGCTTTTACATTTCTCTAATACACTTTACATTATGGGTTACGAATCAAAGTATATAATCTCTGGTTTAACCTTTAAGTTTTACTTTAGCTAAAAAATGTATCTAAATACATAAATTTGGTATTGTAATTTGAAGTTTCTTTAAAGGTAGATTTACTTAAGCCTTTATATTAGCACTACTTGCCCTTTTAGGATATTTTCCTAGAGTAAAAAGGTTAACCTATGATAAAATAGGGTGGAGGGGGTTAGGCTATGGCTAAGCTAGTAGATATTAAAAGAGATGTGGAAAATATTGCCGAGGCAATAGCTAGTGTGATGGGGGTTGAAGTAACCATCGTCGATGAAGAACTTCACAGAGTTGCTGGGACTGGAGGATATTCCTTCTCGAAAGGTGAAAAGGTTGATGGAAATTCTGTTTTTCGTCACGTGTTAGAATCTAGTAAGGGCTATATTATAGAAGATCCTATTACTGACCAGGTATGTCTAAAATGTGGTGCAAAAGAAAACTGTAAAGAATTTGGTGAAGTCTGTACCCCAATCATTATTAATGGAAGAGTATTAGGTGTGATAGGCCTAATTGCTTTTACTCAAGAGCAGAAGGAGAAACTTTTTGCTGATACGGGAAGTCTTATGGAGTTTCTACAAAGAATGGCTGATTTAATAGCTGTAAAACTTTTAGAAAAAGAGAAACATGAAGATCTACAATTAACAACTAAGAAATTGGAAATAGTGATCGATTCCCTTGAAGAAGGAATCATTGCAGTAGATGCAAATGGAGAAATTAGTAATTATAACAATATCGCAAACAAAATGTTTCGTAGTCCATTATTAGAAATAGGGCAAGATATTACAGCTTTAATTCCATTATTTAGGGAACTGATTGCCCAGGTAGCTGGTGGTACACTAGTCAAAAACAGAGAGTTTTTTTATCGTCAGGAGCAGCAACAGTTAAGAGGGATTGCTACAGTTAACCCAGTTATATTATCGGGAGATTTAGTAGGCTATATATTTATTTTGAAAAATATTTGCCAAGTTTTAAAAGAAGTTAATGATGTCATTGGATCAACAATAAACAATACTTCTTTTGAAAGTATTGTAGGAGTGAGTCTTGGGATGCTAGAAGTAAAGGAGAAGGCTATAAAAGCATCTCAATCACCATCAACTGTTCTTATTCAGGGAGAAAGTGGTACTGGAAAAGAGTTATTTGCCAGAGGAATACATTATGCAAGTCCAAGAAGAAATAAACCCTTTGTGGCAATTAATTGTGCAGCTATACCAGAACAATTGTTAGAGAGCGAATTATTCGGTTATGAGGGTGGGACGTTTACAGGTGCTGCTAAAGGTGGTAGGTCAGGGAAATTTGAGTTAGCCAATGGAGGAACGATTTTTCTAGACGAGATAGGGGATATGCCCCTTCATCTACAAAGTAAGCTATTAAGGGTGCTTCAGGAAAAAAAGGTTGATCGAATAGGGGGCTTAAGCTCTATACCGATAGATATTAGAATTATTGCTGCTACAAATAAAAATTTAGAAGAAAAGGTTACTTTAGGTGAGTTTAGAGAAGATCTTTTCTTTAGATTAAATGTTATTCCCTTAAATATCCCACCCCTTAGAGATAGGAAAGATGATATTCCAGTTTTGATGGAGTATTTGCTGAATAAATGCAATTTAAAAATGAATAAGATGATTAAAGGTTTTAATGTAGATATTTTAGATATTTTCTGTCAGTACAAGTGGAAGGGTAATGTTAGAGAATTAGAGAACGTTATTGAATATGCCGTAAATATGGAGCAGACAGATGTAATACGAGTAGAGAATTTACCCCTTAAACTAAAGCAGACAACAGCAGAATCTTCTTACAATATGGATGAACCTATTATAAAGTTAGAAGAACTAGAAAAATCAGCAATAATAGAAGCTTTAAGACGTTGTAAGAATAAAGAAGAAGCTGCCAAGAGATTAGGGATTGGTAGAGCAACTTTATTTCGTAAAATAAAGCAGTACAAGCTTTAAGATACAATAATAGTGACATTGTACCACTTCTAGTTTGTTAGCTTGATATAGATTCTTTAAAAGGATTACTTCAATGGACCTCGAAAGAGGTCCTTTGCTTTATCTATTTAATGTTGAATAACTTGATTGAGTAGTCCATAAATTAAAAAATTGAAAGTCTGTCCTTCTAACCTAGAATGTTCCCTTAGGGATTTTAGGACTGTGAAGCCTTTTTTTTCTAATAGTTTTCTAGCTTTGGAATTTAATTCATGGGTGACTGCTGCAATTACTTTAAGCTCTAAAACTTTAAACCCATAGTCAATGACCCTAGAGACAGCTTCCTCCATATAGCCCAATCCTTGAAAATCTGGTAACAGGTCAAATCCAATATCAGCCTTTGTTTCATCCTCTGAAAAATTCCACAGGCAAACCGTCCCAATTAATTGATGACTCTCAGTAGTGGTTATACCCCAAAGAATCCATTGTTTATTTGAAACTCCTTGAATAATTTTATGAATAAACTGTGCAGCTTCATCATAGGTTTCGTAGCTTTTTTCATCGAGATACTTTAAAACTTCTTGATCTGATTTTAAAAGAAAGATTTCTTCTAAATCCAACAAGGAGATTTGTCTCATAAATAGGCGTTCTGTTTTGAGGTTAGGAAAGGGTGTAAAATTTAATTTAGTCATTTAAAACTACCTCCTATCATATTGAATCGATAAAATAAGTTCTATAGTTATTTAATAGATCTTAATAGCTGAGGAAATTGCATAATTGATCTTATCTTGATAGTAGTTCAAAAGGAAGACCCTATAGAGCAGATGAAACTTTACCTTTTAGAGTATTATTAAAGAATATGCTCTTACTTTTAAGATTACTTTCTTAATACAATACTTAAGATTTTTTTCTTATGATAAAAGTCAAAAGTAGAGATTTTTACAAGATTAAAAGCAATAGTTATTAATTTCGCTTTAAATGCCTTTAATCCTTTAAAGTACATGAAATCTAAACAATGTATCATTATGATACTAGTCTCAATTTGATACGCAATATGAGTATCAATATGAGACTGCTTAACTCCTTGTCCTGTAAAGAACTATATTTTTTAGTGAATCCTTAAGGATTAATCCTACTTTAAGCTATGGCATGGTTTTTGCTATGAAATAAAGTAGGACTATAAATTAGGAGGGACATAAAGTTGAAAAAATATCAAATGGTTAAGAGTATATTAGAAAAAGAGGTAACACCTGCAATAGGTTGTACAGAGCCAGTAGCAGTAGCATTGGCAGCTGCTACTGCAATGGAGTGTATTGGAGGGAAACCCATTCATATTATGGTTACTGTAAATAGTAATGTTTATAAAAATGCTATGGCGGTAGGTATTCCTGGAACAGCAAAAGTAGGAATAGATATTGCGGCTGCATTGGGAGTATTTGGAGGAGAGGCAGGAAAGGGACTCCAAGTCCTTAAACATGCAGAAAAAGGTGAAAAAGAAGCATTAGAATTTGTTGCAAGGGGAGCAGTTACTGTTAATGTAGTTAAAAAGTCAGAAGTATTTATAGATTGTGTTGTTACCTCAGAAATAGGGGAGGGAAGGTGCGTCATTGAAAAAAGCCATAATAATATAGTCTATGTTTCTAAGAATGGTGTAGCTTTAACTTTACACCAAAATGAAGAGATCGAAGTAAAAGAAGATCGAGAGGGCTTAATCAACTGGTTAAAGAATGAAAGAATTACTGAAATTATTAATTTAGTAAGAGAGATTCCTTTGGAATATATAAACTTCATGTTAGAAGGAAGGGATATGAATCTGGCAGTAGCAAAACTAGGGCTAGAAATGAAAGTGGGAATGGGAGTGGGGTTCTTATCAAAAGATAGAAATATTGATACACTCGAAGGATATGCTGCCACCTTAACAGCGGCAGGGGCTGATGTAAGAATGGCGGGGGAAAAGGTCCCAGTTATGAGTAGTGCAGGTAGTGGAAATCATGGCATTACAGCTATTCTACCTGTGGTGGCTATTAGCGAAAAAATGGGTAAAGATGAAGCGACATTAATTAGAGCATTGGCACTAAGTCATTTAATTACAGTATATATAAAAAGCTACACTGGTAAACTATCTCCTTTATGCGGTTGTGCTGTAGCAGCAGGAATCGGCGCTAGTACAGGAATAGCATTTTTGATGGGGGGTGATAGTCACCAAATAGAAGGTACAATTAAAAATATGGTAGCTAATATTACAGGGATGATTTGTGATGGAGGTAAGGTAGGTTGTGCATTGAAATTATATAATGCTGCTGCAACAGCCTATATTTCTGCTCAGTTAGCAGTGGAGGGGTCAGTTGTTCCATCGGATAATGGAATCATTCATGAAAATATTGAAAAAACCATAAGTAATATAGGTAAGTTGAGTTTTCAAGGAATGGAAGAGACCGATCGAATCATATTAGAGATCATGCTAGAAAATAGAAAAGTACAATACTGTAGCTAGACAGAGATACGGTGACAGGTAGAGTGCAAATAGTTCTACAGATAGATCTAGTGATAGATCTACTAATAGAGACAAATAGAATAACACTTTTCTATTCGTTAGAACAAAGTATTCCCTCGGAAGATTTATAGGATGACTTTAGGTGAAAAAACTAAGCGACCTACACAATTTAATCCATTAAATTGGTTATCTGCTTATCTTGAAACTTATTACGTAAAGTTCTCTTATTTTAATAATAATTAAAGTCGAACTGTCCTATTCGTTACAAAAAATGGAAAATCCGATTCTTCATTAGTTTTCATGATAGAATCGGATTTTTGTTTATATAGTAAATTTAATTGTTTTGATTAGAATATGATGTGTGCTATTAATACAATAATCGGTAGGGTAACTAGTGTACGTTGAATAAAGATTAATAATAAATCTTTGATATTAATTGGTAGCTTTGACCCAAGTAGTAAGCCCCCAACTTCAGACATATAAATTAATTGTGTAACAGATACACAGGCAATTACAAATCTTGTAAGTTCACTTTCGATTCTACTTCCAATAATAGCAGGTAAGAACATATCAGCAAAACCAATGACAAGGGTTTGTGATGCTTCAGCAGCATAGGGAACCCCCATAATTTTTAGTAGTGGAATAAAAGGAAGTCCTAACCATTGGAATATTGGTGTAAACTCTGCAATAACTAAAGCTAATGTACCGAATGCCATAACGATAGGGATTACACCTAACCACATATCTAAAACATTTTTAATACCACCGATAAAAAACTCACCAACGTTTGATTGCTGACCAGCTTTATTAACGGCTTGCTTAACACCCCATTGAAGAGCAGTGTAGTCTTCGGGAATTACTTCTCCTGTATTTACCTTCATATCATTGTAATAACTATCGAGTTTTCTAGATAGAGGCGGTATTCTTGGGACAATAATTGCCGCTGCAACCCCAGAAAGTGTTACTGTTAAATAAAAAGGTACAAAGAGATGGGCTAAACCAACTTGTGCAATTACCACAAGGCTAAAGGTGATGGAAACAGCTGAAAAAGTAGTAGCAATAACGGCAGCTTCTCTTTTTGTATAGTAACCTTCTTCATATTGTTTGTTTGTTAAAAGAACTCCAATTGTTCCATCTCCTAACCAAGAGGTAATACAATCGATGGAAGAACGTCCAGGTAAATTAAAAATAGGTCGCATAATTTTATTTAATAAAGAACCAAAGAATTCTAATAGACCAAAATTTAATAATAAAGGTAAAAATAGTCCAGCAAATAAAAATACTGAAAATAGTATTGGAATTAAATCAAATAATAGTAAACCACCAGTATCTTCTGACCAAATAGCACTTGGTCCTACTTCTAATAAAGTGAGAAGTGCAAAAGTAGCACCTATAATCCTAGAAATAAGCCATAGTGGTGTTACATCAAATAAGGATTTTAAGAATGAGTTCTTTAATATAAAAGAAGGTTTAAATATTTTAGTAATGATACTTCCTGCAAATGATAATAACATTAAAATAGTTGTGATGGCAGGGAGAGAATCTGTTAGGGCACCCTGTAATGACTTTGAAAATAAAGCTATTGGAATGGTAATCTCACCATTGTTTGAAATAGGTATCATAAATAATAATGCACCAATTAATGATGGGATAATAAAACGTAGTATAGCTTGAGTTGAATACGTATTATTTTTGTTTTGACTAATCATATCCGTTCATTCTCCTTTAAGTAAAGTGATTGTTTATACAACGATATTAATTTTAATACATAATGAATAAATATGCAATAGTATGTATGTTAATTTTAATTAATATTTATTAAGAAGTGAAATGATACCAGTAACAATCAGAGATTTTAATCATTATTTTTGCTTTTGAAAGACAAAATAACATAAAGATGTTATAATATTGGGGTAAAATAGTGAGGTGATTTTGTGAGTGAGATATCAGGAAGTGGATGCGAACAACTAATTCCCTTTAGTGATCGTAAGTCCCTTCAAGAAATAGAAAGAAGTATTATCACTAAGTATCGAAAGGATATTTGGTCAAAGTTTGTTAAAGCTATAAAAGAGTATAACTTGATTGAAGATGGTGATAAAATAGCTGTAGCCATCTCAGGTGGTAAAGATAGTCTTTTAATGGCCAAGCTATTTCAAGAATTAAAAAAACATGGTAGAGATAACTTTGAGTTGGAATTTATAGCAATGGACCCAGGCTATCATGAAAGTATAAAAAAACTTTTAATAGATAATTGTCAACACTTAAATATTCCATTGCATATTTTTGATTCAGGAATATTTAAAATTGTTGATAATTTAGCTAAAGACTATCCTTGTTATATGTGCGCAAAAATGAGGAGGGGTGCTTTGTATAGTAAGGCCCAAGAATTAGGTTGTAACAAGTTAGCCTTAGGTCATCATTTTAACGATGTTATTGAGACTACCCTTCTAAACGTCCTTTATACGGGAAACTTTAGTACAATGCTCCCAAAGCTTAAGTCATCAAATTTTGATAAACTAGAGCTGATTAGACCATTATATTATATTGAAGAAGCAGCTATCGCAGATTTTACTCAATCAAATGGGATCTGGCCTCTAAATTGTGCATGTATGGTGGCAGCTAAGAAAATTGGAACAAAGAGACATGAAGTTAAGGCATTAATTGAAAACTTAAAGAGTAACTTTGAAGCTGTAGATAAATCAATCTTTAGAGCAGCTCAAAATGTTAATATGGACTGTATACTGGGGTGGCAGAAAAAAGGGGAAAAATACTCATATCTGGATTTTTATGATGAACTTGAAGATGAGTATTAGGTTTTATATAAAAGAATATATTTAAAATCACCCGTTAGGGTGATTTTTTGTCTTAGCTTAAGGGATTTAATAATACATTTCATAAAATTATGGTATAATAATAGTTAGTTTATCGTAAACTGGTTTAATATGGTAGAATCTTAATGATTACTTTACCTAATACTAAGGTATTAAATAAAGAATAAGAAAAATAAAAATAAAATTAAGATAATATTTATATGGGGATGATGATTACATGAAAAAATGCTCAGTATGTAATAAAAATATGGCAGTTGTGTTTGCTTCTAAATTAGAGAATGGCAAATCAGAAATGAAGGGTTTATGTATAGAATGTGCAAAAAAAATGGGGATACCTGTTATTGATCAAATTATGCAACAGACAGGTCTAACTGCTGAAGAAGTGGAAAACCTAACAGAACAGATGAATGAAACTTTTGATGATATGGACCTGGATAATTTAGAAGAAAATGATATGCTTATGAACTTATTTAATGATTCTTTATCAGCTATGAAGGGTTTAGGTGGCTTAGAGAAGGAATCTGATGAAATTGAAAATATAGAGGATGAAGAGTCAGAAGAAGAGATTATAATTGATGAAAAGAAAGAAAAGACCAAAGGTAAAAAGAAAAAATCTAAAGGTAAAAAGAAATTTTTAGATACCTATGGTACAAATCTGACTGCTAAGGCTCAACAGCATCAGGTGGATAAAATTATTGGAAGAAATCGAGAAATTGATAGAGTTGTTCAAATATTAAATCGAAGAACAAAAAACAATCCTGTATTAATTGGCGAACCAGGCGTTGGTAAAACGGCAATTGCAGAAGGTTTAGCAGTCCGAATTGTAGAAAAACAAGTTCCTTCAAAGTTGTTTGATGCTGAAGTCTATCTTCTAGATCTTACAGCAGTTGTTGCTGGAACCCAATTTAGAGGACAATTTGAAGGTCGTATGAAATCCATTATAAAAGAAGCTCAAGAATGTGGGAATGTGATACTAGTTATAGATGAGGTCCACAATATAATGGGAGCCGGTGAAGTACATGGAGGTGTAATGAACGCAGCCAATATTCTTAAGCCTGCATTGGCAAAGGGCGAAATACAAATTATTGGGGCTACAACACTAGAAGAATATAGAAAGCACATTGAAAAAGACTCTGCCTTAGAGCGAAGATTTCAACCAGTTATTGTAGATGAACCCACAGTTGAGGAATCTATAGAAATATTAAAGGGAATCAAGGGCTACTATGAAGATTATCATAGAGTGCAAATTTCTGATGAGGTTATTGAAGTAGCAGTGAAAATGTCTGAGAGATATATAACTGATCGTTATTTACCAGATAAAGCTATCGACGTAATTGATGAAGCTGGGTCAAGGGTTAATCTAAGAAACCAGGGTCTAGTAGAACTGGAAGCGTTAAAAGAAGAATTAAGTCAACTTCAAGAAAAAATTGAAATGGCTGCCTATAACAATAACTATGAAAAGGCTGCTGAATATAAAGTTGAAGAATGTAGACTACAAGAAAAGATAAAAGAAATCGAAAAAACTTCGGGTGAAGTGAAAATAAATGTTGAAGACATAGCCTTTGTGATAGAGGCTTGGACTAAAATTCCTGTTCAAAAAATTACTGAAGAAGAAGCAGAAAAACTTTTAAATCTTGAAAAAAGGTTGCATCAAAGGATTGTTGGGCAAGAAGAAGCAATAGAAAGTATTGCTCGAACCATTAGAAGAAATCGGTCGGGTTTTAGAAGAAAGAAAAAACCAGCTTCTTTTATTTTTGTTGGACCTACTGGAGTTGGTAAAACAGAACTGGTAAAAACTTTAGCTAGTGAGCTTTTTGGTAGTGAAGAGGCTATGATTCGAGTAGATATGTCAGAGTATATGGAAAAACATACAGTTTCTAAATTAATTGGTGCTCCTCCAGGCTATGTAGGATATGATCAAGGGGGACAATTAACTGATAAGGTTCGAAGAAAACCCTATTCGGTAATCTTAATGGATGAGATAGAAAAGGCTCACCCAGATGTATTTAATATGTTACTACAGATATTAGATGATGGTAGGTTAACCGATAGTCAAGGCAGAACAACCCATTTTGAAAATACTGTTATTATTATGACATCCAATGCTGGTAGTCACTTAAAAGCTAAGGGCATGGGTTTTAGAAATAATGAATATCAAGCAATGGAAAATAAGGTTAAGGACGCTTTAAAAGAAATTTTTAGGCCTGAATTTTTAAATAGAGTAGATGAGACCATTGTATTCACTCAATTAACTAGGGAAGAACTTAAAGAAATAGTTGACTTAATGTTAAAAGAAGTGAAGGAAGATGTTCTAGAAAGTAAAGTGAAGCTAGAAATCTCTGATGAAGTTAAAGCATTTATTCTAGAAAAAGGTTATGATGAAAAATATGGCGCTAGACCAATTAGAAGAACAATTCAAAGATATATTGAAGATGAGATTGCAGAGTATTATCTAAAGAACCAACTTGAAGCAGGAGAAAAGATCAAAGCTGTTTTAGTAGATGACAAAGTTAAAATTATTAGAGAAAATTAGATAAAAGGGCTTGTCTTAAAATGATTTGTGCAAACATTAAAGACAGCCCTTTTTTTTGGGCTACAAGATAATTAAAAGCACATTATTAACAGTTACTTACCTTTGTGATTGTGGGAGGAGATGAATTTAGATATAATAAGTTTGAGGAGAAAAGATATATTAGATAATAATTCAATATTCAGGAGGATTAGCAATGGATGATTTAATTATTGAACCTAAGCTAGGAATTGGAAAGATCACCCTTGGGATGTCGATGAAAGAAGTAGAAGCGTGTATAGCCTATTATTCAAAAAAGCACCTTGGAGTAGATGATGATAAGAATGCCATTGCTTCTTCTTTACAAGTTGCATATGACCCCGAGGGAAAAGTTAATTTTATTCACTTAGACTCAAGAATAACTAAGTACTTTAATTGCTTATTTAGAGGAGTTGATGTATTTAGTACTAAAGTTGACTTATTGGTAAAGATGATAGATGAAATTTCACCTTATGATAGAAATCATCCTGAACTAGGCTGTACATTTTATTTTCCTGAAATTGGTTTAGGGTTGTGGAGACCAAGAATCTTTAATGAAGAAGATCAACTGACGAAAGAATTTCAAGAATTAACACCAGAGAATCAAGAGGATGAATTGAGAAACTTATACTTTGAAGTTGTCTGCATAGAGAAGGATTATTATAAAAACGCTAAAAAAGATTACATAAAATAAAAAAAAATTCTTTAATAATATTAGGGCAGGCATCTACGAAGATGCTTGCCCTAACGATTAACCTTTAGCTGAAATAAAATTTTAGGTTATTATAAACAAATAATCAATTATTTATTTATTTAACTTCTACAATCCAGCCTTCTGGTGCTTCAACTTCACCAAATTGAATACCTAATAGGGTATCATAAAGCTTTTTAGTAATTGGACCAACCTCTGTTTGGCTATGGAATACATGAAGATCTCCATTGTATTCAATTCCACCAATTGGGGTAATTACAGCAGCTGTACCACATGCACCAGCTTCTTTAAATTCACCTAAGTTATTTACTAATACATCTCTTTCTTCAACTTCCATTCCAAGGTAGTCTTTTGCTAAGTGCATTAAAGAGTACTTAGTAATACTTGGTAAAATAGAAGGCGATTTAGGTGTGATAAACTTGTTATCATGGGTAATACCAAAGAAGTTGGCTGCACCTACCTCTTCAATTTTTGTATGGGTAGCAGGGTCAAGATAAATACAGTCTGCAAAACCTTTACTTACTGCTAATTTGTGGGGATATAAGCTACCAGCATAGTTACCACCAACTTTCGCTGCACCAGTACCGTAAGGCGCTGCACGGTCAAAGTCAGAAATGATAAAGTTAACAGGAGCCATTCCACCTTTAAAGTAAGGGCCAACTGGAACACAGAATACACTAAAGATAAATTCTGGAGCAGGTTTTACCCCAAGGTTATCGCCAACACCGATTACAAATGGTCTTAAGTAAAGTGTTGCGCCACTTCCATAAGGTGGTACAAAGTGCTCATTGGCTTTAACAACTTGAATACATGCATCGATAAACTTTTCTACAGGAACTTCTGGCATTAGTACACGACTACAGCTATCGTTTAATCTCTTTGCATTTTGATCAGGTCTAAAAAGTTGAATCTTATTGTCCTTTGTTCTATAAGCTTTTAAACCTTCAAAACACTGTTGTCCATAATGAAGGGCAGTAGAGGCTTCGCTAATGGTTAAATTGTTATCTTCAACCAATTGTCCGTCATCCCATTGACCATCCTTCCATTTTGAAACATAACGTAGGTCTGTTTTAATGTAGCTAAAACCTAGTTTACCCCAATCTAAATCAACTGTCTTACTCATGATATCCCTCCTATATTTAATATAAAGATAATACATAATTTAAAGCGTAATTACAATTATTATTTCCAAAACTAACCTCTTGTATATTATTATATCATATTAATTGCGTCTGAAAATTTCAAAAATGACATCGTTTTCCCCAAAATTAATAATAATAATATTCTGAACTATATACAGGATTAAACTGTATGATAAAAACCTTTTGAGGAAAAATAAAAAAAATGTTATAAACAATTTTTTTTGAGCATAAATAAAAGGGGTCCCTTTTGGAAAATGTTACTAAGGAGTGATTAAATGAAAACAGAAAAAAGAGTATTAACTGGTAATGAAGCCATCGCTCAAGGGTTTTATGAAGCAGGTGGAACAGTAGCGGCAAGCTATCCTGGCTCTCCAACTGTAGAAGTAATTGAAAAGCTTAAGGAATATCAAGAAGTTTATTCGGAGTTTTCAGTAAATGAAAAGGTGGCTCTAGAAGTTGCTATTGGGGCTTCATTTTTTGGGGCAAGATCTATGGCAGTCATGAAACATGTAGGAGTAAATATTGCAGCAGATCCATTGATGACCTTTACCCAAACCCCTGTTAATGGAGGGTTTCTCTTAGTTACAGGAGACGACCCAGGTTTAGCTAGTTCTCAAAATGAACAGGATAATCGTATTTTTGGTAAGTTTGCTAATATGGCAATTCTCGACCCATCTGATGGGCAAGAGGCAAAAGACTTTACCAAACTTGCTTTAGAAATTAGTGATTCATATTCTCTTCCAATGCTCTTGAGAATCACCAGTAGGTTATGTCATAGTAGGAGTGTTGTAGCTTTAGATGAAAGAATAGAGGTTGCTGCAAAAGGGATTAACAGAGATAAAGATAAATTTAATATGATTCCACCTGGTTCTAGAAGGGCCCAATTTTTCATGAAAGAAAGACTTGAAAAATTAGAAGCCTATGCCTATGATGCAGAAATAAATATTTTGGAGGAAGATAAAGATTCGGATACTTTGATTATTACTTCAGGAATAGTCTATCAGAACCTAAAAGAGATTAATCCTAATGCAAATATTTGGAAATTGGGAATGGTTTATCCTATCTCGGAGAAAAAAGCGAAGGAGATTACTAGTAGATATAAAAGAGTGATTGTCTTAGAAGAAATGCAACCTTTCATTGAAAATGAATTAAAACTAATGGGAATAGAATGCGAAGGTATAAAGTATTTTTCCTTTACTGGTGAACTGGATATTAAAGATATTGAATTAGGGTTATATCATGCTGGTGTGATTAAAGAGTCTAAAGAATATGGAGACCGATTTGTAGATACTGTACCTAGAGCACCTTTATTTTGCACAGGTTGTCCCCATAGACCGATCTTTGACTTTCTAAAAAAATCAAAGGTTAAAACGGTTATTGGCGATATTGGATGCTATTCCCTTGCCTGTTTGTTCCCCTTCGAACAATCCAACACAATTATCAGTATGGGAGCAAGCATTGGAATAACGAAGGGTATTAGAAAGGCAATGTCTATGAAAAATGAAGGCGAAGAACCGTTAGTGGCCGTTATAGGTGACGGGACCTTCTTCCATTCTGGTATGACAGGTTTTTTAAATTTACTTCACCGCAAAGAAAGTAATGAAAACATGACATTCTTTGTTTTGGATAATAGAACAACCGCCATGACTGGAGGTCAACCTAATGCTAGTTCAGGGCTTTATAATGACAGGGATGACATGAAAGTAGGGATTAAAACCCTTCTAGATAATATGGGATTTGATCGTGTAAAAGAAATAAATCAATATGACTACAAGGCAGCAACAAAAGTGTTTAAAGAAGAAATTGCCTATGAAGGTTTATCAATCATAGTTGCAAATGGCCCCTGTGCTTTGAAATATAATATGGAAGAACCATATTTCTATGTTGACCCTAAAATTTGTATTAGCTGTAGAGCCTGTATTCGAACAAACTGTCCACCTTTAATGATGACTGAATATGAAGGCTTTGATAAACTTAAATCTTCGATAGATAAAGATATGTGTGTAGGCTGTAGTGTGTGTGCGCAGGTATGTCCTGTTAATGCCATTAAATCGTCAGCAGATATAGATAGGGAGGATGAGGAAATTGACAACTAATATAATGTTAGGAGGAGTTGGAGGTCAAGGATTAATTCTAATGACAAGAATTATTTCTCAGGCAGCCCTTAAAGATGGTTATGACGTCAAAAGTAACGATGTTGTAGGTTTATCTCAACGGGGAGGAATGGTATGGGGTAATGTTAAAATCGGGAAGAAAATTTATTCCCCTAATTTCCCACCTGGTGAGGGAGACATTTTAGTGGCGATGGAGCCTTTAGAAGCGTTAAGATGGAGTGCAGTATTAAGGGATCAAGGTAGAATTATCATGAATACAAAACACTTTTATCCCACAATGGTACAACAAGAAAAATATGAATATCCAGTTAAAGAAATAGAAAATCTTAAATCTAAATATAAGGTTACCGCAATAAACGCTTTTGAAGAAGCTAGAAGGATAGGAAAGAAACAAGTATCAAATGTGATTTTACTTGGAGCATTGGCTCAAGACTTAGAAATAAAAGTAGATACATGGTTAGAGACTGTAAAGGATAATGTTCCTAAAAAAGCGATCGAAATGAATATTGAAGCCTTTGAATTTGGGTATAAAATATAGAACTGCTTAAGCAGTTCTATATTTTTTTGAAATCAACATAAAAATAAAGGGATATAGCTATTTCTGTAGAATAATGTTAATTATTAATTCAATGTGGATAGGAGTGGAGAATATGGTAGAATTTAGTGGAAATTTGAATGAAATATTATTATCCTTTTCACTTTTGCTAGATGTGGCAGAAAATAAACCATTTCAGCATACTAAGAAAGTAGCTTATATTGCTATGGAAATCGTAAAGAAAATGGACAAGCCACAGCTTTTAGAGCATGCCTTTCAAGGAGCAATTTTACATGATATTGGGGTAACCCATTCGTTATTACTTCAAGGAAAGAATGCCTTTATCACTGCAGAAACAACAAATCGACATCATCATGTATCAACTGGTTGGGAAGTGGCTAAAGAATTACCCTTAGATGAAGAGATCCCAGAAATTATAAAATATCATCATGAAAGATGGGATGGTTCTGGAATTTTTGGTTTAGTAGGAAATGAAACTCCTTTCTTATCACAGGTTATTCATTTGGCGGATCAATTAGAATTAAGGTTTGATGGCACTAAGGATGGATCAAATCATCGTAATGAGATTCGACAATGGTTAGAATCTGAAAAAGGAAAAACTTTTAATGATGAGATTGTGGATGTAACCTTAAGTTTGCTAGAGAAGGATAAAATGTGGATAGATTTAGGAAACTATGATATTCAATCCAGCTTAATAGATCGTATGCCTAATCGAAGGATTGAGGTCAATATTAGCCAAATGGAGAAAATCGCAAGAGCCTTTTCTATTATTATAGATAAAAAGAGTGCTTTTACCCATAAACATTCACAAGGCGTATCGGAGAGGGCATATTTAACGGGAAAAGCACTGGGGTATGATGAGGATAAGTGTGTTAAGTTAAGAATTGCTGGTTACTTACATGACTTAGGTAAACTTGTTGTTCCTAATGAGATCTTAGACAAGCCAGACAAGCTACAGTCTGAGGAAATTCTGGTTATCAAAAAGCACTCATATTACACAAAATTTATTCTCAAACAGATTTTTTCCTTCAAAGAGATTGCTGAATGGGCAGGAAATCATCACGAGAACCTTTTAGGTACAGGGTATCCGGAAGGACTTAAGGGTGTTGACTTGACAGAAGAGAGTCAGATTATTGCTTTATCGGATATATATCAGGCATTAACTGAGGATCGAATTTACCGAAAGGGTTTAGGGGTTGAAGAAGCCTTAAAAATGCTTGGTAAACTGGTTAATGAAGGCTATTATTCAAAAGAACTATTTAAAACCTTCTGTAGTATTACTTCGTAGTAGGAATTGGATACTGTAAAATATGCAGCTTAAAGTTAATAGTGAAAGGGGAGAAGTTTATGTCTACCGTTCTTGGAGATTTAATGGATGTAAATAAAATGGATGAGTTAGCACAGTATTTTTATCACATTGCCGAAGTTCCCTTCGCTATATTAGATTTAAATGGAAAGTTGTTTGCGAAAACACCTAACGATAAAGTGGGGACCCAGCTATGTGGAATAGAGCATTGTTTTCATCAGGCTTTACTAGAACATTATCAAGCGAAAACCTTTCAGAAAATTGGCCCCATAAAGTATACAATAAACCAATGTAGTAATGGGTTAATGTGTGTAATAGCCCCATTAACGATTAATGATGAATTGATTGCATACCTGTTTATAAATCATTTTTTTATAGAAAAACCTAATTTTGATCAGTTACATAGCAATATTAAGGATCGTGACACCTATTTAGAAAAATTATTAAAAGTACCGGTTATTGATGAAAACAAGTTAAAAAGTATGATTATTTATCTTACGAAATGGATTGATGTAATTGGAGAGTCTTCCATTAATCAACTTAGAACAATTAAAATGCAGGAGGAGCTGAATATTGTAAAACATGAAATGGAAGCTTCCTTCCAGCAACTAGCAGCAGCAGAATCAGAGTTAATGGAAAACTATGAATATTTAGTGAAGAAAGAAAAGGCACTAAAAGACAGTGAACAACGATATCGCTTGTTATTTTCATCAATGAATCAAGGGATTGCCCACCATGAAATTATTACTGACAAAGAGGGTAAACCTTTTGATTTTAAATATATTGGGGTAAATCCTAGTTTTGAAAAAATAACAGGTTTTAAAGCTGAGGATATTGTTGGAAGAACTGAAAGAGAAATTTTTACTGAGATAGATGAAAAATGGATGAAGGTCTATGGGGAAGTAGCCTTAAAGGGGATCCCTAAGGAGTTTGAAAAATATTCTAAGAAGTTAGATAAGTATTTTAAAATTTTTGCATATAGTCCGAAGTTTAGGGAATTTGCCCTTTTAGTTTCAGATATCACAGAAGAAAAGAAACTGGATATGAGGTTAAAAAAATCATTAATGGAGATGGTAGAAAGTCTAGGCTATATGATAGAAAAGCGAGATTTATATACAGCTGGGCATCAAAAAAATGTTTCAAAGCTTGCTTGTCGAATTGGAATGCACATGGGCCTCTCCGAAGAACAACTGGAGGGACTATATGTTGCATCAATATTACACGATATTGGAAAGATTGGGATTCCATCAGAAATATTAACTAAACCTGCTAAGTTAAATACCTTAGAATTTGATCTAATTAAAACTCACCCTCAAAATGCATACGAAATATTAAAGTCTATAGATTTTCAGTGGCCTGTAGCTGATATTGTACTTCAACATCATGAAAAGCTAGACGGGTCCGGTTATCCTTTTGGTTTGAAGGCAAAGGATATCCTTTTAGAAGCAAAAATTATTACTGTTGCAGATGTTGTTGAAGCCATTGCCTCCCATCGACCTTATCGACCAGCCTTAGGATTTAAGTATGCCTTGGAAGAGATCAAAAGTAATTCTGGTATATTCTATGATCCCCATGTAGTAGAAACATGTCTTATGGTATGCAGAAAAGATACTTCTATTTTTGATAATGGATAAGAAATAGTTAATGCTTTTAAGTAGCTTGATAGAGTAAATATAATTGAAAGAGTCAAAGACTAAAAGGAGACCCTATGAATAAAATAATAGCAGTTAATGTTAATGCTAACATATCTAAGGATCAGT
Source organism: Alkaliphilus transvaalensis ATCC 700919 (assembly GCF_000621485.1). Taxonomy (GTDB): domain Bacteria; phylum Bacillota; class Clostridia; order Peptostreptococcales; family Natronincolaceae; genus Alkaliphilus; species Alkaliphilus transvaalensis. The sequence continues at coordinate 263,629 of NZ_KK211286.1, forward strand.
TTAATCAGCTTATGGAAAGAATTTCTCAAGAAAAAAGAATAAGAATAAAGAAATTTTATCATTTAATGGATTTAAAAAGATCTTTAATAGCAGATATATTGGTTCGGTGTGAGATAAGGAAGAAGGTTGGTTTACTGAATCAAGCCATCAATTTTGAAGTTAATTCATATGGAAAACCCTATCTTAAAGGGATTGATGATTTTTATTTTAATATCTCTCATGCAGGCGACTGGGTAGTTATAGCTTGTGATCATGCTACATTGGGAGTAGATATTGAAGAGATTAAACCAGTTGATCTGGCCATTGCAAAACGCTTCTTTTCTAATGAAGAATATAAGGACCTAATAGCTATAGAAAAGGCTAGTCAACTTGACTATTTCTATAAATTGTGGGCTTTAAAGGAGAGTTTTATAAAAGCTGTGGGTAGAGGTTTAAGTATACCCCTAGATGCTTTTTCCTTTAAACTTAATGGTGATGATATTAAAATTAGTTTTAATACAGTAGAAGACTATACTAATAAAAATTACTACTTTAAAATGTATAATATAGACGCTAAATATCAAATGGCTCTTTGTACAAGCCAACGGGATGCTTCACCAGAGGAAGTTAATCTAATTAATTTAAATGATCTTTATGATGAAGCTATTCAGCTTTTATCTCCCATTTGCAAAATTTAGTATAATTTACTACTTGATAAAAAAATCAGCTACCTAAAGGGGAAGGTAGCTGATTTTTTTATCTAACAGAAAGCAACTTGTATCTATCTATAGAAGATTATTTTGATTAGCATAAACAGCAGCCTTTGTGCGATCTTCTAGTTCTAGCTTAGCTAGAATGTTGCTAACGTGGGTTTTAACTGTTTTGATACCGATAAAGAGTTCTTCGCTGATTTCCTTGTTGCTCTTACCTTGTCCGATTAACTGTAATACTTCTAGTTCCCTCTGGGTAAGCTGAGTATGCTTTGTTTTTTTATTTACTCTACTAATCATTAAATTTGTCACTTTTCCTTCAAATACTGGCTCATCTTTTACAGCTTTTTTTATTGCAATAGATAACTCATTGGCAGTAGCAGTTTTTAATAGAAAGCTAAAGGCTCCTGCTTCTAAGGCAGCAAAAACTTTTTCGTCATCAATAAAGCTAGTAAGGACTATAATTTTCACAGTTTTGTTTATTTCATTAAATCGTTTAAGTATTTTTTCAGTGGCTTCAATGCCATCCATCTGATCCATCATTAAATCCATCAAAATGACATCTGGCAACAGAACTTCACTAAGCTTTAAAGCTTCTAAACCATTACTGGCTTCTCCTACAATTTCAAGGTGATCTTCTGTGGAAAGGTAGGCAGACAAACCCATTCTTACCATTTCATGATCATCAACAATCATGACTCGAATTTTATCCATGTAATCTCCTCCCTTGTGTTATATTGGAACACGAATCTCTAACCTAGTACCTTTATTAGGATAGGAATATATTTCAAACCGCCCACCGATGTCGGCAATTCTTTCTTGCATCGATTTTATTCCATAGGAAGCAATTTTATCTTCATTAAGGTTGAATCCAACACCATTATCTTCTATGTTGATAGAGAGAAGGTTATTTCTATTAAATAACGTGATGATTAAAGATGTAGCCTTTGAGTGTCTTAAAACATTTGAAATACCTTCTTGAAGGACTCTAAACAAGTTATCTTCAATGCCTTCAGATAAATTAATTAGATCTTCAATGTCCCAACGTATGGTTACATTTGGATTCTTTTCATCTAATTCTTTAAGGAGTTTTACTAAACCATCAGTAAAGTTGATTCCGTCAAGATTGACTGGCCGCAGATGCATGATCAAGGCCCTTAGTTCTTGTTGAGCAGTATGAACCATTTCTTCTACTCGCTGGAAGTATTTTTTTGCTTCTTCAGGTTTAGAATCTATTAAATTTCTAATAGCACCTAATGTAATGGAAATTGCAAAGAGTTGCTGACTTACAGCATCATGAAGTTCTCTAGCTATTTTTTTCCTTTCATCGATGGAAGCTGTTTCCTCAGCATTTTTAAGAAGCATCTTGTTTTCGTTTACTAAACGTTGTAGAGATTCTACTTGTTTTTGGATATAGTCCACCATAATATTAAATTGATTGTTTATTTGTTTAACTTCAGTATAACTTCCATCCATAAGGCGAAGATCAATTCTACCACGGCCAATAGCCTCATGGGCTTCCTGGATAGACTGAAGCTCATATTTTAAATTTCTACCAAAGGGTAACCCAATTAGAAAAGTAAATAAAAAGGATGAAAAAATTACTAATAGAATGATAAACAAAGATTTATAGTTTCCCATCTCAAGGGGTAGTAGCCAGAGGGTTAATAGGGTCAATGAACTGCTAAAAATAGATACAATAAATATTTTTTCAAGGATAACCCACTGAATACTATCGCTAAATTGGCCGTGTCGAAGGTATCGGGAAAGCATTTTAATACACCTGCTTAATTAAGATTTCGCCAATATTTAACTTTACATTGATGTCTAGTTTTTTATAGGCTTCGTCATAGTTTAAACTTCTATAATTAACACGACCGGGGGTTCCAGAATGCTCTTCGTTAAAGATTACAACAGAACCTAAATCTAAGTGAGCGTCTATATTGACAGCTATGTCAGCAGGGATAATAATTACAATGCTGCCAGTACAGCCAGAGACATCTAGATGGGTCTCACCTTCTTTAATATAAGCTTTAGAGAGATTGATTTTTGCTTCTCCAACCCCCACATGATAGGAAGAGTCTTCTAATACCCAGGGTTCATTGCCGATCTCAAAGGAACCAAAAAGTACATTTCTAGTATCATTATCTTGAGATGAAAAAAAGTGGATATGCTTATCTTTAAATTTAACTTTTTCTTTGTGTTTCCCATCTGAATGAAAGGTTACCACTTTCTTTCTTTTAGATGGAAAGATAAATGAAAGACCTACGAAAATAATGACTACGGGGATAAAGGCATTCCAGATAGAGATGGAACCATTGGGAAACCAATTAAGTCGATTACCTAATAGCACTAACCCTAAAGTGGTAAGAAGCGTTGGGAAAAATAGATCACTGATACTCGGTCTTCTTTTATAAATAGAAAACTCGTCGTAAAATTCATGGATCCCCCAGAAAATCAGTAGGGCAGGCCAATAATTATAAATTAAATCACCCATATTATAGGGAATAAGTTGCATATTGCTCAGTAGAAAGAGTATGCCAACACTAATTAATAATACACCAAATAAAAATCTCTTCATAAAAAATCCTCCTTTATTATGTGATATAAGAAAAAGACCCTAACTTCCAATTTCTTGTTAAAAAACTTATCTGGTTATTTATTGTAATTATAATATACATGAAATAAAGAGACAATAAAACCCACCATAGACGGTTTTTATCTCAGTCTAGAGACTTAGACTGACCCTAGTAGAGGAATTAAGAAACCCCAGTTGCCAACTAATAGGCTTCTGGGGTTATTGATTTATGGTATGTTATACACTCATCAGATTTGCTTGGAAGGTTAAGTTATGGTTCCTTTGGGCTAGGTTGTATAGGTAGGTCATGACAGCGTTTCTTGTCACAATACCTACAAAGATGTTTTTATCATCTACTACAGGAACAAAGTTTTGATTAGAGATTAGTGAAAATAAATCTTCAATATCAGAATTTATGGAAACGGGTTTATTGTGCATGTGTTTTGGTACATCCTGTAAACGTATCTCCGAAGTCTCCTTAAAGGTAAGTCCTGAAGTATTTTTAAGTTTCCATAGAAGATCTCCTTCGGTTAAGGTGGAAACATATTCACCTTTCTCATTAATTAGAGGAACAGCTGTATATCGATGGTATTCCATTTTTTCTAAGGCTTGTCGCATTGTTGCATTGTGGGGTAAATAAACACTTTCACTTTTAGGGGTTATAAAAAAAGCAATATTCATTAAATCTCCTCCCTTTGGTCTATATCTATTATATCATAGAATGCTTGCAATTATATTACTGTTACATTTAAATTTAAGGGCTACCCCTTAGCATATAACTATTATAACTTGTAATTATTAATTTGGAGTATATATTTTCTTAAATATTTATAAAAATCTTTAGTTAAGATAGGAGGTTGTATAATCTTCCTAAATGAAACTAAATCAAATTATTTCATGTCAATACATTTCCTTTATGAAAAAATCACTTGTTTTTTAAAAATGCATAAGATGAAAGTAAAAGTAAAGCCATGGGCTTTTGTAGGAGGAAAGAATATGGATCAAATGGCTTATCGGAATAAATTGACTGAGTTAGTTGAGAAGTATAGATATGTAAACTTTCAACACAACGGGAGGACTTTAGAAGAAGGTTTAGACTGCTTAGGATTTATGGTTATGTTTTATAAAGATTTTGGCATAGAGATCCCCAGTGGAGACGGTAATGATATTGAAAAGGATTGGTATAGATATGATCCTGAAAGATACCTGAGGGGACTTAAATCTATAGGGGGAAAAGAAGTTGAGCTTCATGAACTAGCACCCTTAGATCTTATCTATTTTTCAGTCAAGAAGAATATAGTAACCCACACTGGGATTATGGTATCAAATCGAGAATTTGTTCATATGTCTCCGAGAAAGGGTTTTACACTTGACTCTATGGCAAGGCATTGGCGAAAATTTAGAGGTGGAATAAGGTTAGTTAATGGTTTTATCATTAAATGAGGCGATAGATTATATTATCCATATTAATTTAAAACTAAGGTTGTAGGTCACATCGAAGGATTCTTGATATAAAGTAATATTGCTAATGTCTGCTAAGGGTGGGTAAAATAGTCTGAAGCAGGCATTACATATATTTTTGTGATAAAATAAATAAATATATTTAAGTTGTCAGAAAAGGGGTATTAAACTAAAAATTAAAAATCCCAAGATTTTATGATGCATGGGAGGGGGACTGGATCATGACAGAATATTCCATATCAAAGGATCGATTACTAATACTTATGGAGGAAGTGGTAGATGGAATCTTGTTGGTCGATTTTGATGGGACATGCCTTAATGTAGTAGTATCTAAAGGGTACTTCAACACGCTAACAAAAGATATAATTGGAAGAAAAATAGATGATTTTTTACCGAAAACATTAATTAAACAATTTTATTTCTTGAGGGAAGAGGTAAGTAGAAAAGATAATAAGCTAGATAATATTCATAGGTCTAAAGGCATGCTAGTAGTTAATGATAAACGTTTTCATTATGAAATAATGTTGATAGTGGGAGAGGATAACGTAATAACTCTTATCTTTTCTGATATTTCAGAAAAGAAAGAATTAGAAGAACGACTTAGATCATATCAGTGCTTATTTGATAATACGCCAGATGCGATGGTTAGGTTTGATAATAATCATGGGATTGTAGAGATTAATAGCGAGTTTAGTAAACTATTTGGATATAGTATTGACGAAGTAAAAGGTAAACATATTAATGATGTCATAGACCCCCAGCAGAAAGTTAATCAATATGGATCTTATGAAATTTTAAGGGGAAAAACAATTTTATTTAATGACACCGTAAGATATGATAAAGAACACAATGAAATAAATGTTATATTAAGGGGTGCGCCGATTATAGTTAATGATGAAGTAATAGGAGGCTATGTAATTTATACAGATATCAGGGAACGAAAGTTAAATAGAGAGAGAATCCTATATCAAAAAAAGACCTTAGACTCATTGTTTAAATACTCCCCCGATGCAATTGTTTATTTAGATAAGCAAGGTAATATCATCAATATAAATGATCAGTTTAAAAAAGTTTTTGGTTATACTTTAGAAGAGTGCAAAGGAAAAAATTTAGATGAGTTAATTACAAATAAAGATGGTTTAGAAGAAGCAAAGGAATTAAGTAGATTAACAATAGAAAATCAACAGGTGGAGGTAGAGGCTTATCGAAAGCGAAAAAATGGTGAGCTTTTTCCAGTAGCTATAAGGGGAGGACCAACTATTGTTAATGGAAAGATAATTGGAATGTATGGCTTTTATACTGATATTACCGAAAGAAAAATTTCTGAAGATCGAATTCGCTACTTAAGTTTTCATGACAAATTGACAGGACTATATAATCGGGCCTATTTTGAAGAGAAACTGAGCAACTTAGATACAGAGAAGAATTTTCCTATTTCCATCATTGTTGGGGATGTAAATGGTCTTAAATTAACCAATGACGTTTTTGGCCATGCAGAGGGAGACCGACTATTAGTTAAAATAGCAGAGATCATTAGGACTGCCTGTAGAAATAAGGATATTGTAGCCCGTTGGGGGGGAGATGAATTCGCTGTGATCCTTCCGCAAACAGATCTGGTAGTAGCGAAAGATATCTGTTTAGAAATTCAGAGATTATGTAAAGAAGCAGAAGAGGACCCAATCAAAATTAGTATTTCATTAGGTTGTGCAACTAAGACTTTAAAGGAAGAAGTAATATCCGATGTAATAAAAGAGTCTGAAGAGAAAATGTATCGAAACAAATTACTAAAAAGTAAAAGTATTCGTAGTCATATGATTTCCTCCCTTCAAAATTCCCTTATGTCAAGAAGCTATGAATCAAAGGAACATGGAGAAAGGATAAAAAAATTATCCATTTTGCTGGCAAAAAAAATTGGGCTAAGTGATGATGAGATAAGCGACTTAGGATTATTATCAATACTACATGATATTGGAAAAATTGCTATATCAGACAAAATACTCAATAAAGCAGGTAAGCTAACTCAAGAAGAATGGGAAGAAATGAAGCGCCATTCAGAAATAGGTTATCGGATTGCAGAATCATCCCCTGACCTTTTTCATATAGCAAAATATATACTTTTTCATCATGAAAGATGGGACGGAAAAGGATATCCAAATGGGTTAGTAGGGGAAGAAATACCTCTTTTGTCAAGAATTCTATCAATTATAGATACATATGATGTTATCACAAATGAAAGAATCTATCAAAAGGCTAGAAGTCATGAAGAGGCTATAAAAGAAATTAAAAGATGTTCCGGTACTCAATTCGATCCAGTCTTGGTGGCTCAGTTTGTAGACTTAATGGAAAATATTAAAAAAGACGGAAGGGATCGTGGGTAAGTCTCTAGGGATAAATAAAAAAGCTAGTAAACCTTATATGTTGATAAACTTAGGTTTACTAGCTTTAAACAATCCATGCTAAGGTAAGGAGAGAAAGCTATTAAAATTAATGAATTATAAAAGGTATTGGATTAATACCGGTACTTAGATAATCTAAGTAGATTTCTAATTGCTGATTTAACTTGATATCTAGCATAAGCTGATGATGAATCGATTATGTTATAAATGATTGATCATGCTAGCCATATAACCTGCACCAAAACCGTTATCAATATTAACGACAGCGGTTCCACTAGAACAGCTATTTAGCATTGATAAAAGGGGGGCTAAACCACCAAAATTAGCACCATAACCTACACTGGTAGGAACAGCAATAACAGGTTTATCCACAAGTCCACCAATAACACTACCTAAAGCACCTTCCATTCCTGCAACTGCAATAACTACTTGAGCACCTCTTATGATATCTAAATTAGCAAATAATCGATGGATACCTGCTACCCCTACATCATAAACTCTTTCAACTTTATTACCTAATATCTCAGCTGTAATTGCAGCTTCTTCAGCAACGGGAATATCAGAAGTTCCACCTGTAACCACCACAATGTAGGTGGATTTAAGCTCTAATTCCTTTTGTTTGATAGTGAGGGTTTTTGCTAAAGGATGATAATTGACTTCAGAATAAAGTTTTTGTACTTCTTCAAACATTTCTTTAGTAGCTCTGGTTCCTAAAATATTATTACCTTTTTCTAAAAGTGAGCCAACGATTGCAACTACGTGTTCAGTAGTTTTTCCTGCACAATAGATAATCTCGGGATAGCCCTGTCTTAGTTCCCGATGGTGATCTACTTTTGCAAATCCAAGGTCATGAAAAGGCAGCTGTTTTAAGTTGGATAAGGCCTCATCTATGGTTATGTTGTTGTTTTTAACGTTCTCTAATAATTGCTTAAGTTCTTTAGTATTCAAAATATCACCTCTTCTAACGATTAATTAGCTATTATTTAATTTGTTCTTGGTAAAGTTTATTAACAAGCTCATAAACCTTCTGAAGGGGAAGATTGTGGGTTTTAGCTATCCGTTTACAGTCTTCGTATTCTGGCTTATGTTTAAGTTCTTGTTCTCCATAGTAAACACATTTAAAGTTAACTTCGCCAAAGGGAGTCGTTACACTTTTAATCACTCTTTTCAGCATTACTTTGTCCACATTGTAGGTTCTTATCCCTATAGTAGAGGTCTCTAAAAAAAGTGTCTCCATTATTTGGTTAATGATATCAGCCGAACATAAGACGCTCAGCTTAATTGCATTTCTGCCTTTTTTCATAAGAATTGGCGTGACCCAAACATCCATTGCTCCCTTCTCTAATAATTTTTCCATTATGTAGGGATGAATTTCTGGATTACCATCATCAATATTACATTCTATTATTGAAGCTTTTTCTTTGAGGGTTTCGGGAAGGTCCATTACTTTTTCTTCTATTTCTCCAACAAAAACCCTAAGAACATTAGGGACAGGATTATCTCGTCCTCCAATACCATATCCAATGCGCTTAATACAAAACTCTTTATTATCTGAGAAGTCATCAGCAAGCACTTTAACGATAGCAGCACCTGTTGGGGTGGTTAGTTCTTTTTCAACTGGTCCAGAGGTAATTTTTATTCCCTTTAATATTTCTACAGTAGCAGGAGCTGGAACAGGGAATTTTCCGTGGGCGCAATTTACGAAGCCGCTACCAACAGCAATAGTTGAAAATATTACTTTATCAACTTTCATGTAATCGATGCAAATGGCGGCACCCACAATATCAACAATTGAGTCTATAGCACCAACTTCATGAAAATGCACATCTTCTAGGGATTTACCATGTATTTTAGCCTCAGCAGTGGCTATGTGTTTAAACATTTCAAGGCTGATGGACTTAATTCGATCATTAAGATCACTTTCATTTATGATTTTAGAGATATCATGTAAATTTCTATGATTATGTTCATGGTTGTGATTATGTTCATGGTTGTGATTATGTTCATGGTTGTGATTATGTTCATGGTTGTGATTATGTTCATGGTTGTGATTATGTTCATGGTTGTGATGGTGTTCATGGCTGTGATGGTGTTCATGATGATGATGCCCATGATGACCATGTTCAGCCTGATGATGGCTCAACTTGACATTAGCTCTTGTTCCATTAATACCTTTTCTTTCATCTTGAAAAACTTCTAATTGATAGCCAGATACCTTCAATAGGTTTAACTGATTTCTTAAATAGCTTTCATCTACTCCAATATCTAGCATAGCGCCTAAAAACATATCTCCGCTGATACCTGAAAAACAGTCAAAATATAGTATTTTCATAAATGACACCTCCAAAAATATGTAATAAGACCACAAAAAAAGAGGGGACCCTCTAACTTGGTGGTCAAGTATTAGTATTTAAAAAGCTTTTAGTACTTATTCGTTAAATGATATAAGAATCCTTCTTAATTGGGAAAAATCAGATATTTTTTATTTAACCTGTCCTTGTTAATGTAGTTGAAGCATATATATAAAAAATAAAAGAATTATGACCAATTTTAATGAAGGAGGTTCATTGTTATGAGGAAAAATTATATGCTGTTACAGGTATTAAATATTGTCTTTTTTATTATGATGATTTTAGTGAATTGGTTGGCAAATCGAATACCTATAGGTGGCTATACTACTGGGGAAGTTTCTAGTATGTATCCTAACTTATTCACACCAGCTCCTATTACTTTTGCTATCTGGGGAGTTATTTATTTTTTACTAGGACTATTTATTGTTTATCAAGGTAAAAGTTTAGTGATTAATGGAAAAGACAATTTAATTTTTATTGACCAAATAGGAATTTGGTTCATTGTATCTTGTATAGCAAATATAAGTTGGATATTAGCTTGGCACAACTTAAAAATTCCCCTTTCTATGGCATTTATGCTTTTACTTTTATTTTCAATTATTAAGATATACCAAAATCTAAATATTGGCAGAGTTAAGGTAGATAAGAGAATAGAAATATATGTTCACTTACCCTTTCAAGTATATTTAGGTTGGATCGTAATAGCAACAATTGCTAACTTAACAACTTTATTGGTATATTTTGGATTAAATGGATTAGGAACTTTGGCGGCAATTTGGACTATTGCAGCATTAATCTTTGGCACCATAGTTAGCTATAGAATGTTAGTTAGAAGAAGGGATACCGTCTTTTGCCTTGTTGTTCTTTGGGCGTATTTAGGTATTATCATACATCAATTAAGACAACAAGAAAGCTATCCCTCAATCATTATTACTGCTATTTTATGTATGACATTGATCGTGTTTTTTCTAACCCCTAAAAAGGGATAATTAGGTTGAGAAAAGATGAATAAAAAAATTTTAAAATTTGGTTTTTAACATATTTCTAAGCCCTATAAATGTTTAAGTATTGGTTTAATGTAGGGAATTGAAAAAATACTGATGTATTAATTTTAGTAGCTTAATATCATCAAGGTAAACTATATTTAAAGTCTTCTAACTGAAGACTTTATTTTTTTGAGGGAGAATGATAATATCTAGTTATTCAAATTTATATGGTGCAAATGTAAAAACCACCATTTTAGTTGAGTTAATATTAAATTAGCAATATAATAAGACTAAGTATTTACTAATTTAATAACATACATAATAAAAAGTCTTGGCTATTTCATGAAGGGAGCACCAATTGATGAAGAATAGCAAGTTAGAAACATTAAAGGAAACACTAGAAAATCCTTTTAAAATAGAACAATTTATTAAATTACTAACTATCCTATTTCATAAAACAGCTATCAATCAGATAGAAAAACAGATGGTAAAAGAAGAAGCCTATACAAGTGATATAGTAGCTTATTATAACATTGGAAAATACATAGACCTAGAAGATCAAGGTTTATTAATATTGGTCATCGAACTTAAAAATCTAGAGGGGCTAAATGCTAGAAAGAGTATACAAAGACACTTTGTTTCTGAAATACTTCAAAGAGAGAAACTGAAATCAGCTTTAGTTGCCTTTTACGTAGAGGGAATAGATCATTGGCGTTTATCTTATTTAAAGTTCGATGAAACCTTCAAAGGAGATCAACTTCCATTAAACCGTCCTCCTATGATTAGGTATTCTTATTTGGCTGGTAGGGATGAACCAAGTATTTTGGCCCAAAAACAATTTTTCGCTATTTTAAATATTACTAAAAGTAGTACAACAATAAAACAACTTGAAGATGCCTTCAGTATAGAACAGGTTACGAAAAATTTTTTTTATGATTACAAAAATAAATGCCTCGAATTAAAGAGGTATTTTAAAGATTCTAATGAGCTAATATTAACTTGCCAGAAACTAAACTTAGAAGTAGATAAATATGCTGAAGAATACGCTAAAAAGCTAATGGGATATTTTTCTTTTTTATACTTCCTTCAAAAGAAGGGGTGGCTTGGTGTTGAAAAAACGATGGCTTGGGGGAATGGCAGTAAAACCCATTTGCGGGACCTATATTATGAGACTTTGGGAGAAGAAAATGGTAGCTATTACTTAAATAAACTACGCCCCCTTCTAAAAGAAATATTAAGCATACTTTCTATGCAGGTGGAGTCATCACAACTATTTGAAGAAGAGAATGAAGGGAAAAAGTGGTTAACAAGTAGTATTGGGATACCTAATGATTTTTTTTCAAAGGGGTATAGCCAAAGGACGGTTGGAACAGGAGTTCTAGATATTTTCGAGAGATATAACTTTACCCTTAAAGAGGACGAGCCTTACGAAAAAGAAATTGCAGTTGATCCAGAAATGTTAGGAAAGGTCTTTGAAAATCTGCTACAGGAAGTGGATAGAAAATCTAAAGGAGTGTTTTATACGCCTAGAGAGATTGTCCACTATATGAGCCAAGAAGGGTTGATTCATTACCTATCTAAAAAGCTTAAATTATCTATTCAGGACTTAAGAGAATTTGTCTTGTTTGGTGACTTAATAAAGGATGAAGATTTTATAAAACATAAGAAGTCTTATGAAAAGATTATCTATAAAAGTGAAAACATAAAAGGAGAATATCTCCTTAAACCAACAATACAAGGGCAATTATTAGCAATAGACGATGCACTTAAATCTGTTAAAATAGCTGATCCTGCCGTTGGGTCTGGAGCATTTCCATTAGGAATCCTTAGTGAGATCGTTAAGATTAGAAATGTTATTACTGAATATATTCATATGATGGAGGAAGAATCTAACCTAAAGCCTTGTTGGATGAAAGAAAATAAGACCAATTACAAGGAGCGATCTCTTTATCATCTAAAGAAAGAAACGATTAAAAATTCTATATATGCAGTGGATATAGACCCCAGGGCTGTAGAAATTACAAAGTTACGGTTATGGCTTTCACTGGTGGTTGAACAGGAAGTATTTGAGGGGTTTGGTCAACCAGAACCACTACCTAATTTAGATATGAATATCTATGTTGGAAATAGCTTATTAGGACAACCCTTTAATGAAGAAACTGATGCGGGTATTATAAGTAAAAGGGAAGAGCAATTGACAATGGATTTTCAACAGATCCTCCCTAATTCAAGGTTTGATTTACTAGAGGAAAATTTAAAAGATGAAAAGCAATCATCAGATGATTTTAAACAGCTAGTTTGGCAAGAAATATTTGTAGATATCTATAAAAAACAAAAAGGATTTGACATTATTATCGGTAATCCTCCTTATGTGGGAGAGAAAGGGAATAAAGAGATTTTTAGAAGGATTGCAAATACAGATTTTGGGAGAAGGTTTTATCAGGGTAAAATGGATTTGTTTTATTTCTTCTTTCATAAGGCTCTAGAAATCGGTAATGATGATGCAGTTATTGCTTTTATAACTACTAACTATTTTCCTACTGCCAATGGAGCCTATAAACTGAGGGCAGATTTGAAGGAAAGAAGCAATATTATAAAGCTAATTAATTTTAACGAGCTTAGAATTTTTGAGTCTGCATTAGGTCAGCATAACTTAATTTCAATATTTGAGAAGAAGAAAATTGTGGGAAAACCCCAACTTGCAGAAATTATGAATGTAAATAAGCAGGGGTATGGAAATGAATCGGTCATAAAAAGAATACTCCATGGAAATGATAAGGAATCAAATTATTCTCTAGTGGAAAATGATAAGCTATATGAAGGAGACCAACTTTATATCAGAATTGTAGATGAAGAAAATCAATTTATTCGAAGGGCCCTAAGGAAAATTTCTAATGGCACAAACTTAGCTAATTTCTGTCATATTAATCAAGGGATTGTTTCAGGCGCCGATAAATTAACCAGCAAGCATATTGAAAAGTATAGTTTAGAAGGGAATAAAAATGATGGCATCTTTGTTTTAGCTGATGAAGAGGTAAAGAAACTGAATTTAACTGAGAAAGAAGGGTTGTTCTTAAAGCCATTTTTTAAAAACTCAGACATCATGAGATATTATTCTGCTAAGAAAACCAATAAACAAATTATTTACATAGATCGTGAGATAAAAAGTATAGATGACTTGTGTCCAAACTTATGGTTACATCTAGAAAAATATGCTCCAATTCTAAGGGATAGAAGGGAAGCAAGAAATGGTGTAATAGAATTCTTTCATTTACAATGGTCTAGAAAAGAAAGAATCTTTTTAGAAGAAAAAATTATTGCTCCCCAAAGAAGTCGAGTAAACACCTTTGGTTATAACGAAATCCCCTGGTATTCTAGTGCTGATGTTTACTACATTACTAAAAAAGATAATCCTATCAATTTAAAGTATTTATTGGGGCTCTTAAACTCAAAATTATATTATATATGGTTTTATTTTAGAGGGAAGAGAAAGGGAGAAGTACTGGAACTTTATCAAACACCTTTAAAAGAAACACCTGTTTTAATTGATCATAGAGTTGAAGGTAAGTTAACTGACCTAGTAACCAGAATGCTACACTGTAATGATGGATTAGTACGGACAAAATTACAGTCTAGTATAGATCAGCTTGTTTATGGAATATATTCATTAGAAGAAGCTGAAATTAAAGCTATAGAAGACTTTGTTAATGAAAAGCCAGTGGCAGATTATTTTTAGTCTGTCACTGGTTTTTCTATAGAGAAGACCAATGTTTTACTAGACCTCTATAGATAGATACTATTGGTTAAAAAATTAACTTTATGCTAGAATTTCAATAAAGAAGGAAATTAGGACAATAAAAACATAGGGGGAATTTAGTGTGAGACCATCATTAATGGAGAAGATTGAAGGTTTAAGGGGAGTAAATTCTGTTAAAATTAAAGAAGCAAGTGAGGCTGGTAAGAAGGTTGTGGGAATGTATTGTGTTTTTTCGCCACAAGAAATTGCTTTAGCAGCTGATGCTATTTCTGTTACATTATGTGGAACAAAACAAGAACCAATTGCAGAGGCAGAAAAGCATTTGCCAAGAAATCTCTGTCCACTGATAAAATCAAGCTATGGTTTTGCTATAACTGATACCTGTCCATATTTCTATTTTAGTGATGTTTTATTAGCCGAAACAACATGTGATGGCAAGAAGAAAATGTATGAGCTTATGGGAAAGATCAAACCTATGCATGTTATGAATCTTCCTCAAACAGCCAATGATCCTGATGCTTTAGAAAATTGGAAAAAAGAGATGGTTAAATTTAAATCCTTCTTAGAAGAAAAGTTTAATTTGGAGATTACAGATGAAAAACTTAGGAATGCAATTAAATTAGTTAACCGTGAAAGAAGTGCTTTAAAAAGATTACATAAACTGAATGCCCATAAACCTGCACCTTTGTCGGGAATGGACATGATGTTAGCCCAATGGCTGAAGGGTTTTAATGTTGATAAAGAGGCAGGAATTGATTTAATAGAAGAATTAATTAAAGAAACAGAAGATCAAATGGCTAGGGGCATCTATGCCTATGGAGAAGAAGCACCGAGAATCCTATTAACAGGGGTACCAATTGGTGCTGGGTCAGAGAAGGTATTAAAAATAATTGAAGAGGCTGGTGGAAGTGTTGTAGCTTTAGAAAACTGTACAGGCTACAAAGGATTAGACTCTTTTGTTGATGAAACAAAGGACCCAATTGAAGCATTAGCTGAAAAATACTTATCTACACCATGTTCTTGTATGTCTAATAACAATGGAAGATTAGACTTAATTAAAAGACTAGCAGAAGAGTATCAAGTTGATGGGGTAGTAGACTTAACCTGGCAAGCCTGTCACACCTATAATATTGAGTCCTTCACTGTAAGAAACTTTGTAAAAGATGAATTAGGGTTACCATTTATTCAAATCGAAACTGACTATTCCGATTCTGACACAGGTCAACTTAAAGTAAGAATTGAAGCCTTCTTAGAAACCATTGAAACTGCAGTAGAAGGAGCTGTTTAGAGTCTAGTTTTAACCAATATAATCTATCTAGTGTATAGAGCTGTTTAATGACAGCTCTATTTTTCCTTAAGTTATTTAGATTTTGAGAAGCAAAAGGAGGGAAAAAATGATAAGTATAGGGATCGACATAGGTTCTGTAGCTGCTAAAGGAACTGCATATGATGGAGAACAAATTATAGCAAAAGAAATCCTTCCAACAGGTTGGAGTCCAAGACAAGCAGGTGAAGCCCTAATAGATTTACTGATTACTAAAGGTGATTTTTCAAAAGTAGATATAAAAGTAATGGTAGGAACAGGATACGGTAGAGTGTCCCTTCCCTTCATAGAGCAAAAAGTTACAGAAATAACCTGCCATGCTAGGGGAGCCCACTATTTTAATTCTGCCATCAGAACAGTTATAGATATTGGAGGACAAGATAGTAAGGTTATTAAGTTGGACGAAAAAGGTAAAGTTGTAGACTTTATTATGAATGATAAATGTGCTGCTGGTACAGGTCGTTTTCTACAGGTAATGGCCAACGTATTAGAACTAGATATTAGTCAGCTTTCTGAAATTGCCTTAGGGGCAACTCCTTGCAATATAAACAGTATGTGTACCGTTTTTGCTGAATCAGAAGTAATTAGTCTGTTAGCTGAAGGCGCTACTAAAGAAGAAGTCGCAGCAGGTTTATTAGAATCAGTTGTAAATAAAACCTATGCCCAGGTAAGTAAATTAGGGGTAGATGAAGAAGTCTATTTTACTGGTGGGGTAGCAAAAAGTCATTATATTAAAAGTAGATTAGGAGAAAAGCTTAAAATAGGGATCCATGACTCAACGGATTCTCAGTTTAATGGTGCCATTGGGGCGGCATTGTTAGGTTGGGATCGATTATTAAAAAGTAGATAGGAAAAAACTTAAAAACTATAGGAACTAAAAAAAATATCATTTCCCAAACATAAAAAGAGCTAGAGGTCTTTAATAGAGATCCTCTAGCCTTCTTTTTCTAATATAATAAGCGATCATTATTGACATGGGTAGCCCTGCCACGAAAAGAAATTTTCGGTGTAGGGGCATAAAATCCCAAAAACCTTCCTTCAAGACTTCATATATTTCCTTAAGATCCTCCTGAGGAAGTTGAATCTTCATCTCGCCATCATCGTTTCTGATAAATAATGCATTAGTTTCTAATTCTATCGGATTTTCTTCTTTGCCATCATAATGAACCCA
This sequence comes from Alkaliphilus transvaalensis ATCC 700919, assembly GCF_000621485.1. GTDB lineage: Bacteria > Bacillota > Clostridia > Peptostreptococcales > Natronincolaceae > Alkaliphilus > Alkaliphilus transvaalensis. The sequence goes on from NZ_KK211286.1 coordinate 280,342, forward strand.
AAAATGACTCAGTGAAAAGCTTTGTCTGTAGGAGATCCCCTTTGCTTCAAAGATTGATGCTAAAACCACAAACCTACTTTTACAGTCCCCTGTACCATTGGCTAATACTTCTTCAACTGTTGGGAAATAGAAGGGTACACCATAGGTTAACCAGTCAAATTGGTAAGGGATTTTGGTTAAAACATATCTTTCGATTTCCTGTGGATCATCAGGGACTTCTTCTAATAAATGGCTTATCGCTTCGGGGTTAATAGCAGGGTTAGAAATTCGATAGATGGAAACTGCAAAGCGATATGGGTTAGGATACAATACTAAGAAGGTCCAAAGGATGAAGATAATTAAAAAATGCAAAATAAAGACTACCTTCTTAGGCTTTCTTTTCGGTCTAAGTTCTTTTCCAATAACCATAATACAACCCCCTTAGTTAAACCTAGATTAACCTCCGTTAATTAAAACCAAAAGACAAAATTCGACAAAAAACATATTAATCTATCTTAACATGGTAAAGATAAAACAACAATAAGATACTAAAAATTTAACTAGACAGTTAATGGAAAGAGGATAGTAATACTTTTGTGATTTTATTAAAAAAGTAGGGGTGTAAAGTTATTCATTTATTAAGTCTTATTGTATATAATTTATGAATATTCAGAAAAAAGTTGATTTATATTTTAAAGGCATTTATAATTATGAATATAACGTAACATTTACATTTCTTCATAATATAGTTTCATAAGGTCCTTTAGAAAAGTCTTGATTTTTATCTCCTTCTGGTTTAGAATTAAACTCAAGAATTTAATACCAAGAGCTAATCTAATAACCTAGTATATTTTTGGTAATAGGTCCAAGAGTTTCTACCAGGCTGCCGTAAATAGCCTGACTACTGGTGTTTGATGCTTAGTAAATGAAGATATGTATAGTCATTAATCATTGTTTTTTTACTATGTAAAAAACATGCCTATTTAATGGCCTATTTTGCATACCCATTTTCTACATTAAACCCCGTAGTTATGAAAACTACGGGATTTTTTATACCCTAAATTTCTGGGCAAGAGATAGCTGGTAATTTTCAGTAGGAGGTAGCATATGAATTTACTAAAGGAAAAAATATTAGAAGCAGGACGAGTTGAAGCAGGTGAAGTTTTAAAAGTTGATAGTTTTCTAAATCATCAATTAGATATTGAGTTATTAAATGAGATTGGAAAAGAATTTAAAAAAAGATTTAATAACAAAAATATTACTAAGATTTTAACGGCAGAAGTATCTGGCATTGCTATTGCTGCCATTACTGCACAGTATTTTAATGTTCCAGTTATATTTGCAAAGAAAACTGAATCTAAAAATTTAGACAATGAAACCTATGAAGGAGAAGTTTACTCCTATACAAAGGATAAACATTATAAAATTAGGGTTTCAAAAAGATATATAAGTCAGGAAGATCACCTTTTAATTATCGATGATTTTTTAGCTAATGGGCAAGCGTTATTAGGTTTGAAGCAAATTGTAGATGAAGCTAAAGCGAACCTAGTGGGAGCAGGAATTGTTATTGAAAAAGGGTTTCAAAAGGGTAGAAAGCTGGCGGAAGAAGCTAACATCAACGTTGAATCTCTAGCAATTATTAGAGAAATGCAGGAGGAAAAAATTGTTTTTGAAGACTAGTGTGATCACTGTCTTAAAAATAGAAAAATAGGGGGGAAGTATGATGACAAAGGTAAATTATCCATGGTTTAAAAGGGAAGATGTTGATGGTTTCTTTGCACTATTTCAGAATAATCTAGCTAACTTTGTACTAATTGCAGTATCCATGATCGCAATGGGTTACCCGAGTAGTATTGTTTATGGGAGAGTTATTCCAGGTGCTGCGATTTCTGTTTTATTTGGGAATTATTATTATGCTCGTATGGCGGAAAAATTAGCTATTAAAGAAAATCGTACAAACGTGACGGCATTGTCTTATGGAATTAGTACTCCAGTTATGTTTATTTATTTATTTGGTGTTCTTCAACCAGCCTTAAATTTAACTGGAGATCCTGAGCTTGGTTGGAAAATAGCAATGGCTGCCTGTTTCTTAGGTGGAGCAATTGAAGCATTGGGAAGCGTCTTAGGTAAGTTTTGTCGAGATCACTTACCTAGAGCAGCAATGTTAGGTTCTCTTGCAGGGGTAGCATTTGGTTTTATCGGTGCTGAGTTATTATTTAGAACATATGAAATGCCAGTAATTGGATTAGTCGTATTAGCAATAATATTAATGGGTTTAATTGCCAAGAAGAAAATGCCCTTCAGAATTCCTGCATCGTTATTTGCTATTGTGATTGGAACATTTTTAGCCTATACGATTGGAAAAGCGGATGTAGGTCAGATTTCAGACGGATTATCAACAGTTGGATTTTATCCACCAGTGCCAACGTTAGGATTTCTAGAAGGTTTATCTCTATTAACAAAAGAAATGATCGGTTTATTAGCAATTTTATTACCTATTTCAATTTATAATTTCATTGAAACGATGAACAATGTGGAAGCGATGGCGGCTGCAGGCGATAATTACAATGTTCAAGAAGCACAATTAGCGGATGGTGTTGGAACTATGGTAGGTACAATATTTGGTGGGGTTTTCCCAACAACTGTTTATATTGCCTCAATTGGTTCGAAGTGGATGAATGCAGGTAGAGGTTATTCTGTATTAAATGGAGTTGTTTTCCTATTAGCTTCAACCTTTGGAATCATTGCAGCGATGTCAAAAATCATTCCTATGGCAGTAATAGCTCCAATACTGGTTTTTGTAGGAATATCAATGGTATCCCAAGCCTTTTCATCAGTGGAAATTAAGCATCATCCTGCTGTCGTATTGGCAATGTTCCCTTATTTTGCAAACTATATCATGACCCGATTTAATGGCCCAGCAGGAGATGTAGTAAAAAATCTATCACCAGCGATCGTACCATTAGGTCAAGGGGCAATGTTCACAGGTCTTCTATGGGGAGCCATACTGGTATTTATTATTGATAATCAATTTAAGAAGGCAGCTTATGCTGCAGGTGTAGCAGCATTACTGTCGGCAGTTGGCTTAATGCATGCAGCCAAATTAGAAATTTTAATTACCTCTGAATATACAATCGGATATCTAATTATGGCATTACTATTCATTGGTTATAAAGTGGTGGAAAGCAAAAAAGAAGATAGTGGGATTAAAGCAACTAATTAATATTCTTTTAAGTACTTCTTTTATGAACCTTAACTATTATTCAAAAAAACTTAGATCATTAAAAGAGTTAGGTGCAGGGTACCTAACTCTTTTAATTGAGGAAAATGCATAATACCATAAATTTGAATTAAAATTCGTTTTATCCAAAGTTGATCGTAAATTGCAAAGAATCTTATAAATTGATATGAATTATTTTGAAAATGTACCTATTAGACGATTGACATTAAATTTTATGCTGGCATTAATCGGCATTAAACTCTTTACTTAATTCTATATTTGAGGGATAAGCCCATATTGGGATTATATGAGAATTATTTTGAAGACCTACTAGCTAATGGCATCTGACCTTGACTGAGGAAGAGTAAGGTATAGATACTGTATTATAGGAGATTTGTGGAAATATTTAAACTATGATAAATTATATTTGTAATCACTGCTGGTACGTACCAGTATAAAAGACCCTGATCAGGTAAAAAAAATATTGGAGTTGATTAAATTTGAAATCAGTAAGCAGTGATGAAGTCATACGGATGGCGGAGGCCGAAAATGTTCGTTTTATTAATCTACAGTTTACAGACATATTTGGAAAACTAAAAAATGTGGCAATTACATCTAGTCAATTAGAAACTGCCTTAAAGGGTGAAATTATGTTTGATGGCTCTTCTATAGACGGTTATAAAAGAGTCGAAGAGTCTGACATGTATTTAAAGCCCGACCCTTCAACTTTTCAGATTTTTCCATGGCGTACAGGTGAGCATGGAAAGTCTGCTAGACTAATATGTGATGTTTATAACATTGATGGTACACCTTTTGTTGGGGGACCAAGAAATATATTAAAAAAAGTATTAAAAGAATTAAAGTCCTATGGATATGATTACTACGTTGGTCCAGAAGTTGAGTTTTTCCTTTTCGAAACTGATGAAAAAGGAAACCCCATTACACAAATCCATGACGATGCAAGCTATTTCGATGCTGCCCCAACAGATTTAGGTGAGGATGCTCGAAGAGATATGTGTTTATTATTGGAAAAAATGGGTTTTGAAATAGAAGCTTCCCACCATGAAGCAGCCCCTGGACAACATGAAATAGATTTTAAATATGACGAAGCCCTAGCTACAGCAGATAAAATATCAACATTTAAATTAGTCGTTAAGACTATTGCTAAACAGCATGGTCTACATGCTACCTTCATGCCAAAACCGATTAGTGGCGTTAATGGTACTTGTATGCATATCAATCAGTCTTTGTTTAAAGATGGTAAGAATGCCTTTTATGATGAGAAAGATAAATTAGGCTTAAGTCAAGAAGCCTACCATTTTATTGGGGGACTAATTAAGTATGGTAGAGAGTTAGCTGCCATTACCAATGCTTCGGTAAATTCCTATAAAAGGTTTGTACCAGGGTATGAGGCTCCAACAGATATCGCATGGGGAATTTGTAATAGAACCCCATTGATAAGGATACCAGGTTCTAGAGGAACAGGAACTAGAGTAGAACTGAGAAATCCCGATCCAACGGCTAATCACTATTTAGCACTTGCGGCAATCTTGGCAGCAGGTTTAGAGGGAATTAAAAATAAAATAGAACCGCCACCCTATTTCGAAGGTTGTACTTATGATTTAGATGAAAAGACAAGAAAAGAAAAAGGGATACAAAGATTTCCCAGCTCATTAGAGGAAGCTCTAGAAGAGTTTGAAAATAGTCAATTAATGAAGGATACTTTAGGAGAACATGTTTTTAATATTTATTTAAATGCTAAGAAACAAGAGTGGAAGGAATACCACCAGCAAATACATCAATGGGAATTGGATCGTTACTTAAGATTATACTAATTTAATAGATATGAAAATAAGGGCTTCTACTGGTAAGAGGTCCTTATTTTTTATAATACATAGGAATATTATAGTTTTTAAAGATTACAATCATCATGATTTTCCGTCAAGTATTTCCATACAGGCCTATCACTAAATCATTCATAGGAAGGTATTGTTCTAATGAATTGGAAAGTTCTACTTTTATAACGAATAGGAAAGTTCGACTTTAATTATTATTAAAATAAGAGAACTTTACGTAATGAGTTTCAAGATAAGCAGATAACCAATTTAATGGATTAAATTGTGTAAGTAGCTTAGTTTTTTTCACCTAAAGTCATCCTATAAATCTTCCTAAGGAAGACTTTGTTCTAATTTTGATATACTTTTTAGCTTTGATATAAAAGATTTTGCGTAATATGTTTCAAAGAAGTTAATCCTAAAGTCTTTAGAAGAAGACATTGTTCTATACAGAAACAACTATTTGTAACTTGTGGATAAACATTGACAGAAAATTAAAAAAAGATATAATTAATATTGAGAAATGGAAGTAAATCTCAAAATATATAAATACCTAGGAGGACTAAGGAATGAAGATAATAGACTTAACACATGTTATTGCACCAGATATGCAGGTTTATCCTAATACTGAACCACCAAAATTTAACCATGTCTGTACCTTTGAAAAACACGGTTTTCGAGAGATAGAAATGACTTTATATACCCATACTGGAACCCATCTTGATTGCCCTGCTCATATGCTTCAAGCAGGAGAGACGATAGAAGACTTACCAGTAGATTATTTCTATGGAAATGGAATAGTGGTAGATTGTAGACAACTACAGGAGGGGGATAAAATCTGTTTAGAAACGATAGAGCCATACTTAGAAAAAATTAAATCTGTAGATTTTGTTTTATTTAATACTGGATGGGATAAAAAGTGGGGTAGGGAAAGTTACTTTAAAGGATTTCCATCAATTTCTCCTCAATTGGCAGAGGCACTAACAAAATTAAATATTAAAGGTGTTGGAATCGATACGATTTCTGTAGAACCTGTAGAATCAACTGAGTTGATCATTCATGATATCCTACTTAAAAATAAAGTAGTGATCATTGAAAACTTAAAAAACCTCGATAAAATAAGTATGGATTCCTTTAAGTTCTCTTGTTTACCTTTAAAAATTCAAAAAGGGGACGGCTCACCGATTAGGGCAATAGCTATTGAAGAATAAGGTGGATACCTTTTATTTGCTGGGAGTATGGAATTTCTTCATTAAATAGATAAAGTATCATAGCGATAGGATAAAATTAAAAATACAATTCTATTGTATTTTTTTATCCCAGTACCTTGCATAAAAAGGTAGCTTATGTTATATTATAATCATAAATAACCAAATAATAGAAAAAAGCCTATTAAGAGGAAGGGGTTACTATGAATATACAATTTAAAAAAGGTGTCTTAGAATTATGTGTTCTTACAATGCTTAGTCAGAAGGACTGTTACGGATATGAGTTGGTAAATGAAATCTCAAAGAATATATCTATTTCTGAAGGGACCATCTACCCTTTATTAAGGAGATTAAAGGATGAAGGAATGTTCACTACTTATCTAGAGGAATCTACAGGGGGACCCCCTAGAAAGTATTATCAACTGACGGAAACAGGAAGGACTATGAAGGATAAATTAACTGAAGAATGGCATAGTTTTGTAGAAGGGGTAAACCGAATAATTAGGGAGGGAGAAGACCATGAATAAAAATGAATTTTTAGATAAAATAGAAGGATTACTAGCAGACATTCCCCACGATGAACGGGAAGATATTCTATATGACTATGAAGAATATTTTAGAATGGGTTTAGAGGAAGGGAAAGCTGAAGAAGAAATAACTGAATCATTAGGTGATCCCATCTTGTTGGCAAAAGAGTTTAAAGCTGGATACATGGTTAATAGAGCTGAAGAAACTGCCACAACCAATAACGTTGGAATAGGAGTATTAGCAACTGTGAGTTTAGGTGCCTTTAATTTAATCTTTGTTTTAGGACCATTTATAGGAGTGGTTGGTGTTAGCATAGGCTTTTTTGCAGCATCAATAGGAATAACCTTGGCAGGAATTGCAATGGTGGTGTCTAGCATTATTGGTCAAGTGGGATGGATTCATTTACCATCATCATTGTATGTCAATGCCATAAGTACTTTTTTCATTGGTATAGGCTTTACTTCAATGGGGCTTCTCTTTACAATTGGTGTATGTTATTTAGGAAAGTTATTCTATCACTTAACTGTTAAATATCTTAAATTCAATTTGAAATTGATTACCGATAGGAGGGCGAAAAATGAAATCAAATATTAATGTAAGAAATCTTGTCGTTATTTTATTGATTGTAATGGTGGTTTCTTTTGGGATAGGCGGATCTATGATATCCACTTATAGAAAACAAAATGTGTTGAATAGCCAAAGGGGTTGGAATTTATTTGGGCTTAATGAATTCGGGATTACTACTAATAGGGGAAACCTAGAGAAGCACATTATAGATGAAGAAAAAACCTATCCTATAGAGTCGGTAAAAAAGATAGAAATTAGAACAAGTAGTCCATCGGTGAATGTCTTTAGAAGCGATGGAGAAGAAATTAGAGTGCATTTTCATGGTAGTGTTGAAACAAATACAGGTAATATACCATATATGCACTCTGAAGATTCAGGAAATAAGCTTTCAATAGAATCTAGAAGACCCAGTGGTAGTTTTTCAGGGACCCATCGAGAAAATGTAAAATTTGATATTTACCTTCCAGAAACCCATTTAGAGGAAATTGAAATCACTTCATCTTCAGGATCGGTGTCCATTAATGAAATGCTGGTACAAAAAATGAGTATTCGAACAAGTTCTGGAAGTATAAAGATTGATCAAGCTTTAACTGAAATGACAACTTTAAGGGCTAGTTCGGGAAGTATTAGTTTGTCAAATTTTGAAGGCCAACTGCAGGCAGAAACAAGTTCTGGGAGTATAAGGGTTGACTCTGGAAAAACGACAAAAACCTATGTAAGGGCCAGTTCAGGAAGTGTTTCTTTAATAAACTTTTCGGGGGAACTTCAAGGAGAAACATCATCAGGTAGTATTAAAGTAGAATATGAAGAATTTAATGATAATGTTAATTTGAGGGCTACTTCTGGTAGAATCCAATTAAAATTGCCGAAGGATGCTAGTTTTAGAATCTATGCAGAAAGTAGATCTTCTTCTAGTAAAATTGATTCTCAGTTTCCAATATTAATGACTAGTTCTAGTAATCGGGTTATTGAGGGGATCGTTGGAGATGGAACTAATCAAGTTAACTTACAAACATCATCAGGTAGTATTAATATTTATCATTAAAAAACGGAGGGGATACAGATGAATAAGAGGGTATTTTTAGATCAGTTGGAAAAGCTTTTACAAGATTTACCCAAGGAGGTAAGGGAAGATATTTTATATGATTACGATGAACATTTTAGGGTTGCTTTAGAAGAGGGAAAAAGAGAAGAAGAGATTGCTAAATCCTTAGGTATGCCTGAGGAAATTGTTAAAGAGTTTATGCAGGGTTATTTGGACGAACCACAGCAGAACAATAAAGTAAATAGTTTAATCAATAACTTAGGTGAAATCTTCCAAAACTTTGGTGGCGAGAGGAAAAAGCATATGATAGATCAAAAAGAAAAATATAAAGTGGATGATCTAAAAAGAATTGAAATCGATAGCAATAGTCCCCTCATTAAAATTCATAATTTTGATGGGGATGAAGTGATGATACATTTACATGGGGAAATAGAATCTAATTTTACTAAAAAGATTATGTTACAAACTAATTTAATCAATGGAGGGCTACAAATATCATTAATTAGAGAAATTGGGCTTGGCTTTGGAATCCACAGAGAAAAACTTAGATTAGATTTATACTTGCCCAACAGTTATGATCAACAGTTATTGATTACTACAACATCAGGGTCTGTGGAAGCCCAAGAACTAAACCTAACAGAATTTAGCATAGATAGTAGTTCTGGAAGCTTAAGGCTAGACTACATTAGAGCAAAGGAAAGTAGATTTAAAGCTAATTCTGGTAGTATTAAGTTAAAAAACTATGAAGGCGAACTAGAAGTAGTTACCCATTCTGGCAGTATCAAGGTTGAGGCAATTAATGCAACAAAGGCAACACTAACAGCAAAGTCTGGTAGTATTGAAATTGTTAAATTAAATGGTGAGGTTGTGGCTGAAACCAGTTCAGGTAGTATTAAATTAGAATCAGTTAAATCCTTAAAAACGATATTAAAAGGAAGCTCGGGAAGCATCAAAATAAATAATTTAATAGGAGACTTGGAAGGAAGAACCCATTCTGGTAGTATTAAAGTTGAATCTGCATTGACTCAAAACACATATTTAAAGTCTATTTCAGGAAAAATTCAGTTAACTAACTTTGTTGGTAATTTAATGGGGGAAGTAACATCTGGTTCAATTATTGCAGAATATAAAGAGTTTAGAAATAGCATTAATCTAACGGCCGTATCAGGCAAAATAGATTTAACATTACCTAAAGAAGCACAATTTATTATTAATGCCAAAACAACTTCTGGGGGGATTAAAACTAATTTTCCCATCACTTTAACCCATGCTAGTAGAAGAAGTATGATGGGGGTTGTGGGTAATGATGAGAACAAAATCAACTTAGAAACAGTATCGGGTAGTATTAAAATAAATCAAAAGTAGAACTAAAAGTTATACCAAAATGCTAGCATTAGAAATTCAAAGCGGCAACTCCCTTTAATCAATAAAAATAATAATTTAGTATAAAATAAATAGTTTTGATTTTAAGAGGTGGTGACTTAATTGTTACCATCTCTTTATTATGGATGAAGAAATCGTAAGTGAAGCATTAATGAATTCAGCTTACTAATGGAAATAATTTTACTGTATAAGTATGATTAAACAGGACTCCTATAGAGCATACTCTTCTTTAGGCTAGATTTAGAAGAAAGAAGTGATCTTATGAATAGAAAATGGAAAAAATCACAAAATAATCTAGATACCCAAAAGCAAAGTCATAAAAAGGAGTGATTACTATAAAAGCAATAATCATGGCAGGGGGTAAAGGAACTAGACTTAAGCCCCTTACTTGTAGTCTACCAAAACCAATGGTTCCAATAATGAATAAACCAGTAATGGAGTACTCCATAGAGTTGTTAAAAAAATACGGAATAACGGACATTGCCGTTACACTGGCCTATATGCCAACAGAAATTACTGACTATTTTGGGAATGGAGAAAAATGGGGAGTAAATTTACATTATTTTATCGAAGAAGTTCCTTTAGGAACAGGTGGAAGTGTGAAAAATGCCGAGTCTTTTATTGATGAGACCCTAATTATTATTAGTGGTGATGCTTTAACAGACCTTGATATTGACAAAGCGATTCATTATCACAGGGAGAAAGCATCAAAGGCAACATTGGTATTACGAAATGAAGAGGTACCGATAGAATATGGCGTGATTATTACCGATGAAACAGGAAAAATCATTCGTTTTTTAGAAAAACCCAGCTGGGGAGAGGTATTTAGTAACACAATAAATACTGGAATTTACATATTAGAACCTGAGGTACTAGATTACTATCAAAAAGGAGATCAATTTGATTTTAGTAAAGATTTGTTTCCTAAATTACTAAGGGATGAAGTACCCATGTATGGCTATGTGATGGAGGATTATTGGTGCGATATAGGCGATCTAAGTTCCTATAAACAGACGCATTTCGATATATTAGCTGGCAAGGTTAATTTAGATATTGAAGGTGAGAAGATTGCCCCTGGGGTTTGGATTGGTAGGGATACAAATTTAGGTGAGGGGGTAATCATTAACCCTCCAGTATACATAGGAAAAAACTGTAAAATAAATGACTATACTACCCTAGATCAATATACTGTAATTGGTGACAATGGATCAATTGGAAGAAACACATCTATCAAACGAACTATTTTATGGAACAATATTTCCTTAGGGGATCATGTAGAAGCAAGAGGGGCGGTTGTTTGTACTAGAGGTGTAATTAAGAATAAGGTAGAGTTATTGGAAAATGTAGTTGTGGGTGAGTACACCCACCTAGAAGATGGGGTAGTCGTGAAGCCCGACATAAAAATTTGGCCAAGTAAGCGAATTGAAGAAAATACAATTGTTAATCAAAATTTAATTTGGGGAACTAAGGCATCAAAGGTCCTCTTTGGTTTTAGAAATGTTTCTGGCGAGATAAATATTGATATTAATCCTGAATTTGCTTCTCGTTTAGGTGCAGCTTTTTCATCTAGTCTTAAAGAAGATGCAACCATTGTGATTAGTAGTGATGACACTAGTGGAGGGAATTTAATTCAAAATTCATTAATCACAGGAATTCAATCGACAGGGGCTCAAGCTATTCATTTACAAGGCGTAATTATGCCGATGGCTCGTTATGCAGTTAATTACTTTAATGCTAAAGGGGGAATCCATGTAGCGACTGATGGGGAAAACCCAAATAAAATAACGATAGAGTTTGTTGAGGCAAACGGTGGTAATATTTCCCGAAGTAGAGAAAGAGAGATTGAAAACTTATTTAGTCGTGATGATTTCATAAGATGCAAAGCAGAGAAGGTTAAAAAAATAATCCATGTAGATGAATTTAAATCCTTTTTTATACAAGATGGGTTAAAGGGATTTAGCCACCTCGAAAAAATTAAGAAAAATAACTTTAAAATAATCATTAGTTCTTTTTCCAAGAATATCATGAATGTTGCAGGAGAACTGCTTGAAGAAATGGGCTGTCAAGTTGAATGCCATCATCCAAGAGGGAGAAAGCATAAAATTGAAAAGCAAATCAACAATCTAGTTGAAGATGTAAAAGAAGAAAAAGCCTTTCTAGGAGTCATGTTAAATGAAACTGGAGAAGAGATGATTTTAATTGACGAGAAGGGGAGAATAATTAGTCAAGAAAGATATAAAGCCCTTGCGGCTATTCTTCAATTTAAGAAGGGTGTTAAAGAAAAGTTAGTCTTACCCTTTACTGCACCAAGGGTGATTGAGGAAATGGCTAGAGGATATCAGGTTGATGTAATTAGAACTAAATCAGATCCTTCAAACATTATGAATGAAATGTTGAAGATGAAGAATAGCAGTGGAGTAGAGACCCTCCAATATACCCTTCAATATAATGCTGTTTGGGCTATAGGTTGTATTATTGACTTTCTTGTTGGCAAGAATATTTCCTTAGGAGATCTAGTTGATGAACTGCCCCAAATGTATTTCTTAAAAAAAGAAATTTCCTGTAACTGGAGGGATAAAGGTAGGGTAATGAAGGAAGTCATTGAAAAGCACCACAGTGAAAATATAGAACTGTTTGAGGGGGTAAAAATTAATGATGACAGAGGTTGGACGCTGATTCTTCCAGATAGTGAAAGACCGGTCTTCAATATTTATGCTGAAGGTTATACAGAAGAATATGCCCAAGAACTTTCTACTGCCTTTGTTGAGAAAATGCAGATGCTCATTGGGAATCAAGAAAAAGTATAAAGTAAAAGAATTAATGATAGAAAGGTGATGAAAAGGGAGATGATTTCAAGATTTAATGATTATTTAAATAGAAAGAATATAGAGATTGATGAAGTTAAGGATGTAATACTAAATATGGAAGACTTAGAGAAGCAAGCCAAAAGAATGGCTAAGGCCCATACTGTCTCTAAGGAACTAAAATCTACAAAATCCCTATTGTATAGACTGGATGATCATTATGAAAAAATTTCTGCAATCTATCAAGAGGTATATTTAAATAACCAAAAACAATATGAAGTCTCTCCCGCTTCCCAATGGTTACTTGATAACTTTTACAAGATTGAAGAACAGGTTAAGGATGTAAGGCAAAATATATTTAAGGAAAGATTTTTAAAGTTAAGTATTTTAGAAGGGGGTTATCTAAAGGGATTGCCACGGGTATACGCAATTATGCTAAAGCTTGTCTCCCATACCGATGGCAGGTTAGATGAAGATACGTTAATTAGGTTTGTAAATGCCTATCAAAGAAGACAGGTTTTAACAATCGCAGAAATATGGTCATTATCCCTAATGCTAAGGATTGCGTTAATCGAAAGGATTAGGATCATCTGCGAAGGAATTGAGAAGACAGAAAGGGCTTGGCGGCAAGCAGAAGACTTAATTGGAAGAAAAACAGATGAAATAGAGGACTATATAAAAGAAGTAATAGATACAGGAATAGGGGTTAATGCCCCATTGGTAGAACATCTGCTAAGAATATTAAGGCAAGAAGAGGGAGAAGGTTTTGCAGTAATTTCTTATATTGAAGAGAGTTTGCGACAATATAACCTCAGCATGAAGGAACTGGTTGAAGATGTCCATAACCAACAGGCTGCTGCCAAAATTACCATCGGAAACTGTATTATCAGTCTTACCTTGGTAGCTACAATTGATTGGAACGATATTTTTGAGGATATGAGTATTGTTGAGGCTATTTTAAGGGAAGACCCAGCAGGAGTTTATGCTAAAATGGATTTTGAATCAAGGGACTATTATCGAAAGCGAATAGAAAAAATAGCTCAACAAAGGGGAACTTCTGAAATCAAGGTGGCTCAAGAGGTCCTAAGGCAATCTAAAGAAGTTGAAGGAGCTGACCCCAACAATCCAAAGTTACATGTGGGTTATTACCTGCTTCAAAAAGAAAGAAAAAGTCTATCCCAGTACTTAACGCCAATCATTTTGGGGACAGTACTTATTGTAGCCCTATTACAATTATATAGTTATTATTATTTAGAAAGCTTTGATCTATTATTGAGTTTTATTATTCTTAGTATAACTGTTATACCGGCAAGTGACATCGTCATCCCATTGGTAAATAGAGTATATACAAGAAGATACCCTCCAGACTTTATACCAAGATTAGCCTATAGAGATGGAATACCCCAAGAAGTGGCAACAATGGTAGTGGTTCCTACTTTAGTAACTGACCAAGATAGAGTAAAAGACCTATTACAACAGTTAGAAGTGTATTATTTGGCTAATCGAGAAGAGAATATTTACTTTTCGATAGCAGGTGACTTTAAAGACTCAACAGAAGAGGAGTCGCCGACGGATGAGGGAATTATTGCATTTGCAATGAAGGAAGTAAAGAAATTAAATAAAAAGTATGCCAAAGAAGGCCCCATTTTTTACTATTTTCATCGTCAAAGACAGTATTCCAAAACCCAAGGAAAGTGGATGGGATGGGAGCGGAAAAGAGGGGCCCTTGATGAATTTAATCGATTGCTTTTAGGGGATAAAAAAACAAGTTATTCCTTTGTATCAGGGGATATATCCCATTTAAAAGAAATTAAATATGTCATTACGCTAGATGCAGATACTTATCTTCCCATGAATACAGCAAAAAAATTGATAGGGATGATGTCCCATCCTCTAAACCGCCCGGTTATTGATTTAGAGAAGAAAATTGTTTCAGGTGGTTATGGATTAATACAACCTCGAGTAGATGTCAGTGTAGAGGGGGCAAATCAATCCTTTCTAACTAAGGTATTTGCAGGGCAGGCGGGAATAGACCCATATTCAACTGCCAGTTCTGAAGTCTATCAAGATTTATTTGGAGAGGGAATCTTCACCGGGAAGGGAATATACGATCTTGAAGTATTTAATCAAATTTTGGGAGAAGCAATACCAGAAAATTCAATATTAAGTCATGACTTATTAGAGGGAAGTCATTTACGCACTGGTTTAGCCACTGACCTGTACCTAGTCGATGGGTACCCTGCAAAGTATAGTAGCTATATGATGCGACTCCACCGTTGGGTTAGGGGAGATTGGCAATTGGTAAAATGGTTAAGTGCTACGGTTAGAAATAAAGAAGGAAATTTAATATCTAATCCTTTAAGTTCTCTATCTAAATGGAAAATCTTCGACAATTTAAGAAGGAGTTTAGTTTCCATTAGCTTAGTTCTATTATTTATATTAGGGATGTCAATCTTACCAGGTTCTCCTTTAGTTTGGTTGGGTTTAGGGTTATTAACCCTTTTATTCCCTTTTATCTTATCGGTTGCAGACTATATTAAGATTAAGTACTATACTGCTGCTAGAGAAGGATTACGGGGAAATTTAGCTATAGGAACGAAGCATACCTTTTACATGGTACTTTTAAACTTAGTCTTTTTACCCCATCATGCCTTTATGATGGCAGATGCCATTGTTAGAACCTTAAATAGAGTTTTTATTACAAGGCGTAATCTATTGGAATGGGTAACTGTAGCAGATTCTGAAAAGAAACTAAAAAATGATGTACAAAGCTATATCAGGAGAATGGTTTCCATCTTCCCAATTGTTGTTGTCGCCTTATGGGTAGGATTATTTGTCAAACCTAACAACCTTTTTTATGGACTGCCGATTCTTATAGGGTGGACAATTGCCCCTTGGGTGGCCTATTATACTAGTTTACAAAAGGAAAAAACCGTCGAGCCCCTTGAAAAGGAAGAACTACAAGAACTAAGGAGAATAGCCAGAAAGACCTGGGGATATTATGAAGATTTAGTAGGAGAGGAAGACCATTATTTACCCCCTGATAACCTTCAAATTTATCCACCTAGAGGTGTTGCCCATAGAACTTCCCCCACCAACATAGGCTTTTATCTAATGGCTGTTTTAAGTGCAAAGGACTTTGGCTATGTAACAACAAAAGAAATGGTTGAGCGGATCAAGGATACAATGAATACCTTGGGGCGCATAGAAACTTGGAAGGGACATCTTTACAATTGGTATGATACCAGAAACCTAGAGGTGTTAAGACCCCGTTATATTTCTACAGTAGATAGTGGAAACTTTGTTGCATACCTAATTACTTTAAAAGAAGGTTTAAAGGAAGCTTTATCAAAATCATTGATAGATAAAAGTTTAGTAGAAGGCATAAAAGATACGCTACAGATCATTAAAGGTGAAGATGAGGAAGAATATCCTCAGTTGGTTTTAATAGATGAGTTGATAGAAAGAGATAAAATTACTTTGAAGGAATATATAGACCTATTGGATGCTTTTGAAAGGGGAGAGTGGCCCTTAAAAAGTGATGAAGAAGGTAGGCTAGAAAGTCATATAAGGGGTTGTAGGGAAGAATTAAACACTTATTTTCCTTGGTTAAAAAGCTTAGTAGAAAGACAAGAGCTTATGGCTGCGATTGAATCTAGAGGGAACATTCGTAGTGTTTTAGAGGAGATTAAAAAAATTCCTTCTATTATGGAACTTAGAGAATTGTATAAACTATTGATTAAAGAAATAGATACTGCCCTTAAGGGGATCTCTAAAGAAGAAAGGGTATTGTTAACCTCACTAAGAGAAGAAGTGATGGTAGGTAAAGAAAACCTAGAAGATTTTATTAATGCCATTACCACCCTTGTCTTTGAAATTGAGGCTATGGCAGAAAAGACTGAGTTTATACATTTATATGACAAGAAGAGAAACCTTTTCTCGATAGGTTATCAAGTTGATGAAGAAAGACTGACTAATAGTTATTATGACCTATTGGCTTCGGAGGTTAGAACAACCAGCTATTTAGCCATTGCTAGAAGAGAAGTACCGCAAAAGCACTGGTTTAAGCTAGGTAGGGCGCTATCGATTATTAATGGCCATCGAGGTTTAGTTTCTTGGACAGGAACAATGTTTGAATATTTGATGCCCTATTTAACTATGAAAAACTATGAAAATACTTTGATGGATGAAACCATTAAAACAGTTGTAAAGGCCCAAAAGAGACATGGTAATAAACTTAATATTCCTTGGGGGATCTCCGAATCGGGATATTACGCTTTCGATACTGCTTTAAATTATCAATACAAAGCTTTTGGTGTGCCAGACCTTGGTCTAAAACGGGGGTTAATTGATGAAATTGTCGTATCCCCCTATTCTACCCTATTAGCATTACCTATTGACCCTAAGGGTGTTATTGATAACGTAAAGCGACTAGTACATGAAGGAGTAGAAGGGAAATATGGCTTTTATGAGGCGATTGACTATACATCTGAAAGATTACCAATAAGCGAAAATAAACAAGTGGTAAAGAGTTTTATGGCCCATCACTTAGGCATGAGCTTAGTTTCTTTAAATAACTATTTTCATAATAATATCATACAAGAAAGGTTCCATCGAGATCCTGTAATGAAATCTGGAGAACTTTTATTACAAGAACGAATCCCTTTAAGGGTAATTGTAACGAAGGAATATAAAGAAAGATTAGAGGAAGTTAAAGGACTGGAGACCCCACTAGAACAAGTAGTTAGAAAGTATGGTGTACCAGAAACTTTGCCTCCCAAGTGCCATGTTCTTTCTAATGGTACCTATGGTATTTTATTGACGGACGGAGGGAATGGATACAGTCGGAAAGATGATATTCAAATAACTAGATGGCGAGAAGATATGATGGCAGAGGGTTATGGAACCTATCTTTTTATCCATAATACAGGAGATGGAGGTACATGGTCTGCCACCTATGAGCCCCTTAAGAAGGCACCCGATGGTTATCAAGTTATCTTTACTCAAGATAAGGCCACCTATATTCGTAATGACAATAATATAGAAACGAAAACAGAAGTCTTTGTTTCTCCAGAAGATCAAGTTGAGATTAGAAGAGTTACCCTAACGAACCATAATATAGAGGCAGTAAATCTGCAGGTCACCAGCTATTTCGAAACTGTTATGACGAATCAGTCCTCCGATGTAGCACATCCCGCCTTTAGCAATTTATTTGTTAGAACAGAGTTTTTGACAGAATATGATGCACTATTGGCGTCAAGAAGACCTAGGGGACATGACCAAACCACCCAATGGATTTTTCATAGCCTTATGGTAGAAGGTCAAACTGTTGGTGGGATACAATATGAAACCAATAGAGGAAATTTTATTGGCAGAGGAAAGACAATTGCAAACCCAGTCGCTTTAGATCACCCATTAAAAAACACCACAGGGATTGCAATAGACCCTATTATGAGTTTAAGAAGAGGCGTTAGAGTACCAGAAGGAGGAACTGTGGTAATCACCTATACTACAGGGATTGAGGAAAGCAAAGAAGCTGTGGTGGAGCTAGTGAAGAAATATCACGAGGATAACATCATAGAACGGGCTATGGATCTAGCATTAACCAGAAGTCAGGTGGAAAATACCTTCTTTAACTTTAAGGCAAAAGAAATTAAGGTTTTTCAAGAAATGCTGTCTTTTATGCTGTTTATAAACCCTATCAAACGTAGATACGCAGAAATTCTAAAGGAAAACCAAAAAGGACAATCGGCTTTATGGGCTTATGGTATTTCTGGAGATTTACCCATTTTACTAATTAGTATTAAAAGATTAGAGGATGCAGAATTGGTAAAAGAGGCTTTAAGAGCCCATGAATATTGGAGAACAAAGGGAATTAAAACAGATTTAGTGATCTTAAATGAAGATGAGAGTAATTACCTTCAGCCTTTACAACAATTATTGAGGGAAATGATATTCTCTAGTCCAAGTCGATTTCTAGAAAATCAACCAGGAGGAATTTTCTTAAGGGATGCTAATGTTATGCCACCTGAAGACATTGTACTACTCTATACGGTGGCTAGAATGATTTTAAAGGGTGAGGAAGGACCACTAAGAAAGCAAGTCCGACAATCCTTTGACATAGCCCAATTACCAAATGAAAAGACTTTCACTAATCCTAAAGAAAGATACATTAGTAAAGAAATTCCTATGGAGTTAGAATTTTTTAATGGTTATGGTGGCTTTAGTAAAGATGGGAAGGAATATGTTATCAAGCTAAGGGAAGAAAATCAAACGCCAGCACCATGGACTAATGTCGTGGCGAACAAGAACTTTGGGTTTATTGTTACAGAGTCGGGGGCTGGGTTTACTTGGGCAGAAAATAGTCGAGAAAATAAAATTACCCCTTGGTCAAATGATCCGGTTTCTGATAGACCAGGTGAAGTAATTTATCTTCGGGATGAAGATACAGGTGAGGTTTGGAATATAACACCTTTACCTAAACGACAAAATAATCATTATTTGATTAGACATGGTTTGGGGTACTCTGTTTTTCAAAACAATAGCCAAGGCTTAGAACAAGAACTAACCATGTTTGTACCTGAGGAAGACCCTGTAAAAATAAGCTTACTTAGTTTAAAAAACCCATCAACTACTAAAAGAAGGCTTTCAATAACTTATTATATAACTCCAGTTATGGGGGTAAGTGATGAGATGACCCGCCATTATCTAGCTACAGAGGAAAGTAAGGATACTGGGGGATTAATGGTAAGAAATCCCTATCAATCAGATTTTCCTAATAGAATTACATTTGTAGATTCTTCTGAAGGGATTACATCCTTTACTGGTGACAGAAGGGAGTTTATTGGTCTAAAAGGAAGTTTGGCAGAACCCGAAGCTTTAAAACGGGAAAAATTGTCCAATACCATAGGAGCTGCCCTAGATCCTTGTATTGCTCTACAATGTACTGTTGACCTAGAGGCTAATAGCCAAAAGGAGCTAACTTTCCTATTGGGACAAGAACAAGAAAAAAGTCATATTAGAAAGCTTGTTAAAAAATATAAAAACCTTAAAAACGCTAAGTCTGCACTAGAAGAAGTAAAAAATTATTGGAGTGGGTTATTTGAAACAATTCAAGTTAAGACACCAGATAAATCAATGGATTTCATGTTGAATGCATGGTTACTGTATCAAACCATATCCTGTAGGCTATGGGCAAGGTCAGCCTTCTATCAATCGGGGGGAGCCTATGGTTACCGTGATCAATTACAGGATGCCATGAATATGCTTCATCCTTATCCGGAAGCAGTTAGAAGGCAAATCATCATCCATTGCCAGCATCAGTTTGTTGAAGGCGATGTACAACATTGGTGGCACCCAGGAGCAGGTGAAAAGGGGATAAGAACTAGATTTTCTGATGATCTATTGTGGTTGCCCTATGCAACAGCAGAATATTTTAACCACACTAAGGATGAGTCGATCTTAAGGGAAATAACCCACTTTTTAGAGGAAGAACCCTTGAGGGAGGGGGAAGATGAGCGTTATGGGGTACCGAGAATTTCAGAAGAGAAATCTACAGTGTATGACCATTGTATTAGAGCTATTGAAAGGGCTCTAAAGTATGGCGTTAATGGCATTCCGTTAATGGGTTCTGGTGATTGGAATGACGGTATGAGTACAGTTGGTAACAAAGGTAAAGGAGAAAGTGTTTGGCTAGGTTGGTTTATTCATCGTATCCTTAAAAAGTTCTCTGAAATATGCTATTTGATGGAGGACAAGGAACGGGGAGATCGATATATAAAAATTGCAGATGAAATTGAAAGTAATATCGATCAAAATGCATGGGATGGAGATTGGTACATCAGAGCCTTCTATGATGATGGAAGCCCCTTGGGTTCTTCCCAGAATACAGAGTGTATAATTGACTCACTAGCCCAGTCTTGGTCAATCATTGCAAGGGATGAAGAACATCCTAGAAGTCGAATTGCTATGAGGTCTGTAGAAGATTATCTAATTAAAAAGGAAGAAGGGTTGATTCTACTCTTTACCCCACCCTTTGATGATAGTGACCAAGAGCCTGGTTATATTAAAGGTTATGTGCCTGGGGTTAGGGAAAATGGTGGACAATATACCCATGCAGCTTCTTGGGTTATTAAAGGCTTTGCCCAATTAAAAGAGGGAGACAAAGCTTGGGAGCTTTATAACATGATTAACCCTATTAACCATACTCGAACCCAATTAGAATGCGCTGTCTATAAGGTAGAACCCTATGTTATGGCTGCTGATGTCTATGCAGTAGCTCCCCATGTGGGTAGAGGCGGTTGGACTTGGTATACAGGTGTAGCTGGTTGGATGTACAGCGTCGGACTCGAAGATATTTTAGGAATAAAGAGGAGAGGTAACCAACTAATCATTGACCCTTGTATCCCAAAAGATTGGAAAGAGTTTGAAATTAAGTACCGCTTTGGAAATACCCTATATCACATCTTTGTTACTAACAATGATGGGGTAAATTATGGGGTTAAATCTTTAAAGTTAGATGAAGAATTGCAAGAAAATGCAACAATACAACTTTCAGAGGATGGTAAAGAACATCGAGTTGAAGTTGCAATGGGGCAGAAGTAGCTGTAAAGTTCTCTTATTTTAATAATAATTAAAGTGGAACTTTATTCGTTATAAAAAAGGTACTGTCTAGAGGGGCAGTACCTTTTTTAATGACAAATATGATATATCGACAAAATTCATCAAATACTGCATAAATTTAATGATATGATTAGATAGATGATACTATCATTACAGCATCTAAAGTTAGAAAGTAGTTAGTTATAGTAAATTAACAAACATATAAATTGCTGGGGGGAGTTAAAATGAATCAAATAGAAGCTAATAAACATGCGTGGGGATTATTGTCTGAAGACCATTATCATCACTTCAAAAAAAGGTTTTTGGAGGACAGTTATCGTTTGAACCCTATAGTTTTGAAAGAAATAGGAGATGTAGCTGGTAAAACCATATTGCATTTACAATGTAATACTGGGGCAGATTCCATAGCTTTAGCTAAATTGGGGGCGAAATCTGTAACTGGTGTAGATTTAGTTCCTGATAATGTTAAATTTGCTAAGCAATTAGCAGAAGACCTAGGCGTTGAGAATGTAGATTTTATTGAATCCGATATCATGGAACTGATGGACAAGCATGAGGGGAAATATGATATCGTATTTACATCCGATGGAGCAATAGGTTGGTTGCCAGATTTTAATAAATGGGGTAGAACCCTTCGGCATTTTCTTAAGGAGGATGGATATTTTTATGTACATGATGGGCATCCCTTCTTTTTAAGTTTTGATGAAGAAAAAATAAAAGACGGAATACTAGATTTAAAATATCCTTACTTTGATTCAGAAGCTGACTTTTCTAGTTCTATTGGGGGATATGCATCCCAAACAAAGGAGGCTAATAATTATTACTGGATGTATACCATAAGTAAGTTAATTAATGCCTTGAGTCAAGCAGGACTATTTATAGAATACCTACAGGAATATGACCGGTGTGCCCCTGGTATGGGCGGCACAGCATTAGATGATGAAGGACTATGCTATTACCCACAATTGGAAGGAAAATTACCTTTGGTATTTAGTTTAAAGGCGACACCGAGGTAAGAGTACTAAAGGGGTGTAGCCATATAAATTTTTCTAGAGATATAAAAAAGTTAAAAAAAGGAAGGGGATTGTAAACTTTTGTAGAATATAATGATGTATAGAAGTATACAAAAAAAGAAAAGGAGCAAAAATAGATATTTATATAGATATTTATATAGATATTTATATAGAATATAATAATTTTACTGATGGATAGTGTTGTAATAATCCTTACATTAGCATATAAGTGAATGAGGGATATTGTTAAAGCTTATACAAATTAAGATAAGGGGTGGGGCTAGTGGATATGCTTACATTTTATGATATTTGTTTTAAGGTAGGAGTATTATTTACTGTTGTCTCCTTTGTACTAGGACAATTATTTGATTTTATGGATTTTGATGGAGACCTTGATTTAGATGGAGATGTGCATGGTTTGGCGGTGTCCCCCTTTAAGCCAGTTGTTATAACAGCCTTTATTACCGTATTTGGCGGGGCAGGGCTTATGGCTTCAAGTAAAGGCTTTAATCCGATTGCTACCTTTGCCATTGCAGTAGTAAGTGCTTTTATTATAGCAGGCTTATTTTTTAAATTAGTCATTGTACCTCTACACAAGGCTCAAAATACCAGTGCAATTTCACAACACAGTCTGATTGGTCATAAAGCAAAAGTCGATCTTCCCATGACGGGAGGAACTTTTGGAAAAATCACCTATATCATTGGCGGAAATACTTATACTGCTCCTGCTAAGTCAGAGAATGGTGATGACATATTAAAGGGAGAAGCTGTAACGATATCAGCAATTAAAGACAATGTTTTTTATGTTTCCAGATCCATATATGAAGAGGAAAAGGAGATTGAACTTTAGTATATTGGAAGGGGGATAGACAGACTTACTAAGTAGACTATTATTTTAAAGGAGGTTTATTATGGATATACCTATGATTCCTATTATTATTGTTGGAGTGTTAGTGCTATTAATATTTAGTGTTCTTTTAATGTGGAAAAAGGTTCCACAAGATAAGGCTATTGTAATAACAGGTCTTAATAAGCGGGTTATTTCTGGGGGCGGGGGCTTTGTTGTTCCACTTTTAGAAAGAACTGATATTATATCTTTAGAGAACATGAAGATAGAAGTAAGAACCGATGGCGCCCTTACAGAACAAGGTGTTGATATTAAAGCTGATGGGGTTGCAGTATTAAAGGTAAAATCAGACTTAGAATCTATACTTTCTGCCATCGAGCAGTTTAATACTGGTTCTGAAAAATCTACTATTGAAAGTATAAAAGATACTGCTAAAGACGTACTTGAAGGTAAGCTTCGTGAGATTATTTCTAAAATGTCTGTTGAAGAGATTTACAAGGATAGAGAAAAGTTTGCATCACAGGTACAAGAAGTAGCAGCTTTAGACTTAGCCCAAATGGGTCTAGAAATTAAAGCCTTTACCATCAGAGACATTAAAGATGACAATGGATACTTAATAGCTCTAGGTAAGAAAAGAATAGCTGAAGTTAAAAGAGATGCTGAAATTGCAGAAGCAGAAGCTACTAAAGAGACAAAGATCAAAACTGCAAATGCCAACCGTGAGGGGGAGCATGCTAGATTAGTTGCTGAAACTCAGATTGCAGAATCGACTAAAGAAAAAGAACTTAAGGTGCAGGCATATCGTAAAGACCAGCAAACTGAAACTGCTAAAGCCGACCTTGCTTATGAAATAGAAGCAAGTAAGGTGCAACAGGAAGTAGAAAAAGAAAAGATGCAGGTTCAAATTGTTAGAAAACAAAAAGAAATTGAATTAGCCGAGCAAGAGGCTCTAAGAAAAGAAAGAGAACTTGATGCTACAGTTAAAAAATTAGCAGAAGCAGAAAAGTTTAGTCATCATAAAAAGGCAGAGGCTGCAAGATATCAAGAAATACAACAAGCAGAAGCGGCAGCTGAATCTATTCGTTTAAGAGGTACTGCAAATGCATCGGCTAAGAGAGAAGAAGGTATGGCAGAAGTAGATATTATTCGTGAAAAGGGTAAAGCTGAAGCCGAAGCAATGATGAAAAAGGCAGAAGCCTTCAAACTATATAACGATGCTGCGATAACTCAAATGATTATCGAAAAGCTACCTGAAATTGCTAAGGCAGTTGCAGAACCGCTATCAAAAACAGAGAAAATTGTTATTGTTGACTCTGGAAATGGTAGTGGCCAAGGGGCAGCAAAAGTGTCTAAGTATGTAACTGACATTATGGCTACTTTACCAGAAACAGTTAATGCATTAACTGGTACAGACTTAACTCAACTATTAAGGGGAGTAACTGGTGCTGTAACTAAAGAATCTACCCAATCTAATGTTACATACATCGAAGAAGAAGAGTAAAAAAATTTACACTTTAAATAGTTAAATAAAATCTAGATTAAATCGATCTTTGTCGATCCTTTAGAAAACCCTACAGTATTACAAAATATTGTAGGGTTTTTTTATCTGTTTTTGTATAACTGAGGAAATTGTATATTACTATGATGTGAATTAATTTTCGTTTAATATAAAGCTTTTATTTATTTTTTAAAAATTTTATATGTTTTTATTTAATTTTATAAACAAATTTGAAAAACAATCGTATTAGTAAGTAGAAGTAATTATTATATATTATTTATACTGGTTTAATTTAGGAGGGGATTTATATGAAGAAAAAATTATATTTATCAAGTAGTGATAAAAAATTGGCAGGTGTATGTGGAGGAATCGCTGAGTATTTTGACATAGACTCGACAATTGTAAGGTTAGGCTGTGTCTTTTTAGCTTTTACTGGCGGTGGTGTTATTGCTTATATTGTTGCCGCAATTATTATGGAAGAGAATACGGCTAAGTAGTTTATTTGAATAAGCTAAGATGAATTAATAGGAGGATACTGAAATGAAAAAACGTTTATATTTATCAAGAAATGACAAAAAGTTAGCAGGAGTATGTGGTGGTGTTGCAGATTACTTTGATATCGATGTAACATTAGTAAGGTTGTTATGGATACTCTTTTCCGTATCTGGTGGAGCGGGGGTTGTAATCTATATTATTGCCGCAATTATTATGGATGAAGAGCCTCGCAACTACACACCAAAGGCAGACTTTAAAAATGTTAGGGACGCTGAAATAGTTGGAGAGGAAAGAAATGACCATGGAAATCAAAATGAAAATGAAGAAATTCAAATTGATGAAACCAAAGGTACCTCTCAAAGTAGAGGAAAAGATAAAGATCACCTCTTAATTGGAGGGGTATTGGTTATACTGGGAGCCTTTATCTTTAGTAGAAATATTTTAGGTTTGTATTGGCTCAATATTAGATTTCTAACACCTATGGTTTTAATTGGAGTAGGGCTAGTTGTAATCCTTAATGGAAGGAAGTGATTCTATTGAATCGTGAGAGAATAGTTAGCGGTATTATCTTTATCGGAATCGGTTTATTGCTATTACTGGCTAACTTAGGATATTTCAGTTGGTGGATTTTGGGTTCTCTTTGGGAGTTTTGGCCATTGATTCTAATTGTAATAGGAATCAATACCATATTTAAAAAAAGTACTATTGTGGCGGTAATTTCTTGGGTATTATTTTTCGCAGTATTAGTTGGTTATAGCTTTTACTTTGATGGAAGAATTTCAAATAATATTACTAGAAATCATATGAATGAAATAGAAGTTAATAAAATGGAAGAAACTCAGACGGGAGAACTTAAGTTAAACTTAGGAGGACTAAGGCTAATGATTGGAGGGACAGAAGAACCACTATTGATTGATACGAATTATGCTCCAGATTATATTTCACCAAACATTAGCTATAGAAATGGTAATAAAAATGCTGTAATAAACATTAATTCAATTAATAACACTAGAGTAATTAATTTTAATCCAAGCGGGGAGCTGTTCGATTTTAACTTGAATAAAGATGTTGTTTGGGATATCGATGCTAGTGTTGGAGCTGTGTCGGGGGACATTGACTTAAGAGAGCTTCAAATTAAAGACTTTAAATTAAATGTAGGGGCAGGAAGTTTAGATTTGTACTTTGGTGATGCATATCCTGAAACAAATGTAAGAATAGATGGAGGGGCCAGCAACATAAAGATCAATATAGCAGAAGAAGCAGGAGTTAGAATGAAGATTGATGGATTAGTAAGTAAATCAAACTTAGCTAATTTAGGTTGGGTTAATAGAGGAGACTATTACTATTCTCCCAACTATGATGAAGCTTCTTCAAAGATTAGTTTTGATGTAAAGATTGGTGTTGGAAAAGTAGATGTCGTTGTAAATTAAGAGATTACAGCATAAAATCCCTGTTACTAATAGAAAATGAATAATATCAAATGAAATCAAATAAAATTAAAAAAATCAAATAAAATTAAAAAAATCAAATAAAAATAGCTACTTCAGTAATCTTTGGGAAGTAGCTATTTCTCTTGAAACTGGAGCTAAGTTAATATACTCCAGTTTTTTAGTTAAAAAGAAGACTCTATGCAATTAGTATAACTTTATGCATTTACCATAACATTCTTTTCTTTTTTATATCTATTAAACTGTAAAAGAACTGGGATGGCTAGAAGGGCAAAACCGATACCGTCAACCATCACATTTGGGTGAATTAGTAATAAGGCAGCTACAATAAATAAGATTCTTTCATAAATTTTAGTAAAGGTTAAGAAATAACCTTGAACACCGCTGGCAAAGGCAACAATCCCTAAGCAGGCTGTAAGAATTGAAACAATAGCTTGACCTATGGTTACATCAATTAATAATAATGTTGGGCTCATGGCAAAGATAAAAGGAATTAAGAATCCTGCAGAGCCAAGTTTTAGAGCGTTTAAGCCAGTTTTGAAGGAGTCTCCGCCTGCGATACCAGCACCTGCATAGGCAGCTAGGGCAACGGGTGGCGTAACATCGGCAATAACACCAAAGTATAGAATAAATAGATGGGCTGCAATTAATGGTACACCTAATTCCGTTAGGGCAGGTGCGGCCATGGTTGCTAATACAATATATTTAGCTGTTGTAGGTAGCCCCATACCTAATATAATAGAAGCGATCATTGTAAGGAATAAAGTTGGTATTAATTTACCACCTGCAAGGCTAACAATTAAATTAGCAAAGGTTAGACCTAAACCTGTAAGGGTTACAATACCAACAATGATTCCAGCGCAGGCACATGCTGCCGCTACACTAACTGCTTTTTTTGCTCCATCTTCTAGGGCCGATAAAACAGCTTGTGGTTTAATTCTTGTATGGGATCTAAGTAGACTTACCCCTAAGGCAACAATAATACTTAAGAAGGCAGCTTTAAGAGGTGAGTAGATAATTAAAAATACTAGTACCCCCACCAGTGGTAGAAGGAGATGGAAGCCCATTGAAAATGTTTTCTTAAAGTTAGGCAAATCTTCCTTTGGCATTCCCTCTAAACCTTGTTTAGATGCCTGTAAATGAACCATGATGGTTACCCCTAAATAATACAATAAAGCTGGAACGATAGCACTAATAACAATTGTTATATAGGGTATATTTGTGAATTCTGACATGATAAAGGCAGCAGCCCCCATAACAGGTGGAAGTATTTGCCCCCCCGTGGAAGCGGCGGCTTCAACAGCTCCTGCAAAGTTTGCCTTATAGCCTACCTTTTTCATAAGGGGAATAGTAAAGGCACCTGTAGTAACGGTATTTGCAATAGAACTTCCAGAGATTGAACCCATAAATCCACTGGCTAAAACAGCTGCCTTTGCTGGTCCTCCCTTTAGGTGACCAGCCGTAGAAAAGGCAATATCAATAAAGAATTGACCAACACCTGTTATTTCTAGAAAAGCACCAAATAAAATAAACATAAATACGAAGGTGGAAGAAACTCCCAAAGGAGTACCAAAGATACCTTCTGTTGTCATATAAAGCTGATTTACTATTCTGGATAAGCTATAGCCTCTATGGCCGAGGGCTCCTGGTAGATAAGGCCCAACAAAGACATAGGCAATAAAAATCACTGCAATAATTGGAAGTTCTGGACCTATGCTACGGCGTGTAACTTCTAATACTAAGCCAATTGCTAAAATTCCCATAAAAATATCTAAATTAGTTGGCATTCCTCCACGACGGACTAGATCTTCAAAAAAGAATAGAATATAAGAAGTTACAATGATACCAGCACCTGTAAAGATCCAATCATAAATAGGAACTTTATTTTTGTTAGATTTCTTAGTGATTGGATACATTAGAAAACCTAGAACAAAGACAAAAAGTAGATGGAATGCTCTTTGTTTCATTGCCAACATGGTTCCAAAACCAGCAGTGTAAAGATGGAAAATCGACATTGAAATAGCTATTAAAGTAACTGCTGCAGCTAAGGATCCTTTAAATTTTCTGATATTGGATGACGTATCAAACTCGGCGAGTTTTTCATCTACATCTATATTAACGTCAAGACTGTCTTGAATACTTTTAGGTTTATTAGACATTTCGATTCCTCCTTTTGCTTAAGATATTTTGTAATCTAGTTATTTTTCTTGGTTTAACATCGATCAATGTGCCGCCCTCTACAAAATTTGCAAGAAAAAATTCACTTCCTTCTTGAAGAAGAAGGCGATGATTAGCTATATTTCCCACTCTTAGGGGAATGTAGGATAATTCCATATTGATTCCTTCGTTAATATATCTACCATTCTCTAATTTAAAGCTTCCGTAATTTTCAGTTGGTAGACCTGCTCCAAAAGAACTATATTCAGTTCGTGTTAATCTTAATGTATTATTCTCTGTAATTTCAAATACATCCCTAACAGTTGTTTTCATAACAGAATGGGTATAGTCGATATAAAATTCTTCTCCAATATCAAGTGCCACATTGAATAACGTTGATTCATCCACGGATAAACTAATTATTTGGATAGGTAAGAGTAAATAGATAAGCAGGCAAAGAAGTATTAGCATAGAAAAAATTAAGGAGAAGGGGTATCGATTAAATCGATACCCTAACCCTTTGTAAAGAGAATTACTTAGCTTCATTAAAGTAACGTTGTGCCCCTGGATGGATTTCTAAGGACATACCGTCAAATGCTTTATCTAAACTTACGTCTTCGCCTCTAGCATGGGCAGCTGCTAATGTATTTAGATTTTCATAGATTGACTTGGTAATATCATAAACTAAATCTTCATCTAATCCTGCTCTAACAGTTAACATCGCCATAACTGCAACGGCATTAACTTCTGTATCTTGATTTCTATAGGTTCCTGCTGGAATTTTAACTTCAGCATAGTATGGATATTCAGCAATTAATGACTTCGCTACATCTGAAGAAATAGGAAGTAAATTGATGCTGTGGGTAGTTGATAAATCAGTTATTGCGGCAGTTGGAGTACCTGCAGTAACAAATGCTGCCTGTACATGTCCATCTTTAAGGTTGTCTGCTGCTTCTGCAAAGGATAAATAATCAGCTTGGATATCGTCATAAGTAAGTCCATGGGCTGCTAAAATCTGTCTAGCATTAGCTTCTGTACCACTTCCTGGAGCACCTACAGCAACTCTTTTACCTCTTAAATCTTCAATGGAGTTAATATCAGCAGATGCATTTGCAACTATTTGAATTGTTTCAGGATATAGTGTAGCAATACCTCTAAGATTTTTCATTGGATCTCGATCATCAAACATTTCGATTCCATTAAAAGCATAATAGGAGATATCATTCTGAACTAATGCAAAATCTACGTCTCCAATGTTTAAGAGATTTACGTTTTCTACAGAAGCTCCTGTAGATTCGGCGTTAGCTGTAACACCGTCAACATGGGAAGTGATGATGTTAGCAACAGCTCCCCCTAAAGGATAATAAACGCCAGATGTTCCTCCTGTAGCAATAGCCAGACGAGAAGGTGTGGAATCATTTCCTCCAGTGTTAGAAGTACACCCTACCACAAAGGCAGCTAATAACATAATTCCAACTAAAAGTACTGCCATTGATTTAAATTTCTTTGTTTTTTTCATTTTTTTTCCCCCTTAAATTATTTTATATAAACACTCGGAAATCATGTCTCAGTTTAATTTTAAGATTCCCGGTGTGTCTTACAAAAATCATGATATATTTATACATTTACATTTAATGCTAAATGACTTATAATATTATTAAAATGAAAGATTTTTTATATATTAATTCAGTTGTATGTAAATGGTAGATATATCGAAAGATGAAGTGAAACTAGAAGTTCATTGGATATAACAAGTATTATAACAGCGATAGAAAAGAATTTCAAGAGTAATTATATTACAGTGCCATCAAAAAACTACAGAAAACTACTAAAAGAATTACAATTAACTGAAAATTTAATTGCAATTTGAGTTTTGTAAACTTGCATATATATTCAATTTCATCGATAAAAATATACAGTTCTAACGATTATTACTTCGAAATATTTACTTAAGAACAATACAATGCTTATTTTCCTATTGTTTAATAGGATAACTTTATGCCGTTATAAGGTCTCTAAACATAAGGAAAAAAGAAATAAGAAGTAGGAAATTAGAAATAGGAAATAAGAAAAAGGAAATAGATTGAGTATCACTTCACTATAGGGTTACTTTTAAATCAAAAAAATTCAAATAGATGTAATAGGTTAATAAAAGGACTTTAAAGATGAATGTTGAATACTAACTTAGGTTTGTCTACAGAAGTAAAAAGGGGGAAAGCAAATGAAAACCGGTAAAATTGCTAGATCAGAAATAAGAAGTGGAAAATGGAGAGGGCCGACCCCATCTTTAGCTCCAGGATACGCCCAAGCAAATTTAGTTGTACTTCCTAAAAAATATGCTTTTGATTTTTTTCTGTTTTGTCAAAGAAACCCAAAGCCTTGTCCTGTATTAGATGTCTGTGAAGGGGGGCAATACACTCCTGTTATTACAGCTCCAACAGGAGACATTAGAAAGGACATCCCCAAATATAGAATTTATAAGAATGGGCAACTGGAAAAAGAAGTGGAGGACATAACAGAGTACTGGTCTGAGGATATGGTGTCTTTTTTGTTAGGCTGCAGTTTCACCTTTGAAAATGCCCTGATGGAGGCGGGTGTGCCTGTTCGACATGTTGAAGAAAGCAAAAATGTACCTATGTATACAACGAATATAGAATGTGTCCCCGCTGGAATCTTTAATGGACCAATGGTTGTAAGCATGAGACCTGTTCCAAAGGAACTAGTTGAGAGGGCAATTGAGGTTACGTCAAAATTACCTAAGGTTCATGGGGCTCCTATTCATGTTGGTAGCCCAAAGGAAATTGGAATTTTAAATATTGATCAACCTGATTTTGGTGATGCTGTAACAATAAAAGAAGGAGAAATTCCAGTTTTCTGGGCCTGTGGTGTTACTCCTCAAGCTGCAATTATGAGGGTAAAGCCTGAAGTTGTTATTACCCACGCACCAGGGCATATGTTTATTACTGACATTAAAGATAAGGAGCTGATGGGATTATGATTAACAATTACTGTGAAAAGATTGAAAAATTAATTGGAATAGATGTAGGGGGGAGAGGACTTTCTAAGGCCCTACAATTAGGAGACTTAGAAGGGGCGGTTACAGAGCTTTACAATTCGGAGCGGGTTATAATTATAACTGGTTTCTGCATTCGTGATACTATGACAGGAGAAACTGATGGGCCAATAGGAACTGCTTCTTTAGCAAAGGGACTACTTAAGGTTGGTAAAGAGGTGATGATTGTAACAGATGAATTTTCAGTAGATTTAGTTAATGCTTGTTGTGGTGTGTTAGAGATAGATTGCATCATAGAAGTAGTTCCCTATGATGGTGCAGAAGACTACTGTACATCATTAATTAAGCGTTTTAAACCAACCCATGTGGTGGCTTTAGAACGGCCAGGTAGAGGAAAAAATGGTGGAAGCTATTCTATGCGTGGAGAAGATTTAAGCAGTTTTATTCCTAATACTGATCCTCTATTTTGGGAAGCCCAAAGAAAAGGGATTAAAACCATTGCTATCGGCGATGGTGGTAATGAAATGGGTATGGGAAAAATTGCTGAGTATATTAGTAAAAGTGTAAAGCATGGCCAGTTAATTTGTGCAGAAACTTCAGCTGACTTTCTGATCATAGCAGGGGTCTCCAATTGGGGAGGGCATGGAATTGTCGCAGGACTTTCTTTGAATGTTTGTGAAAACCTTCTACATGAAAGGTTCCATGAAATAAAGATGTTAGAAGAAATGATTAAAGTCGGTGGGGTGGATGGCTGTAGTAAACGTTCGGAATGTACAGTAGATGGATTAAGCCTAGAAACCAATTTAGAAATATTAGAGGGTTTACATGAATTAATAGAAGAACAACTTCAGACAGAAAAAAGTGTATCCTAATTTAAGAATAAGGGGGCGGCCTATTGATGTATGTTGTAGACTTAAACTGTGATCTGGGGGAAAGTTTTGGTGATTTTAAAATAGGAAACGATGATGAAATTCTTAAATATGTTACCTCTGCTAATATCGCTTGTGGTTTCCATGCTGGTGACCCTGTAGTTATGGGTAAAACTGTTGTAAAGGCTTTAAAAGAGGGGGTTGCAATAGGTGCCCATCCTGGTTTTCCTGACCTAATGGGGTTTGGTCGAAGAAATATGAATCTGTCATTAGAGGAAATAAAGGCCTATATTACTTATCAAATTGGAGCATTAAATGGATTTTTAACTGCATATGGAGGGAGATTACAACATGTAAAGCCCCATGGTGCTTTATACAACATGGCAGCAAAAGACTATAGTCTAGCCCGTGCAATGACTGAAGCCATTTATCAAATTGATAACGAGATCATTTTTGTTGGCTTAGCCAACTCTTCAATGATTAAGGCGGGAAAAGATGTGGGGCTTCCAGTTGTAGAAGAGGTATTTGCAGATCGTAACTATAATCATGATGGTACACTCGTTTCTCGTAGTTTGGAAAATGCATTAATACATGACACAGAAATCTGTTACCAAAGGGTTATAAAAATGATTAAAGATAAGACAGTTACGTCAATTGATGGTAGAGAAATAAGCATAAATGCCGACACTATTTGCATTCATGGAGACCATCCTAAAGCTATGGATTTTGCAAAGAAGCTAAGGGAAATGTTATTGGTTAATCAAGTAGAGCTTAAGGCAATGGGAGAGATACTTTAAGTTTAGGAGGGGTTTTGATGGATGAGTTGAAGTTTATTCCTACTGGTGATAATGGAATCATCATTGAAGTTGGTAAAGAGATTAACAAAGAGACAAATAAAAAAATTAGAGCCCTAATCTATTGTCTACAAAATGAAGAGGTTAATTTTGCAGAAATAATTGAAATGATTCCCACCTATACAACAATAATGCTTATTTATGACCCAACTATCATTAAGTATAAAGATCTTGTAGCCAAATTGTCTAAAATTGAAGAAAAGATAGAAGAGACTATTTTGCCTCCTGCTAAAGTGGTCCATGTCCCCGTAGTATATGGGGGAGCATATGGACCTGACTTATTAAATGTTGCTAAACATAATCAATTAACAGAAAAGGAAGTCATACAACTACATTGTTCTAACCAATATCTCATATATATGTTAGGGTTCACTCCGGGTTTTCCTTACTTAGGTGGAATGAAGGAAAAAATTGCCACCCCTAGATTAGAAATACCAAGACAAACAATTCCAGCAGGATCTGTAGGAATTGCAGGAAATCAGACGGGGATCTATCCAATTGATAGTCCTGGTGGGTGGCAGTTAATAGGGAGAACTCCCCTTAAGCTCTTTGATCCCGAAAGAAGTCCAGTTGTTTTGTTTCAAGCCGGAGATTATATTCAATTTGAACCAATTACAGAAGAAGAATATAAAAGAATTGAAGGGGCTAGTCGTGTTGGAGAATATCAGGTGAAGGAATCCCTAATGGAAGGGAGGGTGAATCATGTCTAGTATTTTGGTTGTTAATGCTGGTTTACTGACTACCCTGCAAGACGGTGGACGATGGGGCTATCAACAATTCGGTATTCCTGTTGCTGGAGCGATGGATCGCTATGGGTTAGAATTAGGGAATCTACTGGTTGGAAATAGTCGACATGAAGTAGGATTAGAATTTACTTATATAGGACCAACAATAAAATTTTTAGATAAAACCAGCTTTGCCATAACAGGAGGTGACTTTCAACCTCAATTAAATGACAAGAAGGTAAAAATGTATCAAACCCTCTATGCAAATAAAGGAGATATATTAAAGTTTTCAAATCCAATAAAGGGATGTAGGGGATACTTAACGGTGGCTGGCGGCTTCGATGTAGAAGTCGTAATGGGAAGTAAATCTACTTATTTGAGGGGTGGTTTTGGTGGTTTTAAAGGTAGAAAGTTAAAGGAGGGAGATATCATTCCTATTCAACAAATTCCCCTAAATCAAAAACCTACAACAAAAATCATCCCTGTGGATATGATTCCTCAATATGAAAATAGTAAGACAATTCGAGTAATCTTAGGCCCCGAATTAGATCGGTTCCATAAAAAAGGAATTGAAACTTTTCTCAAAGAAACCTATAAATTATCAAACCAGTGGGATAGGATGGGCTATCGACTAGAGGGCGAAAAGATACAGCATTTAGATGGAGCAGATATTATTTCAGGAGGCATTAATCTTGGGGCGATACAGGTACCAGGAGATGGTAAACCCATTATTATGATGGCTGATCATCAAACTACTGGAGGATATACGAAAATTGCCAATGTCATTTCAGTAGATTTACCCTACTTAGCCCAAATGAAACCTGGGGATGAAATTAACTTTAAATCAGTTTCTCTTGAAGAAGCCCATCAATTACTTCGAAAACAGGAGACGAAAATTGTCGATTTACAAAATAGGTTTAATGAAAAAGATAGAGTAATTAGTGGTAGTGCTAATGCCTCTATGAGGATTTTTAACATTACAGTAAAGGGAAAAGAATATCAAGTTATCGTGGAAGAAAGAGAATAGCAATAATAGACTTAAAAAAATTTGAAAAAGAATAGAACATAAAAAGTAGATTAATTCAAGTAAAATGTTAGCCTAAAGGGAGGGTCAAAGACTTATTTCCTTTAGGTTTTATTTATATTTTGGCTTTAACTTCAAACAAATTATTAGAATATTTCATATTGTCTCTTTTGAATAAAAATTTTGTCAAAAAGAAGGTTATCAAATTTCTATGTCGTATAAGTAAAATGATGGAATCGTATAAATTTAAATTTTTATAAAATTTTTATTTGTGGAATAAAGTAAACGATTTCATAAGTATTAATAGAAGAGGACAAAACCTTTAGTAAGATTCTTCCTATATAAGTAAAGGAAGTGAAATTAGTTTCACAGATTATAAATAATCAAATGGAGGTGGTAAGTATATGAAATTATTAGTTAAAAAGGATGAACTTTGCATTGGGTGTGGTGTTTGTGAAGAGGTCTGTTCTAAGGCATACTTCAAGGAAAATAATCGTGAAAAATCATGCATTAAAGTAGAAGCTGGTGAATCAAATACCATCAATGTTTGTAATCAATGTGGGGTCTGTATTGATATTTGCCCAATAATAGCCATCAAACGAGACCCAAAGGGTGTAGTTCGAATCAATAAAAAAGAATGTGTTGGTTGTTTCATGTGTGTTGGTTTTTGTCCAGAATCTGCAATGGGACAACATGATGACTACATAGAACCCTTTAAATGTATTGCCTGTGGTCTTTGTGCAAAAGAGTGTCCAACTGGTGCAATAACTGTAGAAGATCTCGACTTTGAGACAAAGGAGAAGTTTTAAGGGGCAGTGATCTCATTAAATTATTGAAGGGGGCTGAAATGATGGATGTTACTGTTTTAAAAGAAGCTCATAAGCTATTGGCAGAGTATAAATATGAGCCAGCAAAGTTAGATAGAGGATACACTAATAAATCCTTGTATATCAATATTGGTGATAATAGAATAGAAGAAAAGCAAATTTCTGAAGACGTTAAAGAGAAATTTATAGGTGGTAAAGGAGTAGGTCTTCGTTATTTGTGGGATGCGACTAAGCCAGAAACAAAGTGGAACGATCCAGAAAATGAAATTGTTATAGCTGGAGGACCTCTATGTGGAATTACCCAATATCCAGGGGCAGGAAAGTCATTAGTTGTAACCATTTCTCCTATGACTGATCTACCTATCGACAGTAATGTTGGAGGTTATTTTGGGCCATATCTAAAGTTTTCTGGTTTTGATGCCTTAGAACTACAGGGGAAGGCTGAAAAGGATGTTATCATTTTTATAGATGGAAATGAAGGGATTATTAGAATTGAAGAAGCTCCCCTAGAGGCGATTGATGGCCATGTTGTTTCGGAGCAATTAACTGAAATGTATGCTAATTCAGAAGAGGATAAGAAGAACATTTCTGTCATATCGGCTGGTTCTGCTGCAGATCATGTAAATATTGGTCTATTAAATTTCTCTTTTTACGATATGAGAAGACAAGTAGCAAGATTAAAGCAAGCCGGAAGAGGTGGAATAGGTCGAGTTTTTAGAGATAAGAAGATTAAGGCAGTTGTTATTAAGTTTAAAGGGACGAAGGGGAACTTAAATAATCCAGTAGACCAAGCCATCATTAATAAAACTGGAATCAAGCTACATAAACAAATTCATGATCTTGATGATCAGCAATGTAGAATGCGACAAATAGGGACGGCTAATATTATTGAGGTAATGGATGAATATGATTTATTACCTGTACATAATTATCAATATGGATGTCATCCTGATACCAAAAATATAGCCTCTAATGTTTTTATAGAGAAGTTTATTACTCAAGGAATGCCTGATGGATGTTGGTTTGGATGTTCCTTATCCTGTGCTAAGGCAGCGGATCATTTTGAAATTCAGACAGGGCCTTATAAAGGTCACAAAGTTACAATAGATGGGCCAGAATATGAAAATGCTGCTGGTTTAGGTTCAAATTGCGGAATTTTTGACCCTGCCATTATACTCGAAGGAAACTTCTATTGTGATACCTATGGGGTAGATACTATTTCCTTTGGTACAATTGTTGCATTTGCAATGGAATGTTATGAAAGGGGAATTATTGACAAAGAGATTACAGGAGGACTCGAATTAAACTTCGGTAATGGCCTTGCTCAATTGGAATTATTACATCAAATGTCTAGGGGGGAAGGCTTTGGTGTATTAGTAGGAATGGGGGTTAAGAAACTTAAAGAAGTATTTGTAGAGAAATATGGGGCAGACCCAGACTTCTTAAATGATATCGGTATGGAGCAAAAAGGTCTAGAGGTATCGGAATATCTTCCAAAGGAATCTTTAGCTCAGCAGGGGGGCTATGGTTTAACTAACAAAGGGCCACAGCATGACGAAGCTTGGTTAATCTTTATGGATATGGTTAATAATCAAATTCCAACTTTTGAAGATAAGGCAGAAGCCCTACACTATTTCCCAATGTTTAGAACATGGTTTGGGTTAATGGGTATGTGTAAACTGCCTTGGAACGATACAATTCCCCTAAGTAATGCAACTGCAGATGAGCCTGCAAAAATTCCAGAACATGTTCAAAATTACATAAACCTATATAACGGTGTAACTGGTGCAAACATAGATAAGTATGAATTAATCCGTCAGTCTGAAAGGGTTTATAATTTCCAAAGAGTCTTTAATATAAGAAGAGGCAAAGGTCTTAGAAAGCAAGATGCGATGCCATATCGCTCTATGGGGCCTGTTACTAAGGAAGAATATGAATCTAGACAGGAAAGATATGATAAGCAGTTAATTGAACTTTTAGGCTACAATCCTGAAGGGAAAACGACTGAAGAGAAAATTAAGGTCATGAGAGAATATAGACTTGATCAATATGAGCAATTAACTGATGCTGTTTACAAGAGACGAGGTTGGACTCCAAACGGTGTACCAACAGTAGAACACCTTAAGTCAATTGGAATGGACTTACCAGAATTAATTGAAGTTGTAGAGAAGCATTTGTAATAAAGCTAATGTCTATCGTAAAAATTACTTGGCAATTCTAAACTAAGGTGTATGATAAGTAAATTTGCAGTATGACAACATAATCCAAATGACCAAGAAGAAAGATAATAAGATCTGCAGAGTAATAGGTGGAGTGCTTTGGTGCTCCACCTATCATTTAATCGGGAGGTTTTAAGATGATCAAGGTAAATAACAGGGATTCTGAATGGGAAGAGGGCTTAACCATCACGAGGTTGTTAGAACAGAAGAAATATACTTTCCCAAAGATTATAGTCAGTATAAATGAAGAGATTATACCTGCTGATCAGTATGACACTACCATCATTAATGATGGGGATGATGTTAAGGTGATTCATTTGTTGGCTGGTGGGTGATGAAAATAGGTATGACTGGTGAGGAAGCATATATTAACAAACAGAATAATTAGGGGGCGTTTTATGGAAGTTAAATTCATAAACACGATTGAATCAGTGAAAAACTATATTAAAGAAATAGAAAATGGTAATTTAAATTACGATGAATTGTGGGATGAGTTTCTAATAAAGCCTTATTGGAAGGAACTTTCTCAATGGGCACCATATGATTGTTCCTTTATGAAACCATCTCCTATAAAAGATATAGAAAAATTAAAAGAACAGCTAGAGGTATATCAGGAGATTAATTTTAATCTATTAAAGACAGAGTTTAATAAGATTAATAATGCTTTAGTAAAAGAAGACGATGATCCTTTAGTTATTGCTTTCTACCCATTGGATGATTTAAATTTAACTGTTAAAGAACGTCAGAATGGTGTAGTTGGGACTGGTATCTTTGGAAATATAATCATTAACATAAACCCTTTAGCCAATGATTATGAAAAGTGGATACCTTATGTGATAGCCCATGAGTACCATCATTCTGTCTGGGGGCATAATTGGTACGTTTTAAGAGGAAATGTAAGGGGAACTCTGTTAGAAAATATCATAAGCGAAGGACAAGCAGATGCATTTGCAAAGAGTTTGTACGGGCAGCTAGAACCTCAATGGTTAAATAAACCATTAACAGAAGAAAGGGAAAACTTATACTGGGAAAAATACCAGCAGGTTCTAGACAGCACAGATAGGTCATTGCACAATGGTTACTTATTTGGAGATGAATCTATAGGACTACCTTGGTGTATTGGATATTATTTTGGGTATGAAATTGTTAAATCTTTCTTAAGGAATAACCCTCAATTAAGTTTTACGGAATTAATTGATATTGAACCCGATATGATTTTAAATAATAGTAGATTTTACAAGACCTGTCCTCAAACTCAATCATCTAAAAAAGGCTACCTATAAATGGTAGCCCTTACTATTAAAAGCTGATCTTGCTATTTTCTCTAAAAATCATCTTTTATAAGTTTCTCTATAGTATTAACCTCTTTATGTAGGCTCAAAGGTCTAAAGGCAGGTCCTTCGATTACGTCTCCTTTATAGGAGAATCTTGAACCATGACATGGACAATCCCATGACTTTTCTGCAGAGTTCCAGCTTAATTCGCATCCCATATGGGTACAGGTTGTATCTACTACGTGGAGGGATCCTTCTTCATCTCTATAAGCGCCGGCTTTTTGGCCATTAGCTTCGATGATCTTTCCCTCACCTGGTTTAACATCTACATCCTTAGGAATGGGCTCTAGTTTACCATTGATTAACTCCTTTGCCACATTTAGATTTTCAACAACGAAGGTTTTTGCAGAAGCAGTAATTGTCCCTCTTGAAGGATTATAAGCATCCTGCCAAGGATTTTTTTCGTAGAGAATTAGATCCCTTAATATCATAGCCGATGCGATACTGTTGGTCATACCCCATTTGCCGAATCCAGTTGCAACATATAAATTAGGGGTATTTGATGTAAAATGCCCTACATATGGTAAATGATCCATAGTCATGCAGTCCTGAGTAGACCATCGATAGGGAATATCCTGTACTGTGAAGGTTTCATTGGAAAATTCTACTAAAGCTCTATAGTGTTTAATGGTGTCTATCCCTTGACCTGTTTTATGATGTTCTCCGCCAACAATGATCAATTCACCATTATTTAAGGGTTGGCTTCTGAGGGAACGACCAGGTTCTTCAGCTGTGATATACATTCCACCAGGATATTTTTCCTTAGCATTAATGGCAACAGCATATGATCTTTCCGAGTAAATTCTGCTGAAGTATAATCCATGCTTATTGTAGAAGGGGTAGTGGGATGCAATGATGACCTTTTCTGCAGTTACTTTTCTCCCCTCACTTGTACGTAGAACATACTTGTCATTTTCTTCGATATCGACAACTCGACTTTTTTCAAATATTAAACAACCATTATTTGTAATTATTTCTGCAAGTGGAAGTAGGAATTTCCGTGGATGAAATTGTGCCTGATTATCAAATCTCACTGCTGCTTTAACTGGAAAGGGTAAGGGTGTATCCTCTAGAAAAGTTGCTTTTATACCTAGTGAGGCTGCTACCTTTACTTCATCACTGATCTTATCAATGTATCCATCTCTTTGTGTATAGACATAAGCCGACTGGGGGATAAGGTCACATTCAATGTTATTTTCTTGGGCTATTGCTTCAATCATTCGAATAGCAGATTCATTGGCATCTGCATACTGTTTAGCAAATTCTCCCCCTAGGGAGGTTTTAATTTTATTGTATATTAATCCATGCTGGGAGGTGATCTTTGCCGTTGTATGTCCAGTTGTACCTTGTAGGATATGATCGGCCTCTAGAATAGCTACATTAATACCATGCTTGTTGAGTAAATAAGCAGTGGAAATACCCACCATTCCCCCACCAACAATTGCCACATCAACTTTGATATCTTCAGTTAAAGTGGGGTAATCTGTATTAGATGTTGAATCCATCCAATAAGATTGAGGTGGCTTTTTAAAATTTATCTGTTGGTTAATACCCATTCCTAAATTCCTCCTTTAGTTGGTGCCATATTAAATACCCACTATACATTTTATGCCAATAACCTTAAATTACAGATTCTCTTTTATAGATAAGATAGTTAAAAATCTTATATTCTAAAAAGGAAAATCTAACGGCTTGTGTAATATTATATATAACATAGTATTAAATTTTTAAAGATGGAATATACTTCTTCTTTTTAAGGATTTAGATAAGTTTAAATTCTTATAACTAAAGGGAAAGCGAGGAATCTTTACATGAAAAAGGTGATCCTTATAGGGCTATTTTTAATGTTTATATTGATGCTATGGGGGGTAATTCATGCCATTACCATCACAATTGATGGGTTAATAGACGAATTAGGACAGGCTGATGTAGCAGTGGTACTAGGAAATAAAGTTGAGTTAAATGGAGAACCATCAAAAAGATTAAGAGCTAGATTAGATAGAGCCGCAGAACTTTACCATGAAGGTTATTTTAAGTATGTAATTGTAAGTGGTGGAGTAGGAAGGGAAGGTTTCGATGAGGCCAAGGTGATGAAGAATTATCTGGTTAGGAAAGGCGTATTAATAGATGATGTGATAGAGGATAATGAAGGTTATAATTCAATGTTAACCGCTATTAATTCTAAATCTATAATGGAGGATTTTGGTTTTGAGTCGGTAATGGTTATTTCTCAGTATTTTCATATATCAAGAACAAAGTTAGCCTTTAAGAAGGTAGGGGTTGAAAAGGTTTATTCTGCCCATGGTCGAA
Organism: Alkaliphilus transvaalensis ATCC 700919; assembly: GCF_000621485.1. GTDB lineage: Bacteria > Bacillota > Clostridia > Peptostreptococcales > Natronincolaceae > Alkaliphilus > Alkaliphilus transvaalensis. The sequence continues at coordinate 322,166 of NZ_KK211286.1, forward strand.
TTTTTGAAATAAGAGATTTTTATTCTATTTTTAGAGAAGTAATAGGATATTATAAATATCTATGGATAAAAGTATAATAGATTTAAGAAAAAAACTGGGTAGATTGCCCAGTTTTTTTATGATTAGATAAATTATTCATTAATTAGATTTCTTAAAGGTGTTAAATAGAAAGAGAGCCTTTTACGACTCTCCTTCACTCATGATTATGAGAAAATAATAAGATTTAGGTTTCTGTTAATTGCATCGGCGCTTGTAACATTCGTAGCAGTAGTAACAATAACACGCACTGTATAGTCGAAATTGCCAGTTGAAGGAGCAGTATCAACATAGGTGCTACCTAAAAGAAATCTTTGAATACCTGAACTTGCAAGGGATCTATTAACGATACGTGTTGAGATCAATGTGGCACCTCGATATAATCTTATTTCAAAAATAACATTGTTATTTGCAGTATTATTGGTTTCAATAGCTAAAGCATAATCTGCTTTAATATTTTGACCGACTATTAATGGGACATTTGGTACTGTTGCAACTGTAATTTCAGTATTTAGAGGGACAGTTGGAGGGTTATAAACACTAATAGAACCGGCGGTATTTACAAAAGCCAAATCAGCAGTATCAGGTCCAGTAGGCCCGGTAGCGCCTGTTGCACCAGTGGCACCAGTAGCACCTGTAGGTCCAGTAGCACCAGTAGGCCCTGTTGCCCCAGTAGGTCCTGTTACTCCAGTGGCTCCAGTAGGCCCGGTTGGTCCAGTCGGCCCAGTAGCACCTGTAGGTCCAGTGGCACCAGTTGGTCCGGTAGCTCCAGTAACACCTGTTGATCCAGTAGGTCCAGTTGCTCCAGTAGGTCCGGTGGCCCCAGTAACACCAGTAGGTCCGGTAGCTCCAGTAGGCCCGGTAGCGCCAGTGGCCCCAGTCGGCCCAGTTGCGCCAGTAGGTCCAGTCGGTCCGGTAGCTCCAGTAGCACCTGTAGGTCCCGTTGGCCCAGTGGCTCCAGTCGGTCCAGTAGCACCAGTAACACCAGTTGTACCAGTCGGCCCGGTAGCGCCAGTAGGTCCAGTGGTTCCTGTCGGTCCGGTTGCACCAGTAGGTCCAGTAGCACCTGTAGCACCAGTGGCTCCTGTCGGTCCAGTAGCGCCTGTAGGCCCTGTTACTCCAGTAGGTCCAGTAGCACCCGTGGTTCCAGTAACACCAGTAGGTCCGGTTGCACCTGTTGCTCCAGCGGTTCCAGTGGCACCTGTTGGTCCGGTGGCACCAGTCGCTCCAGTAACGCCAGTAGGTCCGGTGGCCCCAGTCGGACCGGTAGCACCCGTTGGTCCGGTAGCTCCAGTAACACCTGTTGATCCAGTAGGCCCTGTTGCCCCAGTCGGTCCTGTTGCGCCCGTAGCACCTGTTGCGCCAGTAGCTCCTGTCGGTCCAGTAACACCAGTAGCACCAGTGGCTCCAGTAGGTCCAGTTGTACCAGTAGGCCCTGTTGCTCCAGTCGGACCGGTAGCTCCAGTAACACCAGTAACACCAGTGGCACCCGTAGCGCCAGTGGCACCAGTTGGCCCAGTAGCCCCAGTAGGTCCAGTAGGTCCAGTAGGTCCTGTTATTCCAGTAGCCCCAGTCGGTCCTGTGGTCCCCGTCGGCCCAGTAGCACCAGTGGCTCCAGTAGAGCCCGTAGCACCTGTTGCTCCTGTGGTTCCAGTGGCACCAGTAGGTCCTGTAGCGCCCGTAGCTCCAGTGGTTCCAGTAGGTCCGGTAGCACCAGTAGGCCCTGTTGCACCAGTAGGTCCAGTAGCGCCTGTAGGCCCTGTTACTCCAGTAGGTCCAGTAGCACCCGTGGTTCCAGTAACACCAGTAGGTCCGGTTGCACCTGTTTCTCCAGCGGTTCCAGTGGCACCTGTTGCACCTGTTGGTCCAGTAGGCCCTGTAACTCCCGTAGCGCCTGTTGCACCAGTAACACCAGTTGTACCCGTAGGCCCTGTAGCGCCTGTAGCTCCAGTGGCCCCTGTAGCGCCGGTTGCACCAGTAGCACCAGTGGTTCCAGTAGGTCCCGTTGGCCCAGTGGCTCCAGTCGGTCCAGTTGGCCCTGTAGGTCCGGTAGCACCAATAACACCTGTTGCACCCGTCGGTCCGGTAGCACCAGTGGCCCCAGTCGGCCCAGTTGCGCCAGTAGGTCCAGTCGGTCCGGTAGCACCTGTGACTCCTGTAGCGCCCGTAGCACCCGTTACGCCTGTGGTTCCAGTGGCACCAGTCGGTCCAGTGACTCCAGTGGCACCAGTTGCCCCAGTAACACCAGTAGGTCCAGTAACGCCAGTAGGTCCGGTGGTACCAGTAGGCCCAGTAGCACCCGTTGGTCCAGTAGGCCCTGTTGCGCCCGTAGCTCCAGTAGGTCCAGTCGGCCCGGTTGGTCCAGTCGGCCCAGTAGGTCCGTTAGCTCCAGTAACACCAGTGGCACCTGTTGCGCCCGTAGCTCCAGTCGGTCCGGTTGTACCAGTAGGTCCTGTAGTACCCGTCGGCCCAGTAGGTCCGGTAGCGCCAGTTGCCCCAGTGGCTCCAGTCGGTCCAGTAGCACCTGTAGCGCCTGTTGCTCCAGTAGGTCCGGTGGCGCCCGTAGCACCTGTTGATCCAGTAGCGCCGGTTGGCCCAGTCGCACCAGTAGGTCCTGTTACTCCAGTAGGCCCGGTTGGTCCAGTAGACCCAGTAGCTCCAGTCGGTCCGGTAGCACCAGTAGCTCCAGTGGTTCCTGTCGGTCCAGTAGCACCTGTTGCACCCGTCGGTCCGGTGGCGCCTGTCGGTCCAGTGACCCCAGTAGCGCCGGTTGCCCCAGTAGCTCCAGTAACACCAGTCGGTCCAGTAGCACCCGTTGGTCCAGTAGGCCCTGTGGCACCTGTAGCACCTGTTGCGCCCGTAGCACCTGTTGTTCCAGTAGGTCCAGTAGCACCCGTGGTTCCAGTAACACCAGTAGGTCCGGTTGCACCTGTTGCTCCAGTGGTTCCAGTGGCACCAGTAGGCCCGGTGGCTCCAGTAGCACCAGTTGCCCCAGTAGCGCCGATTGCCCCAGTCGGCCCAGTAGCTCCAGTTGGACCCGTTGGTCCAGTAACACCAGTTGCACCCGTAGGACCTGTTGTGCCCGTAGCACCAGTAGGCCCTGTTGCCCCAGTAGGTCCGGTAGCACCAGTGGCCCCAGTCGGCCCAGTTGCGCCAGTAGGTCCAGTCGGTCCGGTAGCTCCAGTAGCACCTGTAGGTCCCGTTGGCCCAGTGGCTCCAGTCGGTCCAGTAGGCCCAGTCGGTCCGGTAGCACCAGTAACACCAGTTGTACCCGTAGGCCCTGTAGCGCCCGTAGCTCCAGTGGTTCCAGTAGGTCCGGTAGCACCAGTGGTTCCTGTCGGTCCAGTAACACCAGTTGCACCCGTAGGACCTGTTGTGCCCGTAGCACCAGTAGGCCCTGTTGCACCAGTAGGTCCAGTAGCGCCTGTAGGCCCTGTTACTCCAGTAGGTCCAGTAGCACCCGTGGTTCCAGTAACACCAGTAGGTCCGGTTGCACCTGTTTCTCCAGCGGTTCCAGTGGCACCTGTTGGCCCGGTGGCACCAGTCGCTCCAGTAACGCCAGTAGGTCCGGTGGCCCCAGTCGGTCCGGTAGCACCAGTTGGTCCGGTAGCTCCAGTAACACCTGTTGATCCAGTAGGCCCTGTTGCCCCAGTAGGTCCCGTTGGCCCAGTAGCGCCAGTAGGTCCAGTGACCCCAGTAGCGCCGGTTGCCCCAGTAGCTCCAGTAACACCAGTCGGACCGGTAGCTCCAGTAACACCAGTCGGACCGGTAGCTCCAGTAACACCAGTCGGTCCCGTAGCTCCAGTAGGTCCAGTAGGCCCATCATCTGTATCTTCGACTTCAAGTAATGAAACGTCATCTACTATGACATCGGCACTTCCAGCTAATGGAAGTTTGATGATTGTTATAAGAGCCTGAGTAGTACCAAGGGGAGAAGTTGAAGTTACATCATAAATTTCTATCCAAGTACCTTCTTCAACATTTGGTAACATACTAGAATAAATATTAGTAATTAGCCCACTCCCTAGATAATTAAAGGCAGCATCATAATAAGAAATAGAGATAGATACTAATGGACTAGGAGCTATTCCTACTTTTGCAATTGATACAAGAAAGGCTAATTGCTCCCCTGATTCAACTGGTACAAATTGAGAAATAAAGCTATTAACTATTCCCCCAGTTAACCTTGCAGCATATCTTCCAGAGTGAGTATACTGAGATGTTATGGTTGCATTTATAGCTATCCAAGGCGGAAAACTTCCAGTTTCAAATCCGCCATTGACAACTAGATCGGTAAATGACATTATTTTCACCTCTTTTTATAGAGAAATTATTTTATTCGAAAGGGGAGAGAGTATTAAAACTAGATATATAGATTTAACACAAGGAATATAGTTGAGATAAGTCTCCTTCTAGAAATAATATATGTTTTGAAGATATCGTTGTTGCAGATAATAAAACAGTATGATTTGTCTATGATGACAATTGTAAAAAACTGTGGTTTAAAATAAAAGTTGGATGTAATATGACTAGCTATTTAAGATGTAGTTTTTATTAATTAATTCAATTGAAAAAGGGCCTATCGTGAGATAAGCCCTATATTATAAATTTATTAAGCTATTCTTATAATGTTGAGAGTAGCTCCAGCACCAGCTTGAAGGGTGGCAGCACCTAATAAGCCGAATAATTCTAATGTGACTGTTGATCCAGCAGTAAGGGTGGCAGTAAAATCAACTGAGAAGCTTGCAACTGATAATACAGGATTAATAATAGATGGTTCATATGGTGTTCCGTTAATTAGGACTCGGGTACCTAGCAGTAATGCAGCTGTAGTATTAACATTATAAGAAATATAATATCTACCAGCTTCAGTTACTGTAAAGGTAGTATTTCCTGCATTAACAGTAATGTTTTCTAATATCTGGTTGTCAGGAAGTGGTACAGGAGTTCCACCAAGGACAACGCCTATAATTGGGCTTGAAGTATTGGCAGCAAAGGCAGAAGTTTCTGTTACTGCTTCAGCGGTAGGACCAGTAGGCCCAGTAGGCCCAGTGGCTCCAGCAGGTCCAGTAGCTCCAGCAGG
>NZ_KK211286.1:327493-329833 GCF_000621485.1 Alkaliphilus transvaalensis ATCC 700919
GTTCCGGCAGGTCCAGTAGCTCCAGCAGGTCCAGTAGTTCCGGCAGGCCCAGTAGCTCCAGCAGGTCCAGTAGCACCAGCAGGTCCAGTGGCACCAGCAGGTCCAGTAGCTCCAGCAGGTCCAGTAGCCCCAGCAGGTCCGGTAGTTCCGGCAGGTCCAGTTGGCCCAGCAGGCCCAGTTGGCCCGATTATGCCGCTACCTTCGGCTTCTAATAATGCGACATCATCTACAATGATATCAGCAGTTCCAGCAGATGGAAGGGAATTAACTAGAACAAGTGCTTGTGTCGCTCCAAGGGGAGCAGGACCTGTTGTGGCATATATTTCTAACCAATCTTCGGTTTCTGCATTTCCAATTCTATCAAAATCAATTACTTCAATAAGCTCATAGCCAATAAAGTTGAAGTTAGCATCATAATAGGGTATTGATAAGGATACTTGAGGGCTGGGTAATAAGCCTACTTTAGATAAAGAGACAAAAAATTGATATCTTTGCCCAGCTGTAATGGGAACAATTTGATAGATAAAAGAGTTAATTGCCCCACCAACAAGTCTAGTGGCAAAATAACCGGTATGACTAAACTCTCTTGTTATTGTTGCATTGAAAGGTATCCATGGAGGGAATCCACCGGTTTCAAAGCTGTCATTTATAATAATATTATTTACTGACATCTTATTCACTCCTTGTCATTAATAGTAAGTTTTATGATTATAGCACTTAACTACTTGCTATAGTACATGGTATTTTATTATGAAACAAATGTTCCTTAAAATTATAATTTAATCACATCGTTATTAAATAAACAAATGTATACTGGCTTAATGATGAAAAGGTAGAGAAGAATAACAAATTCCTTCTCTACCTAATTTTAAAACCAATCTAATTTTAATAAAAACTAAAAAAATCTACTGCTTGAATGTCTTAATTTTCCTGCGTCATTAAAGACTTTAATTTGTCCTTTAATAATTGCCTATTGTGAAGAATGCGCTCATCTTGAGGACGATATTTTCTTGCTTCCTCATTATGAAAATAAGATTTTTCAAAATCACCTAAATTGTAATAGCAAACACAAAGTTGTAGGTTGGGATACCATGTATGATAGTCTACATAAACAAAGCTCCACCGGTCTGCTTCTGGTACTTGTTTAGTAGCTAATTCATACCAAAAAGCTGCAATTTTATAGTTCTTCTGTCTTTGAAAAATATAGCCAATACGGCTACACGCCTCTGCTCTGGGGGGAGAAAATTTAAAAGATTGGTATAATGAAGTTAATTCATTTTCTAGGTCACCAAGATGTCGATAGCAATCTGCTTTAAAAATACATGCAAAAATCTTATCTTCAATCCACCCCTCTTTAGTAGCAATATTCTTATCATAACTCTCTATTGCTTTTTTGTAATGTCCATTTTCCCGAAGTTCGTTCCCATAATAGAAATGATCTCTAGCAGTAAAAACATCCCCCCGTTCTATTTTCTTTTCATATATTGAGATTGTTCGACCGACAGCATGTTTAATTTTCTTATGGGTTATAGATATATCAGCATTTACTATTTTTCCTTTTACATCTAGAAACTGATGACAGTCACCACGCCATACAAAGTTTTTTTCCCTTTTTACAAGTCGATTACGCCGATATCTTAACGTAACATTTCCGAACTCATCTGTACTTGCATCATAGTACATTGAAACGGAATCAACTGATGGGTCTAAAGATTCTTTTAATTGTTTTAGTTTGATTCTATCTTCTTCTAAGATAACATCATCTGCATCTAAGTATAGAATATAATCTTTAGTAGCGTATTTAAAAGATTCATTTCGAGCTGCAGCAAAATTACCTATCCATTCAAAGAAGTAAACTCGGTCAGTATATTGTTTGGCAATTTCTACAGTCTTGTCAGTAGAACCTGTATCTACAATATTTATCTCATCAACTAGATCTTTTACCGTATCCAAACAACGGGCAAGAAGAGCCTCCTCGTTCTTTACTATCATACATAGACTAATTGTAATCATATCATCATTCCTTTCCCAGACTATTTATAGAATTAGATCTAAATCTTTCTGGTGAGTTATCATTAAAAAGGGATACCTCTCCCCTGAAGTAGAGGTATCCCATTAAAGAAATTAAAATTATGGTCCAGTTGGTCCAGTTGGTCCAGTTGGTCCAGTTGGTCCAGTCGGGCCTGTAGCACCAGTAGCACCAGTAGCACCAGTAGCACCTGTTGCGCCAGTAGCACCTGTTGCGCCAGTGGCACCAGTAGCACCAGTGGCACCAGTAGCACCAGTAGCACCCGTAGCACCTGTTGCACCAGTAGCACCCGTAGCACCAGTAGCGCCAGT
>NZ_JHYF01000006.1 GCF_000621485.1 Alkaliphilus transvaalensis ATCC 700919
TCTCAGGTCGGCTACTGATCGTCGCCTTGGTGAGCCATTACCTCACCAACTAGCTAATCAGACGCGGGCCCATCCTGTACCGAAATTCTTTGACCCATAAGGGATGCCCCTTTAGGGTTTTATGAGGTATTAGCAACGGTTTCCCGTTGTTGTCCCTCTGTACAGGGCAGGTTGCCCACGCGTTACTCACCCGTCCGCCGCTAAGTTTATTAAATTCCATCCGAAGACTTCCTTTAATAAACTCCGCTCGACTTGCATGTGTTAGGCACGCCGCCAGCGTTCATCCTGAGCCAGGATCAAACTCTTAATAATAAAGTAGATAACCAAAATTTATATAAATTTTGTGTTAGTCACTTAGTTCAAAATCGATTTGCCAATTTCATTTATTTAAAATAAGTTTTGGCAATGAGATTGTTGAACATCATAAAACCTTTACAGTTTTATCATTGACGTAAAATTTTTGCTATGCTGGCTTAAATCTATACTGTTCAGTTTTCAAAGACCTACTTGTTTCAAGGGCTTACGCCCCATCGCCATCAACAGGCGACTTAACTACTATATCACATATAACTTAATGTGTCAAATATTTTTTTATGCTTTTTATTTTTTTAAGTTATTATAATCTCACTAAAAGAATTATCATAAAATTACTTTAAGATCTTAACCTAAAATTCTTTAAAATCTTAACCTTCTTCTAACTAATCCTCTATGTTAACTCCTTAGAAGTAGCTTTAAAGTTTATCACCTTATCGTTATTATCAATATTGTTGTGAAACATTATAATTTATATGAAATAACTTTCGGTAATCATTGAAACAGCTTGCTTTATGATACCACAGATATAATTGCCCTTTAGGGACGACTTGTACTACTATACAGGAACTTTAGCTTAAAGTCAATGGTTTTTAAAAGTCCAATTTAAGGTAAACATTTGATTTACCTATAACCTAAAGGGCTTACTTTATAGTAGACTTTGTTTGCTATTCTATTTTGTTAAGTTCTTTCCTAAACTTCTCTATTATTTTTTTCTCCATTCTAGAAACAGTCATTTGAGATACTTTTAGCTCATCGGCTACTTGCATTTGAGTTTTTTGATTAAAGAAGCGATCTTTTAGAACCTTCTTCTCTACTTCATTTAATTTTTCCATAGCCTTTTCTAAAAAGTCTTTATTTTCTAGGGTATCAAAATTCTTATCGGTTTCACCTATTAAGTCAATTAATTGAACATCTTTATCTTCACCATCATTATCGTAGGTAAGATCTAATGATTTTGGTGTGTAAACTTGACTTGCTTCCATAGCTTCCATAATTTCTTCTTCAGAACATTCTAGGTATTCTGCGATATCTTTAATCATAGGAGTTCTTTGGAGTTTTTGATGAAGGATTGTTTTAGCCCCATTAATTTTTTTAGATAATTCTTGTATTCTTCTTGGTACTCTAATTGACCAACCTTTGTCTCTAAAATGCTTTTTTATCTCTCCAATAACTGTTGGAGTAGCAAAACTTGAAAACTCGAAACCTTTAGTAATGTCGAATCTTTCAATAGCAAAAATTAAACCCATAGAAGCTACTTGATAAATATCTTCATAATCAATTCCTTTATTAACAAACTTTTTAGATAAAATTTCTGCTATATATAAATGACGATTAACCAATAGATTTCTTATTTCTTTATCACGACTTTGGGAATATAAATGAAATAAGTCCTTTTCTGTCATTGATTGAAGGGAGTCTACATGTTTAATATCTCCAGTAGCTTTTGCTACATTTCTCATTAGCGATCAACCCCCACATACTTTGTCATCATAATTGTTGTTCCGCAACCAACACTAGAACTGATTTTAACATCATCCATTAGTGATTTAATTATAAAAATCCCCAAACCTCCTTCTTTTTCTTGATTTAAATGGTCTAGATCGGGATTTTTAATGTCATTTATCATGCAACCTCTGCCACTATCACAGACTGTAACGACTAATTTGTTTTCTTCTATTACAAAACTAACTTTAAAATTATCATCGTCTTTATGTCCATGGGTAATAGCATTTGAACATGCTTCAGCAATAGCAACCTTTAGATCTTCAATCTCTTCGATATTAAAGCCCATACGATTAGCTATTCCTGTTACTGTTAGACGTACTACACTAACGTATTCTGGTTTATTAGGTATAGATAGCTTTATTTCGTCTTTGTTGGTTTTATTCATATCTTCTTGCTCCTTTACATTAACCATAATGTTTTTAACTTCACCCCTTAATGATAAAAATTTTATCCAGACCAGTAATATTTAATAACTTCTTAATACTTGGTTTAATATTAAAAATAATAATATTTTTATTTTCTTCTTTTAATCTTTTAAGTGCTCCTATTAATACACCTAACCCAGTGCTATCAATATAATCTAATCCTTCTGCATTGATCTTAATATTTTCTTTTCTTTCTTCAATTAATTTGATAAAGGTATCCTTTAATTGCCCAGCAGTATAGATATCAACTTCTCCAGTCAATTCCATACTCCACTGGTTTTGCTCCTCGTCAAAATGCTTATTAATCTTTAATGACATTAATACATTACCCCCTCCATCAACTCTCTCATAGTTATTACCCTTTAAAATAAATGTTAAACATTTTATTAATTACCTTCATTTACCTTTTTGACAACCTATACACATATATATTGTTTTTATATAAAGAAAACAAAAGTGCAGTTATGAACTTTTGTTTTCTTACTTGTACTCATTATTTTATACTAAAAATAATTGGTGTTATTCTATCTCTTCTTCTTCTTCTTCTGCTGCTTCGTGCTGAGGAATTAAAGCTACTGAAACAATTTTTTGCTCTAAATGGGTTTTCATTAGGGTTACCCCTTTAGTGTTTCTTCCCATTCTAGAAATATCCTTAACATTAAGTCTGATAACTGTTCCATCGTTATTGATTAGTAGAATATCATCTTCATTATCAACAATCTTTGCACCTACTAAACAGCCACTTCTTTCATTAACATTATAGGTTTTTACGCCTTTTCCACCTCTTGATTGTACACGATATTCCTTTAAGTCAGTTCTCTTTCCGTAGCCTTTTTCACTTACAACAAGAAGATCTTTTGATTCATCTGTTATTTCCATAGCTACTACAACATCATTTTTAGATAAGTTTATCCCTTTAACACCTGTAGCTCCCCGGCCCATATCCCTTACTTCTTTTTCATTAAACTGAATGGCCATACCGTTAGATGTTACAAATATAACTTCTTGTCCTTCGTTAGCTGATCTAACACTAATTAGTTCATCATCTTCTCTAATGTTGATAGCCATTAACCCAGACTTTCTAGTATTTTCAAACTGTCTTAACTGGGTTTTCTTAATAACACCTTTTTGGGTAGCCATAATTAAGTATTGTTGGTCACTATCTTTATTTACAGGTATAATCGCTGCAATTTTCTCATTAGCTGTTAATTGTACTAAGTTTACTATAGCAGTACCTTTTGCTTGTCTTTTAGCTTCTGGGATTTCATATGCATTTAACTTGTATACTCTACCTTTATTAGTAAAGAATAAAAGGTAGTTATGGCTTGATGTAATTACAAGCTTTTCTACAAAATCTTCTTCCCTAGTGGTTAGTCCAGATATTCCTTTACCACCTCTTTTTTGACTCTTATAAGTATCTAATGGCAATCTTTTTACGTAACCGAAATGAGTCAATGTAATTACAACATCCTCTTCATCGATTAGGTCCTCAATGTTGATTTCTCCTTCATCAAAGGCTATTTCAGTTCTTCGTTGATCTCCAAACTTCTCTTTGATTTCGGTAAGCTCATCTTTAATAATATTTAAGATAAGGGTCTCACTTGCTAAAATTTCTTTTAGCTCTTTTATAATTCTTAAAAGTTCTTGATACTCAGCCTCAATCTTCTCTCTTTCCAAGCCTGTTAATCTTTGTAAACGCATATCTAAAATCGCTTGGGCTTGTCTTTCAGATAAGCCGAATCTCTCAATTAAGCCACTCTTTGCCACGTGCACAGTTTCAGAGCTTCTAATTAATGAGATAACTTCATCCAAATGATCTAATGCTATTTTTAATCCTTCTAAAATATGAGCCTTCTCTTCTGCTTTTTGAAGATCAAAACGAGTTCTTCTTATAATGATATCTTTTTGATGTTCAATATAATGGCTTAAAATTTCCTTTAAATTCAATACTCTTGGTTGTCCATTAACCAAAGCAATCATAATAATACTAAAAGTATCTTCCATCTGAGAATGTTTATACAGCTTATTTAAAACTACATTAGCATTGGCATCTCGCTTCAACTCAATTACAATTCGCATTCCCTTACGATCACTCTCGTCTCGTAAATCAGAAATGCCTTCTATTTTCTTATCTCTAACAAGATCAGCAATTTTTTCTATTAATCTAGCTTTATTAACTTGATAAGGAATTTCAGTTACGATAATTTGCTGTTTGTTATTTTTTAATTCTTCGATACTGGCTACAGCTCTAACCTTTACTTTTCCTCGTCCAGTTCTATAGGCTTCTTTAATTCCATATTTACCCATAATAGATGCTCCAGTTGGAAAGTCAGGGCCTTTTATATGCTTCATAATATCTTCTACATCGGCTTCTGGGTTATCTATTAATTCTGTTACACCATCAATAACTTCAACTAAATTATGGGGTGGAATAGATGTTGCCATCCCTACGGCAATTCCATTTGATCCGTTTACCAGTAAATTTGGATACCTACTAGGTAATACAGAAGGTTCCTTTAATGAATCATCAAAGTTCGGAGTATAGTCTATTGTTTCTTTCTGGATATCTCTAATCATTTCCATAGAAATTTTGGATAATCGAGCTTCTGTATAACGCATTGCTGCAGCCCCGTCACCATCCACAGAACCAAAGTTACCATGTCCGTCTACAAGTAGATACCTAGTTGAGAAGTCTTGCGCCATTCTTACCATAGCATCATATACAGCGGAATCTCCATGGGGGTGATACTTACCTAGTACGTCCCCAACAATACGGGCTGACTTACGATGGGGTTTATCAGGGGTTACGCCTAACTCGCTCATAGCATAAAGTATTCTACGGTGAACAGGTTTTAATCCATCTCTAACATCAGGTAAAGCACGTCCTACAATTACACTCATGGCATAATCTATATAGGATTTTTTCATTTCATCTTCTATACCTATAGGGACAATCTTGTTATTTTCTTCGCTCATTTCTCTTATCCCTCCAATTACACGTCTAAGTTTTTAACGTATCTTGCATTGTTTTCTATAAATTCTCTTCTAGGTTCTACTTTATCTCCCATCAGGGTAGTAAAAATATCGTCTGCTGCTGCAGCATCATCTACATTTACTTGAAGTAGTGTCCTTGTGGCCGGGTCCATAGTTGTATCCCATAATTGCTCTGGATTCATCTCACCTAATCCTTTGTATCTTTGTATATCTGCCTTAGTCTCTCTACCTAGTTCATCTAGTCTCATATTTAATTCTTTTTCAGAGTAAGCATAATACTCTGTTTTTCCTTTTTTCACCTTATAAAGTGGAGGCTGTGCTACATAAATATGCCCTAACTCTATCAAAGGCTTCATATATCTAAAGAAGAAGGTTAACAATAATGTACGAATGTGGGCTCCATCAACATCGGCATCTGTCATGATGATGATCTTATGGTATCTTAATTTTTCAATAGTAAAATCTGCCCCTATTCCTGTACCAAAAGCAGTAATCATAGACCTAATTTCGTTATAGCCTAATATTTTATCTAATCTTGCTTTTTCTACATTAAGTATTTTACCTCTTAAAGGTAGAATAGCTTGGGTAGCTCTATCTCTTCCTTGTTTTGCACTACCACCCGCAGAGTCACCCTCTACTAAATAAATTTCGCTTAATGCAGGATCTTTTTCAGAGCAGTCGGCCAATTTTCCAGGTAGAGCTGTATTTTCTAATACACCTTTTCTTCTGGTTAACTCCCTAGCCTTTTTTGCAGCTTCTCTTGCTCTTTGAGCCTTTAAGCCTTTTTCTACTATTTGTCTTGCTTCCGTAGGGTTTTCTTCTAGAAAGGCTTCTAGATTTTCATTTGTAATGGTTTCAACAATTCCTCTAATTTCACTATTTCCAAGTTTTGTTTTTGTTTGACCTTCAAATTGTGGCTCTGTCAGTTTAACTGAAACAATTGCTGTTAATCCTTCTCTTATATCTTCACCTAATAGATTTAGATCTTTTTCTTTTAAAGCACCTATCTTTCGAGCATAGTCATTAATAACCCTTGTTAATGCTGACTTAAACCCGATTAGGTGAGTTCCCCCTTCATGGGTATTAATATTATTTGCAAAACTATAGATATTCTCGGTATAGGATTCTGTATATTGCATTGCAACTTCCACAACTGAATCATCTTTTTGTTTTTCGAAATAAACTACTTTATCATGAACATTTTCTCTATTTTTATTTAAGTGATTTACAAATTCTATAATCCCACCATCATAATGAAAAACATTCTTTTTGGGATTTTCTTCTCTTTCATCAATTAGGATAATTTTTACACCTTTATTTAAGAAGGCCAATTCTCTTAATCTATATTCTAATGTCTCATATTTATATTCTGTTTCATCAAAAATTTCAGCATCAGGTTTAAATAGTACAGTTGTTCCTCTTTCTTCAGTTTCGCCAATTAATGTTACATCTGATAGAGGGTTCCCTCGTTCATATCTTTGTCTATATAACTTACCGTCTACTCTAACTTCAACTTCTAATGATTCAGATAAAGCATTTACTACAGAAACCCCTACACCATGAAGACCACCTGAAACCTTATAGCCTCCACCGCCAAATTTTCCTCCTGCATGAAGAACAGTTAATACCGTTTCTAGTGTTGATTTACCTGTCTTAGGATGGGTATCAATTGGGATTCCTCTTCCATTATCTATAACTCTAATCGAATTATCTTTTAGTATCGTTACAACAATTTCATCACAAAAACCAGCTAGGGCTTCGTCAATACTGTTATCTACCACTTCATATACTAAGTGATGTAACCCCTTTGGCCCTGTAGAGCCAATATACATACCAGGTCTTTTTCTAACTGGTTCTAGCCCTTCAAGGACCTGTATCTGTTGAGCCCCATATTCTTGTGTGTTATTTTCCATTTCACTACCTCCTACTAACAAGTTGAGATCATCATTTGATTAAATGCTTCTACATAAATAAACTGCTACAAATATGTATCGGATTTTGACCGGAACAAATGTCTAGCAGATTAGAATTTATCTATATCATCTATAAAACCCGCTCTTTTTTGTAATGTTAATGCTGAAATGGGAGAATAATATATTATCGTTTTCCTAGTTTTCTTCCCATTTTTTGATGATTTTTCTAATCTTTCAGTAATGACAAAGGACCTTGCCTCTTCCTGTAATATTTCTTCTACAAATCCTTCTTCTTTACATATTTGCAAAAAGTACTGACTATGTTTTGATTTTGTAGTGGATTGCATATCAAAAATTGCGATAACTTCTTTAAGTGGAACAACAACTTCCCCCCCTAAATGAAGAAACATTCTAATCACCCCAATTGTTTTTTTCCATTCCTTTATTATAACCTTAATTTTACATGAATAACAAGACGATAGGGATAATTTTTTAAAATTAGTCTCTTTTTCTTATTTCTCCCTTTTCTACATTAAACACATATCTATTATCTTGATAAACAGCTTTTAGTTGTTCAATCATTGTGGTTGTTATAAAGGTTTGGACATTTTTTAAGTTATTGATTAAATAATTTTGCCTTTTTATATCTAGTTCACTCATCACATCATCTAAAAGTAGTATTGGATATTCTCCAACTTCACCTTTTATCAGTTCTAATTCTGCCAGTTTGAGGGACAATGCAGCGGTTCTTTGTTGTCCTTGAGATCCAAAGTTTTTTACGTCTAAACCATTAACCTTAAAAATAAGTTCATCTCTATGGGGCCCAACTAAGGTAGAACCCCTTCTCCATTCTTGGTCACTATATGATTTAAGTTCATTTGCAAAACTTTCTATGATCTCGTTCCTTTCGTCCTTCTCTTTAAAGGGCACGCTACTATCATAGTGTATTTCCAGTGTTTCAACTTCTTCTGTAATTTTCCGGTGCATAAGTTTGGCAAGAATGCCTATTCTTTTTATAAATTTTTTACGGTAAGTAATAAGGGTCGTGCCCGCTTCTATCAATTGTTGATTCCATATTTCTAAATCGATTTTTTTATTTCTATAGTCCTTAAGTAATTTATTTCTTTGTTGAAGAATTCTATTATATTGATTGAGGGTATAGTAGTATTTGGGGTATATTTGACAAATTTCGTTGTCAATAAATTTTCTGCGTTCTACTGGCCCACCTTTTATAATTTTTAAATCATCTGGTGCAAAGATGACAACATTTAAATTACCTAATAGTTCACCATTTTTTGTAAGTGGTATTTGATTTACTTTTAATTTCTTTTTTTGTAGGTAATCTAATCTAACCTCAATTATTGCATCTGACGATGCTTTTTTTACCGTCACTTTAGTATAGGATTGACTTTTGTTAATTTTTATCATTTCTTGGTCTTTGCTGGTTCTAAAGGATTTCCCCATAGAAGATAAATAGATCATTTCAATAATATTAGTTTTCCCTTGTGCATTTTCCCCTACAAATATATTTAATCTTGGATGAAGTTGTATATTTAATTCCTCATAATTTCTAAAATTAATTGCTTTAATTTCTTCTACAATCATTTTAATCCCCCTACCTCATCCTACCTTCTCATTCAACTTCTATTTCTATATCATCAAATACCACGATATCACCAGGTTTTATTTTTTTTCCCCTTTGAGTGATTACTTTTCCATTAACCTTTACTTCTCCACTTAAAATCATTAACTTAGCTTCTCCACCACTTCCAACTGCACTACTATATTTTAGCAATGAATCCAATTTAATATATTCGTCTTCAATTTTTATTTTCATATTTTACCTCCTTAAAAGGAACTCTTTAATACTATTGTATCGTTTTTGTCTCTTTGTTGATAGCTATATCTTCTCCTATTGGTTATAAAAATATAAACCCAGCAAAATACAATGCTGGGTTAGTAGCTTAGTGGGATCTAACAGGCAATACTAAATAAATAAAATTATCATTATGAATTGATCTTATTATACCTGGACTAACATTAGTTGTTAAATCTAGGTAAATTTCTTCGTCATCTATTGATTTTAGTGCTTCTATAAAATATTTAGCATTAAATGCAATTTCTAAATCTTTACCTGTCAAATGGATTCCGATTTCTTCATATACTTTACCTAGCTCAGAATTGGATGTGATTACCATCTTATCGTCACCTACACTAAACTTTACTAAATTACTCTTCCCTTCTCTACCTAATAGAGAAGCTCTCTCAATACTATTTAAGAAATTCTTAGTATTTATTTTGATTCTACTTTTGTATTCTTTTGGAAGAATTTGATTATAATTAATAAATTCTCCTTCTAATAGTCTAGAGATTAATTTAGTATTACCTATTGTAAATAATCCGTGGTTTTCTGTAAGGGCAATTTTTATAGGTTCTTCTTCATCTACATTCATAATTCTACTGATCTCATTTAAGGTTTTTGCAGGAATAACAACTTTATAACTACTATCAGCGGAAATTTTTCCTCTTCTTAAAGCTAATCTGTAGCCATCTAAAGCCACCATATTTAATTTTTCTTCTTCTATCTCCATCAATACGCCAGTTAATATAGGTCTTGATTCATCTTGAGAAGTTGCAAATACTGTTTGTCTAATCATATTTCTAAATAATTCTTGTGGTATTTCATAAATCTGTTCTTCTTCAACCACAGGTAGTTCTGGAAAATCATTTGCACTTTGACTTAATATGTTAAACTTTGAGTTCTCACATTTAATAAGTACTTGATGATCATCTTCAATACTAATATCAACAGTAGCATCTGGAAGTTTTCTTATAATTTCACTAAATAGCTTAGCATCTATGACAATAGATCCTTCTTGTAGTACTTCAGCTTCTATGATACTTTCAATTCCTATTTCTAAGTCTGTACCTATTAGTTTTAATTGTCCAGAAGTAGCTTCTAGATAGATCCCCTTTAAGATAGGTAGATTAGATTTAGATGAAACAGATTTTTGTACAATGGATATACTATTTAAAAGATTTTTTTGCGGACATGAAAAGCGCATTTGTGGATAACCTCCCTGGCTATTTTATAAATAAATAATATAAAAATATAGTAGTAATAGTAATAGGGCCTGTTAGTTTGTGAATAATGGCTTAAATCCCTTAGCTACACACAGATTGTACTGTGTATAAGTTGTGGAGAAGGAATCACATTTTATCCACATTTCTACAAAAAAAAATTTTCAAAAAGATATCAACAGGCTATACACAGAGGGATGTTAATGAATATTTCATTACATATCCCCCTTTAATTCCTTCATAATTGACTCAATCGTTTCCTTTAGATTTGAATCGGATAAAATATCATTTGATATTTTATCATGGGCATGCATAACTGTAGTATGATCTCTACCACCAAATTCCTCACCAATTTTAGGTAAAGATAAATCGGTTAGTTCTCGTGTAACATACATGGCTATCTGCCTTGGATATGCTATAGCTCTTGTACGTTTCTTAGAATCTATATCTTCAAGCTTAATATTAAATCTTTTAGATATTACTTCTTTAATTAATGGAATATTTAATTGTTTTGGCTTAGAAGAGAAAATTTCTTTTAATGCTTCACTGGCAAGGTCAACTGTTATCTCACTGTTGGTTAGAGAAGAGTAAGCAACTATACGAATTAAAGCTCCTTCAAGTTCTCTAATATTGGCCTGTATCTTTTTAGCAATAAAAATTGTCACTTCATTAGGTACATCTATATTCTCCATTTGAGCCTTTTTTCTTAAAATAGCGATACGTGTTTCGAAGTCTGGCGGTTGAATATCTGTTATTAACCCCCATTCAAACCTTGAGCGCAAACGATCTTCTAAAGTAGGGATTTCTTTTGGAGGACGATCACTTGAAATGATAATCTGTTTGTTAGATTCATGTAAGGCATTAAAAGTATGGAAGAATTCTTCTTGGGTTCTTTCCTTACCTGCTATGAATTGAATATCGTCTACTAAAAGAACATCTACATTACGATAGCGGTTTCTAAATTCAACGTTTCGATCGTCTCGAATTGAATTAATTAGTTCATTAGTAAAGGTTTCTGATGATACATAGGCAACCCTTGCTTTTGGATCGTTTTCAAGGATAAAGTGACCTATAGCATGCATAAGATGGGTTTTACCTAGACCTACCCCACCATAAATAAAAAGTGGATTATAGGCTTTAGCAGGTGCTTCCGATACTGCTACTGAAGCTGCATGGGCAAAACGGTTACTATTACCTATAACAAAGGTATCGAAGGTATATTTTGGATTTAAATTTGTTGAAGATAGACTTGTGTCTATTGATGATGATTTCTGAGATTTGGAATGTTCTTTTTTAATAGTCTCAATGTTATCTTCTGTAGGGATTACAAATTCGATTTCATATTTTTTAGAAGTAATTTGTTTTATAGCATTACTAATAAGTGTGACATAACGAGTATTTAAAATACCTTTAGTAAAGTCGTTCGGCACACCTAATATAATCTGATTACCCTCCATTGAGATTGGTTCAATAGCTTTAATCCAAGTATTGAAGCTTACTTCTGTCAACTCAGTTTTAATTAAGTTTTCTGTTTTATCCCAAATCTCAGATAGGTTGTTTAGCATAGAACAGCCCCCTAATATTTTATATTAATATAATAAATTATAATTTTTTTTCGTAACTTGTCCTCAAATTTATCCACAAAAAACATAAAAATGCAGCACAATATAATATAATACAAAGTTCATAAATTATCAACAGTGTAAAAAACATATAGTGTGGATAAACTATTCTATAAGGGGTTATTTAAATTATATAAAAAAGTTATCAACAATATCAATAACTATTTTATTCACATAAAAAAAAGTGGTAAATTCCATGCATAAATATTTAAATTATGGGGAATTTTTAAGTTATGCACAATGATATCCACATAATGTGCATAAACTGTGGGAAATGTGAATAAAATCTTAAAAGTTATCAACAAGTATTAATATAATATCAAATTTATATTTAATTTTCAACAATTATAATAAAATATCCACAAAATAACACATATCAACAACGTATTATCCACAATAGTGGTGATTTGTTTTATCTTGACATGATACTTTAATATCGTTATAATCTATTTGTATTACTATTTTTACTAGTCAATTAAGGAGATATTTTTCTTAATATCAAACTTATTAGATAGAAGTACTTATGCAGTACTTGAAGGGGGTGTTTTGAAGTGAAAAGAACATATCAGCCAAAGAAAAGACAAAGAAGTAAAGAGCATGGTTTCAGAAAAAGAATGAGCACTAAAAATGGTAGAAATATCTTAAAGAAACGTAGATTAAAAGGCAGAAAGAGATTGACTGCATAATGCTAATCGACTGCTCAAGGCCGCAATTTGTGGCCTTTTTCTGTAATTACGGGAGATGGTAAAATTTATGACGACCCAAAGTCCAATAACTACAATTAGAAAAGATGAAGAATTTCGACGTGTATATAAAAACAGTAATTCTATGGCAAATAAGTTACTGATTATTTATATACTTAAAAACCAGACTGAGTATAATCGGGTAGGCTTTACCGTTTCTAAGAAGGTAGGAAAAAGTGTAGTTAGAAGTAGGGTTAAGCGCTTAATGAAGGAAAGTTATCGTCTAAATCAGCATCGTATCAAACAGGGATACGATTTGGTTTTTGTCGCCCGTAATGGGTGTAGTACAGCAACCTATAAAGAGATAGAAAGTGCTTTGTTGCATCTTTTGAAAAAAAAACTGTTATTAAATTAATCAGTTAGGTAAATAATTAATTGGAGTGAGTAGGTTGGTTAAATTTTGTATCTTTCTTATTCGATTATATCAAAGATGGATTTCTCCAATAAAAGGACAAACCTGTCGATTTTATCCCACCTGTTCACAATATAGTATAGAAGCATATAAAGAATTCGGTTTTTTTAAAGGTACTTATTTAACCTTAAGAAGAATATTGAGGTGTCATCCTTTTCATCCAGGAGGATATGATCCCTTAAAGAAATAATAGTGATTAGGGGGTTTTATATTTGCAAGCGTTAGCACGTCCATTAGGAATGTTATTAAAATTTATCTATGACTTAATAAACAATTATGGATTATCTATAATTGTATTTACTATTGTTGTAAAGTTAATATTAGTACCATTGACTTTAAAGCAAATGAAGTCTATGAAGGAATTACAAGAAATTCAACCTAAGATTAAAGAAATACAAGAAAAGTATAAAAATGATAAAGAAAAATTAAATGTTAAGACAATGGAATTGTATCAAGAGCATAAGATAAGTCCATTTGGTGGATGTTTACCAATGTTAATACAATTACCAATTTTATTTGGTTTATTTGCTGTTTTAAGAGACCCTGGACTATATGTTTTTGGTTCGCAAGAAGTTTATGAAAGTATTAATACTAGCTTTTTATGGTTACCAAATTTAACCGATGCGGATAAGTTAATTTTACCTTTAATAGCTGGACTAACTACTTTCTTAACTAGTGCTACAACACCTTCTGCAAATAAAGGGGATCAAACCCAAAAAATGATGATGTATTTCTTCCCAGTCATGATATTCTGGTGGGGTAGGTCCTTCCCAGCTGGGCTTACACTTTATTGGGTAGTAAGTAACTCTTTCCAAGTAGTTCAACAATTGGTATTAGCTAGACCTAAGGCTAAAACGAAGGAGGGTGTCTAATAAGTATGAGCTTAATTGAAATCACCGGTAGAACTGTTGATGAAGCAATTGAAGCAGGTTTGAAAGAGTTGAATAAGAAAAGAGAACAGGTTAATATTGAAATTCTTGAAAAACCGACAAAAGGATTTTTAGGGCTTATTGGAAACAAGATGGCAAGAGTTAAATTATCTATTATTGATCAGCCAGAGGAAGATGCTAAGAAATTTTTAAAAGATGTATTACAAAACATGGGAATTGAAGCAGAAATTGATGCTCAACTTGAGAAAGATAATTTAAATATAACTGTAGAAGGCCCTAATATGGGTGTTATTATTGGTAGAAGAGGGCAAACGTTAGACTCTCTTCAGTATTTAGTTAGTTTGGTAGTGAATAAAGATCGAGATAAGTATTTGAAAGTATTTATCGATACTGAGAACTATAGGGAAAAAAGGGAAGAAACTTTAGTACGTTTGGCTAATAAAATGGCAAGAAAAGCTAAAAAAATTGGTAAGACGGTTTCTTTAGAACCTATGAATCCTTATGAAAGAAGAATTATACATGCAGCGCTTCAAGGGAATCCTTTTGTACAGACCTATAGTGAAGGGGATGAACCCTACAGAAAAGTTGTCATTACACTGAAAAAATAACAACTAACCCAGTATAATTTACTGGGTTTTTGTAATTGATTAAAAGATCAAAAAAATATGCTAAAAGATGATCCTTAAGTAATGGAAATTGCAATTATTTGGTATAATACTAATAGATTTTAAGATTATCTTAAGCTAAGATAAATAGATCGAAAAAGATGAGGTGGAAATATGTTTTTAGATGATACAATTACTGGTATTGCCACTGCCCATGGAGAAGCAGGTATTGGAATTGTCAGAATTAGTGGGGAGAAGGCATTAGCAATCGCAGATAAGATATTTAAACCCTTTAAAGGAAAAGAATTATTAAGCCAGTTTCCTTCTAGAAGACTAACTTATGGCTATATCATAAATCCATCAACAAACGAGAAAATAGACGAGGTTTTGATTGTTTATATGGATGCTCCCCACACCTATACCAAAGAGGATATTGTTGAGATAAACTGTCATGGTGGAATGATTTCCATAAAAAGAATTCTAGAACTCGTTATGAGACAAGGGGCTAGAATGGCTGAACCAGGAGAATTTACAAAGAGGGCATTTTTAAATGGACGTATTGATTTAGCCCAAGCTGAAGCCATTATGGACCTAATTAGTGCTAAAACCGATAAGGGTTTTGATGTGGCTCTAGACCAGTTGGAAGGTTCATTATCTAAAAGGGTAGAAGAGTTTAGAAATGAAGTTTTAGAACTTTTGGCCCACATTGAAGTGTCAATCGATTTTTCAGAGGAAGATGTGGATGAAATTGCACTAGACCTATTGCTAAATAGAAGTATAGAATTAGAAAAGAAGCTAAATAAACTCTTAGAAACAGCTGATACTGGCAAAATTATTAGGGATGGTCTTAGTACCGTTATTGTTGGAAAGCCAAATGTAGGTAAGTCTTCCCTATTAAACACCCTTCTTAGGGAATCTAGGGCAATTGTAACAGATATTCCTGGTACAACTAGAGATGTAATAGAAGAACATTTAAATATTAAGGGTATTCCTTTAAAACTAATTGATACGGCCGGTATAAGAGAAACGCAAGACATTGTAGAAAAAATTGGTGTTGAAAAAAGTAAAGCGTTTTTTAATAAAGCTGATTTAATTATTTTTATGCTGGATGCTTCGAGGGAGCTAACGGAAGAAGATCTAGAGATTATTAATTTAATTAAAGAGAAGAAAGCATTGGTTCTACTAAATAAAATTGATTTACCTGCAAAAATAGATTTAGAAAAAATTAGTAGTCTAATTAGTAAAAAGAGGGTTATCGAAATATCATTAGTTGATAAAGTAGGAATTGATCAAATCGAAGAATATTTAGAAGAGATGGTATACAAGGGTGAAGTAAAGGCTAAGGATACGCTATTGGTTACTAATGCTAGACATAAAAACGCATTAGAAAGAGCATTAACTAGCTTGCAAGATGGGATAAATGCTATTAGAAATCGATTACCGATGGATTTTATAGAAGTAGATTTTAAGAACACATGGGATTTTCTAGGAGAGATTACTGGAGATACAATGGGAGAAGATCTAATCGACCATATTTTTCAAAATTTCTGCATTGGTAAATAGGAAATTTCAAAATTTGATTGGAGGAGAACTTATAATGAAATATCATAGAGGCACCTACGATGTTGTCGTCGTTGGTGGTGGACATGCTGGTTGTGAAGCTGCCCTAGCATCGGCAAGAATGGGTTGTAAGACTTTATTACTTACCCTTACCTTAGATGCAATAGCCCTTATGCCTTGTAATCCTGCTATAGGAGGAACTGGAAAGGGTCACTTAGTAAGGGAAATTGATGCTCTTGGTGGTGAAATGGGATTAAATATAGATAAATCTTTTATTCAGAGTAGAATGTTGAATACTGCTAAAGGACCAGCGGTACATTCCCTAAGAGCACAAGCCGATAAAGTTAAATATCATGTAGAAATGAAAAAAACCATCGAAACCCAAGAAAACCTTGAGTTAATACAAGGGGAAGTTGTAGACCTAATTGTTGAAGGTGATGAAGTAAAGGGAGTTACTTTAAGATCTGGAGCACAATTTTTTAGTAGAGCAGTGATTTTAGCAACGGGGGTTTATTTAAAGAGTAAAATCTTCATTGGAGAATTTAATTATGAATCGGGACCCAATGGCCTATTCCCTGCTATGTTTTTATCTGAAAGATTAAGGGAATTAGGTTGTGATTTACGACGTTTTAAAACGGGTACTCCAGCAAGAATCCATGCCGATTCTATCGATTATTCTAAAATGACGATACAACCAGGTGATGAGGAAATTGTACCTTTTTCATTTCTCAATGATGAAATTAATATGGAGCAACAGCCCTGCTGGTTAACTAGAACAACTGGTGATACGTTACGAATTATAAAAGAAAATATACATCGGTCGGCCTTCTATAGAGGAGACATGAATAGTGTTGGACCAAGATATTGTCCATCTATAGAAGATAAGGTAATTAGATTTGAAGATAAGCCTACCCATCAGTTATTTATTGAACCAGAAGGCTTAGATACAAAGGAAATGTATGTACAGGGGATGTCAACAAGCTTACCTGAAGAAGTTCAGATTGATATGTTACGTTCCGTAGTGGGTTTGGAGGAAGTAAAGGTCATGAGACCTGCTTATGCTATCGAATACGACTGTATTAACCCAACCCAATTAAAGCCTTCATTAGAAATTAAACACATAAACAACCTTTTTAGTGCAGGACAGTTTAATGGGACATCTGGTTATGAAGAAGCAGCAGCTCAGGGTTTAATGGCAGGGATTAATGCTGTTTTAAAAATTAGAGGTGAAGAACCTTTCGTATTAGATCGCTCTGAAGCTTATATAGGTGTTATTATAGATGATTTGGTAACTAAAGGCACGAATGAACCCTATAGAATGATGACTTCTAGAGCAGAATATAGACTTGTTTTAAGACAAGATAATGCAGATTTAAGGTTAACAGAAAAAAGCTATCAATTTGGGTTAGCTTCAAAAGAACGATATGAAAAGGTATTGTATAAAAAAAATAAGGTTGAGGCAGAAATGGAGCGGTTAAAGAAAACATCAACTTCTCCTGATATTGCAAATCCAATCCTTGAAAAAATAGATAGTTCGCTATTAAAGGCGGGTATAACTTTGTATGAACTACTAAAAAGACCTGAAGTAGCCTATAAGCATATTTTAGAGATTGAAGATAAAAATGATACAGATCTACCTAAATATGTGATTGAACAATGTGAGATTGTTATTAAGTATGAAGGCTACATAGAAAAACAGCTAAGGCAAATAGATCAATTTAAAAAATTAGAGAATAAGAAGATTCCAGAAGAGATTGATTTTAATCAGATAGATGGATTGAGGTTAGAGGCGAGACAAAAACTATCAGATATACGTCCCTTATCTGTAGGACAAGCTTCTAGAATTTCTGGGGTTTCTCCTGCAGATGTCTCTGTGTTACTTGTATATCTAGAACAGAGGCGTAGACAAAAAGGAGGACAAGCTTAATGGACTTAAAGGAAATGTTAAAGGTTGGTTGTAACCAACTGAGGGTGGATGTAAATGAAGGTCAGATTGACCAACTGTTAACCTATAAAGATATTCTACTTGAATGGAATCAAAAAATGAACTTAACTGCTATAGAAGAAGACAGAGATGTCATTATTAAACATTTTTTAGATTCCATCACTTGCCTTAAGGTGAAGGAATTAAAAAACGACGGGAAGCTGATCGATGTTGGTACTGGTGCTGGCTTCCCTGGAATACCTTTAAAGGTTTGTTTACCCAATTTAGAGGTTACTTTACTAGATGCCTTAAATAAAAGATTAACCTTCTTAAAAGAAGTTTCTACACAGTTGAATTTAAGCAAGATAGAATTTGCCCATGGTAGAGCTGAAGACTATGGTCAAGATTTAGCGTATAGAGAACAATATGATTATGCTATTGCAAGGGCAGTAGCATCATTAAATGTATTAGCCGAGTATTGTCTTCCTTTCGTTAAAGTAGGCGGATTCTTTATATGCCAAAAAGGGCCTTTAGTTTCTGATGAGCTTAAGGATGCTGATAAAGCTATTAAGATTTTAGGTGGAGAAGTTGTTGAAAAGATGGATATACAACTACCTTTTAGCGATATAAACCATCGAATTGTTGTCATACAAAAAGTAAAAGGAACTCCGACAAAATATCCTAGAAAAGCCGGTAAACCAAGTAAAACCCCCATAATTTAGGGAAAAAAGTAGATTTTTGTAGGACGAAAATATATTTTCTACTAGATTTTTGCAGGAGTGAACTTTTTTTTAGCGAATAAATATAATGGAATTAATGAAGAAGAGAGGGATTATATCGATGAATACTGCGGAGAAACAAATTATCGAGGTTTCGATAAACTCTATCATTCCCAATCCTTATCAGCCAAGAAAGACTTTCTCTCAAATTAGCCTAGAGGAATTAAGTCAATCTATAAAAACTTACGGGATTTTACAGCCCTTAAGTGTTAGACAAATTGGCGATAATAAATTTGAATTAATTGCAGGGGAAAGACGTTTAAAAGCGGCAAAAATAGCTGAATTGGAAACAGTGCCAGCAATTGTTCATAGAGATTATAATGATAAAGACTCAGCCGTGTTAGCAATTATTGAAAACTTACAAAGGGAAGACTTAAATTTTATTGAAGAAGCTGAGGGGTATTATAATCTGATTCAAGATCATGGTTTTACCCAACAGGAATTAGCCCTACATATTGGCAAAAATCAATCTACTATTGCTAATAAGCTGAGAATTCTTCGATTAAGACCCGACATTAAAACGTCTTTACTTGAACATAACTTGACTGAGAGACATGCAAGGGCTCTCTTAAAGTTACCAGATGATGATTTAAGATTGATGGCTCTAGAGAAAATTATTAAGTATGATTACAATGTAAAAAAGACAGAAGAAATTGTTCAAGGAATGCTAGATGAAATAGGTCAAGAGAAGGACCCAAAAAGCAATCAAAAAATTAGAAGTTTTATGAACTATCGGATTTATATTAATACTATAAAACAGGCCTATGAGGCAATTAAAGACAAACAGGAAAAGGCGGAATTTAATCAAGTTGATAAGGGTGAATATATAGAAGTAACTGTAAAAATCCCTAAAAGCTAATTTCTTCAAGAACATTAAAAAGGTATTATTTATTTTTCTTTTAAAATTTTGCAGTAATTATATTACATAATAAAATAATACGAAATATATAAAACGCAATTGATAAATATAATTATACTTAATATATTTAGTTATATTAAGTACTCAATATTAAGCAATTGATTAGTCGAGTAAAATACATATATAGCTAAAAGATTACTATTTAATTAGTAATCTTTTTTTTGCAGAAAAATATGATTGGACAACTAAAAGCTAAAACCATGTAATAGCATGGTTTTATAGAGTGATAATTTCAGACCTTTTAAGTCTTAATAATTAAAGATATTATAGCTTGCCTGAGAGGGTAAGAAAGCCAATGATAATAAAGAGCACACCTGCTGCCATTTGTAGATATTGAGGGTTAATATACTTGGTGATGTAGGTTGCAGCAAATACCCCCACTAAAGAACTTAAGATTAATGCTAGGGAAGAACCAATAAAAACAGGCCATACAGATTTTGACTGAGTGGCTAATAGCATTGTTTGTAGTTGGGTTTTATCTCCTAATTCTGCTAAAAAAACAATTATAAAAGTAGTAAAAATAACTCTAAGCATTGTAATGCCCCCCTTAGTAAGTATCGGTAATAAATCTCTTTATATTTGTATGTTCTATATAGAAGAATTAGTAATTAATCAATAAAATAATTGTTATGGTTAGGTTTAAGAGATAAGGAGATTGGTTAAGTCCAGTAAAAAATAGTTGTGCATTATGTAAGGAATCTATAATAAAAGCCACAGGAATGAACTTATATTCAATTTATGTAAAAATAAAATCCAGTCGGCTATTGTGAAATGAGTAATTTACTTAATCAAAGGCATAAGTATATATCTTTCTACACTTTTTAGAATCAATTTTTTTTGACCACTTTAAGATTTATTTTATTAACAAGGGTTTTTATATATCTTTTTACTAAAATAATTGATAGAATAATTATAATGAGGGGCTATAGGATAGATAAGTATTTTTAAGTTTTCAATAGGTTTTGTAGAGGTTTTTATTGCCCTTATTACTTATATTGCTTATATGAATAGAACCATATATATTTTTAATCATCAGATTAGCCTTTTTAGAAGGTTAATTTGTTTATCCATCGAAATTAATTATATGAAGAATTCTGTATTGAAAGGAAGTGAGACTATGGGCAAGGTTATTGCAATATTTAATCAAAAAGGTGGAGTAGGGAAAACAACAACAAATGTTAACTTAAGTGCATGTATAGCCCAAAAGGGTAAGCGAGTTTGTGTTATAGACATCGATCCACAAGGAAACTCAACTAGTGGGTTTGGAATTGATAAGAGCAGGCTTGAATATAGTATTTATGATGTAATTGTAAATGAAGTAAATATAGATGCTGCAGTTCTTAATACTGAATATGAAAATTTAGATATTATACCTTCTAGTGTACAGTTGGCTGGGGCTGAAATTGAATTAGCAGCTATGGATCATCGTGAGAGTAAGCTAAGAAATGCTATTGAAAAAATTAAGAGTCGGTACGACTTTATTTTTATCGATTGCCCACCTTCCTTAGGACTTTTGACAATCAACTCTTTATCTGCTGTAGATAGTGTTTTAATCCCTATTCAATGTGAGTATTATGCATTAGAGGGAGTTAGTCAATTGATGAACACAATTCAATTGGTTAAAAAGAGTATTAATCCTGTGTTAGACATTCAGGGGGTTGTCATTAGCATGTTTGATGGTCGAACGAATTTATCAATACAGGTAGTAGATGAAGTAAAGGCTTATTTTAAAGGAAAAGTGTATGCTACTATTATTCCTAGAAATGTAAGATTAGCAGAAGCTCCAAGTTTTGGACAACCAATCATATATTATGATGAAAAGTCTAAAGGAGCAGAAGCTTATATAGAGTTGGCAGAGGAGTTTCTTGATTTAGAGGAGGACGTGATTTAAATGACAAAGACTAAGAAAAGAGGACTTGGAAAGGGTTTAGAAGCACTTATTCCCCAGACCAGTACGATCGAAGTAGATGAAAGTCTAGTAGATGATGGAAAGGTACAGAACATCAATATCAATAAAGTTTATCCTAACCCTAATCAACCAAGAAGAGATTTTGATCACGAAAGCATATTAGAGTTGGCACAATCAATTAAGGTCCATGGTTTTATACAACCGATCATTGTCATTAAAGAAAAGACTGGATATATGATCATTGCAGGGGAGAGAAGATGGCGAGCTGCTAAGGAGCTCCAATTAAATGAGGTGCCTTGTATTATTAAGAAGTATGCTGATGATAAAATTCTAGAAGTAGCCTTAGTTGAAAATCTTCAGAGGGAAGACTTAAATATAATTGAAGAAGCTTTAGCCTATAAACAGATTATTGATGATTATAAAGTTACTCAGGAAAAACTAGCTGATTTAATTGGTAAAAGTAGGCCATATATTGCAAATGCCCTAAGGCTACTTAACCTTGATAAACGAGTAATAGAAATGATTAAAATTGGAAAGATAAGTAGTGGACATGGTAGGGTTTTATTAAGAATAGAAGACTTTGAGAAACAATACCTTCTTGCAAACCATATTAGTGAAGCACAGCTGAATGTAAGACAAGTTGAGGAATTAATAGAATCCAGAAAAAATACAAAGAAAAATAACGATCAAAAGAAAAAAGCAAAAGATTATATGATAATGGAAATTGAAGATAATCTAAAGAAGATATTTGGTACTAAAGTTACTATAAATAAGGGGCCTAAAAAAGGAAAAATAGAAATCGAATACTATAATGATGAAGATTTAGAAAGAATTATTGAACTGTTAGATAAAGCTCAATAAAATCTTTTTACGCTAGTTAAAGAAGAAACTTTCTATAATAATTGTTTCACGTGAAACAATAGGATGCTTTAGCGTTATCCTTATTATTTAATTAAGGGTGGCAATAGATAAATTAATGAATAAGTTATATTAATAAAGAAAAAAGTTCCTTGAAAAAGCGAGGAGGATTACAGGTGATATATTTAGATAATGCAGCTACAACCTATCCAAAACCTGAAGAAGTATATAACGCAATGATGGATCAAATGAAGGGTTTTGGAGCTAACCCAGGAAGATCGGGTCATAAAATGGCCATTGAAGCGGGCAGATTAATTTTTAATACTCGTGAAATGATTGCAAGGTTTTTTAATATTGATAATCCAATGCAAATTATATTTACTGCTAATGCAACTGAATCTCTTAATTTGGCAATTAAAGGAGTACTAAAGTCGGGAGATCATGTTATAACCACAAGTATGGAACACAATTCTATTCTAAGACCTATTAAGTCTCTAGAGAAGATAGGTGTTGAGAATACGATTATACAGTGTAATTCAGAAGGAATTGTAAATATTGAAGATATAAAGGGTGCTATTAAAAGCAACACAAAGATGATTGCTATGACCCATGCATCAAATGTTACTGGTACAATTATGCCGGTAGAAGAGGTAGGCAGGATAGCTAAGGAGTCGGGTTTATATTTTTTGTTAGATGCAGCTCAAACTGCTGGGGTTTATGAAATAGACGTTAAAAAATTAAACATAGACCTATTAGCACTTCCTGGACATAAGGGGCTTCTTGGACCTCAAGGAGTGGGGATACTTTATATAAGAGAAGACTTAGATGTGATGCATATGAAGGAAGGCGGAACGGGTAGTAAATCTGAGGAATTAATTCAACCAGAAATGCTTCCTGATCGCTACGAAAGTGGAACTCCTAATACTCCTGGAATTGCAGGTTTAGCTAAAGGAATAGAGTTTATTCAAAAAACAGGGCTGGATCAAATTAGGCAACACGAAGAAATGTTAACTCAATATTTTATAGATGAATTGAAAAAAATAGAAATAGTAAAAATTTATGGGCCAAAAGATGCGAAAAAACAAGCTGCAGTAGTCTCGATTAATATAGGAGAAGAAGATTCTTCAGAAATCGCCTATATATTAGACAAAGTCTTTGAAATAGCAGTAAGACCAGGTCTCCACTGTGCGCCATATACCCATAAAACAATTGGAACTTTTGAACAAGGTACAGTACGGTTTAGTATAGGATATTTTAATACAAAAAATGATATTGATGAAGCAATTGCAGCAATTAAGAATATATGTCAACAGCTATAGGGATGCAAAGCGTCCCTTCTTTTATCTTTTATGATAAAATTTACTAGAAAATACAATATTATTTTTTGTCTATTGTAGAGGGAAACATGCTATTATTATAGAATACTACAGAATAATTTAATCGAAGGGAGTAACTATTAATGGAAAGTGTTCTTTTATTTGTCGAAGAATTTAGTGTTCCAATAATAATGGCAAGTGTAATTATAAATATCATACTTGTTTTTTTAATGGTCATTAATTATGGAATTACGTCTAATTTAAAAGATAAGTACAAGCGTTTAGTTAAAGGAACTAGTGGAAAAAATATAGAAGCAATTTTAATGGAACATTTAGATAAGGTTGAAAACACCCATGAAGAAATGAAGTCCTTATATAGAAAGTTTGATATACTAGAAAATAGAATAAGCTTCTGTATTCAAAAGGTAGGAATTATTCGATATAATGCATTTCAGGATACAGGAAGTGATTTAAGTTTTTCAATTGCCCTATTAAATGAAAGTAATGATGGTATTATTTTAACTGGAATTCATGGTAGAAACGAGAGTATGTCCTACGCCAAACCAATCAAAAATGGTAAATCAAACTATAGTTTATCTGTTGAAGAACTTCAAGCACTAGATCGAGCAAAATCAAATAAGTTAGATCACTTAGAAGTTCAAGGGTCTAGAAATAATAAAGAGGTAATTTAGGTGAAGGGGCGTTCATATCTATTTGTAATTAATCCAGTAGCAGGTAATCATAAAATAAAAAAATATATAAAAGAAATTGAAAATAAATTAATTGATAGTGGAATTAGTTACAAACTAGAGTATACATCAAGAAAAGGCAGTGTTGCAGAAATATTAAATAAAGTGGATGAAAAGCCCCAAGAAATTGTAGTTGCAGTTGGTGGAGATGGTACTGTTAATGAGGTAATTAACTGTCTAGTAGGAAGTGACAAAACATTAGGGATTATCCCCTGTGGTACAGGAAATGATTTAGCAAAGAGCCTAAACATACCATTAAACCCATTAGATGCATTAGATTTATTGTTAGCAGAAGAAGCTGTTTCTGTAGATTTAGGGAATGTAAGCGGCAATTATTTCTCTAATGTTGCATCTATAGGATTAGATGCAGAGATTGCCCATTGTGCTAATATGATGAAGCATAAGATATCAGGGACTAAAGCCTATATTCTAGCATTGTTGAAGGTTTTATTTTCTTTTAAAAGTTTCTCGATAGAAGCTTTAATTAATGGTAATTATATTTGTAAGGACGTCATGTTAGTAGCAATATGCAATGGTAAATATTATGGTGGTGGCATGAAAATAGCTCCAGATGCTAATATTCTAGATGGTTTACTAGATGTTTGTATAATTGAAAAAATGCCAAAATATAAATTGTTATTTCTGTTTCCAAGCGTCTATAAAGGGTATCATAATCAATTTAAAGAAGTAAAATATTTTAGAACTGATCGTGTTAGAATCAAAAGCAATCAAAAATTCATAAATGTTGACGGTGAAATAGTTGAAACGAAAGATAATGATGTAGACTTTTATATAAATTGTATAAAATTAAAAGTTATTATGAAAGCTATTGAGGAAAGGTCAACTATTGAAGAATTGGCGTATTAAAGGAATTTATAAATGAAGCCCATAGACTACTAAAATTTCAAAAACACTAAAAATAATAAAACTACTAAATCTGCAAAAATACTAAAACAACTAAACAACTAAACAACTAAAATAATTAAAGTCCCCATAAAAGTACAGATCTTTATTGGAATCTGCAACTTTTGGGGGCTTTATTATTGAGCTAGAATACCTCTACTTCGAAACTATTTAGAAGAAGAAAGACTTTATATAAATTTTTTAAGGTAGACAGTTGTATCATAATAATATGATTAATTATATGCCTACTACTATATTATTTGAGGAAATTGCATAATTAATATTAGATTTATATTAATACAAAATAAAAACTTCACTGCTTAGTGTTCAACGAGTAATTTATTGGAATATAAAGGAGATTACTCGCTCCAAAATGTGCGACTTCGTTTTTATTTTTTGCATAAATTGAATATAAATTCATTGTTATGGTATTATGCAATTTTCTCATTTAAGTATATTACATTAAATTATAATAATATATTTTGTTAAATCTTTACAGGATAAAATTCCTCAGTGGATTTCTTTAACCAAAAAGACGGTTATTATAGGTGAAAGTATTTCATAACTATACTAATAAAGAAATAATTGTGGTAATGTTGTATGAAAATCCCTTATAAATGAAAAAATACAGATATAGGGAGGTGGAATACTTGAAAAGAGTAGCTGTGCAGAATGATTTAATTGAAATTAGAAAAGCTTTAGAAGCAAGAGGATATATTGTTGTAGATTTTACCGATGAATCCCATGTAGATGCCATTGTTTATACTGAAAACTTATCAGGGATAGAGAGTTTAAACAGTAACGGACTTAATAATGAAATTGGAGCTGTTTTGATAAATGCAAAAAACAAACAAATAGAGGAAATAGAGTACATAATTGAAACAAGAAGGTATGGAAGTCTATTCTAGGTAGCCATAGGTCTAGTTAGAGGTATGATATCAGTTAGTAGATGAGGAAATTGCATAATTAATATTAAGTTTATATTAATGCAAAATGAAAATTGCGCTGTTTAGTGTTCAAAGAGTAATATAAATGATGTTAGAAACTTTCATACTAATAGTTCAATATTATAAACATTTGTAGTTAGTATTAAAGTTTAGAACAAAGTATTTCATAGGAAGATTTAAAGGTTGACGTTGTTGAAACTCATTTACGTAAAGTTCTTTTTTATATAATATCAAAGTAGAACTTTCCTATTCGTTATAACAAAGCGACTGCCTCGAAATCTAAGATTTCGACCATCTGATTTCACAATGCACGACTTAGCTTTCATCTTTGCATAATACGAATATAAATTCAGATTTATGGTATTATGCCATTTCCTCAGATAAATAGATATTAATTTAGTAAAAAGAATAAATAGAAATAAGAATAGAAATAAAATTAATCCACCGTCAGTTTTTGGTGGATTAATTTTTTGGAATTCAAATGGGGACAATCCATATTGCATGCTATAAAGTCAGCGTAGATTATTAATAAGTGAAGCATAGTTTTTGAATCTAATATAGTTAGTATTAGATCAATACTTAAATCTTTACAAAGCTATATTTCATATACAATCAAAAATATAGAGATAAATTGATTAATTTTACTTAAAATATGGTGTGGTTAGTATCAACACATAGATCAAGGAAGGTAGCCTATTAAACAAGTTGGTGTTGTTGCTTCATTTTCCATAAAGCAAACCTTATTCCTTCAGAAATGGTGTCAGCCATCTTCATTACAAGATTTAATCTGGTATTTTGAAGAACAAGGTATTCCATATAACCACTAAGATTAACAATACCTGTAATATGAATATTTCCTATACTGGGAAGGTCTTTATTTACACCTGCACCAGGCTTTAATGGTCCATAACCAATTTTAACAAATCCAATTCGATCCATTTTACCAAGACATGCATCTATAGCAATAATAAAAGGGTTACTATAGGTTTTATAGATCGTATCAATTTTTTCTTGGAGGTTTTTAGCATGTACTGGGTCATCTAGTGTACCCCAGAGATATGTATTACTATAATTTTTCATATGGCTACTAAGTTTGTAGCCTATAAGGGGACCGAGGGAATCACCAGTTGAACGATCGGTTCCGATACAAAGGAAAACAATTTCATTATAAGGGTAGGTATAGTGTTCTTTAATAAAGTTAAGGAGTAAAACACTAAAGTCAATATGAGCCATTGGAATATTTACATTAACAGAGTTAGTGGTTTCTGATTTGGTAATAGACATTCAAAAGTTCCTCCTTGAAAAATTATAGAATTAAATTAAGTGAATATAGATTAAACTCTCTGATAACGAGAAGAAGTGATCATCTAGGATCGTTCAGAAAATAATGTAAATTAATAAAACATATTATATAGAGCAGGAAAATATGTTGTTATAAATAGAGTTTGCCCAAAAATTATTCTTTGATACCTTCATCAATATTCCAAAAAGCTATAGTTAAAATTTGGGTATATCCTTCAACTTAGAATTAATATATTGTCTATATAGAATAAGGGGGGAGAAGGAATGAATAGTCGCCAATCGGTTCTAACATTAGGAAGTGTTTATATAGGTACAGTGATAGGAGCAGGTTTTGCTTCAGGACAAGAAATTTTACAATTCTTTGGAAAATATGGAAAGCTTGGTTTGCTAGGGGTAGCGGTTTCTACCCTTCTATTTTGCCTATTAGGTGCTAACTTGTTACAGTTAGTTTATAATAGAAGGATTAATAGCTTTAATGATTTTCTTAAACTTTATTTTAATGGGCAGAGTAGCCTAATAATAAATTGTTTACTAACCTGTTTTCTTTTAATAGGTTATATTGTAATGTTAGCAGGAGGGGGAGCTATACTAACTCAGTTATTTGGAATAGATGGGATTTATGGCATAATAATAATGTCCACCATGTCATTTTTTACTTTTATTTTTGGGGTAAAGGGAATTGCAAAAGTAAATAGCGTTATCGTACCCCTTTTAATGATATTGGTAGTGATATTTACGATAATGATTTTACATAACAACACATTCTTATTTAATCATTTTAAAGATCAACCAATTGATGAAATAAAGATGTGGATTACTGATTTTATTAATGATTTAGAGGGAAAAACTTTTTTTACTAAGATATATATGCTTATAGGCTGGTTATGGTCTTCTATTTTGTACGTTTCATTTAATAGTCTAGTAGCAATTGTTGTATTAACAACTTTATATCCATTTATAAAAAGTAGAAAATGTGGCAGGCTAGGAGGAATACTAGGAGGAATCGGATTAGGAGTTATGGCTTCATTATTATTAATTAACTTATTGTTTCACTATACCTCTGTGCATAGACTAGAAGTACCAATGATTGCGGTTACTCAGAGTCTTGGAGTTGTACCACGGAATTTATATAGTATTTTACTGTGGTTTGCAATGTTTACTACTGCAATAGCCAATGGATTTGGTTGTATTAAAAATGTAGTGAGTTTTACAAAAGCACCTGAAGGAATGACGAGATTAATGATATGCTGTGGGTCAATACCTCTAGCTTTGATCGGATTTAAACGGCTAGTCACTTTTTTTTATCCTCTATTTGGATATATGGGGCTTTTATTTTTAATATTAATTTTATTTGGAAGAAAGAAATAGAGACAGGAAAATTAGAATTTATAGGGAATATATTAAATTACTGGCTGAACAATAAGTAATAAAGCATTTATTTTGTATTTATATAGATCTAATATTAATTATGCAATTTCTTTAATTATGTAATTTATACCAACAATATCTGTCAAGTCTAATGAAACATATCGAAAAGGATGCATTACTGAGGCATCTAAGTTCGTTACGAATATGAAAAAATTGTTTCACGTGAAACAAGGAGGTATAAGATGAAAAAAAACAAAAGAATTTTGATGATCCTATTAGGTATATCGATTTGTCTTTTAATATTTAATCCTAAATCATTAGGTTATTTGAAAAGTATTATAACGGGAGAGATACAACAGGTTACAAATATATTGGAGTTAGAATTACCCCATAGTAGCCAGATACTCCATATTAAACAAAAGGATCAAATATTGCAATATTGGGATGGTATCCTATATGCATATGATGTGAGGGGAAATCAAAGTTGGAGTATTAACTTAGGAATTAATTCACCAGTTATAGAGTCTAACGATGAGTATATTTACGTAATTGATGGAGGAAAAAATCAGATCATTAAGATTTTAAACTCTGGTAATATAGAGTATAGAACGGTACTTAATAAAAGTGTTAACTTTATTAAACCAGGTGATGATAAGTACTTGTTTGTACATCATCATCCAGAGCAAAATAGACTTCGAAATGTCTCTGTATTAAACGAAGAGGGCAAAGTTGTCTCAGAAATACTAGTAAGTGAAGGAGAAGTTATAAATGCATTAGTTTCAGAAAAAAATGATAGGGTGATACTACATACTGTAGTAATTAGTGATGGGAAAGTTGAAGGAAAGCTAATTTATTATAATCTAAAAGGAGAGGTCGTAAGGCTAGAGAGTACGGGTGATCAAATTGTAGTTAATATGTTTTTTGATAACAAGGGAAATCTAATGGTCTTTTATGAAAATAAGATAGCCAGTATTAATAGTGAATACCAAAATAATTGGCAGGTTGATACAGAAGAAATTACAAGTGTGGCCTTATCAAATGATTATTTGATAACTTATCATTCCAATGAAGGCAGAGGAGGGATTATTCAAAGACAAAGGGAAAGTTTAAAAATTATAGACTTTAGTGGTAAAATAATTGGAGAAAATAGATCTCTTGAAAAAATTATAGGAGTAGATACCTTTAATAACGATATAATCGCTTACTCATCAAGAACGATATACCTCCTTAACGGTAAAGGTGAAATATTAATGGAATACAAAATAAGCGGAGATCTACAAGACGTATTACTTCTACCAAATAAACATATAGGTGTAATTACAAAAGAGAAATTATCTATTATGAAAATACAATAGAATTGAGGGTATACTATGACAGTGATTGATATGATAATAATAGGTTGTGTTGTCATTAATGTGGCAATGGGTTATAAAAAAGGATTAATTTGGACAATTATAGGTTTAAGTAGTTATTTGATTGCAGGATTTTCTTCTAAAATATTTTATAAAGACTTATCTTTATGGATTCAAAATTATACTGATGTATTTAATAAGTTAGAAAACTTTATTGATAATAACTTTTATAGTATATTCCAAGGAAGTACTTTAAACCCAGCTACAGGAGAAATGCCTTTTGAGGGGATGGGAGTATTGAGTAACTTTTTACTAAAAAATGCAGATGTTCAAAGTTATGCTCATAATACTGTAGAACTTATTAAAACTGAAATTGTTGAAGGAGTGGCTACTCTTTTACTAAACTTAATCAGTATTATTATAATATTTATCGTGGTTAAGGCAATTGTTTTGATTATTGGAAAAGTCTTAGAACAGATATTTAAGTTACCGGTACTAAATAGTTTTAATAAAACGGGTGGCATTATTATAGGTGCTTTAAAAGGTGTTATACTTTCTATAATGATTTTAATGGTTCTATTTGTTTTCTCAGCTATTTCGCCAGAGGGCCTTATTGCAACAAGTATTGAAAAGTCCATTATTCTTCAGTTTTTTTCTGGAGGTAATTTTACGCCTTTGTTAAATTGGTTATTATAATAGAAAGTTAAATGACATTAAATTAATCCTTGTGATATAATGTTTATATTCAAATTAGTGAAGGTGATAAAATGACTTATCAAGCATTATATAGAAAATGGAGACCAAAAGTATTTGAAGATGTAGTTGGTCAAGACCATATTACAACAACATTAAAAAATCAAATTAAATCTCAAAACGTATCCCACGCTTACCTTTTTTCGGGAACAAGGGGAACAGGAAAAACTTCTACTGCTAAAATTTTTGCAAGGGCAGTAAATTGTCTTGAACCTGTAGGCAATGATCCTTGTAATGAATGTGATGTTTGTCGTGGTATTATAACTGAGAATATTATGGATGTTATGGAGATTGATGCGGCTTCTAATAATGGAGTAGACCATATAAGGGAAATTAGAGAAAATGTTAAGTATCCCCCTTCTAAAGGTAAATATAAGGTTTATATAATAGATGAGGTTCACATGCTTAGCTCTGGAGCATTCAATGCTTTATTAAAGACATTAGAAGAACCCCCAAGCCACATCATCTTTATTTTAGCAACGACAGAACCTCATAAGTTGCCAGCTACAATTCTATCTAGATGTCAAAGGTTTGACTTTAAACCTGTCAAAATTTACGATATTATAGGGTTATTAGCTAAAATTTGTAATAGTATGGAGCTTGAATATGAAGAAAAGTCCCTAAGGGTGATTGCTCAAAATGGGAAGGGTGGTTTGCGGGATTCATTAAGTATACTAGAACAATGTATTTCTTTTAGTAACGGAAAGCTTACCTATGAAGAAGTTGTCAGTATTCTGGGATTAACAAATGAAGAGGTTTTAATGAAGCTACTAAATTGTATATTAGAAAAAGACTCTTCAGAAGCTATCAAATTGATCCAAAGGCTAATTTTAGAGGGGAAAGATGTTCAACTTCTAATTAAAGACTTAATTGCTTATATAAGACAATTAATGCTTCTAAAAATGAAGATTTATGATGAAGAGGGTAGTGAAGATGCTACTGAAATTAAAAAAATGATGGAGAAGCAAAGTCAAGATTTTAATGAACAGGAGCTTATTCGTTGTATTTATGATCTTTCAGAGGCAGAAGCTAAAGCTAAATATGCGTCACAACCCCAAATCATTTTAGAAGTAGCTATAGTAGGGTTATGTAATCCCCAAACAAGTCAATCAATTGAAGGGCTATTAGCTAGAATAGAAGAGTTAGAAAAGAAGCTAGAATCAGGTATGGTAGCGACACCTAAAGTAGAATCTGCTTATAGGTACAATCAATCTTCAAGTAATGTTAATCAGCAACAAAAGAAGAGTAGAGATGGTGGAATCGCAGCTGTAAAATCAGAAGAAGAAGGAAGACCCAGTAATCCAAAACCAGAAAGGGTTAGTACTTCTCCATTAGATTTTAAAAAGATCAAATCTAAGTGGGCAGATGTATTAGAGATGATTAGACAAAATAAAAAAGCACAGATTAAAGCTTTTTTAATGGAAGGCTCATTAGAAGATTTAAGGGGAGATACTTTAATTATTGGATTTAAAGATGGTTTTGGGTTTCATCGAGAAGCTCTTGATAAAGAGAAGACAAAAGATTATATATCTGAAGTTATAAATCGAGTCACTGGTCAACAGGTGCAGCTTTCTTTGGTAATGGAGACTGATAATTATAGTAATAACAAACAAAAAATAGAAGATCCTATCGATAAATTAAAAGAAATTTTACCAGAAGAAATTTATGAGATTGTGGAAGATTAACTAAATTGAAAACACTTATGATATAATGTGTTAGAATAAGATGTTATTGCTCCAAAGATGCTGATGATTGATTATCGTTGGATTTAAGGGGAGATACTTAAGTTATAGTAGATCTAATATATAAGAATTAAAGGAGGAATTAAGATGGCTAAAAAGGGTTTTCAAGGAATGGGTGGAATGCCTAACATGAATAATATGATGAAACAAGTTCAACAAATGCAGAAAAAGATGGAACAATTACAAGATGAATTAAATAGTAGAGAATTAGAAACAAGTGCTGGTGGTGGTGCTGTTACAGTAAAAATTAATGGAAAGAAAGAAATTGTAGCTATCGACATTAAGCCAGAAGTTGTTGATGCTGATGATGTTGAAATGCTACAAGACCTAATCTTAGCAGCTGTTAACGAAGCAATTCGATCTGCTGAAGAAATGACAAGTAAAGAAATGTCGAAGGTTACTGGAAACATCAGTCTACCAGGATTATTCTAACCTATAAGAGATCGAGGGGAAGAAAATGAATTACTATTCTACACCTATAGCAACCCTAATTGATGAGTTTACAAAGCTTCCTGGTATAGGAAGAAAGACGGCCCAAAGATTAGCTTTTCATGTAATTAGTCTATCGCAAGAAGAGGCAGATCAATTGTCAAGTGCTATTATTTCTGCAAAAAGAAATGTTAAGTACTGTGAGATCTGTACAAACTTAACGGATATGGACACCTGTTCTATTTGTAAAGACAAATCAAGGGATGCATCATCCATATGTGTTGTAGAAGACCCAAGGGATGTTGTTGCTATGGAAAAAACAAAAGAGTTTAGAGGATTTTATCATGTTCTACATGGAGCTATATCACCATTAGACGGTGTGGGGCCAGAAGATATAAAGATAAAAGAATTACTATCTAGGGTTGGTGATGGGGTAGTAAAAGAGATCATTTTGGCAACTAATCCTAATATTGAAGGAGAAGCGACTGCCATGTATATTTCTAGATTATTAAAGCCTATGGGGATAAAGGTGACTCGGATAGCCCACGGAATACCTGTTGGTGGCGATTTAGAATATGCAGATGAAGTAACTTTAACTAAGGCTTTAGAAGGTAGACGAGAATTATAGAGGCTTTATCTAAAGTTGAAAAATAATTAAATAAATCAATTATACTTAAAACATGAGAAAAAAGGTATCTTTTTTCTCATGTTTTTTTTGTAAATAACACAAT
Organism: Alkaliphilus transvaalensis ATCC 700919; assembly: GCF_000621485.1. Classification (GTDB taxonomy): domain Bacteria; phylum Bacillota; class Clostridia; order Peptostreptococcales; family Natronincolaceae; genus Alkaliphilus; species Alkaliphilus transvaalensis. The sequence goes on from NZ_JHYF01000006.1 coordinate 34,048, forward strand.
AGGCTAATGATTTTAAGTGGGGAACCTGCACAATGAAACTGCATAATATCATAACAATAAATTTATATTGCATTTATACAAAAACAAAAACTATGGAGCCCATCGTGAAAAGTAGATGAGGAAATCTTTGGTTTTGAAGGCAGTTGCTTTGTTATATTTATAATATTGAACGATTAGTATGAAAGATTCTAACATCATTTATATTATTGGTTGAAGGCTAGGAGATGTTTTTTTATATTAATATAATCTACGATAAATCTAATATCAATTATGCAATTTCCTCAAGTATAAAAATATACATTCATAAAAAGAAAACCACATAAATATATTAATAAAACATAAATAATTATTTTTACTCAAGGTATTCGAATAGGGAAATTAAATACTTGAAAGCAAAAATACTTAATAATCTACGGTTAAGCTTTTTAAAAACTCTACAAATAAATTAAGATTGAGATAGGTTATAGAATAATAAGCTCTATATACTTAATAGCCATGACATTATGAACAGGAAAGGACGGTGAACCCTTTTATAAGGGGATGTATGGGAAAAACTTTCGTATTGGATACAAGTGTATTATTGCACGATCCAAACAGTATTTATGCTTTTGGTGACAATTTAATTGTGATACCAGCAGTTGTGATAGAAGAGATTGATAAAAAGAAAAACTTACAAGATATTATTGGGAGAAATGCTAGAGAAGTTGCGAGAGAGCTGGATAACTTAAGAGAGAGTGGACGATTAAGTAAAGGAGTTAGATTAAATAATAATGGTAGTCTTAGAATCGAACTGAATCATAAGAATTTAAATACATTAGAGGACACTTTTAGTGAAGTAAATAATGATAATCGAATATTGGCCGTGGCTCTAAATTTACAACTGGAAATGCCGATAAATCAACAGGATCATGTCATCTTAGTAAGTAAAGATGTAATTATGAGAATTAAAGCAGATTCTTTAGGGATCAAGAGTCAAGACTATATACACGATACAATTGATTATGATAGTGAAATCAATAGAGGATATAGCGAAGAATATATACCAACTGAAAAAATAGATGAATTTTTTCAAAAAGGATCTCTTGACCTTACAGATATTGAGGAGGAAGGAAAGAAAAAACTACAATTATATCCCCATCAATTTTTACTACTTAGAGACTATAGTAATCCTAGTAAAACTGCTATAGCTAAATATGATTATCGTCTTAATAAGTTAAACACGTTGCATTATGGGGAAGATACTTACTGGGGAATTAAAGGCAAAAACTTAGAGCAAAGAATGGCGTTTGAGGCACTATTAGATGATGAAATTAAAATTGTAACTTTAACGGGTAAGGCGGGTACAGGAAAAACTTTATTATCCCTAGTAGCGGGTCTGTACCAAACAAATGATAAAAAGAAGTATCAAAAGCTATTAATTACAAAACCTGTTATCCCCGTAGGTAGAGATATTGGCTATTTACCAGGAGATAAAGATGAAAAACTAAGACCTTGGGTGCAGCCTATTTATGATAATTTAGAGTTAATACTAGGAACTAAAACAATCTCCAAAATGGAGGATACCTTAATAGGAATGAATCGAATTGAGATTGAAGCCATGACCTATATAAGGGGGAGGAGTATCCCTAATCAGTATGTTATTATTGATGAAGCCCAGAACTTAACAAAGCATGAAATAAAAACACTAATTACTAGAGTCGGAGAAGGGACAAAAATAGTATTAATGGGGGATACTGAACAAATAGATCATCCATATTTGGATAGTATATGTAATGGATTAACTTATACAGTAAATAAATTAAAGGACCAACCCATAGCTGCCCATATTCATTTTAAGAAGGTGGAAAGATCACCATTAGCTCAATTGGCTGCAGAAATTTTATAATAATGCAGTTCTAAAGCTCAAAAAAACATGATAGAGAAAGCTTAAAAGCGCTAAAATATTTTTTGAAATATACAAATGATAAGTTTAGGTAATTTTTATTTTTTCATCAGAATTGTATTAAACAAGAAAAAATTGGATAACCTAATTGATAAACGAAAGTAATCAAAAAGGGGCGATCCATTATGAATGAAGAGAAGGCTATAAATAAAAAAGATAGTGTATTTGGCTATATTGGAAATTATCTTGGGGAACTATATCACAAAGTAAATGCTTTGAAGGAGGAAGAAGTAGATGAAAATCAGAGCTTTCTTCAGATCATAGCACAAGCCCATGAAGAATGGAAAAATGCTGAAGCATTATTTCATGACGTAACTGACCCAGATTTAATTGATCATGCAATTTATAAGGTAGAGGCGGCACGAAGCAGATATATTTACCTCTTAAAGAAAGCGAAAGAGGAAGGGATCAGGGTTAACTTTAATTAGCTTGTCATATTAGATAAATATTTACTATATAATAATAGGAGTAGTGATGAGCTGCTCCTATTATTAATAATAAGTACTTTATAAAAAAGTATTTAACTATGAACTAAATTTTGAGGTGAGATAATGAATATGGGATTAGAGATTAATATTATATTGGCTTATGCCCTTGGCTTAATCCTACTTTATGTTGTGGGATGGTTACTATTAGTACCTCTTAAATTACTAATGAGACTTATTTGGAATGGCATTATCGGAGGAGTCGCACTTATTATCTTCAATTTTATTGGAGGGTTTTTAGGGATGCATATAGTGGTTAATCCCTACACAGCCTTAGTAGTAGGCTTTTTAGGAATACCGGGAATCATATTAATTCTTGCCCTTGGAACTTTATTATAGGTAAAATATATAACTATACATGATGTATGTGAAAGACAGTATAAATGCTAATGTGAAAAAAGGTCGTATTAAACGATCTTTTTATTTTGGACTAGTTGTAAAGAATGAGGGTAGAACATGGCTTCTAAAAGAAATGTTTTTAGGATATTTCAAGAGGAAGAAAAATATTATATAATGTTAGTGAAGAGTAACTCTCTTCCCATCACAACTAATACTAAACATACTAAACCGAGGTGAAAGAAATGAAGATTGGTCTGAGGACCATAAAAACAGGTATTGCAGTAAGCTTATCAATGTTAGTGGCAAATCTATTGCAAATAGGATCTCCCTTTTTTGCAATGGTGGCAGCACTAATAGCTATTCAACCTACTATTACAGATTCTTGGAAAATTGGTTTTAACAGAATGCTAGGCACATTAATAGGTGCGATTATGGGTGTGGTATTTGCCATCATTTTACCATCTAACTTTATTCTCGCAGGTATAGGAATCATTATATTAATATACTTAATGAATAGACTTGGGTGGAATGAGGCAATCAATATTGCAGGAGTTGTATTTATCGTAGTATTTTTAGGGGAAGATAGTGACCATATATCCTATGCCCTTAATCGTCTATATGACACATTTATAGGCATCGGAATTGCAGTAATTGTAAACTATTTAATTTATCCACCAACCTATGATTCTAAAGCGGTATTAGAGCTAAAAAAAGTCTCTAGGGACATTTGGAAGTATCATCTTATGGCCCTTAAAATCTTGTTAAACCAAGATGATCTAGAAATTTCTGAGAATGATATTAATCTTATTGATGAAGAAATTAAGGAATCAGAGAAATTTTTAAACTTACAGTTAAAAGAAGAAAAGGTATTAGTTTATGGTGAACGAAGTAGTAAAGAAATTGTTTTAACAATGAAGTTGTTAAAGGAGAATTTTCAACATTTCCTTAACCTATATGGCGTATTAACCAAGGGAATATCTCCAGAAGTAATTAATTTAGTAAAGAAGGATTTTACTACAATTAAAGAAACATTGGAAGCCATTAAGAAAGAAGAACTGGAGATACTTGATGGAGGAAAAGCAGTAGATTTAAAGCCAGTGATTAAATCAATTCAAACAATTAAAAAGCAACTGAAGTTTTCTCCCGAGATCAATAACTATCCTACAGATGAAGTTGTAAAAATGTTAGTAATACTGTACAATTTAGAAGAGACTTTGTCAAAGTTTAATATAATTAAAAGTTTTTAAGCACGGACAAATCGTGCTTATTTACTTATACAGGTAGTTTTATTTAATGATGCTCTAGTTTAATATAAAATAAGAGAAGGAAAAACCACGGAAAAATAGAATATTTCAATTATGGGGGTATTATAAAAGATTTATAAAAATTTAAAATAATGACATGAAATGAGGCTTAATAATTAAATATACATAATAGGCTAATGCACTTAAGCATTTGTTTCAACTTATTTCTTGGTTATGAATTATTTTTTCAATGAGATAGGGATGATATAATTAGGGGTGAAAATATGTCAAACAGAAATAATATTGATATTGGGCGAAATATAAAAATGATAGAGTTTTTAAAATGTGAATTATTGAATAGTATCGCTATTCTTTTTGATACATTAACAAAAGGTGCAAAACAAGGGAAAGATACAGTTATTGAGGTTTTGGCTAATATTATTATGGTTACTTATTCTTTGGGAAAAAGATTAGGGCTAGATTATCGGGAAATTGATAAAAAAGTACAAGAAATGGCAAAACTTCATATGTTAGAAGAACACCACTTAGAAAAGTGGTATGGCGATTTATCAAGTCTAAATCAGTATTTAAAAAATAGAGAAAAATAATATTTAGGAGTGAGAAAAATTGAATACTTTACCTAGCAATAGGGGTCTAGTAGAGGCGGCTATGATTGCTACTATAGCATCTTTTTTTGGAATTGGATATTACTATATGCCTACCTTATTTTTACTTATATTTCTAGTACCCGTACCCTTCATTATAATAACAACAAGACAAAGTCTAAAATATGGGTTATTTTCATTAATTGTTTCTAGTTTAATCACTGGTATTTTAACTGATATTCTGTTTACATTATTCTTATTAATTTTCTTTGGTCCATTATCTTTAGTTATGGGACATTTGATAAAAAAGGACCGTGATGATTTTACTGTAATAGGTATTGGCTCGGCAGTGAGTATTTTAACTATTTTTCTTTTTATACAAGTAATCTCTTTAATAGGAGGAGTAAACATACTTGAACACATTGGCATGATTGTCAGAGATGCAATAGATAATCAAGCGGCAGCTCTAGCAAGTATGAACCTAGAACTAATAGATATCCATTACTTCTTTAATTACATGATGATGATTTTTCCTAGCTTAATCATTATTCAATCTATATTTGTAACATTTATAAATTATTATGTAAGTTTGTCTATTCTTAGAAGATTAAGATTTAGTGAACGAACATTACCAGAGTTTAGTGAGTTTAAATTACCAGCTAACATTGTATTAGGTTCATTCTTGATAATGATATTGAGTTATTTAACAAGGTACTTTGAAAATATCCATACAGATAATTTAATTAATAATGTTTTTCTTATATTTGCCGTAGTATTCTTCATTCAAGGGATGGCATCCGTAAGTTTCTTCTTAAAGAAAAAAGGTATTTATAAAATTGTTAGGGTATTTATTTATATACTAATCATTTTAATTAGTCCCTTATTATTACTAGTTTCATTACTTGGATTGTTAGATTCAATGATTGATATGAGAAAAATAAGACAGAAGCAGTAAAGGTTATTTAGGAGGAATCCCCATGAGAAATAACAGGTTTTTTAAGCTATTAATACCCGATACCCGAATATACTTAATTATTATCTCTGTATTTATCATTATTATTTCTTTTTATAATTACATCATAGGAATAATAGGGGTTTTCCTATTAGCTTACTTAATCTATTACAATCTTAAAATCAGTAATATTAGGAGAGAAGAATGGACTAGGTATATTGAAGGCTTGTCTTCGGATATTGATTCCGCAACAAAGCAGGCTGTTTTAAATCTGCCAATTCCATTAACAATTATTGAGTTTGATGGGAGGATCACTTGGTATAATTCTAAATTTATTGAGGTAATTGATCGAAAAGATATTTTAGAAAAATATGTACAGGACATTATACCAAATTTTGATTTAAGAAACGTTTTACAGAATAAAAAAGAAAAAATAAATGAAATAAAGATACAAGATAGATATTTCAAAGTGTTATATAATATTATAAAGCTTTCTAAAGAGCATACTTCTAATTACATAATTATGTTATATTGGGTGGACCAAACAGAGCTACAAACAATTAAGAAAAAATATGAAGATGAAAAGTTTATCGTTGCCTTAATCCAAGTTGATAATTATGATGAAGTTATGCAAAATACAGAGGAATCTACGAGGCCTATGGTACTTGCGGAAGTAGACCATCGTTTAAATCTTTGGGCCAATAAACTTAATGGAATCATGCGAAAGTACACCAATGATAAGTTTATATTGGTATTTGAAAAAAAGCATTTAGAAAAGCTAGAATCTAAGAAATTTGAACTTTTAGATGAAATTAGAGAAATTAATTTAGGTAATAAGATTCCTATTACGTTAAGTATAGGGATAGGAAGTGAAGGAGAAACCCCTTTACAGTCTTGTGAATTCGCCAATATAGCTAAAGATTTAGCCCTTGGTAGAGGTGGAGACCAAGCGGTGGTTAAGAAGAACCAAAAAATAAGTTTCTACGGAGGAAAAACTAAAGCTGTAGAAAAAAGAACAAAAGTAAAGGCAAGGGTAATTGCCCACGCATTAAAACAATTGATAGAACAGAGCGAAAATGTAATTGTAATGGGGCATAAAAATGCTGATTTAGATTCTTTAGGTGCCGCCATCGGAATACATCGTGCTGCTAGAAACCTTAATAAAGACTCTAATATTGTGTTGAAGGGGTCAAATCCATCTATAAAGGTACTAATGGATCGAATATTAGAGAAAGAACATTACAGAAAAGCAATTATTGATTGTGAAGAAGCAGAAAATAAAATAACATCCAACACTTTGTTAGTAGTGGTGGATACCCATAGACCTAGCTTTACAGAATGTCCAAAATTATTGGATGCTACTGATAATGTTGTTGTAATAGATCACCATCGTAGAGGCACCGAGTTTATAGAAAATACAGTTTTGAGTTACCACGAGACCTATGTTTCCTCTACCTGCGAACTAGTAACTGAAGTATTGTTTTATATGGAGGATAAAGTCGCAATAGAACAGGTAGAAGCGGATGCATTATTAGCAGGGATAGCTGTAGATACAAAGAATTTTACCTTTAAAACAGGGGTAAGAACCTTTGAAGCGGCCTCTTTATTAAGAAGGGCAGGAGCAGATACTGTTTCAGTGAAGCAACTTTTCCAAGATGATTTAGATACGATTTTGTGTAGAGCAGAGGTTATAAAAGGAGCAAAAGTTATACAAGAAACTGTAGCCATAGCTACTTATGAAAAAACCAATAGCGTACAGTTAATTGCAGCTCAAGCAGCTGATGAGCTATTAAATATTAGAGGGATTACTGCTTCATTTGTACTTGGTAAAAGAGAAGATGAAACAGTGATTATAAGTGGCCGATCAATGGGGGATGTCAATGTCCAAGTGATTCTTGAAAAGTTAGGCGGAGGTGGTCACTTGACAGTGGCCGGAGCTCAACTGGAGGGGATAACCCTTGAAGAAGCCAAGTTACAACTTGAGAAAATTATTGAAGAATACTTTGAGGAAGGTGAAGAAATATGAAGGTAATATTAAATCAAGATGTTAAAGGATTAGGAAAAAAAGGTGATGTTGTTAATGCCAGCGATGGCTATGCTCGTAACTTCTTATTCCCAAAAAAACTAGCTGTTGAAGCTACATCTGGTAATGTTAGAAGTGTAGAGGAGCAAAAAAAATATCAACAAATTAGAAAAGATAAGGAATTAGATGAAGCTAAGGCATTAGCTGAAAAAATAGAAAAATTAACTGTTGAACTAAAGGCAAAGGCCGGTGATGGTGGGCGTCTTTTTGGTTCGGTAACAGCTAAGGAAATTGTTGAAGCCCTACAAAAGAAACATAAAATTAAAATAGATAAGAGAAAAATGAACTTACCAGATCCTATTAGAGAATTAGGAGTAAGGTTAGTAGAAATTAAAATCTACCCAGGTGTAGTAGCAAATCTAAAAGTACATGTAGTTCAAGAGTAAGTTTTAGGGTTGGAGAAATCACTCCAGCCCTTCATTGGAATTAGGAGGATTTTTATGGAAGCAGTGAATCAGTTTAGTAAAGTACCACCCCACAGTATTGAAGCAGAACAATCTGTTTTAGGGTCTATGCTTTTAGATAGAGAAGCGATCTTGATTGCTCTTGAGGTACTTAATCCAGATGATTTTTATAAAAAAGCCCATGAAGAAATCTTTGAGGCTATTTTTAACCTATTTAACAAAAATGAACCTGTTGATCTCATTACAATTACTGAAGAATTAAAAAGCAGAGGTACTTTGGATGCTATTGGAGGAATTACTTATCTAACCAGTCTTTCATCAGCAGTATTCATTGCTACCAATGTAAGGTATTATGCTGAAATTGTTGCAGAAAAAGCTACCCTTAGAAGACTAATTAATTCATCTGAGGCAATTATTAATTTAGGTTATCAATCAGATTTAGAAGTTAATGAAATTTTAGAACAGGCACAAAAAAGCATCTTCGATCTTTCACAGAATCGCTCACAAGAAGGATTTACACCTATAAAAGAGGTTTTATCAACGACTTTTGATCAAATTGAAAGACTATACGAAGATAAGACTGGTTTAACTGGTTTATCTACTGGTTTTATTGATTTAGATAAAAAGCTAAGTGGACTCCATAAAACTGACTTAATTTTAGTTGCTGCAAGACCTGCTATGGGTAAATCTGCCTTTTCCCTTAACTTAGCTCAAAATGCAGCAGTTAAGGGTGGTGCATCAGTAGCTGTATTTAGTTTGGAGATGTCAAAGGAGCAGTTAATGTTAAGGATGTTGGCTTCAGAATCAATGGTAGACTTGAGTAAGATACAAGTAGGAAATTTAGATGAAGAAGAGTGGGGAAAGATAGCTCAGGCCATGATCCCATTATCCCAAGCTAAAATATTTTTTGATGATACACCAGGGATTTCAATTATGGAAATGAGATCTAAGTGTAGAAAATTGAAAATGGAACAAGGACTAGATTTGGTCCTGGTGGATTATCTTCAATTAATGCAAGGAGACAGAAGATCAGAAAATAGACAGCAGGAGATTTCTGCCATATCTAGGAACTTAAAAATAATGGCTAAGGAGTTAGATTGTCCTGTAATTGCATTATCACAGCTTTCTCGTGCACCTGAATTAAGAGCAGATCATAGACCTATTCTTTCCGACTTGAGGGAGTCTGGAGCTATTGAGCAGGATGCTGACCTAGTAATGTTCTTATATCGTGATGAGTATTATCATGAGGACAGTGATAAAAAGAATTTAGCAGAAGTTATCATAGCTAAACATAGGCATGGTGAAACAGGTTCAGTAGAGTTAATTTGGTTAGGTAATTTTCAAAAATTTGCTGATTTTGAGAGGTATAGAGAGGGTTAAGTTAATCACATATAATATTGATATATTAAAGTTTATTTTATTAAATTTAATATAGGGGGCATATTAGTGGTTATTAGGGGGAAAAATACTTATATTACTAAGCTTAAAAGGGAACATGTTGATGAGATGCAATTTTGGGGTGCCCATGAAGACCCATTATTTTATAGCTATACCTTTCCAAAGATGAATAAAAAAGAGAAAGATTACTGGTATGCTATAAAAAGACACTCATTAAAAAGAAAGAGCTTTGCTATTTATAATGAGTCAAATATCTTAGTAGGATACATTTCCCTAAGAAACATTAAGTGGTTTAGGAAAATTAGTGAGTTGGGGATCGTTTTTGACCCTAATCATATTAATAAAGGGTATGGAACAGATAGTCTTAAAAGTTTTATTCGATACTATTTTGAAGAAATGAAAATGAAGCGACTAGATCTAAAGGTAGCGGAATTTAATACAAGGGCTTATCGATGCTATATTAAATGTGGTTTTTTTGATAATGGTATTGAATTAGATGAATTTGAAGATCAAGGATTAGCTATCTACGAAGATGAAAAATTGAAAGAATATCAAACTTATTTTAAAAAAGTAGGGGATATATTAAAGTGTAGATTCATAAAAATGTCAATAACTAGAGAAATCTATGAACAAAACAAAGAAAGTTATCCACATTATCCACCGAACACCTGTGCATAGGTTTGTGGTTTATGTGAATAACTTTTGGGTATAGGTAAAAATATAATCAAATTAGATGATATTAATATGTGGATAAGTTAATATTTTAAATGTTATTAATTAATCATTATTGATAAATTCTACAAAGAATGGTAATATTACTAATATAGAAGTATATTAAGGAGGGAATTAAAAATGGCTAAAATTACTGAAAGCATGACAATTATGGACGTTTTAAGAATGGATCGTGAAGTAGCAGCTGTATTTATGAAACACGGTCTACATTGCCTTGGTTGTCCAGGAGCAACTATGGAAAGTATCGGCGATGCCGGTAGAGTTCATGGAATAGATGTAAGTAAATTGATTGAAGACTTAAACAATCACTTCGAAGGTAAATAAGTTAATTTCAATAAAGTTAAGGGAAACCTTAGCTTTATTTTTTTGGCTTAAAAGATAGTATATTTTTTTAGTTATGAAAAAAACTACTATTAATTAACTATCGTGTTAGAATTTAAATCAAAAATCAATAGAGGTCATAAAATGAATGTCGTATGTTTATTAAAAAAAATAACTTATTGTTTGTAATACATATCGTAAATAATGGATTAATATGATAATATAAAAGGTAAGTTCGTAAAACATTAAGACGAGGAGTGGAATAATGCCATCAGTTGTAATTATTGGTGCCCAATGGGGCGATGAAGGTAAAGGTAAAATTATTGACTATTTAGCTGGAGAAGCTGATGTAGTTGTAAGGGCACAAGGTGGAAATAACGCAGGACATACGGTTATCGTTGAAGATAAAAAATATGCATTTCATCTAATGCCTTCGGGAGTATTATATAATGACAAGAAAAATGTTATTGGTAATGGCGTAGTTTTTGATCCAGAAGGGTTTTTAAAGGAAATTGATATTTTAGAAGCCCAAGGTGTGGATACATCAAATGTTATGATTGATGAAAGGGTTCATGTGATATTCCCTTATCATAAAAAGATAGATGCCCTTGAAGAAGATGCTAGGGGAGAAGATAAGATAGGGACAACAAAAAAGGGCATAGGTCCTTGTTATATGGATAAAATTGAGCGTTCCGGTATTCGGTTAGGGGAGCTTTTAGATCGTGAACATTTTAAATCTAGACTGTTTTCTCAAGTTGCAAGAAAAAACAAATTAATTGAGAAATATTATGAAAGCCAGGGATTTGACCCTCAGGAAATATTTGATACTTATTGTGGATATGCTGATAGACTAAAGAAGTACATTACAGATACAACCGTAATAGTTCATGAAGCCTTAGTAGAAGAGAAGAAGGTTTTATTTGAAGGAGCGCAAGGAACCTTATTAGATATTGATTTAGGTACTTACCCTTATGTGACCTCTTCTCATCCAACATCAGGAGGGTTTTGTATTGGAGCAGGTGTTGGGCCAAATATGATAGGTGAAGTGATTGGTGCAGTTAAAGCATACACTACAAGGGTTGGAAGTGGACCTTTTCCTACAGAGCTACATGATGAGACAGGCAATTTAATAAGAACTAAAGGAAATGAATTTGGTACGACTACAGGAAGACCTAGAAGATGCGGTTGGTTTGATGGCGTTATGGTAAAGTATACTTCAAGAATTAATGGACTAACAGCAATTTCATTAATGCTTTTGGATGTTTTAAGTGGCTTTGATAAAATAAAAATGTGCGTAGGATACCAATATAAAGGGGAGATAATTCATCATTTCCCTGCTGATTTAAATAAATTAGCTGAATGTAAACCTGTATACAAAGAACTAGATGGCTGGCAAGAGGATATTACATCAATTGAAAGATATGAAGATCTTCCTGAAAATGCAAAAAAATATATTAAAGCTATTGAAGAATATACGCAAGTACCTGTTAAAATTATTTCTGTAGGACCAAAAAGAAGCCAAACCATTATTAGAGAAGCAATATTTTAATGGTTAATTAGCTTTATTGATTAATTTAATACTAAACTTAAATAAATGAACCCAAAACTATAACCAATTAACTACGGTTATAGTTTTGGGTTTTTTAATTAATTAATGATAGTTAAATGGCATCATAGAAAATAAACACCAAATTATGTTAATGGAATACTATGTAGTAGGAAAAAGACAGCAGAAGTTAATGCTCAGCAAAAAAGGGTAAGTAGGAGGATCAATAATATGGATAGTAGAGAAGTTTATATTGATAAAAAGAATAATGGATCTTATGTAACTAAATATGAAAACGCTGTAGTACCTCCAAAATCAGAATGTAAAGACTTCTGTGTGAAGGTTAAGACTGAAACTATAGGCGAATGTGATAATGTTCCTGTAACAATAGATCCAATTACAGCAGGCGTTGTCGCTAGAATCCCAGTTGTTTTGGCTGATCTAGTTGTTCAATTTAATGTAATATCAAAAATAGACCTACCAGAACCGGCAATTGAAATTAAGCATATTAAAAAGCGAATTAAAATAACTCAATGTATGCTTCTGCAAGATACTAATATTTTATTTATTAAAGGTTTTGTTCGCAAAAATATTGATTATTCAACAAAAGATTGCTCTAGTAGAAAAGGGATATGCGGAGATATTCGCCACTGTACAGTAGACGTACCGTTTGAATGTACTACACCTGTAACATTCAATGGAACAGTTCCTGCCCCACCAATTCCTACCACATCAACTGAGTTTGAATATTTAAGAACTAAAGATTTACCAAACACCTTCGCAGAAAAAGATAAGTTACTAGCAGGAGATTTATCAGAGTTTAACCAAATTAGCACAGAGTTTTTTAATGAGTTACCATTCTGCAAATTAATAAGTTCTAGGATCGTAGAGTTTGATGAGTATCTACACCGTGAGCATCCACGTCATGCTGAACTACCTGTAGGAGAGAAATTATTTTCAAAGATTGAAGAAAAGATGGTCATTACCCTAAGACTACAATTATTACAAGATAGACCAGTAGCTATTGGGCCAACTGTTGCTGTAAGACCGTGTAACGAGTAACTGTATTGGGTGTATTTATATATTATGTAGTAAAATTTTAAATGTGCCAGAAATAAAATCATTTTTTAAATAATGTGCCCTGTAGAGGTGATTGACTTAGTCTACCCTATAGGGTACTTCTTTATTTAAAACATATTTTAAGGAGATTGTATAACTTGTATAGTTAAGGTATTATGGTTAAGAATTATTCTTCTTCATCATTAATAAATATACGATATTAATAACTTTAAAATTCAATAAAAGATTATCTTTATAATGTGTTGACATTTGTCGAAGAAACGTATAAAATATATAACTGTGGTTACAGGCAAGACCCATTAGCTCAGTCGGTAGAGCACCTGACTTTTAATCAGGGTGTCCCGCGTTCGAGTCGCGGATGGGTCACCAATTTATATTCAGTGGTTCTTGGTGAGGAATACTGGGGGTTACTGAATCTAAACTCTTATAGGTATTGATTATAATAATTGATTATAATAAGAGTTTATACCCTAAGGGGTTACCAATACATAAAAAAGCCTTACTCTTTTGAGTAGGGCTTTTTTATGTATTTTTATGTCTGCCATCTTAAATCGTTCCCAAAGAACTTTAATAAAGTATATTTTGAAAAGAGTCTAGAAAAAATCCTGTCATCGTAATTGTTCATAATCTCTTTTAATGTAAGATTTGTAGAGATAAGGGTTTTTTTATTAGATAACAGCCTGCTATTAATAATATTAAATAATTCGCTATTAGTGAAAGTATTTGTAATTTCGGTACCTAGGTCATCTATTATTAATAAGTCTGCATCAAATAATAATTGATAATGATCTTTATCTTGAGAATTATGGAAGCGTATTGCCTCTAATACTTCAAAAATTTTAAAGGCTGTTTGATAAACAACAATTTTGCCCTTATCTAGTAGGGCTTTAGCAATACAATTAGTTAAAAAAGTTTTCCCTAATCCAGTAGGACCATAGAATAAAAGATTCTCTTCATTTTGTTTATCAAAGTTGAAGACAAACCCTTCACAGATGTTTAAAACCTCAAGCATATTATTTTGTGGGCTAGTTTCTTGTCCTGGAGCTATTTCATTTGAAAATAGATTAATATTAAAGCTCTGGAAGTTCTCTTTCTTTAGAATATCTGAGAGATTAGACATAGAATATGCCTTATTAATTAATTGCTGTTTAAAGCAACTACATTTCTCCCCAGAAGGAAGAAAACCTCTATCTTGGCAGTGACTACATTGATATTGTACCTCTAAGTATTGTACAGGAATATTATTTTCTGTTAAGAGATAAGCTTTCTCCTGTTTTAAAGCATTTAACTTATCTTTTAAACTTTGTAACGCTTTTTCAGGATCCTCTGATTGATTTAAAATTGATCTTGAGATGCCGATACTAACCTTCGTAATCTCTTGATCAATTTCAGCAATTCTTGGTATTCTATGATAGATGTCTTCTACTCTCATTTCTTTTTCTCTTAGGGCTCGATCTCTTTTTCGTTCATAGTCTCGTAAAATTTCGTTTATAAAGGTTTTTGTATTTACCATCAGTTTTCATCCTTTACTCAAATTTCTTTTTATTCTTTTTTAAAAGAATATTTTCGATTTCGTCATTTGTGTATTTTTCTCCACGACTTTCTGAAAGATGAAATCTTGTTTTAAAGCGATGTTCTTTAACGTTGGAGACTTGTTTCTTGTAAGAATTAGGTTCTTTATGATCTAGCTTACTTATGTCTTCAATAGTTTTAATTCCTTTATTAAACCAGTCCGTCAATATACTATTAATATAATTAATATTTGGATTAGATGTTTTACTAGAATTCTCACAAGCTTTTAGAATTAAGTCTAAGGAAAATTTAAATTCTTCCACCCATTTATTCATGATTTTCATATCAGACTCTGTAGGTTCTCTGAAGTTGAATCCTAATGCTTTATAGACACGCTCGTAAAGGCCATATCTTTCTCCTGTTTTTAGAAGATATTCTTGTAGTTGTTCGACGGTTGTAATGTCAAGATCATACCAATTACGTAGGACGCCGCCCACATAAGTTACATTTTTTTTGTTTTTCTTGTGTTTACAATAACTAAAGGCCTTTACAATTAATGGTGGCTCTATATTATATTGATGAAACCATTCTAAAATTTGCCGTTTCTCATTTGGGACAAGTGGTCTATTAATGATGGCGTTAATTTGTAGAAACATATCTTTTATTATTGGTATTTGATTTGCTTCAACAAGATCCTTGGTTGATAATGCAAAATCTCCTTCATTTTCCTGAGATGATACAGCGCTTTTCTTTTGGTTTGGTCTGTAATGATTATCGATGAGCAACTGTTTTAGATTGACAAACTCAACTGAATAATTAGTTTCGTCTTCATCTGAAAGAAAGCGCTTTTTAATGATTTGCTTACTTTCCCAGAAGTCCCAAGCAGCTAATACATCTGATAAAGGAATATTTAGGTTTTTAGATATTGTCATGTTATCTACCTTCATGCTCTTTTCAGCATCTAAAGAATACTTATAGGCTAATAAATAGACTTTAACAAAGGTACCATTAGCCATAGGCATGTAGACATCAATAAATATATTCTCAATAGGAGTATCACCTAAATCGATAGACGGTGGATTTTTGATAAAACCCATAAATACATCACTCCTGTTTATAATAACTTTGGTTCTATTATATCATACCTATCGACTTTTATCCTTTAGAACATAATATACCATTAAAATACATATTAATAAATATCACCATTAGATAGGGGGGATTGAATTGAAAGTCAGTAGAAGACTAAAGTTACTATGTATAGTATTTAGTGTACTATCTTTTACAATAGGAATACAAACAGTATTTGATCATCCACATATAGAAAATGTTGCAAGTAGAAAAACAAATGAAAATTTACTAACCCAATATAAGATAGAGGCTACTTTCCTTGAAGAATCTATGACGATTGAAGCTAAGCAGAATATTGCGTTTAAAAATAATATGGATATAGATTTTGAAAATATCTATTTTCATATCTATCCTAATGCCTTTAGGAATAAAGGGCAAGTGCCCTTCGATGGCGATGAAAGAGAATTTGCTTATCCCAATGGGTTTAACCCTGGATGGATAGAGATTATAGAAGTAAAGGAGAACAATAAAAGGGTTTATTTTAAGGTTATGGGAGAAGGAGAAACTATTCTTCGGGTAAGTCCTCAATCCTCTATAAAACCAGGAGAATTAAGGGAGTTTACAATAGAGTTTGAAGTGAAAATACCCAACGTATTGGCAAGAATGGGTTATGGAGAACATACTGTTAACATTACTAATTGGTATCCGATTTTAGCAGTTTATGACCAGTACGGGTGGAATTTAGACCCCTATTACTCTATTGGAGATCCTTTCTACAGTGAAGTAGCTAATTACGAGATTATATTTAATGCACCTAGTAACTTTGTTTTAGCTAGTACAGGAAATATGATAGATGAAAACAAAAAAAATAATATGACCACATATAGAATTAAAGCAGAGAAGGTAAGGGATTTTGCAGTTATATTAAGTAAGGATTTTGATCTGCAACAGTCTAATATAGATGGTATTACAGTAAAGTCCTATACAATTAAAGGAGAAAAGAACAAAGAGGCTCTTCAAGTAGCTTTAGATTCAGTTGCAATATTCAACAGGATCTTTGGTAAATATCCCTATCAGCAACTTTCGGTAGTTGCCTGTGATTTTTTCTTAGGGGGAATGGAATATCCAAACTTGGTAATGATCGGTTCTAAGTTATATGAAATGGAGGAAGATTTTCCACTAGAGTATGTTATTGCCCATGAAATAGCCCATCAATGGTGGTATGGGATTGTTGGCAACAATGAAGTGAAAGAACCATGGTTAGACGAAGCTTTAACAGAGTATTCTACAATGCTATATTTTGAAGAAAAATATGGTGAGCATATTAAGGAGCAAATACTAGAAAAAATGATAAAGGCCCAGTATGATAACTTTTTAGATTTAAGATCTGATCGAGGAGAAGGGATTTTAAGAAGCTTAAAGGATTTTGATGATGCTTTAGAGTATAGTAGTATCGTATACAGTAAAGGGGCTTTGTTTATTGAAGAACTTAGAAAAGAAATGGGAGAGGATGAATTTAGAGAGAGCATTAAAGAATATTATAAAATGTACCAATTTAAAAATGCTACAACTTTAGATTTTTATAACATATTAGAAAAAAATACTGATAAGGACCTTAGGCCTATATTTGAAGAATGGCTTCATGTAAAATTTGAATAATAAACAAAAATATGGGAAAAAATAGTTTTGTTAAAAAAACTTCAGTTTGGGGTTGAATTAACAGAAATAATTATTATATAATAATAGGGTGAATTATTACAAAACAATTACAATTTATTTAAGAAATTATAAGGAAAATATAAAAGAGTACGTACAGAATAATAGATATAGATATACAAAACAATAAAAATGCAAGCCCATACTTGAGAGGAGTTTGAAAAATGAACCAAAAGAATATGGAGCTTTACAAGAAAAAACTAAAGCTAATGTTAAAAATGGCAAATATAAAGCTAATTAAAACTACCCATTCGATAAAACGTAATATACATAATCTAATGATTACCTATCATAAACAAAGTCCCCAGAACTTAAAGAAGTACAAAATAATTGCTGCTTCAACGGTTGTAGTGTTTATCCTATCAATAGCTCTGCTTACAAATTATTGGATGAACCAGTCTTTAGCAGCTATTTCAATAGAAATTGATAATCAGGTTATTGGAGTCGTTAGAGCAGAAGAAGACTTTTGGAATGCAGTTGATATCGTAAAAGGTGAAATTGAAGGTACCTTTCAACAGGAAATGTCCATAGCAGATAACGTAACCATTAAGACAGTAAAAGCTGATGACACAGAAATTACTAATCACGAAATAATTGTTAGAAACATAAAAAAACAATTAGATCTTCAGGTGAAGTCTGTAGCTATAGTAATAGATGGAACTGAAACCATATTAGTAAAAGATTATGAAACAGCAGAAGCCATATTAGAAGCATTAAGAGAACCCTTCAATAATCAAGAGGGGACTGAATATTTAGAGATAGACTTTAGTGAATCAGTTGAGTTAGTGGCTCAAGAAACAGCCGTTGGCGATGTGAGAAGTTTTGAAGATGCCCTTAATTACATTATAAAAGGGTCTGATGAAGAGCAGATTCATGAGGTTGCTAGTGGAGAAAGTACTTGGACTATTGCAAGAAAGTACAATTTAACTGTTGAAGATATAGCAAAAGCAAATCCAGATTTAAACCCAGAAAGACTTAGTATTGGTCAACAGATTAGCTTAGTAGTTCCAAAACCCTTTATTACTGTTAGAACTAAAGAATATGCAGAATTAATAGAGACGATTCCTTATGAAACAACCTACGAAGAAACTACTACTCTTTATAAAGGAGACCAAAAAATAGTTAAGCAAGGGATAGAGGGAGAACGGGAACTAAAGGCATATATTATAAAAGAAAACGGGGTTGAGATAAAACGGGAAGTATTAGAAGAAAAAGTTATTTCTCAGCCAACTGAAAGGGTAATTGCCCAAGGAACTACCCCTAGACCGGCAACAGTTGCAACTGGCGTATTTGCTAGTCCAACTCGTGGGACACTTACTTCTAGATTTGGAATGAGATGGGGATCGATGCATCAAGGTATTGATGTCGCAGCCTCTACTGGAACACCTATTAATGCAGCAGATGCTGGTAAAGTTACATTTTCAGGAGTTAATGGTGCTTATGGTAACTTAGTAATTATTGATCATGAAAATGGATATCAAACCTACTATGCCCATGCAAATAGATTGTTGGTTAAAAAGGGAGATAGAGTCCATAAAGGGCAACAAATTGCAACAGTAGGAAGTACTGGGCGAAGTACTGGACCACATCTACATTTTGAAGTTAGAAAAAATGGTCAGCCTTTAAATCCTTTAAATTTTGTTAGATACTAAGGTAGATACTAAAAACGTGACCTTTTACGGGTCACGTTTATTTTAGTTATATTAACTTTAAAGAACTTTTTGTTATAGTATAATTAATATGATCACTAATATGAGTACCCAGAACCAGCTACCACGGTTACCGATTAATCCTTGGGGCTTTTTTGTATGGGGACTATTTGGAGGATTATTGGGTGATGGTTTAGGGGACATTCCATTAACAATTTTTTTGATATCCAATAAGCCAGCACCCTGACTATCTGGATTAAAACCAAGGGGAAGAGCATGGCTGGTGATTTGGTTTTTTACTTGCAAAGGAGTAGTTTCAGGATTCTTTTCCCATAATAGAGCAGCACATCCGGCAACGATTGGAGTAGCCATTGAGGTTCCAGAAAGACTACGATAATTATTACCTTCATTACTTAAGGAATTAATATTAACTCCAGGGGCTAGAATATCAGGTTTACTTAAACCATCTATTGTTGGACCTCTACTAGAAAAATCTGCTATAGTGACATCTTTAGGAGCTTTTGACTTACGGTCATCACAAGCACCAACAGCGATTACGTTAGGGCTAATAGCAGGAGAATTTATAGTGGATTCTTTTGGTCCGTTATTACCAGCAGCTACAACTACCGTAATTCCTGCCGCAGTAGCTGCATCTACAGCTTGACATAACGGGTCCTGTTGATAGTTCTTTTTAGCAGCTGTACCTAATGAGAGGGTAAGCACTTTAATATTATAACGTCTACGGTTATCAACAGCCCATTGGATACCAGCAATTACATCGGAGATACTTCCTCCCCCGTCTTGGTTTAATACTTTAATACCTATAATATTGGCATCTGGGGCAACCCCCATATACTTACCTCTTGAGGCAAAGCCATTTCCTGCAATACAACCCGCAACATGAGTACCATGACCGTCATCATCATAGGGTTGATTCTTGTTATTAACAAAATCTTTAAAGGCGATAATTCTGTTATTAGGAGTAACGAGGTCACTATGGGGATGAACTCCTGTATCAATTACTGCAACCCCAACTCCTTTTCCAGTTAATCTAAGCTCATTGGCATAGTCTGAACCAACAGTAACAGAGGCGACATCCATTAACTTAAAAGCCATATCGTCAAAAAAGATCTTCTCAATAACTTTTTCTCTGGCAACATTTCTAACTCCAACCGTTGGTAGATATACAGCTACAGCATTAATAATATTTAATTTATGCTTTACCTTTCCCCCTAGACTATGGACGAAAGCCTCCAAATCATCACATTGGCAGTCTTTTCCTGTTATGATTACAGGGATATGTTCATCTTCTGAGACCATTAACTTTTCAATCAATATATCCTCTATAACACCTCTATATCCAAACACAAGTAGGCCTCCTTTTCTAAATATTCTAATATAGAGTATGCAGGAACAATGAAAAAGTGATAAAAATATATTATCTTACATATTACACCAGTATTAAATACTTGGAAGTTTACATAATTGTATGTTATACTATTAAAGAACTATCCCTTTACATAGCAAAAAGGGAGGGGTAGCTATGATAAAATCACTAAGAAATAACACAAGTAATTTGAAATTAAAGATTTGTATAACTTTGCTTATTTTAATCATGTCTGTTGGTGGTTATCTGGGACAAGTAGAGGTGCTTAGGGTCATGCGCCCTATTATAAGAAATGTTGAAAATCTAGCAGTATCTTTTCAGGTAAGAAACTATCATCAATTGGAAACAGATCATTTTATAATTAAATATAACAATATAGACGAAGATATTTTAGCGTTAGTTGCATATACTGCTGAGAGTAAGTATCAGCAGGCTGTTAAAATATTTCAGTATGAACCTAAAAGTAAAATTTCCTTAGTATTATATGATGAACCAGCACCTATGATGAAGGTAACAATGCTAAGGAAGGGTACACCACCAATGGGTGTCTACTATGGTGATACCTTGCATATTCTTGACCCAACCCATTGGGTGAAGGATGAAGAGAGGTTAGAAGAATTATTTTATAATGAAGGACCTGTCCTTCATGAGCTAATCCATTTGTTCACCGACCATCTAGGTAAAGGAAACTTTCCTATTTGGTTTACAGAGGGGGTTAGCCTTTACTTTGAATATGAGATTGATGGTTATGAATGGGGTAAATGGGTGGAATTCAGAGATGATGAATTTAATCTTACAGATCTGACCAACTCATTCCATCAGTTAGACCAATTTAAAGCTTATACAAGATCCTTTAGGATCATTAAGAACTTTGTAGAGGAAGAAGGAATTAATACCCTTATTCAGCTTATTCATGATTTGGGTAATGGTGAAAACTTAGAGAATTATTACCACTTATTTAAATATTAATTAATAGAAGTCAAAAATTTTTGACTTCTATTAATTAAATATTGTGGACAGCAGGAAAAAAGGATCTCTAAGTAGAATGTTTATCTATTAAAAAAGTCTGGGGTGGTTTGAAGTTATGGAGAAAAAAGTTTTAGTCGTTGAAGACGAAAAAACAATTGCTGATATTGTGAAGTATAACTTGGAAAAGGAAGGCTATACAGTTGAAGTTGCAGGAGATGGAGAAGAGGCATTACATAAAGTTGCCAAATTCAATCCTGATTTAGTTCTCTTGGATGTAATGTTACCCAAGCTGGATGGATTTCAAGTTTGTAGAAAAATAAGAGAAAATTTCTCCATGCCTGTTTTGATGCTAACAGCAAAGGAAGAGGAACTAGATAAGGTTTTAGGGTTAGAGATGGGTGCTGATGACTATATTACTAAACCTTTTGGAATGAGAGAATTATTAGCTAGGGTTAAAGCGAATTTAAGACGTGTAAATATATCCGATGGAGATAAAAATGCAGGTGTCATTTCTTCAGGTGTTCTTACAATTGATTTTAATAAATATGAAGTGAAGAAGGAAACAAGTGTTATAGAATTAACGTCTAGGGAGTTTGAATTGTTAAGATTCTTAGCAACTCAAGCCGAATTAGTTTTTACAAGAGAACAATTACTAAAAGAGGTTTGGGGATATGAGTACTATGGAGATATACGAACGGTTGATGTAACGATTAGAAGACTAAGAGAAAAAATAGAAGATAACTCCAGTAGTCCAAAATATATTATGACTAAAAGAGGAGTCGGGTACTATTTTAGGAGGGCATAGGGATGTTCAAGAGCATAAGGTGGAAATTTATAACAATTTACTTCCTCCTTGTATTTATCGCCATGATCATAATAGGGGTCTTTTTGATACAACAATTCCAACAATACCATTTTGGGGAAGTTAGTAAAAATATTGAAGAGACAGCCAACTATGTAATGATGGCATTAAAGGATTTGGACTTAGAGAAAGATCGTAATGATATACAAGCCAACATAAGCCCATACGAAATGATGGGTTTAGAGATTTATGTTATTAAAAATGATAGTAGCTATACAATTGCTGCAACTACAAACACTGGTTATATCTCATATAATGCGACAGACATTTTAGAGCCAGATTTAATTTTAGCTGCATTTTTTGGAGAAAAATCAGAAAAAGGGACCCTAAGAAATAATAGAAGTACGATGAATAATGTATATCCTATATATGATGAGCATAGTAGGATTATTGGAGCCCTTTATTTAAGAAAAGATTTAACCGATATAAATGAAACACTAGAACAATCAAAGAGAATATTAATAAATGCAACTTTTCTAGCATTATTAATTACCATCGTCTTAGGATTTTTTATTGCAAAAAGTATAACGGGGCCAATTCAAGATGTTACTACCAAAGCAGAAAAGATGTCTAAGGGTGATTTTGATCAATATGTAGAAGTAAAGTCTGATGACGAAATTGGCCAGTTGGCATCTATGTTTAATTTATTGACAGGGAAACTTAAGGCTACTCTGCAGGAAATGTCTAGTGAAAAGCAAAAAATGGACACCATCATTACCTATATGGCCGATGGATTAATAGCAGCTAACGGAGAAGGTAGAGTAATTCATGCAAATCCAAGAGCTATTGAGATGTTAGGATTAAATGAAGAAAAACTTTTAAATATGGGTTTTGATGAAATTTTTAATCCCTTTAATGAAAGACTAACTATTTCCCAACTAAAATCAATTGTCAATGGAGAGTCTAAAAGTGAAATGATGGTCATGCAGGATGGGATCACCTTACGAGCTAATTATGCATCATTTATTAACGAGAAGAGTGAGTTTGGAGGAATCATTGTTTTACTGCAGGATGTTACAGAACATGAAAAGTTAGAGAAAATTAGAAAAGAATTTGTTGCTAATGTTTCCCATGAACTGAAAACTCCTTTAACAACTATCAAAAGCTATACTGAAACATTAATTGATGGCGTAATAGATGAAAAGGAAATGGCATTACAATTTCTTCACGTGATAGATACTGAGGTTGACCGTATGAATCGTTTAGTTAGGGACTTACTTCAGTTATCTAATATCGATTTTAAAAAAGGCGCTTGGGATAAAAAAGCGGTTGATTTAAATGATGTAATTAAAAAAGTTGTTTTAAAATTAGATGTATCTGCAAAGAATAAAGAACAACAGTTAAAGTGTTTTGTTGAGGATGAAGTTAACTCTATTGATATTTTTGCTGATGAAGACCGAATCGAACAAGTTTTATTAAACGTTGTAAGTAACTCTTTGAAGTATACACCAAAGGGTGGTTTGGTAGAAGTTACTGTTAAGTCTACGGAAGAGAATGCTGTAATTGAGATTATTGATACCGGTATAGGGATTCCTAAAGAGGATATACCAAGACTATTTGAACGTTTCTATCGTGTTGATAAAGCTAGGTCGAGGGAAATGGGCGGAACAGGATTAGGTTTATCTATTGCCAAGGAAATAATTGATGCCCATGAGGGATCAATCCAAATTTTTAGTAACGAAGAAAAGGGCACAAAGGTTGTAATTTCACTACCTTTAATGGGAGAATCTCATGTAATTTATTCTTAATTTGGTTGTAATATGATTGTAACATTATTCTTGTATAATGATAATAATTACACGTATGTTGTTTTACAGGAGGAATCTGTATGATGAAAAAATTAATGGCATGTACATGCGTACTTGTTATATTAGGAAGCTCAGGCTCCTTCACATATGCAAACCAGACTAACAAATCTGCTATTGTGAGGGAAGCTAAACAATTACAAGTTGTTACACCAGAAAGAGATGAGTCTAGCACAACAAATAATAAATTGGTTATTGAATTTACTGCCCCTAGAGAAACTCAAGTAACGATCCTAGTATACTATAATACAAGTCTTGAAAAAGATGGGGAAAACTTTACATTAGGACTAGATCCTATAACCATCGAAGTAGGAGCGCTTCAAAGAGGTTGGGCGGAAGTCGACTTAAGAAGAGGCACTAACAAGGTAGAAGTTCATGCAATATTTAAAGATGGTTCAAAGGAAATGGAAACACGCATAGTAAGAGTCAATAGAGTTGAGGATGTAAAAAAGTCTTTAGAAGATAATAAACTTTTAAGATCTACAACACAAATCTTACAAGGAATTGCAGGTAACGGCAAAACTCAGTAATCTGGAGTGGAAACTATGAATAGAGAAAGAACTAAAACCTTGATATTATCTTTGCTGGTAATATTGAGCATTATGTCGGTTCATAAGATTTGGTTCGATTCACCGCTACCATTATTACAAACAGACGCGACTGGCGGAAAGGAGTATCAAGCCAAAGTTTATGACTTGCGTAATCAGGTTATTTCACCGAAGAGGGCAACTGTAGGCTTTGGTGGAGGAACTAGGAATGATCCATACGCCATTCCATATACGATTTTAGATTATTATGAGATGAAGGATGTTTGGGAAATAAGCAAACTCCTTCTTCTTGATTTTTTCGCAGGAGAAGTAGAAATAGAATCCATCGGTATAGATCAATATCTCGATAATAATAGACGAAGGTTTGTCGAATTAGAGTTTGGAGATAATATATCATCCGTAATACTTTCTTCATTATTTGAAGTAGTAGATAGTAGGATTATTAGAAATGTACGGGAAATCAAAAAAATCTTTATCCCTGTAAATAATGTTGGTCGAATCTACTTGGTAGGTAATGATGATAATATTTATGAAGTAAGATTAAATAATTATCAAAATGATATGTTAGAAGGATCTATTTTAGAACTTGAAAGAAAAGAGTTTGTTAGATATTATCCTACTTTAAATTATGTGGGGAATCAAACCCTCATACCTGTAAATTATGATCAACCATTGCACTCAATAGTAATTGAAAGTGAGATTAATAGTAATAATGAATCTGATGTGATTGCAAGAACGAAAAGTCTTTTTAATGATAATTTTGATTTTGTTAAAACAATACAAGAAACCAGTGGTTCTAGAATCTTTTTATATGGCTATGGGGAAAAAAGTGTTCGGGTAAGTAATCGAGGTCATCTAGAATTTAAACAAGAAGTTGGAAATGCTTCAAGTACTAATGTAACAGAAGCCTTAAACGTAGCTCTTGGTTTTATAGATGGTCATGGAGGGCTACCAGAAACAGCCTACATAGACAAAATAGAAAATGTTGCTGAGTCTAATAAAGGTTACTATTTTTCTTTCGGTTATAGTGTTGGTGGATACCCAATAGCCATTGGTGATGATATACCACCGATTGAAATTGAGATATTTGGAAATAAGGTGAAGACCTATAGACGGATAATTAGAAATGAGTTAAACCCAGCTTCTTTCGATATGGGCGAAGGCATTATATCTCCAATAAATATTATTGAAAAACATCTTGAATTACTTAAGAAAGATTTTATTGAAGATTCAATTACTGTAGATAAAATAGATGATAACGAGATTTTAAGTAGTATTAGTAATGTAGAAATCGTTTATCATGATCCCTTAGAAATAGGGGGGATGCAATTGCTTACTCCAAACTGGAGGATCACAGTGAATAATAGGGTTTACTATTTTGACGGATATAGTGGGTCATTATTATATAATTATAATTATACTGCAAATTAATTTGGTGGTGGATGATATGGATTGGTCAAAGGCAAAAAATATTCTAATATTAGCTTTTATCGTGACCAATATGTTTTTATTCTATCATTTGAGTAGGGATCTATTGGTAGGTGGAGACCTAAACATTATTAGCGATCAATATATCTCAAATGTAGAGACACATTTAAAAGAAAATGGAATTTTTCTAGAAACGGATATTCCTAAGGAGATAATCTCTCTACCTGTTTATTTAACAGTTAAATATCAACAATATAACCCTAATGAGGTAGCCAAACAATTTTTAAGGGAAAATTATAAGTTAGCTGACGAAGGTGTTAATAAGTTAGACATAAATGAGGTTGTCTATCAAAAGGGTGATGAAAAACTTATAGTTGAGAGCAGTAAAAGAATTCAGTACTATAACTTCAATAAAGGTAGAGCCAGCAGTCTTAGTGAAAAGGATGCCATTAGTAAAAGTATTGAGTTTTTAGCCCAGGTGGGTTTCGATGATTCTGATGTGCTTCTTAATCAAATCCATCATAATTATTATAATGAGATTTTAGATGAGCACTTATATAAGTTAATATACAATCAGACTTTCAATAATCGGTTTTTAGGGGAGAGTCATATTCATGTATATGTTAACGACATTGGTGTTGTTGGTTTCGAAAGTATGCTTTTAGAGGTGGAAAAGGTAAATAATGAGAAAAAAGTTTTAATCCCTGCAACCCACGCACTACTTAGAAAAATGTCTGAAATAGTTGATGATAATAAAGGGAATCGAGTTGTAGTCGATCGTATTGAAATGGGATATTATTTCAATCCTCATGATTTTGATTTTGTTACTAACTGGCATACAATTGAAACTGGAAGAGCTTTTCCAGCTTGGAAAATTACATTAACAAATGGAAGAACCTATTATGTCGAAGCCTTGAAAAATTAATGTTTTTTAAAAAAAATAAAGGATTTTTAAATTAAAAGTAGAAAAAGTATATTGGACTTTTCTACTTTTTTTTTATTGCATAAAATAAATTATTAGATAATTTAGAAAAAAATAGAGTTACTTAAGTTATTTTTTGATGTTATAGAATGGTATAATAAAATTTAAGTAAAAATATTATTTTATATAGTTAAATTTTCCATTAACAAATAGACATGTAAGTGATAAAATAGGAGTTATGAGTGGTGTAAATATGCGAAATGCTTTGATTAATAAATTTATTAAATTTAAAGGTGGTGGATTGCTGACACTGGTCAGTGGGATCTATGGATAAAATAATAATTGATGGTGGTAAAAAATTACAAGGTATTGTTAATATAAGTGGTTTTAAAAATGCTGCTGTAGCTATTATTCCAGCTACAGTTTTAGCTGGAGGTAAGTGCATTATTGAAAATTTACCGCAAATAAGTGATGTAAAGACTCTTGGTAGTATATTAACTAATTTAGGTGCATCAGTTGTTGAAATAGACGAAAAAACAATGGAAGTAGATACAACAAAAATGAATCAATGCTTTGCCGACTATGAAATGGCGAAAGAACTTCGGGCTTCCTATTATCTTTTAGGTGCAGGTCTGGGTCGATTTAAAAAGGCTAGGGTAATTTATCCAGGAGGCTGTTCTATTGGGACAAGACCTATTGATCAACATATAAAAGGATTTGAAGCTTTAGGTGCAAGTGTTTCTATAGAACATGGACTTATTTCAGTAGAAGCAGAAAGGCTAGTTGGAGCAGAAATTTATATGGATGTTGTGAGTGTAGGGGCAACAATTAACATTATGCTGGCAGCTACAATGGCTGAAGGAAATACCATTATTGAAAATGCAGCAAAGGAACCCCATATTGTTGATGTTGCCAACTTCTTAAACTGTATGGGTGCAGATATCCGTGGAGCAGGTACTGATGTCATTAAAATCCGTGGAGTTGAAAAGCTTAAAGGATGTAATCATATGGTTATTCCTGACCAAATTGAAGCGGGAACTTATA
This sequence comes from Alkaliphilus transvaalensis ATCC 700919, assembly GCF_000621485.1. Lineage (GTDB taxonomy): Bacteria > Bacillota > Clostridia > Peptostreptococcales > Natronincolaceae > Alkaliphilus > Alkaliphilus transvaalensis. The sequence goes on from NZ_JHYF01000006.1 coordinate 62,092, forward strand.
TGATTGCTGCTGCAGCAACTGGTGGAGACGTAATTATTAATAACGTAATTCCTAAGCATTTAGAAGCAATTACAGCTAAACTAAAGGAGATGGGTGTAGAAGTAGTTGAAAATGGCGACTCTTTACGAATCATATCTTCTAAAAACTTAAAAAATATTAGTATTAAAACCCTTGTTTATCCAGGTTTTCCTACTGATCTTCAACAACCAATGTCAAGTTTATTAACTATTGCTAAAGGAACAGGGATGGTAACTGAGACAATTTTTGAAGGTCGTTTTAAACATGTAGATGAACTTAAAAGAATGGGAGCCGATATAAAAGTAGAGGGAAGAGTAGCAGTAATACAAGGGGTAAGTAACTTAATGGGAGCAAAGGTAGCTGCTAGTGATCTTCGAGCTGGTGCAGCCTTATTAATTGCTGGACTTATTGCAGAGGGTGAAACTGAAATAGAAAACATTCACTATATTGAAAGAGGCTATGATAATGTTGTAGAGAAGTTAGCTAGTTTGGGAGCTTCAATTAAGAAAATAGTAGGTTAGATAAATGCACATCCCAAAGGGTGTGCATTCTAGCCTTTAGTATAATTTGTGCGATAATCTTCACAAAACCATCATATAACTTTGATATAATTATAGAAACTCGATCAAACTAAAGCACAACGATTGGGGGTGTAATATGACAATAAATTTTTGTTCCCTTGCCAGCGGTAGTAGTGGTAACTGTCATTTTATCGCTGATGATAGTAATTCAATATTAATAGATGCTGGGTTGAGTGGTAAGCAGATCCAGTTAAAGCTAGGGGAAATAGGAGTCGAACCCCAAAAACTTTCAGGTATTTTAATTAGCCATGAACATTCAGATCATATTCACGGGGCAGGTATTTTGTCCCGTAGATTTAACATCCCAATTTTTGCAAATAAAGGGACATGGGAAGGAATGGAGCATAAGTTAGGGAGCATAAAGGAAGATAATATTAAAATATTTGAAACTAATAAACCCTTTGAAATGGGTAATTTCTCGATACTACCCTATGAGATTTCCCATGATGCAAATGAACCTGTTGGTTTTTCTCTTTTTAATGGTAGAACTAAAATTTGTATAACTACAGATTTAGGCCACATTACAGACGAGATTAAGGATCATATTAGTGATTCTGATTTGGTAGTATTAGAGTCAAATCATGATATAGAGATGTTAAAGGCTGGGGGATATCCCTATTACTTAAAGAGGCGTATACTTTCAGATTTTGGACATTTAAGTAATGAAGCTTGTGGCAATGCCATTGTAGATCTAGTAAATAAAAATGTAAAAACTGTAATGCTAGCTCATTTAAGTAAAGATAATAACTTTCCAGAGTTGGCAATCGAGACAATTAAAAGTATCTTATCAATGAACGAAATTGTCATTAATAAGGATGTTATGATTGATATGGCTTTTCGAGATCGTGTAAGTCATTTGTATCGGTTCTGTAAATAATCTTTATCTTTAATTATGAAGAAATTTAGCTAAAATGGACATAATTATTGTTATACTATTTTAAATCAGTTAGGATTGAATATTTTTCAAAATATAGCTATTCAGGAGGTACTGATTATGAACTATGATAATAATAATGAATATCAAGAAATAAATGACCCTCAAGAAAATACACCAATGGTAGAAGGTGTGGATCAAAGGATGGATCAAGATATGAAAATGGAAGCTCGGCCTTCCACCTATTTTGATCAAGAAAGAAAATTAAAACCCAAAAAAACTTCAAAGGTAAGTTATTTTATTCTTATATTAGTAGGTGCATTACTAGGAAGTACAATTACGATGGCTGCCACATATACTTACTTACCCCAGATTATCCAACAAAGGGGAATTTATGTAGGAAGTGGGGAAGGTCAACCGTTTGTTATTGAACCTGTACAAGATTTAACTGTATATTCGGCGGTTGCAAGAAAAGCAATGTCTTCGGTGGTTGGGATTACCACAATTACATTACAAAGGGATGCATTTTTTGGAACAACAAGAAGAACACCTAGCTTAGGGACAGGTGTTATTGTTGATGCAAGGGGATACATCTTAACTAATTCCCATGTAGTTGGGGATGGTAATGTAGAAGAGATAGGTGTCATTTTATATGATGGAGAGCAGTTGCCAGCTGAAGTTGTTTGGCAAGATAGAAGTTTAGATTTAGCCGTCATAAAGGTAGATGCTGCAAATTTACCTGTTGCTGAATTGGGAGATAGTGATCTTTTAGAAGTCGGTGAAATTGCCGTGGCTATTGGTAATCCTTTAGGTTTAAACTTTGAAAGAACATTAACCCAAGGGGTAATTAGTGGATTAAATCGTTCAATTCCGCTGGATGGACAAGAAACAATCGAGAATTTAATTCAGACTGATGCTTCTATTAACCCTGGTAATAGTGGAGGTCCGTTATTAAATGCTAGAGGGCAAGTAATTGGAATTAACACTGCTAAAATTAGATCTGGGGAAGGATTAGGGTTTGCAATACCCATTAATACAGCTAAACCAATAGTTGAACAAATTATTGAGCAAGGTGAATTTACTCGAGTTCATTTAGGAATACGTGGTGTAAATGTAGATGCTTTTGAAGCTACAACTGGTACAAAGCTTCAAGCAGAATATGGTATTTATGTAGTTGAAATTGTTGCAGATTCACCTGCAGAAGTTTTTGGCATGTTACCTGGGGATGTAATTACTAAAATTGGTGAAATAACTGTAAAAACCATGGGCGGATTACAAAGAGAATTATATAGATATCGCCCTGGAGATCGTATAGATGTAACTGTCATTAGAAATGGCAGAGAAGAAGTGATTAATATTCAGTTTGAATAGAAGGTCTTTTTAGAACCAAGCTCTTTTGAGCTTGGTTTTTACATATTATTGTAAAATTTATAAAGTTAGTATATAATAATGAAAAGTATAAAAGTTAAAGCTATGGTAGAAAAGTGAATTAGTTCTACTAAATTTACTAATAATAAGTATGAATAAATTTATATTTATTGAATATAAAAAAACCATGAATATGGGGTGAGGCTATGTATGTTGTTTGTAGTAAACATGTAGAAGATGCAATAGAGGAATTTGTTGATGTATATGAGCAGCCACCGGACTTATACGAATTAGATACCATTACTTTTACTGAATGGACAACTCCAAGTTGTTGTCATTTTTGTGATACGGTTCCTAAATACTTAATTGTTTAGCTGAGGTATATACTCAGCTTTTTCTATTTATATTGATTTAGATAGGTGGGATAAAGTGAATATTACTATATTAACAGTAGGAAAAATCAAAGAAAAGTTTTTTAAGCAAGCTATTGATGAATATGCAAAAAGGCTATCAAGATATTGTAAGCTAAACTTTGTTGAAGTGGCTGATGAAAAGGCACCAGAGAACTTAAGTAATGCAGACATGGAGATTATTAAAGCTAAGGAAGGAGAAAACCTTCTAAAACATATAAAGGACGGTAGTTATGTTATTGCCTTAGTAATTAAAGGGAAAATGTTAACCTCTGAAGAACTAGCTGATCAAATGAATAAGTTAGCAATCACAGGAAATAGTCAAATAGTCTTTGTTATTGGGGGCTCTTTAGGGTTGGCTGATGAGGTTATAAAACGTGCTGACTTTAAGCTTTCTTTTTCACCTATGACTTTTCCTCATCAGCTTATGAAGGTGGTATTGTTGGAGCAGATTTATAGGGGGTTTAGGATTATTAAGGGTGAACCGTACCATAAATGACGGCGGTTTTTTGAAACATATATAGGATACAGCCGACTCTAGTATTTTCGTAAATACAATAATTATAGGAAGCCTAAGAAATATTGATACAATAGAAAGACAACTTTTTTCTACAAAGCTATCTAATTATTGCCATAATATGCTAAAATAATATTAATATCAATAATAGGGGTGATAACTTTGGGAATGGAACTATTATCATGTTCAGTACAAATAGAGAAAGTATTTAAATCTCTAATGCAAAGTGGTAGACCGGATGTATATGATGATGAGAATAATAACATCACAGGAGATCTTTATGTTGACCTATTTGAGCAGGATTATATGTTAAGACAGGTGTTAGATAATAATCATATAATTTTAAAAGGTAGAAGAGGAACTGGCAAATCTACGATTTTCGTTAAGGCTGAAAAAATAATTCAACAAAATGAAAAAGATTCACTGCCAATATATATTAATTTACAAACTTGCTATGAAGAAATAAAAACATCAGGTTCAAATGATGCAAGTAGCCATTTGACTAAAATTAGAACATATACAAATTTTTTAAGTGAGGTTTTAAAGAGTATCCAAAAAAAAGCTAGGTCAAAGATAAGGGATTCAAAAGATTTCGATCAACTGTTTCAAGCTATAGAAAATGGAGAATATTTTGATGCTGATTTTGAAAGAAGTATTGAAGTTGCAGCTACAATTGAAGAAGAAAATAAAAAAAGTTTAGGTGCAAGTTTAGATATAACAAGCCTTGGATTAAGTGGAGAACTTGGTAAAAACAATAAAGTAAATTCTAGCTTATCTCATCAACGTCATGAAATTAGGTTGTTTTCAATACATAGTATATTGAAGAGAATAAAAGAAATTTTAGAAAATAGCGGAATTAATAAAATTTATTTATTCTTAGATGATTTTAGTGAACTTACTAAAGAGAGCCAAATGGTTATAGTAGATTCTTTAATAGCTCCTATCATTACATCATATAATGATACATTTAAAATTAAAATAGCAGCCTATCCAGGAAGAATATACTTGGGAAGTATCGATTCAACTAAAATACCTACAAACTCCCTAGATTTTTACGATGCATTTGAGCAAAGTACTAGTAATTATACTGGTGTAGAAAAAGCAGCAATTGATTACATTAAAAGAACTCTAGAAAAAAGATTAGAAGTATTTACTGCTAATCAAATCAAACTGCATGAGATATTTTCAATAAACAGCAGAGCTACATTGGATGATTACCTAAAAAGATTATTTGAATGTAGTGCAGCAATACCACGGGTGTTAGGATTCATATTAAATTATTGCTATCTAGGGTCGATAAATAATGGGAATCCTATAACAATGAATAATATTGATAATGCTTCTATAAAGCACTATGAAGAAAATGTGTATAACGATTTTATTAATGATGCAAGATTTAAACAATCATTTTATGATGATAAGAGCTTGCTTGATCAAGTTGCACAAAAAAACTTAATGGATGAAATGGTAAAATATCTATATGAAGTTAAAAGAAAGGTAATCAAGGATTATCAGGATGGAAAGCTGAGTAATCAGTTGTTTATTGAGACATTAGAAAATAATAAAAGAGGGAGTGCTTATTGGCTACCTACTTCCTATTTTTATGTGAGTAAAAGTTCAGAAAAACTACTAAAAACTTTAGAATTAAGCTATATCGTAAATAAGTTCAATGAAGGAAGCTCTAGAGGTGCAGGAGAGGAAAAGGACTGTTATTATGGTCTTAATTATGGTTTATGTTTATCTAAAAAGATAGATTACGGAAGACCGGATGGGAGAAGGAAATCAGACTATTGGAGACAAGACGAGTTTGATTTGACAAACTTTATACCGACTATTTTAAGTAATATCGAGACTATTCAATGTACTAATTGCGGGAAAATATACAATGATATTGAATTTGAAATATATGAAAAGAATAAGAATTGTTTTCAATGTACTGAACATAATACGGTAAAGAAAATTAATAAGTTTGAGAAGAAATTAAAAAGTAAGCTAGACGAGTGGAGAGAAAAAAGTCTTCCTAATGTGCATATTGAAATATTAAGAGTGTTATATAACCATAGAAATTCAGAATTATCTGCATCAGATATTGGAACTATAATAGATAAACATCACCTTACAATCACAAATGCAATGAGAACCTTATGTAAAAGAGAATATGTAGAATATAATACACATGATAAGCGATATTATTCTATAACAGACAGATCTATTTCTGATTTCTTTTCAGATTCAATTGATAATTTAATGTAGTGATATTAATTAAAAGATATGGTTGTTACCATATCTTTTAATATAAAAAAAACTCTGGTACGATAATTTGGTGAATCGGATTAAAAGTGATTATATTTTTTCACTTAAACCTGTAAATTTTCAATGATATTTGGCAATATAGGAATTGTAAATCTATAGCTTTATAATATCTTTATTAGTATACAATAGATACAATACAATAAATAAAAATTAAAAGAGTGGGAATCATACTGAGCAATACCCACAGAAACGGGAAGGGGTACTGTCTGGAGTGACCTCCTGTTGCCATACAGTTCGAAATTAATTTTTCAAAATTATAAGGAGGACAAATGCATACTTCAGCAATTAAAAATATTAAAACATATGAAAACGGGAAAATTGGTGTTTCCTATTTAATTACAGAAGTTTATAAAGACGATTGGCGTGATACTAAAGATTACGATGAATATCATATAAGATATAATGAATATAACTATGTGAATGAAATAGATTTTTATTCTATGTATATAGAAAATTCAGAGGTTGAACTAGAAAAGTGTTTTATTAGTGATTTCTCACTAGAATATATAAGTAAGCTTGTAGAAAATACTGAATATAATGATGATTATAAACTTTTAAATATAGAATTAAGAAACTGTTATCTTGTAGCTAAAAAATTTTCTGTATTTAAGGACTTTAAGATAAAGAAAGTTGTATTTAATAGATGTATTTTTGATATATTGAGAATTGATTTAATAAATTTAATAATGGATACAAATAGCCAATTTGAATTTTATGATTGTAAATTTATAAATACTCAAATATCTTTTGAGGATTTTATAATGGATAATGCACACTTTGTTATTTCAAATTGTGAATTTTAAAACTCTAAGATTATATTTAAAGGAACAATCAACAATTCCAATATGTTTTTTAATAGTAATAAATTTATTGTATCTCCACTGTTTTTTTATGAAAGTAAATTTACAAACTCTCTGCTTTGTTTATCTAGTGATTTTAAATATAATAATGATATACATTTTCAATCAATATATTGTAACAATTCAAATTTTGATTTTTGTATTGATAATTCATCAATTAATAATGTAAGTGTTATAGAGTTTGAAAAAAATAATTTTGAAGGTGGAAATCTTAGTTTTAAGTACTCTAATTTGGAGGGTTCTATACTTATATTTAAGGATTGTATATTAAATACATTTTTAAATATATCATTAAAAGGTTGTAAGGGAATTAGGTTTGATAGTGAGGTTGTTAATAATGGAATTATTAATATCAATGCAAAAAATAAATTTGATTTTCTATCCATAGAAGGATTATTAAATATAGGAACAATTGAAATAGATTGGGTTAAGAATAATGTTAAGGATTTGATTATAAGAGGTCAATGTGGAAGTTATTTAGATTTGGCAAAACAGTTTCTTATTTTAAAAGAAAGCTATAATAAGCTTGGATATTACGACTATGAGGATGAAGCATATATCTTATTTAAACGATACCAAATGAAAAATGATTTGAAAGAATTCCTTGAATACAATAATATTTTTAAAAAGATATGGGGCTTAACTAAATATCTTAATAAGAAAATAGTATTTGATTATATAGGTGAGTTTGGAATGAATCCAATAAGAATTGGAGGTTCTATGTTTTTAGTAATTCTATTATTTGGAATTATATATGCATTCTGTCCTTATATTGAATTTGCAGGTACAAACATGCATGCAGATATATTATCAAAACTGTATGAATCATTATATTTCTCAGGGATAACATTCTTAACCATTGGCTATGGAGATATTCAACCGATAGGGCTAACTAGAATATTAACTATTATTGAGGGGTTTTTAGGTTTATTTCTTATGTCTTATTTTGTAGTAGCATTTTCGAGAAAAGTTATAAGATAAGGCACCATAGCATACTAAATAAAAACCGCCGTTATACCCGTTACGGTGAACCATACCATAAGTAACGGCGGTTTTCTTGATAAACTAGTGATATCAATACTTACGATGAATGATATTTTAAAAATGTATGAAATAGGTCTTTAAGATATGAGTATTATATAATGTAAGTTAAAGAATGGACAGATTTTAAATAGGATATTATTTTTCAAAGAGGAATTATACTATTTATTATAGAAAAAAGCAATAAAAGAGAATGGGTGAGAAAAACGATGCAATTAAAAAATTTATTGTGCGAGACGAGGACATATACAGAAAAAACTTATAAACATAGTCATTGTTATAGTCAGTTAATACTTCCACTACAGGGCAGTTTATTTATCAAAACAGATAAGCATGAATTAAGCTTAGATGAAAATCATTTGTTTTTGCTACCCCCTGAATGTTATCATTCATTTAACTCAAATAGTATAAATAAGTTTTTAGTACTTGATATCCCAAGAGAAAATAGTCTGATTTTATTAGAAGATATGTTTAAGTATGAAATGCATCAAGTCCTCGATGATAGATGGAAAGCAATTAGATATCTTCTGCTTGAAGAGACGCGAAACCCAAACAAAAGAGGACTATCTGACTTAGTGAACTATGCTTATAGTTTTCTACTAGATGAAGCAAGATCAATTTCCATACAGTATATTCATGATAACTTTCAGGAGCAAATATCAATCGATAAATTGGCAGCAATTGAGAATTTTAATGTATCCTATTATATTGAATGGTTTAATAAAAAAACTGGCATGACACCGAATGTATACATTCAAAAACTACGGTTAGAAAAAGCAAAAGAATATTTGATAGACACAGACTTAAGTATACTTATGATTTCTCAACTTGTTGGATATGAACAACAATCATCCCTTACCAGACTATTTATAAAGCATCAAGAATTGTCACCAAGTGCATATCGTAAAAAATACCGAGAAATGGCCAAAAGCTCCTCCATTTAAGTAAAGAACTTTATCCTTATTCATTTTATAATGATTGTATGGACTTAGATTTTAAAGTCCGTAGAACATATAAATATTTTGGGAGGACAAAGTTATGGAACAATTGAAAATAAGAGCACAAGTATTCGTACTAATGGCAGCGATACTATGGGGAACCACAGGTTCTACACAAGCTTTTGCTCCCCAAGGCTCTACACCAATTGTAATCGGTGCATTACGTATGGCAATAGGGGGAACATTTTTACTTGTAGTAGCAAGAGCAAGAGGGGGATTTAAAACAAAGATAAAATTGGATAAAAAATTACTAGTAGTAGCATCTATATGTATGGCAGTCTATCAACCTCTTTTCTTTTCAGGAGTATTTAAAACGGGTATTGCACTTGGTACGGTTTTAGCATTAGGAAGTGCACCTGTTTTTTCAGGTATGATTGAATATTTTATGGGAGAAAGGCTAAGTATAAGATGGATTATTGGTACGATACTATCTATTATTGGATGTACTTTACTTTTCGGTGGACAGGATTCTATGAATATGAACGTATTAGGCTCGAGTTTATCTTTAGGAGCAGGGTTATCATATGCCATATATGTAAAAGTATCTCAAAAGTTATTTCAGAATTCACGAAGAGAGGAAGTTAATGGATTAGTATTTTTTATAAGTGCAATAATACTATCACCAATTTTATTTATGAACGACTTAAGTTGGGTAACGTCTACACGTGGGATTGTGACAACACTACATTTAGGAATAGTAGCAACTGCCTTAGCATATACTCTATTTGCATATGGACTTGTTAATATTTCAACACCTAAGGCAGTTGCTTTAACATTGGCAGAACCACTTACTGCAGCTATGCTTGGGGTATTTATGTTTAATGAAAATTTTACAAGTGTTTCCATGGTGGGTGGTTTACTTTTATTTTGTGGGTTAATAATAAACTCTTATCCAGAAAAAGAAAACGTAAAAGATAAAATAAGAGCATTACAAATCTAGAGTGGTACTATATATGAAACAAAAAATTATTTTATTATAGGATGAGATTGTTTATTTAAAGACCATAGGGTTAGATATCTACCCCTATGGTCTTTATTGCTTCAGGAGGCTTAAGCAAGTTGGACTATATATAAGGGAGAGAGGCCGAACGTTTTTAATACACAGAGAATTCCTATGAAAACTTGTAGGCACTGTGGAGGGGAAATACATGATTACGGTGGGAAGAAAAAAGATGTAAATAGAACTGGTCAAACAATTTCTGATATATGGGAAGACATCCATCCAGTTTAGGCATAAAGGACATAAAAATAGGGAATAAAATGAATTACCTATTAAATTATTATTTAGAATAATATCATTAGCTACAAATAAAGGAGATAAAATATTTGACCCTTTTGGAAGTAATGGCACTACATATATTGCAGCTGAATTGTTGGAAAGAAAATGGGTTGGCTGTGAGCTTGGGTCACTAGATCCGATAATCAGTAGATTAAATGATAAGACAAGAGATAAAGGTAAGTTATACACTTTTCTGGAGGAAAGCAATACAATTTTTACAGTTGATCAAAGAGAACTCAGAATTAAAAACAAACGTTGGTTGCCAGAGGATTTTGATTAAATTTTTACTTTATTAAACCCGAGCTAAGCTTGGGTTTTTTATTTTACTGGAGGTGTAATTTTGTTAAAAGCGGAAAAGAGCATCACTAAAACAGAGGTTATCTTTTCGAAAGACAAAGAGCACAGGTACTTTATAAGAAAAGAATGAAATAAATCCCATAAAAAAGCAATGGTAATAATGATTAACCCTAGTTCTGCTGGTGAACTACTGATAGATCATACAACCATGTATGTTGTCAATAATCTGTCAAGATTGGCTTTGGTTCAGTAAATATCGTCAATATTTTTTCCAAGATAGATACTAAAATCAGTACGAAAGAAGGTATAGAAGAATTAGTGGATGCAGAAAATGATGCTCAAATTTTAAAATCTGCTTCCAAGGTAGAGAATATAATCATTGCATGGGGGAAGGTAGGTGAGAATAATAAGAAGGTGAAGGAACGACAGGAACAGGTTATAAACCTCTTAGCAGAGTATAAAGACAAATTCTACACCATCCAGGACAGCAAAGGCAGGGAAGGCTTCCACCCCCTCGCCCCACAAATCCGACATAACTGGAAGCTGAAAAAACTGCAACTGAAACTAGAAGAAACTCCCACAGAACAAAACAAATAGTCCAAGAGAGCCGCTAAAACCCTTTCTTGGGCTTTTTCTGTTTCGGAGAACAGGAAGGGGAACCTCAGGACTGACAAGCCGAAAAAACGAGAAAAACAGGCTTGGAATCCTGCACCAAGCAAACGGAAGAAACAAGCAGAAAAAAAACCACCAAAACCTTGGGAGGAAAGCTAAAACTACGAAAGGAGCAATACAAATGATAAAGATAGCACACGTGAAGGAAACAGAATCCCTAAGATTGCCACAGGAGGTGGTGAGAGTAATTAAGGATATTGCAACGATTTTTGATACTGAATACGGAGAAGATCGAAATGTAGATGGTGGTGATGGCGGATATATTCTAGTGATAGAATCCAAAGATGAATTTGATAAATTAAGAGACATCTACATAGATATGGAGGAGGTCATTGCCGAATATGTTGATTTAATTAAGGTGACCGACGGAGAAGATTACATGTTATAAAGACTGGTTTGCGGTGTTTGATGAATCTTGAATGGGACAAGTGGGACAAGGGGACAGGTTTTTTGTCCCAAAATATATCTATAATTCTAAAAGAACCTTTGCTTAAGCTTGATTTAAAACCGCAGTTAAAGTGATACGGTGAACCATATCATAAATGACTGCGGTTTTCTTTGAAAGTAATTATTTTAAAAGTATAGCACTTAGGGAACGGAGTAATCTATATTGTTTCACTGCAGGATATATGCTACACTTATAGTGTTCCAAAATATTCATAATTTGAGCAAAACAGGATTTAGGATACTTAATTTTAAAATCTGCTATATATGTCTGTACTTTTAAGAAATATTATTGGAAAATGGAGGATTAAGCAACTTGCACAATAAAATAAATATAAGTTCCACAACTAAGGTAGTGAAGAATAAGAATAAAAAAATTAAAAAGTGTATAAAAATATTATCTGTTTTTATCGGGATAATGATGACAATTTTCTTAGCAATACAGATAGTTACTATGAGTAAATTTATTAACATACATGTAGAGTATGAAGACGTCTACACAGCAGAGGACTTCGGAATAGAATCTGAAAAATTGAAGTTAAAAACTATTGATGGCTTTAATATAGTAGCTCATGAGGTATTTATATCAGAGCCTAAAGCTGTAGTTATACTTATTTCAGGTATTCATAATCCTTCTGTAACAGCTTTTTTCGGGCATTCTAAAATGTTGCAAGAAAATGGGTATGCATCTATACTACTAGAACTAAGAGCCCACGGCGAAAGTGATGGAAATGTAATCGGATTAGGGTACAAAGAACACTTGGATGTTAGAGCAGTAGTAGAGTATATTAAGTTGAATAATAAATATAAAAACGTTCCAATTGTAGTTCATGGGGCATCCATGGGAGGGGCTACTGCAATAAATTCATTTGGACAAATTCCCGAAATAGATGGGTTAATAAGTATGTCAGCCTTTTCATCGTGGGAGGATGTATTTTGTGATACGATGATTAATATGAGGGTGCCAAAAGTATTTGCATATATGCAAAAGCCTTTTATGAAGCTTCATACAACACTTAAATACGGTTTTGAATCTTTCTATATAAGTCCTAAAGTTCAGATAAAAAATTCAGGAGAAAGACCTGTACTGATTATGCATTCTAGCGAAGATCCAGAAGTACCCTTTTCAAATTTTGAAAGAATTATAAAAAATGCACCTGAACATGCTGAAATTTGGATCAGAGAAGGATATCATCATTTTATTGTAGAAAGGGATAGTCTTTTAAATCCACAAAATGACAAAGAGTACTCAGAGCGAGTTCTTCAGTTTTTAGATAACCACTTTGATAATTGAGTTAAATGTGAGCGTCGATTGCTTTCGCTTGCTTCTAAATAATTCTTGAATTTCAAGTTAATCAAATTACTACTGTATGGATAAATATAAATGCTAAATTATGTTAAATATAACCAAATTAATATCAGCTACTTTCAATTAGAGTTTTTGCTACTGCTGATTTAAAAGGTTAGAAATGAAGAAGAGTGTTCGTAGGTAACATAAAGTATCAAAGAAATAAAAATTATTGATATAATCAACTTTGTGTGATTTAATATAGATATAACAATATGATAAGGAAAGGTGGAATGCTATCCGGCAACACTTGATGTTAACTAATCAAATAACATAAGTGAAGCACGGAGATGAAGGATAAAATCTTAAATTGAGTTTAATAGGAAAGACAGTACTGTTAGCTACTTGACAGTTACTTGTTGTACCTAAATTCCAATTTAGATTTTAATCTTTTATCTCTCGGCATAGCTTTAACCTGTTTTTTAGGAGCCGTAGAGTAAAATCTATGGTTCTTTTTTATTGAAATTTTAACATAATCATATTGTTATATAAAGAAATTTACAGAGGATGAATATGTCTAGACCATACGTTGAATGGAGGTCTTTCTAGGGTATTAAACGTAGGCAATTAGCAATTGAAGATTTATGGAATGAAGTAGACAATTTTATTAAGCGTAAGGGGTATAGGGGATCTAACTTGGTATACCATCAAAAGTCATTCTATCATTTATTAAGGCAGCTTGTCTAAAGAGAAAGTATTTCAGTATTTCCGTTGATGAAAGGAATAGAATATCTAATTTTTTCAGTTCTTATATATAGAACCCTTTCACAAGATTACAGAAATTTGTGGGGATAGAATTACACTGAATAAAGAGAGACTAATCTTCTTAAAGATAGAAGGTTTGTACTCTTAGAATTATGAAATAGTATAAGGCGTGATTGAAGATTTAAAATTAGTTTACCTATAAAACTTAAAAATAAAAACTATTATACGTATAAAAGAAAAGAGGAAATAATTATGTTAAAAGAGTTGTTCAAGTACTTAAAGAAACCAGCGATATATGCACAAAGCACAAGTGAATTTTGGGATGATGAACATATTTCTAAGGGAATGCTGGAAGCTCATTTACATCCTAACTGGGAAGCAGCTAGTAGATGTCATGACTTTATAGATGAATCAGTAGCGTGGATTGCTAAAATTACTCCATCAGAAACTAATAAACATCTCTTGGATTTGGGCTGTGGGCCTGGTTTGTATGCCGAGAGGCTATATAAAAGAGGTTACCAGATTACCGGTATTGATTTTTCAAAAAGATCAATTGAATATGCCAAGGGGAAAGCAAATGAAAGGAATTATGATATAAACTATATTTACAAAAATTACTTAGAAATTAATTATAAAAATGAGTTTGAATTAGTTGTAATGATATATTGTGATTATGGAGCTTTATCAGATAATAATCGAGAGGCTTTATTAAAGAAAATCTATGACTCTTTAAAGCCAGGCGGTAAATTTATCTTTGATGTTTTTAGCTTAAAGGAGTTTGAAGGCAAAAATGAAAATAATACATGGTACATGAGTGAGGAAAGTTGCTTTTGGAAACCGGAAAAACATATATGTTTAGAATCTCATTTTATTTATGAAGGAGATGTGAGGTTAAATCAGCATATAATAATTGATAAAGATGGAAAAATTGAAATAATTAGAAACTGGTTTAAAAGTTATACTAAAAATACTATCATTACAGAAGTTAAGAGGGCAGGATTTAATAAGATTGAAGTATATTCAGATGTAACAGGAAAACCATACACAGAAGAATCTAAAACAATTTGTATTGTAGTAGAAAAATAGAGTATATAAATAAAGTAGTAAGCTATTCCGAACGTGATGTGAATATTACTGTAATATAGCTTAAAAAACCACAGTTTTAATGCTATGGTGAGCCCTAGAATAAATGACTGCGGTTTTTAAGAAGATAGTATTTTTAAAAGATATATGTTAATATATAATTTTTGCAACTAACCCCTTCTAGTAATAATATAGAAGGGGTTCTATATATTGACAGAATAATATGACTATGTTATATTTGAAGAGACCAAGTGGTCTCCGAAAGGAGTTTATTGATGAAAGCTACATTTTTCAATCTTTCAAATCAAAAAAAAGAAAATTTAATCAATGAGTGTATACATGAATTTGCAGAGTATAATTTTTCTAGTGCTTCAATTAATCGAATTTTAAAGAGAGCACAGATCTCTAAGGGCGGCTTGTTTAAATATATCCATGGAAAAAATGACCTCTATATTTTTGTTATAACGGGGATTATGGAAGGTGTAATATCACATCAGGCTGCACATATCAATGAATTAGAAAGCTGTTATTTTGATCGGATTCATACATTATTGCATTATGGATGTAATTATTACAAAGATAATCCCATGGCTTTTAGAGCTATGCTCAATGCATTCTACGATTTAACTTCTCCAATGTATCATGAAGTAGTATTAAGACGAAAGGAGTTAATTCATAAGCATCAGAAAAATTTGTTAAAGGGCATCAATTGGAATCAATATAACCGACCCAAAGAGGATGTTTTGAAGTTTTCAGAATACTTAATTGAGGGATTTAATGTACTCTTATTAAAGAAAGTCACAACTGGGCTAGAAATCGAAGATTTTGAAAAGTTGGTGAAACAAGATATAGATATTCTTATATCAACATTAAAGAAAGGTTTGGAGAGAAAAAATCATGCTTAAATATAAAATTAACGGTAATGAATCTGGAGAGCTAATTGTTTTTGTGAATGGAGCAGGGGTAGGACCATGGATGTGGGAAAGACAACTTAATTATTTTAAAGATTATAAATGTATAAGCTTTGATTTACCAGGACATGGGGAGAATAGCGATAGAGATTTTACAACGATTGAAGATTGCAGCAGGATTATCCGGGAAATTATTGAAAATGAAAGCTCTGAGGGCAAAGGAATCGCTATAGGTCTATCAATTGGAGCTCAAATTGTACTACATATGATATCCCATCATCAGGATGTATTGAAAAAATGCGTTGTAATTAGTGGACTTAATAAACCAATGAAACTAAGCAAGCCATCAATTCGTATTTTAGTTAGTTGTTCTATGCCCTTTATTAAGTTAAAGTCCTTTTCTAAGTTACAAGCGAAACAACTAAGCTTACCAAAGCATATGTTTGAAGCATATTACACCGATTCGTTAAAAATATCAAAAAATAGTCTGGTTAATATTTTATATGAGAATATGAAATTTTCTTTCGGTAAAATGGAACAAACTACAGTAGATACTCTACTACTTGTAGGTGAAAACGAAAAGAAAATCATGATTGACTCAGCACGCTTGACATATAGCAATATGAGTAATTGTATAGGTTATATTGTAAAGAAAGCGGCCCACGGAATACCCTATGAACAGGCTGACATATTTAATGTTCTTGTCTCTAATTTTTTTGAAGGAATTACGACAAATATAAGTGATGCTGTTATAGGAAATATAAATTTGAGGAGATTACAATATGAAGATACATGAAAAAAATAAAGGAAGATTAGAGCAACTAAAAGTAGATTGTGAAAAATGCAGTGGTTTATGTTGCACAGCATTGTTCTTCTCAAAAATAGATGGTTTTCCAGAAAATAAAATAGCAGGTAAACCTTGTACAAAACTACAAAATAATTATCTTTGTAAGATTCATCATGAATTAGAAAAGCGTAATATGAAAGGTTGTATAGGATATGATTGCTTTGGGGCAGGACAGCATGTAACACAATGCATTTATAATGGTAAGACATGGAAAACATCAAAAGAGCAAGCAAAGGAAATATTCGATGTTTTTGTGATTGTTTCTCAATTATATCAAATACGTTACTTTTTAGAAGAGTCAAAAATAATAATTCCAGCAAAAGGATTATGGAGTGATATTCAAAACTTGATTTATGAAAATGAAACCTTATGCAACTCTACTCCACAGACTATCCTTGATATTGACACCGAGAGTTATAGAAACAACGTCAATATCATTTTAAAGAAAGTCTGCGATTGTATTATAAAGTGCTTTAAGAATAGTGATAATAAGAGGTTAACAGAGTTATTCGGAAAAAATTTTAAAAATAGAGACATGACTGGATTAGACTTAAGCATGAAATTATTAATTGCAGCTAATTTTGATAGTTGTATATTTAATGGAACAGTTTTTTTAGGTGCTGATACAAGAGATACTAATTTTAGTAATGCAGATTTAAGAGAAGCTGTTTTTTTAACACAAGGGCAAATTAATTCTGCTAAAGGAAATCGGAATACAAAACTACCTCCATATTTAGATTATCCAGTAACGTGGAAATAATATTTAAGTAAGTGAAGAAATCTATGAAGGGTACATTTATTCCTGCTCTTTTAATAGGAGAAAGTTACCTCCTTATACCTGTTACGGTGCGCCGTACCAAAATAACTGCGGTTTTTTGAAGATGAGTTAAGGAAATCTTAAAGAGAGAACCATACATATATAAGATAAAGAGTATGAACAAGCCCACTAATTCTTTAGGAGTAGTGGGTTTGATCGTTTATAAAAAAGGTATTGGAGTAAAGATCTATCTATAATTTACTATATGGTTTAAGTAGTCAATAAAATATTTTGTGTTCTTGATAGATTTACTTGTTTTGTTGCGAAATATTAAGTGAAAAGATAAGTATCTAAATGATCTACATGTAGAAATAAAGGTAAAGAAGGTGAAGCATTGAAAATAACAGAGCATAATTTTGTTGATGAATTGAAGAAGGGAAACGAGAGGGCTTTAGAGTATGTTATTGACAACCATACTTGGATTATTAAAACGGTTTTAAAAAAGCACCTCTATTACCTCATGGACTTTTATGAGGAATGTATGAATGATTGTTTGCTTGCAATTTGGGAAAATATCCATTACTATAATCCCCAAAAATCTACCTTTAAAAACTGGGTAGGTGGAATTGCAAAATATAAGTCAATTGACTATATGAGAAAATATTTAAAAAATATGGAAAACAAAAATATAGAAGAGATAATTATTGAAGTAGAAGATCAGACCCTTAGAGAAATTTTAGCAGATGAAGTTAGAGAAGAAACAGAGAAAATACTAAGTAATTTATCGGAACAGGATCAAATAATTTTTAAAAAGTTATATTTACAAGATAAAAATATCGATGAAGTGTCTCAAGATATGGGAATTAGCAAACCGATTCTTTACAATAGGGTTTCTAGAGGAAAGAAGAAGCTACGTGATAAGATTAATATGCAGGGAGGGTATAAAGGTGAAGGATACTAACAATTTATATGAGTTTTTAAATGAAGTGTATTTTGATATTGACGACTATGAAAAGCAAGACCTTACAGAAATAGAAAAGAAACATTTACGAAATACTATAAAAAATAATCTTAAAAACAGGAGAAAAAAACACAAGCTTAAAAAATTCGGAAGCATTGCAGTAGCCTTAGTATTAACTATAGGAATTTTTAGTCAAACAAGTTTTGGAAGGGAAGTTTATGCCAGCACCCAATCAATGATTTCAGAAATATCTTATTCTATTGGTAGAGCGTTAGGTGTCGAAAGAGATGTGGAGATTTATAGCAATGTGGTTAACAAGGTAATAGAGGATAAAGGTGTAGAGGTAAAATTGACTGATGTCATTATTGATAAAGATGAATTGATTATTTGTACAGTTGTCAATACTAATAGGCCTGTAGAGGGGTTTAGGTTGGATTATAACATTTTTATTAATGGAAAAAAGATTAGAGTTTGGGGTGGCTCTGGTTCATATGGAGAAGTTGACGATTCTAAAACGATATTTACCCAAATTGATTATATTGTTGTTAAAGATATTGATACTACAGAAAATTTAGATATAAAAATTGCATTTAATGAGTTGAATTACTTTACCACTCAAAATGATAATGTAGTAGAAGGGAAGGTGAAAGGAAAATGGATATTTGAATTCACAGCAGATGGTAGTGAGTTAATGAAAGATACTCAAGTGATTCCATTAGATTATTCATTCCAAATAGCTGATCAAACCTACAGTTTAGAAAAATTTAGATACAATCCTGTAAATCAAAAAATAGAAGGAAAAGTACAGGGAAAGCCTAAGGGTTTTTACCAATTAGATTTAAGAGGGCATGATAATTTAGGAAATGAAATAAACTTTTATTTAAGCAGGCAATCAAATGAAGATTTAGTATTTAAATATGAGAATTTATATAAAGACTTTTCTAATGAAATTACATCAATCACCTTAACTCCATATGCTGCAAAATTTCCCGAAGAAAGTGGTAGGTTGAGTAATGATTATGAGCAAGCTGGAGAAACATTTACAATATTTTTAAATAAATAATGATGGATATAATAGTAGAAGTGCTGGGGAAGGTCTCAGCACTTCTACTTATTTTTGCTATATATAAGCTTTCTTTTAGGATGAAACCAATTTTGCTGGTATGATTGGCCCAAGCTCTTTGAATCCACAAAATCCTATGAAAAAAATTCAATTTTGGTTGGCCAGTTATATTCGGTACTTATCGCACGCATTATTTCGCCTACCAGTGAATTGTGTTGTGGTTTACCTGGTTCAGAATTAATCATAACTACTGCAGCTTTTCCGCTAACAGGCAAAGCTGCCAGCATGCATTGAAAACCAACACCCCATCCTTGGGAAGTGATTTGGATGTATTCACTAGTTTTAGTAATAAATACGCCTAAACCTGCGTCCTCAAAGTTTCCCTGAGGGCTTATCAAGTTTTCCATTACCTGTTTATTAATTCCTAATTTACTATTGCCACCAAGTCCAAGGATTACTTCTAAAATTAACTTGCAAAGGTCTGTGGGGGTGGTTAAAAAGCCAGCAGCTGCTAGATACGGATATATAGTTTTATTAACTTCAATTGCCTTACCATTCTTATCATGACCTCTTGCCAGTGTAAATTTAGTTTTATTATCGGGTGGATACATAAATAAACTGTTATGCATTTCTAAAGACTCTAGTACCAGTGCATTCATTAGTTCTGAAAATGGTTTTTCCATTACATCAACAAGGAGCTGCTCTATTATGCAAAAGCCTGCATCAGAATACTCGAAATTACTACCTGGCTTGTATTTTACTTCTACTTTGCTTGAGTGATAGCTTGTCTTACCGTCCAAGATATCGATTAGCTGTGGATAGCCTTCTAGAGGGTTATATGGAGCAAAGCTTCCTTCTTTATCTCTAATTCCACCTTGATGGCTTAATAATAGTCGTAATGTAACTTTTCTCTCTTCTACAAAACTATTAGGGTATATTTTCCAACTTCTTAGTCTATTGTTTATGTCCTCATCTAAGTGGAGGATACCCAAACTAACGAGCCGGAGTACTGCTAGGGTAGTCACAAATTTACTCATGGAACAAGCATGAAACAAGCTATCTACATTAACTTTATCACTGGAATTTGAATCTAATACCCCATAAGCCCTACTTAATACGATCTGTCCTTGATCTATAACGCTGAAGCTTACTCCAGGCACTTTAGATTCTTTCATTCTATCAATGATATTCAGATTTTTAAAAATCAACTTTAATACCTCCCTATGTTTTAATTTATTTAATTTTACTATAGTTCTTTGAGATACTTTTAATAGATTTTGCTATAAACTGGATTTGCTTTGAGGGAGTTCACCCCATAAAATTTTAAGAGAGATAATCGTGTTATAGCATGTGGAAATCTGGTCTCATTTTCATTTATGAAATAAGAATGGGGTTTTATGTAACATATAGAGCTGATAAAATTATATTTAGAAAAAAAGATTGGAGGAATAATTATGACAATAGATATCTTTAATGCATAGCAGAGGCTATTGCATTATAGTAAAAAAATATAGTGAAATAGCCTTTGCAAGTCCTAAAAAATAATTAAATGACTAGGAGGAGCAAAATGAGCTATTTAAATAAATATCAATGGGAAATAGTCCCCGAAAACTTACCAATAGTAAAAAGAAGTTGTCCTAAATGTACTGAAAAAACCAACTATATAAGCAGTGAAAAATTTAGAATAAATGCAAATAAAAATACCATTGATATTTGGTTAATTTATAAATGTGAAAAATGTAAATCAACTTGGAACATGACGATCTATGAAAGAATAAAGCCTTGTAATATTAGTAAAGATGAATATGAAAAATTTCTTTCCAATGACAGCGAATTAGCCAGAGAATATGCTTTTAATTCAAGTATATATAGTAAGAATAAAGCTGAAGTTATTCTAGATAATATAAATTATAGAGTAGTTCAAAGAAAATTAGAAGCATGCTATATAAGAGAAAATGAACAGCTTGTTGTTGAAGTTGTTTGCAAGTATCCAATAGAATTGAGACTAGATAAGCTTTTAAGTGATGTATTTGGAATTTCAAGGAGCAAAACAAAAGGCATGCTAAAAGAAGAAGTAGTCTTTATTAAAGATAATAAAAATACATCAAACATAAAAGTAAGAGATGGAATGGAGATACATGTTTTAACGGCAGCAGGTAAGATTGAAATAACAGAGAATATAGTATGAGCCACTATATATGAACAGTAAGTGGCTGTTGTAATTATATACTAGATTTGATAAAATTTTTATAAGTGTAGTTAAGAAAGGAGCATAATTTTATGAGAGAATACATTTTCTATGCATAGCAGAGGCTATTGCATAAGGGTGGTAAATAGTATCATATAACAAATAGCCTTTGCTAATCCTAAAATAAAATTATATTTAGGAGGAGCATAAATGAGCTATACAAACGCAAGGGATATCTTCCCAAATGAGGTATTAAAAATAATTCAAAACTACGTGGATGGTGAATTTATCTATATACCGAAGAAAGAAGAAAATAAAATTGCATGGGGTAAACTTACCAATAGCAAGAAAGAAATTTTCAAAAGGAATACTAATATATATGAAGATTATTTAAGCGGAATGTGCACACAATCTCTTTCAGAGAAGTATTATTTGTCACGTAAAAGTATACAACGGATTATTTCAGAAAAGAGAAAATGCCATAACATAGAATGTGCTACCTAAATTGGTTTAGGTGGCTTTTTTGTAGGACTACATCATGCCAGTAACATAAAATATCATAAGTAGATGTCGTTTTTGCATTGACTACACTATAAAATTCATACTTTATCATATCGATAAAGGAGTGATATTTATAGTGAGTAATGGGAATAAATAATTTATAAGTAGAAATAAATCTAGACTAGGCAGTAAAGAGAAAATGTTTCTGCTAATGCCCTGTATAGGAAAAAAGAATGGTTGCAGGGGTGTATAAGAACTGAGATTTATTTAAAGTATAATTAGGATTGACAATAATAAATAATACATATATAATTGCAGATAATAACAGTCTATAATATCTTTGTAAGGAGGCTACATTTTGAAATATACGAAGGCTACAAATTATGCACTGCACACCATGGCCTATATGATTAAAAATAATGAAAACAGTAATTTTAGCTTACAAACATTATCAAACCACTTCAATATATCTGCCACATATCTTTCAAAAATTTTAACACAGCTAGTAAAGGCAGATTTAATTCAATCAACTCCAGGTGTAAAAGGTGGATATATTTTACGTAAAAAGGTAGAGGACATTTCATTTATGGATGTGATTAAGGCAACTGAAGGAACAGGAGCGTTATTTAGTTGTGAATTACATGAAGAGGAAAGCAAGTGTCAAATCTTTAAAGTAATGAAAGAAGCAGAAAATGTAATGGAGACGTATCTGCAGAATAAAAAGATTTATGAATTAGTCCAAAATACGGTAAACAATAGAATATGCAAGGAATAGCCCCTTTACATATTCAGTTATAGTATAAGTCTTCTTTTATACTTTAATTATGGATAAAATATACCTACAATAAAAACGATATAAAAGAAGGATATATAATAAAGTTAAAGAAATCTATTATAAGGAGATAATTGTATGACAGAATTCTGGGAACATAGTTTTATAGAAAAACAAACAATGTGGGGATTCGCCCCTTCAGATTCCGCAATTATGACAAAAGACTTTTTTCTTGAAAATAAGGTTAAGGAAGTATTAATACCAGGCATTGGATATGGTAGAAATGCAAAGGTATTTATTGAGAACGGAATTAATGTTACGGGTATTGAAATTTCAAAAACGGCCATTGAGTTGGCAAGAAAAAACGGGCTTGATGATATTAATATTTATCATGGTTCAGTAACTGATATGCCCTTTGACAGCAAACTTTATGACGGAATATTTTGCTATGCATTAATCCACTTATTGAATAATCATGAGAGAAAAAAATTTATAAAAGCTTGTTATGATCAATTAAAACCAAACGGATATATGATTTTTACAACTATTTCAAAAAAAGCTCCAATGTTTGGTCAGGGAAAGCAACTGAGCAGAGATCGGTTTGAGAGGATAAAAGGGGTAAAAATCTTCTTTTATGATCCAGATTCAATAAAGAAAGAATTTGGAGATTATGGACTGATAGAAGTTTCCGAAATCAATGAGATAGATAGTAAAATAGAAAATAAGTCTCCATTAAACTTTATGGTTATTAAATGCAAAAAGTGAATTTTGCATAATTGGTATACTTTAGAACAAAATAAAAGGGACAAGGAGACAGTCTATTGCAGTAAGGTAGTTTAAACAAAATTATAGAAATACTTTTCTATATATTTTTTAAGATTCTGTAGGTGGTATCTACCATAAATAAATAAGTGCATAAGGAGATAGAACCATGATAGAAAAACAAATAGAGAGATACTGGAGTAGACGTTCTGAAGGTTATAGTGCATCCATTCAAGGTCAAATAAACAGTCCTGTAAAAGGAGCTTGGCAAGAACTAATTAAAAAATATGGGGGAGAAGATAAAACTTGCAAAGCGCTAGACGTGGGGGTAGGACCTGGTTTTTTCTCTATTCTAATGGGTGAACTAGGTTATCAGGTTACTGGGGTTGATGTAAGTGAAGATATGTTGGTGGAAGCTAAAAGAAATATGGAGAATGCAGGCGTAGAGGGAAAATTTATAAAGGGAGAGGCCCATCAAGTAAATATGCCTAATGACAGTCTAGATCTTATTGTAAGCAGGAACGTGGTATGGACCTTAACTAAGCCAGAAGAAACCTATAGAGAGTGGTATCGTTTACTAAAGCCTGGGGGTAAAGTATTGGTATTTGATGCAAACTGGTACCTTCGTTTATCTAACCCAGAGCTTCAAAAGCAATATATACATTATCGTCAATTAGCTATAGAACATGGGATGGTTGAAGAGATATCTCCAGAAAGAGAAAAAGAGAGTGAAGACATAGGAAGAAACTTGCCACTAACTTATCGAAAAAGGCCAGACTGGGACAAGGAAATATTATCCCAGCTAGGATTTAAGGAGATTATAGTAGAGGAGAATATCAATGAATTAATATATAACGATATACAAAAAATCCTCTACACACCGAATCCTGTGTTTGTTGTCTGTGCCATTAAATAAAGCAAATTTATGGAATCAATTACTGTGGTAAGGGTGGGACCGTAATTTCTTTAAAAAAATATACCTTAAAAGCTAAAAAGTATGGAAAAGTTTAAGGTGTTTATATAGGACATTATATTAGAAGTTGGTGAAAACAAGATAAAAACATAATGGCTTGTGTAGGTGAGGATAGGAATATTAAATAAGAAGTTTTAAGATTCTGCTTGGTCTTCCTGCCTTTCCAACTATCTTTTTACCGACAACCTCGATATAGCCGGCCTGTTCAAGTCTTTCAATTATTCTGTTCATACTTCTAAGGGAATTTCTAAACTCCTCAGACAGCTCTAAACTAGTGAAGGTATCCTTCTTATATATGTCCATAATGCATTTTAGGCGATAGATGTTGTTGATGCTAATACCGCTTTTTTCTGAAACATCTTTGTAGGAGAGGTCTAAAGGTGAGATATCGCTGTTGTTGGCTCTATCTAATGGCGTAATTCTTTCCATTTGCTTTCTATCGTAGACTACAAAACATTGATTTCCACCCATCTTCAAAGCTCTATTCTTTCCAATGATAGCATTGGATTTAGCTTCCCTTGCTGTAATACCAAATCCAATACCTACACTTATGGTATTGTTAGTTTTATATTTTATAGAACTCAGAATGGTAAGTTCCCGTAGATTCTTTGTCTCAAATTCCACTATTTGTTTCGTCGTGAAAAGTAGATAGTTTTTTTCTGTTTCTATGACTGCCGCTTGAATACGTTGTGCAAATTTATACACTTCTTCAGTAATTTTGGTCTTTTGAAGCATAATGCTATATTCATTTTCTGATATCAAGTCATATTCATTGTTTATATCGATTTCTATAGATATGACAACAATCTGACTGATGATCATATTCTCAATTCTAATCTTTTCCAACAAATCATAAAGTTTGTTCTTAATTGCATTTACATTAGGAGTTAAGAGCAGACTAGGGACATTGTGGGACTGAAGCATCTTATATATAGTTGAAATTCCAGTAATGGCGATTAAGTTAGGGTGTGATAAATAATTATTTTGATGAAAATTGAATAGATCATCTAAAAGCGTTTTACGAAAAATATCTATTTTTGATACATGGGCGAGGTACTGTCCAGAATTTAACCCAAAGTCTTCATATATGGTCTTTACAGTATTTTCAGAATAAGAGTCAATGCTTATTTGAGTAATGTCCATATTATGTTTAAGGCGGGCTTCAAGTAGGCTCCGCTGTAATTGACTTTCATCATTTTCAATATATACCCAAGGATTTTGAGAATGCATATTGTGGTTCATAATGTCATAAAGGATTTTTCCAGTGAAAATGATACCATCAAAATCATTAATATGTTCTTTAAGATAATTCACAGTTGTTTGGATTTGACTCATCTCATTAATTTCAATAGGATAGCCATCTATTTTTGGAAAGCTCTGACGAATGACCAGTTGAATTCGTTTAATGTTGTCAATATGACCTATTATACCTATTTTTTTCATGCTATCACCTCAATTTAATTTTAGGGGAAATAATAAATAAAGTCAAATTAAAGACACTTTAAAGTCTAAAATGCATGTGTTAAACTTTAATCAAGAAATCTAATAAATCTAATCAAATTTAAAGGAGGAATTATTGTGATTAAATATGTTGCGGAACCTTTTAAGATTAAAATGGTAGAACCATTGAAAATGACGACAAGGGAAGAAAGAGAAGAGAAACTAAAAGCAGCTAACTACAACCTTTTTGGACTTGAATCAGACGATGTTTACATTGATTTTCTAACAGATAGTGGTACTGGAGCTATGAGTGATGCTCAGTGGGCTGGTATAATGTCTGGCGATGAATCCTATGCTGGAGCAAGGGGTTACAAAAGGCTACAAAATGCTGTACAAGATATATTTAACTACAAATACTGTCAACCAGTGCATCAAGGTAGGGCGGCAGAGCAAGTGCTACTTCCAAGCCTATTAAAGAAGGGCCAAAAATGTATTTCGAATATGCACTTTGACACGACAAGAGGTCACGTAGGTCTTCTTGGTGCCAGACCAGTTGATATTGTTGTACCTGAAGCAAAGGATACCCAAACATACGTGGCATTTAAGGGAAATATGGATATTGAAAGATTGGAAGCTTATATCAATGAAGTTGGAGCTGAAGAAGTTGGTCTTATCATTATGACAATCACCAACAATTCTGCTGGTGGACAGCCGGTTTCAATGGCTAACATTAAAGCTACAAGGGAAATCGCTGATAAGTATGGTATTACAATGATCATTGATGCTGCAAGATATGCTGAAAATGCCTACTTCATTAAGCAAAGAGAAGAAGGATATGCAGATGTTGAAATTATTGACATTGTTAGAGAAATGTTCAGCTACGCAGATGCCTTTACAATGAGTGCCAAAAAAGATGCTATTGTAAATATGGGTGGTCTGATCGGTGTTAGAGAATCGGAAGATCTATTTACTAAGGTAAAGGGTCTGACAATTCCATACGAAGGTTTTGTAACTTATGGAGGTCTTGCTGGTAGAGATATCGAAGCACTATCCATCGGTCTGTACGAAGGGCTAGACAAAGATTATCTTCGATACAGAATAGGTCAAGTAGAATATCTTGGTGCAAAGCTAAAGGAAGCAGGGATTCCATTCCAATATCCTGTTGGTGGCCATGCGGTATTCCTTGATGCAAAGGCGCTGCTTCCACATATTCCTTACTTCCAATTCCCTGGTCATGCACTTGCGTGTGAACTATATCTTGAAGCAGGTATTAGATCCTGCGATATTGGATCTTATCTTTTAGATTTAGACCCAGAGACAGGTGAACAGCAGGAAGCGGAAATGGAGTTTACAAGATTAGCTATACCAAGAAGAGTGTATACTCAAGCTCATTTTGATGTAGTAGTTGAAGCTCTGATTAATATTAAGAAAAAGGCAAGTGAAATTAAAGGTTATGAGATATTATGGCAACCGCCTGTATTAAGACACTTTACAGCAAAGCTAAAGCCAGTTGAATAAGAAGTAAAAGGTCAATCAATATAAAAATAGCAATAGATAATTGAAAAAGTTATACTTGAAGAAGCTAGTAATGGATTTAAGAATATATTGAAGACTTGAATAATATGAAAAAAGTTTAGTAGAGTAGGGTTAGAGACATATGACATAACTCCTTTAGAATATGATTGTGATGATTATATTTTATGAGAGTGTTGTCTTGTGTCTCATTTTTTTTGAATAAAAATGCTACAGGTACTATTCGCCGTGAAGGAAATCTAGGGTTCACTAGCGAAAATAAACCACTATTATATCTGTTACGAGGAAGAACCATGTCATAAGTGACGGTGGTTTTTAGCCAAAAATAACTAAAGGAGCGGTTTCATTCTAATAAGAATAATTAGTTAATAAAATAATTTTGAATAAGTACATAAGAAGGATATGAATTTTAAAAAAGAATATTTTAATGACATAGAAAAACATATCTTGTTATATCACAAATCTATTAAGATAAAATAAATAGGATTATGTTTAAATTAAAAAAGTAGATAAAAAGTGTTTTTACAATTTTACAAAGGAGAAAGTAGAAATGAGGTATATCTCAGAAGACTTGGAACTTAATTATGAGGTTATTGGAAACGGGACTCCTATAATTATGCTAAATGGGTATTTTAACGATTTAATAGCTTGGAAAAGCTGTATGGAATTAATACTTAAAAATAGACCTAACTATAAGAGAATCTACTTAGATTATCCTGGCACAGGTAAGTCTAATGTTAGCAATTCAATAAAAACATGGAATAATTTGCTGGAATGTATTTTGGAGTTCATAGAGCATGTAATTCCAGGTGAGAATTTTATTATAGTAGGTCACTCGGTAGGTGCTTTTTTGGCGAGAGGTATATTAAAAAGAAAATTTGAGCACATCGATGGAATTATGTTGACATGCCCTGTTGTTAAGCCAAGACTTCAGGATAGATGTATTGATAAAAAAGTTAGTAACATGCTAAATATAAATGCAGATAGATTAAAATATATTAAAGCAAGAATCAATAGAGAAGTTGTTAAAAGTCGGAAAAATACTAATAAGAAATATTTAAAAGAGTTAAGAAGTAATAGTATTGAAACTGAATATGACTTTGATGATTTAGATAAACTATTCATAAAACCTGCGCTATTTGTAGCAGGAAGACAGGATACAGTTGTTGGGTATAAAGACCTCTATGGGCTATTAGACAATTATCCAAGAGCTTCGTTAATTATTCTAGACAATGGAAAACATGATATTCAAATAGAGCAGGATGACATATTCCATATTTTAGTACACGAATGGTTGTCAAGAATAGAGGACCATATAGCTAATTCTAATAAATAATTAAGCTAACTTTCTTTTGAAGTTGATTATTTTACATGATACAATAAAGAAAAATTATAAGCGAGGATGAATTATGGCCAAACATCATATCTATTCAATGAGTTTTGCAAAGGTATATCCCCACTACGTTACAAAGGCAGAGAAAAAAGGGCGTACGAAAGGAGAAGTCGACGAAATCATTCGTTGGTTGACTGGATATAGTCAAGAACAGTTAGAAGCCCAACTAGAAAAACAAATAGACTTTGAGACTTTCTTTGTCGAAGCTCCCCAACTAAATCCTTTGCGTGCTTTGATTAAAGGAGTAATTTGTGGTATCCGAGTAGAAGACATCGAAGAACCCCTTATGCAAGAAATTCGTTACTTGGATAAATTGGTGGATGAGTTAGCAAAGGGAAAAGCAATGGAAAAGATTTTGCGAAAATAATAACTTAAATGAAGAAACACTGATTCTATGGGGAAAGAATCGGTGTTTTTTTGCTATTATTACCAGCTTTCATGATGTATGATTTCATCTAGTTTTTTTCGGGGACGTGCTTTGGGCATTTCGTCACTATATCCAACAGTAATGATACTAACAACATATTTATCAGAAGGAATATTTAGAATAGGCCGTATTTCTTCTTGAGTAAACCATGCCACCCAACAGGTGCCTAAACCTAAATTCTCAGCTTCAATTACCATATGGTCTATAGCAATCGTCGTGTCTCTAATAATTTGCTTTAACTCTGGATGGGGGCTATTCTCATCAATTGATAGGTTATCACCATCTTTAATTCTAGAACGTATGTCGGCCACACATACAATAAAAACAGGAGCAGAGAGCATCCATTTTTGATTATGAGATACGTTGCTTAGTTTTTGCCTATTTAACTCTGATTTTACTATAATAAAATGCCAAGGCTGTGAATTGCTACCAGAAGGGGCAAGTCGAGCACTTTCAATTAATTGAAGTATTTTTTCTTCTTCCACGGACCTATCTATATATTTTCTTATACTTCTTCGTGTTTTTATTTGATTAAGCATAAAGAATAGAGCCTCCTTATAAAATAGTTTATTGCACTTGCAATTTTAGTATATAATTTATATATATGATATGTAAAGTACGCACATTTACTATATATACTTACGAAAAGGAGAGTGTGGTTTTTGAGTAGTCAAACAGGTGTTGACTTAAAGGATACAGCATTTGGGTATACCTTAAGTATTATCAGTGGAAAGTATAAAATGATCATTTTGTATTGGTTAGCCGAAAAAGAAGTTTTGCGTTTTAATGAATTAAAAAGATGTATAGGAAATATATCTTTTAAAACATTAAGCATAACATTAAAACAGTTAGAAGTTGACAGCCTGATTGTTAGGACTGAATATCCACAAATACCACCAAAGGTGGAATATCGGTTATCAGAAAGGGGGAAATCATTAATTCCTATACTAGACACCATCTGTAAATGGGGGCAAAAAAATCGGATTTAACCATATGGTAAAAAACATTAATTTAGGAGGTAGGACTTTATGAAAGTAGTTGCATTTAATGGAAGTCCCAAAAAAGAAGGGAATACCTATCATGCTATTAAAATGGTAGAAGAAGAACTTAAGCAGGAGGGCATAGCAGTAGAGATTATTCATGTAGGAGACAAGGCAATAAGAGGTTGTCTAGCCTGTAATGCCTGTGCAAGAAATAAAAATGGCAAATGCATAATAGATAATGATGAAGTTAATATATGGATTCAAAAAATGAGGGAGGCCGATGGAATTTTATTGGGATCTCCAGTATATTACTCAGCTATTGCTGGTACGATGAAATCCTTTTTAGATAGGGCATTTTATGTAGCAAATGATGGCTCCTTAAGACATAAGGTGGGAGCTGCTGTAGTTGCTGTTAGAAGATCAGGAGGGGTAACTACCTTTAATCAGCTAAATAATTACATAAATTATGCGGAAATGCTTATGCCTAGTACAAATTATTGGAATGTAATACACGGGACAGCACCTGGTGAAGCGATAGAAGATGAAGAGGGTAAGCAAATAATGAGAATACTGGGGAAAAACATGGCATGGCTTATGAAACTGGTGAATAATGGGAAAAAAACTATTAAAGAACCAGAAAGAGAAGGAAAGATATTTACAAACTTTATTCGATGATAAACAAAATCAATTTTGATTCTTACCCCTTTGAGTGGATATAATTCATAGATAGACCTTGTTATTTTAAGGGAGGGGATCAAATGAATAGAGTAGTATTCTCAATAGATTTATGAACCCCTTAACGGTATACGATATTTGTACCTATAGATCAAAAATGTTAGTTGCATCACCCAACAGCTTAGCAATAGATGTTATGCAAGCTATAGAAAATCAACTTTTTTCACGGGTGCCTATTCTTGAAGATGAAAGCGTCTAGCCTTAACCAAGCTAGAATCCCATCGAAAAGAAGAGTTTGACTTTGCGGATAAGAACCTAAATGTGTATGATGTAGAAAAATTTTTAAAGGAAAGAAATAAAAATAATAAGAAGTTAATTGCATTGTTTATCACTTCATATGGAACGAGATAGGGTAAACCTTTAGGTCTATTAACCGAATGGGATTTGCTCAATAAGGTTGACTAAGTATAAATTATTAAATGGGATCCGATGGGTTAAGCTATAACTGGAAATGAAGGTAATAAGAAGATGAATTGAATGGAGACTTAAGTGAATTACATGTTCAATGTAAGTTTAGAGTTGGTTTAGTAGCATAATTAAAAAAAGTCCACAAATATCCCTCCGGTAGAAGGTATTGTGGACTTTTGATGCAATATTAGAGGTAGTGTAGATAATAAGAGAAGGGGCTATTTAATAGATTCGGCTATTTTAATTAATTCAGCTTTAGAGATTAAACCCCTGCCATTTAGACCATAAAGGGTATCATTCATTTCCCAATCAATACCTCTATTATTAGAGAGTACAGCATCAACGCCATTTATTTTAATTAATTGAACCTTTCCATCGGTGGAAAGTTCATAGGCTGTTTCTTCGTCAGAAAACCTTTGCTGTAGAAAGATATACGCTTCACTTTCGTAGTTAGTAAAGTATAGATTGATATATTTGCTATCTTGGACTATCCCATTTTCATCTTTATAAAACTCGGCCCTATCAAACTGATAACCACTAGGTAAGTAACTGGGAAGAAGTACTTCAAAACAAGTATACTCACTTAATGCACTAGGGTTTTTTATTACTAAAATGTTCTCTTCTCTGTTGGCATTAGCCATATCGATAGTGATAATTTCTCCATCAGAAAAACCAACAATTTCTTTTCCTTCAGAGGTATATACCCTTCCAGAATACCCTACTGGGATTTCCACTAGAGGGTTACCCTCCTGATCAAAAATTTTACCCTTTAAGGCTTCTGGAATAGGAGGAAATTCCTTTGGGGCTTCAAACTGAACAACTTTTATATTTCCAAGGTTTATTGTTGCAATCACCTTTTCCATTAAATTAAAGGCAAAGGATGGCTCTATTAAAGTAAAACTAATGGAGCAGATCAGAAGGAATGAGGCGGCAATAACAAGGCCCCGACCCAACCAATTCTGGCTTTTGTTTGAAAGTGAATTTTCTACTGCCTCTATCCTATTTAAAGTCCTATAATATACAGCTTCCTTGTTGCTGTTTTTGCTAAAATCCATATCTATTAAACCCTTGCCAATCTCTAAGAGCTCATTATACTCTCTAGAATCTAATTTATCCTTGTCTGGTATACCATTTAAGTAATCATCTAATTCTACAGATAATCTATCTGCTAGTCCACTTCTATTCATAATTATGGCTCCCTTCAATTTCTTTTTTTAATTTTTTCATCGAACGATAAAGAATTACGCCGACATTACCTTCTGTAATGTTTAATAATTTTGCAATCTCAGTATTTTTTAAGTTTCCACCAAACTTTAGGGATATAATATTTCTCTCCCTATCATCTAAAATTTTAAGAACCTTAAACAGCCATTCATTAGACTCTTTTGTTAAAAATAAATCCTCTGGTGTCTTCTCCTTTGAAATAAGATTCATAATTATGTTAAGGGGAAAAGAGAGTCCTCCATACTTTTTTAGCCCTCTTAAATAGTCCCTCACAATATTTTTAGCTATGGTAAAGAGCCAGACTTCAAAGGGGCCTTTTTTTTGATCATATTTCTCAATATTAATCATGGCCCTTTCAAAGACTTGGCTTGTCAGGTCCTCTGCTGTTAATGGACAGTTAATTCGATAATATATATAGTTATAAACCCTTTTATAATAGGATTCAAATATATAGCCAAAGGATTCTTTTGTATATACATTTTCTTTGGAGCTATCTTTATCCCAAGTAGGTGCTATTGTAAGTTGCCCCATCTTTTGATAGCCCTCCCTTCTATTATTTTTACTTAGCTAAGTATTATCAACTATAAATACGTATAGAATCTATTTTCATTACATAGATTTATGAAATTTATAAATAAATTTATAGTACTCTAATTTGTTGTGGACAATAGTATTCAGAAAAATTTTATGGGTAAAGAAGGAAAACCACCTAGCCTTAGTCATAAGAGATGTTTCATCAAGAAGCCCTGTGGGGATGCCTTTATTATAACTCTATCGTTACTAGCAACATTATATTTAACCCTAGGGGTGTACTCCTACTGGGTGGGGAAGTAAATATATTTAGTATAATAGCTTTGACGATTACAACAACCTTTATTGGTTTTGAAAGCCTCTACTTTACAACTCAGCCTAGACTTTCAGGTTTTCGATTAATAACAGCGATAGAGATGATATTATGCTTTGTTAATACAATAATCTTAATACCAGCCCTTCATCAGTTGATCTATGCAAAAAATAAAAAAAAAAGTGAGATATAGAGGCTTAATCATTTTCCTTATGTTCTATGGAAGTCTAAAAAAAAATAAGTTACAAAGAAGAAGATAGCAGCTATAAATATGGCTGCTATCTGTAGGTTTATCAACTATTATTAATAACTAACAAATAACAACTAAAAAATAATAACTAAGCCCTTTTAAGTGAACATTTAAATTGGGCAGCTAGGCTGTAATTCAAGTAGTGCACCAAATTTTTGAGAAGCTGTAACAAAGCATATGAAGGCTAAAAGTTCAGAGATTTCTGCATTAGTAAACGCCATCTTTAATTTGTGAAAACTTTCCTCAGTGATAGGATGGTTTTTAGAAACAGTATCTGCAATTTCTGTAGCAATTAGAATTTTAGAATTAGTTATTTGATTTTGATCAGAAGGTTTTCCTTTAGCCATACAATAGTGGCATCCGTTATTAAAAGCTAACCTACGGCGCACTTCTTCTTTAAGCTCAGCTGGAAAGGTGGGACTATTAAAAAGACAATCATCTAAAGAAGACCATTTTTCTAGTATGTGTTTATTGTGGCCCAGCAATTGTTGAAATGGTGAAAATCCTTCTTGAGAAAAAGATATTCTAGCCATAATGCATCTCTCCTTTATAAATTTATTTTATTAACTTAATTATACCAATTATAATTTTAAAATTAAATTTCAAATGGTATATAATTAATTTATAAATATATCATTTAAAATAATAATTAAGGAGATGGATTTCAAATGAAATTTGACGAAGTAGATGTATTAATTTTGGAAGAACTCCAAAAGGATAGTAGATTATCTATAAGGGAATTATCTAAGAGAGTTAATCTTTCACCGCCTTCGGTTACTGAGAGAATCCGAAAGCTAGAAGATAATGGTGTTATTGAAGGATATACAGTTAAAATAAATAAAAAAAAAATAGGGTTTTCTATCGATTGTATCATTAGGGTAACGATGAAGAATGGACAGTATGAAAGGTTTAAAACCTTCATAAGGGAATACAAGCTAAGTGAATGGTGCTATAGGACTGCTGGGGAGGGATGTTTCTTAGTTAAGCTATCAGCTAAATCGCTAAATGATATTGAAGAATTTGTAAATAGCATAGCTTCCTATACAACGACAGAGACCATCTTAGCCTTTTCAGAAGTAGAGATAAATAATAATATTAATAAGTTTCTAAAAGATAAATAGACTTCAATTTCTTCAAGCTTCAACCTGTGCTTTTCACCACTTAACCCAAAGGGAAAAGGAAAGGGGAACTGATCATATGATTAGCTCCTTAAAGCCTAAGGAAAAGTAAAAAAAATAGATCAAATAGATATGATAAAGGTTGACACAGACATAAAATATGATATGATTTAATTAGTGACCAATGGGTCACTAATTAAATAGGCAAAAATGACCGCATGGTCGTTAAGCGGGAGGTGTCAAGCGTTGCCAAGTGAGCTATTTAACGAATTAAGTCAAGAGAAAAAAAGTAGAATTATGGAAGCTGCATTGAAGGAGTTCGCAGAACATGGATACAATGAAGGCTCCACCAATAGAATTGTGAAAGAGGCTGCTATTGCTAAAGGGAGTTTATTTAAGTATTTTAAAAACAAAGAAGAACTATATTTTGATGTATTAGATCATGCTATTGGTGCTCTAACCAATGGGCTAAAGGATGAATTAAAAAGTTTACCTCAAGATTTTTTTGAAAGGATCATCAAGTTTGCAGAGATGGAAATTTCATGGTACATAAAAAATCCCGTCCATTATAAATTGATCAGAAGGGCATTTGGGAAAGATAATGAAATTATTTACAATAAAACAATAGAAAAATATGGTGATCAAGCTGAAGTCTATTATTATAGTATGTTTGAAGATATTAACGATAAACAGTTTAGGGCAGATAAAAAAAAGGTCTTAAATATTATTAAATGGTTCCTTGAAGGATATAATCAATCCTTTATAATAGAAGATATTGAGGGGAGTCTTGATGTTGTGAAAAGGAAGTATATGGAGGGACTTAAGGAATACATAGAAATATTAAAAATAGGATTATAGAGTGTTAGGGGGGTTATGTTAATGATATTTACTTCATATCAAACAAAAAAAGTATTACTGGAAGATACAGAGATGGATTATATCATCTTTGGGCAAGGAGACAAGCACTTAATTATGATACCTGGCTTAAGTGATGGACTAAAGACCGTAAAAGGACAGGGCTTATTGTTATCCTATTATTATCGTAAATTTGCTAAGGAATTTACTGTGTATATCTTTAGTAGAAAAAATAAAATTTCTGAAGGCTATAGCACTAGAGATATGGCTAAAGATCAGAAAAAGGTTATGGATTTATTAGGGATAAAAAAGGCTTATGTGATGGGGATATCACAAGGAGGAATGATTGCACAATATTTAGCCATTGATTATCCAGAAATAGTAGAAAGATTAGTGATAGGGGTATCAGCCTCCAGGCATAACCCTACTATAGAAAAGGTAGTAGGAAGTTGGATTCAGTTAGCTAATTCTAATGAATATGGCAGGTTAATCATCGATACGATGGAAAAGACTTACTCTGATAAGGGAATAAAGAAATATCAACCCTTTTATCCCATTATTCGTAGAATTGGAAAACCAAAGTCCTTTCATCGTTTTATCATTCAGGCAAAGGCGTGTCTTTCCCATAATGCTTATGATGAATTAGACAAAATACAATGTAAAACCTTAGTAATTGGTGGAGACGTTGATAAGGTAGTGGGAGAGAATACCTCTGAAGAAATGGCAGAGAAAATAAAAGATAGTAAATTAGTATTATATAAAGGTCTTGGACATGGGGCCTATGAAGAAGATGCAAACTTTAACCGACAGGTAATGGACTTTCTATTGAAATAAGCTTAAAAATAGAACGAAAGGCTTATTTTGGAAATTATGGTTAATTTGATATAATAAAATAATGGTGTATTAATGTTTTTCTTATGCATTAATATAAATCTAATATCAATTATACAATTTCCTTAATTGTGAAAAAACAGGGGAGAAGGTAAAGAAAGGGGATTAAGATGAATAGAAAAGGTTGGATTATCATATTTTTACTAATTGTTTCCATGGGACTACAAGGGTGCAGCCCACAAGAGGTAGACGATGGAATCATATCAGTTGATGTTGTAGATCATGAAGAGGAGCAAGAAGAGACCAATGGAGATGTAAGACGGGTAGGGGAAGAAAACTTTGGTTTTGTGGATATCCCTTCTGACTGGGTAAACTTTAGAGACCTAGGTGTTACAGAGCCAATTCTTCAATATAGCGATTTATTAGGTGTTTCAATTATTACCCTTAATGCATGGGAAAAAGGGGAGGAAACTGTTGAAGATGTTGCCACAGCCATATGGATTGGGATGGAGGAAGAAGGAGCAATAGAGACGGAAGGAGCAGCACTTGAATTAGCAGGGCATGATGCTATACAGGTTTATGGAATATATCCTGATGAAGGTAAAGTGCTAGTTACTTGGGTTTTTGAAACGCAGGACGGTTATATGCATTATGTCTCTGCTGAATCTACCGTAGAAAATATATTTGAAATTGTGTTATCAATAGAGGAAACATTTTCCCTAGATCAATAATGATTAAAACCAATGGAAGTTAAAGAAACGTAAGAAAAGAAAAAAGCCTTCTTAGTTAATGAAGATACAGACATTAATTAAGGAGGCTTAAATTTTAATAAGTATAAAAAATAGGTTATAAATTTATTCATGGTAGATTTTTAGACAAAACCAAAAAGTACTGCCTTTACCTACTTCAGAAATAACGCCATATGTGCTATTGTGAATCCTTAACTCACCATTATTAACCATTTGCCTTACTAATATCCGGAAAACTATATTTAAGATGAATTAAGATTGAAGAGAATATGATAGGCTTGTGAATTAAATTTGGAAAGGGAAGGGAAAAATAGATTCTAAGATATGGTACAATTAAATTGGCATTAATTAAAAATAATGAATATGAAGGTGATTAACATGTATAAAATACTTATTGTTGAGGATGACAGCACCATATCCACAATTATTCAGAGTCAATTAGAAAAATGGGGATATACTGTTATAAAACCAGATAATTTTAATGATATTCTATCCTTGTATACTTCCTTTGAGCCCCACTTAATCTTAATGGATATTAATTTACCCTATTATGATGGATTCTATTGGTGTGGTAGGATTCGGCAGCTTTCCAATGTACCTATTTTATTCATCTCTTCAAGAGATACCGATGCAGACAAAATACGTGCCATCACCCAAGGGGCAGATGATTATATTGAAAAACCCTTTTCTATAGACCTTTTAATTGCAAAAATACAGGCGGCATTACGAAGGGCCTACTCCTATAGGGATCAAGGCTTAAATGTTCTTCAATACCGAGACTTATTATTAAATGTAGAAAATCTACAAGTTTTTTATGGTGAAATGCAAATGGAACTGACGCCTAATGAATCTAAAATATTAGCCCTATTAATACGAAATCAGGGTAAGACAGTTAGTCGAGCAAGGATTATGAAAGCTCTGTGGGAAGATGAAAGCTTTGTAGATGATAATACCCTTACGGTAAATGTCACCCGATTACGTAAAAAGCTAGAAGAAATAGATCTAAAAGATTACATTAAAACCATTAAAGGGGAAGGGTATCGATTAATATGAATTATATAAAATATTTAAAAGAGAAATTGTTAACCTACTTGTTTCTTTTTTTAGCTCTATTATTCTTCTTAATTGTTTATAGGCTAGACCAGCATTTTCATATAAGTAAGTCAAATGCAGTATATATCTTTATTGGGTGGTTTATACTCTTTTTATTATTTGTTTTTATAGACTATCTCATTTTTAATTCCCGTATTAAAGACTTTAAAGCCTATTGTAGATTACATACTGCCCAACATGACCCAGAAGATTTTTCTTATCCTGTAGATAGGGAATATGCCACCATCGTTCATCATTTGATGATGGAATTTGAAGAATACAAGGCTGATGTGAGGACAAAATCAGCAGAAGAATTAGAGTTTATTACAAGATGGGTCCACGATATTAAAATTCCTATAGCTGCCCTTAGATTGATTATGGATAATTATGATGTTAGTATGCCAAAGAATTTCTACCAAGCTATGGACTTGGAACTGGTTTCAATTGAAGAATCTATTCAACGGGTTTTTTATGAGATTAAAAGCAATACGTTAAGGGATGATTATAAGTTAGCAAGGGTAAGTACTAAAAAGCTAATTGGACAAGCACTGAAGGGATATTCCAGCTTTTTTAGCTATAAAAGTATTAATATTACCATTGAGGGTGAAGATTATAAAGTTTTAACTGATGAAAAGTGGAGTGGGTATGTTTTAGCTCAAATTATTTCAAATGCTGTGAAGCATACACCAATAAGGGGCAAAATTACCATTACCACCAGTAAGAAAGATAATAATTTTATAATTACAGTTAAAAATGAGGGAAAAGGAATATTGCCACAAGACCTTGGCCAAATCTTTAAAAAAGGCTACACCTCCACAGAAGACAGACTTGGTACTAATGCCTCTGGTTATGGTCTTTATTTATCGAAAAAGTTAATGGATCAATTAGGTCATCAATTAACAGTAGAATCCGTACATGGAGCCTATGCCTCTTTTCAGTTAACCTTTATTGAAAGGGAGACCCTTCACCACATGACAAAAATGTAAGCTAAGACTATGGAAATGTAAGGTCATTCGATTTTTTGTAATTGGTACTTAGGATATAATTATTCCATAATATTGATTGGAGGCATAGGTATGCAAATATTAAAAGTCGAAAATATTAGTAAAATATATGGTTCATCTAAAAGAGATAAGGAATATATGGCTTTAAAAAATATCAGCTTTGAGGTTATCCAAGGGGAGTTCATAGGCGTTATGGGGGCTTCAGGATCGGGAAAAACCACCTTGTTAAATATTTTAGGAAGCATAGATAAGCCCACCACAGGTAAAATTATAATGGAGGGTAAAGATATTGCTAAGTATAGCAAAAATCAGCTTTCCACCCATAGAATGAAGAACATTGGTTTTATATTTCAAGACTACAATTTGTTAGAGACAATGACGTTAAAAGAAAATATTATTTTACCCTTAGCCCTACACGGAACAAAGATAAATGACATAGAAAACAGATTGTCTGTATTAGTAAAGGATTTAGGAATACTGAATGTATTAGATAAATATCCTTATGAAGTTTCGGGAGGAGAACAGCAGAGGGCAGCTGCGTGTCGAGCTCTTATTACTCAGCCGAAAATAATTTTAGCAGATGAGCCAACTGGAAATCTAGATTCAAAATCAGGAAAGGACTTACTTCATTTATTAACCTATATAAACGACGAATATAATGCAACGATATTAATGGTTACCCATGACGTATTTGCAGCAAGTTACTGTAAGAAAATTATGTTTATAAGAGATGGAGAGATTTATAATGAGCTTCATGCAGGAAATGATAAAAAGCAATTTTTTGATTCGATTATTGATGTAATGAGTGTTCTAGGGGGTGAAGAGCGATGAATCTGTTAGATCTTGCCCTTCGGAATATTAAAAACAATATAAAAAAGCATATCATGTTTTTCTTTTCTATGACCTTTAGTGTTTTTACAGTGTATACTTTTTTAGCCCTTGTGCAAAATCAGCAGGTTAATGACGCCTTCATTTATGACGGCAGATATCGTGCAGTACTATTGGCATTTGGTGTTATTATAATGGTCTTTGTTATGTTTTTTTTAATCAGTTCTAATAATAGCTTTATCAAAGCAAGAAAACGTGAAATTTCTACCTATTCCTTATTCGGAATGTCCCATGGAAGGATAGGTAAGTTAATCTTTTTAGAAACGCTACTGGTGGGTTTAACTAGTCTTGCTACAGGTATAGGCGTCGGTATATTTTTTTCTAAACTGACCACCATGATTCTATTAAGTGTGACCGTAATTTCCTTTAGCGGAGATGTTGCACTGGATATTGATTTAAAGGCCATATACCTAACTGCTATTATGTTTATATCTGTCTTTTCCATGATGGGTTTATCGGGTCTTTGGGTAATCAATAGGTTTCAACTTGTAGATTTATTTAAAGCAGAAAAGCGTTCGGAAGGGAAGGGAAAAGGATCCTATATTCTACTGATTATTTCCCTAATATTGATTGGTTGGGGATACTATCTTGCTTCATCTAATAATCCTTACAACCTTGTTATGATGGCAATACCTATTTTAGTACTAGTAATTAGCGGTACCTATATCTTCTTTTGGGGTGGGTTACCTAAGGTTTTGAGTATACTAAAAAGAAATAAAAGAAAGTATTATAGAGGTGTAAATTTAATAGCTATCACTTCATTTTCCCACAGAATGAGATCAATTAGTTCTGTAATGGCAACAATTGCAGTACTGTCAGCTGTTGCCACCACAGCAATAGCTACTGGCTTTACCCTTTATAGCAATATAGAAAATAATGGTTATGACACCATAGGATATGACCTTTTCTTCTATGCAGGTGAAGATGATGGTATTCTTCAGGAAGTTGAAGAGATCTTTAGCAGGCATGATGTAGAAATTACGCAACAAGCACAAGTGCCTTTGTATCGAACTTACCCAAAGCTAGAAGCCATAGAAATTGAGGGTGTTACGTTTTATAATGAAGAATACTACTTTAGGGTTTATTCCCAGACGGCATATAATGAATTAGTCAATATGTCTAAAAGTAAGATAGCGCCCTTAGAAATTGCGTCTGGTAAGGCTGTCTGGTTTATAAGGGCTGATGTTCCCCGTGTTATGGAGATTATGAAGGAGCAGACCTTAGATTTTACTGACTTAAATATTGAAGTTAGTGATGTCTTAGTCAATACTTTTTTACACTTTGGAAGCATATATTCATTAGTTCTTAATGATGAAGACTTTAGCCATCTACTACTTGAAAACCAAATAGTAAAGGAAGACAAAGTAGGGAGAGGTGCTGGTGAGGTTAATGTTTTTAATTTCAATAATGCCCTTCAAAATGCAGAGCTAAATAGTGATTTAAATAAGGTATTATATCAAAATGCAGGTGGTTACAGAACTGCCTATAGTCACTATAGCGAAGCTAGAGAAACCTTTGGTCTAATTTCTTTTATAGGATTTTTTATGAGTGGCGTTTTTATTTTAATGACAGCTAGTCTATTATACTTTAAACAGATTATGGCTGCTGAGGAAGAAAGGCATCATTATAAAACCCTTAGGAAGATCGGTATGGATTATATAACAGAAAAAAGAGCGATTACAAGAAGATTACTACCAGTGTTTGCTATTCCCCTTTTAATCGGAATCCTTCACAGTATTTTCGCTATGAAAACTGCAGATACTATGGTATTTTCACATTTAATGCCAATGGGTAATTCCTATAGAAAAGTATTATTCTTTTCTTCTATGATGTATGGGGCTTATGGCTTTGTCTATAGTATTTTTTATTTTATTACCAAAGGTCAGTATAGAAAAATTATACGATAATAAAGTAGTGGATATATGCGTAAATAATAGATTTAAAAAGTACCTTTCTCGAAATTGAGAGAGGTACTTTTGTCTAATGCCTATAAAATAGTAGTTTCTAAAAATAAACTAAGTGGGTTTCCTTTAAGCTATAAAACCGTTACTCTGTCTAAGGAATACTTTTCATACACCCTATCTAAAACTATTTTTTCTAATGTTTCAACCAAAAGATATACTTCTTCATAAGATACATATAGAGCCACAGGAGCAAGACGAAGGACATTTGGTTCACGATAATCTGGAATTACGTTACTATCCCGTAATGCAAGGCTAATTCGATAGGCTTCATCATGTTCAAGTGAAATATGGCCACCACGACGATGGTCTTCACGAGGATTTCCAATGGAGAAACCATATTTAGATAACTTAGTATCTATTAAATACATTAGATATGCAGTAATGTGTAATGATTTAGATCGCACCTGTTCAATTCCAACTTCATTAAAGATATTCAGCACTCCGTCTAAGGGAGCCATTGAAAAGATGTTGTGGGTTCCAAGTAACCACCCATTGGCATCCTGATCTTGATCAAAGTTGTGGCTCATTAAAAATTGTGTTTCATCTTTGTTTCCAAACCATCCTTTTAAGCCAGCACTTTTATCAAAGTGTCTTTTATTAATATACATCCCTGCAGTTGCACCAGGACCTGCATTTAAATATTTATAGGAACACCATACAGCAAAATCTGGGGCAATTTTTTTAAAGTTATGGGGGATGACCCCTATCGAATGGGCTAAGTCCCAACCAATAAGGATTCCCAGTTTATGAGCCTCTTTTGTAATAAGCTCCATATCCAGTAGTTGTGCACTTCGGTATAGAACTGAGGGAAGCAAAATTAAAGAAACATCTTCCTTCATTAATGCAATAATATCCTCTTCTAAGATTGTTCTTCCATCTCTGCTTTTTACCTTAACTAAAGTATCCTCTGCATTTTGCCCCTTTAGTTCAATAATACTTTTTACAGCGTAAATGTCTGTAGGGAAATTTAATTCATCAATAATAATTTTATACCTTTCTTTAGTAGGCTTATAAAATGTTGTCAATGCTTGATGTAGGTTAGAGGTAATACTACCCATTACAATAATTTCATTTGGATCAGCCTTAATAAGATCCTTTAATTTGAGGGCAATTATTTTTGAAAAGTTGAAATAACGGCCTTCGTCTACACCCCAAATTTTAATTGCTTCTCTACGCCAGTCCTGAACTGCTGCCAGTAGAGATTCTTCTGCATCGACTGAGCTTAGTCCCAGCGAATTGCCATCCATATAGATTTCTCCTTTATTTAGGTGGAATCTTTCCCTAAGATAGTGGAGTTTATCTAATTTATCCAATTCCTTAGCAAAGTTTAAGCCTTCTTGAAAGTCATGGTTCATGGTGGGTCCCTCCTTTGTATTTCTGTTAAGAAAATTCTATCAAATAATCATTATATTAGATATGGATATTTGAATAAAATGAGAGGGCATTTCCTCCAAATCGGAGTTTTTAATTTAAACTAGATTCCAAAATGAAGGAGGTCTAAATTGGTTTAATGGGCCTATGGGGTAGAGGAGAGTTTAGTATAATAGAGGTAACTACATAGCTAAATTTTGTTAGCTCTGATAAGAGTTCATTCATCATTTCTATATTAGGCATAGAGGCCTTTACAATATAATTAGCCTTACCGGTGACACAATGGATTTCACTAACATATTGATTTGAAAGAAGGATATTCACCATTTTTTCATTGGAAATTTTTAATTCGCTAATCTCCATCATAAAACTGACATTAAGACCAATTTTGTCTGCTGGTACATGGGCTGTAAACTTAGATATAATACCCTTTTC
Organism: Alkaliphilus transvaalensis ATCC 700919; assembly: GCF_000621485.1. Taxonomy (GTDB): domain Bacteria; phylum Bacillota; class Clostridia; order Peptostreptococcales; family Natronincolaceae; genus Alkaliphilus; species Alkaliphilus transvaalensis. The sequence goes on from NZ_JHYF01000006.1 coordinate 106,179, forward strand.
TGTTAGCTTAGTAATTCTTTCCTTAATACTAGGTCTAGAAAGGTTAATTAATTTAGAGAGCTCTGTAATAGAAATACGAGCGTTTTCTTGTAATAACTCAATGATTTTTTTATCTATTTCATCCATATTAAAACCATCCTTTTTAATGATTTACCCAAATGAATTCTTAGTATTATTTATTTAAACCAGCTAATAGCTGGTCTAACCCTTGCTTTAAGCTATATAGAAGATTAAAATCTGCATTGATGGAATTAAGAACACAAATAGGGATATTTAAGGCTTGTTCCTTTAGATCAAGTCCATTTTCTGTGATAGATACCCAAAGAATTCTTTCGTCTTCTTTAGACCGTTCTCTCTTAATTAAAGAGCTGCTTTCTAGTCTTTTAAGTAATGGGGTTAAGGTGCCCGAATCAAGATGTAGTAAGACCCCCATTTCCTTCAAAGTAACACGTTCTTTCTCCCAAAGAACAAGCATAACCAAATACTGTGGATAGGTTAATCCCAAGGGCTCTAAAAATGGTCGATATATTTTAGTAATAGACCTTGAGGCAGCATATATAGAAAAACACAACTGATTCTCAAGCTTTAATACATCATCCTTCATAGTTTATCATCTCCTCATAAGTACTATTAGCTAATTTACATTATATATGATAACGATCCGTTAGTTAAGAAAATTTTAATAATTAATTTTGCAATATTTAATTGCGCGCAATTAATATCTGGTATAATATAGTTATACATATCACTGTTGATTATAATTGAAATAAAAATAGAAGAAATGAAGGAGGAAAATCAAATGAGCCTATACGAGATAGAGGTAAAGAACATTGATGAAGAACTAATAAGCTTAGAAAGCTATAAAGGAAAGGTGCTTTTGGTTGTAAATACTGCCAGTAAGTGTGGTTTTACCCCCCAGTATAAAGAGCTTGAAGAACTATATCAAGAGCTGGGAAATGAAAATTTTGAAGTTTTAGGATTTCCATGTAATCAGTTTGGTAATCAAGAACCAGGCGATAGCAATGAAGTTAAGAGCTTTTGTGAAATTAATTATGGAGTTACCTTTCCTTTATTTGAGAAGGTTGATGTAAAAGGACCTAACGCCCATACATTATTTAAATATCTTTCAAATGAAAAGAAGGGAATTTTGGGTGGAGATATAAAATGGAACTTTACTAAGTTCTTAATCGATGCAGAGGGCAATATAGTAGATCGTTTTGCACCTACTACACCTCCCCGCAAAATTAAGGATAAAATAATTAAACTGATAAATAAGATATAAAGTATTATAGGGGCTATAATTAGGTAAATACCTTTTAGAGCCCTTTTTATTTCTTTTTTATTATAGTTATGTTTTTATTGAATGTTACTTTAATTTTATAAACTTGACATTATGATTAGGTAGAAAGTCCTAATATTGGTTTTTCATAAAATTAAATGAAAAAGATAGCATCGAGAAGAAAAATCTGTAGAAATAAGTAAAAACTTAAATTTTCTAGGGATTTTTGTTTTGCAATTTAAAACGTAATTTCGTATAATGAAACAAAACAATTATCAAATCTGGAAAGTATTTTCTAAATATTCAAAACGATATTTGCTAATAATAGCAAACGTTTTCAGTGCTAGTAGGGAGGAATAATAATGGGAAGAGTATTAGGTAATATAAGGCTTAGTCATAGTATTATTTCATTAGTAATATTTAGTCTTATTTTTATTTTTATTGTGGCAACGACAGGTTATCAAGGAATTGGTAGTATCAATCATAATGTAGATGAAATTTATAATGAAGCAGTTTTACCTACTCAAAAAGTTAATGAACTTAATACACTTTTTATGAATATAAGGGTAGATGTCTTAAGACATATGGATGAGGACTACACGGAAAGTATTACTGGAATAGCTTCGCAGGATCAAGTCTTTAGAAGAGCTGTCGATGAATATTCCAACGAGATAGGGTCTGGATCTAGAGAAGCAATATTATTAGGTCTTGCAATGAGGAATTATAATGAATTTATGGAAACATGGGAAACGATTAAAGAACAGATGCTTCATGAGGAAAAAGTAGAATTAAGTAATAAATATGCCTTAGAAGCCACAAGTCAGGCTATAGTAAGGAACTTAAATGAAATAATTAATCATAATAAGGAAAGAGCAGAGAACCTATATAACGAAAGTGCGAATCTGTATATTGTAATTCGAAACAATCTAGTGTTATTTTTTACTATAGCGGTGCTAGCCTTATTCATTCTTTCTAGTATCATCATAATAATTATTCGAAAGTCAATTAAAGAAGTTTTACATATTTATGATAGGGTATCATTAGGTGATTTTACTACGACAATAGAAACAAGTTCTAAAAATGAATTTGGATTAATGAAGAAATCTCTAGCAAAGACCCTAAAAGAAATTTCTAACATCATAAGACAATCTAAAGAAAACGCTAGTAATACTACCGAAAATTCATTTCTTTTATCTTCAGTATGCCAGCAGATGACCGTTGTAACCCAAGACTTAGCTAACTCTATACAGCAAGTTGCTGAAGGTTCTGCTGGACAGACAGAGGAACTAATGAGGATAAAAGATAATGTAAGTCATTTTGGAGCAGAGTTAGAAAGGGTAGTGTTATCCATTGATGATATTTATATAAACACAAAAGAAACTGATGCTATGATTTCTGAAGGAAATGATAAGGTGCAAAAATTAACGATATCGACAAGTCATATTAGCGGTTCATTTAAAGAAGTTAATGAAAATGTAAGTCTGTTAAATCATAAAATACTTGAGATTAGAAACATAACTGAATTGATTAATGCCATTGCAGAACAAACCAATTTACTAGCTTTAAACGCTGCGATAGAAGCTGCTAGGGCTGGAGAAGCGGGTAAGGGTTTTGCAGTAGTTGCAGATGAGATCAGGAAATTAGCAGACCAATCGAAAAGGTCATCAGAGAATATTAACCAGTTACTAACAAATATTACTTCTAGTAGAGATCAGATTATGATGACAATCGAAACAGGAGTAGAGAATATAACGATTCAAGAACAAGTAGTAGAAAACGCAATAAAATCCTTTAGAATAATTTTGGAGAATGTTGGAGAAATGATACCAAAAATTGAGGGCATAAATGAATCTATTAATACTTTAAATAAAACTAAGGAAGATATTATAATTAAAGTAGAAGAAATTGCTTCAATTTCACAAGGTAACTCTAATATTGCTGAAGATATTGCAGCTTCATCAGAGGAAATGAATGCTTCTGTGGAAGAAGTAGCTTCTACTGCACAAGTGCTGAATCAAATTGCTTTAGATACGCAGAAAGTGATTGGTAGCTTTACGATTGAAGAAGAGCAGGACAAACCAGAACAAGATAAACTAGAACAGGATAAACTAGAACAGGAAAAACCAGAGCAGGACAAAACAGAATCTTTGGCGGAGGAAGAGGATCATGATTGTATGTAAAGATGGACAATGTAACTTTTCTACTCTTCAAGAAGCAATAGATAGTATACCAGAGGGGAATACTGAGAGAGTGATCATTCATATAAAAGAGGGAGTTTATAAAGAGAAAGTTCATATTACTAAACCCTATATAACTTTAATAGGTGTGGACCCAGAACGGACAATACTAACCTATGATGACTCTGCTAATAAATTATTACCTAATGGAGAAAAAATGAGAACCTTTAACTCTTATAGCGTATTCATTGATGGAAAAGATTTTATAGCTGAAAACATTACCTTTGAAAATTCTGCTGGTGATGGCAGTCGGGTGGGTCAAGCTGTAGCCGCTTATGTTGACGGAGATCGGACAACGTTTCGCAATTGTAAATTCCTAGGTTGCCAAGATACATTATTTACTGGACCATTACCACCAAAGCCAATAGAGGGTAATACCTTTGGTGGGCCTAAAGAGGGGAAAGCTAGGAAAAATACTAGACAATATTATGAGGGCTGTTATATAAAAGGAGATATAGATTTTATATTTGGCTCGGCAACAGCAGTCTTCAATAAATGCGAGATTTTTTCCAATAATAGAAATATGGAAGTGAATGGGTATATTACTTCAGCATCGACACCTGAGAACAATCGATTTGGGTATGTATTTATTGACTGTAAACTTACAAGTGATGGAGCTCCCAATACAGTGTATCTAGGTAGGCCATGGAGGGACTTTGCTAAAACAATTTTTATTAATTGTTGGATGGGAGATCATATCAAACCAGAAGGCTTTCACAATTGGGATAAGGTTCATGCAGAAAAACTAGTTGATTACGGCGAATATAATAGCCAAGGGCCTGGGGGACAAATGGATCAAAGGGTTTCATGGGCAAAATCCATAAAAAGAGAAGTCCTGCAAGAATACTCCATATCAAATATTCTTGCAGGAGATGACGGGTGGAATCCAACAGCTTAGTCAAATTTTGTTTCTACCCAATCATTAATGGGTTGTAATTTGTCTAAGGCAGTCTCTAAAGGACTAATATCAAAGATATATTTATCAGAAATAACAACCAATAAGATTAGGGTAACGATGATTAAATAAATCCCTATAAGCTTTAGGTTGTTTTTTTTTAGTCTTATAAAATCGATTAATAGTACAAAGCCGATTAAAAAGATTAAGATATATTTCATTATATTCTCCCCCTGTTTAAATTAAGGGCAGAATGGGTTATAGAACTTTCAGCTTTTACACTAATATCTGCCTTCGAAAAGTGTTGATTCCAATTATCTTGTAGTTCTTTAAATTCTTTTGGAAATTTCCGATAAAAATTTTTACTAAGATTAAAATAGTCGACTACATAAACTTGTTGAGCATTAGCTATAGCTTTATAAAGCTTATCTTCAATAACTTTATTTAGTTGTTCCTGTACAACACCAACATCTAATTGATGGGGAAAATCAAGCTTTGATTGTCTTTCTGCAATATTACCTTCAATCGTTATTTCAATATCAAAGGTAACCTTTCCATTACTAAAGCCAGGTGTAATTTTACTAGAGCTTTCTAAAACTTCTATAATAATCTCATCATCATTAGTAGCATATTCAAAGGCGATCAGACCATTCTTAAACCTGTTTGTAATTAGATTAAATGCTTGTCCTTCTTCATAATCTAGATATGCTTTTAATTTATCATTATCGAAAATAGCTAATTTGTTAAATCTTATCTGAGGAGGTTCTTTATCGGAAGGGGGAGGGATCTTTTCAACTAAGGTGGTTACATAGTTAATAACGGGATTATTGACAGCCTCAACAGTCTCATGAAGATCTGCTACATATATTTTAGAATTGGCACCATAGTTATCTGCTATTGTAGTTAGAACAATTGCAGGGATAACACCTAGGGTGTTGGGGGTATCTAAAATAACTTCTGGGGGTATTTCGCTTATAAAAACATCAAGTTCTAATCGAGCCTCCATATCTTGAACAAGAAATCCTACAATATCTGACAATCCTTCTTTTGCTATAGAATCATCAACAATTAGTACATTTACATGGGCAATATAAAGCCTACGGGCAGCCACCATAGATAAATTTCGTATTGCATCAAAAAAGGTAAGACCTTCTGATCGTAGTATACTATAGACTGCCCTTTGTTCTGGGGATTCTGCAACAACTGCACTAGGGTTAGCAACTTGTGCTACAACTGAATATAATCCTTCTTCTGTTTTAGAGATGCCTATGCCCATTACAAAGCCTAAGTTTTCAATTTCTCTGCGACTCCAACAGGCAGTAGAAAGTAGTGTTATTACTAATAATAGGGATAATAATTTGAGTTGTTTCAAATAAATACACTCCTTTTTCTAATTAGGCGGGTTTGGTTTCATGTTACGAGATTTCCTACTATTATTCCCTTTTACAATATGGCTAGACCTCTTAGTGATAGACCATTGAGGAAATCTGACAAACCAATCCTTCAGATCTTGAAGGCTTAAGGGGGCAAAAGGTACCATAAAAGGGACACCAAAAGATCTTAAAGAAATAAGATTAAGGGCTAACATAAAAGCACCAGTCATAATGCCATAGATCCCAAGAGTAGCAGCTAATGCCATCATAAAAAACCTTGTTAACCTTAGACTCAAAGAAAAATTTGTATAAGGTATTGTGAATGAAAAAATAGCGGTAATGGCAACTACAATAACGACAGCAGAAGAAACTAAACCGGCCTCAACGGCAGCTTGTCCAATAATTAATGCACCAACGATACTCACGGCTTGACCAACATGGGTAGGAAGCCTAGTTCCTGCTTGTCGTAAAGATTCAAAAGCAATTTCCATTAATAATGCTTCTAAAAATGCAGGAAAAGGAACCCCAGATCTAGCTCCGGCAATAGTTAAAGCTAGTCTAGTAGGTAAAACTTCTTGATGAAAAGTTGTAATAGCTATATATATTGAGGGAAAAAAGGTAAGCATAAAGGCACCTATATATCCAATGAAACGACTAAAGGTTGCAAAATATGGATTTTGATAATAATCTTCTGTGCTGATAAAAAAATCTGAAATAATAGAAGGAACGATAATAACAATGGGTGAACCATCAAAAAGTAGTGCAATTCTTCCTTCTAAAAGCAATGAAGCAGTCCGATCGGGCCTTTCGGTGCAAAAAGTTGTTTGAAAAAGATTCGATGGTGAATCTGTAAGACACTCTTCAATAGAAGACGAATTAATAAGACCATCTATATTAATTCGATCAAGTCTTTGAAATAACTCTTCAACGATAGAAGAATCTGCAATATTGTTTAAGTATATTACTCTTAACTCAGATCTAGATTCTTTACCTATTTTGCATTGGTTAACAACAAGGTTTGAAGATTTAATTTTCTTTCTTATCATGGAGACATTAACATCAATATCTTCCACAAAGCCCTGTTGTGGTCCCTTAATAACCTTTTCAGTTTTTGGTTCAGCAAAATCCCTTAGGGGGCCTCTGTTAATTTTGATAGAGATTCCTTTTGAATAATTGTCTATAAGCAATATCCCTTGCCCTAATAAAATTTGATCGATTACGTCAGTGACATTTTCATAGCTATTGACCAGACTATTAGATAATGCTTTTTCTATTAAAGAATCTATATGGATAGATAATGAAGCTCGTTCATCTTCGCTATGTAGACTTAAGCCGGTTGTTAATGGAGCAATTACAGAGGATTCCAACAGTTGATCCTCTACCATCGTATCTAAAAAAACCACACTAGCTCCGATACTAGGAACTGTTGGTATTAGAAATGACCTTACTTTTAGGTCGACACTATGCCCAAGATAGGTCTTAATTAATGTGACATTACTATCCAACTTATTAGACAACACACTGGAAGTGTAATTTTCTTCTGGAATAAAGAGTGGATCTTCATTAGTAGAATAATTTTTTATTGTTAGATTTTTGATCTTCTTGATGAAATTATTAAAATACCTTAGCATGATTTATTCTCCTACATTATGTTATTCCATTACAATATTTATATTTTGTCCAACAATTGGATAAAATATTACGGATATATGGTGCAAATAGAATGAAAAGGAAGGTTGTCTTATATGGAGGGAATAAGGGAAGAGAAAAAAGAATTGATTTCTTTTAATCAACTTATATGGATTACAGTTGCTCAGTTAGGTGGAGCTTCAATTATTTATTTACCTGGCATGATTGAAGCAGGGAGAGATATATGGATATCGAACTTAATTGCTTCAATAGTTGGCTATGTAGTAATTTATTGTCATTATCTTCCGTTGTCTTTGTGTCCAGAATGCTCTATGACAGAAACCTTGAATAAATATTGGGGAAGGGTTATAGGTGGGTTTATTAACCTCTACTATAATTTTTTCTTTTTTTTTCTATGTTGTCTAATTGTTTCTGATGTTTATTATTTTGGTAAGATAACCTTCCCCGAGACTCCGGGTTATATTTTTACTATTTTTTTTATTGTACCGATTGTTTATGGGATAAAATTAGGATTAGAAGTTGTAGTTAGATTATTGGAGTCACTAACTCCACTGCTGGCTATCCTCTATTTTATTTTATTTATTTTAGTCGTACCCAAATTAAACTTTCAGAACCTACAACCCGTAATGGCAGATGGAATCAGGCCAGTGCTAGCAGGTTCAATACCAAATATGAACTTTCCCTATGCCCAGATCCTTCCTGTTGCATTTTACTATAAACATACAAGGGCTAAAGAAGGAAATGAAAAAAAATTTTTAAAATATACATTTATCGGCATTGTTATGGCCACATTATTACTTACCATAAGATCATTGGCTTCTGTAGCTGCCTTTGAAGAAGAGACTTTAAAAACCCTTGTATTTCCCCCTTTTAGTACGATAAGGGTTATTGAGGTAGGGGATATTATTGAAAGACTAGATCCATTTTTTTTAGCAGTTTTTTATGCTACAACTTTTTTTAAGTTTGTGCTGACTTTTTATATTATTTGTGAGAGTATTTCTGATTATTTTCGTGTTGGAGAGCCAAAAGATTTTGCATGGCCATTAGCAATTCTTATCGGTGTTACAATGCCGTTTTTGATACCAAGGTTTGATATTATTTTAAGAACGGTAGTACCTTACTTTTTTGTTTCTATACCATTGTTTGTACCAATACCTTTAATTTTGTACATGACGATTAAGATTAAAGATGGAAGGAAAAAAGCACAATGAAGCCCTTTAACCTTTCTTCAATTAATAATATTATGTTTGTTACTTTTTCTTCTTTAACAGGAAGCTTTTCATACCAGAGGGTTTGGGGTTGGCTGTTGAAGTACTTGCCTTTAATTATGATTTCCGGTCGATATTCAAAATGTAGGGTATCAAATAACCCCCATTTGCCTCCCCATATAAAATAATGCTTCTCCATGACATCAACTATTTCTTGGGGATAACTCATTAACCGTTTTTCACCAGCTTTTCGTGAGGTCCATTGCCAATAATCATCTTTATGAATAGCTAAGTCTATTGATATGCCAAAGGAATGGGGGCTTAATCTATTAGTGTTAGAGATATACCTAAAATTATAGGTACCACCTATAGGGTGTAGATAGGACCAAAGATGTGGAGCATCTTTAAGAAGGTGGGTTAATTCGTCTAGGGCTTGATTAAGATGCAAGGATGCAGAATTATTGCTATTAAACCGATGATAGGAAGAATTAACACGGATGCCAGTTAGGTTTTTTTCAATCTCGACCTGATTAGCTCCATAGACTTCTTTCAACAAAGGATATACTCTTATTCTTCCAGGGTTATAGTTTTCTGGCATAAGGCCATTAACAGGGCCCAGTAGATATAGTTCTGACATCATATCCTGTAGGTCTGGATTTTGTAGCTTCTCTGTTTCTGTTTTATTCTTTAGATCGTCATATAGAAGCTTTTCTCCTGACTTTAAGATTAAGTAAACAGTATGTTTATTTTCTATTTCAATATCAACAATGTCATGGGGATAAGCCATCATAAGGGAAAAAAGATCTTGTTTTAAAATAGTAAGGTAGTCTACATCTAGTGTTACGTAGGTTTTTTCAGTTATTTTTCTCATATTAAAGAGACCCAAAATAGTAGTAACAAGTAATATTAAAGTAAAAATCTTAAGGATAAACTGCTTCATTATATCACCTAACCTTTAACAAATTTCTTTATAATATTTATTCAAAGGCTATTGGTTAATTGCTTAATTATTTGATTAAAATAGAAAATAACTGGCTAATTTGTTTTTACCCAGAATATTTAGAAGAAGGAAATGAGGAAAAAAGATGTCAGCTAAAACAAGAATTAGTATTGCTCCAATGGTGGATATCACAGATCGGCATTTTAGATATTTTTGTAGACTCATAACCAGTAAAGCAGTATTATATACAGAAATGATTAATAGCAAGACAATTATTTATGGAGATAAAAAGAGGCATTTGGATTTTGATCCCTTTGAAAAACCAGTAGTTTTACAGATTGCAGGATGCAATAAAAGGGAAGTTGCAGAAGCCGTAAAAATAGCTGAAGAGTGGGATTATGATGAAATAAACCTAAATGTTGGTTGTCCTTCTGATCGTGTATCTGGAAATCAGATGGGGGCAGCTTTAATGGCCTATCCTGAATTAGTTGCAGAAATGGTTGAAGCCATGAAAAAAGAATCAAAAAAACCGATAACAATAAAACATCGTATTGGAATAGATGGAACCAATGTGTTGTCAAGTACACTCCAACAGGTTGTTTTTAATGAGTATGAAGACATGGAAAGATTCGTTAAAATCGTCTCTCAAGCAGGTGTAAAACATTTTATAGTTCACGCTCGAATTGCTATATTAGAAGGTTTAAGTCCCAAAGAAAATAGAGAAATTCCACCATTAAGATATCATGAAGTCTATAGACTAAAGGAAAAGTTACCTCAACTAATTGTCGAAATTAATGGAGGGGTAAAATCAATAGATGCTATTAACGAGCATTTAAGACATGTAGATGGAGTCATGTTAGGAAGGATAGCTTATGAAGATCCCTTTATGTTAAGAGAAATAGATGGATTATATAAGGAGTCATCACCGCTAAAAAGATCTAGAAGAGAAATTATTGAAGCCTTAATAAATTATGTCCAAAAGATAGAGACAGATTTAGGAACTAGCACAAACCTATTAAGAAATGTTTTAGGACTCTTTGCCAATCAGAGGGGCAGTAGAAAATGGAGACAACTTATAACACCCCCTTGGCCAAAGGGCTATGGAGGTGCACAATTACTAGAAGAAGCTTTAAAAGTGTTACCTTCAGATATATTGGATGACAGATAAAAAGTTGAATAAAAGGAAGAGGGTTTAAACACCCCCTTCTTAAGTATTAGATTATTGTAGCTGAGAAACTACTCTTAGTATTACAGCGATAACAGCAATAATACTTAGAATCGTGATAGTAACCTTTAGTTTATCATAAGGGGCTTTTCCTTGCACTTCACCCGTCTGCCCATTTATAAGGAATTGATAGGTTTTGCCCTTATAAGTGTATGCTGAAATCCAAATGGGGAGTAAAATGTGTTTATAGGTGATCTGGTCATAGGATGTACTTATATGAAGGTTTCTTACAGTATCTCCATTAATTTTTCTAATAACACCACTACGTATTTTACTTTTAATTGCCTCTTTAGCCTTAGTCCAACCTTCTTTTAATCCAATACTATACTTCTCTGCAATAAAACCAGAGAAATATTCTGGACGATAACTCACTAGATCTTTTAGGTTAAAGGTAGCTAATTTTTCAACTAGGGCATCTACTTGTTTAGAAGCAGGAACTAATTCGTCATCAAAAAATTCATTATAGACACCACTAGTAAAGCTCCATCGGGTTTTTCGAACTCGTTTATTCTGGGCTACTCTTTTACCGTTCTTTGTCACATATACAGTTTCATTTACATAATAATAGGTACCCTTCTCACCCCTATAGACAGAGTTTGTTTGGGCATCATAGGTCCAGTAAGGAATATACACACCCGATAAATGGTCTATATGATGGTGACTTTTTAAATCCTTTGGCGCAAAAAACTTTTTCTTTAGCCATTTAGAAAATTGTTCTTTAGCTTGATTAGCAGTCACTTTAAAAGGCACCAGAGATTCTGGACGAATTCCTGGTTGTTCATCTATATTAGAGATGTGGGAAGAGTCACAAAAAGCACAGTGTTGAACAGTGTTATTTGATTCTAAGACCGTTTCAGCACCACAATGATTACAATGAATAACCCTTACAACCCTGCCCCAGTCGGTAGAGCAGAGGGCTTCCCCCGAAGCAAAGTCATGTTCTTTAATATCTTCAGAGGTGCCTTCAATCGAAATGATACTGCCACAGTAATGACATTCTAAAGCTTGTTTTTCGGGATTAAAAACCATTCCTCCTCCACAAGAGGAACAAGGAAAGGTATCGGTATTACTGACTGTTTTATCATTTCCAGCTTCATAGGAATCAATTGTCATAGAAGTCCTCCTACATTAACTTGCTGCCACACTCTGGGCAGAATTTCATTCCTGGGTTAAACTCTTTATTACAGGCTGTGCACTTAGGGGTTGGTGGTGTTGTTGGGTTACCACAATTACCACAAAATTTTGCACCAGGAGTAAGTTGACTATTACAGTTATGACAATTTACAGCAGCTGTTGGTTGTGGTGGTTGAGAATGCTGAGGCTGTTGATATTGTGGTTGCTGCTGAGACTGATTCATTGCATTGGCAATCATTCCCCCAAAGGCAGCACCAGCACCTAAGCCCATACCTGCTCCTACAGCGCCAGAACCTTCATTTCTAGCTGCATCTCCTAAGGCTTCAGCAGCTTTGTATTGAGTATACTTACCCATATCACCAATAATACCCATGGAAGTTCTCTGATCTAATTGTGCTTCAACTTCTGGTGGCAATGAAATATTTTCCACAACTACAGAAGTTACATCAAAACCATAGGCTTCAAATTTGGGTTTAAGTTTAGTTTGAGATTGTTCGCCAAATTGATCATAATACATGGATAGATCAAGGGCTGGTATTTGAGATTCAGCAATCATATCCGACACACCGGAGGTAACCATTCTTTTTAATTGATCTGCAATATTATGGGTAGTAAAAATATTGTTTGTACCAAAGATTTCACGTAAAAATTTAATAGGATCAATAACTCTAAAGGAATATGTACCAAAGGCCCTAAAACGAAGCATCCCAAAGTCTTGGTCCCTCATCATTACAGGGTTAGAAGTACCCCATTTTTGGTGGGTAAATTGTTTTGTGTTAACAAAATATACCTCAGACTTAAAGGGTGAATTAAAGCCATACTTCCATGACTTTAGCTTAGTTAAGACAGGTAAATTTTGTGTATCTAATTGATAACGACCAGGAGAAAAGACATCGGCAATTTGACCTTCGTTAATGAAGACTGCAGCCTGAGATTCCCTAACGGTTAATTGTGCTCCCATCTTTATTTCTTTGTTTTGTACTGGAAATTGATAAACCATTGTATCACTGGATGAATCGGTCCATTCAATTACTTCTATTAGCTGACTTTTAAGAAAGTTTTTAAACATATGTCGTGCTCCCCCTCTATCAAATATATTTAATTTATTATATCAATAGTTTATTAGTTTGTCATAAAAATATGTAAATTAGGGTAGGATTGGTAAGAAAAAATTAACATTAACAATGAAAAGAATTAAAAAACTAAAAAAAACTCTTCCCCAAAAGGAAGAGCTTTATTAGTTACTTAGAGTAGTTGTCAAAATATCCTTGAATAAATACGATGGGAGTACCTTTATCGCCACTACCAGAAGTTAAATCACAAAGAGAACCGATCAGGTCTGTAAGTTTCCTTGGGGTTGTTCCTTGGGCTTCCATAGCACCAACAAGATTAGAATCTTTATTTTTAATATGCTCCCTAATGGCACTTTGTAGTTCTTCTCCCTTTAGATTAGCAAAATTATTATCTGCCAAGTACTTAATTTTTACTTCGTTAGGAGTACCTTCTAAGCCACTTGTATAGGCAGGTGAAACAACTGGATCTGCAAGTTCCCAAATTTTACCTATAGGATCTTTAAAGGCACCATCCCCGTAAATCATTACCTCTACAGTTTTTCCTGTAACTTCCTTAAGTTTAGCTTGAATTGAATCAACAATAGGCTGGCAATTGTTTGGGAAAAGCTTTACGCTATCCTCTGTCGATTTATTAGAGCCAAGAAGACCATAGGCCTCATTGTATCCACTTCCATCAATTGACTTTGATAAAATTTCATCTAAACTATAAATTCTTTCCCCACCATTGGTTTTTAAAATTCTTTTAGTTCTAAAACGGGTATGAATATCACATGTAAGGACATTTTTACTATAGTCTAGAATCGTTTTAGCGTTATTAGAGAAGATAATCTCACATTCTATGCCATATTCTTCAACTAAAGATTTATAGTATTCAATATAATCAACACCTGTAAAGGTGTGTTTATTGTATCCAAAATAGTCACGGAACTGCTTTTCTGTTAAGACATCAGTCCAAGGATTAATCCCCTTTTCATCTAAAAGATCTAAATCAACTAAATGATTACCTACTTCATCAGCAGGATAGCTGAGCATTAAAACGATTTTCTTAGCCCCTTTTGCAATACCTCGAAGACATATAGCAAAGCGATTTCGACTTAGAATTGGAAAAATAACACCAATGGTTTCATCACCAAACTTTGAGGCTACATCCTTTGCAATAGCATCAATACTTGCATAGTTTCCTTGGGCTCTAGCTACTATAGACTCAGTAATAGCCACTATATCCTGATTATTAATAGTAAATCCTTCTTTTTCTGATGCTTGTAAGACATTATTTACAACTATTTCTGCAATGTCATCTCCTTGATTGATGATTGGTGCCCGTAGACCTCTAACAACAGTACCTACGATCCTTTCCATTTCTAATCACTCCTTAAATATACATTTAAATATTGATATTACCTATACTTGTACTATATATTAATTTATGATATAAGTAAAATAAATAGATATAATACTTGATATAAGGAGAGCTTATATGATAGCTAAATTAGATCTTTATAGAGTCTTTGTAGAGGTGGCAAAGCAACAGAGTTTTTCTAGCGCGGCTAAAGGTCTCTTTATGACTCAACCAGCTGTAAGTCAATCTATTAGACAGTTAGAAAAAGAATTGGATATGCGACTTTTTACTAGAACTTCAAAGGGGGTAGCCCTAACTAATGAAGGACAACAGTTACACGAATACATTAGAACGGCCATTAATTTAATTGATGTAGGAGAAAAAAAGCTCATAGAGTCTAAACAATTGTTGTCAGGAGAATTAAAAATAGGGGTAGGCGATACGATTTCAAGATATTTTTTATTACCTTATCTTGAAAAATTTAATAACCTATCACCAAATATTAAATTAAGAATTATAAACCGAACAACCGTTGAACTTTGCAACATGCTAAAATCTGGCGAAATCGACATAGCGATTTGTAATTTACCTATAAAGGATTCTGCCATAGAAATTAGAAAATGTTTAGAAGTACAAGATATCTTCGTAAGTGGTGAAAGATATAAAAGGGAATTTATAGGGCCAATAGCCCTAGCAGAGTTGGTAAAATATCCACTGATTTTCTTAGATGCGAAATCTAACACTAGAAGATATGTGGAAAAGTATATATTAACCAAGGGTATTAAAATCACCCCAGAAATAGAATTGGGTTCCCATGACCTACTGTTAGAGTTTGCAAAAGCCAATTTAGGAATTGCATGTGTCATTAGAGAATTTTCTCTGGATTATTTAGAAACAGAAAAATTGTTTGAGGTGCCACTAGAAGAAAAAATCCCTAAAAGAAGTATCGGTTTCTGTTTTTTGAAGGGAGTCTCCCTTTCTCCAGCTTCTTCTAATTTTGTTAAAATTGTTGAAGATAATCTCTAGAAGGGATTCCTCTAGTTTTTAGCGAATATATAGAAAATATAAATTATCTAAAATTCTTTAAAGTAGGAGGGATCCTGTTTGGAGCGGGTAAACAAAATACTAAGCCATCCAAAATATTTAGAAAACCTAGAAAAAAACCTTAAAGCAGAA
This sequence comes from Alkaliphilus transvaalensis ATCC 700919, assembly GCF_000621485.1. GTDB lineage: Bacteria > Bacillota > Clostridia > Peptostreptococcales > Natronincolaceae > Alkaliphilus > Alkaliphilus transvaalensis. The sequence goes on from NZ_JHYF01000006.1 coordinate 121,708, forward strand.
AAGGAACGTCAGTTTTGTAGACATAACCTCCAACACTTTTTAGATGTGGCACGGGTAGCCTATATTATTTCTCTTGAAAGGGAATTAAATCTTAAAAAGGAAGTAGTATATGCAGCAGCCCTTCTTCATGATATTGGTCGATGGAAGCAGTATCAGGAGGGGTTAGATCATGCCATTGTTAGTGCTGAATTAGCCAAAGAGATTCTCTATGAAACAGGATTTAAAGAAGACGAAGTTGCTATGATTTTACAAGCTATTCAGAAACACCGAAGAGGTAAGGATCTAATATCTGCTCTAGATAAGGTTTTATATGAAGGGGATAAGCTTTCCAGACCTTGTATTGAATGTAGTCAAATTAATGAATGTAATCGCTTTATCCACCAAGATAAGGCAGAAATTAAATACTAATAGGCGAAAACAAGTACTATATGAAGATATTAATGGGTTAATGCATTAATTAATATTAGTCATGTATGGGTAGACATTATCCATGTATGGATAGACTAAATTTTCAGTTGTAAAAACGAATTTCTATAGCATTTTAAAGTAGCGTTTTCGGAAGGTACTTAAATAAAGGAGTGGAATCAGTGATATTAATGATTGATAATTATGACTCGTTTACCTATAACTTAATTCAATACCTGTCCTCATTAAAGGAAGAAGTCGTTGTTTATCGAAATGACTGCATTAGCCTTGAAGAAATAGAAGCTTTAAGGCCTGAAATAATTGTCCTTTCACCAGGACCATGTACCCCTAACGAAGCGGGAATTTGTATTGAAGTAGTAGAAAAATTTAAAGGCAAAATCCCTATTTTGGGGATCTGTTTAGGCCACCAAACCATCGGACAAGTTTTTGGGGCTAAAGTCATTAAAGCCCTAGAACCAGTCCATGGGAAGGTACATCCAATCCTTCATACTAATCAGGGGGTTTTTACGGGACTAAATAACCCACTAAAGGTAACTAGGTATCATTCTTTAGTGATCGATAGAGACACCCTACCCGATTGTTTTGAGATTACTGCAGAGACAAATGAAGGTGAGATTATGGGAATAAGGCATAAAGAATATATGATTGAAGGCGTACAGTTTCATCCAGAAGCAATATTAACAGAAATGGGTATGGAACTTTTAAATAACTTTCTGGTAGCGGCAAAACAATAGAAAAGTAGGTGACAAAATGGTTATTAAAGAAATTAATACTTTATTAGATAGCTTTCAACTATACACTATCTTCAAGAGTTCCTCCTATAGCTTTTTTTTAGATAGTGGAATGAATCATGATCGGTTAGGAAAGTATTCATTTATCGGATTCGATCCCCATCTAGTGTTTAAAAGTAAAGATAATAAGGTTGAAATAATAGAAGACAATAAAACAATTTGCTATATAGGTGACCCCTTTGAAAAATTAAAGGAAGTCTTTGATAAATATCAAAGGGAGTACAAAAGTGAATTTCCCTTTGTTGGAGGTTTTGTCGGGTATCTATCCTACGATTTGTGTCATCATATTGAAAATTTACCAAGAACAGCCCTTGATGATGTTAATATACCCGATTGTTTTTTTGGACTATATGATGGTGTAATTATAATAGATCATAGAAAAAATAAAACCTATGTAGCTTCATTAGGGATAAAAGGGGACCCATCAGTAATTGTTGATGAAATACATACAAGAATTAAAGAAGCCGAAGAAGTAGGTGTAGTGATAAATTTACAATCTAAAGAAAAAGAGGTGGCTTTTCACTCTAATTTTGAAAAAGACGAATATATTAAGACAGTTAATAAGGTAAAAGATTATATTAAAGCGGGAGACATCTATCAGGCTAACTTGACTCAACGTTTCCATTGTCAAATAGAAGAAACTCCCTATGAAATCTATGGTAAACTTCGTGGTATCAATCCTGCTCCCTTTGCCAGCTTTATAGACTTTGGAGAGGGACATATCGTCAGCAGTTCACCGGAACGGTTTATTCAAATTAAGGATGATATCATTGAAACAAGACCGATTAAAGGAACAAGACCAAGAGGAAAAACCTTAGAAGAAGACCAAGCTAACAGAAATGATTTATTAACAAGTGAGAAGGACCAAGCAGAATTATTAATGATCGTAGACTTAGAGCGGAATGATTTAGGAAAGATTTCTAAAACAGGAACTGTAAAGGTAACAGAATTATTTCATTTAGAAGAATACCCTACAGTATATCATCTGGTTTCAACGGTTCAGGGGAAAATAAAGGAAGAAAACCATGTAATAGATTGTATTAAGGCCACTTTCCCAGGAGGCTCTATAACGGGAGCACCGAAAATTCGTGCAATGGAAATTATCGACGAGCTTGAGCCAACCCAAAGAAACATCTATACAGGTTCAATTGGTTATATAGGACTAAATGGCGATGTAGACTTAAATATTGTTATTAGGACAATTGTATGTAAAGACGATAAGGCCTATTTCCAAGTTGGAGGCGGAATTGTATGGGATTCTGATGCTACTATGGAGTATGAAGAAACCCTCCATAAGGCAAGGGCACAAATGCTGGCTTTAAAAAGCTAATTTGGAGTGAATAAAATGTACATTTCAATAAATGGTCGTATAATAGCAGAAGATGAAAGTAAGATATCTCCTACTAGTGAAGGATTCATGTTTGGGTATGGAGCATTTGAAACATTAAAATTTACTAATAATAAGATATACTTTTTAAAAGAGCATTACCAAAGAATTAAAAAAGCCAGTGAAGAACTAAGGCTACCCCTAAGCTATGATTATTCTGAAGTTGAAACCTTTGCCTATAGACTAATTGAAAAGAATAAGATGCAGTGTGGAGCCCTTAAGATTAATTATGCAAAAAATAAAGATGATTATTATTTAATTCTTACTTTAAGAGAAAATAACTATAATGAAGAGACCTATAAAAGAGGCTTTAAAATATGCTTTACATCTCTACAGAGGAATCCCTATTCATTGTTAACCTATATAAAATCTAATAATTACATGGAAAATCTGATAGTAAGACAGCAGGGCTTAGAAAATGGTTTTGACGAGGTAATATTTAAAAATATCCACGGAGATCTTTGTGAAGGAACAATAAGTAACCTTTTTTTTATCAGATCAGATGAGCTGTACACTCCCAAAACAGAGTGTGGCCTTTTGGCGGGAATCATGAGGGAAAAAGTTTTAGAAATTGCCCTTAAAGAAGGGATTAAGATTAATGTAGGATGCTTTAAAAAGGAGGATTTACTTAAGGCAGATGAAGTGTTTTTAACTAACTCCTTAATGGAAATTATGCCTGTAGTCCAACTGGAAGAAAAGAAATTTAATCTAAAAAATAATAAAATGACTCAAATGATGATGGAAAAGCTAAAGAGATATAGAGACTAAAAACGAAAGAGGGATATAAATGGATAAAGAAAAAATTGAAAGAGCCGTTAGGGATATATTAGAAGCTATAGGGGAAGATCCTGATAGAGAAGGCTTAGTTGATACGCCAAAGCGTATTGCCAAAATGTATGAAGAGATTTTTTCAGGATTGCATGAAGATCCAAAAGAACATCTAGAGATTTATTTTCAAGATGAAAGCCATGAGGAATTAGTGTTAGTTAAAGATATACCTGTTTATTCAATGTGTGAGCATCATCTTGTACCCTTCTATGGAAAAATTCATGTTGGGTATATTCCTAAGGACGGAAAATTAACAGGACTGAGTAAGTTGGCAAGAGTTGTAGATACCGTGGCAAAAAGACCCCAACTACAGGAAAGACTTACTTCTATGGTGGCAGATGCCCTAGAAGAGATGCTACAGCCCCAGGGAGTCATCGTTGTTGCAGAGGCTGAGCATATGTGTATGACAATGCGAGGAGTAAGGAAACCTGGATCAAAAACCATAACATCGGTAGTAAGGGGAATCTTTAAAAAGGATGCCAGATCAAGGGCCGAAGCGATGTCGTTGATTAACTTAGGAAAATAATTTGAGGTGGTGCTATATGAAAAATATTAAGCTGCAACTAGATCGGAGACAAATATTAAAGGGAGATAATTATGAATTTAAGCTAGGAACAAGAACCTTTATTATGGGAATCCTTAATATTACACCAGATTCCTTTTCTGATGGAGGAAGCTATACCAATATAGAAGAAGCAATTCAGCAAGCGAAGAGAATGGTGGAAGAAGGTGCTGATATTATTGATGTGGGTGGAGAATCCACCAGACCAGGGGCGGCAGAAGTTTCAGCATCGGAAGAATTACAAAGGGTCTTACCCGTAGTAGAAAGGTTAGTAAAAGAAATTAAGGTGCCAATATCAGTCGATACCTATAAAGCAGAGGTGGCAGATGCAGTTTTAAAGGCAGGGGCCCATATGATTAATGATGTGTGGGGACTACAAAGGGATGAAAAGATGGCAGCTGTAGTTGCTAAATATCATGTACCTGTTTTTATTATGCACAACCAGATTGGTACGGATTACTCCAAGGACATTATGGAAGCTATTAGTGATTTTTTCAACGAGTCTATTAATATAGCCCTTGGAGCAGGAATAGATAAAGGGCAGATAATATTAGACCCTGGGATTGGTTTTGGGAAAAACTATGAACAAAACATTGAAGTTATGGCAAGACTAGGTGAGTTGAATGACTTAGGATACCCTATCCTATTAGGAACATCAAAGAAATCAATGATTGGTAAGATATTAGATTTACCACCGAAGGAGAGGGTAGAGGGAACCTTAGCCACTTCTGTTATGGGGATTCTGCAAGGGGTAGACTTTATTAGAGTCCATGATATAACAGAAAATTTAAGGACGGTAAAGGTCACAGATGCCATTGTTAGGGGGCAGGAAAATGGATAAAATCATGATGAAGAATTTGGGTTTTTATGGGTATCATGGAGTGCTGCCAGAAGAGACAAGATTAGGCCAGAAGTTTTTTATCGATGTGGAAATGTATGTTGATTTAAAGGCAGCCGGCAAGAGCGATGATGTTAAAGATACAGTAAATTATGCTGAAGCCTATAACATAATTAAAGAAATTACTGAAGAAAAACAATTTAAATTAATAGAAGCTTTAGCAGAGAACATTGCGGCTGAAATTTTAAATAGCTTTAGTAGTGTTAAAGAAATTCTCGTTAAAGTGAAAAAGCCAGAAGCTCCTGTTAGGGGGATCTATGACCATTTTGGCGTAGAAATTAGGAGAGACCGAAATGATTAAGGCATATTTAAGCTTAGGGAGCAATATGGGGGAAAAGAAGGAATATATTGATGAAGCCCTAAGAAAAATCAGCCATCACCCAGATATAGAAGTTCTTCAGACTTCATCCTATTACGAAACCGAACCTGTAGGTTTCCTAGATCAAGATACATTTATAAACATTGTTACTGAAATTAAAACGACTTTAGGTCCCCATGAACTGTTGAACTATTGTAATTTAATTGAAGAAGAACTCCATCGTAAAAGAGTAATTAGGTGGGGCCCAAGAACAATAGATATAGATATTTTAATTTTTGGAGAATATCAATCACAGGAAGAAAAATTAACAATTCCACATCCTAGAATGACAGAGCGGGCATTTGTTATGGTTCCCCTATATGAAATTGCAAGGGATATTGCCATTAAGGGTACGCAAATTAAAGATATTATATCGAAACTCTCTAAAGAAGGAATTAAAAAAGTAATCTAACTTAAAAGCATCATTCTATCAGTAACAGTTATTGTATAGTCATATTTAGCATATACAATAGTAATGCTGGTCTGATAAGGAGGTTAGGTTATGGCGGAGAGTAAGGAATTTTATACTGCTAGAGGATATGAAATTGCGGCGTTAAATGAGAAGGCCCTTTCCCCTAGTATGGAAGATTATATAGAGATGATTTATCGCCTAAGTATTGATCGTGGTTATGTAAGGGTTAACGATTTAGCTAATAAGCTAAACGTTCAGCCCCCCTCCGTTACAAAAATGGTAGGTAAGCTAAAACAACGGGGTTTATTAAAATATGAAAAGTATGGGTTAATTCATCTTACTGCTGAGGGGAGTAGCTTAGCCACTTATCTATTAGAAAGACATAATACAGTTAAAGCATTTTTAGTATTGATTGAGGCTACAGACCAGCTCCAAAAGAATGTTGAAATGTTGGAACACTATATAAGTTTTAAAACCTATAGGGGGATATCGGCTCTGCTGGAGTTTATGAAGGATAACCCTATGATTTTAGAAAAGTTCTATAAATATTTGGAAGAAATAAAGTAATATTCTCTCAAAATATTAGCACTCTACATTAAAGAGTGCTAATTTGTTATTGACTGACAATTTATATCGGTGTAAAATATTTATGTACAAAGGATAAAAATTCCTTTATACCTACAAGTAATACACATTATACAAAAAGAATATAAGGAGGGTATTTATGAGTAAGGAAAAAGGAAATTTGTCAATTCATAGTGAAAATATTTTTCCAATTATTAAAAAGTGGTTATATTCAGACCATGATATCTTTATTAGAGAGCTAATATCCAATGGATGTGATGCCATCACAAAAGTAAAGAGACTTAGTAGTTTGGGAGAAGCAGAGCTAGAAGAAAACCCAGAGTTTAAAGTTAAAGTTTTATTGAATAAAACAGAGAAAACCTTAAAGTTTATAGACAACGGTATAGGGATGATAGACGAAGAGGTAAAGAAATATATTAACCAAATAGCCTTTTCTGGTGCAGAAGACTTTATCAAAAACTATAAAGATAAAGGTGACGTTGAACAGATTATTGGACACTTTGGTCTAGGTTTTTATTCAGCCTTTATGGTGGCAGACTCGGTGGACATTAATACGTTATCCTATAAGCCAGGGGCAACTCCAGTAAAGTGGCATTGTGATGGAGGAACAGAGTTTGAAATGGAAGAAGGTAGCCGATTAGAAAGGGGTACAGAAATTACCCTACATCTTGGGGCCGATGGTGAAGACTTTTTAAATGATTCGACAGTTAGATCCACCATCGAGAAATATTGTTCTTTTATGCCTTACCCAATATATTTTGAAGTAGAGGATCAAGAGCCACAAAAAGATGCCGATGGAAATATTATAGCAGAGGAAGTAAAAGCCCTTAATGAGGTTAGTCCTTTGTATACAAAACAACCTAATTCTTGTACTGATGAGGAGTATAAGGAATTTTACAAAAAAACCTTTAATGAATTTCAAGAACCCTTATTTTGGATTCATCTAAATATGGATTATCCTTTTAATCTAAAAGGAATTTTATACTTCCCTAAACTAAAGACTGAGTTTGATACAATGGAGGGAAGAATCAAGTTATACAACAACCAAGTTTTTGTTGCAGATAATATAAAAGAAGTTATACCAGAATTTTTGTTGTTACTTAAAGGGGTAATTGACTGCCCAGATTTACCGCTAAATGTATCTAGAAGCTTTTTACAAAATGATGGATTCACTAAGAAAATATCTGACTATATTACAAAGAAGGTTGCAGATAAATTAAACAGCTTATTTAAGAGTGACCGTGAAGCCTTTGAAAAGTTCTGGGATGACATTAATCCATTTATTAAATACGGAATTTTGAGGGATGAAAAGTTCTATCAGAAAGTGGAATCTATTGTATTGTACAAAACTACCGATGGAAAATATGTTACAATTGGAGAATATCAAGAAAAGTACGGCGAAAAGTTAGACAAGCAGGTATACTATGTTACTGATTCTCTACAACAAGCGCAATATATTAAAATGTTACAAGAACTTGGGGTAGAGGCTGTTATTCTTGACCATAGTATCGACCCGCCATTCCTTTCTCATATTGAGATGAAAAATAACGAAGTTAAATTTAAGCGGGTAGACTCTGATATTTCAGATCTTATGAAGGACAAAGAAGAAATCCAAGATGAAGAAGTAATTAAAAAAGAAACAGAGACCTTATCAAATGTATTTAAGAAGATCCTTAATCGAGAAGATTTTAAAGTTCAATTAGAGAACTTAAAATCTGAAGATATGGCAGGGATGTTGGTCCTTTCAGAAGAAGGAAGAAGAATGCAGGAGATGATGAAGCAGTACGGAATGGGCGGAGGCTTAAACTTTGGAATGCCAAATGAAGAAATACTAGTGCTTAATAAAAAACATCCACTAGTTAAATATGTAATAAATCATGCCGAGGAAGAATCTGAGGTTAAGGGATTAATTGCACAGCAGATATACGATTTAGCCGTTTTAACCAACAAGCCCCTCTCAGCTGAAGCCATGACGGGCTTTGTAAAGAGAAGTAATGAAATAATGAAGCGGGTAATTGGGGAAAACTAAAAATTAATAGTTAGGATACCATTTATACTAACAGATGTAGGAGGCGTATTAATGAAAAATATAATTGTTTATGGCAGTCATTTGTGAAAAGATTGCCCACCATTGAAGGAGTATCTTTCAGCAAAAGGAGTACAGTATCATTACTTAGATGTAAGCTTAGATTTACCATCTTTAAAGAGTTTCTTAAAACTAAGGGACAATAACCCCATATTCAATGAAGTAAAGGCAGCGGGTATGCTGGGGCTGCCAACCATTGTTGTAGGGGATGAAATAATAATTGACTTCCAAAAGGATAGACTAGAAGAAATTTTGTAAACTTTATAGATTAACAATGGATAATAGGCACCTATAAGATTTCCGATCTCTATAATATATTAATGGGATATGTCATATTAGAGGGAGGAAGAATTATGGATGAAGGTTTAATTAAGTCCCTTAAGAAAATGTTAAAGGATAAAGCTACAGATAGCATTATTATAGATTCCACTAAAGGACACAATTGTTGAAGTTCTTATTTGATCCCTTCTGTCAGAGTGGGAAAACCAAGCAGTACACAATATTATAATGTCTATGAAGTTGATGGAATTAAAATCTATGTAAATAATTATATTTCCTTCAGTAAAGAGATGTTAACTAATTTAGTTAGAGACTTGCTGGGGAGAGAATAATAAAGAGTGTATATAAGACCAAGGTCATAGCTTTGGTCTTTTTTTTATGTAAAATAAAAAAGATTAAAAAAATAAAGAAAATTAGTAGGACTAGAAAGCCAATTCCAATGATAAAAATTGACAAATTAGGATATTAGTATAAAATTATAGTATAAAGTGATTTATAATACTAAAAATTTACGGGATGTGGGATGAAGATGTTAAAAAACACAGCGTACACGATATTGATAGTTGATGATAATCACAACAATTTATTTTCATTACGAAATTTAATTAAAGAATATATTGATGCCACAGTTTTAGAAGCAGATTGTGGTCGTGTTGCATTACAGAAGTTAATGAGAAATACAGTAGATTTAATTATTTTAGATATTCAAATGGAAGAAATGGATGGTTTCGAAATTGCATCTTTAATTAAGCAACGAAAAAAAACGAAAGACATTCCCATTGTTTTTTTAACGGCTTCTTACGTTGGAGAAGATTTTCGAAAAAGAGGCTTTGAAATAGGAGCAGTTGATTACTTGACTAAGCCTATTGATGAATATCAATTAATTAATAGAATTAATACCTATTTAAAACTGATTGAAAAAGAGAGGCTTATTAATTTACGCTTAGAAGAAAAGGTGAATAGACAGATCGAAGAATTACGAAAAGCAAAGGAAGAGGCAGAAGCTGCTAACGAAGCCAAAAATACCTTTCTAGCAAATGTATCCCATGAGTTTAGAACACCATTAAACATCATTATGAGTATCACTCAAATGCTAAAACTCTACATAGAAGATGAAGAAATTAATCGTAATAAAATGAGAAAAAAAATAGATATGCAGGTGCAAAATTGTTATCGCCTTTTAAGATTAGTAAATAACTTAATTGATATAACAAAGATCGATTCTGGTCACTTTGATCTTAGTATTAGTAAATGTAATATAGTAGAAATTGTGAAGGCAATTACTTTGTCTGTTGGCGAATATGTTGAAGATAAAGGGATTTATTTAAGTTTTGATACCAATGCTCAGGAAAAAATAATAGAATGTGATTTAAATTCCATAGAAAGAATCATGCTTAACCTATTGGCTAATGCCATAAAGTTTACACCGCGGGGTGGGAATATACATGTGGCAATAGAAAGTATGGAAGACCAAATTCGTATATCGGTAAAGGATACAGGGATTGGTATAGAAGAAGACAAGCTAGCGGTTATTTTCCAAAGGTTTAAGCAGGTAGATGAATTACTTACTAGGAAACATGAAGGAAGCGGGATCGGACTTAACTTAGTAAAGTCTTTAGTAGAGATGCAAGGGGGTAATATTTATGTACATAGCCAGTATCAGAGGGGCAGCGAATTTGTTATAGAATTGCCAGTGGATTTAAATCTTCAACAAAGGCAAGAGGATATTCCTAAATATGAATCGAATGAAAGTGTTATTCAAAAAATCCACGTAGAGTTTTCTGATATATATTTCTTAGAAAATATTTCTTAATAGGATTGAGGAATGGGGGAGAGCTGTTTGAAAAAGATAAGGCTGAATATTTTTAATCGGTTGGTAATTGCCCTAATAACTGCCATAGCTGTACTTGTTGGCTTTGGTATCTTTACAATAATAAGAATTGACCACCTGGCATCTGTTACAAAAAAGATTTACGCTGATCCGCTGAAAATTTCTAAGACTGCAAATGAAACAAGAGTTGATGTTTTAAAAGTCCAGAGGGAAGTTAAGGATCTATTATTAGTATCTGATAAATCTGAGGGTGGTAATATTGAATTAGAAGTAGTTAAGTTAATTAATAAGGTACAACACCACTTAGATGTTATTAATCATGGAGAAAACAAAGAAGAAATTTTAATGCTAGGAGAGGAAATTGAAGCACTGTTTTTTCAATGGCGCTATAATAAAGAAGAATTAATGGCACTAAACCAACAAGGGAGAGATCAAGAGGCCAGTGCTTTATCTAGAAATAACAATCATATTGTAGAAGAAATAGAAGAAAGACTTCTTGCCATTGCAAAAATTGCAGAGGAAAGTGCAACTAATTTAGTTGATGATGCCTTTATGATTGAGCAATCATTAAAGTTTACTGCTATAACCATAATGGCGACCTTAGGAATATTTTTAATTATTTTATTTGCAGTAATCATCAGAAGTATACTTAGCCCAATTAATATACTTAAAAACTCCATGAATAAAAGTATTGAAACGGGTGAATTAAGAAGAGTTGATTTAAAGGGTGACAATGAAATTGTTGAAATATCCAAATATTACAATATGTTAATAAGAAAACTTCAAGATCAGTTTTGGATAAAAGATAGCGAAAATCACCTTAATCAAGAAATAACAGGAGATATACCCCTTACAGAACTAACTGAGAAGGCATTAAATTATATTGCTCGAACAGTGGATGCAGGAAAAGGGGCCTTTTACATCTATTATCACGATCAAAGGAACCTACGTCTAACAGCCTCATTTGCCTTTACCGAGAGGGAAAGCTTATCAAATGTATATCAGTTAGGTGAAGGCGTGGTAGGTCAGGTTGCCTTGGAAAGAAAGGCGATATTATTAAAAAATATCAACAGAAAAGATGAATGTATTAATACTGGATTATATAAAGAAGCTCCTACCAATACATATACTTTCCCACTAGTGCTAGAAAACAAATTATATGGTGTTATTGAACTAGCATCCTTTAATGAATTAACTGCTATAAAAAAAGAGTTCTTAAATCAAGCTTCCGACATCATTACAGTTTGTTTAAACGGTGCATTACAAGGTGAGAAAATAAGAAACCTATTAAAAATTTCTGAAGAAGCCCAAAGGGAAGCAAAAATTGCTGCAGAAGATTTACAGAAGGCCAATATAGTATTAGAAGAACAACAACAACAGTTACAACAGCAAACAGCAGAGCTTCAACAAACAAACGCAGAACTTGAAGAACAACAACAATTATTACAACATCAAAGTGAAGAACTTCAAAAAACCAATTCTCAGCTGGAAGAACAACAACAGATACTAGAGCAACAAGCAAGTTTATTAAATATGAAAAATAGTGAATTAGAAAGAACAAAGGATGAATTAATTAGGTACTCACAAAACTTAGAGTTAGGTAATAGGTATAAGACAGAGTTCTTGGCAAATATGTCCCATGAATTGCGTACCCCTTTAAATTCAATTATTTTACTTTCTAGACTTCTCATGAATAATAAGAATGGTATGATTCAAGAAGACTTAGAAAAAATTGCCGTAATAAACAATTCTGGACAAGAACTTTTAAGGTTGATTGATGATATTTTAGATTTATCTAAAATTGAAGCTGGAAAAATAGATATTAATAAAATAGAATTTAGAACTAATGATCTTGTTAAAGAAGCAAGGCAGCTATTTGACAAATTAGCAGAGGAAAAAGGCATTCGCTTCTATGTGGAAGACTTACTAGTTAAAAATTTAAAGGGAGATCGGGATAAAATATCTCAAATACTACGAAACCTAATCTCTAACGCCATCAAGTTCACAGAAGAAGGCTCAGTAATATTTAGGTTAGAGCCTGATCCGGTAAACCCAAAGGCAGCTACTTTTACTGTTGTAGACACTGGGATAGGAATTGCAAAGGAAAACTTATCTAGAATTTTTGAAGCTTTCCAACAGGGGGATGGGTCCATCTCTAGACGTTTTGGAGGAACTGGGCTGGGATTATCCATATCTAAAAAATTAGCAGAGCTTATGGGAGGAAAGATATTAGTCGATAGCAAGCCCCATAAAGGCAGCAGCTTTTCTCTTTATCTGCCTAACATAATTTCTGAAGGGAGTTATCTAGATCAGGAATTAGAAATTCTTCAAGAAAGTGCCGCAACTAAGGAAGAGAGCATGACAAGTGTAAGCCATAAGGTAATCTTAATAATAGAAGATGATCCTAACTTTGCAGAATACATAAGTGAAATAAACAAAGAGTTAGGATTAAAAACGATTATTGCTAAGACTGGGAAGGCTGGACTCGATTATCTAAAGGACCAAAGGATTGATGGTGTACTTTTGGATTTAATGCTACCTGATATAAGTGGAATAGATGTACTTAATGAAATCAAGAATACTCCAGAATTAAAGCATCTTCCAGTTCAAATAATCTCCTCATGGAAAAAGTCTAGTGTTTCTCAAGATATAGGTGAAATACCTTATAAGGAAAAGCCGATGGATACCTCCGAAATAAAGAACATTGTAAAGGAACTGGTGAATTTACAAGAGGAAAATCAAAAACTTTTGGTAATTATGGATGATGAAAATCAATTAGATTCAATACATGCTTTATTTAAAGATCAGAACATCAGATTAAAGGGGAGTACTACAGTTGAGGATGCAAAGAAGCAGCTAGATGCAGAGGAGTATGATGCAATTATTTTAGACTTCGATGTTACAAAAGAGGAAGGTATTAACGTTTGTAGAGAGTTAAATAACTTAAACCTCGATACTCCAGTGATAATCTATGCGGGAGAAGACTTAACTGAAGATCAAGAAAAGGAAATTAAAAAGTATTGTAATCGAATTGTTGTAAAGACAGCAAATTCAAAAGAGCGATTAATTGATGAAGTAACCTTATTTTTACATAAGCTTAAGAATAAAACAGATCAGTCACCTTACTTGATATCTAAGACAAATATCGAACATTCCCTTCGGCTAGATGGTAAAAAGATATTAATCGTTGATGATGACACTAGAAATATCTTTGTATTAGCTACAGCCCTCGAAGAATATGGAGCTGAAATATTGGAGGCGGAGAATGGGAAAGCTGCCCTAGCAACATTAAAGGAAAATAATATTGATTTAGTTTTAATGGATATTATGATGCCTGTAATGAACGGTTTTGACACAATCAAGGCTATACGAAGCGATGAAATTCTTAGAGATATACCTGTTATAGCGATTACAGCAAAGTCCCTAAAAGAGGATCGGGAGCGATGTATCATTGCAGGGGCCAATGATTATATATCAAAGCCAGTAGATTACGATACTTTAATTCGATTGGTTAAGGCATGGATAGATAAGAGATCATAAAGGAGAGTAGTAATGCAGTTAAGTATTAAATATGATGCAAAAGGAATAAAAGAACTTTCAATAGCTGGAGAAGTAGAAACAGACGAAGAAACAGCAATTTTGTTAAAATATATAAATGATTGCTTGGAGGAAAGATTTAACATTGTTTTTCTTGATGCTAATATAGTAAATAAAATCATCATTGACAGACTATATATGCTACAGGAATATCACCAATCGGAAATCCATGTAAATAAACAATATTTATATGCATATTTACATAAACTGGGCATCTTATGTAAGTATGTGAATAGAGGCAGAAGAAAGAGCGAAGGATTAAATGAAAATTCATTGGAATTTGAGTATAAGCTGAGTAATGAAGAGGTCTATAGTTTTTTATTAGATATTTATCGTATTTATGGATACGATTATACTAATTATCAGATTGATAGTATTATGAGAAGAATAAAAATATCAATGCTTAGGCAAGGCTCAGTGAACTTTAATGACTTTAAAACTGCAGTTATAAATGATGAAAGTTTATTCGAGCAGATGTTTATAAACTTTTCTATCAATACAACCGAATTTTTTAGAGATCCAGAGGTTTTTGCAGAAATTAGAGAAAGTATATTACCCTACTTAGATTCTTTTACCCATATTAAAATATGGTGTGCAGGGTGTTCTTCTGGACAAGAACCATATTCTTTGGCAATTTTACTTGATGAAATGAATATGTTAGACAAAGTTCAAATTTATGCAACTGATATAAATCCATACGTGATTCAGGAAGCAAAGAATGGACTTTATCCATTAGCGGGTGTAGAAAAACAAATAAATAATTATCGAATGGCACAAGGCTGTAAGGGTTTTATGGAATATTTTAAGCTTAGGGGTAATTACATGGAAATATCTGAAAAACTAAAAAAGAATATCCTTTTTTTTCAACATAGTTTAGTAGGAAGTGGAATCTTAAACGAGTTTCAGTTAATTTTATGTAGAAATGTACTCATTTATTTAGAACCTATATTACAAAAAAATATATTAGCGAATTTCTACGATTCCCTAGACTTGAGTGGTTTTCTAATTTTAGGTAAAAGTGAGGGCATATTAAATAATAATGGTGGCGAGTTATTCTATAGCCATCAACAGCCTGATAAAAAAATATATCGAAAGAAAAATTAAAGACTATTCTAAAGCTGCATCATTAGATGTGGCTTTAGAACTAATTAGGCTTAGGGTTAGAAGGAGAGATGAAATGGGAGTACTTAATTTTGCAGAAATTATGGATAAATCTATTGAAATTTTGAAAAAGAAACTAAAGTCGTTGATTTTTTATAATCTTGGTTATGGGGTAATATTGTTTTTAAGTAGTATCCCACTTATCATTGCAGGGTCAGTTATTATAGCTATTTTTGCACCTATATTTGATGCTTGGGGAGGCATGCTTATAATATGTCTGCTAATTGCGTCATTAGTAGGGTTTATTATGTCCTTTAAGATAGGGGTTATGAAAATTGTCAGCGAAGAATATACAGGAGAAGAGGTCTTTGCATTTGATGCAATCAAAGAGTCCTTTAAAAAGTCTCCTAAAGTAATGGGTATGTATTCTTTAGCTTTTTTAATATATGGGCCCGTGATAGCCTCTGTAATCTATGTTCTTAACAGGTTTTATTACGAAATTGGTATGTCCTTATTATTAAATCAGAATGCTGTAACAGGCATGGTCATTTCTACTTTAATAGGAATAGTTTTTATTATTTTATTAGTTGTAGGCATAACCACATTATATACATCTTTATTAATCTTCTCGATACCCATAATTACTTTTGAAGATGGTGGAGTCATCTATTCTCTTAAGAAGAGTTTTATAATGGTGAAAAAGAACTTTTGGAGAATAGTAGGGTGTAATATACTGATCTATCTGAGTGTCATCGCTATTAGAGTCTCTATAGAGAGTTTTGTGGGATTGCTAGTGGCAGTTTTTTTCATTGTTTTAAGAATTTTTGATAATAACCAAAGTTTTATGACAATGCTTTATGCTGTTTCTGGGGTTTTAAGAAATCCACTGAACATTATCACTTACTTTATTTTTGCTCCATTAAACGCCATTATGATTTCACTATTGTACTTTAATGAAAGGTTTAAGCAGGAAGGGTTCGATCTGGTCTTAAAGCTAAGAAAAATTCGTAGAATGAAGGAAAGGAACTAGGCTTGTGAAACATATAGATGGAATGATTGCTGCAAAATCTGAATTTGATCATATTGTAAAGGAAATATTAGAAAGTCCTCGGTATAGGCATTTAGGTAATGGAAGGGAGAACGGGCTGGATGAGTTAAGAAAGTGGTTAGTGGATTGGCTTAGTAGGCTATTAGAAAGATTGTCTTCAAATGAGATGGAAATATCTCCTGTTGTAGCCGACAGACTTTCGGTTTTGGCCCTAATTATAGGTTTAGTATTCATCACGACAATTGTTGTATTTATAGCTGTTAAATTAAATAAAACCTTTGAAAAAAATGATAGAGTTAAGGAAATTTTAGGTGAAAAAATAGATGATCTGACCACACCCAATAGTCTTAGGGCAAAAGCTGAAGAAATACAGTTACAAGGGGATTTTAGATTAGCGGTGAGATATGATTTTATTGCCCTATTATTATTACTTCATAGGTCAAAGATTATTTATCTTAATGAGGCTAAGACAAATGAAGAAATATATCGTTGCTTAATTGAAGGTAATTTTAAAAGTTTGGAAGAGATTAAATGGCTTATAAACACCTTTAATTCAGTTTGGTATGGATTGAACACCTTCACAGAAAACCAGTATAAAGATTGGAACCATCAATTTAATAGGCTTTGGAACGAGGTGTTGAAGGATGAAGGGTAAATTAAATAAAGAGTTGATGATATTTATATTCCTAATTCCAATTTTTTTGATGGGAGCCTCATTTTTTTCTAATAGAAGTGATCAATTACCAAGTTACTCTACCTTAAATCGAGGCGAAAGGGGATATAGTGTATATTATGAAACTTTAAAGCAACTGGGATATCCTGTACAACGAGGCTTAATAAGGTTGGAAAACCAAGAAATTAATAAGTTTCAAATAGTAGTTGAATACGGAGATTTTGACATTAATCATAAGGATATTCGGGAATGGGTAGAAGAAGGCGGTAGATTACTTTATCTTACTCAAGATCACCGGTCCATCGTTGAATATGGTAATAAAGTTATAATAGATGACGATATCTTCTATATTAGTTATGAAAAGGGCATGATTATTGTGGGTGATGCTGATGGCATTACTAATGCATCTTTACTTGTCGATACTAGTTATCCATATCAGTTGTTACAGATGCTGGTAACCTACGCTACAGATGAAATCATTTTTAATGAATATCATTTATTTAATGAAGGAAACAATAATTCCCTCTGGAACCAGATCCCTTTAAATTTCAAGATGATTATTTATCAGTTGATTCTAGTTGTTATTGGTTTTTTTTATTATAAAGGCAAGTCCTTTGGAAAGCCAATTCCCCTTCATGATGAAGTTGAAAGGGAAGAACATGAGTATCTTTATGCTTCAGCTTCCCTATACAGGGGTGCAAAGTGTTGGGATATTATGCTCGAGAATTATTATGAAAATTTTTTAAAGATTTTAGGGAAACATGAAGAAAATTGGCTAGAACTTTGGGGACAAACACAACTACCCCATTACCATAAGGCAAAGGAAGTCTATAGCTTTATGGAACAGGAAGAAAACCAAGTTAAAGTAAGCGGTAAAGAAAAATATAAAGAAACTCAATATAGTGAGAAGGAGTACAAGAGAATGGTTGAGTTGATAGACCAGTTAACAATGGTATTGAAGAAAAGGAGAGAGAATTTTGGAAAATAGCCGAGAGACTAAGATCAAGAGAATAGTAGACCAGATCAAGATTGAACTAGACAAAGTAATTGTAGAGCAGCAGGATTTGGTTGAGTTTTCATTAATAAGTTTAATTTCTGGCGGACATGTTTTAATAGAGGGGGTTCCTGGCTTAGCGAAGACCTTAATGGTTAGGGCTTTAGCTAAAACAATTGACCTTGATTTTAAACGTATACAATTTACCCCTGATTTAATGCCTGCAGATGTAACAGGAACAAAGGTTTATAATATGGCATCCCGTGAGTTTGAACTAAAAAAAGGACCAGTCTTTACAAATTTTTTATTGGCAGATGAAATTAATCGAACACCTCCTAAAACCCAGGCTGGTTTACTGGAATCTATGGCAGAAGGGACAGTATCTATAGATGGTGAAATGTTAAATCTACCATCTCCTTATATGGTATTTGCTACTCAAAATCCTTTAGAATATGAAGGGACATATCCATTACCAGAAGCTTTAGTAGATCGATTTTTAATGAAGATTGTAATTGATTATCCTTCTTTTGCTGCAGAGTTAGAGGTTTTAAATCGTCATCATAGTGGCTTTAAAAGCATAAATCCAGAAGATTGGGACCTTAAGGCTGTTTGTAGTTGGCAAGATATTGTTGAAGCTCAACAAATGTCAATAGGGGTAAAGGTCGAACCTCAATTAATGGAGTATATTATGAAAATTATTACAGAGACAAGAAATGATCCAACTATCGAGATTGGCAGTTCACCTAGGGGTTCAATTGCATTGCTACAATGTGCAAAGGCTTGTGCCATCTATAATGGGAGAGATTATGTTATTCCAGAGGACATAAAAAGAATGACTATTCCTACCTTAAGACATAGAATTGTTCTAAGACCAGAGTTAGAATTAGAAGGAATTAAAGCTGATGAGGTATTGTTACAGATTCTTTCTAAAGTAAAAGTACCTAGATAGAAGGTGGGTGATCTTTTGTCTATTACCAAACGGTTTATTTATTTATTATCAGCAGGCATAGGTATTTTAATGCTAGGAATTATTTTTCAAAAGACTTTTATTTTATTCCTATTATATAACCTTTTATGTGGTGGCTTGTTAGTAATTGATTATTACATATCGCCAGATGAAAAACAGCTTGTTATAGAATCAAGTAAAGAAGAGACTTTATCTATTTATGAAAAAGAACCAATCAATCTATATGTTTATAATAAAAGTCCTTATAAGATTAATTTAGAAATTAAAGATGAAGTACCTAATTTTCATTTTAGAGTAGAAAACAAAGTAATAAAGGGAAGTGTGATGCCCCATGAAAAAAAGCATTTATCCTATGTGTTGACTCCTACTAAACGGGGTGCATATATCTTTCATAACATATATCTAAGGTTTGAAGGTCGGCTAGGGTTATGTATAAAATCCTCTAAAGTTAATTTCGAGCGGGAATATAAAGTTTATCCTAATTTAAAAAATCTAAGAAAGTATAGGTTGAGTATTTGTAATAATAGGTTATTTAAAATGGGTCAAAGAAATATTAAAAGCCTTGGTAGAGGAACCTCCTTTGAAAGTCTAAGGGAATATGTTTCGGGCGATGAATATAAAAAAATTAATTGGAAGGCATCTGCAAGGGGAAATAAATTAATTGTAAATCAGTATGAACCAGAGAAAAATCAACATGTATACATTTTTATCGATACAGGTAGACCGATGAGTTATACTGTTAGAGGAAATAGAAAACTAGACTTGGTAGTTAATACTGCTTTAGTATTATCGGATATCATTAATCAAGGAGGAGATCAATCTGGCTTACTTTTATTTAATAAAGAGGTCAATAAAATGCTAATGCCCGGTAGAGGAATTGCCCATAGGGGAGCCATGTTAGAGACCTTATATCACATTGATCATACTAATGAAACCTCAAATTTTATAGAGGCCTTTCATCAATTTAAAATGAAGGAAAGAAATAGGAGTATTATTTTTCTATTTACGGACTTTACAACCCATGAAGAGGCTGAAGATTTATTGAAGGTGTTACCTATAATATCAAAAAATAATATTGTCATAGTAATGCTAATTAGAAATGAAGGGCTAGAAACCATCGCTAATCAAGAGGCCAAGGATGAAGAAGAATTATTTAATAAAGGAGTGGCATTAGAATTTCTAGCCGATAGAAAAAAAGTAGTAAGCATATTAAATAGAAGGGGCGTATTCTGTATCGAAACGGTGGCAGAAAGTTTAGAGTATACGGCAGTAAATAAATATATTCAGTTAAAGAATAATACTTTCTTGTAGTAGGAAATTACATAATTAGTATTAGATTTATATCAAATAAATACTTCGCTACTTGGTGTTCGATGAGTAACTTAAATCATGACTTTAATTCAAGAAACTAAGGGTTAGTTTTTGTATTTCCATAAAAAATATAAATTCAGACTTAAGGTATTATACAGTTACCTCGATTACTTTAGTAGAAGCCCCAATAAGAAGCTGATCTCTTAGATAAAGTCTTCAATTTTATTTTTTAATAAAATATGGAATAGAAAAGTATAGAGCAAGAATAATAGCTGTTAAGGCTGCAAAGGAAAGTTTAAGGCCCTCTGATATGTTAAGGGGGGTAAAGAAGCCTTCGATTATTCCTGCAATAACTAACATTAAAACGATACCAACGATTAGAGAAATAGCCTTCTTACTACCATAAATTAACCCTTGTTTTCTGCTATATTCCCCAGGGATTAACATAAACCTTGCAATAATTAAACCAGATGCACCAGCAATAAAGATAGCAGCTAATTCAATGATCCCGTGGGGTAAAATTAAAGACCAATAACTTAGGGGTTCCCCATAAAGATAAACAAGTGCAGTAAGGGCACCTAATAAAGCACCATTTATAAATAGTACATAAATTGTTCCTATGCCTAGGGTAATTCCAAAGACAAATGCCCTTAAAGAAACGCTTATATTGTTAAACATAATATAACTAGACATGAGGGGATAGTTCCATTGTCCTTCAGCAGTTATTCCTTCTTTTATTCCATTAATATAAGCTTCTGGTAAAAATAATATGGCATAGTCAGGATTATAAAAAACCATAAACATACTGAGGAACACACCAAAGATAAAGAAGCCAAATGAAAGTAAGATGTAAGTACGGAATTCCCTTAAAAGGTTAGGAAATCCATATAAAATGTAATTTTTAAAGCTATTAGTAGAGACTTTTTTTACTGCATAGATATGACTATGGCAATCACTAACTAATGAGTTTAGGTAAGTTACAGTAGTACTACCGGGATAGTGGGATCTAGCATAGGCAAGATGAACACTACATTGTCTGAAGGAAGATAAGAAATCCTTAACTTCTTGAGATTTGAGGGATCTAATACCCTTTTTGTTAATCTTCTTAGAAAGGGTCTCTAAGTCCTTCCATATATGGGATTTTAGTTCAATAAATTTAGTTTCAGTCATGATCTTCACCTCTTTTTCATTTTAACAGAAAAATACTAATTTGTGTATATATGTATTGGAGGGATAACGCTTGAAAACAACAAAAATCTTAACCCCAGAAAATGTTGAAGTGGAATATACACTGGCGGGGGTAGGCTCTAGAATAGCAGCAACTATTGTAGATTTTGCTGTACAAGGATTAATTATCGGAGTACTTTTAATAGCTACATTACTAATAAGCCAAACATCTATTAATTTTTGGGAAGATTATTATGGTTGGCTAGTAGGGATTTTAATATTAATTTACGGTATCCTTTTTTATGGTTATTTCATTATAATGGAGCTGACAATGAATGGTCAAACCTTAGGTAAGAAAGTCTTGAAAATTAGAACCATTAGAAGGAATGGACAACCGATTACATTAAGCCATGCTGCAGTAAGAAATTTATTTAAAGTGTTGATCGATTTATTTGGCATAGGGGTAGCGATGATATTTTTCTCTAAAGAAAATAGGCGATTGGGCGATCTAGTAGCCTCAACAATTGTTGTTATAGAAGGAAAAGAAGTGAAGCCAGTTTCTCTTATTAATCTAACTAAAATAGATCCGAAGTTAAGTTATTATTTGACTCAGGAAGAAGAGGAACTTTTAAAGGAATATTTCGAACGGAAGAATGAAATTGAAGACTTACAATCCTTTAAAAGTGAATTGAAATACCATATGATTAGCCGTTTTACCGAATTAGGTATTTTAGAAGAGTGGAAGGATTTTATAAATGAATTGTAAAGATTTCCTTTGAAAACATTCATATTAGTGTAAACTTCATTAGGAAGAAGAAGTATGCTAACCCTTTTTATAAGGAATTAGCAAAGTTTTTCTTTAATTATTTTAATATAAAGAACTTTACGTAATGAGTTTCAACGAAGTCGTCCTTTAAATTTTTCTAAGAAAGATTTTGTTCTAGTATACATTAAAGGGAGGTTCATTTATTAGCCAGAATTATTAATATTTAAACGGGATTAATTTGAGACTTGTGGAGGAAAGTGATATGGAGGAATATAAAGTAGAAGAAATAACCCTTGAAGCCAATATAGATGTAGTAGAGCAGGTAGACAGACTAAAAAAAATGTATTTAGAGCTATGGTGGAACACAAGGGTAGATTTCCCCTATATAGATCAAACAATTAGATTAATTGATCAATATAGTAATGGCAAGAAAATAGATGGTTTCATAAAGACCTTTTCTAAGGAGTTAAAGAATGTCATCTCCCTTAATAAGAACAAGAATTGGAGTAATCAATTAGCTACAATGATTAGAGATTTTGAAAGTAGTATGGTGGGTTACCAACAGTGCTGTGTAGATTTTTTTATTGAAAAGGGGTATGCTAAGATTACAGAAGACTTTCTAAATGAAGTTAGAAATTTTGACCATGAAATAGAAGTATATGATATATTTCAAGCAATCAGAAATGTATGGATTATGAATAGTCTTCAGGTGATTTTTGGAAATGAAGTTAGTTTAACTCCTTCCATCTTTGCATATAGTATGCTTTATCCCTATAGTGATAACTATCTAGACAACCAAGAAGTTGGTGTAGAGGAAAAAATAAAATTTAATGATAGATTTAAGGAAAGACTAGAGGGAAATCGGATAAAAGCCACAAGTGATAATGAAGCAAAAATTTATAAATTAGTAGCAAAAATTGAAGCTCAATTTAGTAGAACCAATTACAAAGAAGTATTTGATAGTCTTTTGGCTATTCATAGTGCACAGATAAACAGCCTTTCACAACAACGAGGAAGGATATTACCCTATGAGGGAGATATAATAGGCATTACCTTTGAGAAAGGAGGCACTTCAGTATTAGCAGATGGGTATTTAATTAAGGGAAAACTAACGGAGGATGAAGCTAAATTTACTTTTGGTTATGGTGTTTTTCTACAATTAATTGATGACCTACAGGATGTTGAAGAAGACTATCAAAATGGGCACATGACTATTTTTTCCCAAATCCTTGGAAAATGGCCTTTAGATCTATTGGTTAATAAGCTATTTGCTTTTATTAATGAAATAATTTATGAGGAAAGTACCCTAAAGTCAACCGATGCTATGAAGGTAAAGGATGTAATCCATGAAAGTTGTAAAATTATGATCTTAGAAGCAATTTCAAAGAATAAAAAATACTTTAGTAGGTCTTATATTAGGCAATTAGAAAAATATTCCCTATTGCGATTTTCATACTTTAAAAAGATCAAACGAAAATTAAATAAGAGCTTTTCAGAAGAAGAGTTAAATAAAATATGCTCCACATTGGGGGAAGGTAATATAAACTCTCTGGGGAATGTATAACATTTTACAAGTAATTAATTTCTTTGCCTTCTACCTATTTACATGTATATCATAATACTATCTTAATAATGATTTTGGTAGCATTACAGAAAATACAATCTTAATATAATAATTAGAATATAGGTTATATAAATTATGGAATTTTAAATATGCTAGAGTAGGGACTAAAAATATGGGTATCAGTATAAAAATATAAAAATTTAAGGAGTTTAAGTAAGATGGCTAAGAAATTATGTAAATTAGTTAAAAAGGATTTGATAAAAGAATCCTTTTCTGAATATGTTAAACTGGTCAATGAACCAACTCATATTTGTAAGTCTTGTGGCCGAGCAGTAAATCATGAAAAAAATGTTTGCAACCCTAAAGAAATTGAATAAAGTACTTTGTTAGATCCCATCTTAAGATGGGATTTATTTGTTGAGAGGAAAATTTTAATTAGAATGATTTATTAACCTTATGCTAAAAATATAATTGGGTTAAAAATATAATTCACTATATGGAGGTTGCTAATAATGAGACATTTATCTGATACAGAAGTTTTAGCCCTAACTGGGCTGTTAAGGATGGAAAAAGATGGATTGGCAGTTTCGAGAGCTTTAGAAGCCATTATAACAGATGATGATTTAAGAAAGGAAACACAAGCTGGAGTGTTAGCAGCAGAAGGAAGAATACAAGCTATACAGCAGTTTATAAACGAAAATCATGTCACCACAACAGAGGAGGTACGATAATATGGGATCTTTATTAGGGAATATGGTAAAAAGTAATACAGATATTAATGATGAAGTCATCATTAATACCTTAATGGCCAGTACTGTTGGTGGTGCCAATGCATATTTAAATGCTACAATGGCTGCTGCTACACCAGAATTAAGAGCAATGCTAGCATCGAATGTTAACTTAATGATTGGTAGAAACTCTGCTCTAGGAGCTTTAGCCATGAAAAAAGGTTGGGAAAGACCCTATAGCTCCCCTAGCCAACAATTGGCAGAGACCTATGATAAGTCGAAGCAAGTAGTTCATCCTAAAGGAATGTAAAACTCATAAATTAAGCCTGCATTTATTATTTTTAATTAATGCAGGCTTAAAATTTTATTTCGTTTTAATTAATGGTATGATAAAAATAAAAAGGGGAGGAATGAAGATGTTTTTTCAACAACCAATAACAGAAATTATTAAAAATCGAGTTTCTGTTAGGAGCTATAGTAATGAAAACCTTTCGGAGGAAGTAAAAAAGCAGATTAATAGTTATCTAACTAGTATTGAGGGGCCCTTTGAAGCTGAAACTAGGTTTCAAATGATAGATCGTGAAGACATAAAAATTAATAATGGAAAAATTGGTACTTATGGTGTTATAAAAGGAGCTAATACATATATTGCTGGTATGCTAAAAAAGGGAGACTATGATTTAGAAGAACTTGGATATGTTTTTGAAAAAGCAATACTTTTCCTTACATCTATAGGGTTAGGGACATGTTGGCTAGGAGGAACCTTTAAAAGAAGTGGTGTCGAAGAGATTGTGGGTTTACAACAAGAAGAGATGTTGCCCGTTATTACACCAGTAGGTTATGGGTTAGAAAAGAAAAGATTTATTGATTCCACAATAAGATTGATAGCAGGCTCTAATAACAGAAAAGATTGGAAGGAACTATTTTTTAATAACGATTTTGATGAAGTCCTCAACAAAGAATCAGCAGCAGAATATAAGCTTCCTTTAGAAATGGTTAGGCTAGCACCATCGGCCTCTAATAAACAGCCATGGCGGATTGTGAAGGATGATCAAAGGTGGCATTTTTACATGGAATCGACAAAAGGATATAGTAAAGCATTAGGGTATGACATACAAAGAATAGATATGGGAATCGCAATGTGTCATTTTGAGATGACCTTAATAGAGGCTGGTTTAAAGGGCAAGTGGCAGATTGAAAGTAATGTACCTAAAAAAGAAGAAGTAGAATATATAATTACATGGATACAAGAGTCCTTTTAGGGTAGAAAGATATGTAAAACCTCCCATGGAAGCAATACAAAGCTTCTGTAGGGAGGTTGTTGTTTGATATTTTATCTTGGCTTACTGATAAACATTTGAGTATAAACAAATCCATACCTAGGGCTGGTTCTTACACCAATGCCTACATGAGTGAAATTAGGGTTTAAAATGTTTTGTCTATGGCCACTGGAGCCCATTAGAGCTACATGGGCATTATCGACGTTATTATTTCCTGCTAAATTTTCTCCAGCATGTAAATAATTTACACCAAAACTATCCAACATTTCAAAAGGACTGCCATAAGTAGGAGAATAGTGACTGAAATAATCATTATCTACCATATCTTGAGACTTAACACCTGCAACTTGAGCAACCTCGGCATCTATTTGTAAAGTGGGTAGCCCATTCCTCTCTCTTTCTTGATTAATAAGCTGTACCATTCTTTCTTCCTGAGACCTTAAATTGCCACCTTGCCCCTGAGCCTGCTCTTGGTTTCTGGTAGTTATAGGTTGTTGCTGTTCTTCTGCTAAAGGAGTGGTTTCATCTTGAGGTGCTCTTGCGGGGTCTTGTTGAGTGATTCCGGGTTGTTCTTCATTTGCTTCTGGTTCATGGGGAGGTGAAACTTCTTCCTCATCTACCTCTACGTCCCTAACAATTGGTTCGGCAGAAGTTGCATCAATACTACCTACTTGATTATTGTCTAGTTGAATAACATACCAATCTCCAACTTGCTCTAATACTCTAACAACATCATCCCTCTTTAGGGTAGCTATTGTATCGAAATCAAATCCAATTCCACTTTTTACATCTGCTGAATCGCTAGTAATTCTACAATGCTCCACATCGCCAGTTTTAAAAATAGAAGATTCGTTAGTTTCTAAATTATTATCTTCAACTGGTCTTTCTTGGGGAGCTCTGCAGGATACTAGGAAAATAGATAATACTAACAAGATTAAGTATTTTTTCTTCATGTGTATGCCTCCAATAAAATAATTTAATATTAATTACTAGATATATTATTAGTAATTTTAAAAAATATATTTTTTAATAAAGAAGTTAAATTATGTTATTAATGAAAAATTTGAGGAAATATCATACCATAACGATGAACTTAATAAGATTTATGTAAATTTCATTACTAAAAAAGTTGAGGTTAAATTCAATAATTAATTTAAATGAAAAACTGCAAGTTTGCATAAACTAGTAATATAAAAGGTAATTAATACCTAACAGCTAGGGAGCAGAAGGACTTGGAGGTGTTATCTATGAAAAGTATTACCTATGGAGAATTAAGTTTTCAAGAAGTTTGTGATAAAGTTCAAGAATATACAAAAAAAGATTTGGAATCTGAGTATATTATATCAGTAGGTACCGACTCTCAAAATATAGGTAATTTTACTAAGGTTGTTTCAGTTATAACCCTTGTAAGAAAAACAAAGGGTGGAATATTTTTTTATGATATAACTAAGGTAAAAAAAATAAAAAATATAAGACAAAAAATTCTAACAGAAACACAATCAAGTATTGACTTAGCCTGTAAGTTAGTGAAATTTTTAAATGATAATAATATTGATGCACCTTTGGAAATACACATTGATATCGGAGAAAAGGGAGAAACGAAAGATTTAATTAAGGAAATAGCAGGATGGGTAATGGGATTAGGGTTTAAATGTCGAATGAAGCCAGACTCCTATTCATCTTCAGGAATTGCAGATAAAATTTCAAAAAGAGGAAGTCGAGTTGGTTAGCTTATACTAGAACAGGTCAAATTTTTTGGCCTGTTTAATATGTAGTATGAGAGAATGACCCTATATTAAAAATATCTGCAGATTAGAGGAAAAGTTGTTCGTTAATCGAATTAATTAAGAATAAGGAAATTGCAAAATAAACACTAAACAGAGAAGTTTTAATTTTTCATTAACATAAATTAAATATAAACGATACAATTTCCTTGAATAAGTATTAAAATAATCAAAAAATTTAAAAGGGGGATTACTATGAAAATTTTTATTTCTGCGGATATTGAGGGAATTAGTGGTGTTGTTAACAAAACCCATACAATGCCCCAAGGTCATGATTATCACATGGCAAGAACATTAATGACTAATGAGGTGAATGCAGCTATCGAAGGAGCCTTAGAGGCTGGAGCTACAGAAATTGTTGTAAATGATTCCCACGGACGAATGACAAATATATTACTAGAATCTCTAAATCCTAACGCACAATTAATAACAGGATCTCCCAAGAAGCTAGGAATGATGGAAGGGATAGATGATTCCTATGATGCTGCCTTATTGATTGGCTACCATGCTAGAATGAATACGCCAGGGGTATTAAGTCATTCCTATCATGGGGGGGCTATTTCGAATATTAGTATTAATGGCAAAAATGCAGGAGAATTTTTTATAAATGCTTCTGTAGCTGGCTTTTATAATGTTCCAGTAATTGTGGTTTCTGGGGATAATATATTAGCTGAAGAGGTGAAAGAAGTCGATGGTAACATTGAAACTGTTGTTGTTAAAACAGCCCATGCTAGGCTTACAGCAAAATGTTTACATCCCACTGTAGTTCATAAAGCCATTAAGGAGACTGTTAAAAATGCAATTTTATCTAGTAAAGTTAATCCCATATCTTTAGATGGAGCAATAGAAATGGAAGTTACCTTCTTAAATAGTGGTATGGCAGAAATGGCGGCTATCATGCCTAAAACAGAGTTTTTAGGAGGATCAAAGGTAGGGTATAGAGGGAAAGACATTATAGAAGCCTACAGAGCCCTCATTTGTATGTATAACTTGGCTAATGTAGTAATATAGATAGATAGCCCCTATTGCTTAGAAAGTAAGCAAAGGGGCTTTAATAATAATTGAAATATGCAAGTAGAAATATTAGGAGATTAGTTTCCCCTTCTGTAGAAAATTGATCTTTTCATTTTGTGGATATAACTATTTAGATTGACCAGTTACCCCCTCTAAAAATTGGATATAATTTGCCATCCAATGTTTCGCCATCTACATTCATATCGTTAGATCCAATCATGAAATCAACATGAACTAAACTAGTGTTAGCGCCCCGCTCTTCCAGCTCTACTTTAGATAATCTTCCGCCATCTTCAATACAAAGAGGATAAGCACTGCCTAAGGCTAGGTGACTGGATGCATTTTCATCAAATAATGTATTAAAGAACACAATGTTAGAGTCAGAAACAGGAGATTTGTGGGGGACAAGGGCTACCTCTCCTAGATAATGGGACCCTTCATCGGTTTCAATTAATTTTTTTAAAGTTTCATAGCCTTTCTCAGCAGTAAAGTCTACAATGCGGCCTTCTTTAAAAGTCATGGTAAAGTTTTCAATTACTTGCCCCCCATAATTTAAAGGCTTTGTACTGGTAATATATCCATTAACCCCAGTTTTAAGGGGCATAGTAAATACTTCTTCTGTGGGCATGTTGGGAATAAATTCGTTACCCTTCTCATTTTTTAGCCCGCCACCTATCCATAGATGGTCATTTGGTAATTCAACAACTAAATCGGTAGAATGATTTTTAAAGTATAGTTTTTTAAACTTCTTATTATTTAAGTATTCTAGTTTTCCTCTTAAATTATTAATATGTTCTTTCCACGAGGCTACAGGATCATCTAAATTAACTCGTGTAACTTTAAAAATATTTTCCCATAATGCATTTACTCGTTCAGACTCATCTAAATTAGCAAAAACTTTATCGGCCCATTCTTTAGTTGGAACAGAAACAATTGCCCAACTGACTTTTCCTGTTTGTGTATATCTTCTAAAATTTTGTAGGGCTTCTGCAGCAGTTTTATTATTTATAGCCACCCTTTGAGGGTCTACTTCCCTTAGAAGATCAGGGTTGCTAGCAGATATAGACAAAAAGGCAGCACCTGCTTCAGCCATTTCTTCAAACCCTTTAGCCTTCCAAATTGGAAACTCTTTAAGGGCTTCTTCTGGAGCCTTTAATAACTTTAGTTTGGTTATTTCCTCATCATTCCATTCCACATGAACATATCTAGCCCCAACCTCATAGGCCTTTTTAGTAATAGCCCTGACAAATTCAACTGAAGTTATGGGACTATTGATCACTAGGGTTTGATCTTTTTGGAGATTGATAGCTACCTTAACAACAAGTTCGGCGTACTTATTTAAGTTACTCATAAAATTTTCCAAATCAAAACCTCCCTTAATATGTAAAAATTTTTTTATACAATATTTATGATGAAGGTTTTTGAGATAAAAGTCAATATTTAGAATTGTACTTTAATTAAGAAAAATTTATGGGATATAAATATAAAATAGCTAATATAAATGAAGCATATCGAAATTAAAAGGAATATTTAGGTTATGAAGGAACATTTTAGCTACCCCAATTTTTTTGAAGGAATTTGAATATAAATAACTAATTATATTATAAGGACTTTTAGTGTTACTGAACTTTGTATTTTTTTTTACGTCTATGATATGGGTGCCTATTGAAATTAAGAAAGAGGGAAAATTAATGAAAAAAAAGGATTTATTATTTTTACTAATACCTATAGCAATAATTATAGCTATTTCCTCGGATGAAGTATTAAACCTTGTACAAGAAAGCTACGAATCCTTTTCGATTAATGCTGAAGCTAAGGCTTTAACTGAACTAAAAGGTGAGGCAAAGGAGGCAGGTCATGACGATGAACTTCAAGATGATGAGTTTAAGGAAAGTGACGTTGGATTTACCGACATCCTCGTAAGGCGAGAAAGATTGACCCAAAGTTATATGGACCAAATTATGAAAGTAGTGGAAGAAAAGATAGTCTATTTGACTTTTGATGATGGGCCAACCCCTGTGATCACAAATGATATATTAGATATTTTAGCGGAAGAAGGAGTTGAAGCTACATTTTTTGTTTTGGGACAACATGTAGAAAAGTTTCCCCATATACTTCAACGAATTCATGAAGAAGGTCATATAGTTGGTAATCACACCTATTCTCATAATTACAGTAAAATATATAGAAGTCCTGACCACTATATGGAGGATTTATTAATGGGAGAGGAAGCCATTAAGGCTGTTTTAGGAGAGGATTATGAATTAACCTTAACTCGATTTCCTGGGGGTTCTTTTGGGGGCTATAAAGGTGCTTTTCGAAGAAGGTTGATAGAAGAGGGGTATGTATATATCGATTGGAACAGTTTAAATGGAGATAGTGAAAAATCCAGCCCTTCGAAGGAATACTTAATATCTCGATTTAAACAAACATCAAGAGGAAAAGATGTTTTAGTGGTATTAATGCATGACGGCTATGGGAAATCAACAACAGTAGAGACCCTACCTTATATTATAAATTATCTTAAGGAGGAGGGTTATCGTTTTAAGCCGTTGCCTCAATATATTGAAACAGAGATTATTAAAGATTTAAAGATAGAAACCAGTACCTACTAGTAGGGAACCAAAAAAATGAGGAGGTTTAACATAATTACAATTTTTATACTATAAAATAAAATAGAGGATGAACTCCTAAAGATTGACGGAATGAAACAGCGGGATATAATAGTTAATTTTATTGGGGGGTTGTATATGTTAAACGGTATTAAAATTAGAGAAATAAGAACAACAAAAGGTTATACCACGAGGGATGTAGCTAGATTTACTAATATTTCAAAAAGTTATATTGAGGAATTGGAAAGGGGAACAAAGCAAAACCCTTCTTTTAATAAAGTAGTTACCATTGCTAGAGCATTAGGTGCTAAGGTAGATGAATTAATAAGCGAATAGGATAATTAAAACCCTACATTTGATGTAGGGTTTTGTAATTACTGTAAAAAAGTTTTATGATATTGAAGTAGTATTTGTTCTCTTG
This sequence comes from Alkaliphilus transvaalensis ATCC 700919, assembly GCF_000621485.1. GTDB lineage: Bacteria > Bacillota > Clostridia > Peptostreptococcales > Natronincolaceae > Alkaliphilus > Alkaliphilus transvaalensis. The sequence continues at coordinate 153,178 of NZ_JHYF01000006.1, forward strand.
CGTCCAAAGCTTGTTGAAGAGAAGCTTCTTTTTTTACTAACTGATCAAGTTTTTTACTATATTTATTAAGGTCCTTCTTAATATTAATATTTATATTAAAAGAACTAAATTTTAATGAAAAATTAATAGCTGACATACGATTTCCTCCTAATTTTAAATTTCATAAATGTTGTACCTCATAAAAATTATTAATTCTAAATAAATGATTCATTTGTATTCCTCCTTTTCATTAGATTTCTTCTAACCTTAGATTTCTTCTAACCTTAGATTAACAATTTAATCTATGGTAGTTTGCTAAATAGATTTCTTGGTCTCTGGTTACTTGATTTAATAGCGATTCCTTATTAAATAGACTAAGTACCCTACCTTGCATCATATTCAAGTCTTTATTCACCTTAATATTGATACTAATTGAGCTTATATTGATTGCAAAACTGATTACTGACATTAACGGTTTCCCTCCTAATCTTCAATTATGAATTTGTAAAGATTTTATACAACAAAAAAACCATAGGGTTATGTTCCTATGGCAAAATTAATAGCATTAACAAAATCTGTTAAAGGCAGATTAAATTCTTTTATTATTAAAAATAATAAAAGCCATAGACTGGATAACCCAACCTATGACTTAAGTTATACTTAAAAACATCAAAAACTTATATGTTCTTAGTCATAGGTCGTGCTGATATTTTTTTAGTTGCAGTTTGGTTTGATAATAAGATTAACTTTTTCATTTCACGACCTCCTTAGATAATTTAATAACACTACTAACATAGTATAACCAATAATGGTAAAATATGCAATAGTTTTTTGGAAAAAAATATATTTTATGTTATTTTATATTAAAGTATTTAAAATCATGATTATAGGGATAGTTAAGCTAGCATTAGTTGATCAGTTATTTCTAAATAATAATAAAAAATATGGTGTTTATGGAAAATACCCTAAATAAAGAGTTGCATATTAGAGCTTAAGGCATCTTTTAAATAGTCTTTAGCTTCAATAATTTCTACTTCTGGTAATAATTCTTCTGGCTTAAAACCCATAATATCAACTGATAACTTACAGCCATAAAACTTAACTCCTTTTTTTCTAGCACCATTTAAAAAATCGATTAACTTGGGGGCTCCGTCGTCCTCCATCATTTCTAATAACATTTCTTTACCAATGCCTGCAAAATTCATTTTAGAAAGGGGAAGGTCTTCTGGCCCCTTGGGAGCCATCATACCAAACATTTTTTCATAGGTTGTTTTATCTTCACCAGAAGACTTTTCAGGGTCCCTTACTAGGCATAAACCCCAAAAGGCAAAGAAAATTGTTACATCTACATCCATCTCCTTAGCAGTATTAGCAAGGATTAGGGCAGCCAATGCCTTATCATAATCACCACTAAACATTAATAAATTCATCCTTTGAGTCAAGATAAAACCCTCCTTAAATAGATATTGGTATCTGTTGTATTGTAACCAATTGCAAGGATATTATTAGTTATTAGAGAGAATTAACTCATGAAAAATATAAACAAAATAAAAATTGACCCCTATACAAAGCTATGTGTATCAAGGGGCCATTTTTAGTATTTTGAAGTTAGTTGGAATCATTATTTTTTTGTTTTATATATTTATCTATTTTAAATAATAAAGGGCTTAAAACACCAACTGTCATGAAAAGATATGAGTATAATTCAGAACGAAATGGAGTTGATAACACAAGACCAACATAACCCATTAATAATGATGCTAGAATTAAGTACATAATTTTCTCCTTCCATCAAAATATAAGCTTTATATTGAGCTACTCTTAAAAAACTGTTTCTATTAATGACAAGATATATTATCAGTTCTCATATATTGACCCTCTAATTTGTATCAAAGGATAGGTTAATGAAATAATTATTGTTAAAAATTTGAAAACATTATCCCAAATAATATAACACAGTAGGGTAATTTTGTAAATGTAAGTATCCCACATAATCATATTCCGATGAATTGTGGTTTTAAAAGAGCCTAGCTCCATCAACTATGGGGATAAAAATCCGGCACAGTTTTATATAAGGTCTTGTAGTAGTGCTTATGTTTCACAACATGTCGTAACAAAGCAATCAGTTGATCCACCTCTTGAAACTGGTTATATAATCCAAAGCTAACTCTAACCATGCCAGGTCGAGGTAGGTCGGGGTTTTTAAGGCCTTCATTAATATCTTCTTGAGAAACCCCTAAGAGTTTTTGTATATAAGGTTGGGCACAAAAGCAACCATTACGGACTGCAATTCCTCCCTCCATGGATAGAATCTTTGCAGTTTCTTCATGGGACAGACCTGCTATATTAAAGGGAATGATGGCTACACGGTCATGTAAATTGGAAGAATCACCATATAGAATAATATCGGGAATTTGCTGTAACCCCCTTAGGGTGTATTCCATTAGATTGTGTTCGTAAGCATCAATTCTTTTTAGATCAATTTTTTGTAAGGTTTTAATAGCAGAAACTAAAGCTACTATCCCCATTAAATTAGGGGTTCCTGCCTCTTCTCGATAGGGTAAATCAGCCCACTGAACAAGGTCATGGGTAACAAAATCTACTGTGCCTCCCCCAACTAAGTCTGGAGGATTATTAATGAAAGAATCTTTAGGAGCGACTAAGACCCCAACTCCAAAGGGTGAATACATTTTATGACCAGAAAAAACAAGATAGTCAATATGCTCTAATGAAGGGTGGGGTTTCATGTCCACGGGATATCTGGGGACTAATTGAGCACCATCCACCAATACTTTAGCGTGATAATGATGGGCTAGGGCGGCTATTTTATGGATGGGGTTACGATGCCCCGTTACATTAGAGGCACCTGTTACCACAACTAGTTTTACAGAGCCCTTATGCTTTTCTAGCTTATGTGCCAAGTCTTCTAAAACAAGCCTTCCCTTCGAGTCAATTTCGATATAGTCAACCTCGTAGCTTCTGCGCCAGGGTAAATCATTAGAATGATGTTCCATGCATGTAGAGAGGACAACTTGCTTATTTTCTGGGGTAGATAAGCTATGGGCTACTTTATTGATAGCTTCAGTTGTATTTTTTACAAAAATGACTGTATCTCGTTCATAATCAGCCTTTACAAAGTCGGCTATGATTTTTCTTGCATTCTCATAAAAATGCGAAGAAAACTGAGACTTAAAACCAGTACCTCTATGTACTGAAGAGTACCAAGGAGAAAAGTTTATGACATCCTGTACAACGGTAGAAAAAGGTGGGGTAGTTGCTGCGTTGTCAAAGTTTATAGCAGGCACAAGTCTACCGTTTCTTAGGGGAACGGTTGTATCGGTGCCGATAATTAAATTTTTCCAACTATTTGGACCAAATCTATCGTGCATTTATAGTCACCTACTTACTTTTTCTTTCTAACTATCTTATGCCGATACCTAAAAAATGTGTAAAAAAAAACCTACTCATCGGTAGGTCTTTTCTTTAAGTTATTATATATTAACTTCAACAGGATATTGTGTTTTTAATTCTTCTACTTTGGAGTAGTAAACCTCTTGTTGTTTCATAGAAACCAACTGTTGAGTAAGTTGATCTTTCACACCTTCAAATGGAGTGATTTCAGAAGGGTTTTTTTCTGAAACTTTAATGATATGATAACCAAATTGAGTTTTTACAGGCTGGCTTACTTCGTCTACAGCTAATGCAAAGGCAGCTTCTTCAAACTCAGGTACCATTTTACCTCTAGTGAAGGACCCTAAATCTCCACCTTTAGCATTAGATGGACACTTAGAATGCTTTTGAGCAGCTTCCTCAAAGGATAAACCATTGTTAATGTCACTAATGATTTCGTTAGCTTGGGCTTCTTCGTCTACTAGGATATGAGATGCACGAACAGATTCAGGCGCAACAAATTTTTCTTTATGTTCACTGTAATATGCTTGCACTTCGTCTTCGCTAACAGTTATGTCTTTTAATAATTGATTAATAGCATATTGCTTAAGTAGGTTCTCTTTCATTGCTTCAATTTCTGAAAGGAAGCTGGGGCTTTGGTCTAGCTCTTTAGTAAGGGCATCTAGGTAAAATAATTCTTGGTTAACTAATTCTTCAACAAGTTTCTTTTTACCCTCTTCTGAATAGAATTGCATTGCTCTTTGAGGGTCAAGCGTACTTAGTACTTTTTGAATATAATCTTGGGTAATTTGTTTGTTGCCAACAGTAGCAACTACTTGGTTTTTTTCCATAAAATTAAACGCTCCTTTATAATGGTTTCTATGACATCATATCAAAAAAAAATACTTGTGTCCAACGGCCCACATGTAAATTATACGTATTAATTGGCAATAATATAATTGATTTTATATTAAAATAGGAAAGTTCTACTTTAATTCTTTTAATATAACAGAACTTTACGTAATGAGTTTCAACATAAGTAGATAAACTTTTAGTTGGATTAAGTTGTTGTCCCTTAGTTTCTTCATCTAAAATGATCTTGTAATCTTAAGAAGGAAGACTTTGTTCTAATATTTATAAAATTCTATAGATGATATGGGATTTCCTTGACTGGAGGTAAATTAGCGGATATACTTGAAATAATTAAGTAAAAATTTTCATTTTAATAAATATTTATAAGGAGTCGATTTTATGAAATTACCATCTTTGCGTATAGGTGACCTTATCGCAAATATTCCTATAATACAAGGCGGAATGGGAGTAGGTGTTTCCCTTTCTGGTTTGGCATCAGCTGTTGCCAATGAAGGTGGAGTTGGTGTTATTTCTGGTGTGCAGGTAGGTTACCGTGAATCAGATTTTGAGACAAACTGTGATGAAGCAAATGTAAGAGGGTTAATAAAAGAAATTAGAAAAGCCAGAGAATTAAGTCCCGATGGAATATTAGGTGTAAATTTACTGGTAGCAATTAATAATTATAAGGATATGGTAAAAGCTGCTGTAGAGGAAAAAATTGATTTAATTATTTCTGGGGCAGGTTTACCAACGGAGCTTCCTGCTTTAGTAAAAGGGTCTAAAACAAAAATTGCACCAATTGTTTCGTCAGGTAAGGCTGCTGCTTTAATGACTAAGCTATGGCAAAAGAAATTTAATTACACACCAGATCTTGTGATTGTAGAAGGACCAGAGGCAGGAGGCCACTTAGGTTTTTCTATGGAACAACTACAGGCAGACGAAAAGCCAGACCTACACAGCATTGTAAAGGAAGTAATGGAAGCCCTTAACCCCTTCAAACAAAGTAATGGTGAAAGTATACCTGTAGTAGCTGCAGGGGGGATTTTTGATGGGTTAGATATAGCTAAGTACATAAAAGCAGGTGTTTCAGGTGTTCAAATGTCCACTAGATTTGTAACAACCCATGAATGTGATGCAGATATAAAGTTTAAGGAAGCATATTTGAACGCTGGAGAAGAGGATATTCAGTTAGTTAAGAGTCCAGTAGGTATGCCTGGGCGAGCGATAAGAAATGCATTTATAAAAGCATTAGAAAGTGATAGAATTCCAATTAAGAAATGCTATAATTGTTTAAAACCCTGTGATCCTGGTGTGAGTCCTTACTGTATATCTACAGCCTTGATTAATTCAGTAAAAGGAAATGTTGAAAACGGTTTAATATTTGTTGGAAGTAATGCCTACCGTTTAGATAAGATTGTATCAGTTAAAGAGTTAATTAGAGAATTAGTTAGTGAAGCTGAGGCAGCACTAGGATAAAACAAAATAACTTTAATAAATATGATTTAAAAAACACATCTCTACATAAATTAAGTAGAGGTGTTTTTTTGTGTTTAAATCTACTTGCTTATTGTTTTGAAATAATAAATTAATTTTTATATATCAAAAAATAAATTTATGGAAAAATAGGATAAATGAAATATACAGTATACAATAAATCATAATTAATATTCCTACTATTATCTATGTTTCAAAATAATGTATTTTTAGTAGTATAGCTTAATCGAAAAAAACAAAATAAACATATAAAAATAATTATAGAGTATTGATGAACACTAAAAGATATAATATAATGAGATAATATATTTTAAAGGGTAAAATATAAAAATAAATGAATAAAGATACATCTTGATCAAAAATAAATAATACTATATGAAAGAAGTTGGGAGTTGAGATTCATGGAAAGATTAAAATTCAAAAGAGTTTTAGTAGCAAATCGAGGCGAAATAGCTATTCGAATTTTTAGAGCCTGTAAGGAATTGGGAATTAGGACAGTGGCAATTTATTCAAATGAGGACAAAACAGCTCTTTTTAGAACAAAGGCTGATGAATCTTATTTAATTGGGAAAAATAAAGGGCCAGTTGAGGCCTATTTAAGTATTGATGAAATTATTAGTTTAGCTTTAAAAAAGGGCGTAGATGCTATTCATCCTGGATACGGATTTTTAGCTGAAAATCCAGAGTTTGCTAGAAAGTGTAAGGAAGCTGGGATTATATTCATTGGCCCAACCTATGGGATGATTGAAGCGTTAGGGGATAAGATTCAGTCAAAAATTGTAGCAAAAAAAGCTAACGTACCAATAATTCCTGGAGTAGAGAGGCCCATTGCAACTGAAGAGGAAGCGAAGGAATTTGCAAATTATTGTGGATACCCTGTTATGATCAAAGCTGCTGCTGGTGGTGGTGGCAGAGGAATGAGGATTGTTAGAAAAGAGGACGAATTAATTGAGGCTTTCCATAGTGCTAAGAATGAAGCTAAAAAAGCTTTTGGCATTGAGGATATTTTTATTGAAAAGTATTTGGAAAAACCTAAACATATTGAAGTTCAGGTACTAGGAGACCAACAAGGTAATTTGGTTCATTTGTTTGAAAGAGATTGTTCTATCCAAAGAAGACATCAAAAAATTATAGAATTTACTCCAGCCGTCTCTATATCGGAAGAAAAGAGAGAAGAGATTTGTCAAGATGCTCTGAAAATAGCTAAGGCAGTAGATTACTGTAATGCAGGTACAGTTGAATTTTTGGTAGATATTCATGGAAATCATTACTTTATTGAAATGAATCCAAGAATTCAAGTAGAACATACTGTAACAGAAATGGTAACAGGAATTGATATAGTACAAAGTCAAATTTTAATTGCCCAGGGGTATTCATTAGCATCTGAAGAGATTGGAATCTATTCTCAAAATGATATTAAAGTAAATGGTTATGCCATACAAAGTCGAGTGACAACAGAAGATCCAAGTAATCAATTTGCTCCTGATACAGGTAAAATTGATGTATACAGAACAGGATCTGGATTTGGTATTCGATTAGATGGAGGAAATGGGTTTACTGGAGCGATGGTAAGTCCTTATTACGACAGTTTGCTTGTAAAGGTTACTTCTTGGTCGAGGACTTTTGAAGATGCCATAAGAAAGTCTATCCGCTCAATTAAGGAACTTTCTATTGCAGGAGTAAAAACTAACACAGGTTTTTTAATAAATGTATTAAACCATGAAGACTTTAGACAGGGAACATGTCATACTAATTTCATAGCAGAGAATCCTTCATTGTTTGATATTGCTCCAAAAACAGATAAGGAACTAAAACTCTTAAGGTATATTGGAGAAAAAGTAGTAAATGAAACATTAGGAACTAAAAAAGAATTTGATGTACCTGTCATTCCTAAAGTAGAAAAACCTGAAAACTTGAGGGGAACAAAACAAATATTAGAAGAAAAAGGCCCTCAAGGTGTGGTGGATTGGATCAAAAGTCAAGAAAAGCTCCTTTTAACTGATGCTACAATGAGGGACGCCCATCAGTCTTTGATGGCTACTAGGGTAAGAACAAGAGATATGGTTAAGATTGCTAAAGCTACTTCCATTTTAGGAAATGACCTGTTTTCCCTTGAAATGTGGGGAGGTGCAACCTATGATGTAGCATATCGTTTCTTAAAGGAATCTCCTTGGAGTAGGCTGGAGGAACTAAGAAAGAAAATACCTAATATCTTATTTCAAATGTTATTAAGAGGTAGTAATGGAGTAGGTTATAAGAATTATCCAGACAATGTAATTAGAAGATTTATTAAAGAATCTGCTCAATCTGGAATAGATGTTTTTAGAGTTTTTGATTCCCTTAACTGGTTAAAGGGAATGGAAATCGCCATAGATGAGGTGCTTCAAAATAATAAAATAGCAGAAGCTTGTATTTGCTACACGGGTGATATTTTAGATTCTACTAGAGATAAATATTCTCTTAAATACTATGTGGATATGGCTAAGGAAATTGAAAAGACAGGAGCCCATATACTAGCTATTAAAGACATGGCGGCATTACTTAAGCCATACGCTGCTGAAAAACTGATTAGAGCCCTTAAGCAAGAGGTATCTATGCCGATCCATTTGCATACCCATGATACCAGTGGAAATGGGGTAGCAACCCTGTTGATGGCGGCAGAGGCGGGGGTAGATATAGTGGATACAGCTATCAATAGTATGTCTGGTTTAACAAGTCAACCAGCCCTTAACTCTGTTGTTGCAGCCCTAGAAAATACATCGAGGGATACTAGAATTAATCTTGATGATATGGAAGAAATATCTCGATATTGGGCTGCTGTTAGACCTGTTTACAGTCAATTTGAATCTGACCTAAAATCTGGTACGACAGAAGTATACAAATATGAAATTCCTGGTGGGCAGTATTCTAATTTAAAACCACAGGTAGAAAGTTTTGGTTTAGGGCATCGTTTTAAAGAAGTAAAGGAAATGTATAAAACGGTAAATGATATGGTAGGAGACATTGTTAAGGTAACACCATCTTCTAAAATGGTAGGAGATCTAGCGATATTTATGGTACAGAATGATCTAACCCCCGAAAACATTCTAGTAAAGGGGAAAGAAATGACCTTCCCAGACTCAGCCGTATCATATTTTAAAGGAATGATGGGTCAACCACAGGGTGGTTTTCCAGAAGACCTTCAGCAACTGGTATTAAAGGGCGAAAAGGCCATAACTTGTAGACCAGGTGAGTTACTTCCACCAGAAGACTTTGAAGCTATTGAAAAATATCTTAAAGATCATCTAAAAATTGAGCCAACTGAAAAAGATTGTTTAAGCTATGCTCTATATCCTAAAGTATTTGAAGATTATATTAAATATGTTAGGGAGTATGGCGATCTTAGTAGAATGGGTAGTGATGTTTTTTTCCATGGATTGTATGAGGGAGAGACGTCGGAGGTCGAGATTGCTGAGGGTAAAATTTTAATTGTAAAGCTATTAGAGATCGGTAAGGTAGATAGTGAAGGAAGTAGGAACTTAGTATTTGAGGTAAATGGAAATCGAAGAGAGATTAAAATTCATGACAAAGCATCTGGTATGGTTAATAAAGTTGGATTTACCCAAATGGCAGACCCAGATAATAATAAAGAAATAGGTGCCAGCATACCTGGAACAGTACTGAAGGTATTGGTTAAAGAAGGTGAAGTTATCAAAGAAGGGCAGAGTCTAATGATTATAGAAGCTATGAAAATGGAAACAAATATTATTGCTACAAATGATGGTGTTGTGGAGGTTATCTTTGTTAAGGAAAATCAAAGTGTTAAAACAGGTGAGCTTTTAATGAAGTTAAATTAGTCGCCTTAAGATATAATTAAAACTTTGAGAGATTCAATATATGAACACTAGTGGGGTCTTCATCAATTTAGAGGTGAAGACCCTTTTAGTTACTAAAATTTCAGTAAGGCTATAAAAAAATAGGGTAATACAAAGTAAAATATCTTGTAAAAATCTTCAAAATAGGTAGTATAAAATGATAAAGATAGGAGGATTTGGAATTAATGAAATCGAATTAATAATAAAACAAAAGAAGGAGTGACTATAATGGGTCTATTTAGGAGTAATTGAGGTAACGGAAGTCTATAACCAAGAATAACTGACGAAATATTAAAGTTAGGTGGAGCGAAAAATGTGGTTTATCTAGCTTGCCCAGGGGAAATCTAGTTGCTTTAATGAAGGTCCATATATTAAAGAAAAACTCTAAAGTTTTCCAAGAATTAAAGAGATTGACTCAATATAATATAAGGTGAGGATAATCCTATGGCTAAAAATGATGAAATAAATCAATTGAAAGAAAAAATTGAAGTAGTACGCAGTAAGCTTAACCAGATGACCCGAGAGAAGAAGGACTGTATTACCGATGAAGAAACAGTAAGCCTTAGTCAAGAATTGGATGATCTTTTAATGGAGTTTATTAAGAGGACTAGAAAATAATATTAGGTCTAAAGTATTCATAAGCTTAGATGAAAGTACTAGTATCAAATAAAAATAAAAAATATAATTATTAGTGAAAAGATTGTTATTAAATTAATTATTTCATTTAATGATAATCTTTTTAATACGGAATTAACATTTAGCTATTGAAAATAGGAGGTTTTATCAGAAAGAGTTTTTCTTAAATAATAAGAATAATAAAAAAACTGGAATGACTTATAAAAAAAGTAGAACTATTAAAAAAAATTTAACTATAAATCATTGGTTTTTTTTTATATAATAGAATGGTATACAAGATACACATTGAAATCTATCTTCGATAGATCAATATAAAACTAAAGGGAGGAAATTGAAATGGCAAGAAAAATGAAAACCATGGATGGTAATGCTGCGGCGGCCTATTGTGCGTATGCCTTCACTGATGTTGCAGCAATATATCCAATCACACCATCATCAAACATGGCAGAAAATGTTGATGAGTGGAGTTCATATGGCCAAAAAAATATTTTTGGTCAGTCAGTTCACGTTACTGAAATGCAATCAGAGGCAGGAGCAGCTGGAGCTGTACATGGTTCATTAGCAGCTGGAGCCTTAACAACAACTTTTACTGCATCACAAGGTTTATTATTAATGATACCAAATATGTATAAAATTGCAGGAGAGTTATTACCAGGAGTATTCCATGTAAGTGCTCGTGCCATCGCTGGACATGCCCTTTCAATCTTTGGGGATCACTCTGATGTTATGTCAGCTAGACAAACAGGATGTGCTCTGTTAGCATCTGGAAGTGTTCAAGAAGTAATGGATTTAGCAGGGGTTGCTCACTTAGCTTCTATTAAAGGTAGAGTACCATTCATCCATTTCTTTGATGGTTTTAGAACTTCCCACGAGATGCAAAAAATTGAAGTAATCGAATATGATGAATTTGCAAAACTATTAGACTGGGATGCTGTAAAAGAATTCAGAAATAGAGCGTTAAATCCAGAAAATCCAGTACTTAGAGGAACGGCTCAAAACCCAGATATCTTCTTCCAAGCTAAGGAAGCCGCTAATCCTTATTATGATGCAATTCCTGATATCGTAAACGATTACATGAAGGAAATTACTAAGCTTACAGGAAGAGAATATGCTCCATTCAATTACTATGGTGCAGAAGATGCAGAACATGTAATTGTTGCAATGGGCTCAGTAACAGATACGATTGAAGAAGCAATTGATTATCTGTTAGAAAAAGGCGAAAAAGTAGGGATAATTAAAGTACACCTATACAGACCATTCTCTGAAAAATACTTCTTTGATGTATGCCCAAGTACAGTTAAGAGAATTGCTGTATTAGATAGAGTAAAAGAGCCAGGTGCTTTAGCTGAACCACTACATTTAGATATTAAATCATTATTCTTTGGAAAAGAAAATGCACCAATGATTATCGGTGGAAGATATGGATTAGGTTCTAAGGATACTATTCCAACACAAATTTTAGCAGTTTACAACAACTTAATGTCAGATCAACCAAAAGATAGATTTACAGTTGGTATTGTTGATGACGTTACTCATACTTCTTTAGAATTAGGAGAAAAAGTTAATACAGCTCCTAAGGGAACGATTAGATGTAAGTTCTGGGGATTAGGTTCTGACGGTACAGTTGGAGCTAACAAGAGTGCCATCAAGATTATTGGAGATAACACTGATATGTATGCACAAGCTTACTTCAGTTATGACTCTAAAAAATCTGGTGGAGTAACAATTTCTCACTTACGTTTTGGACATCAGCCAATTAAGTCTACCTACTTAATTGATGAAGCAGATTTTGTTGCTTGTCATAATCAATCTTATGTATATCAATATGATTTACTAAAAGGATTGAAAAAAGGTGGAAACTTCCTTCTAAACTGTACTTGGTCAAAAGAAGAGTTAGATGAAAAGTTACCAGCTTCTATGAAAAAGTACATCGCTGAAAACGAAATTAACTTCTACACATTAAATGCTACAGACATTGCAACAGAAATCGGCTTAGGTGGAAGAATTAACATGATTTGTCAATCAGCCTTCTTTAAGCTAGCTGATGTTATTCCTGTTGACGATGCTGTTAAGTATCTAAAGGATGCTATTGTAGATGCATACGGTAACAAAGGTGAAAAAATTGTAAACATGAACTACGAAGCAGTAGAACGTGGTGTAAATGCACTAGTTAAGATTGATGTTCCAACATCATGGTTAGGAGTAACTGAAGAAGCTGCAGCTACTAAAGAAGAGCCAGACTTCATTAAGAATATTTTAAGACCTATGAACGCTCAAGATGGAGATAGTCTACCAGTAAGTGCCTTTGTTGGTGCTGAAGATGGAACATTCCCACTAGAGACTTCTAGATATGAAAAACGTGGTATTGCTGTTCATGTACCAGAGTGGATCGCTGACAACTGTATCCAATGTAACCAATGTTCATTTGTTTGTCCTCATGCTGCTATTAGACCATTCTTAGCTGATGCAGAAGAACTTGCAGGAGCGCCAGAAGGCTTTAATACATTAAAAACAATGGGTAAAGAGTTTGAAGGACTACAATATAGAATGCAAGTAAGCCCATTAGATTGTACAGGATGTGGAAACTGTGCTGATATCTGTCCATCTAAGAATAAGGCTCTTGTAATGCAACCAGTAGAGACTCAATTTGATGAAAGAGAAAGATGGGATTATGCAGCAAGCAACATTAGCGATAAGTCTCATTTAACAAATATTGAAACTGTAAAAGGAAGCCAATTCGCTCAACCATACTTTGAGTTCTCAGGAGCTTGTGCAGGTTGTGGAGAAACTCCTTATGTTAAGTTAATCACTCAATTATTTGGAGATAGAATGATGGTAGCCAATGCTACAGGTTGTTCTTCAATTTATGGTGGTAGTGCACCATCTGTGCCATATTGTAAAGATAAAAATGGAAGAGGTCCAGCTTGGGCTAACTCATTATTTGAAGACAATGCAGAGTTTGGATACGGTATGTTCTTAGCAGCAAACCAAATGAGAGGAAGACTTACTGACTTAATGGTAGAAGGTCTTGAGTCTGATCTTTCTGCAGAATTAAAAGATGCATTTAAATTCTGGTTAGAAAACAAAGAAGAAGGTAGAACTTCAAAAGAAGCAACTTACAAGATGCTTCCATTACTTGAGGCAGCTAAAGGCAATGGGATTGTAGATGAAATATTAGAGAAGAAGCAATATCTAATTAAGCAATCTCAATGGATCTTTGGTGGAGACGGTTGGGCTTATGACATCGGTTTCGGCGGATTAGACCATGTAATCGCTTCAGGAGAAAACGTAAATATCCTAGTAATGGATACAGAAGTTTACTCAAATACAGGAGGACAATCTTCTAAAGCATCTCCAACTGCATCTATTGCTAAGTTTGCAGCTTCTGGTAAGAAGACTAAGAAGAAAGATCTTGGTATGATCGCTATGAGCTATGGTTATGTATACGTTGCACAGGTTGCAATGGGTGCAGATAAAAACCAATTAATTAAGGCTATGAAGGAAGCAGAAGCTTATAATGGACCATCTATTGTAATTGCTTACTCACCTTGTATTGCTCATGGTATCAAAGCTGGTATGGGTAAAACTCAAGAACAGTCTAAGAAGGCTGTAGAGGCAGGATACTGGCATTTATACAGATTCAACCCAGAGTTAAAAGATCAAGGAAAAAATCCATTTGTTCTTGACTCTAAAGAGCCAAAGGCTTCATTTAAAGACTTCTTAATGGGAGAAGTTCGTTACGCTTCATTAGTTAAGGCTTTCCCAGAGCAAGCAGAAGAATTATTCCTTAAGGCTCAACAAGAAGCAGAAGAAAGATATCAAACATATAGCAGATTAGCACAATACTAATTTGTAGACATATTTAAAGACGAGGTATATTACCTCGTCTTTTTTCTACTCTAATCGGAAAAAACACTAGTGGCTAATTAAGAATAATTGAGTATAATAAAGGAAGGATAGTAAAACCAATATAAGTAAAGTGGTTAAAAAATATGCTCAAAACAAGGGGTGAAAATTATGCTAGGATTAACTCTAGAAGGTGGAGGGGCAAAAGGAGCCTATCAGATAGGGGCGTGGAAAGCCTTTAGAGAATTAAATATCGAGTTTGATGGGATTTCAGGAACTTCTGTTGGAGCCCTAAATGGAGCTTTAATGATACAGGAAGATTTTGAGCTGGCTTATGAAATATGGAATAATATGAGCCCAACAAAAATCATGGATGTCGATGATAAGATCTATGAGTTAATTGCCGATAATGAGTTATCACCTAACAGTATTCAAGCCCTTTACGGAGAAGTTAAGAGGGTAGTTAAGGGATTTGGTATTGATCCCAAACCCCTTAGAAAATTAGTAAATAAGTGTGTAAAAGAGGACTATATAAGAAAGTCAAATAAGCATTTTGGTTTCGTCACCGTATGTTTAACAGAAAGAAGACCAATGGAAATCTATAAAGAGGATGTTCCTTTAGGAAAAATGGCAGATTATTTAATGGCTTCCTCCTACTTACCGATTTTTAAATCTAAAAAGCTAGACGGTAAGGTTTTTTTAGATGGAGGATTTTATAATAATCTACCATTAGAAATGCTCTATAAAAAAGGATGTAAACAAATTGTAGCAGTACGCCTTCTAAGTAAAGGCAGAATAAAAAAAGTTGACTATCCAGACTTAGAGGTTATTTATATTACTCCTAACCAACCATTAGGGGGGATAATGGAGTTTAGTAGAGATAGAGCAAGACAAAACATATTGTTAGGTTATTTCGATACATTTAAAGCACTTAAGGGATTAAAGGGTAGAAACTACTACATAAATTCGGGAATTGATGATACAACAGCCTTAAGGTTTTTTATGGGACTGAAGGAGGATTCCATTAAAAAATTAGGAGACTTATTTAACCTTAACCAAGGACTTCCCATTAACAGACTGATTTTAGAAGGAATTATACCAAAGTTTATTACCTTAATGGAATTAGATAAAAATTGCACCTATGGGGATGTATTATTGGGTCTCGTAGAGGCCATGGCAGGTAATAGTAATATCAATCCTTTTGAAATTTATGATGTTAACTACTTGTTACAAAAAGTAATTACGAGAAGAGATTTGACAAAAAATGATGAAAACCCAGATCTATTGGGTAAATTTATGATAAATGAAATTGTTTTAAGATTAGATAAAGAAAAGTTATTGAAGGAAGCATTAAAGGTTATATTAATTTATAATGAAAACCTAAACTTAACGAATTATTAATTACTGGTTCCTTCATTGGGGAGGTGACAATCATGACATTTTGGAATCTCTTTACTATCATTTTTACTATAGCCACCCTCGCCATCAGCATACTTATTTTGTCTGAAAACAGGAATCCTTCTAGTTCATTAGCATGGATTTTCATATTAATTTTGTTGCCGATAGTAGGGATTTTTCTGTATTTATACATTGGTCAAAATCATAAAAAGAAAAAAACCTTTATCAAGAAATCTAAACAAGATTATAGAATATTAAGCTATTTATTAAAGCAGCAAGCCTCCTTTACGAAGTTCGTAAACTTGTTTGAGGAGCAGATGCAAGGGCTAAAGGGAAAACTTATTCCGCTACTTATGTACAATGCTAACTCCCCAATAACTGTAAACAACAGGTGTAAGGTACTACAAAATGGTGATGAAACCTTCGGTGCTATATTACATGCTATAAAAAGGGCAGAACACCATATTCATATGGAGTATTTTATTATTAAAGATAGCGAGATTGGTAGAAAAATAAGAGACGCTTTGGTTGAAAGAGCAAAAGCAGGGGTTGAAGTAAGGGTTATATATGATGCAGTTGGTTGCTGGAAATTAGACAAAAACTTCTTTGGAGAGCTTCGTAGGGTAGGTGGTAAAGTGGTTCCATTTTTGCCAGTTTCCTTTCCCTTTTTTGGTAGCCGCCTTAATTATAGAAACCATAGAAAAATATTAATTGTAGACGGAACTACAGGTTTTTTAGGTGGGTTAAATATTGGAGATGAATATTTGGGTAAAAGTGAAAAAATGGGGTTTTGGAGGGATACCCATCTAAAAATAGAAGGGGAGGCCGTATATGTTATACAAGCCATATTCCTTATGGATTGGTTCTTTGTTAAAGGAGAAGAATTAGATGACCCTATCTATTTTCCCAGACAAGGCAACTGCGGAACTCAGCTAGTACAAGTGGCCTCCAGCGGACCTGACTCCCAGTGGGAATCTATACATCAAGCTTATTTCTCAGCCATTTCTGCTGCCAGTAAAAGAATTTTTATTATGTCGCCATACCTAATACCTGATGAAAGTATCATGATGGCATTAAAGACTGCCGCTATAAGGGGTGTAGATGTAAGGATTATTTTACCTAGTGAACCCGATCATCGAACAGTATTTTGGGCTTCGAGGTCTCATTTTAAAGAATTATTATTGGCAGGAGTTAGAATTTATGAATATCAAAAGGGATTCGTCCATGGAAAAGTAATATTAGCTGATGACGACTTTGTCAGTATTGGAACAGCAAATTTAGACATTAGAAGTTTTCATTTGAATTTTGAAATTAATGCTTTTATCTATGACCAAGAGCTATCAGAGGAAATGTTGTTCAACTTTATAAATGATTTTCGTCATAGTAAGGAACTTACTTTAACGGAATATAGAAAAAGACCCATTGCTAATCGTATAAAAGAATCTTTAATGAGGTTGTTTTCGCCAATACTATAAAACTTGAAGTGTATGACAACCTTTATCTAAATCAAAAGCAAAACACCAGAGTTAGGATAGACCTAGCCTGGTGTTTCTCTTGTGTATTACTCAATTATATACGATACATTACACTCTGTTTAGACTATCTAATATAAGCCTCCCAAAGGATAAAATAATTGGAAGGGTTATAAATTAGATCAGCTACTCTTGTATTTATTGCAATATTATCTACACTATAATAGAGAAGGATAAAAGGAGCATCTTCATCAACAAGCTCTTGTACTTCTAGATAATATCCCATTCTAACTTCATCATCAGCTGTTTGGCGAGCGAGATCTAATAGCATATCCACCTGAGGATTGTTATAGTTAGAATAGTTATAATCTCCCGATGTGTGATATAGGGAGTATAGGGTATAATCAATATCTGCTGCATAGTTTTGCCACGTTAGTAGATATAAATCAGTGTCACCCTTTGCTAGAGCATCTAGATATTTACCAAAGTCATCATAGAAGATGATTTCTAATTCAATATTTAATACAGCTAAGTCTTCTCTAATCATCTCAGCAATAAAATAATTTACCTCAGTATCAAATATACTGATGGAAGCTTTAAAGCCACTTCCATAACCTGCATCTCTTAACAAATTACGAGCATAAGCTACGTTATAAGTATAGGGAGGGATTCCCCAATGGGTGCCCCAAAAGAAGGGGTTAAAGGGCAGGGCAGGTACTTCAAACTCATCTGAAATTAAAATTTCACCAATGTATTTGACATCAACTGCATAGTTAAGTGCCTGACGAACTCTAGGGTCATTTAAAGGGGAATCTGCTGAATTAATACCAACAAAGGTTGTACCTTTACCTGGTGGCTGAACTAAACGATAGTGATTATATCCCAAGAAATTTCCATATCTAAGGGCATACATTTGTTCTAGGTCTAAACCATAAGTAATGTCAACAGTACCTTCTATAATTGCCTCCATTACTTCAATACTATCCCTAATAATTAGATAGTTAATATTTGATGTCTTAGCATTACCTCTAAAATATTGGTTAAAGGCCTTCAGTTCAATCTTAGTTGAGGTTTTAGAAACCATTTGATAAGGTCCAGTCCCAACAGGTTGAACAGAATTTTCACTAATAATAACAGTATTAATATGGGTAAGTCTATTTAATATTTGGGCAAAAGGTTCTTTGGTGGAAATTCTAATGGTATAATCATCAACTACTTGAATCTTGTCTGTATTAAGTTGAGTTAAAACATTTCCTTGAAGAGAAGAATTAGCACTTCTCTTTAATGAATAAGCTACATCTTTAGCAGTTAATGATTGGCCATTATGGAATTTAACGTTCTTACGAATTTTAAATTCATAGGTTAAAGAATCTACTTGTCTCCAACTCTCCGCTAAACCAGGTAAAAGCTCGTCATTTTCCATAATAATTAATGTATCGTACATTTGAGCAATTATACTATGGGCAGCATTGCAATCAGCAGAATGAGGATCTAAGGTGTTAGGCATATGACTGATGGCAATGTTAAAGGCATCAGAATTATTCTTTAAGTACTTTTCATAGGTACGGTTAACCAAAACGATAGCTTGTTCCCGAGTGGTGTTACCTCTTGGGTTGATCCGATTATCCCCCACTCCCCCCAATATACCTTGTTGATTTAGGTATTTAACAGGATCTAGCGCCCAGGGAGCAATAAGTATTTCGTCTGCAAATCGATTGCTGTTTGAATGATTATAATTTGACTGAGGATAAGTAGCTTTAATGGTTCTAAGAAGCATAACACTTATTTCTTGTCTTGTAATAGGTTGATTGGGGGCAAATTCTGTAGGAGTTACACCGCCAACAATTCCTAATTTGTTAGCTTTTAAGATTTCTGGATTATTTGTATCTTTAAAGGGATTAGGAGATACAGGTGTTGCTTTAGAGCCAGTAAGGGCTTCGTAGAGTTTAACGGCAAGCTCAGCAAATTCTTCCCTTGTTATATTTTGCTGATAATTGTTTAGAACTTTAACAGTAGTCAGTTTGTTTTCTACTGCTTGTTCAATTTCTGAAACAGCCCATTGACTTGGGGAACTGGCATAGGCAATATTTGTAGGGATTCCAGCTAAAAATATTACAAGAGCCAATACAACATAAATTATTTTTTTTCTTTTCATGAAGAGTCCTCCTATAGAATGATTTACCAACATAGATAAATTACGACAAAATTTTACAAATACCTTTGAAGATACAGTAATCTTTGTGAAATGGGTCTTAGGTCATGGGACTATGAATAAGAAAACCCCTATCCAATGGGATAGAGGTCACTGTAGAATTAACTTTACTATTTCATAACACCAACACCTGCTAATCTATGATGTCCAGCAGGGTGTTGATTAAATCCTGTAACACCCTTAGTTGATGCAGAAATGTTTTCTCCGTGTCCCAGCACAACCCACGGAGCTTCTTCATGGATCATTTCTTGGGCTTGGTGATAGTACTGCATTCTTTTATTTGGATCTGACACTTCACGGGCTAAATCTAGTAGCTCATCAACCTTTTCGTTACTATAATAGGTTCTGTTACCTGCCGGCCCAATGGCTGAAGAGTGAAACATTGAATATAGACCATAATCAGCATCAGCAGTGATGGTAACCCAACCTAAAACAAACATGTCATATTCTCCCCTGGAAGTAGTATCTAGGAACTCCCCAAATTCTAAAACAAATATTTCAAGATCAATATTAATTTCTTTCAGTTGGGACTGCAAAAGCTCTGCAATATCCATTCTTTGCTGATTATAGTTAACCGCCATAGTAAGCTTTAAGCCATCGCTATAGCCTGCTTCTTTCATCAATTCTAGGCCTTTAGATGTGTTATAGTCATAACTTAGGGCATCGGGATAGGCTCCCCAAACAGCGGGGCTAATTACTCCTTTAGGTGCAGCTAAGGTATTATGATAAACGTAGTTGATAACTTCCTCTATATTTACAGCGTAATTAATGGCTTGTCTAACTCTAATATCATTTAAAGGTCCATCTTTGCTAGTTAGCCCTACATAATTGGTGGCAAGGCCCATATCTCTATGGAGCTTAAGGTTTGGATTAGATACTACCTTTTCTAGCATTTTAATATTATTGGTATTAGAAATATTGTTAAGGTCAAAGGCTATATCAACTGCTCCATTTTCTAAAGCCGAAATGAGATCACTCATATCTAAAAAAGTTTTGAAAATTACCCTATCAGACTTAGGGCTAGCACCGTGATATTCATCAAAAGCGATTAATTTAACTTCATCAGAGTCAAAGGCTTCAAGTTGAAAAGGACCTGTTCCGATGGGTTTATCATCATATTGTTCGTCAAGTGATTTTACTACATTTTTATTAACAATTGAAGTTGCCACGTGGGTTAAGTTATGTAAAAGAGAACTATCAGGTATTTTGGTAGAAATTCTAATCGTATAGTCATTAATTACCTCTATTTTATTTGCATCAATATTACCTACAATATGGCCAATATAAGGGGAAAGAGTAGCTCTAGTTAAAGTAAAAGCAACATCATGGGCTGTAAGGATGTCCCCATTATGGAATTTGACCCCCTCCTTTAAGCTAAATTCGTAGGTTAATGAATCTACTTGACGCCAAGATTCTGCAAGGCCTGGTGCTAAGTTCATGTTCTCGTCTACATTTAATAGGGTTTCATAAATTTGAGCCATCACCCTAGAAGAAGCTAAATCGTTTGTATAATGGGGGTCTAGGCTAATAGGCGTATAAATACTTGCCACTACTAAGGAATTTAAACTTTCGTTAAAGTGGTTGAAACTACGTAGTACTAAAACGATTGCCTGTTCTCTAGTAGTATTCCCTCTAGGGTTTATTTTGTTTTCGCCTACCCCACCAAGAATCCCATGTTGATTTAAGTGTCTGACAGCATCAAGGGCCCAAGGGGCAATAAGGTTTTCATCTTCAAATGTATGGGTAATAGGTGTACTATTGTTGGTTTGTGGTAGGGCTGCCCTAATGGTTCTAAGGATCATTACACTAAGCTCCTGCCTTGTAATAGATTGTTGAGGAGCAAATTGATTTGAAGATATACCACCTACAATTCCTAATTCATAGGCCTTTAATACCTCAGAATTATTGGTATCAATAAAGGGGTTAGATGGCGCTAAAGGGGCCTTAACACCAGAGAGGGCTTCGTATAATTTTACTGCTAATTGAGCAAATTCTTCTCTAGTAATATCTTGTTGAAAGTTATCTAAGAGCTGATCTGTGATTAAGTCCAATTCCACTGCTTTTTCGACTTCATTAATTGCCCAATCGCTGGGGGAAGTAGCATAGGTAATGTTAGTTGGTATAGAAACTAATAACATTACTAGCGCAAGATAGAAATAAATAAGTTTTTTATTTTTCATAAAATGCCTCCTGTTAAGTTATTTTTTACTTAACTATATGTTACGACATTTATTTCCAATTACCTGCTATAAAAGATACATATTTGTAAAATATAGTAAAAATGGTACGTAAGTTGGAGTAGGTAATTGTATAAGAGCTTTAAAAACCTTAGGTGGGGACTTGGTGATAGGTGATTGCTTTAGTTATGGCATCAGATATCAAAACTTAAAAATATAAAATATTACTAAAAATAAAAAAATTATGTATTGACGAGGGGAAGTTAGTGTAATATAATACATCTATGCTTAATAAATATTAATAATAGTTAAATAATAATTGAATAATATTAAACTCTTATCCAGAGAGGTGGAGGGACTGGCCCGATGAAACCCAGCAACCGTACTTAATGCCGATTAAGTAAAGGTGCTAATTCCTACGAAACATCATTATGTTTCGAAAGATAAGAGAGACAAGTAAACTGTGCTTACGTTGCCTCTCTGTCTTTTGCAGAGAGTTTTTTATTGCTCAAAATCAGAGGGGGGACGAATCAAGGGAAAGCTAATACCTAAACGCTTTATAACGTTATAACTTTATTACTTTAATTAAGAAAAGGAGTGTTAATGATGAAAAGAATTATTATTGTGTTAACAGCATTGGTGTTATTAGTTAGTTTGGTGGGCTGCACTCAAAAAACAACAACTACAGGAACTTTGAATGAAGATAAATTGGTTATAGGTGTGACAGCAGGACCCCACGAAGAAATTTTGGAAAAGGTTAAAGAATTAGCAGTAGCAGAAGGCTTAGAGATAGATATTAAAGTCTTTACAGAGTACGTAATGCCTAATATCGCCCTTGCAGAAGGAGATCTAGATGTTAATGTGTTTCAACATAAGCCATACTTAGATAATTTTAAGGCAGATCGTAATTTAGATTTAATTGAAGTTGCTTCGACAGTAAACTTTCCGATGGGAATCTATTCTGAAGATATAGGGGACGTTTCTGAGATTCAAGAGGGGGATAGAATTGGGCTACCAAATGACCCCACCAATGGAGCAAGAGCTCTAATATTATTTGAAAATGCAGGTCTAATTACTCTAAAAGAGGGAGTAGGGGTTAGGGCCACTGTTCAAGACATTGTCGAAAACCCTCTAAACCTTAGATTTATAGAACTAGAAGCATCTCAATTACCTAGACAGTTGGGAGAATTAAAGGCAGCAGCAATTAATACTAATTTTGCAATAGAACATGGCTATGTACCAACAGAAGACTCTATCTTTATCGAACCAAATGATTCGCCATGGGTAAATGTAGTAGCTGTTAGAACTGAAAATAAAGATGATGCTACACTAAATAAGTTCGTAAGAATCTATCAATCAGAAGAAGTAAGAAAGTTTATTGAAGAAAGATTTCAAGGTTCAATTGTTGCAGCATGGTAATAAGAAAATTAGCCTAGAAAGCTTAAAGGGGTGGTAAATTTGATAAAGTTAAAAAATATTAGTAAAACCTTTACTACTTCTAGTAGCAAGTTAGTTGCCTTAAACAACGTATCCCTAGAAGTTAGAAAAGGGGAAATATATGGAGTTATAGGCCACAGTGGTGCCGGCAAGAGTACATTAATAAGATGTGTAAATTTATTAGAAAAACCAGACTCGGGTGAGGTTTTAATCAATGGGGTAGATTTAACAAATCTATCCCCAAAGGAACTAAGGGAAAGTAGAAAAAGGATCGGAATGATTTTCCAAGGATTTAATTTGTTGAAAACGGCAACAGTCTTTGATAATATTGCCATTCCATTGAAATTAACAGGGGTAGACAAAGCTGAAATTAATAAAAGGGTAGAAAAATATCTAGCAATTGTAGGGTTGGAAAATAAACACGGGGCTTATCCTTCACAATTATCAGGAGGACAAAAACAACGGGTGGCTATTGCAAGGGCTCTAGCCCATGAACCAGAGATTCTATTGAGTGATGAGGCTACAAGCGCCTTAGATCCAGAAACAACTGATGCAATTTTAGAACTCTTACTAAAGATAAATCGTGAGTTAGGAATCACAATATTGTTAATTACCCACGAAATGAATGTTATTCAAAAGGTTTGTGACCGGTTAGCAGTAATGGAAAATGGTGTGGTGGTTGAAGAAGGCTCATTACTAGAGATCTATGCTTCACCAAAACACGAGACAACAAAGAAATTTATCAATAGTCAATTTCCTAATGATCTTCCAAAGGGATTAATTCAGCAGGAAAGAAAAGTAGGTGAGGTAATTACCCTATCCTTTGTTGGTGAAGTAACGAGTCAGCCAATATTAGCAGCATTGGCAAAAGAGTTTCATGTCTATCCAAACATATTATCGGGAAGTATCATCCAATTAAAAGAGCATCAGTATGGGAGATTAATTGTTAACATTCAAGGGGATGGGGAGGAAACTGCTAAGGCAGTAGCCTACCTTAAGGATAGAAACATACAAATAGAGGAGGTGAAGGGTAATGATCTTGAATATTGCAGCATTTAATGAGAGATGGGGTAGTACCATATGGCGAGCCTCTTTAGAAACCCTTCAAATGGTATCAATAGCTATGTTCTTTGCAGTTATAATTGGGTTACCTTTAGGGATTATTTTAGTACTAACAAGAGAAGGAAAAAGCTATGAAAACAAATATGTCTATCAAGTTCTAAATACATTTATTAATATGATTCGTTCAGTACCATTTATCATTTTGCTATTTTTCATACTTCCCTTTACTAAACTACTAATGGGGACTTCTATAGGAGTTAGGGGGGTTTTAGTCCCCTTAGTGGTTTACAGTGCACCCTATGTAGCACGATTAATGGAGTCTTCCTTATTAGAGGTGGACCGTGGCGTATTAGAGGCATATGAAGCAATGGGGATTAGCACAAAGGATATTATTTGGAATGTAATGATTCGAGAAGCCCGCCCTTCCATTGCCCTTAGTTTGACAATAGCAATTATTGGACTAATTGGTGCTACAGCAATGGCAGGACTAGTTGGAGCAGGTGGACTAGGAGACCTAGCTTATCGATACGGGCATTTAAGATATGAAAAACAGGTTATGTATACAACAGTGCTCATCTTAATACTTCTTGTACAGGGAGTACAGTCGGCGGGAAATCATCTTGCTAAAAAATTAAAAAAAGATTAAAGAGATTAAAAAGTTTAATAGAGCAGATATAAAAGATATAATAGATGAGGAAATTGCATAATTAATATTAAATTTATATGAATGCAAAATGAAAACTTCGCTGTTTAGTGTTCAATGAGTAATAGATTATTTTATCAAGGAAATTACTCATTTCACAATGCACGACTCAGCTTTCACCTTTGCATAAAACGAATATAAATTCAGATTTATGGTATTATGCAATTTCCTCAGATAAATAGAGAAAGATAAAAAGAGAAGGTCCTTATCAAATAATGATGTAGGCCTTCTCTTTTTAGTAAATTAATGAAGGTATTGCATAAGTGTATTTAAGTTTATTGTTAAAGTACTTTGCAATTTTTTAAATATGATCTATTAATAGGAAAGGGGTTACTCAACAGTGATCTCTTTAGAGTTTTCCCATAACCCATGAATATTACAGTAGCTAATAGCGTGAATAGTACCAGACTTGCTCAATTTAACAGAAGCAAGACCAACTGGTTCTGTATAGTTGTCACCTTCGCCGTGGGTTGGGAAATCAAAGTTTGCAATTTCTATTGGAAATTTAGCTCCTTCTGGATGGAAAAATACTTTAAACCAAGCTATGTAATGTTCAAAAGAATTTGGATGAGCAACGGCGTCTCCAATTGATACCTTAATTTCGAAGGATTCTCCAGCACTTACCTTTTCTGGGGCGTGAATTACAGGAACGTGCTTTTCGCCTTTCCAATCACCAGATTGTAATAATTGTCCTAAACTTTTCATGATAAATAACCTCCTTATAATATGTATGTTGTTTCATTATTAATCACTAATTTATTTATATCCAAATCAGTGAAGTTATAACATCAAATTTAAAAATCTTTTATAAACTTACAACATAATAATATTTTATGAATTTGCAAATAATTTATGCAATGACACTCTAAAATGATATAATAATGATATCATTAAAAGTTAGGGAGTCGAAGGATATGACAAGTGAAAAGATTACATTAACAGACATCGAACTGAAACGAAAAATCTATGCTATGATCATACCGATTACATTAGAGAGTATATTGCAAATGTCTTCGGGTATTGTAGCAATGGCTATGATTGGTAGAATTGATACTACTTCAGTAGCAGCAGTGGGACTTAGTAATCGAATTACCCAATTGATTTGGGCATTATTTAGAGGAATAACTACAGGGGCAACTGTCTTTGTTGCTCAAGCCTATGGGGCTAATGACATGGCCAAGGTAAGAAAAATTGTACAGCAAGTATTAGTTTCTTCTATTATATTAGTAGTTGCGTTACAGCAATTGGTATTTTGGAAGGCTCCAACCCTTTTAAGCATTTTTGGTAATAATGGGGCTCTAATGGATAACAGCGCTATGTACCTAAGAACGATTTCCTTTGGTATACCCTTCCTAGCTATTACCCAAATAGTGGCGGGGGTTTTACAGGGGACAGGTAATGCTAAGACACCTATGAAGATTGCCCTAGTCATGAATATAATCAACATATCCTTAAATTATCTATTAATTTATGGTGGATTTGGTCTACCCACTCTAGGCTTAAGAGGATCTGCTATGGCTACAGCAACAGCACAATTTACAGCAGCTATGGTTGGATTATATATTTTATTTAGTAAAACTGGGGTTTTAGGTAAGCCTGGTAAAGGGTTTTATAAGCTAAATATGAAAGAGGTTATTGATATTTATAAGGTCGGTGCACCAACTTCGGTTGAGGCTATGTTTTGGCAGGTATCTGCAATTTTTCTTACTAAGATCATTCTTTCCTTTGGAGAAACAGCAATGGCAGCCTACCAATTAGGCTTCCAGGTTGAATCAATCTCTTTTATGCCAGCTGCAGGGTTTGGGGTAGCTGCAACAGCCTTCATTGGGCAAGCTTTAGGGGGACAAAATCCTAATTTAGCCAGAAGATATCTAAGAGAAATTGTAAAACGGTCTATGATGCTTACTGCTATTAGTACTGCTATCTTACTCATCTTCCCGTCACAGGCGATGGGTTTACTAACAGACCAACCAGAAGTTATTGCTATAGGAGCCACATACCTTTTATTTATGGGAATTGTTCAAGTTCCTCAGAACCTTTCGGGGGTATTGAATGGTGCTATGAGGGGTGCTGGTTATACACAAGTTCCTATGATTGTGGCTACTGCTGGGCTATGGGGAATAAGAATACCCTTCTCCTTTATACTTACCTCTTATATGGGTTGGGGGATCACAGCAGTTTGGGGTATTATGGCTGTAGATTTAGCCTGTAGATGTCTATTAAGCTTTACCCTATATAAAAAGTATAATATCTATGAAGCAAAGGCTATTTATAAACAGGTGGAAGCTTAATATTGTTGCAACTCTCATAAAGTTATAATATAATATTGTAATGAAATTAAATTAAATAATTATTAGAGGAGTAGTTAAAATGAGCTTACATGAACAATGGAGTAAGATTGCTTTTGAAGAAACAGACCAAGATAAGGTAAATAAGTTTTGGCAAGAGTACTGTGAAATTGAAAAAGGAATCTACGAAAGTATTCTAGGAACAAAAGAAACAAACTTAGTAGGTACATTAAAAGATTTAGCTACAAAGTATGAAGTAACTCCAGTTTATTTTATGGGCTTTATCGATGGAGTTAACGATAGCTTAGTTGAGGCTCAAGATTTAGAAGCATTAACTGAAGATAGCCAATTAAACCTTCAAATTGACCTAGAAAAATTATACTTCAACATGTTGGCTGTAAAGGCTGACTGGTTATATACATTACCTCAATGGGATGAGATCTTTACTGAAGAAAAGAGAAAAGAGATTAAAAAGGAATATAATGCTACCAAGACAGTTGTTAAGGGTGATAAGATTGGTAGAAATGATCCATGTGAATGTGGAAGCGGTAAAAAATATAAGAAGTGCTGTGGAAAAGAATAAATAATATAGTTAAGCATAACTAAACAGATATAACTAAAACATCGCTAAAAGTTAGAATAAATAAAATTAAACCCCATTTCAAGATTGATATGCTCTCCTAATGGTAGACAGTTAAAATAATAAAACTGTATATCATTAAGAGGGGTATATCGGATATCTTGTTATGGGGTTTTAAACATATACACTAACTAATATAAAATTGATAAGGCTATTTCATGTCCTTTACCATTTCTTTTCCTACCTCAATTTGACGAGCAACCTCACTTCTAGCTGTACCGCCAAAGGTACTTCTTCTATCAACAGCGGCCAAAGGAGAAAGAATCTCTTTAATATCTGCCTCAAAGGTAGAATGATATTGATGCCATTCTTCCAGCGTAAGATCTTCAAAGTTCTTATTTTGTTGAACACAATATTGAACAATATTACCGACAATTTCATGGGTCTCTCTAAAGGGAACCCCTTTTATAACTAAATATTCAGCTATATCAGTGGCTAATAAAAATCCCTTTTCTAAGTGGGGTTTAATCTTATCCTCTTTAGCCTTTATCCCTGCAATTAGAGGAGTTAGAACATCTAATACAATATCAACTGTAGCAATAGCGTGGAAGACAGGGCGCTTGTCCTCTTGTAGATCTCGGTTATAGGTTAAAGGTAGGCCCTTTATGTTAGTCATCAGATCGTAAAGACCACTTATAACACCACTAGCTTTTCCTCTGGTAAGCTCTAGCCCATCGGGGTTCTTTTTATTAGGCATCATACTTGAGCCTGTACAAAAAGCGTCTGGAGGCTCAATAAAATCAAATTCTGAAGTACACCAGATTATTAAATCTTCACTTAGTCTACTGGTATTAAGCATAAAGGTAGAGGCAGCAAATAAAAACTCTAATAGGTAGTCCCTGTCGGAAACAGTATCTAAGCTATTTTCTGAAGTGACTGCAAAGCCTAATAAGTTTCTAGTAAACTCCCTATCAAGGGGTAGGGTAGATCCTGCCAAAGCTCCAGAACCTAGAGGGTTAACATCAGTAGTTGTATAGGCATTACTAAATCTTTTAAAATCCCTTGTAAACTTCCAGAAATATGCCATCCAATAATGACCCATAGACACCGGTTGTGCATGTTGAAGGTGGGTAAAACCAGGAATAACAACATTAATATCCTCCTGAGCTTTGTTTAAAAGAGTTTCTAAAAAGATGATCAACTTTTCTTGTAGCTTTTTAATAGCATCCTTCATATATAGACGATAATCAGTAGCTACCTGGTCATTTCTAGATCGGCCAGTATGAATTTTTGCTCCTAAGGGTCCAAGTTTTTCGATTAATCTAGACTCTATGTTCATATGAACATCCTCAAGGGCTATTTTAGGTTGAAATGTCCCAGTTGTAATTTCATCTTCAATTTCATCAAGGACATTTAGAACTTTAGCTAGTTCCTCATCAGAGAAAAAATTAATGCTATGTAGCATTTTAGCATGGGCACGACTTCCCATTAAGTCATGTTTATAGAATAACCAATCATAGTCTAAGGATTGGCTAAATTGAAGCATAATTTCTGCAGGAGAGCTAGAAAAGCGTCCACTCCAGAGGGCTTTATTAGAAAATTGTTGCATAACTAATACCTCCTAATGTATATTTATACTATTAATATACCAAAAACCCACCAATATAACAATATAAATTTGTAGAAATATTCGTTTTGTTGAAATAATATGCATGTTTTTATAGAAACAAGGTATCCTTTATCCTACCTATGTTGGATAGAATAATAATAAGAGATATGATAAAATGAATAAGGTAATTAAATTACTACAGCTTAGGTTCTTTAATAATAGAAAATCTTATACATATTTAAGCTTTTTCTTTTGTTAATGAAATTAAAGGGGAGGAATTAAATGAATATTAATGAACTTTATCATATACAAAAAGAGCTAGATAGGAAAATTCTGAAAGAACATCAACTTGAGGGAAGGGACTTAATATCTGAGAAAATACTAGCCCTCCAAGTGGAATTAGGAGAATTAGCAAATGAAACAAGGTGCTTTAAATATTGGAGTAAAAAAGGTCCTTCTGAAAAGTCAATTATTTTAGAAGAATACGTAGATTGTCTCCACTTTATTTTAAGCATTGGTCTTGAAAAACAGTATACAAGTGATATAAATGAAGTAAAGTCTGATGAAGAAGTGATAGCAACCCATCAGTTCCTAAAGGTTTATAGTCACCTTTCAAACTTTCAGCAAAACAATTCAAAAGAAAACTATTTAGCCCTATGGCAAAGTTTTATTGTATTAGGAAAGGCATTAGGGTTTAGGTGGGATGAAATAACAACTGCATATTTGAAAAAAAATGAAATTAATCACCAAAGACAAAAAGAAGGATATTAAAATAGTAATCAATTAAATTATTATAGGATATAAAATAATGAAATAAGGGCCTCCATTGGAGGTCCTTAGCATTTTATATATAACGAATAGGAAACACTTATGATCAAAATCACCCAGTAGAATGAAAATGAATTACTTTAATATTAAAGTACTTAATGTAATGAGTTTCAACGAAGTCATCCTTTAAATCTTTCGAAGGATTACTTTGTTATAACGAATAGGAAACTATTGTTTTGAATAGATATATCCTTAAATTTATCAATAAAAGATTATGATCCTCAAGAACTTTATATTTGAGGATTTTAATTAGCCAATACATTTTTATGGATAACTCGCTCTTCCCAGTTTCCTATAAAGTAAATTAATAAACCCACCAGACAGATTAATCCATTACTTAAAACCATCGCATACCACACACCATTAGCCCCCCAGTTGGTATATCTGCCAAATAGTACAATCATTGGTACCCGTAGACACCAAAGACGGCCCATTTCCATGATCATAGCATAGAAGGTATGGCCAGATCCTTGAAAGGTTCCAACAAAGACTTGAAAGAAGCCCATAAGGGGTAAGGAAGCAGAAATTAATCTTAAATAGTCTAGACTTTGCTGAAAAGTGACTGCATTATCCTTTATAAATATACCTACAATTTTCTCAGATAAGAAATACATTATAATAGCCCCCGCCACCATAAATAAGGTAGAAAGCTTTATAGCTGTTTTAAAGGCTAGCTTAGCCCGACTCTTATTTTCTGCTCCAAGGTTTTGACCAATGATTGTGGCTAAGGCATTACCAATTCCCATAACAGGCATTAGAATCAATGAATTAATTCGATTACCAATTCCAAAGGCAGCTAAGGTATGATCACCATAGGCTAAAACAAAAGAATTAAGAAAAATAAAACCAATGGCAGAAGCCGATTGACCAACTGTAGCTGGAAAACCGATTTTAATAATCTTAAATAATACTTCTTTTTCAATACGCAGGTTTTTCAAGCTAAGAGTGATTCCATTTTTATGGGCAAATAGAGTATAGACAGCATAAATTGCAAAGATACCTCTAGAAAGTACTGTTGCAATTGCAACTCCTGGAACCCCTAGTCCCAAGGTAACGATAAAAATTGGGTCAAGAATAATGTTAAGAACAACCCCACAAACATTTAGAATCATTGGGCTGACGGTGTCGCCTTGCCCTTGCTTGATGGCATTATAAACGAAAAACATAAAGATAAAAGGCATTTCCCAGAACATAATTCTAAGATATTGTGAAGCATACTTTAAAATATCACCTTCTCCTCCCATCGCCCTGATAATAGTAGGTGTAGCGAAGTATCCAATTACACTTAAAAATAGTGATAGAATAAGGGAAAAGCAGAACATTTGACTAGCGACTCGACTGGCACTTTTTTTATCTTCAGAACCTGTATATTGGGAGATTAAAGCCGTACCAGCAATATTAACCCCCATACCAAGGGATAAAGTTAAAAAGATGATAGGAAAAACCAGCGTGATGGCAGCAACTTCTGTTGTTCCAAGCGTGCTACTAACCCAATATGTATCTGCTAGGTTGTAAAGAGTTTGAACAAAATTGTTGAACATAATGGGGGCTGCTAAGGTTAGAATCACCTTTGGCATTGCTCCATTTAAAATTAGTTGGCGTTTACTTCCGTAGTCCATATTTCCTCCTTGATTATTATTTAGAATGTCTAAATATATTATATCACTTTCAAAAGCAAAAATAAAATATTAACTGTATATTTTTAAAAAACTGAAAAATAAAAATAATATAAGTTGAGGATATTGCATAATGCCTTTAGGGGCTAAAAGATTGTTCTAATGATATATAGGTATTGGTTTTTAAGCATTGTAGATAATTACTCTAAATAAAGTTACCATCATAGGTTTATTTAGGGTAAGAAAATAGATACAATTATATTATTGATACAAAATATAAAATATTTATTAAATTTTGACTTATGCCAATAGAAATAATAAAATATCTATATAAGGAATTTTATATGGCTTGATCATTACTAGTTATGTGAGGAGGAATAAAATGAGAGATTTACAATCAACTATTGAGCAATATTTAAATTTGACAAAAAAGCGGAATCACTTTATGGAGGCAACAGGACTAATGAGTTGGGACCTACATACAAATGCACCAAAGGGAGCTGTGGAGGGACGTTCTCAGGTAATAGGAACGATGGCAAGTGAAATGTTAAAAATATCAACTTCACCAGAAATGGAGAACCTTCTTAACGAACTATTGCAGGAGGAAAATTTTCAACAATTGCCAGAGATCATTAAAAAATCAGTAGTTGAAGAACATAAACAATTTAGTCGTAATAAAAAAATTCCTCAAGAAAAATTTATGGCTTACAAAATTCTTACCTCAAAGGCTCAAGCAGTTTGGCAGGAAGCAAAGGGGAAGAATGACTTTAATTTATTTCTGCCTTATCTAGAGGAGATTATTCAATATAATCGCCAAATGGTAGAATTATGGGGATATCAAGAACACCCTTATGATGCCTTATTAGATCAATATGAGCCAGGGATGACTGTAAAAATTTTAGATGAGATATTTAGCTATCTTAAAGAGGAGACAATTAAGTTATTAGACAAAATTAACGAATCTTCAAATACTCCAGATATAAGTATGTTTAATAATACCTTTGATATTGAAAAGCAGAAACAAATAAGTTTAAGAATATTACATCTTATGGGATATGATTTCAATAGAGGTAGAATGGATGTTAGTGCTCATCCTTTTACAATCGGACTCAATTTAGGAGATGTGCGTGTCACGACAAACTTTGCAGAAGATTCCTTCCAAAGTGCCTTCTACGCTTCTATCCATGAAGGGGGACATGGCATATATAATCAAAACCTTCCAATAGAATTAAGGGATACTAATCTTTGTAAAGGAACCTCTACAGGGATTCATGAATCACAATCAAGATATTGGGAAAATGTTGTAGGGAGAAGCAAAGGATTCTGGAAATTCTTTGAAGAGGAAGTAAAGGAAACTTTTCCCCAACAGTTTAAGAAGGTCACTACAGATGAAATCTATCGGGCTATTAATGTGATACAACCTTCCCTCGTTAGAATATTTGCAGATGAGGTTACCTACAATTTACATATTATCGTTAGATACGAATTAGAAAAAGATCTAATTAGTGGTAAAATACAAGTAAAAGACCTACCTACTTTATGGAATAATAAGATGGAAGAGTATCTTGGCATTAGGCCAGAAAAAGATAGTGAAGGTGTACTTCAAGATATGCACTGGTCAGGTGGTATGTTGGGGTACTTCCCAACCTATTCGCTAGGTAATATATATGCAGCACAATTTACTAATCAAATGAAAAAAGACCTAGCAAACTATCATAATTTAGTAGAAACGGGAGATTTCAAAGAAATACTAAAATGGTTAAAGGATAACATCCATTGCTATGGAAGATTACTAGAACCAAGCGAACTAGTAGAAAAGGTTACTGGTGAAGGAATTAATCCTAAGCATCTTATCCAATATTTAAAAGAGAAGTATTCTGAAATTTATCAAGTTGAATTATAGTTAATGATCAGAAGAAGTATATAAACATAAATATGCAAACATAAATATGTAAGCACCAATAATCTTTTTAGGACTGCAACAAATTAATAAAGATATAATTAAATGAATTATTTCTCTATAAAAAGTAATAACCCACCATTTGGCGGGTTATTACTTTTTTATTTATTATTTATGGGAGATTATCCTAACATAGCTGCTAAGTCTTCTTTAGCATCTCCTGTTAATTTTAAGTTGAAAGTATCTTGTAAAACCTTTAATACTCCTTCAGAAATAAATTCTGGTGGTTTTGGTCCAATATAGATGTTTTGGATACCTAAGCTGAATAATCCTAAAAGAATTGCAACAGCTTTTTGCTCAAACCATGAAAGAACAATGCTTAATGGTAATTCGTTTACTTCACATTCAAAAGCATTTGCTAATGCTAATGCAATTTTAACGCCAGAACCTGAGTTATTACATTGGCCTAAGTCGATATATCTTGGAATGTTAGTTCCAGGAACTACTCCATAGTCAACATCGTTAAATCTGAACTTACCACAAGAAGTAGTTAAGATTACACAGTTCTCTGGAAGAGAAGTTGCTAATTCTCTATAATATTCTCCACCTTTACCAGGGGCGTCACAACCTGCAATTACAAAGAATCTAGCGATTTTTCCAGCTTTAACAGCATCGATAATTTCAGGAGCAATGCTTAACACAGTTTCATGGTGGAAACCTGTTGTTAAAGTCTTATCTGATTCGATATTAGCTTTTGGTAAAGATAAAGCTTTTTCGATCATTGGAGTAAAGTCATCATTTTCAATTTTTGCTACACCTTCAAGACCAGCTACATCATATGACCAGAATCTGTCTGAATAGCTTCCTTTAATAGGCATTAAGCAGTTTGTTGTTCCAAGGATACAACCTGGGAATTCTTCAAATACTTTTCTTTGATCATACCATGCTTTACCAACATTACCCTTTAAATGAGGATATTTCTTTAGTTCTGGATAACCATGAGCTGGAAGCATTTCAGAGTGAGTATAGATATTAATACCTTTACCTTCTGTTTGCTTTAATAATTGTTCTAAAGCAAATAGGTTATGTCCAGTAACTAGGATACAGTGTCCTTCTACTTTATCTTCAGAAACAGTTATTGGTTGAGGAACTCCTAATAAAGAAGTATGGGCTTTATCTAATAAGTCCATTACTTTAACAGTAGCAGTACCAACTTTCATAGCCATTCCGATATGTTCTTGTAAGTTGAAGTTAGAGTTTGTTAAAGTCATGTAAAGTGCTTCTTGAGTAATTTGGTCTACTTCAGGATCTCTAAAACCTAATTGAGCAGCATGAGTAGCATAAGCTGCGATACCCTTTAAACCAAAAATCATTGTATCTTGTAAGCTGGCGATGTTTTCATCTTTACCACATACACCGATATGGCTTTTACATCCTCCCTTTGGAGTTTGTTCGCATTGATAACAAAACATAATTATTTCCTCCTTTTATATTTAAATAATAAATTATTGCTGTTTTTTGATTACAATAACATAATACATGATAATGCTTTAAGAAAATGTGACCTATATCACCATTTACTGTGATGATTGTCAAAAGGGATAGTAAAGAAGGAAAAGGTAGGGATAGTTTTAGCGTAAATAAAATTTGATTTGAGAATAATTTTCAATAGGTAAGGGAAGAATAATTTTAGAAACACTTCAAAGAATAGTGTAAGAGAATAAAGAGAAACATATAAAGAATCGTTTTTTGAAGGGATATGAAAGGAAAAATTAAAACATTGGAGGGATCTTTTATGGAGGAAAACAAAGATACAAGACCACTATTTTTAAATGAAGAACTATCACCAGAAATGTTAGATTCCTTAAGTCAATGGGCGCAGATGGAAGGATATACCCACCATCCTGAAGATTTAGCTAAACTCTTTATGGGACATATTAAATAATTCAATATCCTATGCAAGTAATTATAGTCAAGTATTCTATAATTACTTGCTTTTTTTGTATTACCTCATTTGAGCATATAAAAAGGACTAAATTCTATAAAATTCAGTCCTTTTACAATAATTATTTTTGTTCTAGTTGATATGAGAAGGGGTAGACTTCTTCAGGAGATTTATTCAATTTAGAAGCAAAGTTATCTGGAACAATTTCTTCAATTACACCTTGATCGCTGTGAAGCTTTACGTTCCAAACCTCATCACCATTTTCTATTAATAAATCAGCATTATAGACAGAACCATCAGCTAAAGTAACTTTTCCTTTTTTCCATGGCATATTTAATCACTCCTTTCAAGATTAGTGTTAGCTATATAGCCTTAAATATGAGTTATTAATTATGGAAAAAATCAAAGTGAATAAAAAAGAACACAGATACAAAAAATTAATATGTGAGGTGATAAAAATTGAATGAACCAAATATTGAAACACTAAATCAGCTCTTACAAGGAGAACATATGGCTATCAAAGGTTATGAAACAGTGATGTCTACCCTAGCAAATAATCATTTAAAAACCCAATTAAATGGGATCCTTGAAGACCATAAAAGACACGCCATGGAAATCAACGATAGAATCTATAAACTGGGTGGAGATCCAAAGGAATCTACTGGTGTTGCAGGTTTGATGTCAGATATGAAACTTAAAATTGAAGGTATTGTTAGAAATGACAAGATAATGTTGAAGGAACTATATAAAGGAGAAGAAATGGGAGTGTCTTCAGTCAAAGAAATAATTAAAGGAGATCTAGACAGAGGTAGTTTAGAAATGGTAGAAGAGATCCTTAAGACGGATGAAAGACATCTTATGACCCTAGATCAGTTAATAAAAGAACAGGAAAACAAATAAAAATTACCCCTTTGGTGAGAAGTCAACTTCATCGCAAACCAAAGGGGATATTTAATGACTATGATAAATCAATTTACAATTAATGGATTTGAAATAACAATACTCGTGAATGATATGATAGTACTTGTGGATCATAGTTTTTATGAATAAAGGTTATTTAAGATTAACAGTGTGATTATGTAGTTTCTCCCTTACCTAAGGAACTAATCCTACAGAAGCAATGATTATAAATGGCCTGATTACCAATATCTGAAACACCGCTGGGGGTTAAGGTATTTACACCTTGATTTTTTAGCCACCAACCTTCATAGATTAAGAGAAGATTATTTCCTACTCCTTCATCTAATTGAGGAATTACTTTAATTTTCCCATATTGGGATTCAAGCTCAGCAGGTTGATCAATAATAATTTTAAAAGTATTTAAAGTTTCACGATTACAATAAACCTTAGGAAGCACCCCTTCTTCAACCCTATTAAAATGTTGAGAATGTAAAGAATGCTTAGGGTGAAGACTAAGAAGTTGTAGTGGATAATCCTCTTTAGCTGTCGTAGATCTTGTCACCTTAGTATTTTTTAGGTTAATGAATTGATACTTTTTCGTGGATGTAGCAAATTGTTTATTTCGCCAAGGAATTTCATTTCCCTCCATCGATAAATTTTTACCCTGTAACTCCTTTAATGATAGACCAATATTAGCTAAGAGTGGCCCTAAGCCCCTTTCAAGATATTGTTCTTCCTTTCCATAATGCTTTACAAACTCCACCATGTTTAACTTTTGAGCCAGTAGATTAAAAATTTCAAACTCATTTTTCACACCATCCCTTGGAGGTAAAACCTGTTGGGTATAAAAAAAGTGGGAATGCCACATAGAGGAATAAAGAAAATCTTCTTCTTCAAATATATGGGTACAGGGTAAAATGTAGTCTGAAGCAGCCGCTGTATCTGTCATAAAGAGATCAATGGTTACTTTAAAAGGAATCTTATCAAAGGCTTCTTTCGTTTTATTGGTATTAGGAAGCTGTAAAAGTGGGTTTCCCTTAGTAATAAACATTCCCTTAATTTCATCGGGCCTTTCTTCAAGGATATACTGATAAAACTGAGAACGGATAAAGCTAGGTTGTTGTCCATGTTGATGATTACTTAAATAATCCCAGTCAATCCATTGCTTAATAAATTGATTAGCATAACTAACACCTCCGCCAGAGACACCGATATTACCAGTCACTGCTGCTAAGGCATCAATTAAGCGAATGTTACGACCGCCGTTGGGATAACGCTGAAGACCATAACCTAAGATAATACTTGAAGGTGATGACATACC
The DNA here is from genome assembly GCF_000621485.1 of Alkaliphilus transvaalensis ATCC 700919. Lineage (GTDB taxonomy): Bacteria > Bacillota > Clostridia > Peptostreptococcales > Natronincolaceae > Alkaliphilus > Alkaliphilus transvaalensis. Next base: position 190,677 of record NZ_JHYF01000006.1, read on the forward strand.
ATAAAGAAAAGCTAGTTCTTTTACTTCCTTAAAGGTTAAACCAGTAGCTTCTATTAATGAATCTAATTCTAAGTGTTGCAATTCTGCCTCAAAACTGGCAAAGTCGTCGCAATAATTATTTAAAAATTCCATATGATGTAGTTTATCATTAATAAGAATCTTTGCCATAGCTAAAGCCAGGTGTCCATCTGATTCTGGTTTTATTTGATAATAATGGGTTGCTAGATGGGCTGTAGCTGTTTTAATAGGGTCGATAACAACGATATTTGCTCCTTGTTCCTTAGCTTTCTTTAGAAATGGAACGAGGTGAACGTTTGTATTAACAGGATTTCTACCCCATATAATGACGGTTCTAGAATTTAATAGATCTTGGGGAGGATGACTTAATACTTTACCAAAATCAGCCTTCTGTGCTGCAATTCCAGCTCCCCAACATAAACTACCTATAGGGAGGGTCACTTTACCTAGGCTATTAAAAAAAGCAGTATCAATGTTCTTCTTCAACCCACAATGGCCAGATTCACTGTATAGGAGTAGGGAAGAAGCACCATAAGCATTTAGAATGTTTCTTAAATGTTGAGCTATTTCCTCTAAAGCTTGGTCCCAACTAATATTAATCCAATTTCCATCAATCTTCTTCATGGGGGAAGTGATTCGATGGGGGCTATTAACTCTTTCTAGATGTTGCATTCCCTTCTGACATAAAAAGCCTTGCGTAATGGAATGGCTATGATCCCCCCTAACCTTCAAATTTTTATCGTCATAGACAGTTACCTCTATACTACAGGTATCCCAACAATCTAAGGAACAGGCAGTCTTAATTTTTTTCACAAGCTTCACTCCCTCATAGAATAAAAATTCTAGTTTTAATAGCATTTACTATACTCATGAAATTATTTTACCATAGGAAAGCTACTTTAAAAATCTAATGTTTTCTCATATAATTTTTATTAAAAATGATTGGAATACATGAATGGGGGTATCTAGTAATAAAAGAATGTAAAAGTATTGAAAGGGGCAGATAAAATGGAAAAAAGAACAGGGATTATAACCATGAAGGGGAATCCTGTTACGTTAGTAGGGAAGGAACTAAAGGTGGGAGAAGAAGCACCAAACTTTGTTGCCTTAACAAAGGAATTAAAGCCCTATGGATTAAAGGACATGGATGATAAAGTAAAACTTATAAGTGTAGTGCCATCAATAGATACAGGGGTATGTGACCTTCAAACAATGACCTTTAATGAAGAAGCAGCTAAGTTAAAGGACGTGATTGTAGTAACGATCAGTATGGACCTACCCTTTGCATTAAACCGTTATTGTGCAGCAAAAGGCATAGAAAATTCCATTACTTTATCAGATCATAAAGATGCATCCTTTGGGACAGCCTATGGGTTCTTAATTGAAGAACTAAGGCTATTAAGTAGGGGAGTAATCGTCCTTGATAAAAATAATACTGTAAAATATGTAGAATATGTTAAAGAAGTTACTAACCATCCAGACTATGATAAGGCATTAGAGGTTGCTGCAAGTCTTTAAAATTATCTGAAGTATATAAGTAGAGACTTATAAATAATAATTAGAATAGTCATTAGAATTAAAATTTAGGATTATGAGACAAAAAAGAGATAGGATTACCCTATTTCTTTTTTTAAGTTAAGAACCTAATACTGTAAGTTGAAAAATACTCTTCTAAAACTAATACTTAATAAATAATTATTATATATAAAAGTATTTCTAGATTTGACAAAAACAATAATTAATTACATAATATTAATAACAGAATTTTTAGAATAAAATAAACTGGATTAAGTTATGGAGTTGATCAAATGACTCAAAAACCATATATTGAAAGATCTCACGAAAGATGTAAAAAAATGGGCGTAGACTATACTCGGGTATATAGCTCAAAAATATTAAAAGATGCAGAACTGCAAAAAAAATTGGAAGAAAACAGTGAACTAATTATTACTGCGGGTCCTTTTATGGAGCAGTTATATAATTTTGTTAAAGGCTCTGGCTTCTTGGCAATATTAACCGATGGAGAAGGTTGTATTCTTAATGTCACAGGCGATGAAGATGTTTTAGATATTGCCTTTAGACTGGAAATGGTACCAGGAGCTTATATGAATGAAGAACATATAGGGACAAATGCTATGGGAACAGCTTTAGAAGAAGGCTACCCCGTTCAAGTTTCAGAGGAGGAACACTATATTTTGGCTTATCATCGTTGGACTTGCTCAGCAGCCCCCATTAGAAATCTGAAGGGGGAAATTATAGGGACCCTAGATTTAACAGGCCACAGCAGTTTAGTTCATTCCCATACTTTAGGAATGGTAGTGGCTGCTGTAAATGCAATTGAAGAAATGTTTAAAAATAATGAAATAAATAACAAGCTAGTTGTTGCAAGAACATCGATTGAAACAATTATTGACTCCATCGCAAATGGTATCTTTACGGTGGGACAAAAGGGATACATCAAGACTGTAAATAAAGCGGCAGAAGAGATGCTAGGTTATACCCAAGAAGAAATGGTAGGAATGAAGATCAACTATATATTAGAAGGATGGCGGGGAATTCAAGATAGCGTAGCAAGAAACATTAGTTATTTAGAAGAAGAAGCCTACTTAAAGGGTAAAAAAGAGAAAATACATTGTATATTAAGTGGGTATCCAATTTTAGATAATGCTGGAATAACCCAAGGGGTTGTTTGTGTAATTAAGGAAGTTAAGAAGGCAAAAAAACTAGCCAACAAAATGCTTGGAAAACAGGCAGTATATACCTTTGACAATATAATAGGGCGAAGTGAACGCTTCTTAAAAATATTAAACTATGCTAAAAAGATTGCTAATAGCCCTTCAACTGTTCTAATTACAGGGGAAAGTGGTACTGGAAAGGAAGTCTTTGCCCAGTCTATTCATAATTATAGTAGCAGAAGAGATGAGCCCTTTATCGCTTTAAATTGCGGGGCCTTACCAAGGAATCTAATTGAGTCCGAACTCTTTGGTTATGATGAAGGAGCCTTTACAGGAGCTAAAAGAGGGGGGCAGTTTGGTAAATTTGAGTTAGCCGATGGAGGAACCCTTTTTCTAGATGAAATAGGGGAGATGCCCTTAGATATGCAGGTGCGTTTATTACGGGTTTTAGAAGAAGGGACCCTTTTCAGAATTGGTGGAAATAAAGAGATTGCAGTAGATGTTAGAATTATTGCGGCAACAAATAAAGACCTTAAAAAGGAAGTTGAAAAAGGGACCTTTAGAAAAGATCTTTTCTATAGGCTTAATGTACTTCCCCTTAAACTATTACCCTTAAGGGAAAGGAAAGATGATATACCCCTATTAATAGATTTTTTTATGACGGTAAAGGCCTTAAGATTAGGGAAAACTTCAGCTAATTTGCCTAGTCATATGATTCAGAGACTGGTTGAATATCCGTGGCCAGGAAATGTTCGTGAATTAGAAAACAAGGTAGAGCATATTATTAATACAGACAATAGCAGTTTGATATGGGATCTATCAGAGCAAACAGCAAGCAATACAACCACCCATAATCAGTTCAACTGTTTTCAAGAAGAAAAACTAGAGGATGTTGAAAAAAGGCATATTATAAATCTGTTAATTAAGTATGATGGAAATATAACAACGGTAGCAGAAGCACTAGGAATTGGTAGAAATACCCTATATCGTAAAATTAGCAAGTATAAAATTGATTGTTCTAATTTGGAACACTGTTCTAATATGGAACAATGCAAAAATCAGTATCTGTTCTAAAATAGAACGATTATCTAAAACCACCCCAATAAGAGGGTGGTTTTTTTTATGAAATATAATGAAGGATAGCTGTGTAATTATTGCAATTAGATAATTTTAAAATGTTGTAGTAGGACAAACAGCGATAACAGGAAGATGGCATAATATTTGCAATAATGTTAAGTGAAATAAAATTAAAGCAAGGGGGATTTATATGTACGGTTATACTGGGAAAGTTTTAAGAATTAATTTAAAGGAAAATACTATTCAGACAGAAGCCTTAAACATGGATTTGGCTAAGAAGTATATCGGAGGAAGAGGACTAGGTGAGAAGTACTTAATGGATGAAATCGATCCCAAAATTGATGCCCTAAGTGCAGAAAATAAACTGATATTTGTATCGGGTCCCCTAAGTGGTACACCTACTCCTACTGGCGGTAGATATATGGTAGTTACAAAGTCACCATTAACAGATACTGTTGCCTGTTCAAACTCTGGTGGTCGTTGGGGAGCAGAGCTTAAAATGGCTGGCTATGACATGATTATTATTGAAGAAAAATCTGATAAGCCTGTATATATTAACATTAATAATGATGAAGTAACAATTAGAGATGCTGCTCATCTATGGGGGATGACTACTTCAGCTGTTACAGAAACTTTATTAAAAGAAATTGGAGATCCTAAGGTTAAAGTTGCTAACATTGGGCCAGGTGGAGAAAACTTATCTAAAATAGCAGCAGTTATGAACGATATTGATCGTGCCGCTGGAAGATCAGGGGTAGGAGCAGTAATGGGTTCTAAAAACCTAAAGGCTATAACTGTTAGAGGAACAGGTAAACCAGCTGTTGCAGATCCAGATAAACTAAAGGAAGTTGTATCAAACTGTAATAAAAAAATAAGAGAAAATGGTGTTACTGGCCAAGGTCTTCCAACTTACGGAACAGCGGTTCTTGTTAATATTATTAATGAAAACGGTGTATTTCCAGTTAATAACTTCCAAACTTCTACTTTTGCAGCTGCAGAAGAAATTAGTGGGGAAACTTTAGCAGAAAAGTACCTAGTAAAACGTGTAGGCTGTTACGGTTGTCCTATTGCTTGTGGTCGCCACTGTAAGGTTGATGACTTAGAAGCTGGTGGTCCAGAGTATGAGACAATTTGGGGCTTTGGAGCAGATTGTGGCGTATCTGATTTAGGTGCAGTAATAAAGGCAAACTACTGGTGTAATGAAATGGGTATAGATACGATTTCTGCATCAACGACCATTGCAGCAGCTATGGAGCTATATCAAAAAGGATTTATAAAAGAAGAGGAAACAGCTGGTGTACCGTTAGAATTTGGTAATGCAGAAGCTGTTATTGAATGGACTAAGCGAATGGGTCTAAGGGAAGGGTTGGCTGATAAGTTAGCAGACGGCTCCTATAGACTATGTGAATCCTATGGCGTACCAGAGTTATCGATGTCAGTTAAGAAACAAGAATTACCAGCCTATGACCCTAGGGGAATCCAAGGTCAAGGGTTAGCTTATGCAACTTCTAATAGAGGTGGATGCCATGTAAGGGCTTATCTAATTTCACCTGAAATATTAGCATTACCTGAAAAGTTAGACCGTTTTGCATTAGAAGGAAAACCAGAATGGGTTAAAATTTTCCAAGATTTAACCGCAAGTATCGACTCTTTAGGTTTATGTTTATTCACATCCTTCGCAATGGGGCCACAAGATTATGCTGATATGTACAATGCTGTTTGTGGCACAGACCACACTGCAGAGTCTATACTAGAGGCAGGGGAAAGAATTTGGAACCTAGAGAAATTATTTAACTTAGAATCAGGGTTATCAATAGCTGACGACACCCTTCCGAAGAGACTGTTGGAGGAAGGTATTGTAGATGGGCCATCTAAGGGTAATGTAGCTAGATTAGGTGAGTTATTACCAGCATACTTCAAGGCACGTGGTTGGGATGAAAATGGTGTACCAACAGAAGAAAGACTAGAAAAGTTAGGTATGTTAGCTACAGCAACTGAAGAGGCATAGGCAGTTTTATAAAAGGTATGATTAATATTAAGAAGAGCTTCTTTGGAGGCTCTTCTTAAATAATAAAGAGGGGAAAACTATGAAGGAGTATGGATATGAAGTAAGTTATATAAAAAATAAGACCATTAAGAAAATCTATCTTGAGCTAACGGATCGATGTAATTTAAATTGTACGATTTGTTATAGAAGAAGCTGGGACAAAGCCTTTCAAGATATGGAAGATGAGACCTTAAATAAGGTATTAGAAAACATTAAAAACTTGGAGGGACTAGAAGAAATTGTACTGGGTGGAATTGGAGAACCCACATACTATCATAATATAGAAGGGGTTTTAGAGGAACTGAAAAATTACAATCTTCATGTTACAACTAATGGAACCCTTCTAAAAGATAGCTTAATAAATAAGTTAGTTGAAACTACCTCTAATATAACCATATCTGTAGACGGAGTAGAAGAATATTATCAAAATATTAGGGGAGTCCCCTTAAATGGTGTTATTGAGGGAATAAAAAAAATACAGTCCCTTAAGAAGGCTAAAGGCAAAACTCAGCCTAATATCTATCTGCAGTTTGTCTCTTCAAAAGAGAATATAGAAAGCCTATTTCAAGTCATCGACTTAGGAAAAGAATTAGACTGTAAGGGTGTTGTTATATCTAGCTTAATTCCCCAGACAATAGAGAATAAGGATAAAATATTATATAGCATAAATGAAAATAAGGAAATGAAGGAACTATGGCATAAAGTAAGGAATTATGGACTAAGAAAAGGTGTAAGTATCTATTTACCCGAAACCCATTTGAAGACAGAACGAAGATGTAACTTCATAGATCATATTACCACCTATATTACGGCAGCAGGGGATATCATACCCTGTTATCGTCTATCCCATGATTATGAGGAATACGTTTTTGGAAGGAAAAAGCAAGTGAAAAAATATTCCTTTGGCAATATAAAGGAGGATACTTTATTAGATATTTGGAACTGTCGGGCATATCAGCAGTTTAGATATATGGTTCACAATAATTTATATCCATCCTGTATGGACTGTGACTTGGTGGAAGGATGCGAATTTCCTAAAACAACAGAAGATGACTGCTACGGTTGCCAACCTTCCTGTGCAGATTGTCTATGGGGAAGAAAACTTGTAGTATGTCCATAGGAGGTGAGGAAGATGGAAATAAAAGTAAGGCTGTTTGCCACCCTAAGAGAAGGTCGTGGAAAAGAACTGATGTTAGACTTGGGGGATGTGGTAACCCCTAGAGAGATTATCAAGGCACTAAACATCGAAGAAGAGGAAGTAGCCATATTATTAATTAACGGTAGAGATGGAGAACTTGATACTTTATTAAAGAGAGATGATGTAGTTTCAATATTTCCTCCAGTTGGAGGAGGGTAATTCTGAAGAATTAAAGGCTAGTATTTGCTAGTCTTTTTTTGTTGACTTTTTTTATTAACTCCTGTACCGTATTCATTAAGGAGGGGATATAATGAGAAAATTTACAATAATAGAAAAAATAAAGTGCTTTATTTTAGACCATCCATATATCCCAGATGAGTTTAGACAAAAGAAAAAAGGCCCATTACTGCTTCATATTAGTGATACACCTTCAAATATTTTTCCATTCATAAAAAAGCTCCTTCAAGAAATTAATCCACAATATATTGTGCATACTGGGGATATCGTAGACAATATAAAGTTGGAAACCGATGAAAGACTGTTGATAACCTATATGGAAGAGCTTGAAAAAATTGTAACTCTTATAGAAGAAAATAGTAATGCTAAAATTTATTATGCTATAGGAAATCATGATGACGAAGAATCTTTGAAGAATTATATGAAAAAAGGGTATGTAATAAAAAATGGCATCGTAAATATTGAAGGATATAAGTTTTATATAAATCACTATCCAGATCAAATACCAAAAGGTGTAGATTATTATTTATTTGGACACAATTTTAGTCCTCATTATCAAAAAAACCAACACATCGGATTAAATGGTTTAATAAGCGTTAATATTATTGATTTGGAGTCTAGGGAGATACACCAAATCCAATACCCTATAGCAACCAACAGATTTAGAAGGATGGAAAAAGGTAAAATATCAATATAGATAGGGGGATTTTAAAATGCTATTCTTAAGGATGGGTCCACGTTTTTTATTTATTCGATCAGATGAAATTGAGGAAGTCAAAAATTTTCTAATTAACCATTTAGAAGGTTTAAACATCCAATTACCGGGTGGATTAGATGTGGCGACTGAAGATAGTACACTATGCTTTCTTACAGAGCCAAATAAAGAAAAAACACTGGTAGAAGATGCAAAAGAAATTATTTTAGTTAATGAAGTTTCATCAGTATGCCTATCAGAAATCATTAATAGCCATATTGAAAAGTGGGTTCATCGGGTAGATATGGGCCCTTCATGGATGGTTATGAGGGTGGCAGGAGACGAAAAAAAGATAATGCATCGTTTAGTAGAAGATTTCCAAGGGGAGTTGGTTAATTGGGAAGATGGAATTTGTAAAGGGGAAAAGGGCGATACCCTATTAACATTAACCCATAAACCGATCAATTCAGTTTTAGGTGAGAAGGATTTGATTTTTCCAATTATCCTATTACCTCATCCCGCAAGCCAAATCTATAAAAAATTAAGGATAGAAGGAACAAGGTTTATTACCCAAAATTTGAAAGAAGGACAATGGTATGAATTAAGGATCAACATTTATGATTCTAGTGGAAAGTATCAAGAAAACTACGACAGATTAATTCATATCTTATCAAAATTAGAATTAGGAATGATATTAGGTGAAACCTGGACAAAAGACCATGCCTTAGCATTGTTTTCAGTCTTGGCATACCAAATACGTCTATTTACCTACTGCACCCCCCATGAGATTAAGAAGATTCTTATGGGACTAGAATATACCCTTGAAGGATACCGATTAGTCGATTATGACCTTTATTACCGAAATAAGAAAATATCTTGGGTAGATATAGAGAAGAAAAAGGGTAAGAGAAGAAAAGTTGATGAAAGTAAAATATATAGAGAAGAACTCTATACTAAACTAACTTCAAAGGATATTCAGTTTTTAGAGTCAATAGAAGAAAAATTAACATAAAGAAGGGCTAGCTTACAATCGCCATAATCTCCATAATGTATTTTAACATAACTTATCACTAAATTTTTTGGAGGAAGGCTTTCTTCATATTGATTAAGTGTAATGGTTTTAATGGTTATTTTGATTATCAGTTTGTGAAAGTTGATGAATGCTTGATTAGAAAGTCAAATTTTAATCTCCAAAGGAATAAAATTCTATGTTATATACAAATTAAATGGGTATATACATAATAGAAAGGATAGAATGAAATGGAGGTTATAGGTATGAGGTATAGATGGCTAATAGAAAATAGAATTTCTACAAGAGACTTTCAAGAGCTGGCTGTAGATCGAGATAAGTTTCTACAGTTAATCAGCTATAGTGGAGAAATTGAAGGTTTAATACCAGAAATTAAGACCCAATTTATTTTTATTGCAGATGGGAAGAAAAAGACAAAATACTTAGAAGGCAAAGTTGGCTATGGTGGACACCTTGTAACTGCCCCTCATTATGTAGGTTTAGTTAGTGAAGTTAAGCCGCAACACTTACAAAATGCCAGCTATCAAATGGAAGAACTATTGTTAAAAGCAACAGAGTTAGACCTTGGAAGCTGTTGGCTCTCCATAGAGGACGGAGATAAACTAAAAAAGCATCTAGATCTAAACATTGATGGTGAACTTGTGGCATTAGCAGCCATTGGATACCCCAAACTGCATAAACCCTATACTCCAAAAAGCACATCAACAAGAATGGCCCTTCACGAATTTGTTTACTTTGAGAAGTGGGGCACAAAACCTATAACAGAAGATATCGAAATGAGAGGTTTAGCTAACATTCTATACCATACAAGAATGGCTCCATCATGGAAAAATCAGCAACCTTGGAAATTAATCATAGACGGAGAAGAAATCATCCTTGTAGTAGGAGGAGAAGATGTACCAGAGAAAAATCTTTTACTAGATTCTGGGATTATGATGCTCTATTTGGAGAGAATTTTCAATGAGGCTGGCTTCAAGGTAAAATGGCAACTTTATGATGATGACTTAAAAGAAGACTATGAAAAATATTGTATTCCTGATAATTATAGAATTATAGGATCCCTATATATTTAAAGCAACTAACCGAGGTATACCTTGGTTAGTTGTTTTTTGTGGAAAAATATCAAGGTCTATAGAGAATTAAATAAAGAGGGAGTAAAGAAAAAACAAGTTGGGAAAAATAACAAACAAAAGCAAAAGAAAGAGGTGGCATAATTGAAAAAGGTAGTTATATTGCTTTGTTTGTTTTTTTTATTAGGAAGTGTAAATGGTTGTAGACCAAACGCCCGAACCATTAGACAGCTAGAAAAAGTAGATGAAATGGAGGAATTTCAAGACTACAGTGGATTTAGAACTGAGGACGGTCGTTTTTATTTCACTGCTATGGTGGAGGGGGAGTTTAATGTATATTCAATAGATATTGAAACAAGAGAAGTTAATCAATTATTTACTCAAATTGATCAGTATGACTCCTTTATACCATTACAAGGGCTAGGGGCAGTTTATGTAGACCAAGAAGGTGTGTTATACTATAAAAATCAAGGGGAAGAGATTATCATAGACCGCGATATCAGTGGTTTTAATGGACCCAATGTTATTGTATCTCTCAATCGTGACAGAGTTTTATATACAAAAGGAGACCATCAGACCTCAGATTTATATCTATATATTTTCCAGCAAGGAGAACCCCAAATGGTGGTCAGTAACATTTCACAAGATGCCTATAAAGATTTTTACTTTATTACCCAATGGGCCAATAATATAGACTACTTTATCTTCGACAAAGATGTATATAATGCTGAAGGTCAGCCCCTCTTCTCATTAGAAGCCACCACTACAAAGTGGGCTCCTAATGATGAATTTATAGCCTATATACAAATGCCCGAAAATCCAGATGAAAAATCTATCATTATAGGGGATTGGACGACATATATTGGAGATAAATTAGTTCTTTTTAATTTAGATACAGGAGAAGAAAAGGTTATATTAGAAAACCCTGATGGATTAATTGATCCCATCGACAGTATTCAATGGAATCAAGACAGCAGTAAGGTAGCCATAATCGAGGGAGAAATAATCCTTATAGAAAATGTGTTAGAAAGGATCGATTATCAGCAAATTAGTGTTTACGACATTAAAAATAGTGAAATTCAAAAGGTTGAAGATATTAATCAAAACTTCTATGAAATGTTATTTAATGACTATATTTATTCTAAAAGCCTAGGGACGAAAAACCCCCTTCATATTATTCCCATCGATGGAGGGAAAAGAAGAAGTTATGAAGAACCTATAATTCTTAATAACAGGAGCATGTTTGTTATTCGAAGGGAAGAAATAGGCTACTTAATTGATGGAAGAAGATTAATTGAAATAACGTCAAATGGTAAAGAAAGGCAGATTCTAGAACTTCCATGGGAGCCTATTGCTATGTTTTTAGAAGATAAACACCAGAAATTAATTCTGATTAATCGTAATTTAGAAATGTTTTTATACTCAACCACCTCCAGATCTTGAGGTGGTTGATTTTTAAAAACTGGTTAAAAGTAATTTAAGATAGTGTTTTCTTTAAGTTGCTAAGGGTATTAATATTAGTGGCATAATTTATTGTTAATTTATTTCGACATTCAAAATAAAAATAATTATTAAAAAGGATTTTTGGTAGAAATAGAGTATAATAAAAAGAATAAGATTGTAAATCCAGTAAGGTGGGAGTAGAAATGGTAGAAGAAAATAAAATTGATAAAATTGTAAGTATTTTACGTAAAGGCGAAAAACGTCAAGGAGAAGAAGCGATAGGAGTAGAATTTGAGCATATTATTGTAGATGCGGAAACCTATCAATCAATGAACTTCTATGAAGAAAAAGGGATAGAACATATTCTAAAACAACTTCAACATAAGGGCTATAGCCTAATAAAAGAAGCTAATTACCTTGTAGGATTAGAAAAGGAAGAGGGAGTAATTACCCTTGAACCAGGTGGACAATTTGAATTAAGTACTCCAGCTACTAAAGAACTAAGAAGAGTTGAAGAACTGTATATCAAGTTTTTAGTAGATCTAATCCCAATTTTAGATGATCAAAATCAAAAGTTACTTGCCTTAGGGTATCATCCAAAGACTACGATTAAAGAAATTCCCTTTAATCCTAAGAAACGCTACGAATATATGTCTAATTATTTAAAGGAAAAAGGAACCCATGCCCATAATATGATGAAGGGGACAGCAGCAATACAGGTGGCAATAGATTATATTAGCGAAGAGGATTTTATTAAAAAGTTCCGTGTAGCTAACTTTCTATCGCCTATCTTAGCTATGATCTCCGACAATTCCCCCATATTCGAAGGAGAAGTTTATCATCAAAATAGTATTCGAAGCGTTATATGGGAAAACACAGATAAAGAAAGAAGTGGCATTGTAAAAGGGGTAATGGACAAATCTTTTGGTTACCGAGAATACGCTCAATATATTTTAGATGTACCGCCAATTCTTTATATAAAAGATGGAAACTACCTTCCAACCTATGAAAAACTAACCTCCCAAATAATGGAGGATAGTGATTTGACTGACCTTGAAATAGAGCATTTATTAACCATGGTGTTTCCAGATGTAAGGGCAAAGCGATACATTGAAATTCGAATGGGAGATTCCCTTCCCTACCCATTAAATCTAGCTTTTGTAGCATTGATTAAAGGGCTATTCTATCATTCTGCCAATTTAAATACCCTGTATAATAGGTCATTAAGTATTACAGATGAAGAACTTAATAATTATAAAAACCAAATGATTGAAAAGGGATTTAATGCAGAATTCCAAGGTAGTGATCTTCATTCTGTTTGCAAGGAACTCTTCCTTCTTGCTGAAAAAGGATTAGATTATGAGGAAAAAGCCTTCTTGGCCCCTTTAAAAGAAATTATAAACCAAAGAAAAAACCCTGCAATCATTTCAAAGGAATTAATTAAAAGTAAGGGTTTAGAGGGGTTAGAGTGGACAGCATTAAATCATATAATAAGGAGGGGACACGATGCAGGCAAAGAAATTATTTAATACCTATCAAGACTATGTTAAAGAAGACTTAAAAGAATATAAAGAAAATTATGAGAGGGTATTTCAAGAGGTAGAAGATTCTCCAGCAAAGTATAAAGGAAAACCAGTAGAGTTTTTATATCAACCTATGTTTTTTACTGATGTTGAAATAGATCGGTTTAGAGAACTTACAGACCAGTTAATGGTAATCTTAAATAAAGTAATAGATGAGTACATACAAAACCCTGCTTTTAGGAAACATTTTGGCTTTAGCCCCCTATTAGAGAAGATGATTTTAAAGGATCCTGGTTATGACGTAAATGTTCCCATGGGCCGTTTCGATATATTCTACCACTATGATACTGGCGATTTTCAATTTTGCGAGTTAAATGCCGACGGTTCATCAGGAATGATTGAACAGAGAGAGTTACAGAAAATTATTGAAAAATCCAAAGCAATAGAAGACTTCAGCGGTCAATATCAGGTGGAGGGTTTTGAACTTTTCGATAGCTGGGTAGAAGCCTTGTTAAAGAATTATAAAGAATACAGTAAAAAGGATGTAAAGCCTCAGGTGGCAATTGTAGACTTTTTTAAAGCAGAGCCCCCAAGTGAGTTTATAGAGTTTCAAAAAGCCTTCGAAGCTAAAGGATGTCCAACGATCGTTGTAGATCCAAGAAATTTAGAGTATAGAGACGGTAATCTATTCTATCAAAACTTTAGAATAGACTGTGTATATCGAAGAACTGTAACGTGGGAAATCATTGAGCATGCCGAAGAGGTAAAGGCTTATATAGATGCCTATTTAGATGGTAATGTGTGTTTTGTAGGGCCCATCAGATCACAAGTGATTCATAACAAAGCTGTTTTTGCAATCTTACATGATAAAGAAAAAACGCCATTTTTAACGCCAGAAGAGAGGACCTTTGTAGAAAGACATATACCCTATACCTCCTTCTTCGATAACCAGAATCAAGGGGTGGTAGCCTATGCATTAGAAAATAAAGACAAATTAGTTTTAAAACCAATGGATCGTTACGCTTCTAATGGTGTAAAAATTGGAGAAGACTACTCCTTAGAAGAATGGAAAAAAATCATTGAAGAAGAGGCTGTAGAAGAGTATTTATTACAGGCATTTTGTAAAGTTCCTAAAGCACCAATGGCAAGGTTTGATAGGGAAGATGTTAAGTTTATAGACCATAACTATATCATTGGGCTGTTCATGTATAATGGTAAGATGCAAGGGGTTTATACCAGAACAGGTACCCATAACATTATTGGTAGTATTGTAGAATGTTTTACAGTACCAAATTTCTTATTTAGAAAAAAATAATATATAAGCTAGGTGAAGGCGATTGAAAAACATAAGAATGTTAATCGAATACGATGGTAGTCGATATAAAGGTTGGCAAAGATTAAAGGATAATGATCAGACAATTCAAGGAAAACTAGAAGCTGTGATCAGTAAAATGGCAGAGACACCTATTGAAATTATAGGTTCTGGAAGAACCGATGCAGGGGCCCATGCCCATGGACAGGTGGCAAACTTTAATATTGATAGTAACTTATCCTTAAAAGAAATGAAGGAATACATTAATCACTACCTGCCACAGGACATTGTAGTGAAGGAATTACAACAGGCTTCCGACAGATTCCATAGTCGTTATCATGTATCCGGAAAAAAATATAGTTATTATGTATGGAATGACCCAGTTCCTTCAGCTTTTCAAAGAAAGTATAGTTATTACATTCCTGAAAAACTGAATATTGATGCCATGAAAAAAGCAGCAGAAAAATTAATAGGCACCCATGACTTTCTACCTTTTTCATCTTTGAAAAAGACTAATAAATCTACAGTGCGAACCATCAAGGAAATAAGTATTGAGAAAAAAGGAAGTCAATTAGTATTTAGTTTTGTAGGAGATGGGTTTTTACATAATATGATTAGAATTATCGTAGGAACCTTATTAGAAATAGGACTAGGGAAAGAGAATACTAGTTATATTGACCATATTTTTAAAGAGGGAAGAAGGGCAGTTGCTGGAGACACAGTGCCAGCACAGGGGCTTTTTCTGATGGAGGTTTATTACGACTAAATATGTAGAGTAAGTTAGCTAAGAATTAATATGTATAGCTGAAGAAAAGCTATTGGATGATACTAAAATTAATCCCATAGCTTTTCTTTTTTTGTGCATCGTACGTGTAAAGATCTAGTTAAATATATGTACATACTTCTAGATGTAAGTTTCTTTTTAGAAATACTTGTCAACAATAAGGAATGATATTAATATTTATTAATTTGTCACAAGAGCAGTCTTTAAGAGGAGGGAGTGAAATAAATGAATGACTATATCCTTGTACTTGTTCGAGTAATAACCATTATGTCCCTATTACTACTTGTTAATTTAACCTTATCGGGAAAAAGATTAATTGGAGAACTGCCAGTTTTCGATTTTCTAGTTATTATAACAATGGGCTCCATAGTTGGGGCAGATATTGCAGATCCCAGTATACATCATTTGCCAACGGCCTTTGCAGTGGTAGTCCTTGCCTTGTTTCAGTTTCTTGTAAATAAATTAATTATTAAAAATAGAAAATTTGCTCGACTAATCACTTTTGAGCCTACTTTGGTAATGGAAAATGGTAAGTTCCTTAATCAAAACATGAAGAAGATTAGATATAGTCTAGACGAAATTTTAATGATGCTTAGAGAAAAAGAAATCTTTGATCATGAAGAGGTGCAATATGGTATTATTGAGTCTAATGGTAAACTAACTGTATTAAAAAAAGCAGATTTTAATCCATTAACTCCAAAGGATATGAATATCAATGTAGATGAAAAGGAGATTCCAGCCGTAATAATTATTGAAGGAAAACTAGACTATGCCAGTATTAGAAGGTTGGGGCTAAGCCCCCAATGGGTGATGGAAGAAGTAAAAAACATGGAGTATCAAATCACAAATATATTCCTTGCTACCTATACCAAAGAGAGGGGAATTATTGTTTCTACCTATAATCATTCCAATGGTAATATAAATATACAGCACTAGTACTATTTACATAAAATTAATAGCTAGAAGTATTAGATTCATGTATAATAAAAGTAATAACATTTGTGAGGATGATGCCAATGAAACTAAACTTAGATAAACATTATTTTAAATATTCGTTGTATGCCTTCATTGCAGTTGCAATGTCTATTATCTTTTATCAATTGTTAGACAACCTTGGTTTATACTTTACAACCTTCAGAAGTGGCTTTAATGTTGCTAGAAAAATTTTGAGCCCCTTTATTATAGGAGCATCTATTGCCTATCTTTTAAGCCCAGGAGTAAGATGGTTTGAGAAAAGGCTATACGCTCGTTTTAGATTTATTAAGGAACGACCAAAGCTTCATAGGTTATTAAGCGTTGTTACAATGTATTTCATATTAATTAGCTCCATAACAACTTTAATACTATATATCGCACCTCAAATTGGCAATAATATCAGCAATATAATTGAGAGTATTCCAGACTATATTGTATCTACAAATAAACTAATCAGTAACTGGGTAGAAGAGTTAGAGAGTATCAGTACATTTAATGTATCTCAGCAGATTAATGTAACCATAAGCCGGATATTTACAACAACACAAGATATGTTAGAAGATATTCTAGATAATCTAGTAGCCAGTTTACTGTCAATTTCATCTGGTCTACTAAATGCTGCAATAGGTTTGATTGTCTCTTTTTATCTTTTAATGGATAAAGAATCCTTTAAGCTTGGCAGTCAAAGAATGCTAAGGGTAGTTTTTAAAGAGGAAACCGTCGAAAGATTTAAATCCTTTGGTAGAGAAGTAGATGACTTGTTTGCTAAGTTTATTGTTGGAAAATCTATAGACTCTTTTATCATTGGCGTTCTTTGTTTTATAGGTTTAAGAATAATGGGAATCAGATATGCCCTATTAATTAGCGTCATTATTACTGTTACCAACATGATTCCATACTTTGGACCCTTCATTGGAGCGGTTCCAGCAACAATTATTACCTTTTTTGATAATCCAGTAAAGGCCCTTTGGTTGGTCTTATTTATCTTGGCACTTCAACAATTTGATGGTTTAATACTTGGCCCTAAAATTTTGGGGGATAGTGTTGGGGTAAGCCCCTTCTGGATTATATTTTCAATAGTGGTTGGTGGAAAATTATTTGGTGTTATAGGAATGTTTTTAGGAGTACCAGTTATTGGGATTATAAGACTTGTGGTTAACCGATTTATCGATCAACAATTAGAAAGAAAAAATATTCGCTTACAAAAAAGTAAGGTAGGGTAATAAAGCGGTCTCAAGTTAAGTTAAATAATAAATGTAAAGTTAATAATAAAAAATGATGAGGAGAACGCTTTTTAAGTGATTCTCCTTTTATTTTGGAGTTTCTTCACCTAAAGTCATTATTTAAATCTTCTGTGGGAAGCTATTATACTAACTTCAAAGGGACAAATGTCCTTTTATTTTTAATTTGATTAAAACTTATTGATAATAATTATCTATTATAATATAATTACCACGAGTGATGCTGAGAATAAAAATCAAAATCATTCTCAATATTAAAATTAAATTAATCATTCATTATACCATAAGGAGAGGATACATAATGTTCAAAAAGAAAAAAATTACTATCATGATGTTAATAGCAATGTTGGTTGTCGCTTTTACTGCCTGCAGTACAGATACAACTCAGCCACAGGATCAAGGAGACGTGGCCCCTAATGAAACGAAAGAGTTAGTAGTGTATTCAACAAGAAATGAAACCTTTGTGCAACCCCTTTTAGATAAATTTGAGTCTGAAACAGGTATTAAGGTTTTAGCATTACATGGTGGTGATGCTGTTATTAATAAAATTAAAGAAGAAGGTAGAAATGTTCAAGCAGATATCGTGATTTCAAATGATATTGGGGCATTAGAACATTTACGTCTAGAAGGTTTTCTACAAGGATACGAACCAAATGGTATAGAAGCAATTGAAGAGAGATATATCGCTGAAGACATGTCATGGTTTGCTTTATCAGCTAGAGCAAGGGTATTTATGTATAACAAAGATTTAATTACTGAAGAGGAAATGCCAAAGTCAATACTAGACTTAGCTGATGAAAAGTGGAAAGGTGAGTTTGCCATTACAAGAGGTGGAAATGGTAGTATGATCGCCCATATATCTGCTCTAAGAAATGAATGGGGAGACGATAAAACCTTAGAATGGTTAGATGGTGTGAAGGAGAATGCTGGCGCAATTACTCAAGGACATGGAGATGTTCGTAGAGCAGTTGGAGCAGGAGAATTTAAGTTTGGATTAGTAAACAATTACTACTACCATCAACAATTAAGAGAGCCTAATGATAATAATGTAGGTGTAATTTATCTTGACCAAGCAGAAAATGAGATGGGAACCGTTGTTAATGCAGCAGGAGTAGGTTTTGTAAAGGGAGCTCCAAATGAATTAAACGGACAAAGGTTCTTAGATTGGATTCTTCAACCAGAAAATCAAAGAGAATTTTCTTATGCTTCGCTGGAGGTACCAATTAACCCAGCTATCGAAGCTGTTGGAGAAGCAGCTAAAATATCAGACTTCAAGGTACAAAGTATGCCTTTAAGAGAGTTAGGAAAAGTTTGGGCAGATACGAGAAATCTTATTGAAAGATCAGGCTTAGACTTAGAAATCAGATAGTTTATATAACACTAATGAAAAATTAGGTGATCATGATGAATAATGGATTTTTAGAAGAAAAAAAGCATAAAAGAGAGATTCAGGTTCGAGGATTCCTTCGAACCTTCTTCTCCATTGGGATAAACTTTTGGAACAGAATATGGAGGGGTAACGCGCCAGATTTTCCCCTTTTTATTTTTGCCTCAGTAACATCAGCGTTAATGGGATTACCAATTATTTATGTAATTTGGCGTTCGGCTTTCGCAGGAAAAGACCGATGGGTAAGACTTTTAGATACACGAATACCAACACTACTATGGAGCACCTTAAGTTTAGGCGTTATCGTTACTATTTTTGCCCTTATTATTGGGGTTTCTTTAGCCTGGTTGGTACAACGTTGTAATATTCCAGGAAGAAAAGCCATGCAGTGGTTATTGGCTCTTCCTTTAGTTATACCACCCTATGTGGGGGCCGTAACCTATATTATTATACTTGGGCCTAGGGGTTGGATCAGGGACTGG
Organism: Alkaliphilus transvaalensis ATCC 700919; assembly: GCF_000621485.1. GTDB lineage: Bacteria > Bacillota > Clostridia > Peptostreptococcales > Natronincolaceae > Alkaliphilus > Alkaliphilus transvaalensis. The sequence goes on from NZ_JHYF01000006.1 coordinate 209,810, forward strand.
TTTGGAAGTAGCCCTTTTAACATATATTCTTTTTGGGGTGCGGCTTTTGTTTTGACTATGTTTACCTATCCTTATGTATTTTTAATTACTAGTGCTGCCCTTAAGAAAATGAATAGAAGCTTTGAGGAAGCAGCCCGTGCCCAAGGACTAACAAGCTATGAAATTCTTTGGAAAGTAAACTTACCTTTATTAAGACCAGCCATTGGTGCTGGTGCAATCTTAATATTTCTATACGTCTTATCGGACTTTGGTGCAATCGCAATGCTAAGGTACAACACCTTTACTTCTGCAATCTATTATCAAATGGGTAGTTATGATAACCTATCAGCGACTGTATTAAGTATGGTGTTAATATTAGTAACATTAATAGTGTTATGGATTGAAGCTAGGACAAGGAAAAAACAAAAATATTACCAAACAACTAAAAGCTATAAAAAACCCCAATTATATCAGTTGGGTTTTTGGAAAGTACCAGTTTTACTTTATATGTTAGCAGTTTTCTTTCTTTCAGTAGTGTTACCTATTACGGTATTAATTTACTGGTCAAAATTAGGTATTGAGGCAGGTGCATTAGATCAAAGATTTTGGGCCTATGGATGGAATAGTATTAAGGTTTCGGGATTAGCTGCACTAGCCTGTATGGTGTTAGCTTTACCAATTGTTTACTTAAAATCTAGATATAAATCTTATTTTACCATTTTTATTGACAAGCTTAGTTATTCTGGTTACGCACTGCCAGGTGTAATTATTGCTTTAGGAATGATTTTTATATTTAATCAATATATCCCTTGGCTATACAATACACCGACATTGTTGGCTATTGCCTATGTCATAAGATTTCTTCCTCAATCGATGCAGTCGGCGGATTCTTCATTAAATTTAATTTCACCTTCCATCGATGAAGCGGCTAGAAGTTTGGGGTTTGCCCCATTAAAGGTTTTGTTTAAGGTAATTATTCCATTGATCACACCAGGAGTATTAGCTGGGGGGGCACTGGTATTTGTTAGTGCCATTAAAGAGTTACCGGCAACTCTATTATTAAGACCACCTGGGTTTGATACGTTAGCAGTAAGGATATGGGTAGAAACGAGTGAATCGGTTTATCACTTAGCTGCACCGGCGGCATTATTAATCATTCTTGTATCAATTGTTCCCCTTAAGTGGATGTTAAGCAAATATTAAAGGGAGGAAATATATATGTATGATATACAACTAATTGGAGTCAGTAAAACCTATACTGGATCAAACGAAGCTGCAGTAAAAGAGTTAAGTCTTAATGTAGAACGAGGCTCTATAGTAACATTACTGGGGCCTAGTGGATGTGGGAAAACCACCACCCTTCGATTAATTGCTGGTTTTGAACGGGCCAATAAAGGACAGATTATTCTAGCTGGTAAAACTGTTAGTGATAAAAATACATGGATTCCAGCAGAAAAAAGAGGAATTGGTATGGTCTTTCAAGATTATGCCCTATTCCCTCACCTTAATGTTTTTGATAATATTGCTTTTGGATATAGAGAATCAGATAAAGTAAAACGTGTATTAGAGGTTCTAGACCTGGTAGGACTTAATGGATATGAAAAAAGATATATACACGAGCTTTCAGGAGGACAACAACAAAGAGTGGCTTTAGCTAGGGCATTGGCTAGAAGGCCTGCAGTAGTATTGTTGGATGAGCCCTTTAGTAATCTAGATGCCGATTTAAGAGTTGCTATGAGGTTAGAAGTAAAACGAATCATTAAAGAGGCAGGTGCAACAGCCATCTTTGTTAGTCATGATCAAAAAGATGCCCTTGCCATATCCGATCAAATTGTTGTTATGAGAAAAGGTATTGTACAGCAAATCGGAACACCAAGAGAAATCTATCAGTATCCCGAAAATAAATTTGTAGCTTCCTTTGTTGGCCAATCAAACTTAATTGAAGGAGTAATTGGAAATGACCTAAATACTGTGGTTACTTCTTTAGGGACTATACCTTGTCAACATACCCACTGTCTTTGTGAAGGTGAAGAAGTCTGCATTTCAATAAGACCCGACAGCTTAGAAATGGACGAAAATGGTCATATAGAAGGAACTGTAATACAATTTACCTATACAGGGGAGGCCATTGATGCTGTTATAGCCCTTGACCAATCGGATGGAACATCTCAGAAATTATTAGTGCATATACATCCAGAAGAAAATATTAAGATTGGTGACCATTTAAGGTTTAAAATATTACCTAACTTTGTTGCAGTCGTTAAAAATGAGTAGTTAAAAAATGACTATTCAAAATAAGTATTCTTTATTAAATAAACCCGTTAATCCTAGCACTTGTGTTGTAATAACTAGGAATGACGGGTTTATTTGTTTGACTATTACTCTTTTATTTCACTTCTTTAATCCCTTCGGCCTTCCCGTAAGAACGATAATTTAGATACGCTCCCGATAAGATAAGGGTAATACCTACTAAACTTAGAAGATCGGGAATCTCTTGCCACAAAATAATTCCTATAAAAATGGAAAACATGGTATTACCATAAGAGTAAATGGATAGGTCACCAGCTTCAGCATACCGATAGGCATAGGTCATTAAAAATTGAGCCGTTGTTGCAAAAATTCCTACAGAAATTAAAGCTAAAAACTGAAGGGGGGTTGGCATAACAAACTGACCGAAAAATGGGATAGCACTTACGGTAGAGAAGGCAGTAAAATAAAAAACAATAACTAAGGGGCTATCACTTAGACGTAAATGTCTAATAAGTGTATAGCCTAAAGCAGCAAATATAGCAGATGCTAGACCAATAAGAGCAGGAATAATAGCAAAGTCCAATTGCGGTTTAACAATAAAGATAACTCCTGCTATGGCAAAAAAAATTGCAGAAACTTGCTGTTTGCGTATTCCTTCCTTTAAAAAGACTGCTGCCAGTATTAAAACAAAGAAAGGGTTCATCTGATTTAAAACAACAGCATTGGCTAGGGGAAGTTTAGCTATGGCATAGAAATATAGAAAAACCCCAAGTAGCCCAAAAATAGAACGATAAAGTAAATAACGCTTATTGTTACCTACAAAACTCTCTTTAGATTTAAAAATGAGATAAGCAGAAACCCCGAGACCAATAATATTTCTAAAAAATACCTTTTCCATCGTAGGTAAGTCACCAGCCAATTTAACAGAGGCTGCCATTAATGCAAAAAATAATGATGATAAAATCATTAACAAAATTCCTTTATTTCTCTGTTCCATAAAAATCCTCCTAAATACTAAGATTAGATAGACATAACTATTATATTATAGCAGATGGTATATGAAATTTAAAATCAATTGAAAATTAATCTTGTTTTATAATCAATAGAAAAGTGCTACTTTAATTTATCTTTTTATATAAAAGAACTCTGCGAAATAAATAAGTTTAAAATAAGAAGATAAGCAATTTCCTCAGTTAAATATATTGTGTAAGCCCCTTAGTTTATTCACCTAAAGTCGTTCTTTAAATCTTCTAAAGGAAGACTTTGTTATGATACCCCTATTAAAATTGTCCTACACTTTTAATTGAAGAAATTGAATAAAACCTTAGCTATAATTAATATTAGACTTGTAAAATTTAAGTTAAGAACACTACAATAAGATCATAAAAAAAGTCGTAAATTAAAAGTAAATCGAAGCTTCAAAAATTCAGAATCGTAATTATAAAATATTAAATTTCAGACTAAATAACAATATTTAGAGTCAAAATAATAGTACAATGTAAGGGAGGTGCGTCAATGAGCTTATGGCGACCAGATAGAGTATATTTTGAACCAGCAGCAAAGGAGACCATAATCGGTGAAAGAGTTAAAAAGTATTGTGTAGACAATGATATCCCCATACTTGAAACAACTTCCCATAATCAAGTAAGAGACCTACCAGGGAAAGACGACAAAGCAAAATATGCTGCAGCAAAGAAAACATTAATCGTAGGAATGAAGAGAAGCTTGAAATTAGATGTTTGTCGACCCTCTGCCGATTATCAATTTTCTCTAATGACCAACTGTCCAGGAACATGTGAGTACTGTTATTTGTTCACAACCCAAGGGAAAAAGCCCTTTGTTAGAGTTTATGCTAACCTAAGTGAATTGTATGAAACCATAGACGAATACATTAAAAAGAAACTTCCCCATGCTACAGTTTTTGAAGCTGCCAGTACGGGCGATCCTTTAGGTGTAGAGCATATAACGGGAAGCCTAAGGGATACAATTATCCACTTTGGTACCCTTCCAAGAGGTAAGCTAAGGGTAGTTACAAAATATGCTAATGTAGATAGCCTATTAGATATACCCCATAATAACCATACACGTTTTAGATTTAGTATAAATTCAAATTATGTTATTAAAAATTTTGAACATAATGTATCAAACCTATGGGATCGATTAAGGGCGGCAGGGAAGATGGCACAGGCTGGTTACCCATTAGGTTTTATAATCGCTCCTATCATATTACATGATAACTGGAAACAAGAGTATAAAGAACTTATTGATGAGCTATATAATCATATTGGTGCTAAAAAAAGTATGATTACCTTCGAACTAATTCAGCATCGATTTACTATGAATGCAAAAAACATTATTGAAGAAAGATATCCTAACAGTAAATTAGAGATGGACCCTGAGAAAAGGGATAAAAAATGGGGTAAATATGGCAGAACAAAATATGTTTATCCAAAGGACGATGCCCTAGAAGCCAAAGAATACATTACTAGCTTAATAAAAGAAAAATTTCCCCATGGTCATATTCAATACTTCACCTAAGATAGTGCCGCTTATGCGGCACTTTTTTCGTATTTAACTTATAAAAGTAACAAAAACGGAAATAGAAAGAATCGTATAAAAATATGGAGTATTTCAATAATAAATTGCTATAAGGTTGAAAAAGGAAAAAATTTGTAGTAAAATAGTATAATAGGTAACTAATACCTCATTAAATAAATATAATGGTTATAAAGTGGACTAACTTATTCTATGGAAATTAATGAGGCTATACTGGCGTATACAAAATAATGTATACGTTTTTAATAACAGAGTCGAAGGGAGAGGATTGGATGAAAAAGAAAGTTTCTGTTGTAGTCGCTACTATTTTAATATTGGCAGTATTAGTAGGTTGTTCACCAGTAGAATTAGAGATGTATAGGTTGACTAATGAAATTAATAGGCTAGACAGTACTAAGGTAAGTGGAGAAATTGAAATATCAATGTCAGGTAGTATTATTGATGTGCTAGAATTGCTTAATCCTGAATTTAAACAAATGTATGACTTAACTCAAAACTTAGTGATAAGATATAGTGGGCAAAGTTCTTTATCCCAAAATAAAGCTCATTTAGCCTTTGAGTATAAGACGCAAAAGGATGGAGCCTTTAAGCCTTTAACAGAGATTATTGTAGATCAAGACATACTCTACATTAAAGTTTCAGAAATAGGAAATCTAGTAGTAGACCAAGTGGCTAATAATGATGATGTAACAGCTCAATTAATAGAAGGATTTTTAGTAGATACTGACTATATTAAGATTGACTTAAAAGAACTTGATGAAAACTACGTTAGTGACCAAAAGAGGCTGGTAAAAATAAATGAATACTTAAGTGAAGGATTAATAGAAGCCTTCGACGGTTTTGAGTCAGGTATAGTATATAAAGAAGGCAATAAATACATATACGAATTAAAGGCAAAAACAGTATTTTCATTACTTGAAGATGTATTAGTATATATTTTAGATAATACAGAGAAAATTGCTAATGCCATAGGCAAAACTATTGATGGTATGGATGATGGGGATTATCAATATCTAGTAGAGAGCTTTGGTTACAACAACTCAAAAGAAGTCTTAAAAAAGGATATTAACAAAGGGTTTTCGATGCTATTAGAAGAGCAGGATACAATCCTTACTTCATTTGAAGAGTTTAATCACGAGATTAATCAATCAGGTGTATTAGAAAAGTTGGGAGAAACAGGTATTAAATACTCACTAGAAAAAATTGATGCAAAATCCTATGGTGTAGAACAAGAAATTACCATCGACTTTAAAGACGAAGGGTCAGACCTACTGATTAAAATTAAGCAACAAGCTAAAATTGAGGCAGTAGACAGTGTAGACATTAAAGTACCAACAGAAGGGGTACTAGATCTTTTACAAGAGTTAGACTTTGGAAATATTGTATTCGATGATTCTAATTTCTTCCTGCTGGTAATAGAAGTTGAAGATGGTTCTTATGTAGGAGTATCAGCAACTGATGGCTATGAAGGCACTATAGATATTCATGTTAGCGATAACACCACCTATTTGCCATTAAGGGCTATAGGAGAGATTTTAAATGAAGATGTTAGTTGGAATAATGATAAGAAGGTACCCTTTGTTACAAAAGGAGACACTGTTATTGAATTGACTGGAATTGTTGTGGAAGGTCGTAGTTACATTAAAGTTAGAGATTTTGAAAAATTAGGTTATATAGTTGATTGGGTACCAGAAACAAAAAGTGTTGTAATAATGGCCCAATAGAGTTACGTTGAAAAGATGATAGGTTGATTTTTAGGGCAGGTATTCTACTAGAATACCTGCTTTTGTCGTTATTAGAGTTTTTACATGTATTTAACATGAGTTTAACAAAGGGCTAATCTAATGGGAAGTTAAAATCGTTATATTGTACTTAGATAAAATATCAAAATCAAAGGAGACCGATCATGAGATTAAAGCTAGGGACAAAACTAACAATTATCTTTTTAATACTTTGTATTTTACCAACCTTTACCCTTGGAACATATGCCTACAGACAAACTTTCACAAATTTAAGAGAGAAAGAGATTGAAAAGATCGACCTATTATTAGAAGGTATTACGGTAAGTACGCAACAAACGATTAATGATACAGAATTTTTATTAAAAAATCTTTCGGCAACCCCTTCCTTTATTACAATGCTAGAAGCTTATGGTAATGAGGGGGCTGTGGATAGCAGAGTACAACAAGAGGTAAATCAATCTTTAAGAAAAATATTTGTAGACTCTATGGGTTATTATGCAAGTATTTTTTTAGTTGGACAAAGGGGAGAAATTGTTGCAGATAGTTTAGGTAGTACAGGCTATAGTTTAGGATTAGAAGAATTGGACTTTGCAAAGGAAGCAATAGCAAGCCGCAGGTTTACAATGAGCCCCCTCTATTACTCTAGCCTTAGTCAAACGGATGTAAAATTACCAACCCTATCAATGGCATACCCCATACAACAGGGTACGGGTCAGGTGTTAGGGGCAATCGTCATAACTTTCGATTTTCGAAACTTTAATAGAAGGGTTCAAAATACAGACTTAGGTGAAAGTGGATATGGATACATATTAAATACAGAAGGAATCATCTTAAGCCACCCAGACAGTAGTAAGGTTTTAAAGCTAGCTGATGATGGGCTTAGTAATGAAATAATTAATGAGATAGAAGCTGAAAATACATATAAAGGCATAAATCATATTATGATAGATTCCCAGATGTGGTCGTATTTTTATCAACGGGTGCCTGCTACCAATTGGGTGATCGCCTTTACCTTACCAGAAGCAGATTATCTTGTTACTGCAAACCAAATCCGAAAAAATACACTTTTAATTATTATCTTAGGAGTATTATTCACCATTATTATCGCAAGGGTGTTTGTTAGATACCTTACTAAAAATATATTTAATATGGTAGAGGTAATGAAAAAGGTATCAATGGGAGACTTTACAATACAATCTCAATGTACATCAAAGGATGAACTTTTAGATCTTTCCCTAAGTATAAATGAAATGGTAGATAAGCAACGGGAAGTTCTGTCCCAATTGTTAATAACTTCAGCTGAGATAGAGACTGCTGGAAGCCACATGTTAAACAGTACTAGTTATGCTGATGGGTATATGCAGGAAATTGCCGCTACAGCACAACAGTTTCTTGCAACAGCTGAAGAGGGGCGTAATGCTGTCAAGAAGATTAATTTCTCGGTAAAAAATGTAGCTGAGAAGGGCACCCATGTAAAGGAAAGTAGCATAAATGTTGGGGAGAAAAGCGACCTTACCCAGCAAACGATACAAGATGGAATGGAATTAACGGAAAAAGCCATGATGTCAATGATAAAAATAGAGAATTCAATTGAAAAAACCCACCAAGACACTAAATTACTGGTTGTGGCCTCTACTAAAATACATCAATTTATTGACTATATAAAGGAAATATCAAGACAAACCAATTTATTAGCAATTAATGCAACAATTGAGGCAGCCAGAGCGGGAGAAGCGGGAAGTGGGTTTGTTGTTGTGGCAGAAGAGGTTAGAAAGCTATCACAAGAAAGTGATACTGCCGCCCAAAGCGTTGCAGAAGTCATCACTGCTGTTATCAACGCAGTAGACTCAGTTCAATATCGAGTTCAAGAGGCAAAAAAACAGTCTGACGAAGGAAAAAAAGCCTTTGATAGAGTTAAAGACAGCTTTAGTCGAATTAATAGAGATATTAAAGATGTAACTGAAATGATCCACAGTAATAGAGATGCAGTAAGTCATCAAGTAGATTATTTACAAGAAATAAAAGTACATATGAATCGTATTGATGAGACAATAGATTATATATTAGTCGGTGCTAAAGAGATTTCTGATGGAACTCAAGAACAAAGTAGCACGATTAATAATATTACAGAGATTTCCCAACAACTTAATAAAGTTGCCCACGAGCTAAATTCAATTGCTGGAAACTTTAAAATAAATTGACTTAACAAAGCCATAACATTTCGATAACAAATCCTTAACCTGAGATTAACTATGGCTTAACATTAGATTAACCATTGCTTAACCAAAGGGAGAAGAATAGATAATATAATTAGACATGTAAGAGGGAAGATAAAACTTTTCAATATGAGAGGAGAAAGAAAAAAATGAAAAAAATAGCTTTACTATTAATACTTGTAATGGTAGCTACAGTTGCAATGGTAGGATGTAGTTCAAGTTCTTCAGCAGACGAAATTGGTGACAACAATAACAATAATAATCCACCAGCCACAGGTGAAGAGGTAGACTTTAGTAAGCTGGTACAAGTTAGAGGTTCGGACACGATGGTTAACTTAGGTCAACAATGGGCTGAAGTTTTTATGGATGAAAATCCTCAAGCGCAAATTGCAGTAACTGGTGGGGGATCAGGTACAGGGATTGCAGCGATTATTAATGGTACTGCTGATATTGCCCAATCTTCAAGAGCAATGAAAAATGAAGAAATGGATCAAGCAAAGGCAAATGGTTTTGAGTTAAAGGAAATTGTAGCAGGCAGAGACGGTATTGCTATAGCAGTTCATAAAAGTAATGAGATCGAAACTTTAACTATGGCAAATTTAAAGGATATTTTCACTGGAAAGATAACTAACTGGAAAGAACTAGGTGGAAATGATGCAGAAATAACCCTATATTCAAGAGAATCTAACTCTGGTACCTATGCATTCTTTAAGGAATTTGTATTAAAGGACGAGGAATATGCCCAACATTCAATGTTAATGCCATCTACTGGTGCAATTGTTGAAGGGTTAAAGCAAGACGTAAATGGAATTGGTTACATCGGTTTAGGATATTTAACAGATGATGTAAAGGCGGTTCCTGTAGCTAAAGAGGCTGGCGACCAATCCTTCTTACCATCATTAGATACAATTAATTCTGGTGACTATCCAGTTGCTAGACCATTATTCTTATATGTAGCAGGAGAACCGCAAGGAGTTATTAAACTTTATGTTGATTTTATCTTAGGTAGTGGAGGTCAAGCGATTGTTAAAGAGACAGGATTTATTCCACTAGACTAATGCTTACTAAAGATAATCTAATAAATAATGTACTAAATAATGTATTGGGAATATAACGTAGTTTAAATAATGGGCAAAGCGGATGGCAGTTAATGACTGCTAATCCGCCTCTGCTATTTAGAAAATAAATGTGTTTTGTTCTTAAACGCTAAATTTCTATGGGGATAGAAATAGATAGGACAGTTTTAATAAAGAATTAATAAAGGTAATAAAGAATTAGGTGAAAATTAGAAACAAAGAATGGCAATCGTGAAATATAGATAAAGAATGTAGCGTAACCAGTTAAATAATAGATTGAATCTAGAGAGAACTTAATTACGAGCTCTTAATAAAATTATGTAATAGTAGTTTTGTAATAAAACTAATCGTTAAGTGGAAATAGTGAGAGAGGTGTTAAAATGCTTGGTTCTCAAGAGATGGTGGTAAATGAAGAAAAGATGGTCCACCGTAAAAGCTTAAAACGAAACATTAAACATCGGATTTGGGAATATTTAATTGAAAAAATAATTTTTATATTAGGGATCACATCGGTAGTAATTATAAGTTTGATTTTCTTATTTTTATTTCGTTCAGGAATTGCATTGTTCAAAGATGTGTCAGTTAAAGATTTTTTATTTGGCAGTAATTGGTTTCCAATATCGGTAAATCCTCAGTATGGTATTTTACCATTAGTAACAGGGTCATTATTAGTTACCACGGGAGCTATCTTAATCTCCGTCCCCATAGGTGTCGGTTGTGCCATCTACATTTCAGAGGTGGCACCGCCGAAAACTAAGACGGTATTAAAGGTAATTATAGAATTTTTATCGGCAATTCCTTCAGTAGTACTTGGTTTTTTAGGGATTGTGGTGCTTTCAAGTTGGGTTAGAATTACCTTTAACTTGTCATCTGGATTCACTGCGTTAACCGGTTCTATTTTAGTTTCTTTGATGGCATTACCAACAATTATTAGTATTTCTGATGATGCATTAAATGCTTTGCCAATGGAATATAGAGAAGCCTCTTTAGCTTTAGGGGCAACAAAGTGGGAAACAATTTTCAATGTACTAGTCCCAGCGGCTTCTTCTGGTATTATCGCAGCTATTATGCTGGGGATAGGCCGTGCTATTGGAGAAACCATGACAGTAATGATGGTTACTGGTAATGCAGCTAAAATCCCCGATTCCTTCCTTACATCTGCAAGGACCATGACAGCTACTATAGCAGCAGAAATGGGAGATACAGTAAGAAACGGAACCCACTATCATGCATTATTTGCAGTAGGGATCGTTTTATTAATGATGACGACTGTCATCAATCTAATAGCAGATTTTGTCCTTCATCGAGGGCGACGGGAGGGTAGGTAATGAATAAAAAACAATTGGAAGAAAAAATAGCCTTTTCAGTTTTAACAGTCACCATGTTATTAGTTGTCGTACCCACCCTTTTGATTATAGGATACATTATCTTTAAAGGAATAGGAACAATTAATTGGGAGTTCATTTCAGCCATGCCTAGAAAGGGAATGAGGGAGGGTGGAATTTTTCCAGCTATTGTTGGAACCATCTACCTAGTATTAGGAACAATTATTCTTGCCCTACCACTAGGAATTGGATCGGCTATTTATTTAACTGAATATGCAAAACAAGGAAAAATAACAAGACTGATTAGACTTGCCATTATGAACCTTGCTGGAGTACCTTCAGTGGTATATGGTTTGTTTGGATTAGGGCTTTTCGTTCTCTTTTTACAAATAGGAACCTCTATATTAGCAGGAGCATTAACCTTAGCTTGTTTAATACTTCCTGTTGTTATCACTGCTTCCGAAGAAGCACTAAAAAGTGTACCTCAAAGTTATCGAGAAGCTTCATTGGCATTGGGGGCAACAAAATGGCAAACGATACAGAAGGTTGTTATACCCCATGCGATGCCAGGAATTATCACAGGAGCCATATTGGGAATAGGCCGTGCTGCAGGAGAAACAGCTCCAATCCTTTTAACTGTAGCAGCATTTTTTCTTCCTAGACTACCTAAGTCAGTATTTGACCAAGCAATGGTACTACCTTATCACCTGTATATCATTTCAACCCAAGTGCCTAATATGCCTCAAGAAATCCAATACGGAACTGCATTGGTATTATTAGGCTTAGTATCAATATTCTTTATGATCGCAACAGTTATTAGAATCAAGTTTAAGATGGCCAACAGAGCGTAGAATAGGAGGTATAAAATGGCTAAGATATCTGTAGATGATTTAAATTTGTTTTATGGGGATTTTCAAGCCCTTAAAAATATATCACTAAATATAGAAGAGAAGAAGGTTACAGCTTTAATTGGACCATCAGGTTGTGGTAAATCAACCTTTTTAAGGACTCTAAACCGTATGAATGATTTAATTAGCGGAGTAAAAATTACAGGAGACCTTAAGTTAGAAGAACAGGAGATTTATCAAAAGGATGTTGACGTTGTTTCTTTAAGAAGACGTGTAGGAATGGTATTTCAAAAGCCTAATCCTTTTCCAAAATCTATCTATGAAAACGTAGCTTATGGACCTAGACGTTATGGAATTAAAAACAAGTTACAATTAGATTCAATTGTTGAAAAGAGTTTGAAAAAAGCAGCATTATGGGATGAAGTAAAGGATCGATTAAATAAATCAGCCCTAGGTTTATCTGGTGGACAACAACAAAGATTGTGCATTGCAAGAGCTTTAGCTATGGAGCCAGAAGTTCTTTTAATGGACGAACCAACTTCAGCCCTAGACCCCATAGCAACAGCAAAAATAGAAGAGTTAATTGTAGAGTTAAAAAATGAATATACAATCGTAATTGTAACCCATTCGATGCAGCAGGCGGCACGTATTTCTGATGAAACTGCTTTTTTCCTAATGGGAGAACTTGTGGAAGCAGATAAAACACAAAAGATTTTTACTACACCTAGAGATCAACGAACAGAAGACTATGTAACGGGTAGATTCGGTTAAAAAGGAGGTGGGATCATGAGAAATCAGTATATAAAACAATTAAGTGATTTAAATATTAAGCTGTTAAAAATGGGTGCAATGGTTCAGGAGATTATTGAAGTTTCCATTACAGCCCTTACAACTCAAGACTTAGCTCTAGCCAATAAAGTTTATCTAATGGATGACGAAATCGATAATATTGAGCTTGAAATAGAAATGTCCTGTATGAACTTAATCGCCCTTCAACAACCTATGGCAAAGGACTTAAGGGTAATTGGAACAATACTAAAAATTATTACAGACCTTGAGCGAATGGGAGACCATGCAGTAAACATTGCTAAGGTCACTCTTGAGATTGGTGAAGAGCCTTTTGTAAAACCCCTCATAGATATTCCTAAAATGGCAAAGTTGGCGCAAACGATGGTTAAGAAGAGTTTAGATGCCTTTATGAAAACCGATGTAGCCCTAGCTACAGAAGTGGCCCATGATGATGAAGCAGTAGATGAGCTTTATGAAAAAATATATACAGAGCTGATTAATAAAATGATTGAAGAAAACACAATCGTAAAACAAGCCACAAATTTAATTTTTATTGGTAGGTATTTAGAGAGAATTGCAGATCACGCAACAAATATCGGAGAAAGAGTAATTTTTATCGCAACAGGAGAAAACGTAGAAATTAACTAGTAGAGAATAACTAAGAAGAAAAACTCCCCTCTGCATTTTTGCTGATGAGGGGTTTAAGTTTTGGGGTAGTTAATTGTGATATATTTAAGAGCCTTGGATGGGTATCCAAGGCTCGATATAGTTTAAGACAAATTATTTAGCTTTATTTAATGCTTGGTTAGCAGCATCGATAAATCCGTGGGAAGTATCAGTTGCACCAGATACAGAATCTACAGATTTGTTAAGAGGTGCTTGCTTGCTCTTGTACTTATTAACTAATTGAGTAAATGTTGAAGGTTGCATACCTTCATCAGGGTACTCTGGGTGAGTCCATTTAATATCTGCAATATTTCCACCTTTAATGGTTACTGTAACATTAATTGTACTTCCAAATCCTTTACCAGATCCAGTGTAATCACCATCTTTAAATCCTGCACCAGCTGGAGCGGCAGGCTCAGATGGAGCTGGAGTCGACGGAGCTGGAGTCGATGGAGCTGGAGTTGACGGAGCTGGAGTTGATGGAGCCGGAGTTGATGGAGCTGGAGTTGATGGAGCTGGAGTTGATGGTTGCTCTGCAACTGTCTCTTCCTTCTTATCATCTTTCGCTGTATCTTCTTCTTTAGCATCTTCTTCAGTTGTTAATGAAGCAGGTGTTCCCTCTAATGCAGCAACAATTGCTTCAATAGCTGCCTTATTTGAAACTGTAGCTCCTGTAGCTGTATCTACATTAAGGTCTTGAGCTGCAATCACATTTGCAATTGTCGCTTCAATTCCTTTGTCTCCAAGACCAGGAGTTTCGTCCATTTCAACAACGTCAATCTTTGTAATTTTTCCACCTTCAACAGTTACATTTAATTTAATAGTAGATTTAAATCCTTCAGCAGAACCAGTGTAGACACCATCAGCTAAACTAGCAATATCAACTGTGATGCTTGGCTCTTCAACTGGAGCAGAAGCTTCTTCAGTATCGCCAAGACCTAATGCATTTTTAACAGCAGCGATCAGAGCTTCACTTGACATAGTAGCACCAGTAACAACATCAACGTTAAAGTTTTGAGCTTCGATAATAGCTGCAGCAACTTCTTCAGCAGCTGTATCACCTAAGTTAGGAGTCTCGTTGATCTCAACGATGTTGATTTCAGTGATTTTTCCACCAGAAACAACTACACTAACCTTTAAGTCTCCACCAAAACCTGTAGCTGAACCTTCATGGGTTCCGTCAGGGAAACCGCCACCACCAGAAGCTTGAGCTAAAGCATTATTGATAGCTTCAATGGTACCATTACTTGAAGCAGTAGCACCTGTTACAACATCAACATCAGTTGATTGAGCTTCAACAACATTGTCGATAATTTGTAATGCTGCAGTATCACCTAATCCTGGAGTTTCATTATGATCAACTAATTCTATATTAGCAATTTCTCCACCAGAGATCGTTACTTCAACTTTAATATCACCATAGAAACCTTCTCCTACACCTTCATAAGTACCGTCAACATAAGCAGATTGAGCTGGAGCAGCATCTTGTCTATTCCATAGCATTGCACCTGCTAAGACTGCTATTGCAAGTAACGGTAATACAATAATAGCAATTTTTTGTTGTTTATCCACCGATAAACACCTCCTAAAATTTTTCTTAATTTTTTTTTAACAAACTTTCAATAACATTATAATATCATAAACTATTTGGTTTTTAAATAAATTTTTAACTATTTCAGCAAAAATATAATATTAAATATTAATTAATAAAATATATTAAGGAAAATCAATAGGTAGAGGTATGTGGCTAAAAAGACTGAAGATTACAGATTTCTTCAAAATTAAAAGAGCAAAGGCTGCCCTCTGCTCTTTTAGATTAAAAAAATTTTAAAGTTAGCTATTTAGCGGTAGCAGGTTTCTGTTCTTTAGGATCAATCGGTTTAATACCTATTCCTAAGAAGGCAAACACGATGTTGATAATTGGTACTAATAAATTAAAGAAGGCGTAGGGCAGATAAGTTACTGGAGAAACTAATAGGGTTCCAGCCATAAAAGCACCACAAGTATTCCAAGGAATTAAAGCTGACGTAACTGTACCCCCACCTTCTAAGGTTCTAGATAGAACACTTGGATGAATACCCTTTTCTTCATAAGCATCTTTGTACATTCTACCAGGTACTACGATTGATAAATATTGTTCTCCAGTTAATAAGTTTACGAAAATACAAGTAATAATAGTTGAGAAAACTAAAGATCCTGTATTATTAGCAAACTTAAGAATTGCTCTACCAACTGCATGAAGCATACCTGTTTTTTCTAAAACACCACCAAAGGTTAAGGCAATGATAATTAATGAAACAGTCCACATCATATCATCTAAACCACCACGACTCAATAATTCATCTACAATACCATTTCCAGATTCAATTGCAAATCCATAATGAGCTGCATCGATGATATCGCCAATATTAGCTTTTTGGAAGATCGCTGCAAAGATTCCGCCAAAGAATACACCGCTAATTAACCCAGGAAGGGCAGGAACCTTTAAAACAACAATTAGGATTACAAGAATCGGTGGTATTAATAGGATTGGAGAAATAGTAAAGTTTTCTCCGAGGGTATTAATGATTCCGTTAACCTGACTAGAATCAATGGCATTACCACTTGAATGAATAAAACCAAATATTCCATAAAGTACGATAGATATTAAAAGTGCAGGGACTGTCGTATAGAACATACTTCTAATATGATCAAATAAGTTTGAACCAGCCATAGCAGGAGCTAAGTTAGTTGTATCAGATAACGGTGACATTTTATCCCCAAAATAAGCACCAGAAATAATAGCACCGGCAACAAGGCCAATTGGCATACCAAGACCAACACCGACTCCAAGCAAAGCAACCCCCACTGTTCCAGCGGTTGTCCAAGAACTACCTGTTGCTAAAGAAACGATAGCACAAATAATGACTGTAGCAACTAAGAATATACTAGGAGACAGTATTTTTAAACCATAATAGATCATAGTTGGCACTGTACCACTTAAAATCCATGTTCCAATAACACTACCGATTACCATCAAAATTAATACTGCTTGCATCGCCATTTTAATCGTGTCGATGATACCTTCTTCAAGTTCATTCCAGGAAAAACCTAACATAAAGACTGCCACTGCTGCGGCTATTACAGTTGCGAATATTAGTGGGATATGAGGGTCGGCTTCAAAAACAATAATTGATACAGATAAGGAAACAATTAGAATTGCAATAGGAATTAATGCATGTAATAGAGTTGCTTCCTTCTTTTTTGGTAAATTCATATACACTCCTCCTTATTTTTTAAATATAAAATTAGGGTGTACCCCCTATTAAATCTATATGGAAAAATAAATATCTTATCACACATTTTCGAAATATTACCACAAATGAAAAATCCCCAAGTATAAATTATATTACCATATCTAATCAGAAAATTCAAATTTTTTTGTAAAACTTCAAATTTAATTACTTGCAAAGCCTGAGGGGAGAAATAAAAATTAATATTATTATTATACAATTAAATGAATAAAAATTCAAATGGTCATTTATGCTATTTTAGACTCAAAAAAATTAAGCCAGAACTTCCATAGTTACTTGGAGAGTTACTGGCTCTAATTTCTAAGGTTATAGAATACTGATACAGGTTACTTAAATACTTCTTGTCCTTCCTCCCAATTAACAGGACATGCTCCTCCTGCTTGGCAGGCAGCTAATAGTCGAAGGATCTCTTTAACGTTTCTGCCTACAGCTAAATTATTTACAGATGCATATTGAAGAATGCCATTTGGGTCTATAATAAATACCCCTCTAAGGGCAATTCCCCCTGCTTCATCTGTAAGGACTTGATACTTTCTTGCTAATTCTTTGTTATAGTCAGAGAGTAGTGGGAAATCGACACCGCCAATACTCTTGGCCCATGCTTCATGGGTTGGTAAACTATCAGTGTTGGCACCCAACACGACAGAGTTTAAACCTTTAAACTTGGAAAGATTTTGGTTTAACTCTGGTATTTCGGTACTTCAGACAGGAGTAAAGTCTAAGGGATAAAAGAATAAAACAACCCATTTTCCTTTATGATCACTTAATGAAATCTCCCCTTTTGTACTAGGCAACGTAAAGTCAGGAGCTGGTTCGCCAATTTTAAGCAATTGAAACACCTCTCTTAAATTATTATTGTTGAATTTAATTCAGTTTTAGTATTAGCCTATTGAAAAAAAATATAGCAAAAATATTAATTACAGCAAAACTTGTTTACATAATATTGACCAAAGAGCATCATCTAGCATATAATAGAATAATATTCTGAAAATTCCCTTTAAGGAGGTTGGAAGAAATGGAAATTATGGTGACTAGACTAGCTAAAGAAAGCATAAAAAATCAAATTCAAGGAACCGTTGGAGTAAGGATTTATATAAGCGGTAGAGGATGAGGTGGTCCTAGGTTTGCAATGTCTCTGGATGAGGCAACAAAAGATGATGTATTAAAAGATGTCGATGGAATTCCCTTCATTATAGATAAAAAACTAGATGACCAATACGATGCTATTAAAATTGATTTTAGAAGGACTGCTTTTAGAAGGGGCTTTAATATAACATTAAGGTCGAGTGGAAGCACCCAATGCACTTAATGAAAATAGAAAAATAGAATAAGATACAGTTTGATTAACAACAAGGAGAACAAGAAGAAGACCAAGAACAAGAAGAACAGTAAGAACAGCAAGAACAGCAAGAACAGCAACTAAGAAGGGCTAAAGGCAAAGAATAGATAAAAATTAAATGAACCTTAGAAAAAATAGTAAGTGAAGCTACGACTCAGCTTTCATCTTAACATAAAACGAATATAATTTCAGATTTATGGTATTATGCAATTCCCTCAAATAATATAAATTAAAAAGTAAATAAATATGAAATTAAATTTTAAATTTTATAAAGTAAAATTAAGCCCAGATAAGTATTTAATAACACTTACTGGGCTTAATTATTAGCTAAAATAGATATTTAAGTTTTAAGCTTGGGAAATAGCTTCCTTCACTTCTGCAACAGTAGGAATTCTACCACTAGTTACAACTTTTCCATTAATCATTAAAGCAGGTGTACTCATTACACCTAACGTTAGAATTTCACCAATATCACTGATAAGATCAAAATCATCCTCCATCTGTAATTCCGTTAAGGCCCTATCAACGATAGGAGCTAACTTACTACCACCTCAACAAAGTTGCTCTAAAATCTTAATTTCCATTAAAATTCCTCCTAAAATAATATTTTATATATTATACCCTCTAAATGAAGAAGCTAACTTAGTAAATAGAGGGTAAAATAAGCACAAAACTATGCTTAGATATTAGTATGGGCAAAAAAGTTAATTATCTTGTGCTCCATATTCTAGATACTATGGCCACAAGCTGTATGTATTTGTTACAAAATTAGTTAAAGAATAATATTAAATATAAGGCCCATTGTTAAGATACCTAAGGCTGTAATTCCTATAAAAATAGTAATAAGCTTTGGTTTAATTACTTTTTTTAGCATTATAATTGATGGAATAGACATTGCGACCACCGACATCATAAAAGCTAAAGCAGTACCAACTCCAACCCCCTTATTAATTAAGGCTTCCACTACAGGGATTGTACCGACAGCATTAGAATATAGGGGGATTCCTAAAATAATACCAACAATTACTGCAAATGGATTATTAGGACCTGCATATTTTATTAGAAAGGTTTCTGGGGCATATCCGTGGATTAATGCACCAAAGGCAATCCCTGCTACGATGTAGGGCCATATTTCTTTAACAATATCTATAACACTGTCTCTGGCATAAAGAAGACGTTGTCTAGTCTTCATCGTAGCACTTTCTGTATCAGGTATTCTAATTTTAAATACATAAGCCTCTACTAGATGAGATAGATTTGATTTTTCAATTACGATACCCGTTATGACCCCTATTGTCATACCAGCTAATGTGTAGAAGAGAGCAATTTTTGGTCCAAAGGCTATAAAAAGATAGCCTAAAGCAATTTCATTAACTATAGGGGAGGTAACTAAAAATGTAAAGGTGACACCCAGCGGTATTTTTGCCTCTACAAAACCAATAAAGATTGGGACCGTTGAACAAGAACAAAAAGGCGAAACTACGCCAAGAATGGAAGCTGCAATATAACTCCAAATGCCATGTAGTTTTGACAGAAGTTTTTTTATTTTTTCAGGTGGGAAATAGCTTCTAACAAAGGTAATCATAAAAATCATAAAACTGAGCAAAAAGATAATTTTTATCGTATCATATATGAAAAAATGTACTGCTTCATAAAAGGTTTCTCCCATTTGATAGGTAGAACCCGTTTTGGAAAGTAACCAGTTAATAAAATTAACAATAGGTGGAGTGATCAAATGTCCTATTTTTTCAAACATGCTATCTGTCACCTCCACTTAAATGTATTTGAGATTCCGCTATTTGTTTTTGGAGGATGCTTTTAACAATTTCTATAACCCCATAAACTTCAGGATGCTTTACTCGATACATTACTTTTAACCCATCCTTACGAGTAGTTAAAATTCCCTTATCCCTTAGAACTTTTAGATGTTGAGATACATTTGATTGCTCTAATTCTAAATTTTCGTAAATTTCACAGACGCAAAGTTCTTCATGGTCCTTTAAAATAAATAGAATCTCAATTCGGGTGGGATGGGAAATTGCTTTAATTAAGTCTGCACAAAGGGTAAAAAAAATGTTATCTGCCATAAAAAACCTCCATAAGATAAAATTTACTATACACCAAAACATTGAAACTCTACAAAACTATATTAGTATTTTCTAATATAGTTATATTATATTCTTTTTAATTGAAATTGACAACTAAATTTTGCCATTAAACCTAATAAAAAATAGCAATTAAATAGTCGGATAATTTAAAAAATATGTTAATGAAGTAGTTTTTTTGGGAATATATTTATTAATACCCTGAAAAAAGACTAAGAAGCCCCACAAAGGAGTGATCATAATGATAATGAAAAAAGTACTTATTGCCACCGATTTTTCACCAGCAGCAGAGGAACTTCTGAACTGTATTTCAGAGCTGAAGGCCATGGGAATGGAAGAAGCTGTGTTAGTACATGTGGTGGATATACGTCTTGGAGAAGAAGCCTCGATACCTCGTCAACAGCTAAGTTTAGAGAAACTTAAAGAGACTGCTGAAAAACTACATGGCTTTGGTGTTAAGACTAAAAGCTATACACCAATAGGCTTTGCAGCAACAGAGATTGTCCAAATTGCTAAAGCTGAAGAGGTGTCATTAATATTAATTGGTTCTAAAGGAAAAAGTATTGTTAAAGAAGTTTTCTTAGGTAGCACTACCTTTGATGTAATTCGACTAACAGATGTTCCTGTATTAGTAGAAAAATACTGTAAAGGTGAATCGTCAGAATGTGTCAGTGTATGTATTAATAAATTTCAAAAAGTACTTCTTCCAATAGACTTTTCAGAGTGCTCACGAAGTATTCTAGAGAAAGTAAAAGCAATGGCAGGTGTTGTTCAAGAAGTAATACTTCTTACCGTTGTAGAACAAGGAGAATCGGATAAACAGGTGGAAGAAGCTCAAACTGGATACACAGAGTATTTAATGGAAGTAGCAGAAGAATTGAGGCAGTTAGGGATAAGTACAAAGGTAGTCGTAGAGGTGGGGATCCCTTCTGTTTGTATTAATAAATGGGCTGAAGCAGAACAGGTGACTTCAATTATTATGGGAACAAGGGGGAAGGGATTAATTAAATCTTTGCTATTAGGGAGTACTTCCGACGCGGTAGCAAGAACGGCTAAAAGACCAGTTGTACTGATTCCATGTAATAGCTAGTGAAATAAGAATTAAACTAGAAATTTCAAAATAAACACAAAAGACCCCTATGCATCATGATAGGGGTCCTAGAGTTCTTCTGGAATAGGACAGGTGCTTCCATCTTCTAATATTTGGAAAATTTGAAGCTCTTCTTTACGGGTGTAAAATATCTCAATAAAACAGTTACTACAGAAATATCTAGACTTACTCAACTTACCAGTGTGCTCATTACCACATATGGGGCATTTCATAGAATCCCTCCTGACCAAGTATCGTTGTTTTAAATCTCGAAATCATTCGATAAATAATATTTAGCTATTATATATTATATAAAAAATAAAACCATTTGACAAGATATTATTTGAAAATCGAAATATTTGATATTGAAATACAGATATTAGAAATAATATAATAGAGATAGAAGGAAAGGAAGGTTGATTCTCTTTGAATAAAGAACTGGCTTATTTGATTCAGAATTTTTATATCTCTGTTAATGGTTGGATGAAATATCAATTTAAAAACCAAGTAAATTCCAACTGTAATCTAACATTTCCTCAGTTTAAGGTGCTATATATTATCAACAAAGAAAAAATCTGTAGTATGTCTAATCTAAGTGAAATGATGGAAGTGAGTAAGGGGACCATGACTACAATGCTAAATAAATTAGTAGAGGATGGTTATGTTAAGAGAAGTAACTCTTATAAAGATCGAAGGACAGTTTTTGTTGAATTGACAGAGATAGGGATAGAAAGGATTAATTGTGTCCAAGATAAATTGATAGATTCTTTAGGGAGGGTCACTGAAAAGTTAGATGAAGAACAGCAACGGGAAGTTGGAGTAGCTTTATTAAAACTAAAGGAATTATTCAAAAATAGAAAGTAGAGGTAGGGGCCTCTATTTTTTTCATGTCTAAATAATGATGATTTAATTAAGGAAATTGTATAATACCAGATTATAAATCTATTATCGATTAATCTAAAGGTGAAAGACTAAGCAACGAAGTTTTGATATAAATCTAAACTAATTATGTAATTTACTTAGGTTATAATTTTAACTTATTAATATATGCAAAATAAATAGGGTATATGCACATGCAGCAAAAAAAGTACATATGATATACTACATTACTTTACAGAGGCTCCGATCTTGATAGGTATGATAGTTCTAAAGATTAAAGGAGGTTAATATTTATGAAAAATAATAATGTAGTAATTCATATATATGATTCATCAAATAAATTGGTTATTACCAGATGGTTAGAAGAATTGGTTAAAGAACTGGTGGCATATAGCATGCCATTAAATTTTTCTTTTGAAGCAATAAAATGTCAGTGCATCATCATGAGGACAAACATACTGAAGCAAATGAAAATCTTCCAAGTAGAAGGAGAAGAATTGATTAAAAAAGGTATTAGTTTAGAAGATTTTCCCAATTGGAAGCCCATAGAGGAGTATGGGGAAATTTGGAAAGAAGAATATGAAAATAATAATGAAAGATTAAATAGAGCAGTGGCTGAAACAGAAGGCCAAATTATTATATTTAATGAAAAACCGATAGACGCCAGATATCATGAAGTTTGTGGCGGATCAACTGAAAATAGTGAAAATGTAAATGGTAATATAATTTTATACCTGAGAAAAGTGCTATGTAAATATTGTCAGGAGAGTCCAAACTATAAAAACTTTAAAGATATTTCAATAAATGAAATAGAGGGAAAGCTAGGCGTGAAATTTCCCTTTATAGAAGCAAATGACAATGGGGCAATCGAGAATATGATTTATGATATAACAAGAGATGACACTGGGAGAATTGCAAAACTCACAATTGCAGGCAAAGAATTTGAAGGTAAGAATGTAAAAGATCTGTTAGGTTTAGATTCTACCAAGTTTAGTTGGCAGCCACAAAAAATAAGATTTTTAATGATTGGAAAAGGTGATGGTTTAGGATTTTGTCAATGGGGCGCAAATGAATTGGCAAAAGAAGGAAAAAGCGCTGAGTATATTATAAAATACTACTATACAGGAGTTGAATTAAAAAAAATAGCAGAAAAGAGTATAAATAAGCCACTTTTGGGCAAGGTATTAGTGATTGATCCTGCTCATGGAGGAGAACAAGGAGAAGATCATGTTAGCGCTAATGGACTTAGAGAAAAAGACCTTAATCTTGATATAGCCCTTGATTTAGAAGAAATTCTCACAGAAATGGGAGCTAAGGTTTATTTAACCCGTAGAGAAGACACTTATGTTCCTATAACTGAGAGAGCTAAGCTTACCAATAAAATTAAACCCAACTTTTTTTTAACCCTTCATCAAAATTTCATGAAAAATTCCAATGTTTCTGGTACCGAGATCTATTTTTATCGAGGAGACAAAGAAGCCAAACTACTTGGACAGTTGCTAATGGAGAAGATGACTGAAAAACTTGAAACAATAAATAGAGGTATTAAAATAGCTGAATTTTTCTTGTTAAGAGAAATTAATGTAAGTGGCGTGCATATTGAAGTTGCCTATCTTTCAAGTGAGATAGATGAAGCAAAACTGATGAAGAAAGAATTTAGACACCAAGTAGCTGAAGCAATTTCAGAAGCGCTTTCTTTATATTATAATTTTAGTTAAACATATTGTTTTATTGGGGTATTAATTATATATAATGCTGAGTTTAGGGTGGGTTATATTGCTCAAAGGGATCCATGAGGAGTAATCATCTGAAATAAGTATGACAAAAAATTAAAAAATTGTTTGACAAGAGCATGTGTAAGATTATATAATAATTGTTTGTCTATTTGACAAGTTGTGACTCCTGTGTTATAATTTTATTGTATACTTTGAAAGAAGGTGATTTTTTGGCAACCAGAACCACCCTAAATGAGATCAGAAGCAACATTGAAGGGTTTGTAGGACAAAAGGTTACACTGAAGGCTAACAAAGGTAGAAAAAAGACTCTTATTCGTGAAGGAATTTTAGAAAACACATATCCAAGTATTTTTGTTGTAAGAATTGACGGAGGTTATGATTCAGTTCGTAGAGTTTCCTACAGTTATTCAGATATTTTAACAGAAACAGTGGAAATAACCATTTGTAAAGACAATAAACAGATTAAAGTTAGTTAAAACAACCACCACCATTAGCGGGGTGGTTGTTTTTTGTGTAAAAAAATTTGCTATCTTACAAATAAAGTTTTATGAATATATATGTGAAGCTGATAATGAATATAAGAAATTAAATTAGTGAGGAACCCTTTAGGCCATGAAAGTTAATCGGTTAATTCCAGAGACACCTAAGGATTTTAGGAATCATTTTCCATTGAAACAACTTAATAAATATACACTTTATGTATAAAACGCATAAAAAGGTTAAAATATGAACACTTGATTTATGTATAAAACTCCGATATACTATTATTAAAATTGTTGTAATATTTTCAATTGAGGAAATTGAATAATTAAATTTAAGTTTATATAAACTCATTCATAGTTAAGGCACTATGCAACTTCCTCAGTTAATAAAAGAAAGGGGTTGAGAAAGGTGAATGACGGGAGTTTTTTAAAGGTTACGTCGGAAATTGGAAAGCTAAATGCAGTATTATTACATCGTCCGGGTAAAGAATTAGAAAGGCTAACTCCTCAGTACCTTCATGAACTACTTTTTGATGATATACCATGGTTAAAGCAGATGAGAAAGGAACATGACCAATTTGCTGACGTTATGAGGGCCCGTGGAGCTAAGGTATATTATTACGAAGAATTATTAGAGGAATTATTAACTACAGATGAAATCAAACAGAATTTTATAAAAGATGTGGTTTATAATAGTAATATTGCAAACCTAGAACTTGAAAAAACAATTGAAGTTTTCATGGCTACAAAATCCCCTAGAGAAATTGTAGAAATTGCTATAGCTGGTCTACATAAAGATGATATGCCAGCGGTAGAGAGGGAACTACACCTAGTAGACTACGTAAAAGAGAGTTATCCCTTCTATATAAACCCTTTGCCAAACCTATATTTTACTAGAGACCCAGGTACTGTTATTGCTAATGGGTTATCTATTAATAAAATGAAGACACCAGCAAGGGATCGAGAGACGATGTTCTTAGAGTATATCTATCAATATCATCCCTTATTTAAAAATGAAGACACTCCCCTTTGGTATGATTATAAAGAAACCCACAGTATAGAAGGTGGAGACATACTGGTATTAAGCGATAAAGTTGTTGCTATAGGTTGTAGTGAAAGAACTTCAGCAAGAGGAATAGAAATCATGACCCAAAGAATACTCCAAAATTCCAATGTAGAGAAGGTATTGGCGGTTCAAATTCCCTTTACAAGGGCATATATGCATTTGGATACTGTATTCACAATGGTAGATCACGATAAATTTACCATCTATCCAGGGGTAGAGAATCATGTGAGGGCATATGAGTTAACTTTAGGGAAGACAACCCCAAATGTTACTCCTATGGCTAATCTTGAAGGGGCTTTAAAAAAGGTATTAAACTTACCTGCGGTAAAGCTGATTCAAAGTGGCGGTGGAGATGAGATAACAGCAGCAAGGGAACAATGGAATGACAGCACAAATACATTGGCTATTGCACCAGGAGTTGTAATTACTTATAATCGAAATGAAGCATCAAATGAAACCCTTAGAAAAAATGGAATAGAAGTAATAGAAATAGAAGGCTCTGAATTAGTTCGTGGTAGAGGTGGCCCTCGATGTATGTCTATGCCATTATTAAGGGAAGACTTATAAAATAATAGTCTATATTCATTAAAGATTGAAAATTCCAAAACGAAGGAGGATTCTTATGCCAGTAAATTTAAAAGGAAGAAGTTTATTAACCTTAAAGGATTTTACACCTCAAGAAATTCGTTATTTATTAGACTTAGCAAGAGATCTTAAGGCTAAGAAAAGAATGGGTATAAAAGGGAAAATGTTAGAGGGGAAAAACATTGTATTACTGTTTGAAAAAGCCTCTACAAGAACTAGATGCGCCTTTGAGGTGGCAGCCTTTGACGAAGGAGCTCAAGTTACATTTTTAGGATCAAATGATTCCCAAATGGGTAAAAAAGAATCCTTAGAGGATACCGCTAAGGTACTGGGTAGATTCTATGATGGAATCGAATTTAGAGGTTTTAAACAAGAAACCGTAGAAATTTTAGCTAAGCATTCTGGCGTTCCAGTATGGAATGGGTTAACTGATTTATATCATCCAACTCAAATATTAGCTGACTGGTTAACAATTTCTGAACATGTTGCAAAGCCTTTAAATCAAGTAAAGTTTGTCTATGTAGGCGACGCTAGAAACAACATGGGTAATTCCTTAATGATTGGTGCCGCAAAGATGGGTATGGACTTCAGAGCAGTTGCACCAAAAAGCCTATTCCCTTCTGAAGAATTAGTTGCAGAAATGAGGGAAGTTGCGAAAGAAACTGGTGGTAAGATCACCCTTACAGAAGACATTGCAGAGGGCGTTAAAGATGCTGATGTAATCTATACAGATGTTTGGGTATCTATGGGAGAAGAAGATCAATTTGAAGAAAGAATCAAAATGCTTCTACCATACCAAGTAAATATGGAAATGCTTAATAAAACTGGTAACCCTGATGTAATCTTCATGCACTGCTTACCAGCCTTCCACGACCTTGAAACCAAAGTGGGTAGAGAAGTATTTGAAAAGTTTGGGTTAAAGGAAATGGAAGTAACAGATGAAGTATTTAGAAGTAAGCATTCTGTCGTGTTTGATGAAGCTGAAAATAGAATGCATACAATTAAAGCCGTTATGGTGGCAACAATATAGTAGAATAACTACTTAATAGCTGGTTAAGAATATAAAGCAATAAGAACAAATAAAATAAACAATAAAATAAACAATAAAATAAACAATAAAATAAACAATAAAATAAACAATAAATAAACAATAGAACCCTATAGGTTTAAAATTGAATAGACTAAAGATATGGAAGAAGCATACATAGCAAAGAACCTAAGAGCAATAGAAGCTCTTCCATGTCTTTTTGTTATGCCTAGTTATCCCCATCCCATAAAAGAAAACGTTTTCTTGAAAATTTTTAAAGCTAAATAGTGTTTATTGAGAATAGCAGTTATATAAAGGAGGATGCAGAATGGTGCAACAAAAAAGTAGAATCGTATTAGCCTTAGGTGGAAATGCGTTACAGGCAAATCCTAAGGATACCAGTGCAGAAGCACAATTAAAAACTTCAATAGAAACGGCTAAATCTATTGCAGATTTAATTGAAACAGGCCATGAAGTAATCATCGCCCATGGAAACGGCCCACAAGTTGGGCAAATAGTAGGTACCTATGAAGCAGCCCAACAAGGAAACCCTGCCTTACCTGTTATGCCCTTTCCAGAGTGTGGAGCTATGAGTCAAGGATATATTGGTTATCATCTACAACAAGCCATTAGACAAGAACTAGTAAATAGAGGTATTAATAAGTCTGTTGCAACAGTTGTAACACAAGTAGTTGTAGATGAAAAGGACACTGCCTTCGACAATCCAACTAAGCCAGTAGGGTCTTTCTTCTCAGAAGATGAAGCTAAGAGGCTAATGATGGAGGAAGGATATGCCATGAAAGAAGACTCTGGTAGAGGCTGGAGAAGAGTAGTTGCATCGCCAGAGCCAATTGATGTTGTTGAAGCACCAGTCGTTAAAACCTTAGTAGATGCAGGCCATGTTGTTATTACCGTTGGGGGCGGTGGTGTACCAGTAATTAATAAAAATGGGATACTTGAAGGTGTTCCTGCTGTAATAGATAAAGACTTTGCTTCTGGGAAAATAGCAGAAATTTTAGATGCAGACTTTTTATTAATTTTGACAGCAGTTGAAAAAGTAGCAATTAATTTTAATACACCAGACCAAAAAGAGTTAGATGAAGTGACCATTGAAGAGTTAGAAACATATATCAGAGAAGGACACTTTGCCCCAGGTTCGATGCTACCTAAGGTAAAGGCAGCCATGAAATTTGTTAAGTCTAAACCAGGTAGAAGGGCCTTAATTACATCATTAGAAAAGGCTAAAGAAGGGATAGCAGGGGAAACAGGAACGGTTGTAGTAGATCATAAGCTAACTAGGATATAGGATATAGATACGATATTATGGGGGAGTTAGAGTAGGGGGCAATTAATTTTGCTCTCTTTTGTTTGTCTTTTTTTATTTTTCTGCCTAGCTAGTACATTAGCAGTAACAAAGCAATATAATAACCACAATCACAAAATATTAAAACATGAAATTAATGCAATAAGCATAGGATATTGTACCGATAATAGTAAAAATAATAGTAAAAAAATTCAGAATCAAAAGAAAAAACATTGTCAAAGCACCTTAAATTAGTTAAGATATTAATATATATAATAATTTTTAATTGGGGAAATTAAACGACTTCATTAATTGACATAATAAAGCCCATGATTTTAACTAAAGAGGAGGGGAAACAATGGCAAAGCGTGTAGGACCTGGCGATAAGATTAGAAGACTTCGCTTGGCAATGGGATTAACGCAAGATGCCTTGACTAACGATGAATTATCTAAAAGTATTGTAAGTATGATCGAAAGTAACAAGCGTAACTTAACCTGGAAAACTGCCCATATTATTGCTGACTGCTTAAACGTTTATTATGAAAGGTTGGGGCAAAAGATTACTGCCGAATTTTTAATGGAAACAGAAGAAGATGAAGCCCGTAGAACCATTAAAGAAGATATCGATCATTTACAACAGGTAATTAATAAAGGCAATGTAGACCAGCATTTGTTAGAGAATACCTTCGATAAAATTTTAAGTCACATTAAAGAATGGGGCTTAGAGAGGGAATTAGCAGAATTTAAAGTTGTAAGGGGTACTTTTTATTACCAAAACTATCAATTTAATGAATCTTTAGCAGAGTTTTTAGATGTGCTAGAATATTCCCTACGGACCAATGACCACCAACTGACGGGTAAAATGTATAATAACATTGGTAATGTTTACAAAATGCAACTGTCTCTAGATACTGCTATAATCCATTTTGTTAAAGCTTTTGATACGGCAAGGGTCTACCAACCTGCTGATAAAGACAAAAGAAAGGTATTGGCCATATATAATCAAGTTTTATGTTATCGACAGTTAAATAGATACGATTTAGCCCTAAGTCATTTAAATATCTTAAGGGATTTAAAATGGGATGGTCCAGAGCATAAAGTTATTTTAGATAATGCACTATTGGTGGAGGCCAACACCTACCGAGACATAGGAAACCATGAAAAGGCCTTAAGGCTTTATGATAGGCTACAAAACAATGAAAAAGAATTAGACAAAGAGACCTTATTTTTACTTTATGACAACTACGCAGAGCTGTATGTAAGTCAAAATAAGCCCGAAAAAGCTTTAAAATACATTCAAAAAGCAAATGAATTAAAGAATGTAGTTGATATGGCATATATACCTGCCCTGTACTTATTGGAAGCAAAATGTTATAGTTTGTTAGAAAATTATGATTTAGTGGTTAGTCTGCTGGAAAATGCATTACACTTATCGGATAAAGTAGGAAAACAACAAGTTTTATTAAATATGCACTTTGCCTTTGCAGATCTTTATTTAAAGACAAATGACTATGAAACTGCTCTGGCCCATTTAGAGACGGCAGAAAAAACAATTATCGAAAAGGATTTAAAAATATATAAGGCTGAACTTTATAGCTTCTATTCTAATATCCATCTGCGGTTAGGAGAAATAGAAAAGGCAGAAGAATATCTTGTGAAAATGAGAAAAAACTACCTATAAAGTTAATATGAGGATGAGCAAATTCTAAAAAAGGGGGAAATTTTATGAAAAGGTTTAAAGGTACAATATTATCTTTAGCAATTTCGGCGCTTATTTTAAATAGTGCTTTGGTTTGGGGGAATATCAATTTAAATAATGTAGAAAACCCTAGCAATGGTGGTGGCTTTACATTACAACAAGATCCAGATGCTAAAATAGGTTAGAAGAAGCGGTTTCAATTTAACATATGTAAAACATATGTAAACAAATAAGAAGATATAAATTGCTTATAATCTAAAAGAGGGAATAATGCTATGAAAAATTGGAGTTATAAGGTTATTGAGTTTGAGTCAAAGGGTGTGTTTGGCGGTTTAATCGATTCTCAAGATATAGAAAAAAGGCTTAATGAATTAGGAAGTCTGGGGTGGGAAGTCGTTTCAACCATAACGACTAACGAAGGAAATGGGAAGACTAAAATGATTGTCTACACTTTAAAGAAGGAAATATAAAGGAGGACATTAGCAATTTTTAAACAGTCCTTCAACGGTCTAAAGTATTGGTTAATCTAATTAAAATACAAAAATAACAATACAAAAAAAATTACATATACTTATGAGTGGGTATATATAAAAGTGATAAGGGTACTTCATTAGGTTATAGAAGAAGTACTCTTGGCACTTTTTTTATGATAAAATAAGAATAAATACAATTAAACACTAAGCAGTAAAGCTTTATTTTCCATCCCTTAAGTATAAATAAAAATTAGTTATGCAAATTCCCCATATAATCTATAAATAAGACCTAAAGGGCAGAAACTATATTAAAGGAGTGATTTCCGTGAATGAAGCATTAAGAACGATTAAAGATCAAACCTTAACCTATCAGCAAAAAGTTGTTGGTTTAGCAAGGGTTGCAGAAAATAGTATAGATATACTGAAGATTGATGAAGAGGTACAAGCCTATCGGGAAGAGGGGATTATTTGCGATTTATTTGAAGGAAATGCCCCATATCGACCAAGATACATTGTTCCTAACTATGAAAAATTTATGGAGGAAGGCAGTAAGTTTTTAAATCTAAAGCCACCAACTGACTTATGGGAAGCCATCAATAATCTATTGATTCTGTATAAGCACGTACCATCAATTACTTCTTTCCCTGTATATATAGGCAATATTGATACCCTTTTAGAACCCTTTATTAAGGATGAGAAGGAAGCTAAGCAAGCAATTAAATTTTTCTTAACCCATATCGATAGAACTTTAACTGACTCATTTTGTCATGCTAATATAGGGCCATACGATACCAAGGCAGGTAGAATTATTTTAGAAGTAGAAAAAGAACTTCAAAATGCTGTACCTAATATTACCCTTAAATATAGTGACGAAACACCAGACCAATTGGCCCTTAAGGCAATTGAAACGGCTTTAGTGACAGCTAAACCAAGTTTTGCTAACCACCAAGCCTTCACAAAGGATTTAGGAAACTATGGCATTGTCAGCTGCTATAACGGATTAAAAATAGGCGGAGGTAGTCATACTTTAGTTAGACTTAACCTAGCGGCTCTAGCCCCAAAAGCCAACAGTGAAGAACACTTCATGACAGAAGTTTTACCAGATGCCATTAATAGAATGAATAGATATATGGATGAGAGAATTAAGTTTTTAGTAGAAGAAAGTGAGTTCTTCCAAACTAGTTTCTTAGTTAAAGAGAGTTTACTAGACTTAGATCACTTTACGGCTATGTTCGGTATGTTTGGGTTAGCAGAGGCTGTTAATCACTTAATTAACCCCCAAAGTCTAAATGAAAAATTTGGTCATGGGGATAAGGCAAACAAACTGGGGCTAAGTATTATTGAAAAAATGCATCAGTTGGTTAGTCAACATGCTGCTCCCTATTGTAAAGCCTCTGAGGGGAAATATTTGTTACATGCACAGGTTGGTACAGACTTTGACCACGGTATTAGCCCCGGTTGTAGAATACCAATAGGTGACGAACCAGAAATCCATCAACATTTAATACAGTCTGCACCTTTTCATCAGTTTTTCCCATCGGGAATAGGCGATATTTTTAAATTTGATGAAACTGCCAAGGGTAATCCCAAGTATATCCTAGATATTATTAAAGGAGCCTTTAACATTAACATGAGATATTTTTCCCTCTACTGTACCGATTGTGATGTAATTCGAATTACAGGTTATCTCGTTAAAAAGTCTGACATGGAGAAGTTAGACGCTGGTCAACAAGTGTTACATGATACAGTAGTTTTAGGATTAGGCTCTGTTAAAAATCAAAAAGTGTTAGATCGTAGGCTGCGAAATGATGAATAAGGTGGCGGTTAATCGGATCATCCCCTTTAGCTCGGTAGATGGGCCTGGAAACAGAACAGCTATCTTTTTACAAGGTTGTAATTTTAATTGTCTCTATTGTCATAACCCCGAAACCATTAATCATTGTAACCATTGTGGTAGATGTGTCGAAACCTGCCCTGTAGAGGCCCTTAAGCTTATTGACGGAAAAGTAAGGTGGGATGATACCCTTTGTACCGGTTGTCATCAATGCTTGAAAACCTGTAGGCAAAATAGCTCTCCAAGGGTAAAATTGATGACGGTAGATGAAATAATTGAGGAAATTAATAAGACTAAAGCCTTTATTTCTGGTATTACTGTATCGGGTGGTGAGAGTACCCTTCAAATCCCCTTTTTAACCCAATTGTTTAAAGGAGTAAAGGAAATGGGTTTAACCACCTTTGTAGACACCAATGGTTCTATTCCTTTATGGGAGGAAGAATCCTTTCTTTCTGTGGTGGATCAGTTTATGGTGGATCTAAAGTCTACCCACCAACAAGAGCATTTAGAGCTTACGGGTTTAGGATGTAGTACAGTTATAGAAAACATTAAACAGCTTGCTAACCTAGGCAAGCTTTATGAAGTAAGAACGGTTATTGTACCCAATTTGCTAGACAACAAAAGAAATGTAGAAAACACCAGTAAATTGATAGCATCCTTAAATCCTGAAATTAGATATAAGATCATTAAGTATAGAGCCCTTGGAGTAAGGGAAGGGTTGGTAGAGGCATCTTCTCCAACCGATGAAATGCTTTTAGAATTGAAGGCATTGGCTGAGGAAGAGGGATGTAGAGATGTTGTTTTGGTTTAGTTAATAAAAGGGCAGAAATGCTCTTTTTTTTATCATCTACTACTTTCCCTAGAGTATATAGATGGTAACCTTCTTGTAGGGGAGAGGGAAATGGTATTTGACAGGAGGAGGTGTATATGAAAACTAATTTTAGAATAGTTTTAAGTATTATTGTATGTTGTATATTAGTTTATGGCATAGTAAACCTATATCAAACAAATCAGAAACTTCAAGATCTCATAATGCTACAAAATAGAAATGAGTTGATAAAAATACAAAAACTTGCCACTAATAGCAATTTTGAGATTCAACAACATATTGAAAACAAAGAACTTTCTTCTAACGATTTAGAAAAGTTAATAGCACAACTCATTGAAATTAGAGATTCTTTATCAACAATATCAAACAACATAGACAACACATATTCAAAAAGATATATTGAAAAAAACCTTACAACAAGAAATATGCTATCCTATCATGAAGTAATGGGGTTTTATAACAATTATTCAATGAATAAGCTAACTACTGAATTAGATGTGAATGATATTAACGGGCTAAAACGAGTAGCAAAAGTTTATAACGAATATATTGATATTGCAAATGGAGCAGTTTACAAAATTGATACTAACAAAGAATGGGTAAGTGAATTTAGTAAGTTCTTTAGTTTAGTAACGTTTATGCTGGAATAAGAATTTTGTAAGAAAATCCTAACGATGTATTTCAGGTTGTCAGCCATTATGTTTTTATTGGACTATAGAACCCTCAGAATTAATTTAATATTATATAAACCGCTATTTACACCAACACCAATCCATGCTAAAATATCAATAGATACAAAATAGATACAATGTACATACAATTTTAAGGAGGGTCAACAATGCCTCAAAATAGAACGAAAAACTTAGTAATTTTAGGGCTATTAATTGGATTGGTTACCGTAGCAACAATCTCCATTAAGGTTCCTGTACCTGCTACAGGTGGAGTTATCCACGTTGGAGATAGTTTGATCTTTTTAGCGGCTATTTTATTTGGCAGAAAAAAAGGAGCAATAGCCGGTGGACTTGGTGGGTTTTTAGCTGATATTCTGGCTGGCTACGGACAGTGGGCAATACCAACTCTAATCATTAAATGTTTAATGGGATACACTGTAGGTACAATTGCAGATGGAAAAGGTAAACAATTGATCAATTTCAGAAATATAGTTGCAATTATTGTAGGAACCCTCATTATGGTTACAGGCTACTATATTGCAGGAGGCTTTATCATAGGCTTTAATGTAGCCATAGCAGGTATACCTTGGGATATTCTTCAAGGCATTGGTGGAGGGGTTATTTTCTTCCCAATTGGTTTGGTTTTAAAAAAGAACCGTACCTTTCAAAGCTTTATAGATGGACTTTAAGAATAGAAAACTCCTTATCTGAATCAGTAAATGTTTAAATGACATTACTTCAGTTAAGGAGTTTTATTTTATTTATAGTTAGAAATCAAGCTTTACTAAAACAATATCTTTTAAGACAATGCCTTATAAAGTTCGTCTACATCAGGGGGGGCTAGAAGACTTTCCCCATGCTTACTAATTATAATTCGGTCTTTGGCTATCATTTTACCTATTATAGTAGCATCAATTCCATTGGTCTTAAGGGCATTTAATAAATCATCCTTTAGAGCTTCCTTAACCGTCATAACCATTACACCACTAGAGATTAGCCTTAAGGGGTTAATAGATAAATAGTTACAAATCTTTATGGTTTCTTCTCTAAATGGAATATCTTCTTGGTAGACTTCTATGCCTAGCCCCGAGGCCTCGGCTAACTCCCATAAAGCACCTAAGATGCCACCTTCCGTTACATCATGCATACTGCTAACGCCTAGTTTGCCACCAATAACCCCTTCCTTCACAACACTAATGTCATTAGAAAATGAGTGGGCTGTTAATATTTCCTCTTTCGATAATAGACCCTTTAACTGTGGTTCTAGCTCTTTCGATATAATTGAAATACCTTCTAAACCAGCGTGCTTTGTCATAATGACTAAATCGTTAATTTCTGCCCCTTTAGTAAATACCATATCACGCTTTAATTGCCTGCCGATGGCGGTACTACTGATAACCATTCGATTAACAGCGTCTGTAATTTCAGTATGCCCCCCTATAATTTCCACATTAATAGAGGTTGCAGCCTCATTTGCTTGTGCCATTACCTGTTGCAAGTCCTCCTTAGTTGTAGAGGGAGGAGCTAAAATCGTTAGCATAATCCCTAGTGGCTCAACTCCGTTAGAGGCCACGTCATTACATGAAATATGTACGGCTAAACTGCCTATGTCCTTTGTAGTACCAGTAATGGGATCAGTACTCATAACACAAACATAATCACCAAAATCTACTACCGAACAATCTTCTCCTATATTGGGTCTAACCAAGACCTCAGGTCTTTGATTAGTTATATTAGAAAAAACAATTTCCTTTAGTAGTTCACTAGGTATCTTACCAATTTTCATTATCCCACCCCTTAATTGTTCTAGCAATATTATAACACATACCCTCTAAAAGTAATGACAAAAATCAATGGCATGTTAATAGACTTTAATAAAGTTCCAACAAATTACAAATTAGTTACAATATCAAAAATTAAGTCTCATTTATCTTTTATTGGAATATATAAGAGAGGAATGATAATTAAGGGGTGATCTAATGAAGTATAAAAAATTTTTTAGCTGCCTATTGGCAATGGGTCTAGTGTGTTCAAATGTTGTTGCATTTGCTTCAGAGCCTATTGCAGAAGAGCTGAAACATGCAGTTAGAGTTGAAGAGGTACGGCAAAATAGTAATCATGAAACTATGTTAACCCAAGAAGAAGCAGAAAAATTGTTGTATGGTCATATTAAAAGCTTTTTTAATATTGATCTAGGTCAAAAAAAGGAAGGTACCCAAAGCTACATAGAGTTTAGAGAAGACTGGTATGATAATACTTCTACATGGCAGTTAAGTGTAAATATCAACGAAAAGGACAAATATCTATATGTATATGCAATTATCAGTGATGAAACTGGGGAGCTAATGTCAGTTAGAAAGCATGAAGGCTATCAGGAAGAAGCAGGTAATATTACACAATTTACTTTCGACGAGGCGAAGGCAATTGCCTATAACTTTCTAAAGTCAAAAAAACCGGAAGTTCTAAAAGAACTTTCTAAAGAACCATTAAATGAAAGCTACTACATGTATCAATATTTAGGAAGCCAGGGGCTGTACCCAAGGGAGTATAGGGTCTTTTTTGAGAGGCAACACGAAGGGACTCCATTTATAAATGAAGGAATTAGCATAGGGGTTAATAGCGGAACAGGAGAGGTGGTTTCCTACGAGTATCGCTGGTCAGATAAAAAAGTACCAACAAAAAATGGTATTATATCAGAAGAAGAGGCGAGAAAAATTTTTCAAGAAGCTATAGACTTCAAATTAAATTATTTACCTGCTTCTAATGGATATTATGATCAACCAATAAATGATGTAAAACTGGTCTATACACCTGATGCAGTTTCCAGTAATTTAATCGATGCAAATACTGGAGACTTTTTAGACCAGTATCAACAGATTGGGGATAGAAAGGTAATTGATGTAAAAGCCTCTGAAAAAGAGAGCTTTAAAAATCTAACAAAGAAAAAGCCAAATAGAGAAAAAGAAATGACTAAGGAAGAGGCCTTAAAGGTTGCCACCGATGTATTAAATAAAATCTATAAGGATGTAAAGATTGAAGGGACTAATTACTTCTCTAGCTATGGCTATAACAATACAAAAACTTGGAACATCGAGTTTGTATTAGGGAATAATAGATATAATAGAGGTCGAATTACAATTAACGCGATGACAGAAGAAATTACTGGTATTAACTATTACAATTGGGCGATGAGAGAAATGATGATGGGAGAGGGAGACTTTACGCCAGCACTTCAGTGGGAGGAAGCTTATCAAAAGGCGGTTGACATCATTAAAGAATTATATCCCGATAAATTAAAGGACGTAACTACAGAGCAAACCTTTATAGAGAGCTTTTATTATGTAGATAATGTAAGGATGCAGAATTTAGAGTACCACTTTAACTTTACCAGAGAAGCCAACGGAATTCAGTTCCCCTACAATAATATCAGAGTTAGCTTTGATACCATAACTGGGCAATTACAAAACTTAGATTATAGATGGGACGATATAACCTTACCTAAACCAGAAGGATTAATAGATAAGAGAATCCCTTTGGAGCTTTTTACGGAACAGACTGAATTAGAATTAGCTTATGGGTTAATTCCAAGTGCTACACCCTATGAAAAAGTAGAACAAGAGTTTAAATTGGTATATAGAATAAAACCCAAGAATCAATTTTTATTCCAGAATGTCGATGCTAAAACAGGAAAATTATTAGACTTTAGGGGTGAAGAAGTAAGGGAAGAAAAGCAGAAATTAGAATCAGTAGCAGAACTGTTGAAGGGTCATTGGGCAGAAAGAGAATTGACCATTATGCATGATAATGGAGTTATTGACCTTCAAAACTTTAATCTAGCAGATGTATTACCTAAAAAAGAAGTCATTAGAATTATCGTAAATGCTACGGGTAACGCCTACTACTATGGAAACGATGATCTAGAATTAAAATTTACTGACTTAAGCTCAGAAGATTCCTATTATAATGATATTAAAATGGCAGTTAGACAAGGGATCATTGAAAATGAAGAAGTTGCCTTTAATGGAGAAAACCCTGTTACAAGGGAAGAATTAGCAGTTATGTTGGTGAAGATGGGAAGATTAGAAAAGTTGGCCAGCGTGGAAAATATCTATACCCTTCCAGTTGAAGATGTTGCTGATATTACACCAGAGTACTTAGGCCACACAGCAATAGCCTATGGCTTAGAAGTAATCGGTGGCACGGGAGAAAGATATGAGCCAAAGGAAAAAGTCACCTTAGAGCAAGTTGCAGTATCCGTTTATCGAGGCTTTAAAAAACTCCTTAATATCCTAAGATAAAGTCTAAGATAAAGTCTAGATAAAGTCCTAAATAAAGGACTAAAACAGATTAAAAAAGAAGTGAAAAGATTTATAAATTCACTTCTTTTTTTTATAGACATCTCATATATATATAGAGAAATTATACTGGACGAACCAATGGTTTATCAAACTTTATAACATAATTTAACAGGAAGTAAATATTATTATTATAAGACTTTTTAAATATGTGGAGGGAGGAAATAAAATGCCTGTAGAGTTAATAAAAGATGTGTTTTCAACAGATCAAATAGTCGGTCAAGATACTGCTCAGGCCATCATAGAAGGAGATATACTGGTTCCAGATATTAAGCCAGATATTACCCGGGTTATATCAGTTGATGGAATGATTCAAGTGACAAAAAAAGAAGCTGTAGATAATAAAATTAATACAGAAGGGGTTATAAAATTTAAAATTCTTTATGTTTCTGATAGAGGAGAAGAATCCCTATATAGTATTGATAGTAGTACTGGATTCAAACAATCTATTTCGGTAGAGGGAATCACATCGAAGATGAAAACAGAAGTTAAAGGAGAAATTGAGCATATTGACTTTACCATTAACAATGAACGTAAAATTGGAGTTAAAGCAGTAATTAACCTACAAGGGGTAGGAATTGAAGAAAGACAGCAGGAACTAACTAAAGAAGTAGGGGGAGTATCTGACCTACAAGTATTAAAAGAAAAACTAAATTATACAGAAATTGTTGGAGAATCTTCAACCGATACCCTAGTAAAGGATACTTTCGAAATTGAAGATGAATTACCTGGTGTTAAAGAAATATTAAAATGGAATGCCAGAGCAATAGAAAAGGAAACAAAAATCACTGAAGGTAAGGTTATTGTTGGTGGAACAATGATGGTAGAAATTCTTTACATAGGTGAAGATTTAGAAAGTACTTTAAATATCTATAAAAAAGAAATTCCTTTTACCCATTTTATTGAAATGAAGGATGTATATAGTGATTCAAAGTACAAATTAAAATTAAGTGTTAATGATTTATATACCGATATAAAGGAAGATTTGCAGGGCGAGAGAAGAATCATTGAAGTAGAAGGGGTTACTAAGGTTGATGTTAAGGTGATGGATAGCCAGAGTAAAGAGTTAATTGTAGATGCCTACTCGCCAAGCCAAAATCTTAAGTTGCAGAAGGATGAAGTTGTCTTTAAAGAAAATATTGGCATGAACCGAGCCCATATGACTTTAAGAGAAACATTAGATATTCCTAATAGCCAACCAGAAATTAAAAGATTGTTCTCCTTACAGGTAAAACCAATATTAACCGACTATAGTCTAGTAGAAGACAAAGCCATTATAGAAGGCGTGTTAGAGTCTACAGTTATTTATATTTCAGAAGAAGATTTACAACCCCTCTATAGTTTTATGCAGGAAGTACCTTTTAGACACTATGTAGATGTTGATGGCTTAAAGGAAGATATGGAGGCAAATGTAGAACTATCTATTGAAGAGGTAGATTATAGCCTAGTAAACAGTAGTCAAGTTGATATTAAAGTAAATATAGGAGCTACTTGTGAAGCCTATGCTAAAAAGGTAATGGAAGTAGTAAATGGAATAGAAGAACTAGAAGAGGCAGTTAATTTATCCCATAAACCAAGTATTACCCTTTACTTTATGCAAGAGGGAGACACTCTTTGGAAGGTAGCTAAACGATATCATACTACAGTTAAGCAGATATTAGATAGTAATAATGTCGCCAATATTGAAGATGTTAAGGTAGGAGACTACATACTAATTGAAAAGATACATCAATTTAAGTTTTAAAAAATTCTAAAAGAATTTAAATATTTTAGTATTTTAGATAAGAGACCGCTTTGCAAGGCGGTCTTTTAATATGATTTATTAGAAAAAAAATAATATCTTTTAAGTCTGTGCAGGAAAATTTCTATTGAGTATATAATATATAATGTTAGGAATTATGAAGGAGTTGGTGGGGATGAAAGAAATCCAATTAAAATCTAGAGCAAAAATAAATCTATCCCTAGATGTTATCAATAAAAGACCCGATGGTTATCATGAAGTTCAGATGATTATGCAGCAGATTGATCTATATGATAAAGTCACTTTAACAGAAAGAACAGATCAGCAAATTAGGGTAATGAGTAACTGTCAATTTATCCCTAAGGATTCGGGAAATATTGCCTATCAAGCTGCATTAAAAATGCAGAAATACTTTAATATAAACCAAGGTATCGATATATTCATTGAAAAACATATACCTGTGGCGGCAGGTTTAGCTGGTGGAAGCTCAAATGGGGCTGCAGTTATTACTGGACTAAATCGACTATGGAACTTAAATCTATCAACAGAAGAAATGATGAAAATAGGTGTTGAAATAGGTGCAGATGTTCCCTTTTGTATTCTTGGTGGAGCCGCTTTGGCGGAGGGAATTGGGGAAAAGTTAACCCCCATAGAGGGCTTGAAAAATGTGTG
Source organism: Alkaliphilus transvaalensis ATCC 700919 (assembly GCF_000621485.1). Taxonomy (GTDB): domain Bacteria; phylum Bacillota; class Clostridia; order Peptostreptococcales; family Natronincolaceae; genus Alkaliphilus; species Alkaliphilus transvaalensis. The sequence continues at coordinate 250,436 of NZ_JHYF01000006.1, forward strand.
GATGGTGATTGCAAAACCAGCATTATCGGTTTCAACTGCAGAAGTATATGGTCAACTAGATTTGTCTAGAATGATAGATAGACCTAATACGCCAAAACTTTTAAGAGCGATAGAAAAAGGAGATATTACTTCCTTGTCAAAAAATATGAAGAACGTCTTAGAAACTGTTACGGAAGTAAAATATCCAGTTATAAAAGAAATTAAAAATAAAATGATGGAATACAATGCCTTAGGTAGTATGATGTCTGGAAGTGGGCCCACTGTATTTGGCTTATACAAAAATTACGAAAAAGCAAAATCAGCCTATGAGCATTTATCTATTCTATATAAACAAACATATATGATTCAAAGCTATTGTAGGAGGAATGAAGATGAGTAATTTGCAAAACCTTAAAATTGAAGGATTTAAACCCCTAAGGGAAATTGTATTTGAAAATTTAAGAGAGGCAATTTTGGAAGGAAGGCTGGAGCCAGGACAAAGGCTTATGGAGATTCAACTGGCAGAGCAATTGGGGGTAAGTCGGACACCTGTAAGAGAAGCGATTAGAAAATTAGAACTAGAGGAACTAGTCATTATGATTCCTCGAAAGGGTGCTTATGTTGCCGATGTCTCAATAAAAGATATCCTAGAGGTATTAGAAATTAGAGGGGTTTTAGAAGGGCTTGCAGCCTCACTAGCAGCAGATCGAATGACAGATGAAGAACTAGACGAACTAGAACTAATCTCCTATCAATTTAAGCAATTCTATCAAAAAGATGATATTCCAGGCATGATTGAAAAGGATGTTGAATTCCATGATCGAATTGTGAATTCATCTCGAAATGCTAAATTAAATCAAATTCTTCAAGGTTTAAGGGAGCAAATTTATCGTTTCCGTGTAACATATATTTCAGAGTATAACAAAGCTAAAGAATTAGTTGAAGAACACCAAGCAATTCTTGAAGCCCTTTCTCAGCGAGATTCAGAACGGGCAGCGGAATGTGCAACAAAACATATCGAAAATTTAGGTAGTCACATGATGGAGGCAGTATTAAAAGATAAAGAGGGGAAAAAGGAAATCACACCACAGGAGGAAGTATAGTCCATGAATGCAGTAATCTTAGCTGGAGGAAGAATTGGAGATGGTGAGTCCCCAAAAATAAATAAAGCTTTACTAAATTTTAAAGGTTATCCAATGATAAAATATGTAATTAACGCCTTAAAAAATTCTGAATCTATTGAAAATATCATGGTTATAGGCAATACAGAAGAATTAAAAAAAGTAATAGGTAATGAAGTAGATGTCCTTGTAGCAGAAAAAGAATCTATCATTGATAACCTACTGTTAGCCACTGATCATTTTGGGGAAGATCATCATATTTTGATTTCAACATGTGATATCCCTTTGTTAAAAGGAAGTATGATTACTGATTTTATAGAAAAAGCCAACCATGAAACTATCGAACTAGTCTATCCAATTATCGAAAAAGATCTGTGTCAGAAGGTTTTTCCTGATGTTAAGAGAACCTTTGTTACTTTAAAAGATGGTTCCTATACAGGGGGAAATTTAGTGCTAATTAACCCTAAAGCGATAGATAAGATTGAAAAAGTGGCAAGGCTAATGGTTGAAAATCGTAAGAATCCAGTTAAGATGAGTAGCATATTAGGTTTAAAGTTCCTTTTTAAGTTATTAGTTCGCCAGCTAACGATAAAAGAAATAGAAAATCACATAGAAAAACGATTTAATATAAGGGCAACGGCTTTAATTAATCAACACCCCGAAATCGGAAACGATGTGGATCGGGTTGAAGATATAAAAGTCCTTGAAAAATATATTTAATAAGTCTCGTTGAACACTAAGCAGTGAAGTTTTTATTTTGCATTAATATAAATATAATATCAATTATGCAATTTTCTCAAATAAATAAACAAAATAGAAACAAAGCAGAAATCTATCCTAAAAAGGGTAGATTTTTTTCATTTCAACAGATTTTAGATTTATTGTATATAAAATCCTTAAAATGTAAAAATTATATTATGAAATTATGGAAAAGTAGGTGGTAAAATGGAAGTTTTAGATGTAATAGCTGGTTTATTCAATATATTTATTTTAGTTATCATTTTAGCCATAGGAATATATACCCTATTGGTAGATGCCTCAAAGTTAAGGAAAAGAGAGTTTTTTAAAGAAATGAAAATTGCAAAGATTATTTCCTATATTTATATAGTAGGTGGCCTTATTAGTTTTATTGCGTTAAAGATATTAGAGTAAAGGAGAGGTGAAGAATGGGGTTATGGAAGAAATTATTTGGGGAGAAAAAGAAGCAAAAAGATGGTGCTAAAACACCACCCAACAAAAGCTTAGAAAAGAACCTAAAAATGATTAAAGAAATATTAGTTGACTGTGATGATATTATCTATAGAGAAATGGAAATTGGCGTAGATCATAAAACTAAGGCTGCATTAGTGTTTGTAGATGGAATGGTTAATACACCTGTACTAAATGAATTTGTGCTAAATAATGTTCTCGTGGGTTCGAGAATTGCTCCACCCGATGGAGCCCAAATTAAAAATCAATTAAGTGATCATTTGCAAAAACAAACGATTGCCGTTGCAGAAATTACAGAGGTTGAGACCATTGAAGAAGCCTTAGACTTCATGCTAACAGGCGAGACTATTTTTTTAGTGGATAATTATAATAAAATTGTTGTCATTGCCTCGAAGGGTTTCCAATCGAGGGGGATTTCAGAGCCTCAGACGGAGGCGATTATAAGAGGACCAAGGGACGGGTTTAATGAAGTATTTAAAGTTAATGCTGCATTAATCCGTAGAAGGGTAAGAGACTCAAAGTTAAAGGTAAAGCAAATGAAAATTGGCAAGCGCTCAAAAACCGATGTGGCAGTTATGTATATAGAAGATATTGTAGATAAATCTGTTCTAAAAGAAACTAATAGACGCCTTAAACAAATTGATATCGATGCTATTCTAGACAGTGGTTATATAGAGCAGTTGATAGAGGATGACTGGACATCTCCCTTTCCACAAATTCAAAATACAGAAAGACCAGATGTGGCTTCAGCTGCATTGTATGAGGGAAGAATTGTGATCCTTGTAGATAATAGTCCCTTTGCGTTGGTTGTACCTGCTACCCTTAATGCCATGATGCAGTCGGCTGAAGACTATTATGAAAGATGGAACATTGCCACGGCAGTAAGAATACTTCGATATGTTGCTGCCATTATATCTTTAATACTTCCATCGATTTATGTAGCAGCTACTTCTTTTCATCCTCAAATGGTACCTACACAATTAGCAATCTATTTATCGGTTACCAGAAGTACTGTACCCTTTCCTGCTATCGTAGAGGCCCTTTTAATGGAAGCCACCATAGAGTTATTAAGGGAAGCAGGGGTAAGACTACCGGGGCCTATTGGGTCTACAATCGGGATTGTAGGGGGGCTAGTAATTGGACAAGCGGCAGTAGAAGCTGGAATTGTAGGACCTTTAATGGTGGTTTTTGTAGCAATTACAGCCATCGCCTCCTTTGCAATTCCAAGTTATAACGTGGCTATAGCCTTTAGGCTATTACGTTTTTTATTCATATTTGCAGCAGGGTTCTTAGGTCTATATGGGATCATGTTAAGCTTTCTAGTTATTCTAGTTCACCTATGTAGTTTAAAAAGCTTCAATGTGCCTTATTTATCACCCTTTGTAACCTTTATTGACGAGTCGGGAGATTTAGGAGATACCTTTGTTAGAGAGCCCCTCTTAGCTATGAATAATCGTAATCAGCATGTGAATCCAAACCAAAGAAATCGTTTGGATGATAAGAGGCAAGAGTATTTTGGCAATGAGGAGGAAAGATGATGAATTTTGATAATAATAGGATTTCAGCCACTCAGTTGGGGAGCATACTACTACTTACCATCGTGGGGACAGGAATATTAACCTTACCTAGAGCACTGGCAGAGGCGGTAGGCCCCGATGGATGGATTTTAATACTAATTGGAGGAATTATTACCATAGGCTTGGTTTTAATCCATACTTACATTGTCAAGTCTTTTCCAGGAAAAAGGTATATCGAAATACTTAGTGAAACTTTATCAAAACCTGTAGCCTATTTTTTAGTGGCTCTTTATGTAATCTATTTTATTATTTTAAATGGCTCCTTAGTCAGGATTTTTTCTGAGGTAGTAAAAATGTTTTTACTTTTAAGGACACCAATAGAGGTGATCATTTTTACAATTTTGTTGGTGGCAGCTTACTTGGCCAGAAGTGGGATAGAAGCTTTGGCAAGGATGGCAGAGCTATTAGTACCTTTAATATTTATACCTTCTATTATTTTATTTGCATTAGCGACCCAAGGTAGTGACTTAACTAATTTAATGCCTGTATTAGAAACTTCGATTGAAGATTTAATTGCAGGGATTCCCACTATTGTCTTTAGTTTTTTAGGCTTTGAAATATTGTTGATATTTGGTTATTATGTTAATAAACCAAAACAGGTGATGAAAAAAAGCTCTATAGCAATTTTGGTGGCAATGGCTATTTATTCACTGCTAAACATTGTAACCATTGCTCAATTTGGGGTAGAACAAACAGTTCATCTAAATTGGCCAACATTAAGTTTATTTAAGACCATTGAATTTCCAGGACTGTTTATAGAAAATGTAGAGGCAGTTGTTATGGGGATGTGGGTTATGACGGTATTTATGTCTATTGCACCACTATTATTGGTAAAGGTAATTTTGCTAGGAGATCTATTTGGAGCAAGGGATAATCGGTTTTTTGCCTTACCCCTATTACCTCTTTTATACTTTATAGCCCTGTCTGCTGATAGTATGGCTGCAGCCTATAGTTATTTAGATATATTTGTAAATTATACTGCCCCTGCGGTATTGTTGGGGGTGCCAATTTTAATTATAATTGTGATGAAAATTAAAAAAACTTCTAAAAGGGAGGGGGATGCTAATGTTTAAGCGAAAAAAAAGTCTAGTACTTGTGCCCCTTGTAGTTGCTCTAATATTAACGGGATGTTGGGATAAAATAGAGTCCGATGAAAGGGCCTTTGTTTTGGCATTAGGAATAGACCATGTAGTGCCCCAACAAGAGGGGGGAGAAATAGAAGAAATTGCCCACGAAGCCCATTATCGAGTAACCTATTTCTTTCCAAAGCCTGAAATTGGCTTTGGAGGTGAAGCAGAAGTGATTAATGCCTTAATGAGTAGTGTAGGAGAAAATATTTATATGACTGAATGGCAAGTGGCAACTAGGAGTAATAACGAGATATTTTTAGGACACTTAAAGGCAGTTGTACTGGGGGAAGAAGTAGTGAAAAACGAGCATATGTTTAGGGAAATTTTAGATGCCTTTGAAAAGGACCCCCTCATTAGTAGAAAAATTAGTTTAGCTATTGTTGAGGGGGAAGCAAAGGATATTTTAGAAGTAGAGCCCCATTTAGAACCTGCAACGGGACAATTTATTGCAGATCTATTTAGGGGAAGAGATGTATCGGCCCGAGTTCCTCTACATGACCTAAATGATATTTTAATTTCTCTACATAAAAACGGTAATGTAGCAATTCCTCGTATCATGGCTTCAGAAAATGAGATTAAAAAAGGTGGAGCAGCCATCATTAATAATTTTCAATTAGTCGGCTGGCTAGGAGAACGGGAAAGTGTAGGTCTAATGGTTGCTAAAGGGGAAGTAAAAATGTTTAACTTAACGGTAAGGGACGATGACGATATTGTGATTCCTTTTCAAGTTACTGAAACCAATAGTAGATATAGTGTAGAAGAAGATAACGACCAGATAAAACTTACTATTAATATTGATTTAGAAGGGGATATTATTCAATACTACTTTGACCCTAAGAAGGATGTTCTAGACCCAGAATTTCTTAACACTCTACAAGACAAGATTAATCATAACGTAGAAACTATGGTTACCCATACAATTAAGAAACTACAAGAAGAACTTAGAACAGATGTTTTAGAACTGGACGACTACATCAAAAAGTTTCATCATGACATTTGGAGACGGGTAGGTGATGACTGGGATGAAGTCTTTCCCACAGTAGACATTAGTGTTATCGTTGATACAGAGATTAGAAGAGTCGGTTTATCCCGATAATACTTTAGATAATTAAGTTAATCTTGTATATTTTTTCCCTTAGATGAACATACTGAGAATATAACAATGAATTAGATACTTAGGGGGAAAATGGAATGAATAAAAAACGATTAATAATGATGGTGGCTCTAATATTGTTGATTAGCTATGCCTTTGTAAGTGCATCAAATTTTATAGCTAATGAGGCTAAATATGAAAATAGCTTGATAAGGTTTCATGTATTAGCAAATAGCGATTCGCCAGAAGACCAACAATTAAAGCTTAAGGTAAGGGATCGAATTATGATGGACATGGCGGAGGTTTTAGAAGGGGTCAGCAGTATAGCCGAGAGTAGAGACATCATAACAGACAATTTAAATAGAATTCAGCAAATAGCAAAAGAAGAAATTGAAAAAAATGGAATAGATTATGAGGTAGAAGTTGTATTAGGAGAGCATATCTTTCCCACTAGAAAATATGGAAATATCATCTTTTCAGCTGGCAATTACGAAGCTTTGCGGGTGATCATTGGTGAAGGAGAAGGACAAAATTGGTGGTGTGTGATGTTTCCTCCCCTATGTTTTATAGATGTTAAAAATGGTTTAGTTGATGAAAAAACACAGCAACAATTACAGTCAGCCCTGTCGGAAGAAGAATATCAACTAGTTTATGCACAAGTTGATGAAAAAGAAATTCCATTACAGCTTAGATCAAAAATTGTAGATTTTTATAGAAGCTCACGGGATCAGGTGGTTAAGTTAGCCACTAGCTTCTAATATAATAGAATAAAGTTTAATTTATACTCCCCTTTAGGGTATTGGAAAAGTTAATCTGATATCACTAAAGGGGAGTAGTTTATTATATTTATTCGCTAAAACTTTGTTAGGTTAAGTACCCGACAATGGTTTTGATATTCTAAAAATAAAAATATTAAACATGTATTTTATCTAAGTATTTTATACAACGGGCAGGATTATTAATGAGACAATAGAATTTGGCTATTTTAGCATATACTTCGACATGCTTGTCTTTATAAGCATGGTTTTTAAAATGTTCTTCTAGATAAAGGATGTGGCTTTCTGCTTCATCATAGTCCTTAATATGCTCTCTATAAATGTCGGCAATCAAAAGCTTGATAGAGATCATTGCTTCTAGGTTGTTTTGAATTTTAGCATAACGAAAACCCTTATCAAGTAAGGATAAGGCCTTATCTATTAAAGATAGGTCACAATAGTATTTTGCCAAGGCGCAGTAGACATCAGAAGAGAAGGTGATACTATGGTTTTCTATGAGTTCATCTATTTTTTGGGTATACTCTTGAGATTCTTTAGAGTTGCCCATATAATGGTAGATTTTAGCCAGTTGATTATAGGTTGTAAGTAAAATATTGCTGTCGACTTGTGGGTTTCTAGTTAGTAGTTCATCATAGATAATTTTGGCTTTTTCGTAAATTCCTAAATCATAATAGGTGTTGGCCTCCATTAATAAAACCTCACTATAGAGATTTTCGTTGTAGTCTTTTAATTCTTTAAAAAGTGAAACGTATTTAAAGACTAGATCAAATTTTTTTAACCTGCGATAACAGGAGATCATATTATAGGTAGAGAGGATTTTAATACTATTTAGACTGTTAGTATTGAGGACTTCTATAATAGCACAGGCTTTATTGTAGTATAATAGACCTTCGTCTACAAACCCCTTTTTAAGAAAAGAACTACCAATTTTATTATAAATGGATGCGGTAGTTTCATTGTCGCGATCCCCTAAGTAATAGTCTAAGCAATTAAAGAAATCCATTAAAGCATCATTATATCTATTAATGGAAAAATGATAGTCTCCTCTAACAAGAAGGGTTTTTGCATAATGTTCCTTAATTGACCAATCCTCTGCTAATGTTAATAGCTTGTTAAAAATGTTGAAAACATGATCACTGTTAAGGTTTTGATAATTAGTCATTAATTCTGTAAGGCTTATTAACTGGGTATCTATAATATTTTTAACTTGATCTTCCTTAGATTCCAGTAAGTAATTGGCAGTGATCACCTTACCATAGGATTCATAGTGTCGTGTTAACCTTGTTGCAATAATTTCAGCAGTTTCTTCGCTAAGATTTCTTTTTTCATTTTCAATCATACTAATTAGACTTCTTGTGATCTGATCATCTGTTAATTGGTCTTGCTTTAATCCAATTTCCCTTCTTAGACGTTTGATTTTTTCGCCAGGGCTAAAAATATACATGGGGTAACCTCCTTTGTAAAAATTAGATATCAAAAAGAACAGATTATAACCATATTATAAAAAAATACTAGTGGGTATTAAAAAATAATGAAAAAAATCTATAATAATACTATACTAGAAGTTTAACACTAAATCAAATAAAATGTAAATGGAAATAAAAAATAATCTCCTAATAATTTGTTGAAGGATAAAAGTTGAATAATACCATGAAGAAGAGTAGAATATTAATAGTATTATGAAAGAAGGTGAATTGATGGAAAAGATAAATGTTATGGTTGTTTTTGGCGGAAAATCTGGAGAACATGAAGTATCATTAATGTCTGCAGCCTCCATTCTACGAGCAATTGATAAAGAAAAATATAATGTGATTCCTGTTGGTATCACAAAAAATGGTGGCTGGAGGATTTGTGATTGCACGATAGATGAAATAGAGAATGGTAGTTGGGAGAATGAACAAAACCAATTGTTAGATACAAAGTTAAATAGTAAGCCTAAAATTTCTTTATTACCATCTGAAAAGGGTAAAGGGTTTCAAATAGAAAATAGCCAAGTCAAGAAGATAGATGTTGTTTTCCCTGTTTTACATGGTCCTTTTGGGGAAGATGGTACCATTCAAGGGTTAATTGAGATGTTGGATGTGCCTTATGTGGGGGCAGGTGTGTTGGCTTCTGCATTGGCTATGGATAAAGGGATGGCTAAGAAAATACTAGAAGCAGAAGGGCTACCACAGGCAAAATATATTCTAATTAACCGTAAAAACTATTTTAAAGACAAAATTGATTGTATTAATCTTATTGAAGGGACTTTTAACTATCCAGTGTTTGTAAAACCTGCAAACTTAGGTTCTAGTGTAGGGATATCAAAGGCAAAAAATCAAGAAGAATTAAAGTTAGCCTTAGAAGAGGCTGCCAAGTATGATCGTCGAATTGTAGTAGAAGAATTTATTAATGCTAGAGAAATAGAGTGTTCTGTATTAGGGAATGAAGACCCTATTGCCTCATTGCCTGCGGAAATTATACCTTCAAAGGAATTTTATGATTATCGAGATAAATACTTTGATGGAACAAGTCAATATGTTATACCTGCAGAACTGTCGGAGGAAATGATCAGTAAAGTTAGAGAAATGGCTATTAGGGTATACAAGTTAATAGATTGTAGTGGTCTAGCAAGGGTGGATTTCTTTGTTGAAGGAGAAACCAATAGAATATTGGTTAATGAAGTTAATACCATGCCTGGTTTTACCAAGATCAGTATGTATCCTAAAATGTGGGAGGTAAGCGGTATTCCCTACGACCAATTAATAGATAAACTAATTCAACTGGCAATAGAAAGATATAAAGATCGAAACTAATATTTAGGGGGAGAAAGATGTATAAACGAATGATTAGGGTCTTGGGAATACAGAAAGACGGCCAAGGTCAAGAGAATAAGATTGAATTAACGACAGAAGGTAAGGTATACGAAAAAAATAATAATATTTATATTGTCTATGAAGAATCAGAAATATCAGGAATGGAAGGTGCCACAACAACCCTTAAAGTAGAGGGGGATAAAAAGGTCTCCATGAAACGTTTTGGTTCTTCCGATTCTCAAATGGTATTTGAAGTTGGAAAACGTCATTCTAGCGAGTATAAAACGATGTTTGGTGATTTTAAAATGTATATAAAGACCCATACACTAGAGGTTGATCTATCTTTAGAAAGTTATAAAGGTAGCATTAATGTCAGCTATGATGTTGTTATTGTGGGAATGGCTGAGACGGAAAATACCCTTGAGATTACAGTATTATAAAAAGGAAGAGTAAAATGATACTTAAAAAACTGAAGGAAGAATTGAATCAACTTATAGTAGAATTGGCAAAAGCCAATTTAAATGTAGATGATGTTACAGGTGATGTAGTTAGAAATAAAAAAGGAGGCTATGGGGATTTTACTTCCACCGTAGCTTTTTCCTTAAACAAAGAACTAAAAATGAAGCCAATAGATGTTGCTACTAAAATGCTAGGAGATGATAGAGTATTTAATGGAGCTACTATTGAGGTGATAGCACCAGGCTTTATTAATATATATTTAGAAGAAAATTGGAAATTTAAAATACTAGAAAAAATGCAAAGGGAAGATGTTGATAACATCTTTAAACTTTTTAACATAAGTAAGGTTAAGGAACAACTTGAACTAAATTATAATTTCTTAAAAGACGAAATAAGCTACATAGCCTATAGAACTAATTGGGTGTTATCGGTTTTTGAACAAGAAGGGATTTATCCAGAAGTAAGCAAAATAAGGTTGGCTCATATAAAAGACCCTTTTGAAGAGGCTCTCATTGACCAGCTGATAGATTGGTTGGAATTGCAGGAAGAAGAAACCGATGAAGGAGAAATGGTACAACTACTTGAAAAGATAGTAGAAATCTTCCATAAGTACCATAATACCTTAAGTTTAAGGAAGCTAGATGAGACCCAGAGAAATGTGGTTTTAAGTTTATTTAAGATCATTAATAAGATGATGAGTTGTTTTAGCCTATAAAAAATAGATCCCAGTACCCTATAGATGAGATTGTGTATACAACTAATTTATAGGGTATTTTTATAATACATAGGAAATGATGGTCTTTTAAAGGTTACAATCGTCATAATTTTACGTAATGTATTTCAATTCTAGTTTACTACTAAATCTTTCGAAGGAAGGTTTTGATCATTTTATTATCTCAATATAAATATATCAAGATAAATAAGTTAAGGAATTAATCTAAATAAAATCAATTTTGATATTGAGAAGAAAAGTTTATGTGATACAATTTAGTTACAAATCTTGGATATCATTAAGGTTTTATTATCAGAAACGATCCTATTAGGAGGGATGTCGGTGATAAAAAGGATGGCTTTTCTTTTAAGTATAATTATTTGTATTTTAGTAGCAGGAAACTATATCTATAACAATACCTTTGTTAATAAAAGGGATTCAGTAGGTTTAGCAGTAGTTTATGGAACAGTTGAAGAACTTTACTCAAATGCAGAAGTCGTTGTAAAAGGAGAATTTTTAGGCACCCCTAAGCCCTATGACATAGAAGCTTCAGAGGATAATCATGTGATGTATTGGTTGCTATATGACTTTAGTATAACTGAGGTGATTAATAACACCACAGATATTGAATTAGAAGAGAAGGATACAATCTATATTTCTAGGTTAATTTCTTTTTCTCATAATAATAATAATAATCTTGTAAAGCTTATAGAAGATAAAGATATAAAAATGGAGCATGGAACCTATCTATTATTTTTAAATACAATTTATGATGAAACATTAGGTGAATATATGTTTGTCAATAACTCCCCTAATCATTTATATAAGGCTAGGAGTATTTTAAGTGGGTACGAAAATGTTGTTCAAAGACATGACCTAAGGATTATTACTGAAGCAGATGTCCTCAAGATGAATAAGTAAAAGCCTTTTTTTCTCCACTCAAATTCTTCACTCAAATTCTTCACTCAATAATGAATGACTCTTTTCACTTCCTCCAATATAAGATTTATAAAAAGGATTTATTGATTGAATATTGAAATAATAAATGGATGGATCTTACTTATATACAAGTCAAAGTCTTGGGCTAAGGAGGTTAAGAAGATGGTAATTGAAAAAGCTCTAGAATTAAGTAAACACCGGAAGGCTTTTATCATGGCCACCGTTGTAGAAGCTAAAGGGTCAGCCCCTGCTAAATCAGGTTCTAAACTGATTTATACAGAAGACAAAGAATTATTTGGAACAGTTGGTGGTGGTTTAGTCGAAGCAAAGGTTTTAGAAGAAGCTGAAAGGGCATTGCAGAATAAAGAAAACAAAATTCTAGAATATAACTTAACCAAAACAGAGAAGGGAATTGGAATGAACTGTGGTGGTAGTGTTAAGGTGTTTCTTGAGGTTTTTCTGCCCCAGTATCGTTTGTTGTTATGTGGGGGAGGTCATGTAGGTTATGAAATAGCAAAGTTAGCCTCCCAATTAAAAATTGAAACCCTTCTATTAGAAGAAAGAAGTCATATTGCAACAGAAGAAAGGTTTCCTTCGGTCTGTAGAAGAATTGTAAGGGATCATTATCAAGAAGCTCTAGCAGAGATAGAAATAGATGAATATACGTTAATTGCAATTGTAACTAAAGGCTCTAGTACAGATGAGGTAGTTTTAGAGGGTGTGATCAATTCACCAGCTCCTTATATTGGTATGATGGGTAGCCAAAGAAAAAAACTAGAAATACTTAAAAGCATGGAACTTAAGGGGTATGATAGGGAACTACTAGAAAAAGTTCATTGTCCTATTGGGTTAGATCTAAAGGCTATTACGCCAGAAGAAATAGCCCTCTCAGTAATAGCAGAAATGGTGGCAGTAAAAAATGGCGGAACTGGCAACAAGCTAAAAAAGCAGTTTTAGGGAACTTTTTATAGACTTTTATCGTCTAAGTAAATAAATAGGTTTGTTTTGACCTTAATTTACTGATAGAAAGAATTTTGTAAAAGGAGAGGACAACTATGAAAAAATTATTGGTACTTTTATTAGTTTCACTGATGATTGTTGGAGGTGCGATGGGCTGTAGTACTGATACTACTAATGGTGATAATCAAAACCCCCAAGAAGAGGAACAAGATATAAATAATGGAGACGAAAATGGGAAAGAAGAAAATGATGAAGAGAAGGACCCAGAGGCTACGTTGAATTTTCCAGAGTTTAAGGAGGAAACCATTCTAATTGAAGGAATGGAAGAGAATATAAAGCTACAACTGTTAGATGGTAGAGCAAATGGCTTTATCACCTATATACCAGAAGATTACCTTGTAGAAACAGCTAACTCTGGTGAAGGGGATGCCTACAATATTTTTTCAAATTTTGCAGGAACTAAAAGAGAAGATGTATATATTAAGTTTTTCTTCTATCCAGAAACCCAACAAGAAAAACCAACTTTAATTGGTGAAAAAGGAATGCTTACTGCTTCCCAGCTGGATATGGAAAAAGTGACTAATGGTGATCAGTACCATCCGTGGTCTATTGAAGAGTATATCAGTAAAGATGGAGAAACCTATGCTGCATTAGGAAACCATGAAGGTCAATATTTCCTAGTGACCATTAGCTATCCTATCGAGTTTGGAGATGGTGTAGTACCTAGAAACAGAAAAATATTAGAGGAATTCTACTGGTTAGATACAGAAACCTACCTAGTAGAAGCAAAGTAAGTAAAAAAAGCAAATAAAAAAAGCAAGTAAAAAATAGTAAATAAAAAATTTTCAAAAAATAGTTGCATAAAAAACATATTAGATATATAATACTAAATAATATAAATAGCCTCTTATGGAAATGCATTGATGGGGAGAGTAAATACAAATGGAAGGTTGTAGCGAGTTGGGGATGGTGAAAGCCCGACACCGGAACTTGTACTGAAGAACACCCCTGAGCAGCTAACCGAAATCCAGTTATGGAAAGTAGACTTAGTCGGATGTTCACCGTTACAAGAACTAGGTATCGATTCAAATGCTTAATTGTGTTAAAATCCGTACTGAAGAAGAGATAGCTTAAATTTAAGCTAATTAGGGTGGCACCACGGAATATTAATCCCGTCCCTATACCAATACAGGTATAGAGACGGGATTTTTTATTTGGTTTTCCATAGGACAAAGAAAATTAACGATGCTAGAACTAAAAAATGAAAAGGAGGAGTTGCGATGGAAAGAGTATATGTAAAGGAGATTGACTTCCTAAATGGGAAAAAAACCACTGACAGGATACTAGTCAAAGGATGGATTCATAAAATCTATGATGTAGGTCAAATTAGTTTTATACAGCTAAGGGATAAAACAGGAATCCTTCAACTTGTGGTAGATAAGAAGTTGCGGGAAGGCTTAAGAATAGAAATGGCTATTGAAGCTATGGGGGAAGTCGCTTTAAATCAAAAGGCCCCTAAAGGGATAGAACTTCATGTAAAAGAGCTTAAGGTTATAGGAAAGGCATATTATGATGTGTTGCCTTTCTCCATAAACAATGGAGAAGTAAAGGCCCATCTAGAGACACAATTAAACCATCGCTCCATCAGCCTTAGGTCCCCTAAAATTAGGGCCCCCTTTAAAGTGCAGGAGGAAATTGTTGAAGCCTTTAGCGTATTTTTAAAATCACAAGGTTTTTCAGAAATTCATACGCCAAAGATCATTGCCTCAGGCACAGAAGGTGGCTCTGAAATGTTTACCGTTAATTATTTTGAAACAAGAGCTTTTCTAGCCCAAAGTCCTCAGTTCTATAAACAAATGATGGTGGGGGCAGGTTTTGAAAGGGTATTCGAAGTGGGGCATGCCTACCGTGCAGAACTCCACAATACTTGGAGACACTTAAATGAATATGTAAGCCTTGATGTGGAAATGGGCTTTATTGAAAGTGAAGATGCCCTAATGGATTTGGAAGAGGCCTTCATAAAATTCCTTTTTCAGCACTTAGAAAAAACCTGCAAGGAAGAACTAAAACTTTATGGTGTAGAATTAAATATAATTAATAAAATACCAAGAATCCCATTATTGGAGGCTCAAAAGCTACTATTAGATGAATGTGGTAAGAAATCTCCCGTCGGAAACATAGATGCAGAAGGAGAAGTGCTTCTTTCTAAATATATTAAAGAGAAATATGATAGTGATTTTGTGTTTTTAACTAAATATCCAGCTTCTAAACGACCAGTGTATACAATGGCAGATGGAGATTTAGAGGGAATGACAAAAAGCTTTGATTTAATCTACAAAGGACTAGAAGTGACAACAGGGGGACAGCGAATTCATGATTATGAAGAGTTAAAAGAGAATATGATTAAATTTGGCTTAAGACCTGAAGATTTTGATTTTTATTTAGAAGGCTTTAAATATGGGATGCCACCCCATGGGGGATTTGCAATAGGATTAGAACGGATAACCATGAAAATATTAAATTTAGATAATATTCGTCAAGCATCACTATTGCCAAGAGATCTAAAAAGAATAACACCATAGGAGGTTAAAAAAATGCGAATTTCTGTTGAAGAGGTACAGCATATTGCTAAGTTAGCAAAACTGAGGTTTTCTACTGAAGAGGCTGAAAAAATGGCCACAGAATTTGATAGTATACTTGGACATTTTCAATCAATGGATCAGATTGAGTTGAATTTAGATGGATCAAGGGATACAAATGTAGTTGAAGCCCCATTAAGGGAGGATAAAGCCAGCGTATTTGGTGATCAAAATAAGCTATTTAAAAATGCAAAGAAGTTACAGGAAGGATATATTCAGGTACCTAAAATTATTGAATAGACCTACTAAAAGAAATGCATATTCGTCCTAGATCATCTATCATCTATTATTGAAGAATCTGTTGAAATAGGATAGGTAATGGATAGGTAATAGCTAGGTAATAAAGAGAAAACTGAGTAATAATTATTGTTATGAAAAGGAGGTAGCGAAATGGAGCTAAGAACCATGTCAATAGATGAAATTGTCACTGGGATAAAGAATAGAAAAATTAAGGCACAGGAGTTAATTGAAACCATATACAAAAAAATTGATGAAGTTGATCCCATCCTACAAGGTTATTTAACTCTTTGCAAAGAAGAGGCCCTTAAGCAAGCAAAGCAAATAGATGAAAAAGCTATGAAGGGCGAAAAACTTGGAAAACTGGCGGGGGTCCCTGTAGCCATAAAAGATAATATTTGTACCGATGGAGTACTAACCACCTGTGGATCGAAGATGCTAGAGGATTTTATCCCCCCTTATGATGCAACCGTAGTAAAAAAACTTAAGGAGGAAGGCGCTATCATTATTGGAAAAACCAATATGGATGAGTTTGCAATGGGTTCTTCTAACGAAAATTCAGCATTTAAGGCAACAAAGAATCCTTGGGACATTAAAAGAGTTCCAGGTGGTTCTTCTGGAGGCTCTGCTGCAGTAGTGGCTGCTGGCATGGCGCCCCTATCCTTAGGTTCTGATACAGGAGGATCTATTAGACAACCAGCGGCATTTTGTGGGGTTGTAGGTTTAAAGCCCACCTATGGGTTAGTATCTAGGTTCGGATTAATTGCCTTTGCTTCCTCCTTAGATCAAATTGGACCTATCGCCACAAATGTAAAGGATTGTGCTTTAAGTCTAGAGGTATTGCAGGGACATGATCCGATGGATGCCACCTCTGTTAGAGAGGAAGTTAAAGGAAACTATTTAGAAGAAATAGAAAAGGGGATAGAAGGCTTTAGGATAGGGGTTCCAATCGACTTATTAAAGGGTGGATTAAATGAAGAAATATCAAAAGCCATTGAGGGAAGTATCGAAAACCTTAAAGAATTAGGGGCAATTGTGGAGGAAATAACCCTGCCGATAGTAGATGAGGGACTGTCGGCCTATTATATTATTTCTTCGGCAGAGGCCAGCTCAAACCTAGCCCGCTTCGATGGGATTCGATATGGATATCGACCGAAACAATTTGAAAGTGTAGAGGACTTAATGGAAAGGTCAAGAACAGAGGCCTTTGGAGAAGAAGTGAAACGGCGTATTATGTTGGGAACCTATGCCCTATCGTCGGGTTACTACGATGCCTATTATAATAAGGCTCAAAAAATTAGAGATAAAATCCAAAAGCAGTATGAAGCATTATTTAATGATTATGACTTAATTGTCACCCCTACAACTCCAACCCTGCCTTTCCTTCAAGGGGAAAAGATTAATGATCCAATGGAGATGTATTTAGGCGACATTTTTACAATTA
The DNA here is from genome assembly GCF_000621485.1 of Alkaliphilus transvaalensis ATCC 700919. Taxonomy (GTDB): domain Bacteria; phylum Bacillota; class Clostridia; order Peptostreptococcales; family Natronincolaceae; genus Alkaliphilus; species Alkaliphilus transvaalensis. Next base: position 267,506 of record NZ_JHYF01000006.1, read on the forward strand.
GTGCTAACTTAGCTAAAATACCCGCCCTTTCAATGCCCTGTGGTTTTAGTAAAGAGGGACTACCAATCGGGTTACAAATTATTGGTGGAGCCTTTAAAGAGGACAAGATTTTAAGGGCTGCCTATAAATTAGAACAGAAGTTACAGGTTACTAAAAATGTTTCTGTTGGAAAGGAGGGAATCTAATGGCTTGGGAAACAATTATTGGAATGGAAATTCATGTGGAGCTAGCAACAAAATCTAAAATATTTTGTAGTTGTCCGACAACCTTTGGTGCCCCACCAAATAGTCAAACTTGCCCCGTATGTTTAGGTTTACCAGGAACCCTACCTGTTTTAAATGATGAAGTGGTCAAATTAGCCATTAAAGCAGGGTTAGCTTTAAATTGTGATATTAATTTGTCTAGTAAAATGGATCGTAAGAATTATTTCTATCCTGACTCTCCTAAGGCCTATCAAATCTCCCAGTACGATCTACCCATCTGTAGTGGGGGGAGAATTGAGATCGAGGTAGAAGGAAAAAAGAAGGAAATAAGAATCAATCGAATCCATATCGAAGAAGATGCGGGTAAATTGATTCATATGGTAGAAGAACCCCATTCTTTAATTGATTATAATAGGGTGGGGGTCCCTTTAATAGAAATTGTTTCAGAGGCCGACATGAGATCCCCTCAAGAAGCAGTTGAGTATGTAAAGACCTTAAAATCTATTTTAGAATATGCCGGTATATCCGACTGTAGAATGGAACAGGGTTCCCTTCGGTGTGATGCTAACATCTCTATTCGTAGGGTAGGACAGGAAGAATTAAATAGTAAAGTAGAAATTAAAAACATGAACTCCTTTAAAGAATTAATTAAGGCAATGGAAAAAGAAGAAAAGCGACAACGGGAACTTTATAGTTTTGGTGAAGGACATAAGGTAATACAAGAAACCCGCCGATGGGATAGCGGAAAAGGAAGAACTGTATCCATGAGGACTAAAGAAGATGCCCATGATTATCGCTATTTTCCAGAACCAGATATTCCGACGATACATTTTAATAGGAACTTAGTTGAATCGATAGAAAAAATGATCCCTGAGCTACCGGAGGCAAAGAAAAAACGCTTTAAAGACTTCTACCAACTAACCGATAAAGAGATAGAAATTTTGATAGGCGACAAACCCCTTGCAGAATTTTATGAAAGAACAGTTAAGGTTGGGGCAGAACCTAAAATAGTTGCCAATTGGATTTTAGGAGACCTATTAAAGCTTTTAAAGGTGGAAGAACTTCAAGGTAGTGAAATCCCCATAAAAGAAAAGGATCTGGTTGAGCTACTAAAGCTCATAGAAACAGGAGAAATTAGTGGTAAAATTGCAAAAGAAGTATTCGAGACCATGTTTAAAACTAGAGAAGAACCTAAAAGTATTATAGCAAAAAGGGGATTAACGCAAATAAGTGGGGAGGAACAATTAGAAAGATATATCTTAGAAGTTTTAGAAAATAATCCCCAATCGGTAGAAGACTATCATGGTGGTAAGAAACAAGCTATGGGATATTTAATGGGGCAAATTATGAAGGCTACCCAAGGCCAAGCAAACCCTCAGTTAACAAAAGAAATTTTAACGATGAAGCTTCAAAACCTAAAATAGAATATAAATAGCAACATAAATAGTAATAAGAGTAGTAATATGAATATGAATAGTAATATAAATAGTAATGTAAAAAGTCTGTGCAACTTTAATCTCCAGAGTAGACCTCTGGGGATTTTTTGCATGATATTAGAAACTTTGGTTATAAATAATATATAACATTTCCTTGTAAACTAATATTCTAAATTAGAAAAAAATGAGGAGGATTAGCATGAAAAAGATATTGATCTTGGTTGTATGCATGATGCTAACATTAAGTATTGGTGGTTGTAGGAGAGCCATAGAAGAAGAACCCCTTGAAGAAACCCCACAGGCTGTAGATTATCCTTATAATGAAATAGAAGCAGGAAATATTGAAGGCTTAGAGGTTTATCAACATGGAGAGCAAACGCCAATAATAGACGATATAATGACTATTGAAGAAATAGCAACGTATATTCGGGAGGCAGAATACGTTAGACTTCTTAATGAAGATGAAGAAGTAAATACGGATAGGGGGATACTTATCTATTTAAGAGATGAAATTTTAGATAGTCGCCAAATCTTGATTTACGTTGCAGAGAACAACAGCCAACTTTTTATTGGGACAGAAGGCCAAGTATTTGAAATAGAATCGGAAGATTTAGTTGGTTTTATAGAAGAGCATTTTAATGGACCTCTACTAATTGTTGAAGAGAGGGCATTGAAGGAGGGAGCTAGAGATTGGTTTGCTCAATTCCAACAAGAAAAAGGAGCCTATGTATATCAACACCCCGATGCAACCTACATTAAAATAACCAGTGACGAAAGACCAACAGGAGGATATAACATTCGTGTTAGAGGGTTTAATGAAAATGTATATCCTAAAGAGATTACAATAGAGATCGAAGAACCTGATCCAGATGCTATGGTGACACAAGCCATTACCTTCCCTACAGTTTATTTAAAGGTAGCTTCTGAAGAGGCAACTCAATATTCTGTTAAAACAATAGAGGGGGAAGAATATGAAGTAGAAGACATTTTAATCTTCTCTAAATTAGAAATGCCAGAAGAAAATGATGAAATTGATAGCCCTGTAAGGGTAAAAGGAAAAATTATTGCCTTTGAAGGGTCCTTTGTTGTTAGGGTATTAGATGAAGAAGAATCTTTAATCCATGAAGCGATTCTACAAGCAGATGCGGGTGGTCCTGCTTGGGGAAATTTTGATGAAGAAATAGACTTTTCAGAACCTACTACAAAAACTGGCAGTATTGAATTAGGTGAATATAGCGCTGAGGATGGAAGCTATATATTAAGGGAGAAAATTGAAATACGATTTAAATAAAGAATATTGGTAGGTTAATGACGTATTTACTAGAAAATCTTGTCCATTGGAAAACTTCTGTTATAATAAGAATAGCAATAATTTGTAAGGGGGCATAGATCATGGATAAGCAGCGTCAAGAAAGGCTATTACAAGTATATAGTACTGGTAAGGTAAGATATATACTAGAGCATGGAGTAATCCGATGGGGAATATTAACAGCTATTATATATAGAACCCTTTATGCAATTACTACTCATGGATGGTCTTTAAAGGGGATTGCAGATGAGGTGTTATCCTTTGGCACAATTGGAGCTATTGCAATATTTGGCATACTGGGGATAGCTTTTGGTTTTTTTATGTGGAAATGGATTGAGCGGGAAGTAAAAAAAATTCCTCCTAAACCTGACAAGGAGAAGAAAAATAAAAAAAAGAAATAAATAAAAAGAAGAATAAATCAAAAGAAGAAATAAATCAAAAGAAGAAATAAATAATTGACCCAGAAGGAATGACCTTTACTAAAAGTCTTTCTTCTGGGTTATATGCTGAATAGTAGATTAAATAGAAGGGCTTTTATTAACTTAATTTATGTATGGAGAAGAAGAAGTGATGCTACCCTGTCAGGTTGGGTTGACTCCATCGTTTTAGCATTTTTATTGTCTTGATAAATACTATATAAGGTAATAGCTAATAATAAAATTAAAGTAAAAATAAATAAGTGAAATTTAGCTTTTCTCATAACCAGCCTCCAATCTTTTGAAGTTTTACGACATATATTTCTACATAAATAGAAAAAGAAAAGTAATTTATTATAACGAATAGGAAAGTTATCCTATAAATCTTCTGAAGGAAGACTTTGATCTAATGGAGAGTAAAGGCGTATAAAGTCTATAGGGATATTATAACCTAATGATTGGGCAGGAAAAAGAAAAATAAGACAACATAATATGACACATAACAGCTTAATAAATTTTTATTGGAGCTTTTATTGATGACTAATGATTAAAATTGTAGAAACTTACAAGAATTTGCGGGAAAAAATACGATGAAAATGTAATTAGGAGGACTTCAATGGATAAAATACAATTAATTGCTACGGCGGCTTTTGGCCTAGAAGCTGTGGTTGCTAGAGAAGTAAGAGATTTAGGTTATGAAGATGTGAAGGTAGAAAATGGTAGAGTTACCTTTACGGCAGATCTATTGGCAATTTGCAGGAGTAATTTATGGTTAAGGACAGCTGATCGAGTGTTATTAAAGGTAGGCGAATTTAAAGCCTATAGCTTCGATGAATTATTTGAAAAAACCAAAGCCCTACCTTGGGGAGACTGGATTCCAGAGGATGGAGAATTTCCTGTTGAAGGTAAGTCTATTCGTTCTAAATTGTTTAGTGTTCCCGATTGTCAAGCGATCGTTAAAAAAGCTGTAGTAGAAAAGATGAAGCTAAAATATAAACGAGATTGGTTCGAAGAAAATGCGGCTAAATATCGTATTGAAGTGGCATTGTTAAATGATGTGGCTACTCTTACAATTGACACCAGTGGAGCAGGACTACACAAACGGGGCTATAGAACCTTGTCTAATAAAGCTCCATTAAAGGAAACTTTGGCAGCAGGTTTAATTTTATTAAGCTATTGGAATCCAGACAGAGTATTAATCGACCCCTTCTGTGGTTCGGGAACAATCCCCATAGAAGCAGCTTTAATTGGTAAAAATATTGCCCCAGGTATGAATCGAAGCTTTGTATCAGAAGAATGGCCAGTGATCCCAAAAGATTTATGGAGGCAAGCCCGAAAAGAGACCCACGATTTAGCTCAATATGATCGTCCCTTACGAATTTATGGGTCGGATATAGATGGTGAAGTGTTAAAATTAGCTAGATATCATATTGAAGAAGCCATGTTGGAGGATGAGATTCATGTTCAAAAGCTCCCCGTATCAGAATTAGCTTCTAGGTTTGATTATGGTTGCATAATCTGTAACCCTCCTTATGGGGAAAGATTAGGGGAAGTAGAAGAAGTAGCAAGAATCTATAAAGACATGGGAAAAGTGTTTAGGAAGATGGATACGTGGTCTCAATATGTTATTACCTCTAACCCAGAATTTGAAACCCATTATGGTAAGAAGGCCGATAAAAAGCGAAAGCTATACAATGGTCGAATAGAATGTACCTATTATCAGTATTATGGACCAAGACCACCAAGACCGAATAAAGAACAAACTCAAGAATAAACTCAATAATTTCTGAAGAATAAACAAGTGAATTAAACAAAAGAAGCAAACTGATAGAAGGGCCTATGAATGTTCTAACAGTTTGCTTCTTATTATTTTTAGTTTAAGTCCTTCAAGAAATAGGGTTAAATATATTCTAATTAAATTGCTGTATTGTATAAAATAGTACTATGTAGATTAAAGGTAAGAAAACAAGGTCGAACTTATTGATTTTTTTAATGTCTTTTTTAAATATAAAGTACCTAATGATGTTTTTGCCCACCATATAAATTATAGTAGCTAATATGGCGTATATAAGTAAATTATTGAACATCTTAACCTTCCTTCCATATTGATTTTAACAAAGCACTAAATACTAGCAAAACTAGTATAAATCCACATCCTTTAGTGGTTAATACGATAACTTAGATCTGTTAATTACCCCCCTACACTATAGCAGGGGGGTAATTAATTCTACAAAAACAACTTTTCTATCTCATTAAACTTATCAATAATATAGTCTGGGCTTAAGGTTTCTAATTCATTCCGTGTATTAGAACCTGTAGTGATGGATATAATCCTTGCCCCTAAATGGCGGGCTGTTTTTATGTCCAGCAGGGTATCTCCGATAATATAAATCTCGTCATAATCATCTCCGTAGTAGGCATTAGCCTTTTTTAAAGCCTCTTCTGCAATATCAAATCTTCTAAGACCGTCTTCGCCAAATCCTCCAACAGGGAAGTACTTCCATACCCCGATTTTCTCCAACTTGTATTGGGCGCCAATGCTTAACTCACCAGTTATTAGGGAGAGCTTGTGGTCGGTAGTGGATAGTTTTTGGATAAACTCAACTGCATCTACATTATTTCGCCATACATCAGTACTCATAAAGAGCTGTAGCTGTGTTTCATAGAAGTTAAGAAACTGTTGCCACTTTTCTTCAGAATAGGTCTCATTATAGTTAGCCAGTACCTCCATAAAAACATCCTGATCAGATCGGGCAGAGGTATCTACCCCTTCTAAAGAATTTTCAGCATTTAAAAGAATATCAAGGGCCTTTTGATAGGGAAGATCAGTACGGGAATCCCTTTTAATAAGGGTTCCATTAATATCGAAAAATATAAGCGCTGCCATTTTACCCCTCCTTTGTTTAAGTCTAGTGTTAAAACCATTCTATCATAAATTACAAATTATTACATAAAAGAGGGCGATTTTTTACCACCAAATCAGAAATTCCTTTTGTTTTGGAAGATATAAATCTCTACTCAATAGGAGTCGTTCTTTTGAGGTATAAAAAAAAACCAAGAGGAAATAATTACTAAAAACATAATGAGGTGAAGTAAATGGAAATGGAAAGAGGAATGATTAAAGAGATTATATTAGTAACAGATGGTCAGTCGAATATTGGGGGAAACCCAGTAGAAGCTGCCAGAAAGGCCTTTAGAAAAAATATCACTGTAAGTACAATAGGAATAATTGATCAAAAAGAACAAAGAGAAGAGCCCTTTCAAGAAGTAGTTAATATAGCCAATGCAGGTGGAGGGCATTATGAATACACCTATATAGATAATTTATCTCAAACAATCCACTCAATTAGTCACAAGACAGTAACTTCAACCATACAAGAGGCCGTTAATAAACAATTGAAAGAGCTAATAGGAAACGACTTAAATCAAATGCCTCCAGACTCCCGCAGTAAAATCCTTAATTATATTGATCACTACTCAGATGAAGTCTCCCTATGTTGTTGTATTTTATTAGATTGCAGTGGTAGCATGTCGACAAAAATACAATCAGCCCGCCATGCCATATTAGATATGTTAGACTCCTTTAAAAATCGTAAAGGAGAAATAAAACTGGCAGTAGTAGCCTTTCCAGGAGAGCAAGTAGATACCTGTAAATTATTACATCACTTTGATGATGAACTTAGTCAAATGGAAAGAAATCTATATCAGATGAAGCCTAAGGGAGGAACGCCTACTGCAACAGCAATAGAATACGCCATTAAACTGATTGAAGAATATAGAAGAAATGAAAAATCTAATGATGAGATGATACCATTGGATGAGTATGCTGGATAGGTAGGAACATCCCTACCTATTTATTCTGTTTAAAAGAAATTTGGGAGGGAATAAAATGCAAGAAGCCCTAGGTATAAGTGAAGTTGTTACTGGAAAATGGAATAAAAATCAATACCGTATACTCAAGCGGTTAGGGGCTGGCGGTACAGCAGAGGTATTTCTGGTAGAAAGAGAGAAGGACAAACAAACCTTTGCTATGAAGGTGAGTCAAGATAACCTGTCCCTTAACAGAGAATATCAATTACTAAGAAAGTTTCATTTTATCGAGTTCGTTGTTAATGTCCATGAAATGGATGACTTTCATATAGGTAATGAAGTTTTTCATTACCTTTTATTAGATTATATTGATGGAGATGATCTAAAAAGTTATGTTGAAAAAGTTAAGCTTAAGATGATCACCATTTTGGGAATTATTTTAATTATTTTAAAGGGTTTAGAAGAATTTCATAGGGCGGGGTACATCCTTGGCGATTTAAAACTTGAAAATATTATGTTTGATCGAGAAAAAAAACAAATTAAGCTGATAGACCTAGGTGGCGTAGTGGAAAAAACTGGCACCATTAAGGAATATACTCCCGCCTACGATCGTGCCACTTGGAAATGCGGCACTAGGAAGGCAGAAGAGTCCTACGACTTATTCACTCTAACAATGATATTGGTAAAGTTAGCTGTAGGAGAAAACCTTAATCCCCATAAAGAAAGAAAAGAAGACGTATTTTTTAAAGTACAAGCTAGCGATTTGAGGGAAGAACTTAAAAAATTAATTATAGATATGATGAAAACCCAGCAATATAGTCGAAGAGAGTTTGCAAAGGAGATCAATGAATTATATAATAAAGAGAAGCATAGTCTTATAGAGCAGAGGTTGTTAAAGCGTGACAGCATCATTAATAATTTATTTAAGGTGAGTTTAGGACTACTAATCTTAACAACATGTTTTTTACTAGTTACTAAGGGCTTAAGTTGATAACTTATTAGAACTATAAAAAGGAATATTTATAGTTGTGGAGAAATAATTTAAATAAAAGAATGAGGGATGACATCATGAATGTAATAGACAAAATAAAAAAACGGATAGAAGAAGAACAGCTTATTAAAGCAGGGGATCGTGTTGTAGTTGCTATTTCAGGTGGTCCAGATTCAGTCTGTCTACTCCACGCCCTTCATTGTATTAGAGAGGAATTAAATATTCAATTATATGGAGCCCATCTAAATCATAATTTTAGAGGAATAGAAGCCCTAAAAGACGCTCAATATGTTACACAATTATGTGAAGGTTTAGATATTATGAGCTTTGTCAAAAGTATAGATGTACCTCAATTTGCTAAAAATAATGGTCGTACCCTAGAAGAGGCTGGTAGAATTTTAAGATATCAGTTTTTTGATGAAGTAGCAGAAAAGGTGGGTGCAACAAAGGTTGCCGTTGCCCATAATCAGAACGACCAAGCAGAAACTGTGTTAATGAGGCTATTGAGGGGAACTGGCTTACAAGGACTGACAGCAATCCATCATAAAAGAGGAAAAATAATAAGACCTACCCTAGATTTAACCCGTAAAGAGATAGAAGACTATTGTGAAGAACATCAGCTAGAGCCAAGGATTGATGAAACAAATCTAGAACCCATCTATCATCGCAACAAGATTCGTCTAGAATTAATTCCAATGCTAGAAAAAGAATATAATCCTAATTTAGTTGAAACATTAGCCAGGATGGCTGAAATTTTAAAAACAGATCATGATTTTATTGAACAACAGGCTAAAGATATCTACAAAATTTTAGCAAGGGAAGAAGAAGCAGGTTCGATTACATTACCTATAAACGGGGTAATTAATTTACATATGGCGTTATTGGTAAGGGTTTTAAGGTTGGCAGCAGAAACCTTAGTAGGAAAAGGGGAAGTTTTGGAGTATAGACATATACAGAATCTCTACAACCTATTAATTAACAGTGATTCAGGTCATAAGATACAATTGCCAATGGGGATCACTGCTAAGAAAAACTACCATAAGTTAACATTAACAATTAATGAAGAAAAAGAAATGTTTCCTTTTTTCTATGAATTAAATAACTTAGAAGAAGTATTCATTCCTGAAGTAAAGGGGCATTTTAGCTTTGAACTTCGGGATGCCAGTGACCTATCAGAATTACCAAGGGAACATAATTGTAAGGCTTTTGATTGGGATAAGGTTTCTCATGGCTTAATTATACGTAATCGGCGGGAGGGAGATAGATTTAGTCCCCTTGGGTTAAAGGGATCAAAAAAACTTAAGGATTTTTTAATTGATCAAAAAGTTGAACGAATAGAACGTGACCAAATTCCTTTGATTTGTAATGGAGACGAAATTATGTGGGTAGTTGGTTATCGCATTAGCGATCAGTATAAAGTTACAAAAAAAACAAAGCGGATTTTAAAGATAGAATTCAAAAAGAGTTAAGAAAAAGTTAATGAAAAATTAAGGAAATTTGTCATCAAAGATAGGGGTATAAAGTTGTTTTTAAATGGGTAGTATGGTAAAATATTAAAATGCACTAGAAGAAACAGTTTAGTTTGAGAGGAGGACTTTTGTTGAGGAAATTTTTCCGAGGAGCCAGTTTTTATATCTTGATATTTATTGTGTTGTTAATTATTATTCACCAATTCGCAAGTCCACAGCAACAAGTGGTAGAAATGAAATTTTCTACGTTATATAGAGAACTTGTAAATGGGAACGTTGAAAATATCCTTATTGTAGATCGTGCAGTAGAAGGAGAATTTTTAGATAATGGTGTATTAAAGCAATTTAGATCTTATGTACCAGAAGTATACAGTGAAGAAAGATTTACCGAAATTATCGACAACAGCATTGCAGAGGGTCTAGTGGTGGAAGGAGCACCTGTTCCTGATACGCCTTGGTTTATTGATTTAATCCCATCGATTTTTATGGTGTTGATCTTTGTTGTCTTTTGGTTTGTGTTTATGCAACAGTCCCAAGGTGGGGGAAATAGAGTTATGTCATTTGGTAAGAGTAGGGCAAAACTCCACAAAGAGGACGAACGTAAAAAAGTTACCTTTGAAGACATTGCAGGCCTAGATGAAGAAAAAGAAGAACTTCAAGAATTAGTTGATTTCTTAAGAAATCCAAGAAAATATATCGAGTTAGGAGCAAGAATACCAAAAGGGATTCTAATGGTTGGACCGCCAGGAACGGGTAAAACCTATTTAACTAAGGCAGTAGCAGGAGAGGCAGGCGTGCCCTTCTTTAGCATCAGTGGTTCCGATTTCGTAGAAATGTTTGTAGGGGTAGGAGCTTCAAGAGTAAGAGACTTATTTGAGCAAGCTAAGAAAAATTCACCTTGTATTATTTTCATTGATGAGATTGATGCGGTGGGTAGAAGAAGAGGTGCCGGTCTTGGTGGAGGCCACGATGAAAGAGAACAAACCCTTAATCAGTTGTTAGTTGAAATGGATGGGTTTGGAATCAATGAAGGAATTATCATTGTAGCTGCAACCAACCGTCCTGATATACTTGACCCAGCCTTATTACGTCCAGGTCGTTTTGACCGACAAGTCTTAGTTGGTGCACCTGATATTAGGGGAAGAGAAGCGATATTAAAGGTCCATTCTAAAGGTAAGCCATTGGCAGAAGATGTTAATCTTAAAGTGTTAGCTAGGAGAACTCCTGGGTTTACACCGGCTGATATTGAAAACTTAATGAATGAGGCAGCCTTATTAACTGCTAGAAAAAATGAAAAGAAAATTAAAATGTCAACAATAGAAGAAGCGATTACAAAAGTAATTGCTGGGGTTGAAAAGAAGAGTAGGGTTATTAGTGAAAAGGAACGTAAATTAACAGCATATCACGAAGCAGGTCATGCAGTTGTTGCAACATTAACGCCAAACGTTGATCCTGTTCACCAAGTAACTATTATTCCAAGGGGAAGAGCTGGTGGTTTCACGATGATCCTTCCTAAGGAAGATAAATATTATACAACAAAAGGTGAAATGGAATCCCACATTGTACATTTACTTGGGGGAAGAGTAGCTGAAAAATTAGTATTAGACGATATTAGTACAGGAGCCTCTAATGACCTTCAAAGGGTAACCTCAATTGCTAGGGCTATGGTTACACAATACGGTATGAGCGAAAAGATTGGTCCTTTAGCATTAGGTGGCGGCGAAGAAGAAGTATTCTTAGGTAGAGACATTGGTTCTAAGAAGGACTATTCCGAAGAAGTAGCATCTGAAATAGATCATGAAATTAGAAATATTGTTTATGCTGCTTATGATTTAACAGAAAAACTTTTAACAGAAAACATGGATAAACTTCATATTGTAGCTAAAGCCCTATTAAAGGTGGAGACCTTAGATGCAGATATGTATGATATGGTCTTTACTGGAAAGTTAGTAATTGCAGATGAAGATACCCTTGATGATGTTGAAAGAAAATATAAAGAATTAAGAGCACAAGAAAATAAGTCAGTAGATCTTGAAAAGAAAGATGATGAAGAAAAAAAGATAGATATTGACAAGAATAATGACTAATAGCTTTTTAATGACCTTGGAAACTTACTTTCAAGGTCATTTTCTCGTATTAATCCAAAGTATAGGACTATCAGTTAAGGTAAATTTCAATATAAAAGGAGCGTAAGGAAAATGAGACAGGTAAATTGCCAAGAGATCATCGAAGAGATTAAGAAACTTTGTATTCATATGAATATCCATATGGAGGAAGACCTCAAAAAAGTGTTGGAAGAGTCAATTGCTAAAGAAAACTCTCCCCTTGGAAGGGAAATATTAAAAGACTTGATGAATAATCAAGAAATTGCTGCTAAAGAAGATCTACCCCTATGTCAAGATACAGGGATGGTAGTAGCTTTTGTAGAAGTGGGACAGGAAGTTCAAATTGTTAATGGAAACTTAACTGAAGCTATTAATGAAGGTGTAAGGAGAGGGTATGAAGAGGGTTTTTTAAGAAAATCAGTTGTCGAATGTCCCCTCAGAAGAAAAAATACTGGAGACAATACGCCGGTAATTATCCACTATGATATGGTAGAGGGAAATCAACTCAAGATTAAATTGGGAGCAAAGGGTTTTGGAAGTGAAAACATGAGTGCTATCAAAATGCTGAAGCCACTAGACGGGGTAACAGGAGTAAAAAACTTTATCCTTGACACCATCAAAAAAGCAGGAGGGAATTGTTGTCCTCCTATTATAGTGGGAGTAGGTATCGGTGGAACTTTTGAGCGGGCTGCAGAAATAGCAAAGAAGGCTCTTTTAAGGAATATCGGAGAAAAAAATAAAGATCAGTACATTGCATCAATTGAGGATGAACTTCTAGATGAAATTAATCAACTGGGAATTGGCCCCCAGGGGTTTGGAGGAAGAACTACTGCTTTAGCTGTTCATGTAGAGACATTTCCTACCCATATAGCAGGTTTGCCAGTAGCTGTGAATATTAATTGCCATGCTTCAAGACATGGTGAAATTATACTATAAATGGTTTAGATAAAGGAGGCATTAACCTAATGAATACCTATCACATTACAGTACCCATAGATGAAAACCTGATTCATAAATTGAAGGCAGGGGATAAAGTGTTTTTAAGTGGCTATATTTATACTGCAAGGGATGCGGCCCACGATAGATTACTTAAAGAAATTTCAGAAGGAAAAAATTTACCCTTTCCTTTAGAGGGAGAGCTGATTTATTATGTAGGGCCTACCCCAGCACCACAAGGTAAAGTAATTGGATCTGCTGGTCCTACCACCAGTTCAAGAATGGATGTACCAACAGTCACCCTTCTAGATAGAGGCTTAAGGGGGATGATTGGAAAAGGGAATAGAAGTAAAGAAGTAATAGAAGCCATTAAAGAAAATAAAGGGGTTTATTTTGCTGCAATTGGTGGTGCAGGTGCATTAATAGCAAACACAATTAAGGAATCAGAACTAATTGCTTATGAAGATCTAGGTACCGAAGCGATCAGGAGACTAAAGGTGGAGGACCTTCCTGTAATTGTTGCCATAGACTCCGACGGAAATAACCTTTATGAAATGGGACCTCAAATGTATAGAGAAAATTTTTGTAGTTAATTTTGCTAAAATAATTACGGTTATCTAAAGAATATAAATTCATAAATTGATTTAAGTTTAGAATTTGATTACAATTTTTATAAATGAAGAAATTACATAATACCATAAATTTAAATTTATATTCATTTTATGTATAGATATTACTCATTGAACACCAAACAGTGAAGTTTGCCTTTTGCATTAATATAAAAATAATGTTAATTATGCAATTTCATCAAATGAAATTTTAATAAATTAAAGCCAAGTTATCATTAGAATATTTATTCTTCAAATCATACTAAATATTCTAATGAAGAGTGAATTGAGACAAACATTGAGTCGTTGTCTAAATATTTACAGACAGAATTATCAAAAAAATCTCTTCTCAAAGGTGAAAATTAGTATATAATGATATTGATTATGGTAAAAAATCTGATTATGATGAGGAGAGAATATATTATGTCAAAAGATTTTGCACGTCGAGGTTGGGTTGTTACTTTGGCGGGAATGGGAGTCAACTCCATGCTGGGAACCCTCTATGCTTGGGGGGTTATATCAGCTGCTTTAATTGATCAATTGGACTGGAATGCTACACAAACACAAATCCCCTATATGGTGGCCTGTGCAATCTTTGCATTATCAATGGTGCCAGGTGGCAGGTTTCAAGACAAGCTAGGCCCAAAACCAGTTCTCATTACATCTGCAATTTTAGCAGGAATCGGATTTATCTTTGCAGGTATGTTTTTAACTGTTGTAACTTTAACGATATTCTTCGGAATCGTCTTTGGCGCATCGATGGGATTAGGTTATGCTACACCAACGCCAGCAGCTGTTAAATGGTTTGAACCTAGCAAAAGGGGTGTAATATCGGGTATTGTTGTAAGTGGTTTTGGTTTAGCACCAGTTTTTATAGCACCATTAACCACCAATCTACTAGAACGATTCGGTATTCAGAGTACCTTTTATGTTCTGGGCATTGGTTTTTGTATAGGGATATTAACTTTATCTCGATTTATTAGTAATCCACCAAAAGAGTATGTCGATGAATTAGCAGCTAAAACTGTTCTTGAAAATAACAAACAAGGGATCAGTTCTAGTAAAACTGTAAAGGTTGACTACGAATGGAAGGAAGTTCTTAAAACAAAACAGTTCTACTTATTATGGACAATGTTTTGCTTTGGAACTTTTGCAGGGTTATTAATTATCGGTCAATTATCAAAAATTGGGCTAGAACAAGCCGGTATTACCAATGGTTTTATTTTAGTAGCCATCTATGCAATTTTTAATGCCAGTGGACGAGTAGGATGTGGGATTATTTCTGATAAATTAGGTAGAATGAAAACCCTCTTCATTATGTTTGTTCTGCAAGTACTAATATATATTCTATTCCCTGGTTTAAACCAACCAATTACCCTAATTATGGGGGTAGCTGTGGTAGGCTTCACCTTCGGAGGAATGCTTACAATTTTCCCTGCTTCAACAGGGGACTATTTTGGGATGAAGAGTTTTGGGGTTAATTTTGGTATGGTTATTACTGCATGGGGTGTCGGCGGTGTTTTAGGGCCTTTACTAGGTGGAATTGTTCGTGATCATACAGGAACCTACGTATTAAGCTATGGGGTATCGGCTGTATTAAGTGCATTGGGGGCTATACTTTGTCTAATTACGAAAGCGCCTCAAGAAAGGAAAATAAGCGAAAAGACGACTTCTTAAAGATAAATCCCATGAGTTAAGAATAACGAATTTTCAAGTTAGGATTTCCTATGTATAAGAACAAGTAGGTTATGATATATTTTGATTTATGAAAGTAACTTGACAGAAAAAAATATTTTTTTATAAAATTTAAAAAAATAAGAGGAATTGTTTAGTTTAAAAAGAATATAATGTACTAGCTATAAAATTTAATACAAGATTAATTTATTGCTGGATTTTTATCTAAAGAATTTCCGTTCTTGTACCATAAAAATCAGAAGGCCATAGAGTATTGTCTATGGCCTTTTTTGATTGGCTTTACTTAAAGTAAATGATAGGAAGTTTAATTTTACCATAATCAAAGTGTAGAAGATGTAAGTAACAAGTAATAATTAATAAGTAAGAGGAAGAGGTAAGCTATAAGGAGGGGATAAGTAGCAAAGGAAAACATTTGCAGATAATTGTTAAAAAAATAACATGAAACACAAAGGGGGAGTTGAAGTGTCGCAATTAATAACTTTTGATTTTACTGCTTGGGTTACTAGTCCATTCATATTGATGTTTGTAGCGGTATTTACAGGTGTTTTATTTGGAAATGTTAGAATCGGAAAGTTCAACTTTGGTGCATCAGGGTGTCTATTTACCGGGCTCTTACTGGGATGGCTAGTTTATACATATGGCACTGGAATTGAAGAAGGCCAAAGGGGATATGGAGCAGCCCAAAGCATGATTTCCGCAGGTGTAGTACCTTCCACCTTTTTTACTTTGTTTTTAGTTTTCTTTGTGGTTGCAGTCGGTTTATTAGCGGCAAAAGATTTAGGAGCTGTATTAAAAAAATATGGTGGCAAGTTTGTTATATTAGGATTCTTAATTACCCTATCAAGTGCAATTGCAACCTATGGGATGGTATTAATAAGCCCTGCTAACAACCCATATGAAGTATCGGGAGTTTATACAGGGGCCTTAACAAGCTCTCCTGGCTTAGCAGCTGCAATAGAAACTGCTAGGAATCACGCAACGGCTCGGGTGAATGCCTTTGAGAATGCAACTACTGATGAAAAAGAGAAGTTTGTGAATATATTAGACCCTACAGGGGAGATTTCACCAGAAGCCTTATTAACTTTGACTAGTGAACAGAAATCTGCCTTTGTGAAAAATGCTGAAGCAGGCATTGGTCTAGGTTATGCAGTAGGATATCCCTTCGGAGTAATTGTCGTTATTATTGCCATCAACTTTTTCCCTAAAATATTCCGTATGGATATAGCTGCCGAAAGGAAACGCTTTTCCCAGGAAATGAAAGAAGCTAGGTCGATGGTTAAGGGAGGAAAAGATATACCTGAAACGAGTTTTGATATTATCGCCTATGCTGTTGCATGTTTCTTTGGTTTTAGTCTGGGGCTTGTTAATATCTATATGGGACCTTTATTGGGGTACTTTAGCCTAGGCGCAACTGGTGGAGCTTTAATCGGATCACTTATTTTAGGTTATATAGGCAAAATAGGGCCGATTAACTTTAGGATGAACTCAAAAATTTTAGGTGTAATAAGAGAGTTATCCTTGTGCTTCTTTTTAGCAATAGTGGGACTACGTTATGGATTCAGAGTTTTCGAAGCGATTTTAGGAAATGGATTACCATTGGCTTTAATCTCCCTATTTGTTGGAATGGTCGGTATTTTGGTAGGTTATTTGGTAGGAAGATACGTGTTTAAACTTAACTGGATTATGCTGGCGGGAGCTATTTGTGGAGGAATGACCTCTACTCCTGGTTTAGGGGTAGCAATTGATTCCCTAGAAAGTGATGACCCGGCTGCAGGTTATGGCGCGGTATACCCCTTTGCCCTACTGGGTATGGTGCTTTTCACCATCATATTACATAAGCTACCTATGTAACTTTTACAAGAACATGATGGATAAGCGGGATAGATTAAGTGGAGATATAATTGGAGAAAAACTAGTTTAAGGAAAAGAGGAAAAACACAAAGATTACAGAAACAAAGATTAAAGAAGCAAAATTTAAAGAAACAAAGATTAAAGAAGCAAAATTTAAAGAAACAAAGATTAAAGAAAATAAAAGAAAGAAAAAGTTAAAAACAGAAATTAAAGAACAAAAATTTTAAAAATAATAGAGAATAGAGAGAACCTTACCCTTACTTTATTGATATTTCATAGGGAAAGCCGAGAAAAATATGAATTAGAAAAGGAGTGGTCAGATTGGAGCCTTTTGAAATATTCATTAGTGGGTATGCAAAGCTACCAAGTGGAACAACAGCAGAGGAGTTATATAAAGTTGTAGCAGTGGGTGTTCTAGTAGATAAGAATACTGGTAAGATATTAGATGCCGATTGTTCCCTTGTAACTGAAGTTGCTAAAAAGCATGTTAATAGAATTTTGGTGGGTAAAAATTTGTTAAGGTTTGAAGAAATCGAGGAAGCCTTCAACAATAGATATTTTGGTACGGTAAAGAAGGCCCTCATTTCTTCTACAAAGAAGTGTTGTGAGAAGTTTAAGTTAATCATTGAAGACAATAAGGTAGAAGAGTAAGGTCATATAAATCTTAATTGGATATTTAACTCTATTATCTATGGAAGCAAACCCCCTTTGTTTCAGAAGTAGATATCTCAAGGTTAGATATACGGTTCCTTTAGGAAACTCGTATATCTATTTTTTTATCCTAAAGTAAGATAAACCGACAATTACTTCATTGATAAGAATAAGAGAATAAAAGATTAAAAGAATAAAAGATTAAAAGAATAAAAGAGTAAAAAATATAGGGGGTTTAACGATGAAGGAAAGAATAAGAAGAGAAGATCTATTCGATAAGGTAATGACTGCTAATGAGGCAGCTAGCCTCTTTAAAGATGGTATGACGGTGGCAACCAGTGGGTTTACCCCTTCTGGCTACCCTAAGGCAGTCCCCTTAGCATTAGCTGAAAGAGCCTTAAGTGGGGATAAGGTAGAGTTAACGATATTATGTGGTGCTTCAGTAGGAGATGAATTAGATGGTGCATTGTCACGATCGGGGGTAATGAAGCGTAGGTATCCTTATCAAACTAACGATTCCTTGCGTAATTCCATTAATAGTGGCCAGTTAGCCTATCAGGATATGCATCTAAGCCATGTAACCCAATATATTGATTATGGCTACTTTGGTAAAATAAATATTGCCCTTGTAGAAGCCTTAGCAATAACTGAAGAAGGTGGAATAGTCCCCACAACTTCAGTAGGATTAATGCCACAGGCAATACAAAATGCAGATATGGTTATTGTAGAAATAAATACCTCTCAGCCCATGGAGCTAGAAGGAATTCATGATATTTATATGACAGAAAAACCTCCCTGTAGAAAGCCAATTCCATTAACTAGTCCTAATGATCGAATTGGAAAGACTTATATTCCCTGTAATCCTGAAAAAATAGCTGCGATTGTTTTTACAGATATTACAGATAAAGTAAGACCCCTTGGACCAATTGATGAGCCTTCAAAACTGATCTCAAAACATATTATTGATTTTTTAAAATATGAGGTTAAAATGGGAAGGCTACCTAAAAACCTTCTACCCTTACAATCAGGGGTTGGTTCTGTTGCAAATGCAGTACTAGGAGGACTGTTACATTCAGATTTTGAAGATTTGACTTGTTACACAGAGGTAATACAAGATTCTATGTTTGATTTAATTGATGCTGGCAAAGTTAAGGTTGCCTCTGGGACTGCTCTAACACCATCGGAAGAGGGGTTAAAACGCCTACATGATAAGATGGCCCATTATGCTAAATACTGTATTTTAAGACCAATGGAAATTAGTAATCATCCAGAAATTGCTAGAAGACTGGGGGTTATCGCAATGAATACTGCTATAGAGGTAGACATCTATGGGCATGTTAACTCAACTAATATCATGGGGTCTAGAATGATGAATGGAATAGGTGGGTCAGGAGACTTTACTAGAAATGCCTACTTGTCCATCTTTACAACAGTATCGACAGCTAAAAATGGAGATATATCATCAATAGTTCCGATGGCTTCCCATATTGATCATACTGAACATGATGTTGCCGTAGTTGTTACAGAGCAAGGATTGGCTGATTTAAGGGGAACGGCACCTAGAGAGCGGGCAAGAAAAATAATTGAAAACTGCGCCCATCCCCAATATAAACCGATGTTATTAGATTACCTAAAAGAGGCTGAAAAGGGGAAATTTAAATATCAGCCCCATCTACTAAAGGAAGCACTATCTTGGCATGTTCGATTTTTAGAAACAGGAACAATGAGGATAGAGAAAAATTTAGATGAAGCCATAAAAGAAACAGCAGTCAATAAAGAATAAGATCAGATTAATTTCATTGATTTGGCTAAAATAGACATAGATACTACTCGATTAAAAGTATTTATTAAAAATAGTCTTAAAATATAGAAAGAAGGTTGCAGGAATTCATAAAAACCTGTAGAATAACTGTAGTGGTATGCAACAGAAATTTCAATGAGTGCAAGTGATGAAATATAAATTGCATTAAGCTTAAATTATTAGATCATTAACATTAATATTTGCGTCAAAGATCATGTAAATTAAAGGCGGTAAAGAATTTTGTCTCAAGAATGTACAAAATGATAATTGAAGGATTCTAATTGTATACTTCAAAAGGGAAAAGATGGATTACTTAACTTACAAATCATGAAGGAGGAAGTAGAATGTTTGATAAGGAGAAGTTAGAGAAAATAAAACAAGATCAAACAAATTGGAATGAAAACAAAGTTGGAAAAGTCCTAAGTAAATTTCCAGAAAGAAAGCAAAAGTTTGTAACTGGTGCAAACCAAGAAGTTGAAAGAATCTATACACCTGCTGATGTTGCAGAATTAGATTATGACAACGATCTAGGCTATCCAGGAGAATATCCTTTTACTAGAGGTGTGCAGCCTACAATGTATAGGGGACGTTTCTGGACAATGCGTCAGTATGCTGGATTTGCTACAGCTGAAGAATCTAACAAACGTTACAAATATCTATTAGAGCAAGGACAAACTGGTTTATCAGTAGCCTTTGACCTTCCTACTCAAATTGGTTATGATTCAGATCATCCTTTATCTGAGGGTGAAGTTGGTAAGGTAGGAGTAGCCATCGACTCATTAAAAGATATGGAAATTCTATTTGATGGAATTCCATTAGATAAAGTAAGTACATCTATGACAATTAATGCACCAGCTTCTGTTTTATTAGCTATGTACATTGCTGTAGCAGAAAAACAAGGTGTTTCATCAGATCAATTAAGAGGAACAATTCAGAATGATATCCTAAAAGAATATATAGCCAGAGGTACATATATTTTCCCAACGGGTCCTTCTATGAGATTGATTACAGATATTTTTGAATACTGTTCTAAGGAAGTAGCAAACTGGAACACCATTAGTATATCAGGTTACCATATTCGTGAGGCAGGATCTTCTGCAATTCAAGAGGTAGCCTTCACATTAGCTAATGGTATTGCCTATGTTGAAGCGGCAATCAAAGCTGGCTTAGATGTAGATACTTTTGCACCAAGACTATCCTTCTTCTTCAATGCCCACAACGACTTACTAGAAGAAGTGGCTAAGTTTAGAGCGGCAAGAAGATTATGGGCGAAAATTATGAAGGAAAGATTTAATGCTAAAAGTCCAAAATCTATGCAATTAAAGTTCCATACTCAAACAGGCGGGTCTACATTAACAGCCCAACAACCAGACAACAACATCGTAAGGGTAGCTATTCAAACGCTTGCTGCTGTACTAGGAGGTACTCAGTCTCTACACACTAACTCTAAGGACGAAGCACTAGCCCTTCCAACAGAAGATTCAGTAAGAATCGCATTAAGAACTCAACAAATTGTCGCTTACGAAAGTGGTGTGGCTGAAACAATTGACCCATTAGCAGGTTCTTACTACATCGAGAGTTTAACAAGCTCTATTGAAGACGGTGCAATGGAATATATCAATAAAATTGATACCCTTGGTGGTTCTGCTGAAGCGATTGAAAAGGGATATATCCAAAAAGAAATTATGGATAGCTCTTATGAATATCAAAAACAGGTTGAAAGTAACGAGCGTATTGTTGTAGGAATGAATAAATTCCAAATTAAAGAAGAGGCTCCAAAGGGATTACTAAGGGTAGACCCAGTGGTAGGAGAGCTTCAAAAGCAAAAAATAGATCAATTAAAATCCGAAAGAGATAATCAATTGACAGAAGATAGATTAAGTAAATTAAAAGAGGCAGCTCAAGGAACCGAGAATTTAATGCCTTATATCTTAGATGCGGTAAGAGCCTATGCTACATTAGGTGAAATCTGTGGGGTATTAAGAGAAGTATTTGGAGAATATCAACAAAGCGTAATTCTATAGTTAAATAGACCATAGATGAATATAAGGGAGGATTATCATATGGCAAGACCAATTAGAGTTTTAGTAGCAAAACCAGGACTAGATGGTCATGATCGTGGAGCGAAGGTTATTGCAAGAGCATTAAGAGATGCAGGTATGGAAGTAATCTATACAGGATTAAGACAAACACCAGAGCAAATTGTTGCAGCGGCCCTTCAAGAGGACGTTGATGTTGTTGCTTTAAGTATTTTATCTGGTGCCCATAATCATTTACTGCCAAAGGTAGTAGAATTGTTAAAGAGTGAAAACGTATATGAAGAAATGCTAGTAATTGGTGGTGGCGTTATTCCAGATGAAGATATTCCAGGGTTAAAGGGTAGTGGTATAGCTGAAATCTTTACTCCAGGAACACCAACTCAAGTAACAATAGATTTCATTAAAGAAAATTTAAAAAGAAGCTTATAATACTATTTATTTAGGTGAAGGGGAACTTCATCCCCTTCATCAATATCAGTTTAATAGGTGGTGGAATATTGAATATAATTGAAGGGATTCTTAACAAAGATAAACGAGCAGCAGCAAGGTTAATTACAATGATGGAAAGTAATGACCCTGAGGCAATTAGGATTATTTCAAAACTATATAGTCATACAGGTAGGGCTAAGGTAATCGGAATAACTGGACCACCTGGTGCAGGCAAAAGTACACTAACCGATAAACTGGTAAAGAGATTACGTCGGGAAAACAAGAGTGTAGGGATTATTGCAGTAGACCCAACCAGTCCTTTTACTGGCGGATCCATATTAGGTGACCGTGTACGAATGACAGACTTATATACTGATTCAGGGGTGTTTATCCGTAGCATGGGTACCCGGGGTCATCTAGGTGGACTTTCAAAGGCGACTTTGGGGGCAGTAAAAGTACTGGACATCTACGGATGCGACTACATATTTATCGAGACAGTAGGCGTGGGCCAATCAGAGGTAGATATCGTAAAAGCTGCCGATTCAGTACTACTAGTAATGGTACCTGGCTTGGGGGACGATATTCAAGCAATCAAAGCTGGAATTATGGAAATTGGAGATGTTTTTGCTGTTAATAAGGCCGACAGAGATGGGGCCAATAGAACACAAGTAGAAATAGAAATGATGCTTGACTTCAATCATAGTGAGTGGAAACCACCTGTAACTCAGGTAGTGGCTCTGCATAATAAGGGAATTGATGATCTTTATGATAATATACAGAAACATTTAGATTATCTTGAAGCTAGTGGAAAGCTTATTGAGAAACGAGTCCAAAACAGTCAATTAGAAATTATAGATTTAGTACAAAGAGACTTGATGGAGCGGCTGGTAGGGAATAAAGAAAAGCAAGAAGAAATTTATCAATTGGCTGAACAAGTAGCTAACCGTCAGGTAGACCCTTATACTGTTAGTAATTCATTAATTAATAAAATGATATTAAATAATAATTTATAGGAGGTAGCAATTATGAAGGCGCTTAAATTAGACCATATTGGAATTGCTGTTAAAAACTTAGATGAAACATTGAAGTTCTATCAAGACATATTAGGTCTTGAGTGTGTAGGAACTGAAGTTGTTGAAGAACAAAAAGTTAGAGTTGCTTTTTTACCAATTGGAGACACAGAGGTTGAATTATTAGAATCTACTGAAGAAGATGGTCCGATTGCTAAGTTTATTGAGAAAAAAGGAGAAGGAATCCAACATCTTGCCTTCCGTGTAGAAAATATTGAAGCAGCTATTGAGTCTATGAAGGAAAAAGGCGTTAAAATGATTGATGAAAAACCAAGATATGGAGCAGGTGGAGCAAAAATTGCCTTCTGTCACCCAAAAAGTACTAATGGTGTTTTAGTAGAATTAAGCGAAAGAGAAGACTAGGTATTAATACCTAGTATTATATATGTTATAATAGTAGTTGAGCTTAGCATTAAACAATAGGAGGGTTAAGAATGGCCATGAACAAATTAGACGATCTTCGCCAACGTAAAGCTAAAATAGAGCTAGGAGGCGGAGAAAAAAGAATTGCAGGTCAACATGAAAAAGGTAAATTGACTGCGAGGGAAAGAATTAATCTACTATTTGATGAAGGAACATTTGTTGAAATTGATGCCTTTGTTAAACATAGATGCGTAAACTTTGGCATGGAAAAAGTAGATTCACCTGGTGAAGGTGTTGTTACTGGATATGGACAAGTAGACGGAAGATTAGTTTATGCCTATGCCCAAGACTTCACTGTAGTTGGGGGGTCATTAGGAGAAATGCATGCTAACAAAATTGTTAAGGTGCAGGATATGGCCCTAAGAATGGGAGCGCCAATTGTTGGACTAAATGACTCTGGTGGAGCTAGAATACAAGAAGGTGTAGATGCTTTATCTGGTTATGCAAAGATTTTTTATCGTAACACCATTTCTTCAGGAGTAATTCCACAGATTACTGCAATTATGGGACCTTGTGCTGGTGGAGCAGTTTATTCCCCTGCTTTAACAGACTTTATCTTCATGGTAGATAAAACCAGCCAAATGTTTATTACAGGACCTCAAGTAATTAAGACAGTTACAGGTGAAGATGTAAGTGCAGAGGCTTTAGGTGGAGGGATGACCCATAACCGTACAAGTGGGGTAGCCCATTTCCTATCAGCTAATGATGAAGCTTGTATTGCAGACATTAGAAGATTATTAAGTTTCTTACCATCAAACAATATGGAAACAGCACCACTGTTTGCAACTGAAGATGATATTAATAAAATCATACCAGAATTAGATGAAATTATTCCAGATAGTCCAAATAAACCTTATGATATGAAGAAGCTAATTGAAATGTTAGCTGATGATGGTGACTTCTTTGAAGTTCAACCATACTTTGCTCAAAATATGTTAACGGGTTTTATCCGAATTAATGGTCAATCAGTAGGAGTTATTGCTAACCAACCTAAGGTATTGGCAGGATGCTTAGATATTAATGCATCGGATAAAGCAGGAAGGTTCATTAGAACTTGTGATTGCTATAATATACCTGTATTAAATATTGTTGATGTTCCGGGTTTCCTACCGGGTACAAGTCAAGAATACGGTGGAATCATAAGACATGGAGCAAAAATGCTGTATGCCTATAGTGAAGCTACGGTACCAAAAATCACGCTAATTGTTAGGAAAGCCTATGGTGGAGCCTACATTGGAATGTGCTGTAAAGACTTAGGGGCAGATATGGTATTAGCTTGGCCAACTGCAGAAATTGCCGTTATGGGTCCAGAAGGAGCTGCTAACATCATCTTTAGAAAAGAGATTAGTGAATCTGATGATCCACAAGGAACTAGAGTAGAGTTAGTTGAAAACTATAAAAAAGAGTTTGCTACCCCTTATAAAGCAGCAGAACGAGGTTATGTAGATGACGTTATCGAACCTTCAGCTACTAGACCAAGAATAGCAGACGCCTTAAATATGTTAGCAAGTAAGAGAGAAACTAGACCACCTAAGAAACATGGTAATTTACCAGTTTAGTCAGCTGAAATAAAAAAAGAGGTGATCAATTAATGAGTTTATTAGATAAATTGCAGTATTCAATTGATACAATGACTATGGGTGAGAAGCTTCTTGCTAGTCTTCAAGTTACATTATTAGGGGTATCAATTGTTTTCGTGGCATTAATAATGCTTTATTTTATAATTACCCTGATGACTGTAGTACTAGTTGGAGGGACGAAAAAGCCTAATGCTAAGAAACCAGAAGTAGCGCCAGTTGTTCAAGAGGAAGTTGTAGAAGAAGAGCAAGTAGACCAAGGTGAGCTAGTGGCAGTCATTACTGCTGCAATAGCAGCCAGTCTTCATACTTCAACCCATAACATCGTTGTGAGAAACATTGTTCGAGTTGATGATGCGACACCAGCTTGGGGTAGAGTAGGTAGAATTAACCAAATTAATTAAGGTTCAATTGAGACGATTAAATAGGTTCTGCAAATAAAAAATGTGTTGATCAAGGAGGAAAATAAATCATGAAAAAGTTTAATATAACTGTAAACGGTGTTAGCTATGAAGTAGAAGTAGAAGAAGTAAAAGACGGTGTTGTTTCAGCACCTAGAGCAGCTGCACCTGCACCAAAACCAGCGGCACCAGCAGCACCAAAGGCGGCGGCTCCAAAGGCGGCTCCTGCTGCAAAACCAGCTGCGGCAGCACCCGCAGGAGCTACATCTATAGAAGCTCCAATGCCAGGAAATATTTGGAAGGTGATTGCTAAAGAAGGGCAAGCAGTTAAAGAAGGAGACGTATTAATTATCCTTGAAGCGATGAAGATGGAAAATGAAATTGTAGCTCCTGCTGATGGAGTAGTTGCAACTATTCATGTAGCTGAAGGTGCATCAGTTAATGGTGGAGATGTACTAGTATCTTTAAAATAGTCAAGACCACATTAATTAATTGAAAGGGGATGCACTTCGATGCTAGAAGTACTTATAGAATTTTGGCAAAGCACAGGATTTTATAGTATCACAATTCAACAAATCATTATGATTTTAGTTGCTTGTGGATTACTATATTTAGCAATAGCCAAGAAATTTGAACCATTGTTGTTAGTACCGATTGCCTTTGGTATGCTACTAACTAACTTACCTATGGCGGGATTAATGCATGAAGCAATAGGAGACGAACCAAGTGGTTTATTATATTATTTTGGTTTAGGGGTTAAAAAGACAGTTTTCCCTCCACTTATATTTTTAGGGGTTGGGGCTATGACAGACTTTGGTCCGTTAATTGCTAATCCAAAGAGTTTGTTCTTAGGAGCAGCTGCCCAAGCAGGTATTTTCTTTACCTTTGTTGGTGCAATTTTAATGGGATTTACAGGACAAGAAGCTGCTTCAATAGGGATTATTGGAGGTGCCGATGGTCCAACAGCGATCTTCTTAACATCTAGACTAGCGCCTGATTTACTTGGTCCTATTGCAGTTGCCGCCTATGCTTATATGGCCTTAGTACCAATTATTCAGCCACCAATTATGAAGGCTTTAACAACAAAAGAAGAACGTATGATTAAAATGCAACAGTTAAGAGTTGTAAGTAAAGTAGAGAAGATTGTTTTTCCTATCATAGTTACCATTTTAGTATCACTACTATTACCGTCTGCAGCAGCATTAGTAGGGTTATTGATGTTTGGTAATCTTTTAAAGGAATGTTTAGTAACCGACAGACTATCAAAGACAGCTCAAAACGAGCTAGTAAATATTGTTACAATTTTACTAGGTTTAGCTGTTGGAGCAACCGCTCAAGCAGAGCAGTTCTTAAAGTTAGACACAATTCAAATTATTGCTTTAGGAGTAGTAGCCTTTGGACTAGGAACAGCGTGTGGGGTACTATTAGCTAAATTAATGAATAAGCTATTAGGTGGAAATGCAATTAATCCACTAATTGGCTCGGCAGGGGTTTCTGCTGTACCGATGGCAGCAAGGGTTTCACAAACAGTTGGACAAAAAGAAAACCCAAGCAACTTCCTATTAATGCATGCCATGGGGCCAAACGTAGCAGGGGTTATTGGTTCTGCTGTAGCAGCAGGGGTACTATTAACACTATTTAATTAATTAACTTATATATAAAATAAAGGGTGCAATGAAATGCACCCTTTATTTTTGTAAAAATTTAGTATACTATTAAGATAAGAACCTTTTAGTTAAAGGCAACTATATTTAATAATAAAATTTGATGTAAAGAATAGAAGGATTATATTACATAGCAACAAAAATAGGATGCTAGAAGGATTAAATAGGAGAAATCGATTATGAAAGAAAAAATACTTGAAGCCCTCTATCAAAAAAAAGGAAGTTACATTTCTGGAGAAGAACTAGCAGAAAAATTTAATGTCTCTAGAACGGCAATTTGGAAACAAATAAATTTATTAAAAAAATCAGGTCATAAAATTGAGACGGCCAATAAAAAGGGCTATCGAATAGTAGCAAACGACGAAAAATTAGTTGCTGTAGAATTAATACAAAGATTAGAAACTAAGGTAATTGGCCAAAAGATGATTTGTCTTGATACGATTGATTCTACCAATAATTATGCTAAGAAAATAGCTAAAGAGGCTGAAGATGGAACTGTTGTTATTAGCGATGAACAGGTTGGTGGAAGAGGCAGACTTGGACGGAACTGGTCTTCGCCAAAAGGTGAAGGGATTTGGATGTCCATTATTCTTAAACCAGATATTCCACCTACAGAAGGATCAAAAATGACTCAGATAGCAGCTGCAGCTGTATGTCAGGCCATTAGAGCTACTACAGGTCTAGATGTTTTAATTAAATGGCCCAATGACATCATTTTAAATGGTAAGAAAGTTTGTGGTATTTTAATCGAGATGTCAGGGGAACTTAATCAAGTGGAATACATTATCGTTGGTATTGGTGTGAATGTTAATATTAAGGCATTTCCTGAAGAAATTTTAGATAAAGCTACTTCCCTATATTTAGAAAAAAAACAATCCCTCCAACGAAAGGAGCTTATACTTTCGATTTTACAGGAATTTGAAAAACTGTTCGAAAATTATACAGTAGGTGAAGGATTGGCTTCAACGATTGAAGTATGTAGAAAGTACTCTGCGATGATAGGCAAAGAAATTCGACTAATTCAAGGAAACCGAGAAGAGAGTGTCCTAGCTTTAGACATAACCGAAGAGGGTATACTGAAGATAAAACGTGAAAATGGTGAAGAAGATCTAATCTTATCGGGAGAAGTATCAATTCGAGGGAAAAATGGTT
The DNA here is from genome assembly GCF_000621485.1 of Alkaliphilus transvaalensis ATCC 700919. GTDB lineage: Bacteria > Bacillota > Clostridia > Peptostreptococcales > Natronincolaceae > Alkaliphilus > Alkaliphilus transvaalensis. Next base: position 295,542 of record NZ_JHYF01000006.1, read on the forward strand.
ATATATAAAAAAGTTAGTATTGTGTTGGCCTTTAAGGTTATAATTTAACTATAGTTGTATATTTTTATTTGGAAGAAACCAATGGGCTTTTTTAAAATGGCAATATTGGTATAGAACTTGCATTATTTTTAACTATCATTATATATTAAATAAAATACATAAGGAGGAGTTAAAGTGAAGGAAATCGTTATCGCAAGTGCAGTAAGAACCCCGATAGGAAATTATGGAGGAGCATTGGCCAGTGTTTCGGCTGTAGATTTGGGAGCATTAGCTATTAAAGAAGCCTTAAACAGAGCAAATGTTAAACCAGAGTTAGTAGATGAAGTTTATATGGGTTGTATATTACAAGCAGGTTTAGGGCAAGGAGTTGCAAGACAAGCTTCAATAAAAGCAGGAATCCCTTCTGGTGTACCTGCAACTACAATTAATATGTTATGTGGGTCTGGTTTAAGAACAGTTTCCTTAGCAGCACAAACCATCATTGCAGGAGATAATGATATTGTAGTGGTTGGGGGAACAGAGAACATGAGTCAAGCTCCCTACCTTCTACCTAAGGCAAGATGGGGAGTAAGAATGGGTCATGATAAGTTAATTGATTCCATGATTCATGATGCATTAACTGATGCTTTCCACGATTATCACATGGGGATGACAGCTGAAAACTTAGTTGAAAAGTATGGTCTTACTAGAGAAGAGCAAGATCAATTTGCATCAGAAAGTCAAAATAAGGCTGAAAGAGCAATGGCAGAGGGAAAATTCAAAGAAGAAATTATTCCTGTAACAATTCCTCAAAGAAAGGGAGATCCAATTGTAGTTGATACAGATGAGTTTCCTAAAGCAGGAGTTACAGCTGAGAAGTTAGGTAAGCTTAAGCCAGCTTTTAAGAAGGATGGCAGTGTAACAGCAGCAAACGCTTCAGGGATTAATGATGGAGCAGCGGCTCTAGTTATTATGACAAAAGAAAAGGCTGATGAATTAGGAATAAAACCACTAGCTACAATAGCTTCTTATGCAAATGCTGGAGTTGAGCCTTCAATCATGGGAATTGGCCCAGTGCCTGCTACCCAAAAAGCCTTACAAAAAGCTAATCTAACATTAGAAGATATAGACTTAATTGAAGCTAATGAAGCCTTTGCAGCTCAAGCGCTGGCAGTTGGTAGAGAATTAAACTGGATAGCTGATAAAGTTAATGTTAATGGAGGCGCAATTGCACTAGGGCATCCAGTTGGAGCCAGTGGGGCAAGGATTCTAGTAACATTACTTCATGAAATGAAAAGAAGAGAGTCAGTTTATGGATTAGCAACCTTATGTATTGGCGGAGGTATGGGAACAGCAGTGATTGTTAAAAGATAATAGCTAAATAAGATGGTTGCTTAAGCAAAGAATCTAACATAAAGGTTCTTTGCTTTTTCTATAAAAACTGATATATTAAAAAATAAACAATCAATAGGGGGTGAAGACGTGAATAATAAAAGTAAAAAGTTAAAGTATAGAGACCTCAATCTTATTGAAAAAATTGACTTTGATTCAGAAGAAAGAAGAAATGATGCAGAGTTTCTTTTAAATTTATATAAGGACATATTTAATATTACCTACAACTGGCTAGTAGTCGTAGATGAAGAAGGTTATATTATCATGATTAACAAGCGATATTGTGACTTCTTAGGAGTAGATCAAGAGGAAGCCATCGGTAGCCATGTTACAGATATTATAGATAATACTAGAATGCATATTGTTGTAAAAACAGGACAAAAAGAGATCGGGGATATCCAAGAAATCAAAGGAAATCAAATGATAGCTGACCGAATCCCTATATTTAGAAATGGTAAGCTAATTGGAGGACTAGGAACGGTAATCTTTAAAAATCTTGTAGAATTTGATGTATACGTAAAAAATATATTAAAGATGGAAAAGGAGTTGGAGTTCTACAAGAAGGAATTAAAGAAGGCCCTTGGTGGAAACTATAACTTTGATAATATTGTTGGAAGCAGTAGTAGTATAAAGCAGGTAAAAGAACTGGCAAAAAAAGTTGCTGCAAGCAAGTCTAACGTCTTACTATTAGGGGAGAGCGGAACAGGTAAAGAGTTATTTGCCCATGCCATTCATAATGCCAGTTCTAGGGGAGAATACCCATTAATAAAAGTGAACTGTGGGGCTATCCCATCAGAACTAATAGAATCTGAACTGTTTGGCTATGAGCACGGCGCTTTTACTGGTGCGAAAAAGGGTGGGAAGCCAGGGAAGTTCGAGTTGGCAAATAACAGTACAATTTTTTTGGATGAGATTGGAGACCTCCCCCTAAATATGCAAGTAAAAATACTACGAGTATTGCAAGAACGGGAAATTGAGCGGGTAGGGGGAACAAAGAGCTATAAGGTAGATGTTAGGGTAATTGCTGCAACAAATAAAAACCTTCAGGATATGATGGAAAAAAATGTTTTTAGAGAAGACTTGTATTATCGTCTTAATGTCATTAGTATTAATATTCCTCCCCTAAGGGAACGAAAGGAAGATATTGCTTTAATTGCTAACCATTTATTAAAAAAGTTGGCAGGAGAAATGGATCGCCATGTTACAGAGATTTCACCAGCGGCTATCCAAGCATTAAAAAATTATCACTGGCCGGGAAATATTAGAGAATTAGCTAACTTAATAGAAAGGGCTTTAAACTTAGTAGAAAAAGAAGCCATGATTACACTAGAGCATTTACCCTATTATATTAGAAAAAGTATAGAAGTCATCACTGGTAGCTCCAAGATGCTCCCCCTAGAAGGTAATGAAAATACAACGCTAAAGGAAATTGTTGAAGAAGTAGAAAGGAAAACCATTAGTCAGGCATTACAAGAGACTGGCGGGAATAAATATCAAACCTCCATCAAGCTTGGAATAAGTCGGACAAGTTTGTACGAGAAAATAAAAAAATATGGATTAGAAATGTTAATAAAGTGAACAGTGTAAAGAAAGTGAACACTCTTAATAATAAATACTATTATTTAATGTTAAATACTAAAAACTCAATATTCAGTAAGAAGATTATCTACTATTGGTTGATAACATAGGATGATAGTGTAAAGAAAATGAACAGTAAATTTGATGAGGTAGTTATAGAGCCTCCTTTCAGTTTTCTGAAAATTTTATAATGTAAGTCTTGAATTGCTTAGCTTCTGTTTATGAAGCATAAAAATGGCATAAAGATTGCATTATAAAAAAGACAGATAAAATTGAAGGGAGGATTTATTTTGGCACCTAAATTTATAACAGCAGATGAGGCAGCAAAATTAATTGAATCAAATAGCAGTATAGCAACTGGAGGGTTTGTTGGTAATGCTGTTCCAGAAGAATTAGAAATAGCTTTGGAAAAAAGATTTTTAGAAACAAGCGAACCACAGAATCTAACCCTAATTTATGCAGCTGGACAAGGCGACGGAAAAGACAGAGGGTTAAATCATTTAGGCCATGAAGGACTATTGAAAAGGGTAATTGGTGGTCATTGGGGTTTAGTTCCCAAAATTCAAAAACTAGCTTTTGAAAATAAGATTGAGGCTTACAACTTTCCTCAGGGTTCAATTTCTCATTTGTTTAGAGATATCGCAGCTAATAAGCCAGGTACAATCACAAGGGTGGGGTTAAAAACCTTTGTCGACCCTAGAAATGGTGGAGGAAAACTAAACGATTCTACTAAGGAAGATATGGTGGAATTAGTTAATTTATTAGGAAAAGAGTATCTACTGTATAAAGCATTTCCTATTGATTTTGCCTTTATAAGAGGAACCTATGCTGATGAAAATGGAAACGTTACCATGGAAAAAGAAGCTGGGTCACTAGAAGTACTTTCTATTGCTCAGGCATGTAAGAACTCTGGTGGAAAGGTAATTGTTCAAGTTGAAAAAGTAGTGAAAAATGGAACACTAGACCCAAAACTAGTTAAAATACCAGGTATTTATGTAGATTCTATTGTTGAAGTAGAAGATATGAAAAATCATATGCAAACTTTTGCTGAAGCCTATAACTCGAGTTATACAGGAGCAACAAAGGTACCAATAACATCTGTAAAGCCGATGACATTAGATGAAAGAAAAATTATCGCTAGAAGAGCAGCTATGGAATTAGTTCCAAGTGCAGTAGTTAACTTAGGAATTGGAATGCCAGAGGGAGTAGCTATGGTTGCCAACGAAGAGGGAATTGGAAATCAAATGGTACTAACGGTAGAACCTGGGCCAATTGGTGGTATACCTGCAGGTGGATTAAGTTTCGGTGCAGCAATCAATCCAGAGGCAATTATTGATCAACCATACCAATTTGATTTTTACGATGGTGGCGGATTAGATGTAGCCTTCTTAGGGTTAGCCCAATGTGATTCAATAGGAAATATTAATGTAAGTAAATTTGGACCTAAAATTGCTGGAGCAGGTGGCTTTATTAACATCACTCAAAATGCAAAGAAGGTTATTTTCTGTGGTACCTTTACTGCTGGCGGTTTAGATATAGAAATCAACGATGGAAAATTAAATATTAAGCAGGAAGGTAAAGTGAAGAAATTCATTTCACAAGTTGAACATATTACCTTTAGTGGTGAATATGCCATAGAGACAGAGCAGACGGTTATTTATATAACTGAAAGGGCCGTTTTCCACCTAAACAAAGATGGTATTATTTTAACTGAAATTGCACCAGGCGTAGATTTACAAAAAGATGTATTAGATCAAATGGAGTTTGCACCTACAATTAGTTCCGACTTAAAAATAATGGACTCCAAAATTTTTGGTAGTGAGAAAATGGGTTTAAGTATTTAAAAAAGTTAATGTAACTAAAAATTGGAGGGAAGAAAATGATCGGAATTGTTATTGGGTTATTTTTATTAATGTTTTTAGCCTATAAAGGTATGTCTATTATTTGGGTTGCCCCAATTGCGGCCCTAGTTGTTGCTTTAACAGGTGGGCTTGAACTATTACCAGCCTATACTGAGGTTTATATGGGTGGGTTAGTTGGTTTTGCAAAATCATGGTTTCCGGCCTTCTTACTAGGGGCTATCTTCGGTAAAGTTATGGATGAGTCAGGAGCAGCCCGTTCAGTAGCCTACTGGATGACCAAGATTATAGGTAAAAAATTTGCAATAGCAGCTGTAGTAGTGGCATGCGCAATCTTAACCTATGGTGGGGTATCCTTATTCGTAGTTGTATTTGCCATCTATCCGTTAGCGGTAGCACTTTTCAGAGAGGCTAATATTTCTAGAAAACTAATTCCTGGGGCGATTGCACTAGGTTCCTTTACCTTTACCATGACTGCTTTACCAGGAACACCGCAAATACAAAACTTAATTCCGATGGAATATTTCGGTACAACTCCAACTGCAGCTCCTATAATGGGTATCGCAGGGGCTTTAGTAATGTTCGGTGGTGGATTAGCGTGGTTACACTATAGACAAAATAAATTGACTGCAGCAGGAGAAGTTTTTGTTGAATTAGATAAAAAAGTTGAAGAGGTAGATACTAAAAAATTACCAAGTCCTATTTTATCTGCTATACCTTTAGTATTAGTTATTACGATATTAAATGTTTTTACAAAAGATTTACCAGCTGCACAACAGGTAATACCACCATTAGTAGTTGGTATTCTTGCAACTATACTATTAAACTTTAAGAGATTACCTAAAATTATTGAAACAATCAACTCTGGAGCGGCTGGTTCTGTGCTTGCAATTATAAATACCAGTGCTGCTGTAGGTTTCGGAACAGTAGTAAGGGCGGTACCAGGGTTTACAACGTTAACTGATTTTGTATTAGGGATTCCAGGTAATCCATTAATTTCTCAATCGGTGGCTGTAAACGTTTTAGCCGGGGCTACGGGTTCAGCTTCAGGTGGTTTAGGCATAGCCTTGGCTGCCCTTGGTGAAAAATATATGGAGATAGCTGCCACAACAGGAATCTCTCCAGCAGCCTTCCATAGAATTGCTGCTATGTCTAGTGGTGGGTTAGATACATTACCCCATAATGGTGCAGTATTAACACTATTAGCAGTAACAGCAATGACCCATAAAGATTCTTATAAGGATATTTTTATGGTTGGTACCATTATTCCAGTTTTCTCAGTTATAGTTGGTATCATTCTTGCAAGTATAGGTATAGTGTAAGAAGCAATACTATAACTAGCTAAAGCGATAGTATTGTAACATAAATATTTTTAAATTAATTGGAGGCGATTGATAATGAGGTTAAAAGGTAAGGTTGCGGTAATCACAGGATCTACTTCTGGGATTGGTAAGGCATCAATTAAAAGATTCGCTGAAGAGGGTGCAAAGGTAGTTGTATGGGGTACTAGAAATGAAGATGTAGACGCTGTTACAAGTGAAATTGCCAGTACAGGAGCTGAAGTTTTAGGAGTTGTAGCTAACGTAGTTAAGCCAGAAGAAGTAAATGCAGCGATAGGAAAAATTATTGATCAATTTGGAAGAATTGATATTTTAGTTAATAATGCAGGTATTACGGCAGATGCCCAATTAGTAAAAATGACTGAAGATCAATTTGATAATGTAATTGCTGTAAACCTTAAGGGTGTTTATAATTGTGGACAGGCTGCTGCAAAAATTATGGCAGAACAAGGTAGTGGAGTAATTATCAATGTTTCATCTGTAGTTGGAATTTACGGAAACTTTGGTCAAACTAATTACGCTGCAACTAAGTTTGGAGTAATTGGAATGACTAAAACTTGGGCTAAAGAGCTTGGTAGAAAAGGTGTTAGAGTAAACGCAGTAGCACCAGGATTTATTGTAACAGAAATGACAGCTAAAATGCCTGAAAAAGTACTTGATATAATGAAGGGTAAATCACCGCTTAACTCCCTTGGTGAGCCTTCAGATATTGCAAATGCCTTCTTATACCTAGCTTCAGATGAGGCTAAGTTTGTAACTGGAACTGTATTATCAGTTGATGGTGGGGCTGTTCTTTAATAGATAAAAGTGTTCAGAAAATAGACACTGTAGTAAAATAATACAGACATTTAAAAATCCTATAGATAAAAGATTAAGACTGTACTAAAATTAGTACAGTCTTTTTTTGATCTTAAGGAAATTAATATATTATTATGATTTGAGTTGATTTAAATTGATAGATAATTAACTAACGAAAATTCAAGAAAAAATAAATGTTAAAGAGGCTATGTATTGGATTGAGTATTGAAAAATCAAATAAATAAAAGAAAGTTACGAAAAATTTTACTTAAAATATTGTTAAAAATATATCTATTTTAAGGAAAATTGGCACGGATATTGCGTTAATGTTTAGATGATAACGAAAATAAGGGGGCTTAATTGTGAAAGGAAAAACAATATCTCAAATTCAGTTGGGAGATCGGGCTTCATTTCAAAAAACCATTACCGAGACAGATGTGTATTTATATGCTGGCATCACAGGCGATCTAAATCCAGCCCATATAAATGAAAGCTATGCAAAGAATACCTTCTTTCAAGGAAGAATTGTCCATGGAATTTTGACATCTGGTCTAATTTCTGCTGTTCTAGGAACACAATTACCAGGGCCGGGAACAATCTACATTTCTCAAGACTTAAAATTCCATGCCCCAGTAAGATTCGCGGATACAATCATCGCAGAAGTTGAAGCAATAGAGATCGTAGTAGAAAAAAATCGAGTAAAGTTCAGTACCGTATGTCGAAATCAAAATGAAGAAGTTGTTTTGTCGGGCATAGCAACTGTAATGCCCCCCAAATAATAAAGTTAAGGAGGTCAAGTGATGAATTTTAATTTATCAAAGGAACATATCATGCTACAAAAATTGTATAAGGAGTTTTCTGATCATGAGGTAAAGCCTCTAGCAGAAGAAATCGATGAAAAGGAAGTTTTTCCGATAGATACTGTAAGGAAATTAAAAGAGTGTGGATTTATGGGTATACCTTTTCCGAAAGCCTACGGGGGAGCTGGAGCTGACCAACTGGCCTATGCAATGGCAGTGGAGGCGTTATCTAAGGTTTGTGCCACCACAGGTGTAATTGTTTCAGCCCATACTTCATTATGTGCTGCTCCGATATTTGAATTTGGTACAGAAGAACAAAAACAAAAATATCTAATACCTTTGGCAAAGGGAGAAAAATTAGGGGCCTTTGGTTTAACAGAGGCAAATGCAGGAACAGATGCATCGGCCCAACAAACAATTGCCATTTTAGAGGGGGACCATTACCTAATTAATGGATCGAAAATATTTATTACTAATGCAGGTTATGCAGATATTTATATTATCATGGCCATGACTGATAAATCTCAAGGCACAAGGGGAATTTCAGCCTTTATTGTTGAGGCTGACACAGAGGGATTTTCCGTTGGTAAAAAAGAAGCCAAGTTAGGGATCAAAGGGTCTGCCACTTGTGAATTAATCTTAGAAAATTGTAGAATTCCAAAAGAAAACCTTTTAGGTAAAGAGGGGAAAGGTTTTAGTATAGCCATGAAGACCTTAGATGGGGGTAGAATTGGAATAGCCGCCCAAGCCTTAGGAATCGCTCAAGGAGCTTTGGATGAAACCGTTGCTTATGTTAAAGAAAGAAAACAGTTTGGCAAACCATTGTCCTATTTTCAAAATACACAATTTCAATTGGCAGATATGGACACCAAGGTGGAAGCTGCAAGACTGTTAGTGTACAAAGCTGCCTTTAATAAAACTATGGGGCTTCCCTACTCTAAGGAAGCTGCTATGGCGAAACTCTTTGCTTCAGAAACAGCAATGGAGGTAACCACAAAAGCAGTACAGCTTCATGGAGGGTATGGCTATACAAGGGAATATCCTGTGGAGAGAATGATGAGGGATGCTAAAATTACAGAGATTTATGAAGGGACGTCTGAGGTTCAAAGGATGGTTATTTCAGCCCAGTTATTAAAATAAAGGAGGACATATAGTATGAATATTATTGTTTGTATAAAACAAGTGCCCGATACAACAGAAGTGAAACTAGACCCTAAGACAGGAACCCTAATTAGAGATGGGGTGCCGAGTATTATCAATCCCGATGATAAAAGTGGATTGGAGGCTGCTTTACGCTTGAAGGATGAACTTGGAGCTCATATAACAGTAATTACAATGGGTCCCCTTCAAGCAGAGAATGCCATAAGAGAAGCTTTTGGGATGGGGGCCGACCGGGGGATTCTTTTAACAGATAGGGCCTTTGCTGGGGCCGATACTTGGGCCACTTCCTGTACACTTGCAGCAGCTATAAAAAAACTTCAATATGACTTAATTATTGCTGGTAGACAGGCCATCGATGGTGACACTGCTCAGGTTGGTCCTCAAATTGCAGAACATTTGCATTTGCCGCAGGTAAGTTATGCTGGAGATTTAAGGGTTGAAGATGGCTCTTTTATTGTTAAAAGAATGTTTGAAGATGGATATCATCTAGTGAAGGTAAAGGGCCCTTGTCTAATAACTACATTAAAAGAGATGAATGAACCCCGTTATATGAGGGTAGGTAAGATTATTGAGGCCTATCAGGAAAAAGAAATAGAAATATGGAATCTAGCTGATATCGAAGTTGATCCTTCAAATATTGGGCTGAAGGGTTCACCCACTAAAGTGAAAAAATCCTTTACAAAAGGGGTTAAGGCAGCGGGTAAGGTATATGAAGTAGAACCTAAAGAGGCAGCGAAGTTGGTTGTTGAAAAGCTTAAGGAAAAATACATTATTTAGTTAGGAGGGATCATATGAATTTTTCAGAATATCGAGGGATTTGGGTTTTTGCAGAACAAAGAAATGGAGAAATACAAAAAGTATCTTTAGAGTTATTGGGGAAAGGTAAAGAGTTAGCGGAGAAATTAGATACAACCTTAACGGCAATTATATTAGGCCACAATGTTAAAACAGAAGCTAAGGAACTGGTTTATTTTGGAGCAGATGAAGTAGTTATAGTTGATGATCAACTACTAGAATTTTATATAACTGAAACCTACACCAAGGTAATGACCAATCTCATTAAGGAAAGAAAACCTGAAATAATCCTAATGGGAGCCACTGCAATAGGAAGAGATTTAGCACCTAGAATTTCTGCAAGGGTACATACGGGCTTAACAGCTGATTGTACAACTTTAGAAATAGAAGAAGAGACAAGAAACCTATTAATGACTAGGCCAGCCTTTGGCGGTAATATTATGGCAACGATCCTATGCCCAGATCATCGTCCCCAGATGTCTACTGTTAGACCAGGGGTTATGATCAAGCTAGACCGAGATGAAGGCCGAAGGGGAAGGGTGATAGAGGTTGATTCGGGGTTAACATCTAAGGATATTAATGTTGAGATTCTTGAAGTAGTAAAAGAACCCCAAGAAAAAAAGAAAATAGAAGAGGCTGAAGTATTAGTTGCTGGAGGAAGGGGCATAGGTAAAAAAGAAAACTTTAATGTATTAGAACTGTTAGCTAAGGAATTAGGAGGACTTGTAGCAGGCTCCCGTGCTGCTGTAGATGCAGGTTGGATTGAACGGGGGCAACAGGTGGGGCAAACAGGAAAGACAGTACGACCTAATCTTTATATAGCCTGCGGAATTTCTGGTGCGATTCAGCACATAACCGGTATGGAAGAGGCGGAATTAATTGTTGCAATTAATAAAAATCCTTCAGCTCCAATCTTTGATTTATCAGATATCGGAATTGTTGGCGAAGTAGAAAAGGTTGTTCCTGCAATACTAGAAGTATTGAAGGAAGAAAGCTTTAAAGGATAACTTTTAAAGAACCAGTGGGCAGCGTCAAGTCCATTGGTTTTTTTAGTATTTTATCCTGATGTTGGCATCTATCTTGCATTATTATGTATGTTATAATGAAACTAGAATAGGTGATAACAAGACGTGCTTAATAACATAAATAATACAAGCAAGGGGCGATAGAATTGTCAATTAAGTCAAATTTACTTCATTCATTTGTACAAATTGCAGATCAGCTTACTGAACTCCATGTAAACGATTTATCAGTAGCCATCTGTGACCAAGAGAAATATGTAAAATATGTACCTGGTAAAAAACTTATCTTTCCTGTAAAGGTAGGAGAAATAGTCAATGAAAATACAGTAATCTATAAAGCCATGAAAACAAAAAAGCGTGTTGTTCAGCAAATGGGGAAAGAACTATTTGGTTTTCCATACATTGCTGTAGCTATTCCAATAATCGATGATGGAAGGGTTGTTGGAGGCGTATGCTTTTTAGAATCTGTAGAACGACAAGACCGTCTTTTCCAGATGTCCGACTCTCTATTTGAAGAAATTAGCCATTTGAATGCTTCAACCCAAGAAATAGCGGCTTCATCAGAGGGTTTATTAGAAATAGGTACAGGATTAAGTGACTTGGCAGATAAAGTTTTAGAACATACTAAAACCAGTGAAGAAATTACTAATATAGTAAAAAAGATCTCTAATCAAACTAATCTCTTAGGATTAAATGCTGCCATTGAAGCGTCAAGAATAGGGGAATTAGGCAAAGGGTTTAATGTAGTAGCAGAAGAAATTAGGAAATTAGCTAGTTCAACAAAGGAATCAATAGAGAGGATAGAGTCCATCGTGGGGGGGCTAAAAATTACAAGTCAACATATGGCTACTGAGGTAGATAGTATCGAGCAGGCTGCTAAGCAGCAATCGACCTCTATTAATCAAATAAGGGAAACCGCTCAGACAATCCATAGTTTAATTGAGGTTCTTAGAAAAGAAGCAGAAGAGCTGAGTAGATAAATCTAGATAATATATTTAAAGTAATTGCAAAAGATATTAGAAACTGTTAAAATGATACGGTAAAATTTAGCTAGTATCTTAAAGAACTAGACTATATTTAAAATTGATTATTTTAATATAAAGCTTTAATTAAATTAAATGTCCGGCATCATAAGAGCTGGAACGGAGGTGCTTAAATATGAATAGTAATAATAAATTGACTCCTAAAAAGATGGCGATAGCAGGGATGTTGGGGGCCTTATCGGTAGTATTAAGTTTGACACCTTTTTTAGGTTATATCCCTATTCTTGGTGTAAATGCCACTACGATGCATATTCCCATTATTATTGCCGCCATCATTGTAGGTCCAAAAGCAGCAATATTTGTAGGCTTTATCTTTGGAGTATCTAGCTTTTTAAGGGCTAATCCTGCTTTCTTTTCAGATCCTTTAGTTTCAATACTTCCTAGGTTAGTCATTGGAATAACTGCCTATTATGGATATAAAATCTCTAAGAGTTCTATTGTGGCAGCAATGGTAGGAACAGCAACTAATACCATTGGAGTATTAACAATGATTTACCTAAGGGGGTACTTACCACTAAGTATTATAAAGGGGATTGCAACTGTAAATGCACCGATAGAAATTATTGTTTCAGTAATTATTGTTTATCCAGTAATGAAAGTTTTATTTAAATATAAAAATATCTATGAATAAGAAGGTGAAGAAATGTTACTAGTTTTTGATGTAGGAAATACCAACATTGTTTTAGGGGTTTATAGAGAAAAAGAACTAGTTGACTTCTGGCGCATTGCAACAGATAAAAATAAAACCTCAGATGAATATGGAATGTTAATTCATCAACTATTTCAGCATGGTGGATTAGATACAAAAGAGGTTAAAGACGTCATTATTTCATCTGTTGTGCCAAATATTATGTACTCGCTAGAACACACAGTAAGAAAATTCTTCGAGATTGAACCAATGGTGGTAGGGCCAGGTATAAAAACAGGAATGAATATTAAGTACGATAACCCAAAGCAAGTAGGAGCAGACCGTATTGTTAATGCTGTTGCAGCTTATGAAAAATATGGAGGTCCACTTATTATCGTTGACTTTGGTACTGCAACAACTTTTTGTGCAATTTCCGAGAATGGAGATTATTTAGGAGGGACCATTTCGCCTGGAATTAAAATCAGTAGTGATGCTTTATTTCAACAGGCTGCTAAGCTTCCCAGGGTAGAACTAATAAAGCCAGGAAAAGTAATCTGCAAAAATACAGTGAATAGCATTCAATCAGGAATCATATATGGATATGTTGGACTGGTGGAATACATTATTAGAAAAATGATGGTTGAAATCAAGTCAAAGAATGTAAAAGTGATAGCAACTGGTGGACTTTCAAGCTTAATAGCCAGTGAAACTGAATATATCCATGTGGTGGACAAGTTTCTTACATTAGAAGGTCTAAATATTATATATGATAGAAATAAGGATGAAAAAAATAAATAGAGATTCCCTTTGTTTACATTAATATAATTAATTACATTAAAAGGACATTATATTTTATTTATAAAAGCCAGCACCTATACGTATTTAGGTATACGTCATTATTGCTGGTTTTTTTTAACACATAGGAAATTATGGGTTTAAAAGCTTACAATTGTTGTAATTACTGAAATGTATTTCAACACAAGTCTACCACTAATTTTTGTAGGAAGGCTTTGTTCTAACGAATAAGAAAGTACTACTTTAAAAGTGTACAAAGGAGGCTTACGTAAATGATCTTTAAGAAGTTATCCTTTAAAGCTTACTAAGGAAGACTTAGTTCTAATACAGGAGATTTTTATTTTGACTTTAATATTAGTTTTAGTTTGCTAAATAGGATTTACTTAAAAAAACAAATTAGGAAATACTATTGATAAAAGGTAATTAGGATTAACAGAGGTGAAAAGATGAAGATTGGTAATGTAGAAATTAATAATAATGTTTTTTTAGCTCCAATGGCGGGAGTAACAGATTTACCTTTTAGATTAATTTGTATGTCGATGGATTGTGGCATGGTATATACAGAAATGGTCAGCGGTAAAGGGTTATACTATGGCGATAAAAAAACAGAGGAACTACTAAAAATAGAAGAAGAGGAAAAGCCTGTTGCAATACAGATCTTTGGTTCTGACCCTGATGTAATGGCAAGAGCAGCCTATCTACTTAATGATAGGGAGAACATTATTTTAGATATCAATATGGGATGTCCAGCTCCTAAAATAATTAAAAATGGAGATGGAAGTGCCTTAATGAAAAATCCTCAATTGGCGGGAGCGGTTATTAAAGCAGTAGTAAGGGAATCTGTTAAGCCAGTTACAGTGAAGATTCGAAAGGGTTGGGATGAGAATCATGTTAATGCTGTAGAAATGGCAAAAATGATAGAGGATAGTGGTGGACAAGCAGTAACTGTCCATGGTAGAACAAGGGAACAGTTTTATTCAGGAAAAGCTGATTGGGACATTATTAGAGAAGTGAAAAAATCAGTTAAGATTCCAGTAATAGGAAATGGCGATGTTTTTTCTGTTGATGATGCCATCGAATTATTAAAGCATACTAATTGTGATGGTGTAATGATCGGGCGAGGCTCCCAAGGGAACCCGTGGTTGTTTAAGCGAATTCATCATTATATTCAAACGGGTGAAGTAATACCAGGGCCAGACCTTAGGGAAAAAATAGATCTAATTAAAAAGCACCTTAAATTAGTTGTTGATATAAAGGGAGAATATATTGCCATAAGAGAAATGAGAAAACATATTGCGTGGTATATGAAGGGATATAAGAATACTGCCCAATTAAGAAATACCATCAATCATATCACTTCTCAGGAAGGAATGGTAAATCTTTTGGAGGAATACTATCAGTCTGCTATTGATCTTTAATAAAGTACCACTATTAATAAAGTTTCACTTTTAATAAAGTATCACTTAAATAAAGTATAACCCTCAGCTATTGGACAATAATACAGGAGTATAAATGGTAATTGTTGAATAGGAGGGGATTTCCTTTGAAGAGAATAGTTAGTATAAGTATTGGAAGCTCCAAGAGAGACCATCAAAGCACGATACAGATAAATGATGAAACTTATATAATAGAAAGAATTGGTACTAATGGAAGTCTATCTAAAGCAACAGAATTAATAAAGTCCTTAGATGGAAAAGTTGATGCCATAGGGATGGGAGGCATAGACCTATACCTTTGGGGCGGTAAAAAACGCTATGTTATTAGAGATGCAAATAAGCTAAAGAACGCTGCTAAGATAACCCCTATTGTAGATGGGTCTGGGTTAAAGAATACTCTAGAAAGAAGAGTAATTGTCTATCTTCAACAAGAGAAAATAATCGACTTTAAAGACAAGAAAGTACTTTTTACTTCAGCTATGGATCGTTTTGGGATGGCAAATTCAATTATAGAATGTGGGGGAGACTTGATTGTTGGAGATTTAATGTTTGGATTAGGGATTAATATGCCCCTACGTTCTTTAGAACAACTTAATCTTTTATCAAAATTTTTAGCTCCAATCATATGCCAACTTCCCTTTAGATGGTTATATCCAACGGGAGAAAAGCAAAATAAAACGAAAAAAAGTAAGCTAGAATACTATTATGAAAAAGTAGACATCATTGCAGGAGATTTCCACTATATAAAGCGATATATGCCTCAAACTTTAGATAATAAAATCATCATAACTAATACATTAACAAAAGATGATCTAATAGACCTAAAAGAAGGTGGAGCTTCATTAGTTGTGACAACAACACCAGAACTCCAGGGGCGTTCCTTTGGTACAAATGTGATGGAAGCCTTATTGGTTGCAATTATAAATAACAGTGGAAAAGTAGCTAATCCAACACTTTATACCAAAATAATAGATGAATTAAAATTAGCACCTAGAATAATCCCTCTACAAAAAGAAGGACCTGTAAAAAATATGGTTAATGAACATTAATCTATTACTGTAAAAAACCTTCAAAATCTTGAAGAAACAAAGGTAGGTAATGGCTTTTAAAACTTGACAATTAGTACCTACTAGCATATAATATCTACAACATAATTTGGGAAACACCACTATTTATACTAGTATTTTTTTATTGAACACAATGAATTTAGGATAATATTGGATGGCAAATCGACGAATAATTTTCTTTGTAGGACATATATTATCTAAAATCCTACATATATTAATCTATCGAAATTTATTAGGATAAATAGTCAATAAAAAAGGGTAAAGGAGAGGGGTACAATGGAAAGAGATGTTGTATTAACCGTCAATGGCTTAAAGAAAATCGAGGATGAACTTGAACAATTAAAAACCGTTAGAAGAAAGGAAGTTGCTGAGAGAATTAAACAAGCAATTGCCTTCGGAGATATAAGCGAAAACTCTGAATATGATGAGGCTAAAAACGAGCAAGCACAGGTAGAAGAGAGAATCCTTAAACTTGAGAGCATGCTTAAAAAGGCTAGAGTTATAGATGAAGATGAAATAAGTCTAGACGTAGTAAGTGTTGGAGCAACTACAGTAGTAAAAGACCTTGAATTTGACGAAGTAGTTGAATATACAATAGTTGGTTCTGCCGAGGCTGATCCATATGAATTAAAAATTTCCAACGAATCACCAGTAGGTAGAACTCTGTTAGGTAAAAAGGTTGGAGATATAGTAGAAGTACAAATTCCAGATGGTATTACAAAGTATGAAATATTAGAAATTAAAAGGTAAGTTGGAGGTTAGGCAAATGAATAATGGAGAACAGAGTTTGAACGAACTCCTTCAGATACGAAGAGATAAGTTAAAGAATCTTCAAGAGATGGGAAAAGACCCTTTTAAAATTGAAAAGGTTGTAGTTACCCATTATAGCCAAGGAATTAAAGACCGGTTTGAAGAGCTAGAGGGGCAACCAGTCGTTATTGCTGGTAGAATTATGACTAAGCGAGGACATGGAAAAGCTAGTTTTATCAATATGCAAGATAAAGATGGTCAGATACAGGCCTATGTAAGAGAAGATCGAATTGGCGCTGAAGATTACGAATTATTTACTACTTATGATATTGGGGATATTATTGAGATTAATGGTGATGTTTTTAAAACTAATAAGGGTGAGATTTCGGTTAAAGCCTCAACTGTACGTCTTTTAACTAAATCACTACAAATCCTTCCAGAAAAATGGCATGGATTAAAGGATCAAGACCTAAGATATAGACAAAGGTATGTTGATTTAATTGTTAACCCGGAAGTAAAGAAAACTTTTGAAATACGCTCTAAAGCAACGAAAGCCATTAGAGAGTACTTAGATAATAGGGGATATTTAGAAGTTGAAACTCCCATTTTAGGTACAATTGCAGGAGGGGCCAGTGCTAGACCATTCATTACGCATCACAATACATTAGATATAGACATGTATTTAAGAATTGCCAATGAGCTGTATCTTAAGCGTCTGATTGTAGGCGGCTTCGACAAAGTTTATGAAATGGGTAGAATGTTTAGGAATGAGGGTATGTCAATTAAACATAATCCTGAATATACTGCAATTGAGTTGTATGAGGCCTATGCTGATTATAAAGATATGATGGAGATTACAGAGAATATTGTAGCCTATGCAGCCGAAAAGGCTTTAGGAACTACTAAGATTACTTACCAAGATAAAGAGATAGACTTAACACCTCCTTGGAAAAGAATTTCTATGACAGATGCATGTAAAGAATATGCTAATGTCGATTTTAGTGGAATTAATTCAGATGAAGAAGCAATTCAGCTGGCTAAGAAATTGGGGCTTGAAGTAAAGCCAGGAATGAAAAAGGGACATGTAATTAATGAAGTGTTTGAAGCCTTCGTAGAAAAACATCTAATTCAACCAACCTTCATTACCCATCACCCCGTAGAAGTATCACCTTTGGCGAAACGAAATCCAGATAATCCTGAGATTACAAATCGTTTTGAAGCTTTCGTAAACACTTGGGAAATAGCTAATGCTTTCTCAGAATTAAATGATCCAATCGATCAAAGAGAAAGATTTATGGAGCAATTAGTTCAAAGAGAAGCTGGAGACGATGAAGCCCACATGCTAGATGAAGATTTCTTAAATGCTTTAGAAATAGGACTGCCGCCAACTGGTGGGTTAGGAATAGGGATAGATCGACTAATGATGTTGATTACAAACTCTGCTTCAATTAGAGATGTGCTATTATTTCCGACAATGAAGCCAGTAGAATAATAGCAGATGATTTATCAGTGTTATTTCCAGTAAGTATTGATTTATATTATCGTTCTTATAATAGATTAGTAGCTACTAACTTAACTACTAGTTTAATCAAATCAAAATAAAAATAAAATAGGAAGTACTGTGGGGAAGAGCGTATAGTAAGGCGAAGAAACAACCACAGTACTTCAATTTTTATAACCAATAGGAAAGTTCTACTTTAATTATTTTAACATAAGAGAACTTTACGTAATGAGTTTCGACATAAACAGATAACCAATTTAATTGTATTAAATTGTGTAAGTCGCTGAGTTTTTTCACCTAAAGTTATTCTTTAAATCTCCCGAATGAGGACTTTGTTCTTATTTGTAAAAAATCATATCACAGTATATATAGTAAGTATTTAACAGTAATATAGTAAGTACTTATATGGAATATATTGCAATTGATTTTACCTTTGACATATCTATTTGGATATGGTATAGTATTACTTGTCGTCACAACAGGATAAAAAATACTGAAAGTGATTGACAGTTGATATAAGTTGTGATACAGTATTCAAGCTGTGTTTTCTTCGATTGAAACGTATAAATTTCTTGAAAAAATATTTCAGAAAATATCAAAGAAAAGTGTTGACAATCGATCAAATAAATGATAAGATATTTAAGTCGCTTGTGAGGGCGACTAGGGGTTAGACCCCAAAAGATTTAGGTCTTTGAAAACTGAACAGTATAGATTTAAGCCAGCATATAATTTATCCATTTAGAAAAATGGAACCCAGAAATTTTTTATTAAGAGTTTGATCCTGGCTCAGGATGAACGCTGGCGGCGTGCCTAACACATGCAAGTCGAGCGGAGTTTATTAAAGGAAGTCTTCGGATGGAATTTAATAAACTTAGCGGCGGACGGGTGAGTAACGCGTGGGCAACCTGCCCTGTACAGAGGGACAACAACGGGAAACCGTTGCTAATACCTCATAAAACCCTAAAGGGGCATCCCTTATGGGTCAAAGAATTTCGGTACAGGATGGGCCCGCGTCTGATTAGCTAGTTGGTG
>NZ_KK211287.1:0-33923 GCF_000621485.1 Alkaliphilus transvaalensis ATCC 700919
TAACGTTTCGCATTGCCGAAGCCTTTGAGCTGGACCTCAAAGAAATACCTCTTGGTGGAGCTTGTCTCCCAGCGAAAAGGTTTGGGTCGGAGCACAGCGGAGCCGACAATGCATTGTTAGTTGATGCCACAACCCTATCGCACTTTCTTATGCCACATTTATATAAGATGATATGCTCCCTAGTGACATTTAGTTATTCATCAGTACTAAAAAGAAATACAAATTTTCTTATCTTCTGATTGAGTTGCATACATAACTAATTCCATTGATAAGGAAGTAGTTCTCCAATTGTAACAACTTTCTTCTCGCCAACCATCACTTCCGTGTTTAAGTTATCTTTATCAATCTGATATATAAATTCTCTACATCTTCCACATGGTGGTAGGATTTTCCCATACTCATCCACTGCAATTATTTTGCAAATTTTTGATTCCTCATTTGTTACCATTTGAGCAATAGCAGAATGTTCTGCGCAAAAACCCATACTGCTAGGGGCATCAATACATACACCAATGTAGACATTTCCATTCTTAGTTATCAATGCACTTGCAACAGATGCAACATAGCAATCTGAAGACATTTTTCTAGGTTTTACTTTTTTTTGTGCAATTTCTTTTAATTCTTCAAATGTCATTAATAATTCCCTCCCCAAATTCGTTGCAATTATAAAAATACCTATTCAATACTGCTGAAAAAATATATTCCGTAAGGCTTCCCAGCTTTCATCTGATGTTCAGTAACATGGGACGAAACCATTGACCTCAACGTGCTGCCCCAACATTGTGGTGTCAATTAACGTCTCCGTGTTTACGACGTCCCTGAACCGGACCCGCCGGACCCTACCCCTTGGCGGAACTTCGTTCCCGGTGAAGGGATGTGGTGCAATGACTTACCCTTAAAACGTGCCTTCCAGCACCTCATGTAAACATACTGTTATATGCTGTCAGTTAATTTACATCCAGAATTCCACTGCAAATGATGCACTCTAAGGTTAATTCGTCGACTAAAATAAATCATTAATAATGTCAATTGGTATTAAACTTTTGTCTTCTAAATCATTAATTATTTTTCTAATTAAGCTATGATTTCTAAGTTCTTCATCTCTTAATTGAGAAATCTCACTAGTAGATAGCCATTTTGCATCAATTATCTCTTCATTATCGTGTTCTAAATTTCCGCCTTTCACTTTACCAACATAACATACCATTATTATCTGTTCATTAGCCTCACTAAAAAAATTGTATATTCCTATTAACCCAGAAAGTTCAACTTTGTAGCCCGTTTCTTCTTCAACTTCCCTAACAACTGCATCCACTATTCTTTCATTTTTCTCTAACTTTCCTGATGGAAAATTCCATAATCCTCTTATATGGTTTTTCCCTTGTTGGATCATTAGAATTTTATTCTTGTTGCAAATTACACAACCTACTACTGTAATCATGCCTATACTTCCTTTTTGGGTTAATTTTTTTATTCCTATGTAATGATATCGATTAAGCAATGCCGTATCCTTACTTTGCATAATTAATATACTATTCAACATTAATTCTCTCGATCTATCATATCCGCTCATATAGCAATTGTAATTTGATGGCATATAACGTCATATTACCGACAACAAGTTCCTTTTACATATCATTTCAAGTGGTATTTACGAACTTTAGTTCAGTAATATCGACTTCTTATTGAATCTTTCAAAAAACCTTATTATTATTCTGCTCATCTAACAACCTATCTAAAGGACTCTGTATTTTACTAAGACTCTTATTACTTACATGGGTATATATCTCAGTTATTTTAGAGCTTTTATGACCTAATAATTCTTGTATATATCTTAAATCTGTACCTGCTTCTAATAAATGTGTCGCAAAAGAATGTCTTAGTGTATGGACGGATGCATTTTTATTAATTTTTGCATCTTTACATGCCTTACTAAATACTTTTTGGACAGAGCGCTCAGTTAAAAAACTTCCTTCCTTGCTGCCTGAGAAAAGCCAATCTCTTGGTTTTTCTATAGTTGCATATTTTCTTAGAGCTTTTAGTGCAACTTCAGATAATATTGTATATCTATCCTTTCTACCTTTTCCCTGTCGTATATGTATCATCATCCTTTCTACGTCAATATCCTCAACTTTAAGCCTTACCACTTCTCCAACTCTAAGACCAGAAGAATATATTAGAAATAAAATAGCTTTATGCTTATAATTACTTACCTTACTGAATATAGCAAATATTTCTTCCTTATTAAGTACCTCTGGCAGTTTATTTTCCTTTTTAGGTCTATGAATTTCATATGTTAAATAATCCTTTTTAAGGACATACTTAAAAAAAAATTTTATTGCGCTTAATGACTGATTAGCATAAGAGTGGCTGTTTTGTTGCTCATTCAACAGCATAAACATATATACTTCAACATCATCCCCAACTATATTTTCTAGTTTTTTATTAGTGTACTGCAAGAATCTTTTTACGTGACCTACATAAGCAGTAATTGTTTTATTCGTATATCCCTTCAATATTAATTGTTTTTTTAAGCTAAATATGACAGCATCTAAACTATAAATATTTTTTTCTCTGCTACTATTCTCTAATCTCTCATTTATGTTCCAAATAATTTCTTCAGCCTCAAATATGCTATTTAATTGTGCCTTGCTATTCATTGTATTTGGAATAACCCAATGTTTATTTTCTGGATCCCATTTACGCCCTCCAACTTTTTTTATCTTTTCAACCCAACTAGAATTAAATTTAAATGAAACTAATAGCTCTTTATCATTTTTCTGGTTTATAGTTACCCCATTTGCTTAACCCCTTACATAAAAATTTAATGAAAATATATTTATAAGCATACACACTTCTTAATTTTGGTAAAAAATCCATAATTATATTATTCTTCCTTTCGACAGCATTTCCTTCTCCCACAAAATAATTTATCTATTTTATACCACCCTACTATTTATCGTTTTTAACTATACTTAGTATAGTATTTTATCAGTTAGGAGAAATACAAATAAACCATCAGTCCTAGAACCGATGGTTTATAATCTAATATTAAGGAAAGCCCTAAGTTAAGATAAGAGCCTAATAAATTTTCTTAGCTTCTTGATATTCTTGAACAATCCTTAAAGCTTCCCCAAAACGTTGGAAATGTACTACTTCCCTCTCTCTAAGGAACCTTAGTGTATCTTTTAATCCGGGATCATCTGTTAAATTAAGTAGGTGCTCATATACCGCTCTTGCCTTCTGTTCTGCTGCCATGTCTTCATGTAAATCTGTTACTGGGTCTGCATGGGCTTGAATATAGGTTGCAGTCCAAGGTACCCCATTGGCATCTGTGTAGAATAAAGCCCCATCACGAATTGCATAATTTGATCCTAAACCAGCTGCTTCTAACTCTTCAACAGTTGCATCCTTCATTAACTGATAGATCATTGTTACAATTACTTCTACGTGGGCCAATTCTTCTGTTCCAGTATGCTATCAGTAATAAGTTTTACAAATTATTGAGATTAAAAAATTATAATATAATCCATCTATTGTAGGGTTTTCAACTTTATAACTACTAAATTAATGATTCCATTCATTTCGCAGCAAGTATGATTTAACTATTAGAATGATACTCAAGTCGGAAAAAACCCTTAAATTTTGTAAATATTGCTAAAAACTTTATCTATGTTCATTTAACTTGTGGACATATAAAACCACTCTTCTCTGATAAAAGTTAAACACCTTATCAGTAGAGAGTGGTTTTATGAGGACTTATCTTTATTATATAATTATTTATTTTTTATAGCATTTGCTGCATTTTTTCCTGCAATCTTTCCAAATACAGTTATATCAGTTACTGCGTTACCACCAATTCTATTACCACCATGTATTCCTCCTGTAACCTCTCCAGCAGCATATAATCCTTCTACAACATTACCTGAGTTGTTGATTACTTCTGTGTTAGTATTAATTTTAATACCACCCATAGTGTGGTGAATAGCAGGAGATACTTCTACCCCATAAAATGGTGCATTTGCAAGCTCTACATTTAATAATCTTCTACCGAATTCCGTATCATTTTGACCTTTATAATACTCATTATAGGCCTCTACCGTACTTTCAAGTTGAGTGGCATTTATTTTAAGTTTTTCACCTAACTCCTGTAAAGAAGTTGCTTCTGTCAATAATCCAGCTTCTCTATATTTTTTTATAGCACTAGCTGTATCTACTACTTGCTGATCAAAGATTAAAAATGCACTTTTACCTTCTTGAGATAATATAGCTTTAGATACTGTATCTCTAGTTTCTAGCTCATTTATAAATCTTTTTCCATCTCTATTTACTAATATAGCTCCATCACCTCTTACCCCTTCAGTTATCATTTCATTTATTCTAGGAACTACTGTAGGGTGAGTTTGAATCTCTTTCATATCAGTTAAAGCTACATCAAGTTTTTCTAACATACTAAACACATCGCCAGTTGCTCCTGGTTGATTTGTTGTTCCAAAGCCTTCTAGTTCTGGTTTATATTTTGTAACTAACTCTGGATTAGCTCCAAAACCACCTGATGCAATTATTACAGCTTTAGCATTTATATTGTAAGTATTTCCATCTTTATTTTCTACTTTTATACCTGTTACTTTATTACCTTCAGAAATAAATTCTACTGCTTTGGTATTTAATCTAACATCAATATTAAGCTTTTCTAGTTGATTAGCAAATACATCCATAAGGTGGGTTCCTATAGGCATACCCTCAGGACCTTTATGAATTCTATCTACACTTTGTCCGCCAGATCTTCCAATTTCAGATAACTTTGCTCCTAATCCTTCAAGCCAATAAACGGTTTCTGCAGCTTTATCAGTAAATACTTTTAATAAAGCTGGGTCGTTTTTGTCGTGACCACCCTTCATTGTATCTTGAAAATGTATCTCTGGACTATCTTTTATACCTTTTGATTCTTGATGCTTAGTTCCAGCTGCGTTCATTCCACCAGTAGCATAGTTTGTATTTCCACCCATAAAAGCATTTTTTTCTACGACGATTACTTTTGCACCTTCATTAGTCGCCTCTATAGCTGCAGATAATCCCGCGCCCCCAGCTCCTATAATAACTATGTCTGTTGAGACATCTTCTGCTTTCTCAGGTTCTTGAGTCATTTCTCGTGCAATTAGAGTTGCTCCTGATTTTTTTATAGCATCGTTTACAGCATTGATTATTGCATGGCTAGTTAATGTAGCACCAGAAACAATATCGACTTTTGTAGAGTTTAATTTAATCATTTGGTTAGTTAAATCTATAATAACTGGTATTGTGTAGTCAGACTCTCTATGTTCTAAAACTTTTATGTCTTTAATTTCAGAGTCTTCAAAAGTTACCTCTAACTTCACTGATCCACCTTTACCTCTACCTTCTCCTACAAATTGACCATTTACAAGTTCTTGTTCTTCTATACTATTACTAGTATTATTTGTTTGACAGGCTCCTAAGGATAATACTAATAATAAAGTCAGTATTATAGCTAGGAATTTTTTAATTTTTTTCATCTAAGTTCTCTCCTTTACCTTAAGTAATATATTTGTTTGATATTTAACTAACCTAAGATAAAGTATAATTGGTAAGTCTTAAATAATTCTTAGTAATTCTTAAAATTTACTAAGATTTGTCGCATGATTTTTCTACAGCGGGTAAATATATGTCCATGATGGTCCCTACACCCACTTTGCTTTTTGCGAATATTTTCCCCCTATGATTCTCTACGATACTACGCACAACACCTAAACCTAATCCTGTACCTTGACCTGCTTCCTTTGTTGTAAAAAAGTATTCAAATATTTGATTTAAAGTGTTCTCATCCATACCAACACCATTATCTTTAACTTGAATTTTTACATATTTCCCTTGATATAAATTTAATTTAATACTTTCTTCACTTTGAATATATATATCTTCAGCATTAATCTCAAAA
The DNA here is from genome assembly GCF_000621485.1 of Alkaliphilus transvaalensis ATCC 700919. Taxonomy (GTDB): domain Bacteria; phylum Bacillota; class Clostridia; order Peptostreptococcales; family Natronincolaceae; genus Alkaliphilus; species Alkaliphilus transvaalensis. The sequence continues at coordinate 5,957 of NZ_KK211287.1, forward strand.
GTGCCACCCACCAATTTCATTGCATGATATGAGTTGGTATATAAGTTAATCAGAACTTGTTGTAGTTGTGTCGAATTCCCCAAGATCTGTTCATTACTATTAACATTGATTGTTATTTTAATATTATGAGGTAGAATTGGTTTAATAAGATTAATACTTTCATTTATACTAGAACCTACTTCTAAATACTTGAATTCAGCAACTATAGGATCTGCTTTACTAAACATTAAAACTTGATTTATAATTTCTTTAGCTTTTAATGAACTCTTATTTATTTCTAATATATCTTCATAAATAGTACTAGTACTATCAATATTTTCTATTATTATAGCTGAATAGCCTAGTATAGGAGAGAGTAAATTATTAAATTCATGGGCAATACCACTTGTTAAGACGCCAATAGTTTGAAGCTTTTGTGAATGTCTTAACCTAGCCTCACTTTTAAGTAATTCTTCCCATGTTTTATTTAACTCCTTTAAATATCTAGTTTCTATCTCCAATGATTTTCTTCTTTTTTCAATCTTAAAAATCACATAAAGCCCACTTATTACTATAATGATAATAAAAAAAGCAATTAATGATATATTAATTAAGGTACCCCTAATAGGTTCTTCTATTTCTCTATAATCCATTTGAACAGATATAATCCAAGATATATCTTCTTTTTCAAAGGTTGTATATGAATTTATTTTCTTAGTTAATTTTTCTTCAGTATCCTGCCACCATTTTGAATTGTATACGAAATGCCCTTCACCTTCTTCTAGCTGCCTTCTGTTTAATTCCTCAAGTTCTCTCCAATCAAGATCTGGATACCTTTCCTTCCTTACCTTAATTGATTCTATTCCTACTTGGTCTATCACTGGATGCATTAAAATAAATCCTTCTCTATTTTTGACCATAGAATAGCCTTTCTTTCCAGGCTGAACAGGATGAATTAAATTATTATATAGCTTATTTAAATTAATAGTATTAACTAAAATTCCATAAACCTCATTATCCTTTATCACAGGATACACTATGTTAATAGAAAATTGACTAGATTTTGATAAATGCTCCTTAGATATAAAACCCTCTTTATTATTTAAAACCCGATTTATAACAGAGTCATCAATATGTGGATCTGCAACTGGATTTTTTAGGGGAGACTCATATATTAACTCTCCTTTAATACTAAATAACATTACACCATCTGTTTCATCTATATGCTTTTCAAAAAAATTATTTATAATTTCTTCATGTTGATTAAAAGTGACTTTGTTTTCATACATGATTAATGCGTCTAAAATAACTGGCTCTTTAGCTAATATAGCCAAACCATTGGTCTTGTAATTAATAAATACGTCTAAACTTCTTGATATGGACTTTGCAATTGTTAGTAAATGCTCCTGTTGCTGCCTTATGACCGTATTCTTATGGTTAGTAAAATTAATGTATCCTATTATTAGGATCATAGATAATAATATAAAAAATATAGCTATTATTGATAAAATCTTCTTTGACAACTTGCGAAGTCTAATATCAATCACCTCCAAATTCTAAAACATCTATCATTGAACTTATAATTCAATTTTGCTATATTTATTATATCAGATTTACATAAACAGTTGAGGCCATTACATAATTAACATTTAATTTATATTAATTCAAAATGAAAATTCGCTGTTTAGTGTTCGATGTACGCCTCAGCTTTCCTATTTTTATAAAAAGAATATACAATTAAAAGTTATGGCATTATGCAATTTCCTAAAGTAATCTTAAGGAGGATTTATATGACAAAACAAAGAATTCTTATTGTAGATGATGAAGATTATATGAGAAAATTAATTAAAAAGAGCTTAGTGAATGAAAACTATTATATTGAAGAAGCCTCCAATGGATTGGAATCTCTGAAATTAATAAAAAACAATCTATTTGATTTAATTATTTTGGATGTTATGCTAAAAGATGAGGATGGTTTTGAGTTAATTAAAGAAATTAAAGCTATAGGATTTAGAGGACCAATTATATTTGTAAGTGGAAGAAGTGAAGATTACGATAAGATTTTAGGACTAGGTCTTGGTGCAAGTAATTATATAACGAAACCATTTATCCCAGCTATTTTATGCGCCCATGTAAAAGCACAGCTAAGAAGCTATAAAGAATACTCATTAGAACAAAGGTCTTTACCAAAATTTATCCTTAATGGGCCATTTAAGTTTGATTTCAAAACCTATAGGTTATATAAAAATGATATACTAATTGATTTGTCATATAAAGAGAACCTACTAATGAAATTTTTCATGGAAAATCCTGAACAGGTTTTTACTAAAGAACAACTTTATGAGAATATGTGGAGTGACACAATAATAGATGATAATTCAATTATGGTTTATATGCATCAGTTAAGAAAAAAAATTGAAGAAAACCCAAAATCTCCAAAACACATAATTACAGTATGGGGAATTGGGTACAAATTTATGCCTTAAATTTTCAACCTTCTTCCATAATAGCTCTAGAGCTTTCGTACTTCCTTGGGGACTGACAATGAAACATTGATGTTTTAATGATTCTTATTGATATATATTAGTTTCATTTTGTACTATGTAAGCAATTCTCTTTAATATTTTTTCTATATCTTCTTTAGTCTTATTTTTATATGCATCATTATATATTTCAACCTGTGTACTTCCAAGTTTGAATTTATCCACTATCATACTTTCAGATTCTTTAACCTCTATTTTTTCCTTCATAAATTCACCCCTTTTATACTTAAAATATTCAAAGCTTATTTTGTCCTATTACACAATTCAAAATGGCTTTATATAATTGCGGAAATTGCGTAACTAATATTAGTTTTTATTCTTTCATAAGTGGAATATAAATTCAGCGTTATGGTATTATGCAATTTCCTCAAGTATTCACATCCATTAAATCGTTTTTTATACAAAAATTTCTTCTAATAATATGCTTAATAACTAAAATAAAAAATTATATCCCTTTAATCTCTTTTATACTTTAAATACTACTAAAATATTTTTAAGTTTATTTATCATACCTAAATCTAATTGTTGTTAAATCCCGAACTACCACATAATTATAAATAAGATGATAAATGGTTGAAGAGGGTGTAAATATGGATGTAGCAATCTATCTTCGTAAATCAAGGAATGATATTGAAGCTGAGCTAAAAGGTGAAGAAGAAACGCTTAAACGACACGAAAAAGTACTTTTAGAGCTAGCTAACAAACTTAATTTAAATATATTGCATATCTATAAGGAAATAGTTTCTGGAGAATCTATAGCTTCTAGACCAGTTATGCAGGAACTCATTTCTGATGTAGAAAAAGGATTATTTGATGGTGTGCTTGTTATTGAAATAGAACGACTTGCCCGTGGAGATACCATGGATCAAGGTATCGTAGCTCAAACCTTTAAGTACTCCAATACTAAAATTATAACGCCAATAAAAACCTACGATCCTCAGAATGAATTTGATGAAGAATACTTTGAGTTCGGATTATTTATGTCTAGAAGAGAATATAAGACAATTAATAGACGGTTACAATCTGGTAGGCTGGCATCGGTAAAGGAAGGCAAATATGTAGGCAATATACCCCCATATGGTTATGTAAGAAAAAGCCTGGAAGGTGAAAAAGGTTATACATTAGAACCCCATACAGAACAGGCTGACATAGTTAAATTTATTTACAAGCTCTATACGGTTGGCGAACTGCAGGAGGATAACACTTTAAAAACATTAGGAGCTTCTTTAATTGCTAAGAAGTTAAATGATTTAAATATCCCTACTGTTAAGGGTGGGGTTTGGACTCCACCTACAATTCGAGGTATTTTAAGCAATCCAGTGTACATAGGAAAGATACGATGGAATTCTAGAGCCCAAGTTAAAAAATTAGTGGATGGTAAAATGATTAAAGAAAGACCTAGAGCAAATGATAATGATATATTATTGGTAGATGGACTACACCCAGCTATTATAGATGAAGAATCATTTAAACTAGCTAGAAAGATTTCCAAAAAAAATACCATCCCTAGATTAACTGGTAATAAATCACTTAAAAACCCATTTTCTGGTATAGTTGCGTGTGGATTTTGTGGAAGAAAAATGATAAGAAGGCCTTACAAAAACAATTATCCAGATATACTAATGTGTAGTATTCCCTCTTGCCCTAATGTCAGCTCTGCACTCCATTTAGTAGAAGAAAAAATATTGCAAGCTCTACAAACTTGGCTAAACAAATATTATCTAGAATTTAATCTTAATGAATCCAACAATAAACCTACAGATATGCAAACTGACCTATTAAGAAAATCTATAGTAAAGCTTACCATACAAATAGAAAGGATACAAAATCAAATAAGCAACCTACATGATTTATTAGAACTAGGTGTATATAATATAGAAGTTTTTGCAGATAGGTCTAAAGTACTTAATAAAAGGCTCAAAATATTAGAAAATGATAAAAAGTATATACAAGAAAAAATGACTAGAAACGAAAATAAAAATAAAACTACTGGCCCTCTAGTCCCAAAAGTGCAAAAAATATTAGAAGCCTATCATTACACAAAAGATCCTGCAATAAAAAATAAATTACTTAATGAAGTTTTAGATAAGGTTGTATATATTAAAACGATAAGTGGAAGATGGCATACTAAACCTGATGATTTTAACCTTAAACTCTATCCTAAATTACCTAAATAGGTATCACTTACATTATAGTGGTACCTATTCTTCTGTTCCTATGTCAGTTAATAGCGCCTTTGCTTCGTTAGTAGGTATGGTATAACGTTGATTTAAATATCTTAGGGCTGCTGATAGTTCTCCGTCTGGGCCTCCATATTGTGTTAGAAGATACTTAGCCATTCTTAGGTCTGGTTGATAAATTTTAACTGGGTACTGTAATTTTTTTTCATAGATCCACATTAATAATTTCCCTCCTCAATTATTAGTAAACTTGTTCCCAAGGCCATGGCCCCTCTAACCATCTCCAAGGATATTGACTAGGAGAAAAACCAAAGTTAAATAATGGACCATATTGCATTTCATATTGATGTTTTAACATTGCTAACTGTTTAGCATATTGATTGTACTCCATTAATGCTCTCTGGTCATCCATATGGGTATCTAGATATAAGTTTAATTCTAACGCAGCAAATTCAACTTCTTGTATCTGTCTTAATAGTGCCATTCTTTGGTCGTGCATTTAATTTCCCTCCTTCTTTAATTTTTCTTCTGGAATATAGGGTTGATATAATTCTGGGAAGAGTGTTCCTTTCATTAAAGCTTCTGGTAAGGGATAGGCCTGCATGTAACATTGATATGGCACATATGCGCTGGCTAATTTAACACAGGCAGGCATAAAGGGAATTGGGTAAATTCCATGTCGCATCATTGGCATATAATGTCTAGGGTCTTGTTGGTACATTGTTTATCCTCCTTTTACATCTTTCTCAACCACTCATTTGGCTGTAATAACATACTATTCCAAAGGGAATATTTTGGTGTTTAGTAAATTTAGCTATTTCTCTAATGGGGTTATCTATTTTTTCCTTTTATAAGTTTAACTATTTCCTACTGAAGCATGTATATTTTGGTGGCTGTAGACAACAAAAGAAACAGTTAATTAGTGGAAAACACTAATCAACTGTTTCTTTATACTTAACCTAATATTCTTTATCTAAATATTTTTTACTATATTTTTTTATGTTAATTTTTTACTAAATATAATTATCTTGTATAGATCTCAATAGTTTTTAGAATAACCTCTACAGCTTTTTTCATTGAATTAACGGGTATGTATTCATATCTACCATGGAAGTTATGACCACCTGTGAAAATGTTAGGACAAGGAAGCTTCATATAAGAAAGTCTTGCTCCGTCGGTTCCCCCTCGTACGGGTGAAATAATGGGTGTAACACCAACCTCTATCATGGCTTCTTTAGCTTTTTCAACAATCTCAATAACTGGCTCAATTTTTTCCTTCATGTTGTAATATGAATCTTTTATGTCCAACTGTACAGTTCCTTCACCATACTTAAAATTTAACAGATTGATGATTTCTACCATCATTTGCTTTCTTTTTTCAAAGGTTACTCTGCAATGATCCCGTATAATATACTGAAGGGATGTTTCTTCAACATCACCCTTTATACTAACCAAGTGGAAAAAACCTTCATAACCTGTTGTGGATTCTGGTCTTTCTTGAGGAGGTAGCATACTATTTAGCTCCATAGCAATAATCATTGAATTAATCATCTTATTTTTTGCATAGCCAGGATGAACATTTCTACCCTTAACTTTGATCTTTACACCTGCAGCATTAAAGTTCTCATATTCTAATTCTCCAATTCTACCCCCGTCGATGGTATAAGCAAAATCTGCTCCAAATTGTTCTACATTAAATAAATCTGCACCTCTACCAATTTCTTCGTCTGGTGTAAAACCTATCTTAATTGTCCCATGTTTGATTTCTGGATTATTAACTAGATACTCAATTGCTGTCACAATTTCTGCAATACCAGCCTTATTATCTGCTCCTAGTAAAGTTGTTCCATCAGTAGTAATTAAAGTATCACCTACATAGTTTTTTAGCTCTGGTGAGTCCTTTGGAGATAAGATTATATTTTCTTCTTGATTCAAGATAATCTCTCCACCATCATAATTCTCAATAAGTTTTGGTTGAACATTTTCGCCAGACATGTCTGGACTAGTATCCATATGGGCAATGAATCCAATTGTTGGAACATCTTTATCTAAGTTTGACGGTAATGTTGCCATTAAATATCCATTTTCATCCATATTAGCATCAGTTAAACCTAGTTCTTTCAATTCTTGAACTAGATATTCACCAAGTAGCTTTTGTTTGCTAGTACTAGGACAAGTATTTGATTCTGGGTCAGATTTAGTGTCAAATTTAACATATTCTAAGAAACGTTTTACTACCTTTTCCATCCTTTGTCCCTCCTTTATACATCACAAAGGCTACATTTTTTCTGGTTCTGGATATTCTACACCAAAGGTTTCTACTGTCACTTCCTTCAACTTCTGCTCTTCATAAGGTCTATCTTGATGATTACGATCAACAGCTACAATTCTATCTGCTTCTTCTACCCCTTCAATTACTTTTCCAAAAGCAGCATAGGCACCATCTAAGTGTGGAGAATCAGCCACCATAACAAAGAACTGAGAACCAGCTGAATTTGGATCTTGGGCCCTAGCCATAGAAAGAACTCCTTTAGTATGCTTTAAATCATTTTTAAACCCATTTTGTGTAAATTCTCCCTTTATTGAGTACCCTGGTCCACCAATTCCTAGTCCTTGAGGGTCTCCACCTTGAATCATGAAATGAGGTATTACTCTATGGAAGATCACTCCATTGTAGAATCCTTTCTTAACAAGAGAAATAAAATTATTAACTGTATTTGGTGCAATCTCTGGATATAGTTCTGCCTTCATTTGGTTTCCATTTTCCATTGTAAAGGTTACTATTGGGTTTTGCTTAGTCATATTAATCATCCTTTCTTATCTTAATTGCTTACCTTACCATATTACTATAGGTTTCATAAGATTTCCATATTTTTTCCCTACATCAATAATAAGTCACCAAAATTTTGTAGTTCAATTTATTAAATACTACAAAAAACACTTTATTCATTTGTGCATTTCCTATGAATAAAGTGCCCAAGATTAGGTTTTTTAATGTAATCAATTCAAAATTTTCGGTAATATAATCTTACATTCTGTACCGATTCCCTCTTGACTACTTATATTAATATCACCTTTTTGTGCTTTAATAAGACTAGCTACAATAGTAAGACCAATTCCCGTTCCACCTGTTTTTCTATTTCTTGATTCATCACTTCTATAAAAACGTTCAAAAATGTTTGGTAAATCTTTTGTTGGAATCCCTACCCCGGTATCCTTTATTTTAATATAGACCTTATCTTCATCATCTTCCAAAGATAATTCTACAGCATCCCCTCGATTAGTAAACTTATACGCATTGGATAAAAGATTAATAAGGATCTGACGAGTTTTATCTCTGTCTCCCTCAAGGGTGATTTCCTTTAAATTCATATTAACTCCTACAGCCTTTCTTTCAAAATTATATCTAAAACTCTCAACCACCTCTTTAATTAATTGAGTTAAACTATATTGTGTAATCTCCAGTTCATTCTTATGATTTTCTATATCTGTCAAATGTTGTAGCTGTTCTACCAATTTTATCAAGTATATTACTTCATTTTTACATATATTTAGCTTATCTTCTGTCGGCTGCCAAATACCATCATTAATAGCTTCTATATGGCTTTGTAATATCGTTAAAGGAGTTCTTAGTTCATGGGCTATATCTGAAGTTAACCTTTTCCGTAACTCTTTTTGTTCTGATAGTGACTTAGATAAATGATTTATAGATTGAGAAAGCTCAAAAAGTTCTTTAGTATTATCGGTTGCTTCTATTTGAACACCTAAATTGCCTGCTCTTATGGAATTAGCTACTGTCGTTATATCCTTAATTGGCCTAATAAAGAACTTTGAAGCATAGATTCCTAATAGTAGCGAAACAACCATCGAGATAAGTGCAGCAAAAAATATAGAGGAATTTACCCCTCTTGAAAAAAGAATCTCCTTTTCTGTTACTAAGTAAGGCATATAACTACCAACTTCTACTGTTCCCACCCTTTGCCCTTCAATAACTATTTCATATTCATCAGTAGAATAGCTGGTATGTCTTTTGCTCCTTCCCATATGATTGTCCATATTTCTCATCATATGATAGTGCATATTTTCTATTTCCTCATCAGCTGAACTACTGAAAATAATTTCATTTTTTTCATCTCTAATATTGATGTCATAACTGTGAAGATCATGGGAATAACGAATTGCATCAAAAATGGCATCATTCCATTCACCATATACCCCATAATATTGATGTAATAATTGTAGAACCCCCTCAATACGGTCAGATTCTCCATGCTCCATGTAATCATCAAATCTCTGAAATATAGTTATATTAATTATTAAACTGACTAAAATGATGGCTACAAATGTCCCACCTAATATTAGTAGGGTTAATTTAGTTTGCAATGCTTTTAGCATAACTATTCCTCCGTAAATTTATATCCTGCCCCGTACACTGTTATGATGTATTTATGGTTCGTATCTTCAACCTTTTGTCTTATATTTTTTATATGGGTATCTATGGTTCTATCGTAACCTTCATAGTCGTGTCCTAATATCTTAGTTATAAGTTCTTCTCTAGAATATACCCTGCCTATGTTTTGGGCAAGAAGTAATAAGATCTTAAATTCAGTAGCAGTTAAGTCTACTAATTTATCATCTTTTTTAACCTCCATTTTATTGGGACTAATTAAAAGATCTCCACCCTTAATCACGATCAATTCTTGGTTGTTGTCAGAAGATGTTCGACGAAAAATTGCCCTTACCCTTGCCATCAATTCCTTTGGACTAAATGGTTTAGTCAAATAATCATCTGCCCCTATATCAAGACCATTAATTCTCTGAGCTTCTGCTACCTTTGCAGTCAACATAAGGATTGGGACATTAGATGTTTGTCGGATTTCTTTACAAATTTCCTCACCACTGAGGTCCGGTAGCATTAGATCTAATATCATAAAATCTATTTTGTTCTTGTAAAAACTTTGTATAGCCTCTTTTCCATTATATGCGACATATACTCTAAAACCCTCCCGCTCTAGATAGGCCTTGATTACAGCAACAATGCTTTCTTCATCATCTATGACCAATACATTTTTAATCGACTCCATTTAATCATTCCTTCCCACCCATTCTACAATATATAATGCCCAATATCGGTAAAATACTGGGCATTTACTTTCTCTTTTTAGTTTCTACCTCTTCCCATCATACTTCTCATCATACTCGGGATACCATTTCTCCCCATCATGGAATTATGCATATTAAGCATTTCTTCTCTTCCTATAGATTGCATCATATTGGCCATATTGCCATATCCATTTTCATCCATAATCGCTATCATTCTATTATAATCTTCATCCGATAGATTTTCCATAATTTCTTTCATTTTATTATAATCACCTGTTCTCATTCCCTCTACCATCTCGTCAAAACCCGCTTCTTCCATAATAACGATCATTTCTTCATTATTATTACAGTGATTACCATATGCAGCTCTTTCATTTTCATTCTTTACCCCATTGTTTTGAGCATAAACATATCCTCCTACAGAACCTACAATAACTACTGCCATTGTTAGCATCATTACAAATTTTTTCATAGTTAACGCCTCCTATTTTTTATTTTTTCTCTTATCACAGTTTTATTATAATATTAAACTTTGAAGAAACTATGAAGATAGTAAATTTCTTCTTTAAAGCCATCATTAAATCTTTCATATTTTGTTTGTGAAATTAAAGCTTTAACTTAATTATTTCAAGACAATACAATTTAAAAATGATAGCCTTGGGCTATCATTTTTAAAAGTGAGTATCTATATTAAAAGGAGTTTATCAGCCAGGTGTGTTGGCTACTGGCTAATTAAATTATATAATAGAATTTTGAAGATTTTGTGAAGATTTAAGCACAAAAAACGTACATCTTATAATTAATCTTTTTTAACAACGACAAAATAAAAATGACAGCTGTAGGCTGTCATTTTTATTAATTAACTAAGAGGAAGTCATCTTGCTTGCTTACTGATTATATTTATTATAGTATAACTTTGTGTCAATTCTGTGAAGGAAAGATTAACTTTTTTTAATTAATTGATCACTAAGGATACTTTTGAGGGCTTCCATATCTTCATCCTTCACAAACCATATCACCGTCTGGGTTTTATTTTGACTAGTTTTAAAGAGAATCTCTAAACGATCTTCGTCCCAACAATGTTTAATCATATTACGCCAATAATAGACTTTACCTTTATTTGTTATCCCTTTTAGCCTTAATTCTTTATTATATAGCCCTTTTAATATTCCATTGAGGGCAGTCCCCATTAAAAATCCTGTTAAAGCCCATAGGTTATAGGTAGATAAATTTCTTTTTAAAAAATCCAAATTTAAAACTATCGTTAATAAAAAAATTATTGCAATCACAATCCATAGAACGATTAAAACAATACTATCATAATCTTCACGAATCTTATAAACTTCCTCTCCTAAGTAACTTTTTCTGTTAATTTTCTTGTATAACAAATACCCTATAAAAATCAACATAAGCGTTAGAATGACTTCAAAAAATCCTAAATTAGCCATGTGACCACTCCTTTAAATATAATCTTAGCATGGTCTAATTGTATATTATTCTACAAAAAAAGGGAATCCCTTTAGATTCCCTTTATCATCATTTTATGATAGTTGTTTTACCCAAATATTCATATCCTCAAAACTCCCTGAAATATCACAATTTTGAACCAATGTACCTCTGTATTCATAACCATGTTTTGCAATAACATGATTCATACCTGTTGAAATTGCCCTAGTTAAAGAAAATAAGTTTGGTACGTTTTCCTCTAGTAGCCGTTCCTCTAAATGACTTATTATATGACTTAGCAATCCATTACCTCTATATTCTGGCAGTGTCGCACAATCAGTAATTTCTGCATTATTATATTTAGAGTTAATATCGGCAGACGCAATACTCACAATTCTATCTTTGTGGGTAATTAGAGAAAATAACGTTTCTTCCCTCATAACTTTTTTAATATATTTAGGCTCATCCATTGGCACAGGGTATGTTTCAAAGACTTTTGAAAATACATTTGCCATTTCAATTACATCGCTTGTGTCAGCTTTTCTAATTTCAAACTCCTCAGGCAAAATTAGATTAGATGTCTTCCCTTGATACTTATTCGTTACTGTGTGAATAATTTTTTCTTGCACTTCCTTATGTGTACTATGGGATCTTTCTGGATTAATAAACTGTGAGTAAATTAATGCATCATTTCCATTAAAAAAGCCATCAATTTTGCCCTCATAAATGAGATCTAAACTCTCTATCAATTCTAATTCCCCTTCTTCTGTATAGACGCTGACTTTTTCAATCTCATGTTTTTCATCAGTTCTCTCAATTTCCTCCAGTTGATCCTTCAGGCAATCTTCATCATATTGATAAAAAATCACCCTCTTATTAGTTTCATCAACAATTATTTCTTCCTCTTGGCTAGTTACAATATTTTTTAATATTTCCATCCTATTCTCCTCCCTACAAATTATTTAATAAATTTAATAAATCTATAAAAAAAGCACTCTTCCCTTAATAGAGGAAGAGTACCCAGATTTCGCCTAGAAGACTCATCTTAAGCCACCATTTGATAGCCTATCACTGGCCCCCTTGGGCCCGCGAGAATCCCATCTCTTTTCTGTTTTTCTTTATAGCTTTTGGCTCTATGAAAAAGTTTATTATTATCTGTTTAAAAACATATAACAACTCACATTTTCGCCTTTTTCACCATAAATACTTCACATAAAGATGCATTTATTTCAAAATATATTATACCACAAAATGGATAAAAATGCAAAATTAAATGAAAGTGACCTAAGTCACTGAATTACTCACCGAAGATGATTAAAATATTATTGAGGGATTTACTTCAAAATACCATATCTCCTCAATTCTATGGCATAATTCCTTAGCAATCTCACGGAACACCAATAAAAAGGGGGCAACACTTGTGTTTTTCAAAAAAAACAAATTTAATGAAAATAAAAACTCAAATCTAATTATCAATGATCAAATACCCTCTCTAAATGATGAAAATACCGATATTCTAAAAGAAAATATCCATAAAATCTATAATGATATGGGTAAGATCATCCACCAGCATGAATCGGTAAATCAACAGCATGGTGAATTAGCTACTCTAGCAGAAGAAATGAAAAAAACAATCTATGAGGTTAACCAAATTACCTATCAAACCAACGAACTTTCTAGCTATATTGCTGAGCGAAGTAATAACCTTACAAAGATTTCTACTGACTGTGTTTCGAAGTCTCAAGAAGGCAGTAACGCTACAGAAGAATTATCTACAGTAATGTATATGCTTCAACATCAATCAAGCACTACTTCTCAATCGATGGTAAAACTAGAAGACAGGTCAAAAGAAATTACCAGTATAATTAAAACGATTAATGATATTGCTTCCCAAACTAATCTTCTTGCATTAAATGCAGCAATAGAAGCGGCCAGAGCCGGTGATCAAGGCAAAGGTTTTGCTGTAGTAGCTGATGAAGTTAGAAAACTGGCAGAAATGACTGCTACAAGTACAAAGTCTATAGAAAGTCTTGTAACAAACATTCAGAAGGAAATATCTGTCGCTCTAAGTAATAGCAAAGAAAGTATTAAAACCATAGAAAAAGGAAGAATTATAGGAGATGTTGTCTCTGGTAAAATGGGAGAAATTGTAGATGGTTTTAATCAAGTACAAGAAGAAATTGAGGAAGTTAATCATTTAACCGCATCACAAAAAAGACATATACAGGATATTTTAAATCAGACTAAGCGATCAGACGAGCTCCTTTTAACAATGCATCATAAACTGATAAGCCATGTAGACCGAGCTAGTATTGTAGATGATAGTTTAGAAGAAGGCCTTAATAATTTACATACAATTCTAAAGGATATCTAGGAATATTTAAAAAAACTGCTCCTATCTAAAATAAGAGCAGTTTTTATTATTTCCAGTTTTATAATCGATTTTTTCTATTTATGCTATTCTTTCAGTTTATCTTAGCTTCTTAATACCTTATCGATAGTGCCCCCACCAAGGCAAACTTCTCCATCATAAAAAACGACAGCTTGGCCTGGAGTAATGGAGCTTTGAGGTTTATCAAAAATCACTTTTACAGTCGATTCGCCTGTTACAAAAACTGTTACTCCTTGATCTGGCTGACGATATCTAAACTTAGCTGTACATTTCAGCGGGCTTTCTGGTAACTTGTCATTTATCCAATTAACATCTGTAGCCAGTAATCCCTCTGAGAATAAAGCAGGATGTTCTTCTCCTTGTACTACATATAATATATTTTTTTCTAGGTCTTTTGATGCTACAAACCAAGGTTGGCCAGTACCTGCGCCCCCAATACCTAATCCTTTTCTTTGTCCTAAAGTATAGTACATCAGCCCGTCATGTTTTCCCTTTACTTCGCCATCTAAACTTCTAATTTCGCCTGGTTGAGCAGGAAGATAATTACTTAAAAATTCTTTGAAGTTTCTTTCACCTATGAAACAAATTCCTGTACTGTCTTTCTTTTTGGCAGTTGCAAGATTATTCTCTAAAGCAATCTCCCTTACTCTCTTTTTATCAATATTCCCAATAGGAAACATTGCTTTAGAAAGTTGATATTGACCTAGGGCATTTAGAAAGTAGGTTTGATCTTTATTTGTGTCTACTCCCCTTAATAATCTATATTCTCCATTGTGATAATCTACTTGAGCGTAATGACCAGTTGCTAAATAGTCTGCTCCTAATTGTAATGCATGTTCTAAAAATGCCTTAAATTTAATCTCTTTATTACACATTACATCAGGATTAGGGGTTCTACCCTTTTTATACTCATCCAAAAAGTATGTAAATACCTTATCCCAATACTGTTTTTCAAAGTTGACCGTATAATAAGGGATGCCGATTTGGTCACAAACCTTTCTAACATCTTCATAGTCTTCTGCTGCTGTACAATAACCAAAATCGTCTGTTTCATCCCAGTTTTTCATAAATATTCCGATTACATCATATCCTTCCTGCTTCAACAACAATGCCGCAACAGAAGAATCCACTCCTCCCGACATTCCTATCACCACTCGGGTATCTTTTTTACTTTTTTCCATGAAGTGATCCTCTCCTTTACATAAACTACTATCTATTATAATACCTCTCCCAATAGTTTGGTACAAGTCCTATTACCATTTTTCACTTTATTTCAGATTATTATTTTCTTTTTGCGCTATAAATTCCCTATAAAATTGAGGGTCCCTTTCTTTAATTTGTAAGAAATAGTCCTTTTTACTTCCATCAAAGGGAATCGTTTCACCAAAGTAAAGCTTTTCTAATGTAACTCTTGTTTGATTTCCAACACAATTTTTTTGATGATATTGACATTCTAGACAGGTATTCAGGGTTTCCATTAAACTCTCCCTTAAATTTTTAGGGTCATACTGATTGCCCTTACATAAGGGAATGTCCCATTCTTCCTCTACT
This sequence comes from Alkaliphilus transvaalensis ATCC 700919, assembly GCF_000621485.1. Taxonomy (GTDB): domain Bacteria; phylum Bacillota; class Clostridia; order Peptostreptococcales; family Natronincolaceae; genus Alkaliphilus; species Alkaliphilus transvaalensis. The sequence continues at coordinate 21,151 of NZ_KK211287.1, forward strand.
AAAAACTTTTCTGTAACTTGGGCCTTTGCCAATTGCTCCTGTAAACAGCGAATTGTACAATTGCCCCTACGACAGGCTTCACATTCAGTATCTAATGTGCAAACCGTTTGTAAACTTTGCTGAATTCTTTGGGTATTTAGATAAAGTTCTCCTGCCACCTTTTTAAAGGATGTCTCTTCTAGTGACCTATTCATTACCTTCCTTAGACGATAAACAATAGCCATCACCATAAGAATAGAAAATAAAGTGATATTGGGAATAGTCATAAATTGGCTAGGAACTGACTCTATTAAAGCTATTATACCAAAAATAATAAATATTGATGCTGATATCAATTTCAATGCTAGTTCTGGTATCTTTTTGCCTAGTTTACTACCTACATATACCCCCATACCACTGGTAAAGACCATGCCTAGCACTGTTCCTGTTAAAATGAATTGGGGGTAATTTGCTTGTGTTGAAAGGGTAATGGCTGTCAGTTGGGTCTTATCTCCCAATTCTCCTATAAAAAAAGCTAATGCTACTGTTAAAATCGGGCCAAATTTATTCTTACTAGCTTCTTCACCTTCATCTTCTTCTAGCTTAAGGGTCCATAAGCCAAAAACAACAAAAGCAAAGGCAGACAATAATCTAATATTGTCTAGCGGAATAAGATGGGTTAGATATGTACCTAAAAGAACAGCTAGCCCATGATTAAGAAAGGAACCTAGCGCTACTCCTAGCAAAACTTTATGAAGGGAATATTTTGTTGCAAAGGCCATTGCAAGTATTTGGGTTTTGTCTCCCATCTCTGCCATAAAAATAAAGAAGAATGCATTAATTAATTCTGAGAACAAATAAACCAGCTCCTTAAAATTTAGATTTCGATTAAGATGATAAAATAAAAAAGAGACCTTCTCGTTTAATGGCTGATAATACACTTCAACCTATTAAACGGAAAAGTCTCGCTTCTTTAGTAAAAACTGATTAGTAAACACTAAAGTGGATAGCACCAGACCTTTTAGGTCAGTATGTTGACACTATCCGTAACTAAGTTACAGCTACTCCCTCTTTCGCTACCTTTTAAATCCTAAATAATCTTATCATACTTTATCAAAGCCTGTCAATAAAAGCTATATTGACTCTACAATATTTTTCACCCATTTTCTTGATGCTACCCTTGGATACCCAATGATGGCTTTTACAACCTCTTCACAGGAGACAATTGCTACAACCCAATAAACTGGTAATTTTAAAACATGGGCCCCTATAAAGGCCATTGGCACACCGAAAAACCATACACAACCCATCTCTAAGAAAAGAGAATACTTGGTATCTCCACCACCTCTTAATATTCCAATAATTAATATTGTATTAAAGATTCTAAAAGTAAGGAAAAAAGACATAATCATTAAAATATTTTTTGCATTGTAATAAACAGTATCAGAGATATTATACAGTTTTAAAATATAAGGTGCTGATATAAATAACATAATTCCTAAAATTGTTCCAAATATAGGGCTTAACACGGTAAAACGTTTTGAATAAACAATGGCTTCTTCTTCTTTATTGGCGCCTATGGAATTACCAATCATGACAGCGCAGGCATTCCCTAACCCAAAGGCTGCAACCATAAAAATACTAGAAACTGTATTTGCAATTTGTACTGAAGCGATTGCTTCTGTGCTGATTCTTGCATAAGAAATAGAGTACATTGTAACCCCTAATGACCAAAGGCCCTCGTTTAAAATAACAGGCATCCCAGTATTAAAGTATGTTTTTAGTAAACTTTTAGGAATAGAAATCATTTCTGAAAGCTTACCAGCAACTTCCATTTTTTGCCCGTAAATAATTAATAATAGTGTTGTGATTTCTACACCTCTTGAAATTAAGGTTGCCATCGCAGCTCCCCTAACTCCCATTTCTGGGAACCCTAAAAATCCAAATATTAAAACGTAATTTAATATTGTATTGGTAATCAATGAAATGACACTGATTACCATTGGAAGTTTAGCTTGACCAATGCTTCTTAAGGCAAAGGAAAAAGCAAAACTGATAGCCGTCAAAAGATAGCTTAGGGAGACGATCTTTAGATACTGACTTCCTAAGTTCATTACAGTTTGATCATCAGTAAAAACCCGCAATATGACATTCGGTGTAAAAAATGCTAAGGCTGCAAAAACAAGACTTATTCCGCCTCCAAATAGCATAGTAATCCCTAAAACCTTTTTTATATTAGTTAAATCCCGTTTTCCCCAAAACTGAGAAACAAATATTGCTCCTCCACTATTTATTCCGAACAGAAGTAATACTAGAAGAAAGAAGTATTGGTTTGCTAAACCTACTGCTGCAATTTCTACTTCTCCCAATCTACCAATCATCACTGTATCTACCATATTTAGCGAGGAGGATATAAGATTTTGCAAGGCTATTGGCAAAGCAATTGTCAATAATTTACTGTAAAATGTCCTATCTTTTAATTCTAACTTAACCATTCTAATCACCCTCCTTAACCCTTCTGATTTTACTCTAATTTTTTTATAAAGTAAAGGGTTTATTAGAAGGTAATGCATATGAATTTTTATTAATCATTAACATTCAAGAAGCCTAACGTTCAAGAACTCTAACAATTTCCTGTCTACATTGATGACACTTCCCTTGTACGATTAAACCAAAGTAGTCTTCCTCTATTGTATAATCTATTATTTTCGTAAAGTCACCACAATCAGCACAAAAAGAGTTATTTAGTAGTTTTTGTCTCATTTTTTTAGGTATTTTCATCCATCCTATACTAATCGGCTCCATAAAAGATGACTCCTTATCCTATTATTTTTATGTTACCTTATCTATAATACCCCCTTATATTAGTTTTATATACATCCTTATAATGATGACTCTTCATTCTTTTAGAACACAAAAAAACGATAAAATATTCACTTATCGTGAATCTTTTATCGGTTTTTGATCGTTGAAATTGTATCATTAATATTAGCTTTTCATTTGCATAACCGGACTATAATTTCAGAGTTATGATACTATGTAATTTCCTCAACCCTTTATGGGCTATGGACTTTTAAAAATTATATCTATTGCTTTAAGTATTCTTCCTTTAATATAGAATAAATACTGGTATTATGGAAAACTCCATTTTTTCTATAATCTTTTCGTAAAGTACCTTCATAACTCATACCAATTTTCTCTAGAACCCTTATAGAAGCTTCATTATCCCCATGACAACGGGCTTCTATTCTCTCCAACTTCAGCTTATTAAAACCAAAAGTAACCAAAACCTTAGCAACTTCTGTGGCATAGCCCTGTCCCCAATAATTTCTAGCAAAAGTATATCCAAGCTCTGCCTTAAGATTATTAACATCAATATTAAAAAAACCTACAGTTCCTATAATTTTTCTTTTATCCCGATGATAAGCCCCCCATAACCCTCCGCTATGACTGGCATACTCCTTTAGGCGCTGTTCTATAATCTGTTTTGCCTCCTCTATCGTCTTAAAGGGATACCATCGGGCGTATTTACATACCTCTGGATCAGAAATATATTCAAAAACATCCACAGCATCTTCTATACAAAATTTTCTTAGTATAAGTCTTTCGGTTTCAACTGATGGTAAATCATTAAGTATTTGCGCCATTATGATAGATTCCCCCTCAACCGCCATAATCATTTTTCCCTTTAGTAATAGTGTAAATGCACTTCATTTATTCCATCTCTAAATAAGCTTGATCGAAGGCATTTAATAAGATTGAAACAGAACTTAAAACTTTCATCACGTTACCTTCAGGAATATTCCCTATAATCTTCTTATAAAAATCATTGATATCTTCTTTAAGCTCTCTAGCTGCTTCTTTTCCACTTTCTGTTAGTTTTACGATCACAATTCTCCTATCCTGCTGGTCACTATCTCTTTCAACATAACCATCTCTAACTAAGTTATTGATGATTCTTGTCATCGTACTGGTATTAAGTCCTATTCTTTCACTTAAGTCGTTCATTGTTATCTTTTCCTTCTCAAGAATAGTCATAAGGGCATAGCATCTTGAGCTAGTAAAGCCTTTGGCCTTTATCCTTTTTTCTTCAAAAACTTGAAGTACTCTTACCAATTTTTGAACTACTTCTCCAATCTCTTCAACACAGCATTCACTACTATTTAACCGATGGTGACAACAACTCTTCAGTTCAGTAAGCTCCTTAATATATCCTTTCTCCATGACTTCCCACCTCCATCTCTTTATATAATCATTAATTAATATTTGGGGATTCTAAGATTCTATCAATTATGTTTATCCAACCTTCTGGTCCTATGACGATTCTATATTGGGTTCCTTCTTCTTGATGAAAAAGTTCGTATATTTGCAACAAAAACTTATGAAAGATGGTCCTACTCCCTATTTCAGAATTAGGAAGGTACAGATTAGCTATATAGTTATTTATATAAAGGACCCTTCCTTCATTACCATAATAAACTATTAAATCAGGGTTTTGAAGATCCATAGCATTATTTCTACCTTTAAAGTTATAGCTATCTTGTAAAATGTGATGCAGCTGTAGAACTAATTCTTCATCTTCTAAATATTGATCTTCTTTAACCACATACACCATCGGTAATTCATCTAAAATCACCTGTTGAATATTTTTTGGAGATATGACCTGTTGCGACATAAGGAACAAACCAAAACCTAATAGTCCCACGGTGAAGATTAACTGAAACAACAACTTTAGATTTCTTTTAATATTCCGATCTTCGCCTTGTGTAATGGCTGTTTCAATAAAATACAAAACTTCTTTTTTAGACCCTAAATTAAACCATCTTTTGAAATTGACATGATAGGTCTTTTTTTCAGTGAAGGTAGATTCTTTTTCCTTTACTTCTATAGTTCTTCCATTATCAGAGAAAGTGTATTTAATTAGTTGATCTTCTTTAATTATTTCTGGTTGTTCATATTCAATTTCATCTATAGATTGTTTGACAAGACTATCAATTTTAGAGAAGTCTACTCCATTTAACTGGTCAATATCAATTCTATATCCTACTCCACCAAAATAACGTATCAGTAAACAAACAAGAACTATTCCTAAATAAACCAAGAAAATAAATAGAATCTCCTCTAAGAACAAACTCGCTCCAATGACTATTGGCGCTACAAATGAAAGATTAGAAATACTACTTCTATTCTTTAATACCCGTTTGCCAGACATTTGTAATAAAGTCTCCCATAGGGCTGCTAGACCGCCAACCAGTAAAATTGTCGTATTTAAGATGTCAAAATTCATTGGTATCCCCCCAGTATAGTAGGATTATACATACTATACCATATTATACCACTATTCTATTGTTATTTAAATGACATAAAATGATAAATGTTCTTTGCCTATCTTAGCAGCATATGAATAGATTCATATACAAAGCTTGCAATAATTGACCCCACCAGCGCTAGCCCTAAATACAGGATAAAAATCTTTCGTTTTGTTAAGGCTAATACCGCCGACATGGCAGGAATACTTGTGGCTGCTCCTGCAGTAATGAAGGCTAAGCCGGCTCCATGAGATACTCCACTTTCCAACATTCCTTTTAAAATTGGTAAAGCTGTAATATTATTAATATAAGCTGGAATGCCTATTATAATAGCCAGTGGAATAGCAAGTATACTTGATTCACCAAAATAGGTGGCTAATAGAGAAGGAGGCATATAATTTACCATAACCACTTCTGCTGCAAAGGCCAGTAAGATCCACTTAGTTACAGATGTTAATTGTGATATGAAATCTCTAAAGAAAACATTAACCCTCTTCTTATCCTTCCAGATCTTAAAGTCTACTTCTTTAAAAGTATTCGGATTAACGTTATTGCTAGTATATTCATTTTTATTCCCCAGGAAATTAGTATATTTATTTAATCCATAAGTCACTGCTCCAGCCAACATTCCCATGAAAATTGACGCCAACAATCTAGCTGTGGCAAATTCAAAGCCTAGCACGCCAGCCGTTAAAACATAGATATCGATACTTGATATTGGAGAAGATATCCAAAAGCTCATAACACCACTTATTGGTAGACCAGATCGTAATAGAACACTGATTAAAGGTATAACAGTGCAGGAGCATAGGGGTACTATTGATCCAAATACAGACCCCATTGCTACCGTCTTAAGGGGATGATTACTAAAAACTCGACCTATTAAATAGGTTGCCTTAGAAGCCTGAAGGTAAGCACCTATGGCAAAAGACACAAATAAATATAACCAAATTGCCTTTAAGTTAACCCCTATACTACTTATCATTTTTTGAAGTAATGCTTCATTGAAAAAATACATAAAAATGATGCTGATCAGTAAAACAATCATTATTTTATCTAAAAGTATGTGTTTCTTTATAAAACTAATCACACTCTTTTTTTCTCTACCTTCTGTTAATTGCATAGCACTATTCTCCTTTTCTTTTTATTTACAGCATCTGTTATTCAATATTGAAAAAATTAGATTCCTTACATTTATTTCAGAACAGCATTTAGACTTATTTTCTATAGTTTTTTTATAGTTTTTTTAGTAGTTTCTTTTGTAGCCTCTTTTTCTACAGTTTCTTCCAGTTCATTAAATAATTGATCGAATTTTTCTTCTCTCACCCCTAGTTTTTTTTATTCCTCTATAGCCTTATTTTGTTCTTTTATACGCGGTTTACCAATTGCTAACTCTACGATCACTTTTTCTCTTCCTGTCAGTAGTAAACCCCTTCATTCCATTGTCATAATAATCCTCCTTAATTTACTTCTTTACAATAAATCATTAGTCCTTTGATCACTTAAGGAAAAAACTTATTTGATTTTATTTATATTTGTATTATGCAATTATTATATTATTATCCATTTGTATTTGTCAACTATTTTATTATGAAAATATTTCTCGCTACTAAAGGTTTACCTGGAAGAATTTTTCGATTAATATAGCAGAATTACTCATGATTTTTTTGGAGAAAGGCAATTAAAATAGGTAGATATCTCATATGGAGGTATTATAGAAAGGGGATTATGAAAAAAGCTATTTATTGAAAGGTCTGTGATAGGTTAAATCAGGTTTTAAAACAAATAAGGAACAGGTCCTGTTTGAATCAGCACCTGTTCCTTAAGACATAAATAAATATTAACTTATTTATTATTACTTTATTATTTTTAACTTAATACTTATTACTTATTAACCTATAGTAGACCTAATAGAGTACTGGCTAAAATTAACATAAATGCTCCTCCAATACGAGAAGAGATTTGTGCAAAAGGCATAAGTTTCATACGATCAGATGCCGATAATACTGCAACGTCTCCAGTTCCCCCCATATTTGCCATACATAATCCTGCTGTAATGGCAGATTCAATTGGATAGAAACCAACGAATTTACCGATATAACCTGAACCTACTACAGCACCTATAATTGTAACCGCTACTAATAAAATATATTGAAGGGAGAAAGCATCAATAACCTGTTGTAAATTAGTAAAGGCAACTCCGATTCCAACAAGTAACACACCTGTCAAGTTACTCATGATAAATTGAAACCATTGGAAAGCTCCAACTTCATATTCTCTTGGTAATAATCCAGCAATTTTAACTAATGCTACAGTAATAATCATCCATGCATAAGCATGAACTTGTGGAACAAATTTTTCTACAATAAGACCGAAAACAAAGAAAGATACCGCCAATAATAGACCTTTTCCCATCATTTGATAATTTAATTCAATCTTTTCTTCTTTTTCTTCTACATGATCTTTACTTTGTTTTTCTTTAGTTCTTAATAATTCACCATTACCTGTTAACTGTTGCTTAACTTTACCAATTCGATTTAATAAACCTGCTACAATGATAGCAAAGGCATTTCCTAACGCTACAGCTGGTACCATTACAGAAAGCATGTCAGCTGGTTCAACCCCTAAGCTTCCACCAAATATGTTAGCTAATGGCACAGCACCTGCTCCCATACCGCCACCCATAATTGGTACACCAATGTATAATACGGCTTCCTTTGCTCCATATCCAATTAAAGCTCCAACTAGACCTACTAAGCCCAATGCTACCACCACACCACCGATAATAGCTGGTAGATATCTTACTGAAGCTTTAACCAGTAGATTTCTATTCATACCTAAAATACTTCCTGTAATTAAGGCTGCAATATAAAAGTCAAGGAATCCCTCACCCCTCATAAAATTAGCCATAATTGTTGAAGCACTTTCTGGTAAAACATTATAAGTTACGAGGGCAGCAGAACCAAAGATAATGACTAAAGCACCTCCACCTAAATAGTCCTTTACAATAGGCAAGCGACTTCCGATCTCATTTAAAATTGCTCCAATCACCATCATTAAAGCAAATGCTCCAATCATTCCTTTTGGCAATACTTCCATGTAGGTAGCCGCCAAGATGACAGCGGTTAATAGAGCAAATAGTGGTAAAGAAATACCCATAATTTTATAACCTTGCTTTTCATTTAAAGTTGCAGTTGTCATATTTTTACCCCCTCATTATTATACTCTTGCTACGCCACTATCTTGTGCAGCTTTTGCTACTGCCTCTGCTACCTTCTCTACCACTCGTTTGTCAAATGGATCAGGTATTACGTAGTCTGATCTTAACTCCTCTTCACTTATAATACTAGCAATGGCATAAGCTGCTGCTAGCTTCATTTCTTCATTAATATCCTTTGCCCTAACATCTAATGCACCCCTAAAGATCCCTGGGAAAGCAAGTAAATTGTTAATTTGATTTGGGAAGTCTGATCTTCCTGATCCTACTACTGTTGCTCCAGCTTCTAGAGCTACATCTGGCATTATTTCTGGGATAGGGTTTGCCATTCCAAAGATAATTGCATCTTGACTCATTGTTTTAACCATCTCAGCCGTAAGGACATTTGCAGCTGAAACCCCTATAAATACATCTGCATTTTTCATGGCAACTTCCAATGAACCTTTTATTTCTAACTTGTTAGTTACTTTAGCCATTTCCTCTTTATGATCGTTGTTTCCTGGCGCTCCTGGATATAGGATTCCTTCTCGGTCGCATAACAAAATATCTTTTGGCTTCATATTGATTAACATTTTTGTTATTGCTACACCTGCTGCACCTGCACCATTCACTACGATTGTTACATCTTCAATTTTTTTATTTACTACCTTCAATGCATTAATTACACCTGCAACTACTACAATTGCTGTTCCGTGTTGATCATCATGAAATACAGGGATGTCCAATTCTTTTTTAAGTCTTGCTTCAACTTCAAAACAACGGGGAGATCCAATGTCTTCTAGATTAATCCCGCCAAAAGTTGGTGCTAGTAGTTTGACTGTGTTAACGATTTCATCTACATCCTTAGTATCTAAACAAATTGGAAAAGCGTCAACATTTGCAAAATCTTTAAATAATATAGCCTTCCCTTCCATTACTGGCATAGCAGCTTCTGGTCCAATGTCCCCTAATCCTAATACTGCTGTACCATCAGTTACAACTGCAACTAAATTCCCTTTAGATGTATATTTGTATACGTTTTCCTTATCTTCGTGGATTTTCTTACAGGGTTCTGCCACACCTGGTGTATAAGCTAAACTTAAATCATCTCGATTTTCTACAGCTACCTTTGATACAACTCCGATCTTGCCTACTTTTTCTTCGTGTAATTTTAAACTTCTTTCTCCAAAATTCATTGATAAATCATCCTCCTATTTTATGCTAGCTGATACATTAGCTTAGTCTTATACCTATCATAATTAAATTCAGAAAATAATGAAATATTTAGAACATATTCTAAACATTTTGTAAATAAAGAAAAAATTGATTTTATTTTAACGAAAAGTAGTCTTCATCTCAGTTTGATTAAAAAACGACACAAAAAAACCTTGCCAAACAAGACAAGGTTCTTAACATTAGTCGTTTTATTAATGTACTTAATTGGTTGAGAAAATTACTTAATTGAACTACTACTTCTATTATCTACGATTATACTTATATAAGTGACTCGGTCTTCCAATTGATCCATATTCAACCTCCAACTTTATTTCTTCAGTGGTTGTTAGATATTCTAAATATCGTCTCACAGTTACCCTTGACATGCCAACCTTTTCTGCTATCTCCTCGCTAGTTAATGACTCCTTATCATTCTTTTTCATAAAACCACGAATTCGTTCTAGCGTTGCCCTATGAAGGCCCTTTTGTAAAGGTGCGTCATTTTGAATTTTACTACTTTTAGTAATCCGATCGATATCCTCCTGTTGAATTGTATTTTTACTCTGTAATAATTTATATCTTAATAAATAATTTTCTAAAGAGCTCTTTAACCTTTCAAATTCAAAGGGTTTGATTAGATAATCCACGGCACCAAGTTTTAGAGCTTCATCTATGTTTTCCGTTTCTTTAGCAGCAGTTACCAAAATAACATCCGCCTTAATAAATTTCTTTCTCATTTCCTTTAGTACACTTAATCCATCAATTTTAGGCATGTACACATCTAGAATAATTAAGTCTACTAAATTATTTTTTAAAAACATTAAAGCATCTTCTCCATTAGAAGCTACCCCTAGCACTTTAAATCCCTCAATGCTTTCAACAAACCTTTTATTCAATTGAGCAACCATTGGGTCATCTTCAACTATTAATACTCTTATCACTTTTTTTCCCCCTTTGGTAATGAAACAACAAATTCAGTATTACAATCTTCATTTAAAAATTCAATATATCCGCCTAAGTTCTCAACTATTTCTCTAACTAAAGCTAAACCTACCCCCCGATTTCCTTGCTTCGTAGTAAATCCTCTATTAAATAATAGATTTTTATGTTCTTCTTGTATTCCCACGCCATTGTCCTTCACTCGAATCATTAACTGATCTCTTTCTTCAACAATACTAAAATCAACATATTTTGATTCCATCATGGTTACAGCCTCCATGGCATTTTCTAATAGATTGCCAATAATGGTAACTAATACATTACTACTAATATGATCAGTACGACGTTCTAAATTGCTTTCTTCATCCATTTTCATATGAATCCCTAGTTCTTTTGCCCTACTAAATTTCCCTAACAGTAATCCTGCAATTGTTGGGTCTTTAATTTTGTTCATTACTAAGGTTATAATTTGTTGCTGGTTTTCCCCTGTGCTGATAATAAATTTTTTCGCTTCTTCTAATTCATTTACCTCAATTAGTCCTAAAATAACATGGAGTTTGTTCATAAACTCATGGGTATTTGCCCTTAATGATTCAACAATTTGTTTAACACCGGTGACTTCTTCAGCCAATCTTGTCACCATTGTCTTATCTCTAAAGGTGGCTATAGCACCAACTATCTTTTCCCCTTCTTTAATAGGAATCCTATTTGTGATGATGATCGTTTGATTAATCACCTGTTCTCGATCATATTCTGCAATTCCTGTTTGAATAATTTCTGGTAAGCGACTTGTTGGAAAAATCTCCAGTACATCTTTACCAATTACATCGTGATCTGCAACTTGAAGTAATTTTATTGCAGATTCATTCACCAGTGTAATTTTTCCCCGATCATCTACTGCTATTATTCCCTCATGAATAGATTCTAATATCCCTTCCTTTTCTAAATATAGCTTTGAGATTTGTTCTGGTTCTAACCCTAAAAGAATCCGTTTTATATTTGTAGATAATAGAAATGCACCAATTATACCAAAGAATAAGCCTACAAAGGAAGATAGAACAATAGTCATTTGACTTTGTTTCCGCATCCTTTCAATACTTTGGGTCAATGTTCCTGTCATAACAAAACCAATCTGTTCTCCTTCGTTTCTATATATTGGTACAAAAGCTCTAATCGAGTGACCTAAGGTTCCGGTGGCTTCTGATATATATTTCTCTCCCTCAGAAATAACCCTCAGTTCATCTCCCCCCACAAAGGATTGTCCGACCCTTTCAGGATTAGGATGGGCATATCGTATTCCCTCCATGTTGGCTACTACAATAATTTCTACCTGTTGAGAATTAGCCAGTATTTTTTCCACATAGGGTTGTATTTCATTTTCTTTAATCGAGTCCTGCGAGAGACCTGTTATTACATTAGGCGAATTTGCAACTATTTGAGCAATATTCATAATATTTATTTCAACTTCTTTTTGAATATTTCTAGTTACCCAATGATTCATAATAAATACAGTTGTATATATTGAAACCATTACAATAATTGTAACAAGAATAATGATTTTCACTTGTAACTTTAAGTGTAGTTTTCTCATAGAAGTTACTCCTTTGTATGATTATACAATTAATTATACTATTGCCCAAGTTAATCGTCAAAAAAATCTATTTGACCCAACAAATAGATTAGATTATAATGATATTATACCCCTCCCTTTAGGGGTAGGGAGAACCCATTGGAGGTGTAGTAATGAAAATTAGTCTAACTGAATCTGCCTTAAAGGCTTTAAAAACTTTAAAATTTGGTAATAGGAGCCTACGTATAGCTGTTGTCGGTTTTAGCTGAAGTGGTCCTCGTTTCTCAATGTCTCTGGATGAGACTAAGACAGAAGATATCATTAAAGAAATTGAAGGTTATTCCTTTGCCTATGACAAATCCCTTGAAGATTTATTTGATGAAATTAACGTGGATTATCAAAGTAGTTGGTTTGGGAAAGGATTTAGTGTTAGTCCCCTTAATTCTAAAGGTGGGAATTGCTAAGGCCTTTTCATTAGAATATAAGCCTGTTCAAAAAGCTTTAGATTCGAGGAACAAAAAAAGCTGGCGACCGTAGCGTATGTACTAATACGTGAGGGTGCTAG
>NZ_KK211287.1:34426-279476 GCF_000621485.1 Alkaliphilus transvaalensis ATCC 700919
TTTTTGCTGTGACGATGAAGATGAGGCCTTTTCAACAGGCTTATCTGTTGAGATCAATATGACAATACCCCCCAGGATTCTTCTGCAAATACTTCTGGTGGTATTCTTCTGCTGGGTAATAGACTTTTAGTGGCTCTATTTCTGTTGCTATCTTTTCTGAGTATTTTTGTTGTTCAGTTTCTTTTGTTTTTATAATTACTGGCAGGTCCTTTTCATCTGAATAATAGACAGCTGTACGATATTGGTTGCCTATGTCTGGTCCTTGTCGATCTACGGCAATTGGATCAATGATCTTCCAAAAATAACTTAATAATTTTTCTAGGCTGATGATGTTTTCATCATATTTAATTTTACATACTTCTGCATGACCTGTTGTTCTACTACACACTTCTTGATAGGTTGGATTTTCTAAATGCCCATTAGCGTAACCTACTTCTGTTTCCATTATGCCTTCTTTTCTTAAGAAATAAGCTTCTACTCCCCAAAAGCATCCAGCTGCTAACACAATTTCCTTCATTTTTATCCCTCCAAGGTTTATTTTTGTTAATATACCCTCTTTTTGAACAATTACATGCTAAATATAATTTTTTTGCTACAGGTTACAAGTTTATACTTGGAAGAATCATACTATTGGAGACCAAATTTAATTTTTTTGTGTATCGAAAATTAGAGGTAGACTGTATTGTCTACCTCTATTAGGGGGAATGAAAAAAATATTAGATTAAACCTTTAGATTGTAGAAACTCTCTTGCAACCTGTTCTTCTGATCTTTCTTGTTCATCTATTTCATAATTCATATTCTGCATTTCTTCGTCTGAAATTTGATTTTCTAAAATTGATAATATTTCCCTTAGCTCAGGATGGGCTTCTGCAGTCTCTCCATTTAATAAAGGCGCTGCATAATAAGGTGGGAAAAACTCCTTATCGTCCTCTAATACGTATAAATCAAAGGCTGGTATACGACCATCTGTAGCAAAAGCATCAATTACATCTACATGTCCGTCTCTTGCTGCCATGTAGGTTAAGCCTGGGTCAAAACCCCTCTCGTCTTTAAAATTGAAACCATATACATCTTGTAACCCTAAATATCCATCAGGTCTTTCTAAGAACTCCATTGTACTACCTAATATCAAGTCTTGGTCATATTCTAATAAGTCTGTGTAGGTTTTTAACCCTAGCTCTTCGGCCATCTCTCTTCTTACTGTCAAGGTATAGGTATTGTTGAAACCCAACTGTTCAAGCCATTCAATATTATAGTTTTCTTCAAATTCTTCTTTAACGATTTCATAGGTTTCTTCTGAAGTAAGAATTTCATCGTAGCCTAACATTACTGTATAAGCTGTACCTGTATATTCAGGGTAGATGTCTACACTCCCTGTTCTTAAGGCTTCAAAAACCAACTGAGTACCACCAAATTCCCTTACTTCAACCTGAAGGTCTGTATTTTCTTCAATTAATACCTTAAACATTGTTGCTAATAGTCTAGATTCTGTAAAATTTTTTGAGCCTATTGTAATTCTATCTCCTTTAGGAGAACATGCCGCCATGATAGACGTTGTCATTAATATAGCTATTAACAACCATACAACCTTAGATTTTTTTAACAATATATTCATTCTTAACACTTCCTTTAATAATTATTTTAATCCTTTTGGTGTAACTAAATATTCAACCCCACCTAATATCCAATCTACTATAATTGCCAATAGGGCTGCTGGAATGGCACCAGCTAAAATCATATTGTTACTACCGCTAGAGATCCCTCTAAATATTAGATCTCCTAATCCCCCTGCACCAATGAGGGATGCAATGGTGGCAGTACCTATATTAATGACTGTAGCAATTCTAATACCTGCCATGATTACTGAAACCGCTAAAGGAATCTGAACTCTTCTAAGAATTTGTCCCTTTGTCATACCCATTCCTTTTCCTGCCTCTATTAAGGAAGAATCCACATTGATAATTCCTGTATAGGTGTTTTTGATAATGGGAAGAAGGGCATATAGAAAAAGTACAAAAATAGCTGGTACTTCACCAATCCCCATAACAGGAATAATTAGTCCAAATAATGCTAAGCTGGGTAAAGTCTGAAATATATTTGCAATTCCTAAAACAGGATTTGCTAAACGCTTATTCCTTGCAATTAAGATCCCCAATGGTAATCCCACTAATATTGCGCATAAAACTGCTAATCCGGTTAACTGCAAATGTTGAATTGTCAAACTTAACACTTGATCTAGTCTGCCCATGAAAAATTCTATAAAGCCTGGTCTTGCTTGATTCATCTATCATCTCTCCTTAAGCCTCTTCATAGTCTGAAATGGCATCAGCAAATAAATTTAAAATCGTTGTTTGTGTAATTAAACCCTTTAAATAGCCATCTTCATCAACTACTGGTAGATTCTTCAGTTTATTTTCCTTCATTATGTTTAGAACCTGCACCATATTGGTTTTTTCTGCAACAACATGGTAGCTTTTATTTAATATATCTTTCATTTTAATGTCAGAAGTAGTTTTATTCTTTAATTCCTTAGGTGTAATAATTCCTTGTACCTTCTTAGGTCGATCACCAGGTACATCCACCACCAATAAATAGTCGGTTTGCTTTTCTTTCATAATTTCTAAGGCCTTTGCTGGTGTACGCTCAAGAGATATTGTAGCGGGTTGTTTTTTCATTATATCCCTTGCATAAACCATTTCTGGCGATTTCCATAGTCGATCTTTTCCTACAAAATACTCAACAAAATCATTAATCGGATTTTTCAATATGTTCTCTGGTGTATCATATTGAATAATCTTACCATCCTTCATAACTGCAATCTTATCACCTAGTTTTAATGCTTCATCCATATCGTGGGTAACAAATACAATTGTTTTGTGCAGTTCATCTTGTAATTTTAGTAATTCTTCCTGTAATTGCTCTCTTGTAATAGGATCTAATGCACTAAAGGGCTCATCCATTAAAATTACTTCTGGATCTACTGCTAAGGCTCTAGCAACGCCGATTCTCTGTTGTTGACCCCCACTAAGCTCATTTGGATATCGGTCAATATATTGTTGAGGATTAAGTCCAACTAAATCAAGTAATTCTTCTGTCCTTTTTCTTTTTTTAGCCTTATCCCATTTTTTTAGGGTAGGAATTAATTCTATATTTTCACCAATCGTCATATGGGGAAATAATCCCACTTTTTGAATGACATATCCTATATTTCTTCTCAATTCAATCGGATTAATTTCCATGATGTTTTTACCATCTATTAAAATTGTCCCTGATGTTGGTTCATGAAGTCGATTAATCATTTTCATTGTGGTGGTTTTACCAGATCCACTCTCTCCTATAAGTACAACTAATTCACCCTTATTTATTTTCAAATCTAGCTGATCAATTACATTTGTTTGACTATCATAACTTTTAGAAACTTTTTTAAACTCTATCATCTAACCTCTCCCTTTCTAACCGACAACTTATATTATAATGTAAAGGTTGTCGGTTGTCAAATGACGACCTTTATAAATTACTATTTAACTATCAAAGAAATAGTATTTAGCCTTAATAGAAATGCTAAATCATAGTTATACTATTATACAAGTTCCTCATAATTTGAACTTTAAAAGAAAATTCTGTTGTAAATTTTAGTTGACAGGGCAATAATGGAAATATACTATTAAATAGTGATAGAACAAAGTCTTCCTTCAGAAGATTAAAGATTAAAGGATGACTTTATGTGATAAACTAACTAGATCATCGGTTTAATTAATTTGAATTGTTATCCACTTATGTAGAAAACTCTTTTACGTAAAGTTCTTTTTTATCTAATTTCAAGATAGAACTTTCCTATATTCCTGATAAGAAAAAGGTTGGTGAACTTCATCATGTTAAAACAAGGTACTCGATATAAGCTTATCGCACAAGATATTGCCAAGCAAATTGTTAATGGAAATATACAAGAAGGTGCTAAAATAAAGGGCAGGTCAAATCTTGCTAGTAATTATAACGTATCTCCAGAAACAATTCGAAAGGCTATAGCCCTTTTAGAAACAAGTCATGTTGTAAAAGTTGTCCCCAGTAGCGGAATCGTTGTTATTTCAAAAGAAAAAGCAAATCAATTTTTAGAAGAAGCTTTAGGTAAAGAACACCTTGGTTATCTTAAGCATCAACTAAAGAATCTATTAGATGATAAAACCAAATTGGAAGATCAAATAAATAGTACAATCAAAAGAATTACTGAACAAGTTTCAACATCTAGTGAATATAAACAATTTTTATTTATAGAAATGCAGGTGAAGGATAGTCCATTCCTCAATAAAACTATTGAAGAATCAGATTTCTGGACAGCTACTAAAGGAACCATTGTTGCTATTAGAAGAGGGGAATCTTTAATTGTCTCTCCAGACCCTAAAGAACTTTTGCTAGAAAATGATATAATCGTCTATATCGTAAGCAGAGGTGGCTATTTCACTTCCATTTAAGTCGATAAATTATGGCCATAAAAATAAGGACCTCTTTCAACTAATAGAGGTCCTTATTTATTGTAATGCGAAATATATAATTTACTCATTTATAAATCTGTAGAAGTTAATTTCAAAGACTTAACACCAAAGGTGAAAAAGACTAGACCAAATAGTAATAGTACTGCTAGTTCTGTATAGGCGTAGAAAATACTGTTTCCATCAGCTAGGTGGACAAAGGCATCAATTAACCATTTTTGTGGTGTAAGATTTGCCATTTTTTTTAGCAGGTTATTCATATATTCTAAGGGAAAAAATGCACCCCCTATAAAGCTTAGGCTTACGGCAATAGTAGTCAGTATCAGGTTATATTTTCCACTATCATTAATAAAACCAATCATTCCTATACCTAAGCCAATTGCAGTAATTAAAAATATAAGCAGAATTATAAAAACATTAATGATACTAGTGCCATAGTCGAATTTAAAAATAGTAGTTGATATGGTTAAAAATATTCCTATTTGGATCATCCCTAAAAATAGGTTTGCTAATAAATGACCTAATGCTAATTCATACTGCTTCAAAGGTGCACAAAAGCTTCTCATAAAGGTTTTAAGCCTTTTATCTTCTAACAATAACTGCATTCCTGTGCCGATAAACATAATAATAAACATAGACATCATTCCTATAGCCGTTTGGGATTGCATTACTTCATCATTTGTCTTATTTACTGATTTATCAATGCCAATTGATCCACCTGATATTACAGCAGTCAAATAGGAATCTATTGTTGCCTTTAATTTAATAGCCTCTTCGTCATTTTTCTTACTAACTAATTTTATTTTGTCTGTATCATCAATTGTATCAGGAAATACAATACCATATCTTACTTCATTATTATTTACGCTTTCTTCTACATTTTTTTCCTTTATGAAGTGCAGACTGTATCTGTCATCCTCTTCTAGAAAATTAATTAAGCCATAATCCTGCTGAGGCAAATTTGCAACTCCAACTTCTATTGACTTGGGTGAACCAAACATTAATGTTGCAAGGATGGCAGCGATTACTGGAAATAGAAAAATAAAACCCAATGAAGTAATTTCCCGAAGTAATCTTCTGATTACGTTTATAGCGATCAGTATGCTATTCATAAACATTCTCCCTCCTATATAAAAGACTAGCCAGCAACATTAGTAGAGTCCCAATAAGAGCTAATATGGTAAGATTTAAAGATATATCCCTTAATCTTCCCCCTTCTGCTAAGATCAGATAGGCATCTGAAATCCATTTATTAATTGTAAAATTTGAAACCTTCTCCAGTTTGTCCGACTGAATAAGCCCCCCACTCGTAAAAGTCATAGCAATTACAACAATCGACATAACCCCACCAGCAACATTTGAATTTCGGAATATACCTGAAATAATAAAAGCCATTGCTGTTGCCACGTAAACCGCCATTAAGGTAATAGCTATTAAATTTAAAAGAGAGTCTCCCCAATTAACACTAAAAAATCTATAAGAGGCAGAAATAATGACTAAAGCCACTAATAAAACCGTTATTGAATGCCCTAGTAAAATACCAGAAAGAACCTTTAATTTACTAATAGGAGCCACACAGACCCTGATCATTGTATTTTCTTCTCGTTCCGTTACAATATAGGCACCTGCAATCATACTTGTCATCAACAAAAACTGTGTTAAAATGGCAGCTGCATAGAGCTGTAACATATCATTGTTAACAATTCTCGAAACTATAAATATCTCTACAAACCCACTGTTAATACTTTCAGCTACTTCTGCTGCAGCATTTACCGTTGTTACATTAATTAAATAGAGTTGCATTAAAGGCATCACCGTTAGGAATGCCAACAACAAGAAATTTTTTGATATTGTCTTGAAATTCTTCCAAATAATACTCAATAATACCATTCCGACACCTCCCTTAATCCCTTAGCTTCCGCCCTGTTAGGGTAAGAAATACACTTTCTAAATTGGGTTCTTGTAGGGAAAACTTACGAATTAAAGTATTTTCCTTCCCCATTACGAATAACACATCATGTATAACTTGTTGAGCATTTTTTGTAATGATCTCAATTGTGTTTTCCTTCAAGGAAACATTAATAATTCCTTGTAATTTTTTAATTTCATCTATGACATTAAATCTGATGTCGGAGGCTTCTATTAATATAATTTGATCTTGATTCATTTGACTTTTTAATTCTTCTTTTGTTCCTATCCCCATGAGTCTACCGTGATCTATGATTCCTACACGATGACAGAGGACTTCTACTTCTTCCATGTAATGACTCGAATAAATAATCGTTGCTCCTCTTCTATTTAATTCTTTTATAGACTCTAAAATATGATTTCTTGATTGGGGGTCTATCCCTACCGTTGGTTCATCCATAATAATGATTTCTGGTTTATGAACAATAGCACAAGCAATATTTAATCTTCTCTTCATTCCTCCTGAAAATTTCTTAGGCTTTTCTTTCTTTTTATCTAAGAGACCTGTATAGACAAGGGCCTCATCTACAGCTTCCTTTAGTTTTTTTCCCCTTAGTCCATAGAGACTACCAAAATAGGCTACATTCTCCCTTGCAGTTAAGCTTTCATAAATTGCTATATCCTGAGGTACCATCCCCAGTAACCTTTTAATTTCGATACTATTTTTTTTGATATCCAATCCCTGAACTTCTATTTCACCATTATTAGGCTTTAATAGCCCCATAATCATTTTAATTATTGTACTTTTCCCTGCACCATTTGGCCCTAGCAAACCAAATATTTCTCCTTTTTGTATGTTTAAACTAACCTGATCTACCGCCAGTTTGCTATCGTATCGTTTCACTACATTAGTTAATTTGATTGACATCCCCACTACCTCCTATTTCATCTTTAAGTTAATTCTATATACTTTCTTTAGCCTTCTCTATTCCCTAAGGTCATCATTAAAAATGACTAAAGTAATTTTAAAAAGAACAAACCCAATAATAAACATCTAAAGATGATGTTAATTACTGGGTTATCACTTTATTCTACTTTACCACCTTTAAGGTGAAATATTGCAATTTGAGTCCGATCACGCAAATTTAACTTAGCTAAGATATCGGTTATTTTATTCTTTACTGTCCCTTCACTTAAAAAAACCTTTTCTGCTATATCTCGATTACTATAGCCATCGGCTATGTGTTTAATAATTTGCATTTCCCCTTCATTAATTTGATATCTCAAATAGTCAACCTCTGGTTGTTTAATCAATAATCCCGTAACCTTAGGGGCAATTTCTGGATGGATTAGCATATTCCCTTTTTCTACTACTTTAATTGCTTCAATTACTTTATCGGGAGATATATTTTTCAATAGATATCCTGATGCTCCGTTTTTTAAGGCATCAACAATATATCGGTCATCGTCAAAGGTGGTTAGTATTATAATTTTAATGTGTTTGAAAGATTCTAAAATCTTTTTTGTACCCAGTACACCATCGCAGATGGGCATTCTAATATCCATTAAAATAACATCAACAGGGTATTCACGACAAAATGTATAGGCCTCATCCCCATGACAGCATGTCCCTACCACTTTAATATCCTTTTCCATGGATAAAATTATTTTCATACTCTCCCTAATAATTTGATCATCATCCACTATTAAAACCTTAATCATAATCTTCCTCCTTAATTCCCTACGATCTCCTGTTCCACTCCTTGGTGGGGAATGATACTTTTAATTATAAAGCCATTAGTTTGATCTATTTCCAGATATCCCCCTACAAATTTCAAACGTTCTTCCATAGAGCTGATGCCAATTCCTTTCTTAATTTCAACACAACTTTTACCATCATTTTTAATCACTAAATACACTCTATTGGCTTCGTAAATTAAGCAAATGTATATATTCTTTGCCTTGCCATGTCTTACGGCATTGGTTAGGGCTTCTTGAGCGTTTTTATAAAGAACCATTTCTACCCCCGGGTAAAGTTTTTGAATATTTCCCGTTACTTTCAGATCTATGTTTATTTCGGTTTCCTTACTGAATTTTCGAATCATTTCTTCAAAAGATAAAATTAAATTCTTGTATTCCTTTGGCATGGTACTTCTAACAGTTTGCCTTAACACTTCTATACTCTCTCTCAAATTTTCTATTGCTGCCTTTAGAAAAGCCACACCATTGTTAAGGTCATTATCTAAAAGTCGAATGCCCGCCTCCATCTGCATTAAAAGGGCAGTTAATCGATGTCCTATAGTATCATGGATTTCTTCCGAAATACGATGTCTTTCCTTTAAGGAAGCTAAATGTTCTACCTGCTGGGAATAATCAGATATTTGACTCTTTGCCACCTCTAATTGATAGCTATATTTACGCACTTCATCGTAAACTTCTTCAAGTTCAGCAATTTTTTTCCCCATGCTTTTAAATAGGAGGGCAAAAATAGAAGTAAGTAAAAAAATAAAATAACTTAAAATAATCAGGTTAGAATCTTTATTTTGAGTAAAGTAAAACAAGAACCCACCTACTAATAGGAGAAGTCCATATCTATGTTCTTCCTTAAGGAAGATACTATCAATGGTGGTAATCAATAGTGAAAAGTAGGTAATTCCTCCATAACGATTATAAATTAAGTAAATGAGAGCTAAGTCGAGTAACAAAGAAAGGAATATTGCTTTTCTTTTTAAAAAGACGGCTCTAATTTGTACATTTAATGCCAATAGCAGCAATAACATTAAGGCAATTGGAATATCTGTTTCTTTTAAGCCAAGTATAATAGGTATATTGAATAGTAAAATCATTAATCTAGTGATGCTGATTGATTTATTAAGCAATGGACATCACCTCTTTATTAAAATTATAACTTGCTATACTTTTATAAATGTAAAGTAGGCAAAAATAAAATAGTACTATTTATAACACAAAATCTAACCCTAGTATACAGTATCCAAAATATCATCAACTAAACTTTTCCATCCTTCTTCTGGTGAAAATAAACTATAATAATTACCGTCTTCCTTAGCATAGATATTGTGAATACCCCAAAATATTTTATGAAGAATAGATTTATCCCCTATTTCAGCATAGGGAACGTATTGATAAACGCCACTTTTACTAATATAAATCTGTCTTCCCGTTTCCCTCTCACCACTATAAAGTAACAATAACGGAGTTTGTCTATTAACATAAGTTTTATTTACTTTATAATGATATAGGTCTTCTAATTCTTCTATTAACCCTCGTATAACCCCCTGATTCTCGTAATTGACATCTTTATGAATAACGTATAATTTAGGGGTTTCTTCAAAATAGATTAGATCTGTGAGGCGATCTGGCTCCATAATCGATTTGGAGCTAGCCATTAGAACAGCTATCATCAATATTAAAATGAAGACATTCTCTAGCAGAAAACTCATTTTACTCTTCTTTTTTACCTCAGCTTCTTCAAGTGCGCTTTCCAAAAAATAGATTATTTCTCTTTTGCCCTCGTAGTCAAACCACTTTTTAAAATGAATAGAATAACTCTTTTTCTTCTTGAAAGTTGAAACATTGGTTTTTACTTCAATGACCTTTGCTGAATTTGCTAGCGTATATAAAACTTCCTCTTCTTCTTCTTCTTTTTCAAAGTCTGAGTTTATGATTTCTTTTAAAGCAGTCTCTAATTGAACTAACAAATTTTTTCTGTCATCTAAGTTAACACTATAACTATAGCCACTAAAATATCTGATAACAACAGAAATAACAATTACTAAGAACAGTAAAAATAGTAGTTGTTGCGGTCTTTCAATGAATATAATAATGCTACTACAAACAAAAGTAACATTAAACATTAAACCTAAATCACTTTTAATTTTCACCAATTTTTTTCCTTTTGTAAATAATGAAATGATACCATCGATAATGCCCGCCAATGCAACAAACAGGAAAAAGCTCCCCTGTATAAATGCTACTGTATTTTCATCCCACATCAATTCCAGCTACCTCCATTAATTAATCATTTTAATAGGATGATTATACCATATCAACTAATTAATAGAAAGTGATGGCTAGATACTTTGTAGCTATGCGCCTTCATGATATATAAATCTAATTTCCGCTTCGTAGAGTCGCTTATATAGATTAATTTCCTCTTGTAGTTCCCTCTTACTAATAAAAACACTAGTGAAGAACTCCCAAAGAAAAACCCAACCTCCAATGAAAATTCCTTCATGAAGAACTTGATAAATTAAACTAGTTTCTGTCCCTCCAAAAAAGTAACCGATGCTTAAAAACAATAAAGATAAGACTAAATAGGAGGCAATTTTTTTATGAAGATTAGTAATTTTTTTATCAACCCTCGCCATTGCATATTCATAATAGTTCATATAGGCAGAAATTAAAGCTGTTTCCTTTCTTGTATCCTTCTTATTTATAGGAATATATAGAACAATAGAAATATCGAAATTTAGAGGAATATCTTCTGACGAATTCACTACAAAATCATTAAATTCATCTTCAATGTCTCGCTTCTTAAAGGGGGAAGGATCCCAATCATCATAAACGTCATCATAGTCATCTAATGATACTTCAATTAAATATTTCTTACTTGTATCTTCAAATTTGTATAGCTTTTGAAAGTATCTTTTTTTACGCATCTTATCACCATCAATTTAATAAATTTTTTAGAACAAAGTCTTTCTTCGGAAGATTTATAGGATGACTTTAGGTGAAAAAACTAAGCGACTTACACAATTTAATCCATTAAATTGGTTATCTGCTTATCTTGAAACTCATTACGTAAAGTTCTCTTATTTTAATAATAATTAAAATCCAACTTTCCTATTCGTTATAAAAAAGCTATTACTTGAGTAAACTTAAATTTTCTCTCTTATAATTTAGTTTACTCTAATGCTACTTGCTTTTATTCTTATTAAATGACGTATCTTATATCTGGAATAAAAAAAATAAGGAAGTCGCAAATGACTTCCCTTCTAATTATTTAATTCAGATATTTAATTATGATTTTAAATTTCATCTCCAAATATATTATTTATATAGTTAAATCTTCAAAACCCTTCTCTAGGTAGTCATCCTTCTTTAAGAATGCTCCTATAGCTGGTATTTTTGCCCGATAATACTTAGGATTTTTAAATACAACATCTTCTAAGGTTTTAATTTTAGAAAGGGTACTATTCTTCTTAGATTTAAGAACCTGTATTCCTCTAGAGTTTCTTGTGGTTTTTATAGGTATTTCATTCGTATCAAACACTAGAATTTTATCAATACTGCTGATGGCTACCAAATCTTGATCTTCTTGTAGATGTGCGATATAAACTAATTCTGCTTCATCGGCATAGGCATTGGCCAATTGTTTTCTCTTGGTTTTAGTCTGATAGCTTTCCATTGGAATTTTAGCACCTTTACCGTTTTTATAGAAAAAGATCATAAATCCACTGTAGTCTTCCGTTGAAGTCATATAAATAATCTTTTCATCGTCCGCTAATCCCAATAAGTTCTTTAAATAATCTCCTAAGCTACTGGTCTTCTTGTCTTCTAATTCATAATTTCTCACTTTATAAACCACATGCTTATTGGAGAATAGTAGTAGCTCTGACTTATTGGTGCTTTCAACTTCTTGCACAATATAGTCATTATCCTTCAGCTTATGACCATTAGTACTACTTCTTAGGGAGTTTAATGAAATCTTCTTAAGATAATTCTCGTTGGTTAAGAATACCTTAACACCGTAGTCTTCGATTAATAATTCTTCTGTTACTACTTCAATATGCTTTTCTTCGATCACATCGGTTTTTCTAGGATTACCGTACTTATTGGAGATTTCTTGAAGTTCTTTAATGATTAGTTTATTTACCTTGTCATCACTTTTTAATATATTTTCGAGACGTTCAATTTCTTTTTCTAGGGCTTTTATATCCTTAGTTTTATTTAAAATATATTCCTGGTTAAAGTTTCTTAATTTGATCTCAGCAATAAATTCAGCTTGCACATCATCTATTTCAAAGCCCTTCATTAAATTCGGGACAACATCCTTATCCTTCTTTGTGTCCTTAACAATCTGAACAGCTTTATCAATATCCAAAAGAATTTTCTCTAGACCTTTTAACAAATGAAGTCTCTCACTCTTTTGATTGATATCGAAGGCCAGCTGTCTTTTTACACAACCAATTCTAAAGATGGTCCATTCTTTAA
Organism: Alkaliphilus transvaalensis ATCC 700919; assembly: GCF_000621485.1. GTDB lineage: Bacteria > Bacillota > Clostridia > Peptostreptococcales > Natronincolaceae > Alkaliphilus > Alkaliphilus transvaalensis. The sequence goes on from NZ_KK211287.1 coordinate 47,057, forward strand.
TAATGCCTTTTACACCTAAAACCTTTGGATTCCCATTTATTAAAACATTAAAATTGCAACTGAAGGAATCTTGTAGGGTAGTTAACTTAAAGAGACGATTCATAAGATGTTCTGGGTCGGTATTACGCTTTAAGTCTAATGTAATTTTTAGACCTTCTTTATCAGTTTCATCTCTTATATCACTAATGTCTTTAATCTTACCAGCCTTTACAAGTTCAATGATTTTTTCTATGATGGCTTCTGTTGTGGTGGTATAGGGAATCTCATAAATATCGATGCAATTATTTTTCTTGTCATATCTATATTTTCCCCTTAAGTAAAAACTACCCTTCCCTGTCTCGTAAATCTCTTTAAGTTCCTTCTTATTAAGGATTAATTGTCCCCCCGATGAAAAGTCGGGAGCAATTAAGTACTGAGATAGATCTACTGCTTCATCCTTAAGAAATTCAATTGTAGCCTCACATACTTCCTTTAGGTTAAAGCTACAAATTGAACTGGCCATCCCTACAGCTATACCCATATTAGGGTTAGTAAGGATATGGGGAAATGTTGTTGGAAGTAGTTTAGGTTCTTGCATTGTATTATCATAATTAGGCACAAAATCTACTGTATCCTTATTAATATCTTTAAAAAATTCTTCACAAATAGCTTCTAGCTTGGCTTCTGTATACCTTGGGGCTGCATAGGCCATTTCTTTAGAATAGTTCTTTCCAAAGTTACCCTTACTATCAATTAATGGATGTAATAATGCCTCGTTTCCTCTAGTCAACCGTACCATTGTTTCATAAATAGCACCATCCCCGTGGGGGTTTAGTTTCATTGTTTGCCCAACAATATTGGCAGATTTAGTTTTTGCCCCCTTCAAAAGACCCATTTTATACATCGTATAAAGGAGCTTACGGTGGGAGGGTTTTAAACCATCTATTTCTGGTAGAGCCCTAGAAACAATAACGCTCATTGAATAGGGCATATAGTTTTTTTCTAGGGTTTCAATTACATTTAAATTCGTTAATTTAGACTCCATTTACTTCCTCCAGTAGCTTATATTCTTTTTTCTATACCACATCGTAGTCTTCAATATATTTATACCCATGCTCTGAAATAAATTCTTTTCTACCAGAAAGATTATCCCCTAAGAAGAGTTCAAAGGCTTCTTTGGTGGCCTGAGCTTCTGCTGGGGTGACTTTAATCAACCTTCTTGTTTCAGGATTCATAGTGGTATGCCACATCATTTCTGGCTCATTTTCACCTAATCCTTTAGAACGTTGAATTTTGTAGTTCTTCTTTAGCTTCTTTAAAATTGTATTTTTCTCACTATCGGAATAAGCAAAATAAGTGTTATCCTTACTATCAGTAATCTCATACAATGGCGACTCTGCAATATATACATAACCCTTTTCTATTAATGTAGGAGTAAGGACATATAACATGGTTAAAATGAGGGTCCTAATCTGAAACCCATCAACATCGGCATCGGTACAAATAATAATTTTATTCCAATTTAATTTTTCAATATCAAAAAAGCTTAAATCATTATGCTTGTTTTTAATTTCAACCCCACAACCCAGTACCTTTAACAAATCAACGATAATATCATTTTTAAAAATTTTATCGTAATCGGACTTTAAACAGTTTAATATTTTCCCTCTAACAGGGATAATCGCTTGAAATTCTGCATCTCTACCCATTTTTGTTGAGCCTAGGGCAGAGTCTCCCTCTACGATAAATAACTCTCTACGGTTTAGGTCCTTTGTTCGGCAGTCTACAAACTTCTTAACCTTATTAGCAAAGTTGTCTACCCCTTTACTAAGCTTTTTCTTAACATCTATTCTAGTAGATTCTGCCTTTTCTCTACTTCGCTTATTGATTAGGACTTGATCTATAATCCGATCTAACTCTCCTTGATTTTCAACAAAATAGATTTCAAGCTTCTCCTTTAAAAAGGCTGTCATTGCTTCTTGAATAAATTTATTAGTAATTGCTTTTTTCGTTTGATTTTCATAGCTAGTAACGGTTGAATAAGTGTTTGTTACTAGAATTAAACTATCCTTAATATCTGTAAAGGTTACTCTTTTCTCGTTTTTGTTGTATTTATTCTTTTCTTTTATAAAGCTATGGATTTCTGATGTAAAGGCACTATCAACTGCTTTATCAGGAGATCCACCATATTCTAGATAAGACGAGTTATGATAATATTCTAATAGGGTGTTTTCATTATTAAAGGCAAAAGCTACCTCTATTTTTAGTTTATACGCTTCTTTATCTTCTCGATCTCGACCTTTTGTTTCAAGTTCAAAAAATTGAGGCTCTGTGAAGCCTTTATCATCGTTAAGTTCTTTTATATAATCAATGATACCATTTTCATAAAAATAGACAAAAGTTTCTTGGCTTTCTTCATCATACAACTTAAAAGTGATCCCTTTATTTGAGATGGCTTGTCTCTTTAAAGTTTCTTTAAAAAAGTCTAATGGAATATCTATATCATTGAAAACCTCTAAATCTGGCTTCCAACGAATAATTGAACCTGTATTTTCATAGTCATAACCCTCTTTAATTAATCCACCAATATTTTCTCCCTTTTCAAAGCGAAGCTGATAACGATGTCCGTCACGGAAAATTTCAACGTCCATATATTCTGATGCAAATTGAGTCGCAGCCGTACCAAGACCATTTAAACCAATACTATATTGATAATTGCTACCAGAGTTATTGTTATACTTACCACCTCCATATAAGATAGTAAAAACAATCTCCCAATTATATTTTTGTTCTTTAGTATTATATTCAACTGGAATTCCTCTACCTTGGTCTCTAACTTCAATAGACTTATCTTTATATCTTATAACCTCAATGAAATTTCCAAAGCCTTCTTGGGCTTCATCTCTAGCATTTGCCACGATTTCTACTAGGGTATGGCGACAACCTTCTATTCCGTCACTACCAAATATAACCCCTGGTCTAAGTCTAACCTTATCTTTTTCTTCTAAAGTTGACAAACTATCATTTCCATAATTGTGTTGATTTTTTTCAGTCATCTTTAGCCCTCTTTCCTTTTACTAAACACTAATAAATATAATACCACATTTACTACATAACTTTCGACCCAACTTTTGACCTGTCTTTTCTTTATTAGACACAAAGGTTCCATTTCCTTCTAGACAGCAGTCGTGTCAAGATGGAAATTTAGTTAATACTATAGCAAATTTCTAACAATAAGGCAAATATTAAAATTAAAATAAGGATATATTTTTTGTTTGATTAAATTGCGTAATACCATAATCTGAATTAATATTTGTTTTGTGTAAAGATAAAAACTATATCGTGCATTGTGAAAAGAGTAATCTAATAGAAAAGAGGCTAGAACATTATTCTAGCCAAATTTTATTCTATCATGCTTTTCAGTTGGTTAATTTTTTGTATCAGCCTATGATACTCTTGATCTAACGCTTCGAGATTACCTTTCTTATCTGGCAGGGATAGTTTACCCAAAATTTCTGAGAGTTTGTTTTGCGAAATTAATAATTCTTCTTGAAGTTCCTTCTTATTAAAGTCAAGCTGTTTGTTCTTTGTTTTTAAGAACTCCTGATAGCCTCCATTAAAAACTTTAATCTTTTGATGATCGATTGTCATGATTTGATTAGCAACCGATTCAATTAATTTTCTATCATGGGAAACAAATAATAAGCTTCGATCGTATTCCTTTAATGTTTCTTCAATCACCTCTAGGGATTTTATATCCAAATAATTTGTTGGTTCATCTAATATCAAAAGATTAAAATCTTGTAAAAGAATCTTAAGCAGTGAAGCCTTTACCCGTTCTCCTCCACTTAAAAGATGCACTTTTTTGTTTAAATCTTCCTTAGTAAATAACATTCTACTTAGTAATATTCTAACGAAGGTCTCGTTGTAAATACTGGTTTCTAAAAGGTTGATTAAAAGACTTTTCTTCATGTCTAAATTTTTTATATCCTGACTAAAGTAGCCTATTTTAGCTCCCTTAGCCCTTTTAATAGAGGTCTCTTCCTCAATAATCATTTTTAATAGGGTTGTTTTTCCACAGCCATTTGGCCCCACAAGGGCTATCTTTTTCCCATTGACTATTGTAAACGCTGCATCATTAAAGATAATTCTATCACCAAAGGCTTTATTTACTTTTTCTCCTTGAACCAGCACTTTACTATAAAGCTTATCTCCCGCTTGAAGATCAAGCTTAATACTAACCTGTTCCTTTGGCTTTTCTTTAACCTCCAGCTGTTCAATTCTACTTTTAATCCCCTTAGCTACCTTGTCAAAGTTGGCTTTAGCCTTCTGGTTGCCCATTTTATGAAGTCGAGCTTCAGAGTTACCCATCCTCTTTGGGGTCTTTTTTATTTTCTTTGACTTTCCCTTTGTTTCTTCTAGGGCCTCCTCTAATCTGGTCTTTTCTTTAATATATTGATGGTATTGAAATTGGGCCCGTTCTTCTTCCAGTTTCATTTGCAGAAGATAATCGTCATAGTTTCCATGATAAATTTTAATTTTTCCATCTTTTACTTCTAATATTTTGTTACAGACTCGATTTAACAGATGTCTATCATGGGAAACCAGTAAAAGTCCCCCTTTAAATTTTTCTAATGAACTTTCCAGCAAGGCTATCCCTTCTAAATCTAAGTTACTAGTGGGTTCATCTCCACAGAGTAAATGACTATGTGAAGTTAGGGCCTGTGCCAGCTTAAATCTAGTTTTTTCACCACCACTCATGGTTTCCTCATATTGGCTCTTAACACCAAACTTTGAAGCCAACTCTTTGCTGATTTCCTTTACCTTTGGCTCTTGCAGTTGAGTAATATAAGAAAGACTTCCTAATAGATTAATAACGCCTTCGTCTGGCTTAATTTCCTGACATAATATCTTCAATAAGGTAGTCTTTCCTACCCCATTGGCTCCAACAATCCCAATTCGGTCGGTGGCATATATCTTGAAGTCCTCAACCTCTAAAATTAATCTATCTCCAAAATATTTTTTTATCTTTATTCCTTCTAATAAAAGCATCAAAAAACCCTCCTTAATCTAGAGGGATAGTGTCGGTTTATAGGTTATGTCCTTTAGAGATCTCCTTAATAAAAATAGATGTCAAAGCAATAGTCCGCTTCAAGCCCCTATAGGGTCCTATACAAACCATTCCCATTGTTAAACAATCTTTTTTATAAGGTCAGTCCCTAAGCTTTAGAGCCAGTATTGACTACGAACAATAACCCACTATCCACTCTCATTTTAATAAAATTTCATGTCAATAAAAGGCTTACAAAAGGCCCTTTTTAACAGTTAATGTTTTATTAATGAAATGTAGTGAGTTATTTTTTCATTTGTCGATACCTTGCCCTTTCTTAAGTTATTTCTATTTTAGAATACAACCTTTTCCATTAATTGTCAAGGGGAGACACGATTAGAGTACCACTGAAACAATTGACAGTAAACCCATAACAAAAATTAAAATTAAGGTCAGTCTTTTAAAAACGTCTTCATCTACTTTATCCCCTAACTTAATTCCTAAAAAGGTCCCCATGATTAGGGCCGGCACTAATAATCCACCATAACGAAGGACCTCTTGGCTAATTAGCCCCCCGAGTAAATAGGTGGGGATTGTAAAAAGGTTAAGCAACCAAAAGTAGGTGGTCAAATTCGCCCTAAAGGTTTGTTTTTCTACCCCTTGATTCGTTAAGAATAAAACTAGGGGTGGACCACCTAAGGAAACACTACCATTTAAAATCCCACTAACTAACCCAACAGGCAGATATGATAGTTTTTCCTTCTTTACTTTTATTTTATAACCATAATAATTTATCACTGTTGATATGATTATAATGACCCCTACAACCAACTTTAATACCCCTTCATCGGTGACCTTTAAAAGATATGCACCAAAGGGTGTTCCCACCATGCCAGCTACAACTAAAATAATAATTCTCTTAATATTGATATATTCTTTGATGTGATGGAGGATCATGCTATTTAATATAAGGCTGTAAATTACTAAAATAGGCACTACAATTTGTAAGGGTAAAAACATCCCCAACAGAGGTAAAGCCACCAACGAGAAGCCAAAGCTAATCATCCCTTGGGTCATAGATGATAAAAAAATAATGATAAATCCTAATATAAGCTTAATTGATTCTTCCATTGTGCTCCTCCTAGAAGTACTAGTAATGTAACGCTATTATAATTCTCTATTTTTTCTTTAAATCCTTTTTTAGATGATTGAGAAGTTCGAACTACTTCTAAAGGCTATTATATTGTACTATAAATGATATAGTTGTAAAGTATTCCATTAAAAAAGCTACCTCTAAGGAAGGTAGCCCCTTTATGTATTTCACTTGATATTCTTGTATCCTTAAACCTTGTGGTTATTGTTGGATCATTGTTATTCTTCAGACTATAAAAGCAAGTTTAATAGATTAGTGGTCCATTTCGCAGCATCATGGTTATTCATTTCCCTTAGAGAATCCTCCATATCCTTAATAAAGTGCTGATCTAATCTCACGTGATTTAAAGAATTTTTAATCTCCTTCAAGCTATTTTCAACACTTCTTTCATTGTCTGCAAACTCTCTTACGATTTCTTCTCTCCAGCTTCCACCCTTTAACTTTATGGCTTCCATAAAGTCCTTAAGCTTAGTGCTATCACTAAAGATTTCCTTTAGATCAGTATTCCCATATTTTTCAGCATATGCCTTTAAGTTAATATAATCTTCTGGTGCATTGGCCATTGAATAGGACTTAAAGGGCTTCATATTGGAGTTGTCAAAAACAATGTATCCCTTCTCCCGTAATATATCCCTTTCGGCAGATTGATTAACTTTTTCAAAGAAATCATTACCTTCTTCTTTATCATTAAAGTAGTTTTCAGCAAGATAAGCTACAAATTTTAAAGCTACTTCTCGATTAAGGCCACGTTCTTCTACACTACCACTTTTATTGTTAACACTTCCTCTAACTTTAGCTGAAATTTCACTGGCCATTAACGATGGATTTTCTACTTTCCCCTCTAACGTTTTAGATAGATAGTCTTCAAGGGTCCCCTCATTAAAGATATAGGTTACGCCAGATATTTGAAATTCATTTTCTAAGGGATTTAAGTCTGTTCTCTCTGCTATACTATTTGCAAAATCTAGCCTTCTTAGTTCATGGTAATCTTTACGGAAAAATGTTTCATCCAGCTTTAAGAAACTATTTTGGTCATACTCTTTCAAAGCAAGATATCTTTCTTTTCCTTCATTGCTGATATAAAGGTCTACTCCCTTTTCATTGCTATTGCCTTTGTTTAAAGTGGTTTCCCCCGCCATCTTCCTCTTGTCACTATTAAAATATGCCCTGGGAAAACTATTTACGTTATTAGCCGTAATTTTACTCACTTCTATCTCCTCCTTAAAGAATAGCGCTTCTACTTTCTATCTTTATCGGCATCTATCAATGAAAAGTTAATACTTTACAAAACTAGTAATTAATTCAACCCTTTTTAATTCTCTTTGGTCTATAGAGAACTATATGCTATATGCAAAAATATAGATTGGAATCACATCTGTGACGGTACTTCCACTTACAGCATATACCCCCCCTATATCGTAATAATGGGTAAAGGGTCTTGGTCCACTTATATAGTATGACATGCTGGCTGTCGAATGGGATGTATTAATTGTTGCAGAAAAGTTTCCTCCACTATCTGTCGTTACAGTTGCTGTTCTATACCTTAGGTTATCTGGATTCCAATTTGGATTAATAACCGTTACAGTAACAGTGGCATTAGGGAGAACATAACCATTGGAGCCTGCAACACCATTTACTGTTATGGTGCTATTTCCATGAACTCTATAACGGGTTTCTCCGTAATAGGTAGCATATCCACCACCGCTAAAGCCAGTAATGAAGAGCTCATCTGCAACAAATTCTGGAGAAACTGTTAAAGTATAATTCCCCCCTGTTAGTCCACTACCATCTGTTGATGTTACTCTAACATAATAACGCCCTGCCCTTAAGGAAACCATATTGTTGGACATGCTCTCCTTTTTCATGGCATTGCCTGCCAGGGCAGTATAAACTTCAACTTGATGACCGGCTGCAACTGAAGCACTGTCCAGTGTAAATGATCCTCTACTAAAGTTTACATTGCTTCCGACAACAAATGTATACCAATCATTATCGCATAAAGTATTGAGGGATCTTACATTAATGGCAGTACTCCCTGCTGTTGATAAGGTAAAGTTAATAGCTTTTGAAGCATTTTCATCGGCTTCGTAGGGGTCTGTATTAATATTAATCCCTATATGGAGTTTAAAGGGGTGGCTTATACTGGAGCCAATATAAGAATTTACAAAAACAGCATAGGTTTTTATGCCTCCACTGGTATTGTATATACCGACGGCTTCTGATAATGTTCCACTGGTTCCATTAATGTAAGTAGCATACTCTGAAGCATCTACTAAAGTCATATTTCCACTAGAATCTACTTCATAAAGATATAAGTCGTAATCTAATTCTGCTATATTGGGCAAGTCTAGTTGGGCATGAAGAACTTCGCCATGGCCTATATGGATAGGATATACATACTTGTTTTGTCCTTCAACCGTTAAGTAATCCACCACTGTTGTATAGAAGCCATCATCAAATTGACTAGTTGATATAACTCCCTCAGAAATTTTTATTTCATTTTTAGGATTAAGGGAACTATCGATCCTGCTTCTTGCTACCACCTTTTGGCTAATCTCATTTACAGTTAAATCATCCCTTGTAACATAGCTTGTAGTTGCTTCCTTAAGGTTTATTTTGTTTTCGTCCATCTCCTTAGGAAAGGACTCTAGGTCCCCATTCAGTCTATTGCTGTCTATCGTAATCTTTTCATGGTGTAGATCTTCCTTGTCGGCTATTCCATAGGCAGATGTATGGAACAGCAATGTCATCATTAATAGAGATAGCACTAAACTACAAAATTTCTTTACCCTTTTGGTTTTCATCGGATCATCTCTCCCTCATATCAATTTAATTTGTGATACTAAACACCTTTTTAAATTTTCTTCTCTTTTTCCTTCAAAAAGTTAGTTTATTGGCTCCCTAACCTTAACTGGAGTTTTACCATTCTTCTAACCCCTCTACTTTATAAAGAGTCGATAGGATTTTCTCCCTACAATAGACCACCCCCTTCATCCTTTATTAATTATTGTTAAATTTTTAACTATATTTTAAAAAATATCTCATTTTTTACCTATTATCCCATTATATGTTCTATCCTCTTGATAATCAAAAAGTTTCGTTCCTCTTTTTTCATCAAACTATACATCCGATAAACACCCCTTCTAAATAGGTGTTTCAATTTGCCATAGGCCCTACAATATCGACTTATTTTGTCTCTGTTTTTTCTTCTTTATTTCTTTCCTCTCTCAAGAAAAAACAGTATAGAAAACCAATAATATCCTCTATTAAACCCCTTTTAAAATAATGATGATGTTTTATTTCCAAAAGAAAAAAAGGATCCCCTCAAAACACATATTAATGTATTTTAAGACAATCCTTTTATCTTTTTAAATAGCTCAATCGCCTTCTCTAATGATCTGCTATCGGTGGAATAGTCTATCGGCTATTATTCTCTTTAATTATCTTACTAGCTTTGCTGTAATGGTTGCCACATGTCTTCCCTGGAACCTAGCTCCATTTAATTCATTTTCACTTGGCATTCTGCTTCCATCACCACCAGCAATGGTTGAAGCTCCGTAGGGTGAGCCTCCAGATACTTCGTTTATTATCGTTTGTCCTTGGAAACTGTAGGGTAGCCCTACAATTACCATCCCATGATGTAATAAAGTTGTATGGAAACTTAAAATGGTAGATTCTTGCCCCCCATGTTGGGTTGCTGTACTAGTAAAGACACTACCAACTTTACCAATTAGCTGCCCATTGGCCCATAGGCCACCAGTAGCGTCTAAAAATTGTCTCATTTGTCCTGTCATATTACCAAAGCGGGTTGGCGTACCAAAGATAATGGCATCTGCTTCAGAAAGTTCATCTAGGCTACAAATTGGTACTTGACTTAAGGCCTTTTGAGCCTCTAATGCTCCCATTTTTCCAAGAATTTCATCGGAAAGAGTCTCGGGTACCCTCCGAAGAATAACTTCTGCCCCTTCTACTTCCTTTACTCCTTCTTCAACTGCCTTTGCCATTTCATATATATGGCCATATATTGAGTGGAACAATACTAATACTTTCAAAACAACTCCTCCTTTATTTCTATCAATTTTGATATTATATATATATCCCATTATCTGATATCATAACCATTAAAACCTTTATAAAGATAAAGGTTTTTCGTTTAGGGATTTTGAAGAAGTTTATTTAAAAAGTTTTTTGAAGGAAATTTTTAAAAAGTTCAAAGGAGTTTAAAGGAGGCACTTAAATAAGTAAATTCCTTAAGACATTCTCTTTCTAAGGTAGTAGCTTAGACTATCTATTATCATTACCATAACTGCAATTCCTAAAATAAGAAGACCTACCCTTTCCCAATTTCTCCAAGTGATATTCATACTTAGAATCGTCCCAATTCCACCCGCTCCAATAATCCCTAAAATTGTAGAAGTTCTTATATTAGACTCTAACCGGTATAATACCAAACTAATAAAAGTAGGTAGGGTTTGGGGAAGTATCCCATGCCTAAAACTAATTAAATTACTGCATCCCGTAGATAAAATACTGTTCTTTGTATTTTCATGGGAGTGCTCGATTACTTCACTATAGAGCTTTGTTAATACTCCGGTTGTATAGATACTTAATGCCATACTTCCTGCTAAGGGCCCTGGACCAACCCCTCGAAAGAAAATAATTGCTGTAACGATGGGGGGAAAGGTTCTTAATATGTTAGTTATCCCCTTTGAAATTAATACCATAGCTTTAGATGGTGATGTATTATAGGCTGCAAAAAATGATAAGAATAGGGCCCCAATTGCTCCTGTTAAAGTTGAGAAGATGGCTATAAAAAAACTCTCCTTTATTCCTTCTAACAATCTTGGAAGATAGGTTAAATCTATATAGAACATTCTTAAGATCATCGACTGAGCCTGCTCTAACCCTAATTTAAATCTGAGCATATTAATATCTATCGAATTAAACACACCTAAAATTATTGTAAGGAATATGACTAATATTGTCATCCCACGAAAAATAATAAATCTTCTATGGGATTCAATTGATTTACATGGAATATAGGTTTTTTTTATTTGATTTCTCACCAATAGACTAAGTCCATCAATTGTTAATATCGTGATAAATAGCATTAAGATTAATGTAGCAAGGTTATCGTATCTTAAATGATTAAGATCCCGCCACATAATTTGACCTATTCCCCCTGCTCCCACTAAACCTAACACGGTGGCACTCCTTATATTTGTCTCAAAAACCATAAAAAATACCGAAACAGTAAGCTCTAACATTGTAGGTAAGACACAATGTCTAAGAATTTGCAGTCGAGTTGCTCCCACAGATTTAGTTGAATTAATTAGATTTTCACTAATTGTCTCTATATTTTCTTTAAATAATTTTAATGAAATAAGAAAAGCCGTTATGGTTAGGGCCATCATCCCTGGTAACTGCCCTATGCTAAAAATGCTAACTAAAAGTGCCGCCCATATCAGATTAGGTATTGTTCTTAAAAAAGAAAATAGGGTATTTAACCCTATAGAGATATATTTGTTTGGTGTAATGTTTCTAGCAGTTAATAGGGCAAAGGGGATGGCTAATAATACCCCCATAATTGTAGAAGTCACAGCAATTTCTATGGTTTCCAACAGTTTAGAAAATACCTCCTGTCCATAGGCTAAATTAGGGCTCATCATTCTTTCAAATAGGTTATACATACTAGGTATGCCTTTATAGATTTTTATGAAGCTAAAATTAACCATTAATCCTAAGAAGACTAAAGACATGATTAAAAAAAATATCAATACATAAGTCCTTTGATTATTTTTATTGATATAGTTCTTGTAGTTGCTGATCATCTACATCACCCACTTTTTCATCAAAAAATATCCTACCATTTTTTAAAGCAATAATTCTACTACAATATTTTTTCGCTAAATTGACATCGTGGAGATTAATCATGATGGTGATCTTTCTCTTCTCATTTATCATTTTAAAATAGTCCATTACAATTTGAGCCGAAGAGGCATCTAAGCTAGAAACAGGTTCATCTGCTAAAATGATTTTGGGATTTTGGCACAGGGTTTTGGCTATCGCCACCCTTTGTTTTTGCCCCCCACTAAGTTGATCTGCCCGAACAAAGGTCTTTTCTTTTAGTCCAACCTGTTCCAATGCCTCCGTTGCAATTTTATAATCATTATTATCAAATAATCCAAAGAAAGACTTTAAGGAAGACTTATAGCCAAGTCTTCCTACCAGTACATTTTCTAAAACAGATGATCGCTCTACTAAATTGTAGTCTTGAAATATAAAGCCAATTTCTCTTCTTATTTGTCTGAGGCTATTGTCCTTTAATTTAGTAAGATCGGTTTCATCAACATATATTCTTCCTTTGGAAGGTTTAACTAATAAATTAATTGTTTTTAACAGACTCGACTTACCACTTCCGCTTAATCCAATAATTCCAAGAAATTCCCCTTGTTCTACCTTTAGGCTAATATCATCAACAGCCAAAGTTTTTTGATTATATAAAACAGAGATATTTTCTAACTTAACCATTTTTTCAGCTCCTAGTTTCCTGCTTTTAAATCCACATTCATTGATGCTGCCGTTTCTCTAATCACCTGATAGTCTTCATCTGTTGCTACTGCAAATCCATACATATTAAAGAGTTCCTTTAATAATTCTGCCCCCTCTTCTGATGCTGCAATTGTAAGTAATGCATTTTGAATTTTATCTTGCATTTCTTGCTCTAAGTCCCCTCTTACTGTTACGCTAATGTTTGGAATATCTTGTGTATACCCCAGAACTCTGGTTTCTTCTTGGGCATTTGGAAAGTCTTTTTCGTATCTTTGTCTTACATCAACAAAGGTTGTTGCCACATCTACATCTCCATTTAGAAGAAGTTGTAGGGATTTGTCATGACCACCACTATAAAAATATTGGATATCTTTCTCAAGATCTATCCCTTCTGCTACCAAATGGGCCCCTGGGAATAGGTAGCCTGATGTTGATGAAGGATCTACAAAGGCTACTCTTTTGCCTTTGATATCATTAAAATTAGTAATATCTGAATCTGCCCTTACTAAAAATTGCGAACGATAGCTACTTGCACCACTACTGTTTAGGGCTGTTAAAATTACTTGGGCATTACTTTCACTATTTGCTAAAACATAAGCAAAAGGTGGTATAAATCCAAAATCTACCTGACCAGAACCTAACCCTTCTACTACCCCTACATAATTAGTAGCGGTAAAGGCTTCTACTTTTATTCCAATTTCTTCTGTTAATAATGTTGCCAATGGCTCCACCGACTCAATTAATTTGTCGCCATCCCGCATGGGTACAAAGCCCATTCTAATAACTTCTTCCTGATCACTACTACAACCAACCAATGTACCCATAAGTACAATTAATATAAGTAAAATAGATAACTTCTTCATACTTTATGTCCCCCTAATTAATTAGTTTCTTAATTAAAGCTTACATCATTTTTTTTCGTTTTGCAATACAATTTTATAATAAAAATGAAATTGTATTGTATTTCGTAGCCTAAAGAAAAGAATTGTACCCACACATTCTGATTATTGACAAAAAAATAAACTCAACCCTTCGATTGATATCCTTAGATATCTTAAGAGTTAAGTTTATTCATATTTAAGGAAATTGTATGTAAGGTTTATTTCTTCACTACTGGAATCCATACTTCAGAATAAAACCGATCCCCTTCAATGTTGTAGGTTAATTCAAGTTCTGGGCCGCAATCATGTTCATACCCTGAGGTGGGAAACCATTCTGGGAATATCCGTCTCCAAACAGCTTGTATTTTCTCAGAGGCATCTTCATATCCGTGGTCCTCTGTTCTAAATATCGCCCAAGTATAGGGCTTAACTTCTACTGACAATAAATCTTGGGGAGCATTGGCACTACCATCAAAATCAATTACTCCGATCATGTAGGGGAAAGAATCCTCTCCGGTATTACGGTAACACATAATGGAATTAGTTTTCCCTAATCCCTCAAGCTTGTTATTAATTTCGATCTCACCTAAACGTTCCAGTATACCCTTATGACCACATTCCTGCCAGAACTTCGGGATTGTTGTAAAGTTCTCTTCGTTAGTCGTATTGATAATAGCTTCTACACCAATAACTTTAAAACTTCCTTTTTCCTCGATCTTATAATTCATCTCAACATCTCCTTTAATAGAAATATGAAAGGAAATACTAGGATAGGCCTTTAACTGTACTCCCTTTTCCCTTGCCACTGATGGTGTAACCCCATGAAGATTCTGAAAAGCTCGGGTAAAGGAATTGGGTGAATCATAACCATACTTCAGAGCAATATCAAGAATTTTTGTCGATGAGTTCTGAAGCTCAAAGGCTGCTAATGTCAGTCGACGACGCCTTATGTACTCTGATAGTGGCACATCAGTTATAAAGGAAAACATCCTCTGAAAATGATAGGTTGAGCAACAGGCTATTTTAGCTACTTCATTATAATCAATATCATTACTGAGGTTCTCTTCAATATAATAAATCGCACCCTTCATTCTTTCTAGCCATTCCATTATATTACCTCCCTTCTCCTATAGTTTATCAAAGCATATAATGAACTGCTCCACATTTCATGCACTAAAATGTTTGGTGGTTATGTAAGTAGCATCTTAATTAATGTAAAGGATACTCCTTTATTTTAGTGTATGTGAGCCTACCTTCAACCCGATGACTTTTAAATAGATAAACTTTTTCTACTAAAATTTCTCCTTTTAAATGGGATACTAGCTCACCACTATAAACAACATTTTGACCAATGGTGATATGGGGGGTATAACCTCTTTTTTCTAGTGAAAAACCGATACCCAGCATCTCTTTGTCAATGTCTTTATAAAGTTCATGAAGATTCTCTAAATCTCCAGTCACACCAAGCCACAATACCCTTATAGCGTTATTTCCGGGAAATATTCCTAAGTCTCCTAGTTGGAGTTTAAAAGACTTCCTGTTATAACAAATCTTCTTCATAACACCATCTATTTCATCCATCTGTATTGAATCTGCTTCTCCTAGATATTTCAATGTTATATGAAGATTATTTTTATCCTTCCATTTTCCCTTCGTTGAATGTATTTTAAACTGCTGTTGTAGTTGGTCAATTTCCTTCTTCAATTCTTCGTCTATATCAATACCAATAAATACCCTCATGGTTAAAATCCCTCCCTACATCTTCTGCCCTATGGTCACCAGAGCCATAGACTACTTATTATATTCCTCTAACTACTTAGTAAATATACCTTAAGGCAAGACTCCTTTGCAGTCGAAGTGTCCTTTGTTCCATAAGGACAATAGGTCTACTTTTTAGTTTTTCTATAACAACTTCTTCATTACCTCTTTTTTACATATATTTACATAAGAAATATCAGTTATTTGTTGGTATTATTCAAAAAAGAAAGAAAAGCCTAAACTTCCTAGACTTCTCTTTAGATTAATATCGATTTTTTGACTTTATTTTATTATTTCCTTTAAGGTATGCCATGCTAATACTGCACATTTAACCCTTGCTGGCATATTTGAAATATTTTTCATAGCAATGGCATCTTCAAGCTTTTCAAGTTCTTCTTCGTCGGTTATATCTTTTTTAATCATGGCTAAAAAGGTTTCCACCATATCTAAAGCTTCTTCTTTGCTTTTTCCCTTAATTAAATCAATCATAATAGAAGTAGATGCCTGAGATATGGCACAACCAACCCCTGTATAGGAGGCATCTTCTATTATATTATCCCTTAGCTTTATTTCTAAGGTAATATCGTCTCCACAACTGGGGTTATGGCCCCGTTCTTTAAAATCTGCTATGGGGAGCTGTCTTTTGTTGTGGGAGTTTTGACTATGTTGAATAATCAGTTCAGTGTATATTGTATTAAGATCCACTTCCTAACCACTTCCTCACTTTTTTGATTGAATCAACGAAAACATCGATCTCTTCAAAAGTATTATAAAAATAAAAACTTGCCCTCGATGTTGCTGCCACCCCTAAAAAGTTCATCAGGGGACGTGCACAATGATGTCCAGAACGGATAGCCACACCATAGGCATCTAAAATACTGGCTACATCATGGGGATGGGCCCCTTCAACGGTGAAGGAAATTACTCCGCCCCGATCTTTCATGGTTTTAGGTCCATAAATCTTTAAATAGTCTATTTCTAATAATTTATTTAGGGCATAGGCTGTTAAATCTTTTTCATAGGCTGTAATGTTATCCATACCAATTTCATTTAAATAGTTAATTGCTGCTGCTAAACCAGCTGCACCAGAAACATTTTGGGTTCCTGCCTCAAACTTGTAGGGAAGTTCTGCAAAGGTGGTTTCTTCTTCTGAAACATATTCGATCATGTTTCCACCGGTTAAAAAGGGAGGCATTTCATTTAATAGTTCCTCTTTACCGTATAGCACCCCAAACCCCATTGGTCCCAACATTTTATGGGCAGAAAAGGCGTAAAAATCTGCATCCAGTTCCGTTACATCTACCTTTCTATGGGGTAGCCCTTGGGCTCCATCTACAACAACGATGGCCCCCATTTTGTGGGCATAGTCGATTACTGACTTCACAGGGTAAACAGTGCCCAAGACATTAGAAACATCGCAAAGGCTTACAAGTTTTGTTTTTGGTGATATTTTTTCTTTCATCTCATCTTCTGTTAGTCTTCCTTCATCATCTAAATACATGTATTTTAAATGGGCTCTTTTTGTCTTTGCCACCTGTTGCCAAGGGACAATATTACTATGATGATTTGCAATTAAAAGAACAATTTCATCCCCTTCTTTAATAAAATTCATTCCATAGGAAAAAGCTATTAAATTTAGTGATTCTGTTGTATTTTTAGTAAAAATTATTTCTTTAGTGGATTTTGCATTAATGAAACCCCTCACTAGCTCCCTAGTATTTTCATACACCTCTGTTGAAAGGACACTTAACTGATATGCCCCTCGATGGGGATTAGCGTTTTTGATCTCATAATATTTTTTAATTTCCTCTAGTACTATATTCGGTTTATGGGCTGTTGCTCCACTATCAAGGTAGATTAAAGGTTGATCATTGATTTTTTGATTAAGAATGGGAAAATCTCTTCTTATGTTGTTTACATCGAAGTTATACATAAACTAACCTCCTATGGATTTCTGCATCAACAACCTCCCTAAGTTCGAGATCTGGTATATCATCTAATATATGGCTAAAGGAAGCTTCGACAATAAGTTTTTTTGCCTCCTTTTCCTTTAACCCTCGGCTCATTAGATAAAAAAGTTGGTTAGCATCAATCTGTCCTGCACTAGCAGCATGGTTACCTTCTACATCATCCTCATGGGAAAATAGGACTGGAATAGAATGGGATCGTACATTTTTGTCTAGTAGTAACACATACTCTGCTTCATCCCCTTTACTTCTTCGAGAACCCTTTTTAAAATCAAGATTTCCCCTAAATACTTTTTTGGCGTTGTCCTTTAATGCACCACGGGCCTCTATTTTACTTAGACTTCTCATTCCTTTGTGATTCATAGTATAACTTAAATCTTGCTTACTTTCTCCATCACCAAGATAGATGGATTTTAGGTTTGACTGACTTTCAACGCCTTCTAAATTACTAATATAATTTACTACATTAATTTCTCCACCAATATCAATTAAAACCCAATTTACCTGTGCGTCTCGACCAATAAAAGTAATATTAGAATCAAGATTAATTGCTTTATTATTGAGCCTTTGTATCTTTATGATATTTATTTTTGCTCCATCTTTTGCAAAGACCTTTGTTATTCCATTATGAAATACTTGACTGTTACCACCATCGTCGGAGGAATAGTCAATAACAACGGTTACTTCACTATCTTCTTCCCCTACAATAATATTATGGTCTATCACCAGTGGGTTAGCTTCATCAAGAGTATATTTCATCTTAATAATCTCTTCAGCCTTAGTTTTTCTATCGATCTTGATCAGAAACCCAGAATTAAAAAGGGCTTCTCCAAAGGCAACAAATTTATCTGATACCCCGTAGGATTCTTCTACCGATAAATATTTATTAAGGTTGTTAAGGTTATTAAGCTTATTAAAGTTATTAAAGTCATTTAATCCCTTTATTGTTTCTTCTATATAAACTCCTTCTTGTTTTTTTGTCGGCTTAATAAAAGATTTATAGTAATCTCTATATTCTGGTAGGGTAATTTCGCCTATATTTATTCTTTTCCAAGAAGGAATAGAAGCTTCGTTAAAGTTCTTTAGCTTTTCTTTTCTATATTCCTTTACCCAATCGGGGTAATTTTTTATTGTGTTGATCATCTCAAGATTATACATTCTAATCCTCCTTTAGCCAATAGCGCCCTCAAGCTCTAGTTTTATTAGATTATTCATCTCTACGGCATATTCAAGAGGTAACTCTTTAGATATTGGTTCTACAAAGCCCCTTACAATCATAGCCTTAGCCTCTTCCTCACTAATCCCTCGACTCATTAGGTAGAAAATTGCTTCATCACTGATTCTTCCAATCTTCGCCTCATGGCCGATGTCGATGTTGTCATTATTTAGTTCTATAATAGGTAAAGTATCTGATCTAGATTCATTATCTAACATTAAAGATTCACAGGAAACTGTCGACTTACAATTATGGGCGTTGGGGGCTACCCTTAAGAGACCTCTATAAAAGGCATGACCGCCACCCTTAGAGATTGATTTTGAATTGACACTGGAAGTAGTATAGGGAGCAGCGTGAACAACCTTTGTTCCCGTATCTAAATACTGTCCCTTTGAGGCAAAGGTGATTCCTGTAAACTCTGACTTCGCCCCTTCTCCCCTTAAGATACTCATAGGATATAACATAGAAACCCTTGAACCAAAGGAGCCAGAAACCCATTCAATGATTCCATTTCGATCTACTACTGCTCGTTTTGTATTTAGGTTATACATGTTTCTAGACCAGTTTTCGATTGTGCTGTAACGAAGCCTTGCATCTTCCTTAACAAAAAGCTCTACACAACCTGCATGTAGGTTTATTACAGAATGTTTTGGGGCTGAACAACCTTCTATAAAGTGTAGGTTTGCACCCTTTTCAACAATAATTAAAGTATGCTCAAACTGACCTGCCCCAGGTGCATTTAATCTAAAATAAGATTGTAGGGGTATGTCTACATTCACCCCTTCTGGGACATATACAAAGGATCCACCAGACCAGACAGCTCCATGAAGGGCGGCAAATTTATGGTCATTTGGAGGGACTAGCTTCATAAAGTAGTCTTTAACAATCTCTTCGTAATCCTTAATGGCTGTTTCCATATCTGTATAAATAACACCTTGCTTTGCTAAGTCTTCCCTCATGTTATGATAAACTACCTCTGAGTCATACTGTGCCCCAACCCCCGCTAATGATGCCCTTTCAGCTTGGGGGATTCCCAATAAATCAAAGGTCTTTTTAATATCTTCTGGCACGTCTTCCCAACTATGCTTCATCTCTGTATCGGGCTTTATATAAGTGACGATATTTTCTATGTCTAATTCTGATAGATCTGCACCCCAAGTTGGAATAGGTTTTTTATTATAGATTTCTAAAGATTTAAGTCTAAAATCTGTCATCCATTGGGGTTCATTTTTAGTTTTTGAAATTTCTTCAACAATCTTTGCCGTTAATCCTTTTTCTGATTTATAACTGTATCGAACCTCATTTTTAACATCATATATACCACGATCTATGTCTTCTACATAAGTCTTTTTCTTTTCCATGGTCCCACCTCTACTTTATAGAAAATTGGTTTTTAAGTTCTTCATAACCAGAAGCCTCTATTTCCCTCGCTAAGGTCATATCTCCTGTTTTAACAACTTTTCCCTCTAATAACACATGAACAACATCTGGCTTTAAATAATCTAAAATTTTATTATGATGGGTGATGATAATGATAGCGGTTTCCTCTTCTTTTATCTTCTTAACTCCCTCTGCTACAATCTTAATTGCATCAACATCTAAACCAGAGTCTGTTTCGTCTAATATTGCTAACTTAGGCTCTAGGACAGCCATTTGAAGAATTTCATTTTTTTTCTTTTCTCCTCCAGAAAAACCTTCATTTAAGTATCTTGATAAATACTTTTCATCTATACTCAATAATTGAGCCTTTTCCCGTAACAACTTATTAAAGGCTAAGATACTTTGATTTTTTTCTGTTATTGCAGCTTTAGCTGTTCTTAAAAAATTTTCAACTGTGATTCCTGGAATTTCTTCTGGGTGTTGAAAGGACAGAAAAATCCCCTTTTTAGCCCTTTCATCAGGAGAAAGCTCATTGATAATCTCATCTTCCCAAAGGATATCTCCTTCAACTACTTCATATCTTGGGTGCCCCATTAATGTATAGGCAAGGGTTGATTTACCTGCCCCGTTTGGTCCCATGATTACATGTATTTCTCCTTTATTTACTTCTAAATTTAAACCTTTTAATATTTCTTTATCTTCTACCTTTGTAGTTAGATTAGTTATTGTAAGAAGTTTATTTGCCATGTGATCGCTCCTTATCCCTTAAACAAGATTATTGTAGAGTATTCCACTATAGTATGATACCCTACTAAATTAGTATACATTTTTATTAGTATGGTTTATACCCATAATTTTATACTGTAACCATTGGATAACCCCTTATCGAAAGATTTATATGAAAAAATATAGACTCCCCTAAAGATAGCAGTTAAATTTTTACTGCGTCTATCGGAGAGCCTTTTTATATAATTCTATATAGAAATCTTTATAGAAACTCTTTTATAAATTTCTCTGCCTTCATTGGGTTTAACTCTAGGTCTACTAGTGGCTTTCCATCCCTTAATTTAGGAATCTGGTCTATAAAAGTTGGTTTCTCCACCTGATAGAATATCCCCATTGGTACACCTTTACCTTCTTCATATTCGAAGGCCCTTGATAGTGCCTCTATTTTATTAGTTGGATCATGATCCTCTGGTAATTGATATAGGTTTTCTCTATACCATTGATAGGTATTTTCTTTATTAAAGATAACGCAAGGTTGCATGATATCTACTAATGCGTATCCTTTATGCTGTATCGCTGCCTTAATAATTGGAACTAGATGCTCTCTGTCTCCTGAGAAGGTTCTTGCTACAAAGGTAGCACCGCTAACAATTGCAAAGGCTATAGGGTTTAAGGTTTGGTTAATTACCCCTTCTGTTTGAACACTGGTTACATGCCCTGGAAAGGTTGTTGGTGATGCCTGCCCCTTTGTTAATCCATAGATTTGATTATCGTGGACGAAATGGGCAACATCAATATTTCGTCTCATATTATGGAGGGCGTGATTACCGCCTTCACCAAAGGTGTCACCATCACCTGATGTGATGCATATTTTCAAATCTTTATTGGCTATATGGGCTCCCAATGCTGGGGGTAGGGCTCTACCATGAAGGCCATTGAATCCATTGGTTCTAATATATTGAGGTGTCTTGGCTGCTTGCCCTATACCCGATGTAATTAATATTTCGTGGGGCTCTAACCCTAGCTCTGCTAAAGCTTGTTTTAAGGCGGCTAAAATACCGTGATTACCGCAACCTGGGCACCATGCATTTTTTACTGAGTCAAATTGTTTTGTATTGATTGGGTTTAAGTTTGTCATTCTACAGCACCTCTCTTCTTACAAAATCTACAATTTCCATAGGAAGTATTTGTCTTCCATCAAACTTTAAGATGCTTTTATCTATGGTAACACCTGTTTCTTGTCGTATTAATTTAGCTAATTGTCCTGTATAGTTTTGCTCTACATTGATAACAGTTTTAGCAATGCCAGTGTACTGTTCTAATAATTTTGTAGGTAGAGGATAGATGTCTCCAAAAATTAAACCTCCAACTTTTTTTCCTTCACTATTTAATAGATCAACAGCTTCCTTAATGTTCCCTTGGGTTGAACCCCACCCTACTAGAAGAATGTCTGGTGTTTCGACTCCGTAATATTCTGGTTCTATAACAATTTCTTTTAATAGGTTTAATTTCTTCATACGTTTATCCATCATTTTTATACGGGTTTCTGCATCTTCGATAATATGACCAGATTCATCATGCTCATCACTGTCAATAAAGACCACTTGCCCCTTTACCTTTCCTGGTATAATTCTAGGTGATATGCCATTTTCTGTGAATTCATAACGATTATAGATTCTTTCTGTGTCATTTGGGTCGAACGTTGCTAAATGTCGGTCGATGGTTACTTTAGATAAATCAAAAGGTTCTATTGTTTGGTTTGCATCGGCTAAATACTGGTCGCTTAATATAATGACAGGAATCTGATATTCCTCGGCAATATTTAATGCTCTAGTGGTTTGATAGAAGGCATCTTCTGGATTTCTTACAGCCAATACCATTCTTGGAATTTCACCGTGGGAAGCTGTTAGAATAAAACTTAGGTCACTTTGTTCTGTTCTTGTTGGCAATCCAGTTGCTGGCCCTGGTCTTTGGACATTAACAACAACTAGAGGTAGTTCTGCAATGCCCGATAGCCCCAATGTTTCTACCATTAAGGAGAATCCGCCCCCAGATGTACCTGTCATGGCACGAACCCCGGCATAGGATGCTCCCAAGACCATGTTAATGGCTGCAATTTCGTCTTCTGCCTGTTCAACAACAATATCTGACTCTCCTTGTTTTGACGCTAAGTAGGTCATAATGCTTGTTGAGGGGGTCATTGGATATGCTCCGTAGAAGGTTACACCCCCTGCTAAAGCCCCTAAGCCGATGGCTTGATTTCCATTGATTAGCATACGAGTTTCAGCTTCTGGCTTTTCAAGTTCGTAGTGGGAAACTGCCATGTTGTAACCTATTTCTAAGGCTTTTTGATTTTTAGCTAAAATTTCACCTTTAAAGACATCATTAATAATTGTTTTTGCTAGTTCAAAATCTAAATTAAATAGTTTAACAAAAGCTCCAAAGGCAATTGTTGTTTGAGTCCTTACGTCTCCTACTTCCTTTGCTCCTGCTACGATAGGTAAAGAGAAGACACCTTCCTCTAAAGATAGAATCTTTTCGTCGCATAAAATAGCGCCACCTTCAACTAACTTTTCACGATGTACTTCAACAGTTTCGTCATTTAATGCAATAATCAAATCAATTTCATTTGAATGGGAGCCAACAGGTTCGATGCTAAATCGAATTTGAGTGAAATTATGTCCTCCTCTAACTCTTGACTCATAGTCTTTGTTTGAAAATAGGTGGTAACCTGTTCTTTGTAATATTTTTTCTATATTGTGGGCTAATGTGTCCATGCCTTGACCGGCTGAACCACCTATTAAAAGATTGTATTTTTTCATACACATTCTCCTTTTCTTATTCAGCTTTAAAATCATATATTCAAGAAATAATCTATTAAGGAAATTTCATAATTAATATTAAATTTATATTTTAGGCCATCTGCTTTTCACAATGCACCACTCAGCTTTTATCTTTGCATAAAACGAATATAAATTCAGGTTTATGGTATTATGCAATTTCCTTTTTAAAATAATAACTTTTATTTATTGATAATGATTATTATTAACTATAGTATACAGTATACAATATACATTTTCAATGATAAATTAGTTTTTAACAATAACTTGCTATTAACTTTGAAATTTTAATATTTAAAGGTTTTTTATCGATAACTAATAAGAACACAGTCTTCCTTCGGAAGATTTATAGGATGACTTTAGGTGAAAACACTAAGCGACTTACACAATTTAATCCATTAAATTGGTTATCTGCTTATCTTGAAACTCATTACGTAAAGTTCTCTTTTTTAATAATAATTAAAGTGGAACTTCCTATTCGTTATAAAAATATGTTTGTATATAATATTATATTTTTATCTTTAGTAATGGATTACCCATTATTTTTTAAAGCTAACAGGTTTTTGGTTGGGATTTTAAATTCAGTTCTCTAGGGAAAGTATTAAAGACTTTAGTACAGATCATTTGATGGGATGGATTTTTTGTATTATAAAACCCCCAGTGAAATATACTAGGGGTTCTCAAATTGTCTACATTATTAAACTATATAATAAATCGCCATCAAAACTCTACCTGTATCTTTAAAGTTAAAGCTTTTCATAAAGGCTTTTCTTAACACGATTTTCTGGATGAAAGGATAGAAAAGTAATCCTTTTGATTATAGTATTACCTTATATTCCGTAAAAGCACTTTTCGATAAAATCCTCTAAAGGTTCCTTACCTGCTGATTTTTATTATCTATTATAACTATTTTGTCTTTTTAAGCAAATCACTTCTCTTAAAAATCAATTTAGGAATATAGCTAATAATGATAAAGGCCACTGCTGCAACCCCTATATAGATTATTGTTTTCTGGGGATCATATCCCCTGCTACCAACCTTATTAATTGCAATAACCCATACTGCAATTGGCGGCACTATACAAAGTAAAGAAGTTAAACTGTAGGTTTTAAAAGAGATTGAGGTTAATCCATAGGCATAGTTTTGTAGGCAATGGGGTATTATTGGAACCATTCTAGTTAAAATTAAAATTCTCCATCCTTCTTGTCTAACACCTTTATTAATTTCATGAAACCGCTTATTTCTCTTTAGTTTTTTTTCTACCCTTTGCCTCATAATGTACCTAGCCATAATAAATGCGATTATAGCGCCACCCAAATCTCCTATAGACGCATAGATGATTCCCTTCAGGGTGCCATAGGTAATCCCCCCCAAAATAACAAAGGGCAAGCTTGGTAAAAACATAAGGGTTGCCAAAACGAAAGCAATAATATACAAAACTACTCCAATACTTCCTAATTGTTTAAGCCCTTTAGTAAAATTTTTTATGTAATCAATTGAAATATACCGCCATGCTTCATATTTCCATATAAAAAAAATAGCAAGGCTTAGTAATATAACAAATAATATTATTGTTTTCTTATTAAACCATTTAAACCA
The DNA here is from genome assembly GCF_000621485.1 of Alkaliphilus transvaalensis ATCC 700919. Taxonomy (GTDB): domain Bacteria; phylum Bacillota; class Clostridia; order Peptostreptococcales; family Natronincolaceae; genus Alkaliphilus; species Alkaliphilus transvaalensis. Next base: position 72,158 of record NZ_KK211287.1, read on the forward strand.
TCTAATTTTCATTGTAGTTCCTCACTTGGTCTATATACTTATCTTTATTAGTTTATTCCATATTAATTTTTTTATTTCAATTAGTTTTTATAAGGTTAGAATATAGAATTACAATATATCTTATTTAGTTTGGTTTGTTTGTTCATTTTACTGTTCATAAAAAACCACCAAGCAGATTCAATCCACTTGATGGTTTACTTAAAAGATGATTTTGTAGGTTATTTTACAATTTATTTTATAGTTTATTTATAGGTTGTATTAATAGTTTGTTTTACAGATTATTAAATATATAGATTTTAAATGTTATTTCTAATAGCTTATTTGATATTGTATCGAGTAGTTTTAATTTGCTTCTCTACCCTTGTATATCCCGTCTATTATAACCGATTAACCCAATTAACATTAATGCTACTGCTATAGCTGTTAATGCAAAAACCTTTACATAATTCATCTCATCTACTGGTAAATTTGGAACATAACCAAAGGGTGTTAGTTTTGTCATCCATTCTGGAACCTGTAATAGCTTACCAAAATAGACAACGAAAAATGAATAACCTAAATATAGCCAAGCAAATACTGTTCCCTGTGGCAGATATCCCAGCAGAAGCACTGCTACACCCACCATCATCATCATTGCTGGCAAATAAACCATAGCACTACTTAAGACAGTACTAAAGGATAGTGGGGCATCCATCACTGCCGAACCTGCAGCCCATAATCCTATCGCTGCAAATAACTGTACTAGAATACCTACAATTATTGAAATTGCAAGGAAACTTCCTAGTAATTTAGTTCGAGATACGGCTCTAGACAATAAATGCTCTGTCCGATTTCTTTTTTCTTCCCCTTTAAGTTTTAATATCATTAATAAAGCTGGTATAGTGCCAACCATAGAAATAACCGACATTAAAACTGTTATAAACTGATCAACTAGGGAGAAGCCTACTCCATAGGAAAACATTTCCCTCATCATTTCGCTTGATTCAAAATAGCCTTCAATATCACCAAATATCGATCCATAGGATGCCCCTAGTATAAACATTCCAATAATCCATGAAATGATTCCAACCCGTTGAAGTTTAATTCCTAGTCCAAGGGGACTTTGAACAAAAACTGAGGCAGTCTTTCTACCAGGCTTTGCTGCAATAAATCCAGCTTCTAGATCTCGAATGGAGTTTAAATATAGGGCAAAGAGTATAATAGCAAACCCTGCACCTATGGTTAGGAAAATTGGCAACCAATAGTTATTAACATAAACCTCTGCCCTAAGCACCCATCCTAAGGGAGAAAGCCAAGATAGAGCCCCACCACCAACATCACCAACTGCACGAATTAGATAGGCAAGCCCTAAGAAAGTAAAGGAAAAACCAACTGTACCTCTGGTGGTAGATGAAAGTTGGGCAAATAATGCAGTAATGGCTGTAAAGAATATTCCTGTTGCACCTAAGGTTGCCCCATATAATAATGAGCCCTGTAAATCAAGACTTTCAATTCCTGTTAGATATAAGCCAAACCCCAGCAAAAGAGATAAAATCAAATTAATTGCGATTAAGAAGATTACAGCTGCACTTAAATTCGATAACCTCCCTACAGGCAGGGAACGAATTACTTCTAGACGACCTTCTTCTTCATCTCCTCTAGTGTGACGATTGACCAGTAAAATACTCATAATTGCTACAGCTATGGCTGTAAATAGTAGCATTTGGTGGGCCATAATAGCGCCATAGGTATAATTATCTATACCATAAGCAGGGCCAAGCATAGCAATTATTGCTGGGTTATTCATGGTCTCTGCAGCCATTAATCTATCCTGCTGAGTAGGATATAATTGAGTGTAGGCTGGTGCAATCACAAGGGTTATTAAAATAATAGCTAAGATCCAAATTGAAACACGAATACGATCTCGTCTCAATAATAGATGGGTGTATTTCCAAGTATTACTGTATAATTGTTTTGACATTATAAAGCACCTCCAACTCCTTTATAATGGCGCATAAATAAATCTTCTAGTGTAGGTGGTGCGCTTTCAAACTTAACAATTTCAAACTGACTGATATATTTAATAACATTTCCTAACTCTTCTGAATCTACTTGAAAGGTTAGACTATGGTCCTTTATTTGGATATCATGTACACCATTTAACTCGCTTAAAGCCTTTATCGTTTGTTTTGTTTCCACCAATACACTTGTTCTAGTTAAGTGACGAAGCTCGTCTAATGTACCCGATTCTATAATCTTTCCTTGGCGAATAATACTAACTTTATCACACAATTTTTCTACCTCTGATAGAATGTGACTCGAAAGAAATATACTTTTACCTGCCATTTTAGCTTCCATGACACACTCTTGAAACACCTTTTCCATCAATGGATCTAAACCAGAAGTTGGCTCATCTAGTATATATAGCTCTGCATCGGAAGCAAAAGCTGCAATTAGGGCTACTTTTTGACGATTTCCCTTTGAATAGGTTCTACATTTTTTACTAGGATCTAAGTTAAATCTCTCAATAAGTTCTTCTCTACGGTTTTTGTTGTTAGTACCCCTTAACTTAACAAAAAGATCAATTACCTCTCCACCCGTTAGATTAGACCAAAGGCTTACATCTCCAGGTACATAGGCAATTTGCTTATGAATCTCTACGGCCTCTTTCCATGCATCCTTCCCAAAGATTTTTGCTTCTCCTTCTGTTGCTTTTAATATCCCCAACAACACCCGTATTGTAGTCGTTTTACCTGCTCCATTTGGACCTATAAATCCGAATACTTCCCCTTTATTTACTTCTAAATTAACCCCATCTAAAGCTGTAAACTTTCCAAACTTTTTTGTTAGATTTGCAGTTTTTAAAATAGACATCTCTTACCCCTCCTTTTAATTTTTATAAAATACTAGTTTTAACGTATCAAGATAATTAAAGAAATCCTCCCAATAGGGATCGAAGTTCATTGCAGATAACTTTTGTCCCTTCAGTTGATTGGTAAGCTCTTTTTCATAACCTTCGATTAACCAATGGATCATTTTAATAACCTTTTCTGCTGGTAAGTCTTCTCTAAAAAGGGATGTATCAATATTACTAAAAATCTTTGAATAACCTAGTGATCGAACTTCCATCAGTCGGTTCATTAGCTGCTCTGAAAATTCTTTAGATATACCTGCCTCTAGATTAATGTAAAGAGTACCAAAAAAATTAAATATATAGGGATGTATTATATAGGCCCTTAATTTTACTTTTGCTGCCTGTTTATATCTTTCAATGAAATCTCCTTCGCTATCGTTAAGTAGGCTAAAATACTCATTAATAACAAAATCGATTCCATACTCAATCAAATACTTATAAAGATCTGTTTTACTCTTAAAGTAATAGAATAACATCCCCTTACCGATTCCAGCGGCCTTTACAATCCGATTGGTGGAGGCATTTTTAAATCCATGATCAGCAAATTCTCCATATGCCGCCTCTAATATTCTCTTTTGTTTCTCTTGATCCAAATTTTCAAATGTTTCAGCGATGATAATTCCCTCCTTTATAATTTTAGACCAGTGTGGTCTAATTGAATTATATCATCATTAGACCACACTGGTCAATTTATTTTTCCAAAATACACCTAAAGAAATTGGGAAATCTAATTATCTGTCAAGTAACCAAAAGTCAACATGTTGTTGAAGCAAGAAATAGATTTAAAGCATATTTCCTTAATATAAACAAAGTCTTCTTTCGGAAGATTTAAGGATGACTTCGTTGAAACCTATTATATTTCGTTGAAACCTATTATATACAGTTCTTTTATATTTAAAAAATTAAAATCATTAAAATAGACTTGGTGATTTGGCCTTATCATGTTTTTTTATAGGGTATAAAAAAGCTAGTTAAAATTACTTTAACCAGCTAAAACACTTCATCTATTTAGTTTTTTTACAAAAAGATTCACTTCAGAAGTCGTAGGCCAGTCGCCTAAATCTAAAATTGCCTTCGAGTCTTCTTGCATTTCAATATTAATAATAGCTTTAAAATCTAATTGGCTTTTCTCACTCTTTTTTTGGGGTGCTTTGGTCTCCATAGTTTTCCCCAATAATATGAATTGATTAATTTCTTCTTCTGTAATTCTCTCAAACTTCTTTTTTAAAATTAAATTACCATTTAAAACATAAAACAGCTTATAACCATTTTCTAAGGCCTCTCCCATTAAAACCCTTTTAGGACTTAAATCATCTTGTTTATGCATATTGTTTTCATAGAGATATTTAATATAGTTTCCTATATCTCGATAGATTGAAGCTGTCTCAAATTGATAATCTGCAGCAGCTAAATTCATTTTCTTCTCTAAAGTCTTTAAAAATGTTTCCATAGAATCCTTTAAAGTGAAGATTTCCATTAAGTTACTTCTGTTTCTTTCAAATTCCTTTAGCTCTAAAGGATGGGGTAGTATCTTATATGTAAACTGATATTCTCCTATACTTTTTAAAATTGGATAACTCTTCTTAAAGAAATCAATTAATCCTAAAAGGGCATTTTTGTTTCGATAAGGTCCAAAGCAAAACTCATCTTCCTTTTCATGGACAATTGCTAGTGGCGTAGGGGAGTTGGACTCCTCAATCTTTAGATAACAGTATTTTTTATCATTTTTAAATTGAGAATTGTATAGGGGTTTAATCTTTTTAATTAAGGCACATTCCAGCAGTTGGGCCTCAAGGTGGGTGTCTGTCAATATAATATTGATATCATGGATATGAAACACCATTCGCTTAATCTTATTCCACTCATGCTGGGTGCTAAAATATGATCTTACCCTCGACTTTAAAGTCTTGCTCTTTCCAATGTAAATTACATTCCCATAAGAGTCCTTCATTTGATATATACCAGGTTTAGCAGGTATATCCCTTATTTTTTCTATTAAATGTTTTGGTATATTAGCCATATAGTCACCTTCTAAATTAATCGAGTAAAAAACTAAAATTCTATTATCTTTGATTAAGTCATTTCTTTTATTATTAAGATATAGAATTTACTTTATAAAGTCAATACAAAGAGTAGCTTCATAAAAATAATAAATCGAGGGTAATATAAGGCTATAGATCTAGAGAGGAGAGAAAATGATGAATGTAATTGAGGTAGGTAGTGAAGCTCCAAATTTTACAATAAAAGATCAAAAGGATCAAACAATTAGTCTATCTGATTATCGTGGAAAAAAAGTATTGTTATCTTGGCATCCCCTTGCTTGGACTCCCGTATGTACAGATCAAATGAGGTCTTTAGAAAATAATTGGCAAACCTTTCAAAAGCTTAATACAATACCTTTGGGTTTTAGTGTAGATGCGCCACCTTGTAAAAAAGCTTGGTCTACAGCCCTATGCATTGAAAATGTAAGCCTTCCATCAGATTTTTGGCCCCACGGTAAGGTTGCTAAAGCCTACGGGCTATTTAATGATGAACAGGGGGTATCAGTAAGAGCCAATATAATAATTGATGAAACTGGAAAAGTAAGTTGGGTTAAAGTGTATTATTCTCAAGAATTACCTGACATTAATGAAGCGATACAGGTACTAACTAATATGTAAAACAATGTAGCAAGTGGAGGTAGGCCTAAGCTTACCTCTTACTGATATACTAATGTCTATGCTATAAACAAATCTAAATTTATTTAAATTTAAGTAAATGCTCTCTAATTACAGAAAATACAGTAATAAGTGCATTAATCTCTTCTTTAGAAACATCTGATATACATAATTTCATCAATATGCTAAAAAAAGAACAAGATTAGAAAGGGAATTTATGGCCCTAACAATCTTGTTCTTTTCTTCAATTATTCTATAACAATTACAGCACCATTTTCGATATCCATCCAATTATAAAGAAATTCTGCATGACTAGTAAAATTACGTACACACATGTTAGAACGAGGGAATGTTCCTATTGTATGAAGATATTCAATAAACCCAGGATCTACCTTCTCTCCATCTTCTTCCTCATAGGCTACTGGAACACCATGAATGTAAGCTCCGCCAGTAAATCGAATGGCAAAAGGAGCATAACCCGCTATTTCCTGAGTTCCATTTTGAAGGTATTCAAAACGGTCTCGTTTGACGATAGCTTTAAACATACCAAGGGTTGTTTCAAAGGAGAAGTCTCCTGGAATTCCAGTAGTGGAAAGGGTATAAGAAATTAGATTTAACCCGCCTTCTCCTACCTCAAAGGAAGCCTGATTCTGTTGAGTCCTATCTATTACAACTACATGGTTTAGCTGACTTAAGGTTACCTCAGGGTCAATAAATTGCTTTGGAACAAAGAATTCTCCACCAAAGGTAGGAATATCCACGTGATAAAAATCTTCTTGTTCATCTAGTATTCTAACCAACATACCATCTGGTACATATCGGTAATCACTATTAATGTCAGCCGTTATATAGGCTGGAGCACTATGATACACTCGATATCCATATTCATCAACTGCTGCGTCTCCTTCTTGGGGAGGTGTTCCATTTTCATTTTTATAATTACTAATAAAATGTAGTTCTCCTTCTACTAGTTGTTGGTTTAACTCATTGATGGCATCTTGCATCTTATCAAACTGGAAGCTTCGAGGGGTTCCTAAAGAAGAATGAATATAGCCATCCCTCAATTCACCATTACTTTCAAAGGCAACACGGTACCATATATTTGAACCTTGAAATTCGCCACCTTCAACCCGCTGCAATAAAGCTAACTTGTCTAAGTTCTCTGTCTCTCCAATAGAAATATCTCCATCTGTTGGATTTTCATTAATAACTGTACCACCCTCTGCTGTAATCAATAAATAATCATAAGTAATTGGTTGCTTAAAATACTGAACTTCATTTGTTATAGTTTCTGGTAACATGGTATTAAATTCTTCAAGAACAGTATTCATGCTTTTACTTTCAAGATTTTTTATGAATTCCATTTTCTCCTGTTGCGTAAGAAAACCTATTCTATTTTCTTCCTCCTCTGTCATTTCAGTCATCCTAAGATCATCTTCAAGATTATAACCGTTAATATTCTCTTCTACAGCATCCTTTTCTGATTTTGTTAATCGGTCTGGTCTATTCTCATCTACCTGAGGTCGTTGTTGTTGCCCCTGATCACGAGGTATATCTCTTCGATATCCACAGCTAGAAACTACAAACATAAGAAAAACCATTAATATTAGAGTAACTTTCTTTTTCATAAATATCCTCCAATCTATCGGTTTTATTTAATATCTATTTTGCTCTAATTGAAAGATATTTATGTAAATGTAAATGATCCCCTTACTATTCTGTTCTTTTGAATATGGCTTTTTCTAGTATCACTTTTTTAGACAGCTCTTCACTTTGCTCTTCATTATAAAGTTCAACAATATTTCTTCCCTTCTCCTTTGCCTTGTACATTGCAATATCTGCATTTCTCATCAGCATTTCTCCGCTACTTCCGTGAATTGGGTGTATTGCAACCCCAATACTTGCAGTAATATTAATTTCAAAGCCCTTTATATAGAAAGGTTCTTTGAGAGATTCGGTAATTTTATTAGCAATCGCCAATGCATCTTCATAATCATTAATCTGATCTAATAAAATTAAAAATTCATCCCCTCCTTGACGACAGATTGTATCTATAGGGCGGGTACAAGCTTTTAATCGTTTAGTGATTTCAATTAATAGATAGTCTCCAGTTTCATGCCCTAAAAAGTCATTCACCTTTTTAAATCTATCTATATCAATAAATAATAGGGCAAACTTACTTACATCACCGTTTTTACTGGATTCAAAACAGGCTTCCAATCTTTGCCTAAATAATCTTCTATTGGGTAATCCCGTCATAGGGTCATGTTGAGCCATATACTCTAATTCTTTATTAATTAATTCAATTTCTTGCGTTCTTTCCCTTACCCTTTCCTCTAAAAGATTATTGGCCTCACTTAATTTATTAATTAACATTTTATTTTCCACTAACATTATTGAATGTTTTATAATTAATAAGATAATATAAATTCCCCCACCTACTACAATACTTAAAATTTCATCCCATTTAATGATCGTAAGTAAAGTTAGTATGACAATATTAATATAGGGCATATACAGACGAAGTAAGTAGGTAGAATTTTTTAAATCCATTATAATATCAATTTTCTCTTTAAATTGAGTAGTTGGATAATCGCTAACTTGTTGATCAAATAGACTAGAAATACCAATTAATAAAGGACAAATAACCCATAATAGATAAATCACCATTGGTTGGCTTAATTGTGTCGGATCATTGATATAATTGGTAAAAAATATGATGGTAGTCGTAAAGTAAATAAATGTACTGGCCATATTTAATATTATTGTCCATTTATGAAAGGCATATCTAGGGATAAATAGAAACATCACCAAGCAGTAAAATAATGTCATTTGCAAAATGGGATAACTAAAGAAAATAAGGTTTACTAGATTAAGGCCCTTTTCATTTAAAATTGGCTTGATAAAATAAATCCAACCAACTGTAGTTATTATTGTCAGTACCATAAACGTATCCATTATAATTTGAATAAACTTATAATAGAATTTATTAATATAAAGCTTGTAGAATATTGCTATTGCATATAGTAATATAAATATAAAAAGGAACAAATCTGCCAAATTTGGGAAAGGCAAATTAATACCTATGTAAATCATATAATAGCTCCATATTACATGGGCAATAAACAAGCTTATTGTTGCCCATAGCATAAGGAGCCACACATTTCTTTCTTTTCCTTTAAATCTTCTACTAGAGAAAAAAATAAGTGTCGCTGCAATTAAAGGACTTAATGCCCCCATATACCCCCCTCCGATTAGTAACACCTTTGGGTGGTTTGACCAAACTAATCCCCAAATCTTCAAAAAGCAAACATAGAATATGCAGGTCAAAATGCCAACTCTTTTTAATTTTGTCTTATGCATAATCATTCTCTCCTTGAAAATTTGATAACAACTTTTCAACTAATATATCACATAAAATCATAAACTAGCAATGTATTATCATTAACTAATATGTTAAAATTTACCTTTTTTATTCTGTAAATACCTTGAAAAGACTTAACTAACTTTCCAATTCTTGTATACATAAAAAATCCTACATTAAACTGTAGGATTTTTTATAATACATAGGAAATTATGGTCTTTTAAAGGTTACAATCGTCATAATTTTCCATAATGTATTTCAACACAAGCCTATCACTAAATCTTTCGTAGGAAGGCTTTGTTCTTATTCGAAGAAATAACAGAACACCATTAACCCTATTTTTATATTCGTTAATACAAATATAAAGCTAAAGTTGATTAAGAAATTTCCTCATATTGTTAATCTAAGTATCTTATTGAATTAATTTTAATCGATTTAAAATCTTGCTATTTTCATATTTCAATGTATTACTCATTGAAGTTTAAGCAGCGAAGTTTTTATTTTTCATTAGTATAAATTTAATATTAATTTGGATTTCCTCAGTAACAAGTAATGATTATGTATTATTTAACTAACTGTCCACCCAAAGTTTTGCAAGCCTCTAGTCCTTCATCAGAAGGTGTTAGTTGTAAAATAAGTCCTTCTTCAACCAACTTAGCTCCATAGTTTTTCATTCTTTCTTCCCAATCCTTCATCCATTCACCATTTCCCCAGTCATATGAACCAAATAACACTACTGGTTTACCAGAAATAACTGCTTCTAAGGATTCTACAAAAGGCTCCATTTCTGACTCTTCTAAAACTTCAGCTCCCATTGATGGACAACCTAAAGCGACGGCATCTGCATTAACCACATCATCTGCTGAAGCTTGGTCAACACTTAGTAATTTTACCTCATTACCTCCATCTTTAGCCCCTTCTGCTACTGCTTTCGCCATCATTTCAGTATTTCCAGTACCACTCCAATAAATTACAGAAACTTTTTTCAATGTATGTTCCTCCTTTACAAGATATGTTATTATTTGATATTGAAATTCATTATCAATACATATTAAGAATATCATCATTTAGAATAATTGTCAATCATTTATTTATTGGAGGAAATTCCATAGCGCCTAGGATGAACTCTCTTTCAATTGATTAATAATTTTGAAAGTTAAGTCACCTAAGGGACATTTTGATTTTCCTCACTTAACTAAATGCCTAATGAATTCTATAGGCTGATAGATCATTAGCCTCGGTCCAGAAAACCTCATTACATCCTTCATTTTTAGCTTCATATCATGCTTATAGCATGGTGTACTACACTTACCACAGTACCCCTTATTACTGCCATATCTACAGTTGGATAACCTAATATGGGCATAGGTTAGTAGTTTTTCACAATCTTCACATGGCCCCGCTGTAGAAGCATGTACTTTTCTACAATAAAGTTTAATCATTAAAGAGATAATTTCTTTTTCTTTTTCGATTCTACTCATACTTAATACCACCTCAACACAATAATAATTTTTAGGTTTTGACTAAATTTTTGTTTTCTATTTTATAGGTTTTCCTGCAGATAGAAGCACTGGATTTTCGATGGGTAATTAAAATAATGGTTTTAGCCTCCATATTTTCTTTAAGGGCTAGTAAAATTTGTTTTTCATTTAAGGTATCTAAATTACTGGTGGGCTCATCTAATATTAAAAGATTTCCCTTATGAAGAAATGCTCTAGCTAAACCAATCCGCTGCTTTTCTCCTGATGAAAAGTTAGCCCCCAGTTCACCAATCTTTGTTTCATATTTTTGAGGTAGGGTCATGATAAAGTCATGAAGAGATGCTTTTTTAGCCGCCTCTATAATTGCTTCATTGGTAGCTTCTAAGTCTCCCATTCTTATATTATCTGCTATTGTCCCACTAAACAGATATGTATCTTGACTCATTAAAACTTGATTGTCCCTTAAAGTATTTGTAGGCATCCTTTTAATATTCTTGCCGCCAAGGATAATTTCACCTTCGTTAGAATCCCAGAAACGCATTAAGAGCTTTACAAAGGTACTTTTTCCTGTTCCGCTCTCTCCTACTACTGCAATTTTATCCCCTTGGGGAATACTAATACTAATATCCTTAAGAACCTCTTCTCTCCCTTGATAACTAAAGGAAACCCTATCGTATTCAATATCTAGATGGTCTAAGGCTACTCTGCCTGGTATTTCTTCTACTTCTGGCTCTTCATCTAAAAGATCAAACAGCCTTTGGGCTGAAGCAAAGGTTTGAAGTAGATTATTAGACAGGTTACTTAGGGCTACAACGGGTCCAAAGGAGGATGCAATAATTACAATAGCAATAATCATACTGCCTAATGAAATTTCATTTGATAGGGCTAAATTACTCCCCACCACTAGAAAGGTTATAATTGCCATCATAATTGATAAATCTGCTGTTCCTCTAATTACGCCTTCATGGAATTTTAACTTAGCCTGTTTTTGATTAAGTTCTTCAGAGGTGGTATTAATATAGCCAGCCCTTATGCTTCCATTCTTAAAGATTAAGATTTCCTTAAGCCCCCTTAATGAATCTAATAAATATGAATTGGCTTTTCCAAAGGCTTCTCGATACTGACTACCGTCTTCCTTTGCAAATTTTGAAGAAAAATAAGGTATGATCAATCCAACAAGTATGAAGAATAATAGTGCGATTCCTCCAAACAAAGGATGAATCCAATAAAGTACTGCTGTTATAATACTATTGGTCAACAAAGCAATAGAGATGGGGGCTACCGTATGGGCATAAAACACTTCTAATAATTCGATATCTGCAGTGATTAAAGAAACTAAGTTCCCCTTTTCCTTACTTTCCAGTTTTGCAGGTGCTAGCCTCCTTAAAACAGTAAAAACCTTATCCCTCAAAATCGCCAATATTTTAAAGGCGATATAATGACCACAGAGTTGTTCTCCATATCTTAAGGGCCCCCTTATTAAAGCGCATATGATCATTAATTTAATTGCAGTGGTAAAGTTTATCCCAATGCCTTGCCCTAAAACATCTACAATAGCTATGGCTGCAAAGGTTGCGATTGAAATTGCAGCTAAAAAACCCAAAACCCCAAGAATAATTGTCATCATCATAAATTTTGTAAGGGGCTTTAATTCAACAATTAATCTTCTCATTATTTTAAAACCTGATTGTCTCGCCACTATTCCATCTTCCTCCCTTCTAGCATACTTTGTTCATTGATCATGTTATAATATTTCCCCTTAAGCGCCATTAATTCTTTGTGATTTCCAAACTCAATAACCCTTCCATTATCCATCACATAAATTCCATCTGCCCCAATAACATTAGCCAATCGATGGGAAATAACAATAGTGGTCTTCTCCTTCGATAGCTTACCAATTGAGTCCCAAATTACCTCTTCACTTTCAACATCTATATTGGAAGTAGCTTCATCAAATATAAAGACTTCTCTATTTGTTAGAATAGCCCTTGCTAATGCCAGTCTTTGTTTTTGCCCGCCAGATAGTAAGGAGCCACCTTCACCTACTTTAGTATTTAAACCATCTTCTAATGACTTAACAAAGCCTGACAAATTAGTTAACTGCAGGGCTGTTTCAATCTCTTCAACAGTTGCATCGGGTTTAGCCATAAGGAAATTATCTAAAATTGTCCCATTGAAAATATAACTATTGGTGGCGATTAAGGCAAGTTTATTATAAAGTTTCTCGTTGTTAATCTGGTTTATATTTACACCATTAAAGCTGATTTCTCCCTCCTCTACCTCATAATTGTTCAATAATAATGAAGCAATTGTACTTTTTCCGCTTCCACTTTCTCCAACAATAGCGATAAAGGATTTGGCAGGAATCTCCATAGAAACCCCTTTAATAACCTCCTTTTTACCGTCATAACTAAAGTTAATATGATCAATGAGAATATTAAGACCTGTTGTTTCAGTTCCATCAAATCTTGCTACGGCAGCTTCATCAATTGATGTTGAAGTCGCCTTCAGCTTTTCTCTTTCTTTAGTATCTAAAAGTACAAAAATCTTATCGGCAGCAGCAATACCATTCATTGCTACATGAAAGAAGGAGCCTAGTAGTCTAAGGGGGATGAAAAATTCAGAAGACAGTAGGATAATAATCAAGGTTTGCCCTAGATTAATATTTCCTATAAGATATTGATTTAATGCCACAATACTCCCTAATGCTGATCCGCCAAAGGCTATTAAGTCCATAATTGTAATAGAATTTAGTTGCATACTTAGAACCTTCATGGTAATTTTTCTAAAGCCTTCTGCTTCATCATTCATTTTTCTATGGACCGACTCATCAATATTAAATATTTTTAGTGTAGTTAGCCCTTGTAGATTATCTAAAAATGACTCTCCTAGGTTGGAATAAGTGTTCCAATAATTCTTCAAAATTCTTTTAGCAATCTTCATAATTGCTATAATTGATAAAGGAATTAATGGTACACATAATATAAAAACAATTGCCGTTTTTAGGGATATGAAGGAGAATACGATAAATAGAGTGATTGGTGCTAAGAGGGCATAAAAAAATTGTGGTAGATATCTTCCAAAATAAATTTCCAATGCCTCCACCCCCTCTATCGACATTTGTAAAATAGATGAAGTTGAGGTGTTATCATTATAATTTAATCCTAATCTAAGTAATTTATCATAGATCATATTCCTAAGTTTTACTTTGGCCTTTGATGATGCCCTATGGGAAAAATGGGTTGAAACAATATTAGAAATAAAGCGAATGATCAATAAGATACCGATTATTAAATATTCTCTATGATAAGGAATACCCCCTAATTCGGTTGGAAGGGCTACCCCATTAATTTGATTAAATACGCCATTAATTATCTTGCCTAGTAAAAGAACAGTTAAAATATTGCAAACAGTAGCTAGCCAATTTGTCATAACCGTTAATAAAATATACTTCTTCGATTCACCACAAAGGTTGATTAACCTTTTGTTAATCATCATTAAAATCACCTTTCTCTCATTAATCCTCTCAATTAATCCTTCTAGCATGAAGGACAAATCTTGCATTATCAAAATCATAACTGCAGGTAGACAGGGTTAGAATTTGATCTTTTTCAGAAACTTCAACATCTGTGTTGAAGATCGACTTTTCTTTTATACTTTTTAAAAAGTCTTGGTAGGCTTGCTGTCCATTAAATTCTGTCTGAATATAGTAAAAATCTACACTGGTGACATAAACAGAAAAGATTTCCCACTTTATCTCTTCATATAAGGTAGAAAATTTTATGATAGGATTATGATATAAAAAATCCTCATTTTGATATTTTAAGAGGTCTTTAAACATGCTCCCATCCCTCATATTGTGACCATACAATATTTTATGTTCTTCATCTAAGAAGGCTTTATTTCTAAAATCCATAAAAATTGCCCCAGCTTTAGATTGTTCCTTCAATAAATTATGACGGAGATAAAAATCATTATCTTCTCCTTTAACAACAGGGTAGTCAATCCTCGTGTTGGTTACTGTAATCCACCCTACTAAGTCTTCATTTATTTCTAAAATAGAATGATACCTTTCTAATATCATTTTTTGACTATCTTTACTAACATCTGCTAACCCCTTTGTTTCTTCAAGTAAAGCTTCATTTCCATAAAATGAATTACGTATCGCTTCATATACCTGCTTATCGTTTTGACGATCCATCTGATCAATTGCAAATGTATATATGATATAAATAAGAAGCCCTCCCCAAATCAAGAGGATTACTTTTTTAAAGTTCATTTAGGCTCACCTTTTCAATAGATTTGTGAATATGAGAAAAAAGAGGGATATTGTAATCCCTCTAAGTAAGTAAGAAAGTAAATAATTAATGATTAATGATTAGTTAGTTACCTTTTTTCCCTTAATGTGGTATACACCATATGTAGCGCCAGTCATAACTAATGCAACTAATATAACATTCATTAAGTTTGAAAGAACTTGATCACCAGTTTTAGGATTTTCTACATTAGTACTTGTGTTTGTTGTAGTCGTGTTAGTCGTGTTAGTCGTTGTCGTATTAGTAGATGTTGTATTAGCAGGGGTTGTGTTTGATGCTGTAGAACCTTGTGGTGTAACATTTACCACCGAACCTTTGTTAAATTGTAATACAAAATTTACTTTTCTTCCCATTGCTGCTACGATGGTTTCCATCATTACTGGCTCATCAATGCTTTTAACTTCGAACTTATAAGTGATTGTCTTTGCAGCAACGTTCTCAGATACTTCTTCTGCTACTTTGAAGCTTCCATCAGCTGTTTCTGCAGCTAAATCGTACATAGAATCTGCCATTTCCATTGTTACAAAAATCTTACCCTTTTCTACATCTAATCTTACAGGTTTCACGATTGAATCATTTGCCATAGATGGTGAACCATTTGATGCATTAACAGCATCTACACTAATTGTATACTGTCCATCTTGAAGTGGAGCTGCTGCAAAAGTTACCCCTGTAAATACCATCAGTGTCATCATTAATGCTAAAATACCTTTAAATAAACCATTTTTCATTATCATCGTCTCCTATTCTTTTTCTTTTTTTTAATAAAACTAATTTTGATTTTAATTTTGAAAAAGTAATAATTATAATAGGTGGGCTTCACCTAATTAACTATGGGTAAAGAATTTCGGCTAGTACTTCTAAAGCATCGATGGCATTAAGACCAGGATTAGCAAAGAATAATTCCGTCTCTAAATCATGTACTCTATTGTTTTTTACAGCATTTATCTCATGCCAAACTGCATTGCTTTCAAACTCTGCTTCATATTGTCTTTGCACTTGCCTTGGATTTCCGTGGGAAATTCTTAAAATAATTTCGGGATCAAATTTGACTACTTCTTCTATGCTTATTGGTACCATAGAAGCCATGTCCTCACCAAAATCTAGATCATCAGTTACGTTTTCTCCCCCTAGGATCATTACCATTTCTCCTACAAAGGAATTATTTCTAGCCATTGTAAAGGATTCTCCTGAACCAAACATTACCATTACCCTTGGTTTTTTTGTGGCAGTAACATTCTTTAATAGTGCTTCTTCTCTTTCCTTAATAGGCTTTAAAATCTCTTCAATTTTTTCTTCTTTACCAAAGGCTTCTGCCAACATTTCAATTGATTTTTGAGTATCAGAATATTTTTGATTATCTAAGAAAAATGCATTCAGATTAAAATGTTTAAAATTCTCCGCTTGTTGCCCTTTAAAATTTGTTGACATAATCACCAAGTCTGGATTTAAAGCTGCTATTCTTTCCATATCTGGTGTCATAGGTATACCGACATCAGGAAGTTTCTTTAGTTCTTCTGATAATTCTCTACTGGTGGTGGTAATCCCCACTAGTGGTATTCCTAAACTATGCATAATTTCTGCTGTGGCAACTGAAAGTACAACGATTCTCTCTGGGATATCATCAAGAATCAACTCTGTTCCATCAGATTCAACTAGTCTAAATTGTTGCCCCTCTATTGGTGCTGAATCTTCATTAGAGGTTGTTGGTGTAACAGTACTTCCTTGACAACCCGCCAGTAGAATTAATACTAACAACAAAGATAAGCTGACTAGTTTTTTTGATCTTTTTATCATGTTTCTCCTCCTATCTCATTAATTTAGACTGATATTTCTAAAATTGATTATCATTATCAATCAATGTCTAAAAAAAATATTGCCTTCTAAGCCCCTATAGATTATATGGACTTAAGTATTTCGGTAAAGATTTTCTTTGCCTTTATAAAATCTTCTTCATTAGGATGTTTACTTGCCTCTTGAAGCCTAGCCTTCCTCTCTGGAGTCATTCCATGGGGATGGTCCGCAGGTAAATTTTCAAATCTGGCAACTAATTTAGGATCTACTTTCCCTTGGCATAAAAAATCTCCCAAAATTTCATTTTCCTTTACAAGTTCTCTAGCATTTTTCATTGTTTCTTTAGCATGGTCAGAATCTGGATAAGCTCCAAGGGTCCCAAATATAGCAACCTTTTTTCCTTTTATTTGTTCCATGTATTTTTGAGCCTTTTTATCAGCATTGGTTCGATCCGCCCAGAAACCTACTATTATCAAATCATAGTTCTCTGGTGATGGTGCTTCCTCTACAGAATAAATTGCTGTCCCCTCTGGCATAACCTCTAATATGGCCTCTGCCACCCGCTTTGTGTTTCCAGTAAGACTGGAATATGTAACTAAAGTCTTCATTTTCTATCTCCCCTTTGTGATAAAATATCTAGAGTAAATTGCATATTACCATAACTACAAATTTATATTCAATTATATAAATCTAAAGTGAATACGCAATCTACTCTACAAACTAAAATTTACTTTTTAGGTTTTTACGATTGTGACTGATTTGATTTAGTAAAACTTCTATCAAATAGATTGCCCCATTAAAGCCCATAAATGGAGTACCTTCAAATATTTGTATTTGATGTAAATTAGGATTAGACACTTGAATCATCATTGAAACTTCTTTTCCCATCTCCAATAAAATACCATCACCAAAAATTATTTGGGGTTCTTCCTTTAGTAATAGATCTTCTTTAGCTTCTTCACTTGGATTAAAAATTAATTTTTCCTTCATTGTTTCTACTACATTTCTATGGCTAATATCTTTACCAGAATGATTTACAATTAATTTCGTAAGATTAATTGAAAGTTCATCCATTAAGAAGGGGTAAATATCCATAACAAAATCAAAGTTACCAGACAGTATTCCTCTGAATTGCTTAATTGTAAAGGTAGATTGCTTCATCCTCATAATTAATCTTCTAGACTTTTCCATCTGTCTGCCAAGGAAAAGATCATTCCCCTTTAAGCTAAAAGACTTCTCAATCCCTTTTAACCAATTGATTGTACCCTTAAATCCATAGGGAGCACCAAAGTAATAGTCCATTTGGAATTTTTCCTTTAATACTTCAGCACATTTAATTCCTTCTCCCCTTAAAACAATATTAAATTCAGCTTTAGAAGCTTCTTGAATTTCTTGAATAGATGAATTTCCACTAAAAACAGCATGTAACTTATATCCAAAATAAGCCTCCATCAGACCCTCTAATTCTTTAAGATCTGATGCAAAGTTATATTGATCTATATTACAACCAATAATATTATAAGTTTTAGGCAGTTTTTCTGTAGGCTCCTTCACAACATCCATTGCAAGGGAAGTTAGCACTTCTTTAATCCCAAGGGTATAATCTCCCCTTAGCCCTCCACCTGAGAAGGGAACTAATTTAGCCTTTACTTCATTCTGTATGTTTTCACATATATTTTCGATATCAGCCCCAATAATAGATGAAATTGTTGAAGCTAAAACAAAGATGACAGGAGGGTTGTATACTGCATCCACTTCCTTAATGGTCTCTTCTAACCTTTCACAATCTCCCATAACGATATTGGTCTCATCCATATGGGTTGTGTAAAGTTTTGCCCTTAATTCAGCATTAAGCTGCATAAAACCTTCTATCCCATAATGGGTTGTACCAGCAGGTCCATACTCGATAATACAAGCATCTTTAATAGAGGTTAAGGCCCATAGGGTCCCCATTCGGTCGGAGGGTAGGGGTAAATATTTATGAAGCTGCATGATGATTCTCCTTCCCAGTCATTTTATTCATTGATTCGAAGTTATTCATTGCTGCAGAAATGATTTTCATAACTGTCATCGGAACTTCAAACCCTAATTTTTTAGCCACCATATCCAGTGTCACCTGCATAATTCCCCGCTCCATCAAGTTTCTAGGATTTTCATGGCCAACATAAATATTGGGCTTTAGTTCTCCATAAATTTGTTGTAATGGTGCGATATTGGCAATTCTAGTTACATAGGGATCAAAACCCAGCTCGTTTATTTCCTTCATATATTGGTCATCATTGATGTATAAGTCCCGAGCCATAATTAACTTTGGAATCATTCCCATTTCGCAAAGAAAACTGGAAAACTCAAAGGCTAACATAGGGGTATTTCCATAGATAAAGGTTTTACCACCAAAGACTGGCTTTAAAGTTTCCATCATAGCATCGGCAGCTGCACGATAAGCTGCTACTTCTTTTTTAATATCAATATTCAGCTTTTCTGCCACTTCGTAATAACCCTTTTCAACTCGGTCTAAACTTAAATATTTATCAAAATATACATAGTCTATTCCAAATTTCTTTTTCATTTTTTCAGCTAAGTTAATAGCAGTAAAATCTGTTACGATATTTAAAGCCGCTTGGGGGGCAGTAGCGATACGATCCACACTACAGCTAGAGGGTAATACTAAATTAATCTCAATCCCTTTACTTTGTAAAAGTTTTAATAGCTCTGTATTTTCAACACCATCGTATCTATGACCTATGATGTTAATGGCATTTTCTTTCGTAGGCTGCTCCTCCATTAATTCAATTAAGGCTTCTAAACTCCGTTCGATTCCCGGAATATGGCTGTTACATTTAAAGTGCTCTGTATGAACAACCATTAATTTAGCCTTAACCTCATCTTGAATAGCGTAAACAATAGCTTCAAAGTCTTCTCCAATAATTTCAAGAACACATGTAGTCACTAATAAAATTGCCTTTGGTTTGTATTCCTGATCGATTTTCTTAATTGCCTTCTCTAACTTTTCCTGACATCCAAAAACAACGTCGTCTTGATTAATTGCAAAGGAAAGAAAGTTGTCTTCTAATCCCTCTATACTATTACTTCTTTCCATAGTAAAAGTTTTGGTATAGTAGGTACATTCATCAGTTCCCACAACTAAGGTAAATAGATCTTTTACATAGCCGGCTGTTAAGGCAACTCCAAACAACGGGCAATGGGTACCTGGAAATTGGGCATGGGACAATTGCTTGATATCTTTAGCCGTCTCGGTCTCTGATACTTTTTTTAGCTTATCTAGCCTATATTCATAATGCATTATTTTTCACTCCTTTATTAAAAATCTGCAGCGTAGGAAAGTCCTATAGGTAAAAAGACCGGTTTACCTATCATTTTATCCACAGTTACTTCTGCTTCAACATGATAAACATTTCTCAGAAGTTCCTTTGTTAAAACCTCTTCTGGAGTCCCCTCCATAACAAATCGTCCATCTTTTATTACAACAAGACGATGACTATACCTTACCGCTTGATTTAAGTCATGGAGCACCATAACAACAGTGATCCCTAATTCTTCATTTAGTTTATTCACCAATTCCATTACTTCAATTTGATGGCATATATCTAAGTAGGTCGTTGGCTCATCTAAAAGTAATATTTTAGGTCTTTGGGCTAAAGCCATTGCAATCCAAGCCCTTTGTCGCTCTCCTCCCGATAAGCTATTGACGGAGCGATCTCTAAATTTTTCTACTCGCGTTTGTTTTAATGCCCATTCAATAATTTCTTCATCTTCTTGGCTCTTTGCTTCATACCATTTACGATGGGGCATTCTGCCATAACTCACCAGTTCTTCAACAGTAAAGTCTGGTGGTGTAGACTGGTATTGGGATAAGATAGATAATTTTTTTGCCACTTCTTTAGTAGGGAGTCGATGGATATCACAGCCATCTAAATATACAACCCCATCAATGGAATTCATTAATCTTGATACAACCTTTAGTACTGTTGATTTACCAGAGCCATTAGGGCCAATTAATGAAACAATCTCCCCTTGGGGAATTTCGAAATTAAAATCCTCAACAACGATTTTCTGGTCATAGCCTATTTTCAAGTTTGATGCCTTAATCATACCTTATAACCTCCCCCTTTTCTTAAAAGGTATAGGAAAAATGGACCACCAAATATAGCCATAATCACACCAACGGGAAGTTCAATTGGGGCGAAGGCTGTTCTAGCAAAGGTGTCAGCCAATATCATAAGGGCCGATCCCATCAGTGCACTAACAGGTAGCATAAAACGATAATCTGAACCAATCAACAATCTGGTAATATGGGGAACGATTAACCCTACAAAACCAATTAGCCCTACCGTAGAAACAGAGATTCCTGCTAAAAATGCTGCTGTCAAGGATAATATCAACCTAGCTGTGTTAACTTTTATCCCTAAATTTTTAGCGGCATCTTCCCCTAGTTGTAGTGTATTGGCTGTGTTAATACATAACAAACCAATAATCAAACCAATAATTGAATAAGGAGCTAAAATTCTTAAATGGTGCCAGCTTTTGCCTGCCAAACTACCATTTAACCACATTAAGACCCCTTGAATTCTATCGCTATACAAAATAGAAAGTAGGGATGTACCTCCACCTAAAATGGCATTTACTGCTACTCCGGCTAAAATAATTCTTATGGGGTCTATCCCCTTCTTCCAAGCCAATGAAAAAACCAATAGACAAGCCAATGCCCCTCCAATGAAAGCTGCTAAGGGAACAATTCCACTTAAGTTGGGAAAAACCAACATGATCGTTATTGCTGCCAGTGCAGCACCAGAAGAAACACCCGTTAAACCTGGGTCGGCAAGGGGATTTCTCATAACTGCCTGTAGTAGAGCACCTGCCACTGCAAGGTTTGCCCCAACCACCATCGCTATTAAAGTCCTTGGTAGCCGGATATTTTTTATAACGGTATGGGCAGTAGCGTTTTCTAAGCTGGTTAACCCTTGAATAATCTCACTAACGGTAAAACGTACACTGCCAAATCTTAGTGAAATTAAGATGGCAAGAAACAATACAACCGATGTCATTACAAATACAGTTATTCTTTTAATTAACCTTTTACTCATCACTTTTTTTGTTGGTGTTGACTTACTTGACGCACTCATCTCCACTTTAATCACCTAACTTTATATGTATTATTAAATTATTCTTACTTAAGAGGCTTTCTCTTGTTCCTTCTTTTTAAGAATTTCCTTTGCAAGATTTAAGTAGACCTTGCTCATTTCAGAATCTGGAAAAGCTTCTATAACTGTTTTACCATCATTCTCAGCCTTTTGAACATGACCATCCCTAGGGATGTATTGAATAATTTCTGTATTAATTTCCTCTGCAACTTTCTCAACAATATCTACTTCATTTTCTACGCCCTTGGCATTTAGAATTAATCCCCTAAGCTTTGCGTAGCCTTTACTACTAAATTGATTAACTGCAGAAGCAATATTTGAAGCTGCATACAGCGACATCATTTCTCCCGATGTAACCACATATACATCTTCTGCATAACCGCCCCTTAAAGGCATAGCAAAACCACCACAGACAACATCCCCCAATACATCGTAGATAATTACATCTGGTCGATATACTTCATAAGCTTTTAACTCTTCTAACTTTTCAAAGGCAGTAATAATTCCTCTACCAGCACATCCAATACCAGGGGTGGGCCCTCCTGCTTCAACACAAAGTACACCATTAAAACCTTCAAAAACGATATCATTAAGTTCAATTTCATCTCTTTTTTCTTTTATTCGATCAAGTACAGTAGGGATTATTTCTCCCTTCATCAAGTTTTTAGTAGAATCTGCCTTTGGGTCGCATCCAATCTGCATGACTTTTAGACCTAAGGTAGATAAAGCTGCTGAAAGATTTGATGTGGTAGTAGACTTACCAATACCACCTTTACCATAAACTGCAATTTTAAGCATATTGACCTCCTTGTGTAACTGATTATTATTCTCAACAGAAATAGATTATCATAATCATATGATAATTGTCAATGATTTCTTATAGATATTTTTGCTAATTATGTTTAGATAGTAATGCTTTAGGGTATAATAAATTATTAACTTTTTATGGTAAGTGTTGTTGAAAATTCAGCAATAAAAAAACTATTGGTGGACCTTTTCTATGGCCCCAATAGTTTTTTTTTATTGTTATATTATATTAGCTTACTTTAAATCAAAAATCTTTAGATTCTCAAATCCGATTTTTTCAAAGGGTAAATCAAAATGCATCGGATAGTTATTTGAATCGTTCCACTGATAAGGCTTAGTAAAAAAGGAAATAGCACTATTGTCTATTCTAAACTCTATCCCTTCAAATAAGAAGTCTGTATCAAATTCTTTAGAGGTGTATTGACTCTTCGCTTTGGCAATGGCTTTTTTAATTAAGGTTTCGTAATCGAACCCTTCTATAAATAGCTCTTTTAGCTCTATTCTTTCACCTGTTTTCAGATATACATAACCACTATCTTCCCACTGATCTTTACCATTACCACTGAAGTATGTATGTTGACTAATATTAAATAAGTTACCGATGGGGTAAGCGTGGATATTTTGTCCTACATACAACCATGATGTTTCTTCTAGAGCTAACCTAATTTTATCAGTTTCTTCTTCTCTCATTTTATCAATCACTTCTTGAAGGCTTAATGGTAAATCATTCGGATAACTGATATTTATATTCCATGATAGATCATCTTCTGCAATATGATCCATTTTTTGGATTCTATTAAAGGAATGATTTTGAAGAAATCTCTTTTTCTTGATATCTTTAACAAAAATAGATTGATCTCTATTATAAAAACGTTCTGTAATAGCTACATCTTCCTTCTCAGAAAAGAAAGGAACTGTTACATAGGTACTCAAAAACCCAACATTAAACTCTGGGTTATTATAGTCTATAACGATATTCATTCCATAATCAGAAATAAAAAATTTCTGCTCTGAACTGATTCCCTTAAAGGGAGCGATTAAATTAAGGTCACCATGCTCCTCGTAATCAATATGGCTGTATCGTCTTCGTTGATTAACTTCTTCAACAATGGCTTCGTTAAGTCTCTCAAGACCCTTTACATCATTGGTAAATAAATCTTCAATTAAAAATTTTTCCCCAGTATTTAAGTCAAAATTTAATGTTTCTGTCATAGAAAAAAATTGGTGTCCATCCCTTGGATGTGAGTAGGAACCATGTAAATTTGCTACCACCGATAAAACGTTATTACAGTTAAAACTTTGACTAATTACCAAACTACTATCCATTAATTTGCTTTCTGGCTGAAAAAGGTACCGAGCTCCACGAAAGGGGGGTATTTTTTCGCCAGTTAAAAATAGTAATAATTGGTCATATAATTCTTTGATCTCTTTATTAATCAATTCTTCAACGCTATTATCCACTAACCCCTTAACCTCTATATAACTTCGGTGGTGCTGGTTAGCTTCTGAAAGATCAATCATCTTAATTTCCATAGGGTTTTCTACCACGTAGTTGATCTCAACTGGTGAAAGTACCCTTTGTCCTTTAGATTCGTAGACTACCGATTTATTATTATTAGGAGTAGTCACATCTTTTACAGCGGTTTCCTCTCCATTGCAACCACTTAGAAAAATTAAAGCCGATAATATCACTACAAATAGTGGCTTATTTAATTTTAACATATCCAGACTCCTCCATCAGATTCTGCCCTTCTTCAGATAAAATCCATTCGATCATTTTCCTTACTGAACTATCCTTTTTTTCATCCCTTCTTATGACAGCATAATAAGCAGTTTTTATTGGGTACATACCAGTTTGTATCGTCTCGCTATTTGGATAGATTCCATCTACCTCCAATAATTTAACTTCATCATTACCCCACATATCCACCACAAAATAGTAATAGGAATACCCTAAGGCGCTATGGTCATTATCATAGGTAGCTACTGCATCGATTAATTCGCCCATACCTGCCATAATTCTTTCCATAGGTGGCTCCATCGGAGTTAAACCATCCATTACCAACTCTAAAAAGCCCGTTTGACTTCCAGAATTTACAGGTCGTTGATAGGCTATAATCGGCATATCTAAACCACCAACTTCAGACCAATTAGTTATTTCTCCTGCATAAATCTGCCTAATTTCTTCTAAAGTAAGCCCTTTAATTGGATTATCGCCATGGGTTAAAAATACAAAGGCTTCACTTACAATTGGAATCACTTCTAGTTCTACCTCTTTATCTCTGGCTAATGCTAATTCTTCCTCTGAAGGGCTTGTTACAAAAATAATATCTGCCTTTTTATTAATTAAGTTTAAATAGGCTTCATGGGTCTTGTTATGTAGAATATATGGCCTTACTTCTTCTAGGGTTAAGCCTGTTAGTTTAGCTGCAACAGCTTCTGATAGTGGTATCGTTACCGTAGATCCATCTACTTTAGGGTAATCTGTTATATTAAAGGTTAATTCTTTCTTTATGCAACCGGTAAAGATAGTTAAAATTATCACTAACAATATAACAAAGACAGTGTTTTTTTTCATGTAATGTTCCTCCTTAAGAATATTAATATATACTTCTTTCTTCATTTGATTTTTTAAAAGCAGTAAATAGTTCGACAACAAGTATTAATATAATGATTTGCAGAAAATCTCCATATCTAGCCATCAAGGGTACGTTCCAATTACCATGAACCAAGCCTACAAGAACAATATTTTTAGTTCTTAGGAAAATATAGCTGAAGAAAATACCAAGAATAAAAATCATAACCAAACTTATTAAAATTTCTATTATTGAAGCCCCATTGAACAAACGTACAGGTATATGAACTGTAGCAAAAATGATACTAGACAAGATGGTAGCATATCCCTTTAACTTCGGTTTATAAGAAGCCTCCTTAATAAATCTATTTAAAAGGTATCCTCTAAAAAGTAATTCTTCTCCCATACCTACAAAAATCCACTGTTGAAGCATTTGTGAAAATGAAAATCTTTGATCTAATTCTATTTCACCAAAAACTAAATAATAAGTCAGCCCTAATATGAGGTACATAACTGCAATTACTACAAGTGATTGGCCAATATTTTTAAAGTATAAACCAATCTCGTCTTTAAAAATATGATCCCTTTTCATAGCCCACAGGGCAAGTAAAGCCATAAAAATAGCCGAAGCTATTGTCAAAAAATATCTAATTAGTTGTCCTTCAATGTTGAAATATTTAATTAATAAAAAAAAGATAGTAGGAAATAAGAAAGCTACAATAATCACTATGATAAGAGGTTTCTTAGTGATTTGTGATATTGATATCGTTTCTAAATCCATTGTTTACTTCACTCCTTTTACGCTAGCTACAGCTCCTTATGGATACAACGATTTGATTATTCCATTATCTTATTCCATTATTTTTTTAAAATTCCTTCTTTTGTAAGAAAACTGTAATCTTTGCATTATCAAACCCCCTATATGTAGAGTTAACTACTTTATAGGGGGCTTGATTGGATAATTGTATATATTTTTATTGATTTTATATATTTCTATTTATTTCTTCAACTATTTTATTAATCAATTCTTCTACTGTAAATCCGCCTCTTTCACTGATCATTTCAATAGTAGCTACAGAAGACATGGTTTTAAATATAATAGGATTTTTTAATTTGCTATACTTAGGAGATAAGTTAAATAAAAATTCTTTTATAAAGGGATATTCCTTTAACAAGTCTGATAATATCATTTCTCTTTTAATGCCATAAGGGTTTTTGACCACTTCTTGACTTGTCTTTTCTTCCACAGTTGGGTCTTGAATAGGTTCTTGTTTTCTATTGTTCCATGATAGCAACTTCTGACTACCCTCTAAACTTCTAATTCTAGTTGCATCCTGCATCATTTCTAGAACACCTCTAAAGTTTCCTTCATCATCTCTTACTGCATTATAAATAATGTAGATGAACTTTCCTCCCATTTCTAACCAGAACTCAGCCTCATCCTGCTCTCCTTCTCTAAAAGCTCTAATAATTTCTTCTACTGTGGCAACACTTTCTCTCGGATGACAATTCTGTACTTCTCTGCCGATTACACCTGCACTTCTTGGAAATACCCTGTGCTTCGTATCACTATAAAACTTAACAATTTCATTCTCATCTACATAGGATAAATCCACTTGTAGATGTTTAAAAATTAGATTAATTTGTTCTAGCGTTAATTTACCCTGACTAACATCTAAAACTTCCGAGTTTGAAGTTCCATTAAGCACTCCATGTTTCTGTAATACATGGGCTAAGTCTTTTAACAATTCATTATTATTAGATCCTTCTTGCTTTTCTTTTTCTGCCTTTCCATAAGGAAGCGGATTAGAAATTAGACAATAACCAATTTCATCATCACCCTTTCTCATTAAAACAAAATCTTCATCCGTTAACAGATCCATTGAAGTAGGGAATAGTATTTCTTCTTCCTTCACCATCATATCTTCTACCATTTCTATCACTTCATCTAGAAGTTCTAAAAAAGCAATATCTTGATCTGTTTCTAAGAGACCCTTAGCTTTCTTAATGATATCTCTTATATTATTATCTAGGGTCCACATTACCTTTGAAGGTTTATCAAATCCTTTTCTTTCTAATGCGGCAAACAATTGATTTTGCTTTCTTGCAAAATGAGTATTAATTTGCGACAATTGATCGTAAAGTTCTGCCCATTGATTCTTGATAAATTTCTTCTGTTTCATCTTCTTCATTTCAGCTAAAACCCTTCTAATGGCCTCTACTTCATCTAAGTATGTTCTAATAGGATGACCTGCGGGGAGACTGAGTTTATTTGATTCCAGAATTCCATCAAAAATTTCAAGTATTTCATCCATTCTTTCAGCCAATTCGTCATCAGTAATACCATAATTTTGAAGGTACTGTTCACAAATGGCAAATTCTTGGGGTGTTACTTTATCAACTGAAGCCTTCATTTTTTCTTTTGCTTCATCTAAAGAGATTTCCCCCTTTAAAAAACTAAGCTTAATCTTCATAATCTTTTCGACTTTCTTATCATCTAAATCTAGATACTCACCCATTTTAATCTTTTCTAGAGCTGCCTTTGGTGTAAAGTAAACATGAAATTCTTCATCGCTTATTTTCTCTACAGATTTATTAAAGCCCTTTTCTTCCATCATCTTATACATAGGAAAAGGTTCAAAATCTTTTATAACATGAATCCCTTCGCCTTCCTTTAATTCTTGTATCGCTTTTGTAATACAATCTTTAAAATGATCATGTTCACCACGGCCGTCAATGGTAATGTACTTAAATTCCTTTTTCATTTCTCATCGCTCCTTATCTTAACTATTTTATATTTATCTTTAATATTAAAAAAATTACGATTTCCCTCTGATAACTTAGTTTTAATATTTGTATACAAAAACATAAGTTAAGGTTTGTTATGCAATTTTCACAATTAACTTTCTTACTTAGAATTGGAGAATTGCTATTCTAAATTTTTATCATTCTCTATTTGATATTTTAAATCAATTGATAATTCTTATTATATATAATATACCATTCTTAATCAGTCTTAATCTGTGACCACTGTCACAGGATATAAAAAAAGTAATACGCTTTAGCATTAATTCGTTTAATATATCTAATACTAATACGAGATTTATTAGACACAAAAAGGAGGAATTTATAATTTTATGGAGACTATTTACAATCCTGCTATTCGGGCAGTCATCCTCTACTTTACTCTTTTAATATTAGCTCGAATTATGGGAAGAAAAATGATATCACAAATGACCTTTTTTGATTTTGTCGTTGGAATAACCATTGGTTCAGTAGCTGCTTCATCAACTCTAGGCCCATATAGCACAAGCCTAGGAGCCGGAATAGCTGTGTTAGTTGTCTTGACCACATTAGTAGTTTTAATTGGATATCTTCATATTAAGAGCTTTAGATTCAGAAAGTTAGTAGACTCTGAGGCTGTTGTAGTAATTGAACGGGGTCAAATTGTTGACAAAAACCTTAAGCGGGAGCGCTTCACAATTCAAGAATTAACTGCTCTACTTCGACAAAAAAATATCTTTAATCTTAGTGATGTTGAATTTGCATTGTTGGAGCATGATGGGAAATTATCTGTGCTACCTAAATCTAATAAACAACCCTTAAAGCCAATAGATATGAATATTTCTACCCCCTATCAAGGATTGATGAAGGACGTTGTAATAGATGGCATAATTATGAAGGAAAATTTAGAAGATGCTCTTTTAACAGAGAGCGACCTAATGAAGAAACTTCAGTTTTATGGATTTGAAAATGTTAGGGATGTTTTTTATGCTGGAGTAGACTCAGCTGGAAACCTATATGTTTCTAAGAGAAATGATCAGCAAGAAACCGATGGGAAGTATGGTATTGAATAATTAAGAAAGAAAAAAGACTATATACTTTTTTTATGAAATAAAGGTATACAGTCTTTCTAATTATCTACTCTAATTAAATCTACAAAATAAAATAAAATGATAAAATAGTTTTTGTATTATTTAATAAATATTTGTTTTCTTGAAGCCTACCTTTTCATAAATAGGGTAACTTGCCTCTGAAGCTTGGGCATAGATCATAAAGCTATCAAAAATTTTCGATGCCTTTAAAGTTTCCTTAAGGGTTAATTCCATCAAAGAATTATCATTGTTTACTGCTCCAAGAAAGTAGATTCCATAAACTTCTAAATCTAGTTCAATTAATGCAGATACAGAAACTGCTTCTCCATTTCTTAGTCCTAAGTAGGGTATTATCTTCGACTTTTCTTTACATACTTCATCTAAAACCCTTTTTCGAAGTTCTTCTCCCTTTTCTTTATCTATTTTATTAATATCTGCTACTGTATCCCACCATAAAGAGAGCATATCTTTTTCTATAGGGTTTATCAGATCAAAGTCCTTATCCTTAGTGTATTCGTCGCTAAAATTATGCATCGTTAAATACATCCCATAATACTTACAATGATCCTGATAAAAAAACGCTGTCATGTCTTCTCCAATTAAATTTATAAATTGATTTCTACTTTCTATATTAGATTCAGTTAGAAATTCTGGTTTACCAGAGATAACCCCAAACCATTTAGCCTGTCCATATTCTATAAAGCCACACTTTTTAGCCAAGCCGGGGGACATCCCATTATTATTTACGATTTGAATAAAGGGCATTTTTCCTTGATCTATAATTTTAGAAACTAAATCTATGGTTACATCAACGGCATAACCTCTTCTCCTGTAGGCTTCCTTTGTATACATAATCCCCATAGAGTTATCTTCGTGAGTAAGTACCCAACAAACCATCTCATTATCAAGATACACAGCTGAAGATGGTCTCTCCATAATGTCTTTTTTTATTCTATCTAAACTATCGTGGGAGTTATATTGATAGAAGTGATTTACTTCTTCTGCATTTTTAATATCGATTGGCTTAACTGGATTTTTAATTAACCCCTTATCCACCTTCCCATCAGGTATATAGTATACTGTTACAGGACTTATCCAACATACTTCATGTTTCTTCATAATTTTCTCTGCAATTGAGTCTTCGACAGCTGAAAAACCATAAGCCCCTGTCTGTAGATAATCATCTATAATATAATTTAGAAAATCTTCATTTTTAGAGTACAATAAGTGCATATATTCATTTTTCTTAACTAGTACCCCTGTTGGCTTTTCAAGATGATCTACATAGATTTCTGCCTCTGGTACATTCTCTAATACTCCTAAAATATTTAAGTTAATGATATGATCCTCCTTAAGAAGATCAATAATTGAGTCCCTTACTTCTGTTTTGATTAACATAGCTTCTGCCCCCCTTTATAAACCCCTGCTAGCACCATTACAGCTTTTTTGATAGATCTTATTTTAAGTAATACTTTAAAATATTTTTTCTAGTGATAATTCCCACTATTTCAGTATCAGTTACTACCGGTATTGTTTTAATTTTTTTATTAATAATAATGTCTAATATTTTTTCTAGAGAAGTATCCTCTCTTACCGTTATCAGTTTTGTTGTCATCACTTGACCAATTTTTATATTATTTAACCGACTTAGATCATTTTTTAATACTCTTAAATCAACGGGGGTATTCATTTCTGCATAGGCATAATGGGAATCACCGCTTAACTTCTTATCAATATAAATAAGATCAGTCTCTGTAACGATCCCCAAAAGTTTGCCGAAACTATCTACTACAGGCAAACAATTTGTATTTGTCGAAATTAATAGCTCCATCCCCTCATATACACTAGCATCTTCATTAACCGTAACTACTTCTGTAGTCATTATATTTTTTGCGTTAAGTTCCATTTTTCTCCTCCTTATTTTCCCTCTTAATCCTTTTATAATAGCTACTCTAATATAAAAATTTCTATATACTTATTTCTACATACTTATTTCTACATCAACGCTCCTTTGCCCTTTAATTTCCATAAATAAAAAACCCTCCTATTTCTAAGAGGGCCCTTTATGATCTATTAATTTGCTTGCTGTAGTGAATTTTTTAAGTCCTCATCTGCTGTACTAATTGGTTTAATATCAAAGGTATCTACAAGATATTGTAGTACATTAGGTGATATAAAGGCAGGTAAGCTAGGTCCTAAGAACATGCCTTTTATCCCTAGTGAAAGTAGTGCCAATAAATCTGCCACTGCCTTTTGTTCATACCAAGAAAGAACAATGGTAAGGGGCAGGGAGTTTACATCAGTCTCAAAAGCATCTGCAAGGGCTGTAGCGATTCTTACGGCTGAATAGGCATCATTACATTGTCCAACGTCTAATAACCTTGGTAAGCCTGCTACTGTTCCAAAATCCAGCTTGTTAAAGCGATACTTTCCACAAGCTAAAGTCAAAATTACGCAATCTTCAGGAACTTTTTCAGCAAATTCTGTATAATAGTTTCTTCCAGGCTTGGCTCCATCGCATCCACCAATTAAGAAGAAGTGTCTTATTTCACCTTCTTTCACAGCATCCACAATGGTATTTGCATGGGATAAGGTCTCATGATGACCAAAGCCTACTAAAATCTCCTTAGGCTTTTCACTCTCTTCAAAGCCACCCAGTTCTAGGGCCTTATTAATAATTTCACTAAAGTCCTTCGTACCATCTTCCTTTAGCTCGATCTTTTTAATTCCGTCCCAACCTACTACATTGGTAGCATAAATTCGGTCCTTATAGGTGTCTCTTGGTTTCATCAAACAGTTGGTGGTCATTAAAATACATCCTGGTATACCATCAAATTCTTGTTGCTGATTCTGCCAAGCAGAACCAAAATTACCTACTAAATGCTTATACTTGTTCAATTTAGGATAACCATGGGAGGGTAGCATCTCTCCGTGGGTATAAATATTAATCCCTTTACCTTCCGTTTGTTGAAGCAATTGTTCTAAATCTCTTAGATCATGACCTGAAACAATAATAAAGGGACCTTTTTTAATATTTACATTTACTTTTTGGGCAGACGGATTTTCATACCGTGTTGTATTAGCTTCATCTAATACACTCATTACTTCTACACTCATCTCACCGACTCTCATAGTCATACGTAATAAGTCATCTAATGTCATATTATCATTTGTAGTAGCTTCTAAACCTAAGAAATAAGTCTGATCTACTTGATCACTATGATGTCCAATATATCTAGCTTGATGGCCATAGGCACTTATTCCTTTTAGCCCGTAAAGTATAGTAGACCTTAATGAACGAATATCGGCATCTAGTTCTTGATCGTACATTATACCAGCCTTTACTGAATCCTTAAGCATTTCTTCTTTTGTATGACCTAAATTGTATGTAGCTGCATCGGAATAGTCTCCTTGAGGGGCTTTATTTCTAATCATCTCTTTAATACGCTGGGATTCTTTTAACATCTCTAGGTGGAAGTCTAAGTCAAAATTTACATTAGTAAGGGTTGTAAATAAAGCATTTTCTACGAATTTGACAATTTCTTTGTCTATATGCTCTCCCTTTTCAAGTAGGGGCTTAACATAGCAGGAGATCCCTTTTAGTTGATAGATTAATAAATCTTGTAAATTAGCAATCTCTGGAGTTTTACCACATACCCCGTGCTTAGTACACCCCTTTCCTCCCATTGTTTGCTCACATTGGTAACAGAACATTGAGTTTTCCATAGTATCTCTCCTCCTTAGCAATTTTTAATATCCTTAGTAATTTTACCCAATTATCTAAAAATATAATCTTTTTTTGTAGTTTAGATTTGACAAAGTATCTACAAACTATTAATTTTGCAAATAAAACAGCCCCCCAAAATGGAGGGCTATCTAATTATTTTAATTCTTTTGTAGTAGTTTAAGGCCTCTTTCTAACATCGCTGCCAATAAGATTGTTATAAGGGACCAGGCAAAAACACCTGCTGTATTGAGGTTCACTCTTTCTATTTGAAAGCTTGTACCCATTGATATTTTGGGCTGACTTAGGACTTCTGCTGCTATTATAATTTTTAGATTAAGACCCATCGCCGCTGCCATGCCGCTATGAATGTA
This sequence comes from Alkaliphilus transvaalensis ATCC 700919, assembly GCF_000621485.1. GTDB lineage: Bacteria > Bacillota > Clostridia > Peptostreptococcales > Natronincolaceae > Alkaliphilus > Alkaliphilus transvaalensis. The sequence continues at coordinate 105,180 of NZ_KK211287.1, forward strand.
GGAACTTATAGAAGGAATGTACAGATCCTTTAATCGATCCCATTTCCCAACCTCATATATATCCATCATCTCAATCAGTTTTACATCAACATTCCAACTAAAATTGGAGCTTTTTCGGATTCTAACCAAATAAGAGCAAGTAAAATCATAGCCATTGTAGGTACAGCCCTATTAATGATTACAATTGGTAAGTAAATAGTAGATCACTTTGGAGAATCCTCCTAATAAACCCAAACCTATTCCTGCTCCTAGGGCAATTCCAAAGCCTATTAACGCCCTTCTTAGGGTATTAACTACTGCCATTATAAAGTTGGGTGATTGAATGATTCTGATGATCTCCATTAAGGTAGCTTCTGGGGATGGAATTAATATTTCTTGTTCAACCACCATCGAGGCAATCTTCCATAGAGTTAATAATGCCATAACCGATAGGGTTGTATATAATAGCTCCTGTTTCTTTTTATCTTTCAAAATAGAAACCTTCATCTGGAAGCTTCCCTCCTACGGTTTCTGAAGAGTAATCAAATAAAACCTTTAAATATTTTTCGATTGACTCCCTTGCTACCTTTGAATCTTGATAATTAATATTGGACCTATTTAAACCATTTACAACTGCCCCCTTAGATAGACCTGTTTCTAACGCTTCACTGTACTCTCCAGCTTTTTCGCCATTTAAGGATAACCAGTCAATACTATTTTCATATTCTTCTAAAAACATCTCAATAAATTCTGGATGTTTTTCTATAAGCTCGTTTTTAATGATTAATGAGGCTTGAGGATAACTTGCGTTCCCTTCATTTTGCTTGCTCCATTCTTCTTGAAGGTCTAACAGTATAACGGTGTCTTCTTTCTTTAGCATCACATTAGAAAGGGCAGGTTCTGGGATTACTGATATTGTACTTCTACCTGCTATAAAGGTTGAGGCAAGTTCTGTCGCTTCCCCTAAATAAGTTAAAGTAACATCTTCATCTGGATCAATTCCATTACTTGAAAGAAGGTATCTCAATACGATATCTGGGGTAAGACCTCTACCTAAAGTATGAATTTCTTTCCCCCTTAAGTCTTCCCAACCAGTAATTTCTTCTGTTCCAACAATATACAGAATACCCCATACACTTGATGCTGCAAGCTTATAATCTACTCCCCGATTATATAGGGTTGCTGCTAGGTTAGTAGGTACAACTGCAATGTCAATTTCTCCCGATATAATTCTTGATGCCATCAAATCCGGCGATTTAACTGATTCGTAGCTAATATTAACATGTTCTCCAAAGGAAGGGTTTTCCTTAAACATTTTTATCATACTTAATGTAGGCGCGCCAGAAGGAGCTGCCACGTTAATACTTACATTTTCTAACACCTTTGATTCTACTTCATTTGTATCTTCTTCACTATTCACGTTTGATGTGCAACCTGCTAAAATTCCTAATGTAAAACTTAAAATTAAAATGATTCCAATTATTTTTTTCATCTTCTACACTCCTCTTATCATATTTTTTCTTTAAGCACTTTTGCATTTCACTTGATTTTCTTGATTTGAAAGAAGTTTGATCAACTTAGTTCTTACATTAATTAACTCACGGATTTCCAGATTTCTTGTATTTAATGGCAGGTCTATTTCTACCACATCTTCTACAGTACAAGGCTTTTGAGAAAGAACAACAACTTTATGTCCAAGTAATATCGCTTCATCAATCTCGTGGGTAACAAAAACAATAGTGTTTTTCCACTTATTCCATATTTCCACCAATCCTTTAACCATATTAATTCTAAGATCATAGTCTAATGATTTAAAAGGTTCGTCCATTAATAGTAATTCAGATTCAAAATTAAAGGCTCTTGCTATAGAACACCTCTGCCTCATCCCTCCACTTAATTGATGGGGGTATTTATTTTCGAATTGGTTTAAACCCACCATATCAATTAAGGCTTTTATTCGATTGCTGGAAGCCTTTTTATTAACCAACTTAATATTTTCAAAAACCGTTTTCCAAGGAAGTAAACGATCCTCTTGAAAAACATATCCTATCTTCTTTTTCTGATCTATTATATTTCCTTCATCTGGTTTAATAATTCCTGCTAACACATTAAGTAAAGTAGATTTTCCACAACCAGAAGGACCTAAAATGCAGGTGATCTCTTTGTCACTAATGGTAAGATTAAAATTGTGTAGTACATCTATCTCTTCAAAGCTTTTATACACTCCTTCAAGCTTCATTCTTGGCTCTCCTTTCACAATCTTCTACTGCATTTTTACTTGCCTTAAGAGCATAATAGATAAAGGATTCTATTTTTGACTTATCTATTTCATTTTCATTCCCGTCAAAGGACATATTTAATACAGGTATTTTAGATGATTTATTTTCTTCCTGTGTTAATATATTTAAGATTGTGTTGGTGTTTTCATACATTGAAGAAACAGTAATAACCCCCTCCACCGATTCAAAATCCCCTAAGGCTTTAGCATATCTGTATCTACCATTTCCGCCTGCATAAAGATGAAGATTTTGGTCTGCCCTCTTAATCAGCATTTCTAAATCTCCTTCAAAGGGATTGTTGCTCACAAGTAAATTGGAAATCCTTTTAATATAATTAGACAGCTTAGTCAGCTGGTTATGACCAAGAATATCTTTTTTATTCCCTGATTGAGTAAGAAAGTCTCTCCAAAAGAACCACATATATTCACTAAGGGGAGCAAATAACAATTGGATTCCCTGTTCTTCCATTTTCTTTATGTTATGATTGTTCATAAAATCATTAAATAGTAGGCCAACTTCCCCTAATAGGTAGATTTTATGAGATTTATTCCTTTTATCCATAGATTTATGAATTTTTCTTGTCACTTCTTCCAACTGTTCTATCGTTAGTTTTCCATCTGCTATTAGCCCATTTAAATTGTTGAGGTATTTCACCCTCTCGTTTCTTGGCGCTAAGTTAATTAAATCTCCCCCCAAGAGAACTAAAAATAAATCTTCTGCTAAAGTACTATCTTTAATAAGATCCTCAATGAAAGGTGCTACTATTTCAACATTTTCCATGTTTGCCCCATCAAGTTTATCTCTAATTAATCGATGATATTGTCCTCCTACCTCTGACCCCTCAGAAGTAGGGATGAGAAAACTATATTTTTTACCTGAAGCTTTTAACTCCAAGGCCTGATTCAGCACATCACCCACAAGACATGTAAAGGAAAGGTACTCCTTTGACAATGTATATTTCCTTCCAATATCCAATGTTTTCTTTGTGGTCATGGGAAGCACTTGAGCCCGATAACCCTTTTCTTGTAGATATGTTGCTAGAAGGTTAGTGTAGGGAAACAAATAGGGTAAATAAATCTCCCTTGTTTTATCAATTTCCTTTAATTTTGATTTAACACTAGTAACCCTATGGTTAACCTGATCAGAATATTCCTTGAGACTTAAAATTTCCTCTTCTTTTATCTTTTCTGACTTCAGACTATTTACAAAGGCTTCTACACGGGTCAATACTCCAACACTTGAAAAATGCTCGTCTACTTCAATATTTAGGTAGGGCTTTCCCTTCATTTCTTCTTTAAAATAATGGGATAAAACTGTATCGGGTCCACAACCATGATTAGTAATATAAATAGGATACAAATTTGGATGTTCTTTTATAATCTGAGCCCCCGATAAAATATGTTGTCCAAAGGGCCAATACATATTAGGATATTCTTTAGAAGTATCATGATCGTGGGCTGGTAAGTTAGACAAGGTTAAGACCTTGTAGCCTAGTTTCTCTAGTTTTTCTGGAATCCCCATATTCAATATTGGATCAACAATCCCATAACCTCTAGTAACAATGACAAAGGCTTTTTCATCCTTCCCAAGTCCTTTTATTGTGTTTTCTCCCAGTTTCTCAACTTCTAACTCAAAATCCTTTAACCGTTTCATTCCTTTTGCCAAAGCTACAGTAGTCTGAATAGAATTCTTTCCCAACTGCTGCCCCAATGTCATTAGCGTTTTCATCATATACTGCTTGCCAAATTTAAAGGATAGCTCAGGAGACAGTATTCGAATTCCTTTCTTTTCTAAATCCATAGTCTTATTTACTAACTTAGGGACACATTGCATATAAACACAACCATAATTTTGTCTAGTTGTCGAAACAGGATGAGCCATCGTATAAAGACTAGGTAAGAATAAATAATCAACCTTCTTTGCTATTAACTCTGCTACATGACCATTAATTAACTTAATTGGATAACAAGTTTCATCCATTGTAAATTCTTGGCTTAACTCTACAGTTTTCTCACTACTATTCTCAGATAATAGAACATTAAACCCTAGTTCCTTAAAGTAAGTATTAAATAATGGAAATAATTTATGAAGGAAAAGTACCCTCGGAATCCCTATTGTCTTTTTGGCAGGGTCAATAGCACCTTCATAACCTTTTAAATAATATCCTTCAATCTCTTCAAATATTTTTGATCTCTTAGTCGTTTCGATGGTTTCTTTCTTTTCAATCTCCTTAAAATTGAAGTCTTGATCTAAATTAAAACCTTTGAAAGCTGAAGCTGAAGTTTTCATCTCTTCTTTAGCCAAGATTGCTGCACCGAAGGCTCCTGTAACACTAAAGAATTTAGGCACCTCTAATTTATCGCCTAAAATACCTCTAAAGGCATTTACCACTGCTTGATTATAAGCTACGCCACCTTGAAAAAAGATTTTCTTGCCAACTTCCTTTTTACCTACAACTTTATTTAAATAATTTTTTACAATTGAGTAGGATAAACCCGCAGCAATATCCTCAATTTTTCCTTCATTACTAATACTTGCCGCAATGTTAGTTTCAATAAAAACAGTACAACGATCTCCCAAGTCTATTGGATTATTGGAACTAAGGGCTAAATTACCAAAATCATCTAAATAAATATTTAATTTTTTTGCTTGTTCCTCAATAAAAGACCCAGTACCAGCTGCACAGATTTTGTTCATCTCGAAATCAGATACAATCCCCTTCTCTAGCTTGATAAACTTAGAATCTTGTCCTCCTATTTCAATAATTGTATCTACATCTTTGTCTATGGTGGATGCTGCTTTTGCTTGGGCTGTAATTTCATCAATAATTACGTCTGCCCCTATGTAGCTACCTGCCATATATCGCCCAGAACCAGTAGTCCCACACCTAATATCTCTAGTTCCTTATTGTTTTCTACCATATGTTTTTTTATTTCCAATAAACCCTTACTCACGGCAGCAATTGGGTCCCCTAAAGTTCTTAAATATCTAAAATCTAAGACAGCATAATCTTCATCCATCAATATTACATTAGTACTGGTAGAACCTACATCAATACCGATATACCCCTTCACATAAGACTGAGAACTAATGTCTTTACATTCGTGTTTATTAATACTATCATGACTACCAAATTGTTCTAGGGTAGGAAATGAAACAGCATCTTGGATAAGATTTTGTGACTGGTCTTTTTCAGTAATAATCCTTTTGATATCTGATAGATCTAGTAAGAGTCTCTCTTTAAGTCCTATCACTGCTGCACCTAAAGCAGCAACATTACCACAATTATCTGGTGTAATCATTTCCTCGTTTCTTAGCTTCATTACATCCTTTAAGGCCTTTACTATGGCATCATTATAGGCTACTCCACCTGTCAATAATATTGGAGGTTGTATTGGATTCTTTTTCACAACATTAGCCCTATAGTTTTTTACTAGAGCATAGGCCAGCCCTAATAGGATTTCTTTAGTCTCTGTTCCCTCTTGTTGATGATGAATTATATCGGTTTTAGCAAAAACGCTGCATCTTCCTGCTATTCTTGGAATGTAACTTGCCTTTTCTGTGAGTTTTGAATAATCTTCAAGTCTAATCCCTAGCCTTGATACCTGTTCCTCTAAAAATGAACCTGTTCCAGCAGAACAATTTGAATTGATAGAAATTTTAATGCTATTATTGCCGTTGTCATCTACATTAGTGATATATTTTGAACTTTGACCTCCAATTTCAATTACTGACTTAATATCTTCTCGACAATGCTTACTACCTTCTACTAAAGAAGTCACTTCATTAATCCAGCTAATTCCCTTTTTATCTGAAAGAAATTTACTACCTTGTCCTGTAGCTCCTCCCTTTGTAATCCCTTCTCCATATTTATTTTCTAAATAACTAACATACTTGACTATTTCTTCTTTAACTCTTCCTTTATGAAGAATATATGCAAGATCGATAACTTCTAAATTTTTATTGATCAAAACAAATTTTATAGAAGAATAGCCTATATCAATTCCTAAACTAAACAATTTAGTACCTCCCTTTATTCAATCCATCTAATATCCAGTATTTTAATCTAGTATTTTAGTTGACCATGATAATCATTTTCATTTATACTATATAGTGATTATACATTTACAGAAAATAAAAAAAGTATCCCACGATACACTTTGGTATATTTCTATAATAAATTTTAAGTAGGGAGGTTATTATGGAACCTATTAAACAGCTTAATAATTGCATTCTATTTGATCATCTGACTAGTCAAGAAGTGTCAGATTTATTATCTAAAATTACATATCATGTTAAATCCTATGGAAAAAGTGAAATTATCTTTTCACCCCATGACCCTTCAGATACCCTAGGAATTATTTTAAATGGTAGTGTGGAGGTTCAAAAAATATTTGCTTCTGGTAAAGCCCTTACTGTGACTAGAAGATTTCAATATGAGCTAATTGCTGATGCTTCAATTTTCGCTAATACCACCTATTACCCTTCAACAATTTCTACTTGTGAAAAGAGTCATATCTTATTTATCAACAAGGTTAATCTTTTAAACTTATTTTCGATAGATCAGGAGATTATGTCTAAATTTCTAGAATCTGTCGCCAATAGAGTATTAACCCTAAATACCACCATAGAGATTCTTTCCTTAAATTCTGTGCCAGCAAAAATAGCATATTTTTTACTTACCGAGAAAAGTAAATTTAACAGCAATGTTATTAAACTAACATTTTCTAAAAAGTCTTTGGCTGAACATCTTAATGTATCTAGACCAACCTTATCAAGGGAGTTAAAGAAGCTACAGCTTGAAGGGATCATATCATTTGATAAAAGAACCATTGAGATTATAGACGCAGAAAAATTAGAAGGGATTTATTCAACATAACGTAAAGATCAAAAATAACCCCTGTGATTTTACCACATCACAGGGGTTATTGATTATTCTATCGTTGTTTTATCCTAAGGCTTAAACACCACTACTAAAAGCATTTTGAATTGCTCTTTTGCTAATAATGCATGGGGAATACCTGCTGGCATTATAATTGTTTCTCCCTTTTTTACAGAAAAGATTTCTTCTCCTATTGTGATCTCTGCTTCTCCATCCAGTAGATAAACCATTGCATCTCCACTTGAAGAATGGGAGCTTATTTCCTCCCCTTCATCGAAGGCAAACAATGTTAGACTTAAGTTTTTTCCTTGGGCTAGGGTTCGACTAATTACTTGTCCCTCTTGATAAGAAACAAGAGATTCCATATCTAGCACCTTAGAAAGTTCAATATTCTTGATAAATTGATCCATAAAAATTCCTCCTCAGGAAAATGATTATATTTTTTATAATCATATCATTTCCTTTTTAGTATTTCTGTATCCTAGGTTACTTATTTTAAGTAGATCAAAAGATCTTATATTTGACTATACTGATTAATACTTAAATCTCTTAATACTTTCCTGCATTTCTTCTGCTAGACTAGCTAAAGCCTCACTGGAGTTAGCGATTTCTTCAATAGCTGCGGTTTGTTCTTCTACTGAAGCGGATGCCTCTTCTGTCCCTGCAGCGTTTTGTTGAGATATGGCAGATAAGTTTTCAATAATTTGTATAAATTCATCTTTTTTATTTTTCATATTATTAACAGAGTCTGTAGACTTCTCTACAATCTGCATAGCTTCTTCTACAGCCTTGTTTATATCTTGATATTTGATATTTGTAATCTCTACATCTTCTGTTTGTTCTTTAATAATTTCCTTTGCCTTAATCATCGTGGTTACTGCATTTTCTGAATCCCTTTGCAACCCGCTGACTACTATATCAATTTCATTTACCGATTTTGAAGATTCTTCTGCCAGCTTTCTTATTTCTTCTGCTACAACTGAGAATCCTTTTCCTGCTTCACCGGCTCTAGCTGCTTCAATAGCAGCGTTTAATGCTAATAGATTAGTTTGTTCTGCTATACCATTAATAATACTTGTTGCGCTACTGATTTTCTCAGCACTTTCATTTGTTTTTAATACCATTTCATGAATCATCGCCATTGCTTCATTATTTTCATGATTTTTATTGGCTAAATTATTTACAATAATGATTCCTTCATCCTTTGATTTTCTTAATCCTTCCATCTGGGATTTTAGAATCTCCATGTCTATTAAATCTTCACTAATAATCTCGCTCAATTCGTTGGCAATTTTAACGCCTTCCTCTGTATCCCTTGCCTGGTGATTTGCTCCTTTAGCAATTTCTTCGATGGTTTTTGCTACCTCATCTGCCGCTATAGAAGATTGCTGACTTGTTGCAGTCAGTTCTTCTGATGAAGAGCTAACTAATTGAGCCGTATCCCCTATGTTTTTAACAATTTCTTTTATGGAATTCTTCATATGTTCTATAGCATTTATAATTTCACCAAATTCATCCTTTAAATTAAGATGTTTTTGTGAAATAGCTATTGAAAAGTCACCTTCAGCCATTGAGTTTACATAGGTTTTAGTGATATTCAATGTTTTTATAGCATAATTGGATAATCTAAACAAAATTAAACTTAATATTAAAAATGCTATTATTCCTACCCCATAAACCATTTTAATATTTTGATTTATTGTAGATTGAACAGCTTCCATAGAGATCCCTAAATTGATGGCGCCTATATGTTCACCATCTACACTAACAGGTAAAAGTACATCATAGACTTCAACTTCATTTTCTCCACCTTTATAGGTAAATTCTGACGTAAAAGATTTTCCATCAACTGCTGCTGTAATACTTCCCTTGTCCTCTAATACCATTCCAATTCTATCTTCATTACTATGGGCAACTGCAGTTACGTTTTTATCTATAAACAGGGCATACACAACAGATTCTTCTTCTCCTAGACTATCTACAAGTCTTTGGTAGCTAAAACGATCCCATAATGCTTGAGCTTCGTTGGCAAGTATTCCTACTTGAATAGCTCCCCCTTTACCATCGTGGACATAACCAAACTTATAAAAATTTTCATCGGTTAAGCCTTTACGAATGTCTTCCATTAATTCACCTGCTGGTTCCTTTGGAACCCTTCTAGCAAAGTGATCATCTGGTACAACCAAACCAAGATTAGTATCAACATGGGTTGTATAGACAACCTCCCCCTGATCATTAAATACATTGACAACAGTAATGTCTAAATCCTTTGCTAATTGTATAAGAAATTCATTGCTTAAGTTCGCATTATTAGTTGTTACTATTCTTGCTGTTGCCCTAATCTTATCTTCTATCATACCATTGATTGCTTTTACAGAAGCATCATAATCTTCGATCTGTCTCGCTGCTTGGGTGGCTATTTCCATACCACTATCTCTCATTTGTTCAAGCAAGCTGTTTCTCGTAAGATATGTAGATATAGCATTAATTGATATAATTGCCATAAATACAACGATTAATGGTATTATAATCAATTTAAGCTTGATCGAGCCTCTTTTCTGATTAATATTTAATTTTTGAATCATTTCCTTCCTCCTTCTAGGGTTTATCATATAACCTTTATTGATTGGCGACATTCATCGCCATTATTCGACTTAATATCATTCTACATTAGTTTATTAAACCCTTTTTATTAAAAATAAGTTAAACTTTTCTGATGATTTAAGAAGTTTTAAGCTTTATCATTTAGAAAATGCAAAAGACATGGGGTCTCCATGTCTTTTATAGTTAACATTTATTTATTTTTGTGTAATTTAATTAACATCTTTCGTTGCAATGTTACCTTCTATAATTGTACTAATCCATTGTGTAGCTGTACAATTACTTTGCTTAGTTCTACTATCCCTTTGTTTAGTTGCAATAAGCTTATAAATAATTTTTGGTGTTCCCGGCGGGAATCGAACCCACGGCCTTTCGCTTAGGAGGCGAACGCTCTATCCTACTGAGCTACGGAAACACACTTAACTATATTGTATACTAAAATACATTATTTAGTCAATATTTGCCATCATATCTTTAAAAGTTTTAACAATCTATACTTATTTAGCGACTAACCCTAACATAACTTCGCTACACTCTTCCCCTGTAGATAGATTAAAATGGACTAATTCAATCTGCTCATCAGGTGCAAACCCACTCCAATATTCTGGTATCTGATGAATAAAACCACAAGTTTGACACTTATAATATACCATTTCCATACTTTACTCCTCCGTTTTCTAATGTATAGCTAGTATTTTTAGTCATTTAGCTTATCTAGATTTTAAGCTTTATGCTTTATGCTTTATGCTTTTTGTTATCATAAGTATTTGAGCTTTTTGATTTTTAAAAGTTTTTGTTTTGCTTTATTGTACTGATTACTTAAGATAGATCTATTTTGAAATGTATCACTTCATTTATTAATGCTTAACCAATTTTCTAAAACGGAATCTAGCCCTTTAGTCAACTCTTCCTTTTTACAGTATAACTGATTAAGTTCTTCATGATTTAAATGGGGATTAGCCATCAGTAAATCAATCTCTTTAATTTCTTTTTCAAGGATTTCTATTCTTGATTCCAGTTTAACTATTTTTGCTTCCTGTTTTTTATTTTCATCAATTTTGTATATTCTTTTTTTATTATCCTTGCTAACCTCCAACTCTTTTGGTATTTCTAATACTACTTCTTCTTTAATTCTTCTATAATAGTCATAATTACCAGAATAACATCTAAAACTATTTTCTTCAATGACTATCATTCTTTGGGCGATTTTATTAATAAAGTATCGGTCATGGGAAATAAATAAGATGGTTCCTTTAAAATCATCTAAGGCTTCTTCTAGTGTTTCAATAGAATCGATATCAAGATGATTAGTCGGCTCATCTAATATTAGTAGATTTACATCATGGTAAAGGAGTTTACTTAACTTAAGTCTAATCCTTTCTCCACCTGATAAATGTTTTACTTTTTTAAAAACACTATTGCCATAGAATATAAACTTTGAAAGATACTCTCTTGCCTTCCCCTCTAATATAAAAATATCCTCTCTAAAACACTCCAAAACTGTCAGTTCTTCATCTTTAAAGGTAATTTTCTGGGGTAGATATGCCATCATGACATTAGCACCTAATTCTAGCTTCCCAGCATCAAGTCCTTCTTCCCCTAGTAACATTTTTAGAAAAGTAGTTTTTCCACTTCCATTAGGCCCAATAAGTGCAACTCTTTCTCCATAATTAACCAATAAATTTGCATCTTTAAAGATCACTTTATCCTTAAATTCTTTAGAGATTGATATTGCCTTAATTGTTTCATTTCCTGACCGTTGAGAGGTTTTAATATTCAATTTCATATTCTGCTTTTCAAAAATTGGTTTTTCTATCTTTTCCATTTTTTCAAGCTTCTTCTGAATACTAGCAGCCCGTTTAAAAAATTTATTGTTGTCGGCCCTTAGGGCCCAATCCCTCAAATCCTTAACTGTTTTTTCCATTGCATTAATCTTCTTTTGTTGTTCTTTAAAATGATCAAATTGAATAAGCATATTCTCTTCTTTTTGACTTACATAAGCAGAATAATTACCCTTATACGTTTTGCATTCCATATCCTCTATCTCAATTATTTTTTCTACAACATTATCTAAAAAATATCTATCATGGGATACGATAATTACAATTCCTTTATAGGTATTAAGATACCCCTCAAGCCATTCAATTGATTCCATATCTAGATGATTGGTAGGTTCATCTAAAAGTAATATATCAGGATGATCAATTAAGATTTTTCCTAAAACAACCGTTGTCTTTTCTCCACCACTTAATAAACTAAAGTTTTTATTTAAGAAGCTTTCCTCAAATTTTAATCCCTTACAAACTTTACTAAGCTTTTCTTCTATATCGTAACCACCCTTAATTTCAAATAACTGTAGCAATTTGTCATACCGCTTTAATACTTTTTCTAATTCATTATCTTTTGAAGCTTTCATTTTTTCTTCTAATATCCGCATTTCTTTTTCTATATTGTGAATTTCTTCAAATGCCAAATTTAAAATATCTATGACCTTAAAGTGATCTGGATATTCTGGAATTTGATGAAGATAAGCAGTGGTCGCTTCCCTCGGCATAGAAATAAAACCTTCATCATACCCCAAACTTCTAGAACCTGGATAACAATTTAGTGGTTCTATTCCCGCAATTAATTTTAAAATGGTACTCTTACCACTTCCGTTTCCCCCTACTATTCCAACTTTTTCTCCTGAATAGACTTGGAATGTTATATCTTTCAATACTAAAGTAGCATCCATATATTTTTTCACATGATTTAACGAAAGTTCAAACATAAATATTCCTCGCTTCCTACATAGTAGTTAATTCTTTATGAAATAACAGCGAAGGATTCTCTATTTACTTAAATAAAAAAGACCATAAGAATATCCCTCTTACAGTCCATTACAATTAATCGCAAAAATTAATTATTAGATTACTATCATTTCCAAAAACTATTATAGGTGTAATAATCTAACCATAGATTAAATCATAATCTTTATATGGTCAGTTAAAGTTTTAAGAAATATTAGATTATCCTATTTAACGGTAAAGTAAGTTATCCTTCCAACTGCTATATTCCATAAAGAGCACAACAACAAAACCTAAATATTAGGCTATTATACTCCAATAGAATACTGATTAATTTAAAATAAACTTAAATTAATATTAGCAATTAGATGGTGTCATAACTTTACTTTCCCCTTTCTTTATAAATTTACTATATTATATAATAATTTGCATTTTTTGTAAATGCAGAAATTTTACATAGTAAATCTGAATTTTTCATATTTGCATGAATCCTATATAAATCCATAGTTATGGTATTATACAATTTCCTCAGACAATTAAATTTAAAAATTTATGGAAAACTATTGACATTGTTTTTTTGTTTTTGTACTATTGTATTAAGATATTAATACAGTAATACAATGATACAGTTATTACAGATAAAGGAGGAGTGAAAAATGACATGGGACCTAGAATCAGATCGTCCTATCTATGCCCAACTTGTAGATCAAATCGAACTAAAAATTTGTTCGGGAACCTATCCTTTAGGTTCTAAGTTGCCTTCTGTAAGAGATCTTGCTAAAGAAGCATCGGTAAATCCTAATACGATGCAAAGGGCATTGGCAAAACTTGAAGATGATGGTCTTTTATATACTAACCGTACTAGCGGGAGATATGTAACGGAGGATTATAACATGGTACAACAACTTAAAAACAAAATTGCCCAAGAGCATATTCAGTTTTTCTTAAATAAGATGACTGACCTTGGTTTTGAACGTAATGAAATTTTAAGCATTCTATCTACAATGGTAAAAAAGGAGGATACAAAGAATGAATAATATATTAGAGTGTAATAACCTAACAAAAGTCTTCGGCTCAAAAAAAGCCTTAAATAATATTAGTTTTACTATTCCTCGTGGAAAGATTGTTGGTCTATTGGGGCCCAACGGCAGCGGTAAAAGTACCTTTATTAAACTATGTAATGAGCTTTTAACTGCTACTAGTGGAAATCTTCTCATTTCTGGGCATAAGCCTGGAGTTGCAACGAAAAAAATAGTATCTTATCTACCTGAAAAAACCTATTTAAACGACTGGATGAAGGTATCACAAATGGTAGAGTTCTTTGAAGATTTTTATGATGATTTTAATCCTACTACTGCCTACGATATGTTAAGTAAGCTAAACATTAATCCAAAAGATAAACTAAAAACCATGTCTAAAGGGACTAAAGAAAAAGTACAATTAATTCTTGTAATGAGTCGAGAAGCCGAACTATATTTATTAGACGAACCTATTGGAGGAGTGGATCCAGCTGCTAGAGATTATATCTTGGATACCATACTTAATAATTATAATGAAAATGCCACAATTATTATCTCTACCCATCTTATTTCTGATATAGAAAAAATCCTAGACTACATTATCTTTATTAAAGATGGTGAAGTTGTTATGACTAAAGAGGTTGATGAAATTAGAGAAGAAACAGGTAAATCTATTGACTTATTATTTAGGGAGGTTTTCAAATGTTAAATAAATTATTACGCTGGGAATTTAAAGCTACCGCAAGATTATTAATTCCTTTATATTTAACACTACTGCTATTTTCATTAATCAACAGAATCATAAACCCCTTTAACTTAATTCAAACATCTAATAATTTTAGTTTGCAAATTTTTATTAGTTATATTACGATCGTTGCTTATTTTTCTTTAGTAGTAGGTACTGTTGCCATGACCTTGGTTATTATGATTCAAAGATTTTATAAAAGCCTCTTAGGGGACGAAGGTTATCTTATGTTCACATTGCCCACCACAACTTGGAAGCACATCATTAGTAAGCTACTAGTTGCAGTAGTATGGGTTATAGGAAGCATGGTCACTACTATTACCTCGATTATCATAATTTCTGGTGCAGATAATATTGGTCAGCAATTAATTGAGCTGATTAACGGAGTGAAAGAAATACTTGGAGTCGCAGGAATCTTTACTTTACCTTTTATGATGTTATTGATGATTACAACTGCTGTTCTAATGATTTATGCAGCCATCTCCTTGGGTCACATGTTCTCTAGACATAAATTAATCGCCTCCTTTGCTATGTATGGGGTATTATATTTATTTAGCCAAATTTTGATAGTGATCTCTATAGTCATCTTTAGCAATAGTTTCTTTGCTACACTAATTAACTCAACTGAAACAACACCTGATATTTTCCGAAAGTTATCTATTTTTTATATTATTTTTGCCACACTATTATCAACTGTTTACTTTACGTTAACCAATACACTTCTTACTAAGAAGTTAAACTTAGAATAAAATAATCTCTTTGTACACACAAAATAATTAAACTAACATAAATAGAGGAAGTTGCATATTAATATGATATTTATATTAATGCAATTTCCTCTTGTTTTTAGATAAAACAGACTATATTATTTGCAATTTCAATTAGACTCTCGAAACATTCCATTTAACAAACATAACTACCCCTACACTTAAAAACATTGTAGCCGCCATAATGCTATAGAGACTAAAGTTTAAATCAATTAACTGTCCATAAATTAGTTGACCAGGGGCTACGCTGGCGGTAGCGATGGCAGTGGAAAAAGCACTTACCTTACCAAGCATCTCTTCTTTTACTTCCCCTTGAACATAAGTTAATGAAACAATGTTGGATAATGCCAAAGATAGCATGATTCCCAGCCCACCAATTGAGTAGATCCCTAAAATAATTAGTTTGTTATCCATTGTTAGGTAGGTTGCAACCCCCATTGTTATGATGGCAATAAGCATTGGATACATGGTTTTATGAATGTCTTTTATCTTAAAGAGGTTAGGTCTAAAGGTAATTAACATACCACCAATAATCATCCCTAAAACAAAAATTGCCTCAGCAAAACCATATTTTGTTGCCGACATTTCTAATTGTACCTTAATAAAATATGGAGATACGATACTTAATATTGGTACAATAAAAATATTTGTAAGCCCATAAGAAGCTATAATTCCTAAGACAACTTGTTTTTTCTCTTTTAAATATAAGAAGCTTTTTTTCATTTCTCCGATAGATTTTAATAATGGATTTTTAATTTTTTCTTTAATTTCTAGATCGGGAATATCTAAAAATACTTCTAAAATTGCAGCTATTAAAAAACTGCCTGCATTTAGAATGACTATTGTTTTAATTTCTACAAAGCTATAGAGTATACCCGCAATAATTGGTCCAACTAAATTAACAATCGCCCCAACCTGCTGAATAATGCCATTAGCTGAAGCTAACTTCTCTTTATCAACTATTTGGGGGATGCATGCCGTTACAGAAGGACTATACAGTGTATAAATAATAGATAGCATAAACATAACGCTACCTACAATAAGGATATGGTCTCTTCCGCTGATTAAAATAATTGAATAAATAAACATTAGGGCAGCACTGAAAAAATCAAGGTAGAGCATTATTTTTTTTCTATTTACTGTATCTGCTAGAAGCCCTGCAATCGGCGCAAATAAAATATAGGGAATAGTTGAAAGGGCTAATATTCTTGAAAAAGTAGCGGCACTACCTGTTAAGTCAAGAATATATAATGACATGCAAAATCGTTGTACTGCATTTCCAAATAGAGAAATAATTTGCCCGATAACCACAATAATAAAATTTTTATTTTTCATTTTACCCCCTTATCAGATCATAATCTACGCAAATAGGGTAATTTTGATTATCACTTAATTGTAACTTTACATCAATTCCATATATTGCCTTTAGATTTTCTCTAGTGATGGCCTCCATAGGAATACCCTGACAAATAATTTTACCTTGCTTGAGTCCAATAATATTACTGGCAAACCTACAGGCATTATTTAGTTCGTGGAGTACCATAACGATGGTAATATTCTTATTTTTGTTCAACTTTTCTAATACTTGTAGTACTTCTAATTGATAAGACATGTCTAAATAGGTGGTGGGTTCATCTAACATGATAATGTCGGTTTCTTGGGCTAACGTCATTGCGATCCAAGCCCTTTGTCTTTGTCCACCCGAAAGATTTTCTACAGGCTTGTCTGCAAAATCCTTAAGGCCTGTTTCTTCAATCGCCCAATCAATGATCTCTTTATCATGGGTATTAAGTCCTCCGATCATTTTCTGGTGGGGAAATCTTCCATAAGCAACCAATTCTTTTACGGTCATTCCACTAGGACAAATTGGCCCTTGGGGTAAAAAAGCGATTTGAGTTGCTAAGTGCTTTTCCTTTTGATCTTTTATATCCTTCCCATTGATGAATATTTCACCATCTTTAGGTTTAATAATTCTTGCAATGCTTTTCAGCAAAGTTGATTTTCCACACCCATTTGCTCCAATGATGATACTAATTTTACCCTTTGGTATTGATAGATTCATTTTATCGATTATTAAATTGTCTTCATAAGCAACTGATAAATTACGTACACTAATAGCTTCCATTTATTTCTCCTTCATCATTAAATAAATAAAATAAGGGACACCAAAAACTGAAATAACAATACCTACTGGTATTTCAATTGGTGAAAACAAATTTCTTGAAACTGCATCTGCTAGTAAAATAATCACGACACTAATCATTGCAGAAATTACTAAAAAGTTCTTATGATAAGGTCCAACTAGCCGTTTTGAAATATTAGGAGAGATTAATCCAATAAACCCTACATTGCCTGCAAATGCCGTTGCTCCACCTGCTAGTATTACTGCATAGCTTAAGAACTTTTTTCTTTCACGATTTAAATTTAAACCAAGGGCAACTGCATGTTCATCGGATAAATTTAAAACATCTAACTTTTTGTAATCCAATAGCACAGTTGTAAATGCTACGATTACTAAAGGAATAATTACTTTTGCATAATTCCATCCTGCTCCCCAGAGACTACCAGAAGTCCATATTAATACTCTATTGTAATCACCAACACCACCTCTAAAGGTAAAGAAGGTGATAAATGCATTTAGCCCCGCTTGCATTCCAAGCCCAATTAGAAGCAACCTTTTAGGTTTAATACCGTTTCTGCTTGATAAAAAGTAAATCACAAAGGCCGCAACCCCTGCCCCCATAATAGCCATTAAAGGCAACACATAGATTGATAGAACCCCCAATGTACTATAATAATTAGAGGTTTTTAATGATATAAATATTACTGCCGCTACTGCTGCCCCAGCATTTATTCCTATAATACCTGAATCTGCTAATTCATTTTTTGTGATTGTCTGTAATAGGGCCCCAGCAGTAGATAGAGCAATCCCTACAGAAATACCTACTAGCATCCTGGGGAGTCTAAGGTGTAAAACTGCAGTATTTTGCAATTTTGTTCCCCCACCTAATAGCGTTCTTACTATGTCTAGTGGCGCTATTTTATATGTTCCCCAGCTTAAATACATAATGATTGCAACAACTAAGAATAAACCTAAAATAAATACGGTTTGGGGAAATCGACTTTTTTTCATTTAGCCTCGCTCCTTTCTTGCAACAGCTATGAAGAAGGGAACTCCTATTAATGCTGTAAATATTCCAATTGGCATTTCATAGGGACTATATACTAATCTTGCTGCAATGTCAGAATATGTTAATAAGATTGCCCCTAATAAAAAGGACAGCGGTATATTTTTTGTGTAATCCTCCCCAAAAAATTTTCTAGTTATGTGGGGAACAATAAGGCCTACAAACCCAATATTCTTGCCCACGGCTACTGCTGCAGCACACATGGGGATCATCACAATAAAGGTTAATAGTCTTATTTTTTGGGGATTCTCTCCAAGACTTATTGCTACATCGTCTCCTAAGCTTAATAGATTAATTTTCTTCGATAATAAAATTGCCAATAGAAAACCTACCGTTCCTACAATTGAAACTAACCTAAAATCTGCCCAAGTTGCATTTCTAAAACCACCAGCAACCCAAAAAGCAATAAACTGAGATTGATTTGATAATAGACCTACAATCGTTGTTAAAGAAATAAAAAAAGTACTCATGGCAGTTCCTGCTAAGAGAATCTTAGTAATAGAACTATTTTTTGTTTTCCTTGATAAAAAACCAATCACAATGATCCCAGTTAATATTGCTCCAATTAGGGAAGCCATCATAACATTGGAGGTACTAATAGTAATACCTACAGCATAAAAAATTGCTATCACTAAAGTAGCTCCTTGACTTACTCCTAGAAGAGAAGGTTCTGCGATAGGGTTTCTTGTTACTCCTTGAATCATAGCCCCTGTTACGCCTAATATCCCTCCTGTAAATAACACACTAAGGACCCTTGGTATACGAACATCTCTAATCAGCATCAGTTCTAACGTTTCTCTATAATTAAAAATACTCTCTAATATTTCAGATATCCCAATATGGGTTACTCCTAAGCTGGTGGCTAGGAATAACCCAATAATTAGAATGAATAAACTACAAATCGTAAAAGTAATACCATTAATTTGTTTCATTTAACATCTCCACAATTTCATCTAAAAGTAATTCTCTTCCGATAGAACTGTATCCTTGAATAAAATATGGTGATGCATCTAATTCAATAATTTTACCTTCTTTTACTGCCGACAAACTATTCCATATGGCATTTGCTTCAAGTACCTTTAAGTCTTCATCTGTTGCGATTACAAATATATAATCTGCTTTGATAGAGGCTAACCCCTCATAGGTTACTACTGGCAAGCTTATATCACTCTGCTCTGGCATACCTTCTGGTTTGCTTAAGGCTAGATCTTGATATAAAACACTACCAAACCCCGCACCATCGAAAACGTAGAATTGTCCGCCACTAGCTAAGAAGGATAAGTAACTTGTTTCTTCACCATAGGTTTCTTTAATCTGCTTACCTACTTCTGTTGCTTTAGCGGTATAGGCTTCTAACCAAGTATTCGCTTCTGTTTCTTTATTGAATACACTTCCTAAAGCTCTAACATCTTCCTTCCAGTCTAAAGCTTCTAATTGGATCATTACTGTTGGTGCAATATTACTTAATTGGTCATACATTTTTTCTTGTACTGTTGAAATGATAATTAAGTCAGGATTTAGATTCATGATAGCTTCAACGTCCATTGTATCCTGCATGCTGTATCCTAGTATTGTAGCCCCTTGTAATGTCTCTTCTAAGTAAGATGGAAACTTTTTATAGTCATAAGCGTCACTATTTGCTGTTCCGATTACTTTATATCCTAAAATAGATAAAATATCACTATTACCACTTAAGTCTACTATTCTTTCTGGGCTTTCTGGAATTTCTACTTCCCCTCTAACATCAGTTACTGTAATTGTTTTAACTTCTTCATTTGCCTCAACATTATTTTCAGTTGAAGGGCTAGGGCTTGAACAACCCACAAGAACTAACATAGCTATGCATGCAAATAGAATTGTTTTAAACATTGAACTTCTTTTCATTTATATCTTCCTTTCAAAATCATATTCTTATCTTTTGGACAAAATTCATTGTATATGATAATCATTATCACTTCAATAGATGCACCTAATTTAATAATTTTTACATCTAATAGAATTATTTTAATTGAATAGTAGGCTGAAATTCATTATAATTGAACTTGTACCTTTGATGTTACTATTGTCTATGTATACGGGAAATTAAATTGAACTAACCAATGGATTGACCAATGGCTTAGAATAACCTTTAATCAGGAGGAAATCAGGAGGAAAATATGGTTGTTAAATCTAATGAAGAGTTTAAAAATGCAGTATTAAGCACCCTGTCCTTTAGTGAAATTAAGAGTGAGCATTATACTTTATACACAAATAAAAAAAAGCCAGAACTTGGCTATTTGATTAGTTATTCGAGGGATGGTTATTATAATTTAGGAATTGCAGACTACACAATACCGAAGGACTTTTCCGTATCCTTTGATAACCCAGAATTTCTCATGCGCTTTGGCATTGTTTATGAGGGTGAAACGGAGTTTATAATTGAAGATCGCCCTGTATCCTCTTTTACTCCTTCAACCTTTTTTGTTGTAGAAAAAGACTTAAAGGGTCAACAAAATTGGAAAAAGGGCCAACACTTTCACGGTACAGAAATAACTATATTTGAATCTTATTTTAATGATGTTATCCAACCTAACTTTCCTAACATCATGGATTTTAATGCTTTTATTAGAAATTATACCTATATCTACTTACCCTTAGAAATTGTTGAGATAATACGCCAACTCCAAAGCTTAAGTTATCAAAATGCCCTAACTAGTATTTATCTGGAGAGCAAAATTTTAGAATGTATCGCTATTTTATATAATGAAGTTACTAGATCTTCTGAAAACGCTTTTACCAACCAGATAAACTATGGCAATATTAATATTGGCAAAGATCGTGTGATTAAACTAACCTCATCGGATATTAATGCAATTCAAAAGGCCCATGATATTTTGGAGAAAAACTATAGTAATCCTCCTGATATAAAAACCTTAAGTAAGATGGTATTTTTAAATGAGCAAAAATTAAAGGCCGGTTTTTCAAAGCACTATCATATGTCAATTGGCGAATATACAAATCATCTTAAAATGAGGGTAGCTGCCAATCTTCTATCCACAACTGACTTAAGTATTGAAGAGGTTGCCCATAAGGTTGGATATAACTATTCTGCAAACTTTTCAAAGATGTTTAAAAAAGTCTATGGAAAAACCCCTTTGAAGTTTAGGAAGACAAAATAAGAAGTATTAAAAGAAATAAATCTGTTAAATTTATATATCTAAGATAAATAACCTATAACAAACAGTAATGTCCCCACACTTAAAGCTACAAGTAATCTATTTAAATTACTTGTAACCACTACCTCTGGTTCATCTATAATATACTTTATATTTATCTGGTCTCCAATTTTCTGGCCCATCGATACGATTATTGGTTTTTTTGAAATAATTCGTCTACCATCATGGGCATATTCAATTAAAACACGTTTTGAATTTCTAACGATGGATGGGTTAGGAAAAGTTAACTCTTCATCAATTATCGTTGCTTCTACTGTTTTTGTTTTTCCTATATATTTGAGGATCTGAATTATTTCAGTAATAGAAAAAGCGAAACACATAAGTGCGGCAGTGAATAGCAAGAATTTTGGATTCATAATTTACCTCCTTATTTGATGAAATTCGTCTAATATCCATATTATACTATAATTTCTATCTTATTCATATATTTCTTGCTAATAACTTATACTATTTCTTCTCACTAAAACAAGAAGATAGATATCAGCCTTTCGCCAATATCTACCTTCTGTTTTTAATATATTTTCAACATATTTTTATCATATTTTATTTCAACATTTACCAAGATCAGCCACATAAATTTCCTAGAATACAAAATTAGTATTTCTCCATCTACATACTTTTGTACCTCTGTATATTTTCATCACTCAAAAACTCGTAAGCAGCAGTAATCTCTTGAAATATTTTTGTTGCATCTGGAGCTTTACTTAAGTCTGGATGATACTCTTTAGCTTTTTTTCGATAGGCCGACTTAATTTGTGCTTTATCAGAATCGTAGGAGACCCCAATCACATCACAGCTTCTCTCAAATTTATTCTTAAAGTCCACTGTTGGATTTCCATGACCATAACCCTGCTGGTAGCCCCCCTGTCCTCCAAAGTTACCATAATGGTACTGACCCCTTTGTTGGCTTTGTTGTTGATACCATTGTTGTTTAATTCTTTCTTCCCATTGTCTCTGCTGTTCGTAGTATCTCCGTTGACTTTCTCTTATTCTTTCCTCTTCTGCCCTTCGATAGGCCTCCTTAAATTCATTAAATTTCTTATATTGGTAACCAGTCTTCCCAGAAAGCGCGTTGGCAGTATTAAACAAATATTCTGTAGTGATATACTTTACATATTTTAAAGAATAAGCAATTCTTCCCCCCATAATTAGAAAGGTTAACATAAAGATAATTATAGAGAAACCAACTGGATTAAATAATATTCTTAATCCTAAGTTTGCAAATAGGATAAAAAACAGACAGCCCCCCATACTGGCTACTGCTAAACATCCCTTAAAAAAGCTTCCTACAAATACCACTAGATTTTCAATTAAGGTGATTAAACCCTCTAATATTACAGAAACAACTCTTCCTATTCCATATAAGATTTTACCTACTATCCCTTTAATAAACTTCATCTATTACCACTCCTCTTGCCTCAACTATTTACTTGAGGAAATTGCATAAGTAATATTAAATTTATATTAATGCAAAATAAATATAAATTCAAAGCTTTGATATTATGCAATTTTCTCTATATGAAAATTAAACCTTTTTAGTAAATTTTTCTTTACAGTTAGGGCATGTAATCAAAATTTTTCCTTTTCCCTTCGGTACCCGTAAGGAATTATTACAGTTGGGACATTTATAATAACGATGGGTCTTTCTACCCTTAAGACGACCCTCAAGTTTTTTTAGTTTTGAATAAATAGGACTGATAAAAATAGCAAACTTATAATTTTCCATTCTGCGTTTATTAATGTCTTTAGAGAACATTCTAAAAAGAGCCATAAAAATCGGCACATAGCTTAAAAAGCTAATTACAACAACATTTGTAAGTCTACCGATTAACGTTATAATCATTGATAATACAAGTAAAAAAATGGACAGCTGATCTCCACCATACCTACCTGTCATAAAACGTTTAATCCAATTCATCCTAACCACTCCCTAGCAACTGTAAAGTTTATTTATTCCCTACTCTATTGATGATTTTGATAATTACCTTAATAAATAATCTATTCTTTCACTCATTATATAGGGAAATAAACTAGACCTCAAGTATACTGCATAGGATTTAAGATACTTTTAAGAATTGGTATTACTTTTTCATGCATTTCTAAGGCTCTTCTTTTTAATTGAACTTCTTATTTAATAAATTCGTTCTCCAATTAGCTTGTCATGGGGGACAACTAGGCAACGATTAATTTCTTTATCGTATTTATGATGAATACACTGTAAAGCCCTTCCATAATCTTCTTTTGTTTTAAACTCCCACACCAAAACATATTTAATAGACTTAATGATTTTTGTAAGCTTTCGAGGGGGTAATCCTTCTTTTATTTGTTCGTAATCAATGGTATAATCTCTTTTAAAGTACTTAAGATCGATAAGTCCCCCTTGTTCTTTTTGAGTATCAACAACTTCCTTTAGTAGTTCTTCAAATACCTCAGCTTTAGTGGGCTTAACTTGATAAATAGCTATTTCCATAAATGTAGCATTCATTTGATTTCCCCCATTCTAATAGATTTTATATATTTTATAACCTTGTCCTACTAAAATCTATCTTTAATATAACGTATTTTGGTAAATTATTCAATCATATGGCTGATGGCATAAAAAAACGCCATATTCTTTACTAGGCGTTTTTTTAACATTTAATTTTCCAACGAGGGAGCATATTTATTCTAAATTATATCCATTAGCAAACTCTGAATATAACTTTACTGCACTAGCATAATAGATCTTTTTTGTATCAAGAATCTCTCCACTAAGTTGAATTTTCCTTACTAAGCTCTGGATTTCTTCTTCACTGCCTACCTTCTCGTCTAAATCCACATCAAATATGACTTCTACCCTTTTAGCCCAATTTACAATATCGTTAACAGCATTTAAACCTAAGGCTTTGCCATTAATATAATATTTACCAATATCCTCACCCTGACTTTTTAAGTAACTTTTAAAGTCTTGTTGCCTCATATAAATCATCCTCCAATTCCATTTACTTACTTTAAGGATATTATATGATTTATTTTCCAACATTGTGCCTTTATCGGTAACCCCATTTCGACTTTACCATCCATTATTTCAAGTCAAAACGTCTTTTAATTCTGATAATATAATCTTATAAGGAGAAAAACAGGTAAGTTTATCAATATTAAAGAAAATTCATCTTAGCCACTTTTTATGAAGGTTTAACTTTTACAAACAGGGCTTCATCCATACCTATAAAAGCAAATTAAAATAGTCTGTTGTCCTATTTAGGGTGTCTGCTATGTGTGCTTCAACTTTATCTTCTTAATAGTAATTTTTTGTCAAGTAGATTAACATATTTCATCCTAATATATAGGAGCTTTTCTATAAGAGCAACCCCTTTCCGTTCTAGCTTACCTTATAATACTGAGCTTGAGAAGTCCAAAGTTGATGGTATTTTCCCTCAACATCCGACAACAGTTCTTCATGGGAACCCTGTTGAAGTAGTACCCCATCATGAAGTACACAAATACTATTACAAAAGCAGCATGACGATAACCTATGGGATATATAGATGGCCATATTTTCTCCAATCAGTTCATTGAATCTTGAGTAGATTTCATGTTCTGATATTGGATCTAATGCTGCTGTGGGTTCATCTAATATAATAATTTGACCTTTTTTATGTAATGCTCTTGCCATTGCAATTTTTTGGGCCTCTCCCCCAGAAATCTCCATTCCATTTTCATTAAGTTCACGATAAAGATAAGTATTTAAATCATGTTTCTCAATAAACTCAGAAAGACCTACCTTTTGTAATGATTTTTTCACTTCCTCATAATGATATTCACTTGAGATTGCCACATTTTCGCCCAAGGTAAGGGATAATAACCTAAAATCTTGAAATACTACAGAAAAAATATCTAAATAATCATCATATTGATAGTTACTAATATTACTTCCATTTAGGGTTATCTGCCCTTCCGTTGGTTTATAAAGTCTTAAAAGAAGCTTTATTAAAGTTGTTTTACCCGAACCATTTGTGCCTACAAGGGCAAGTTTTTCACCTGTTTTAATTTTAAGATTTATATTTTTAAGAGCATATTGATTAGAATCAGGGTATTTAAAGCTTACATTTTTAAATTCTATCTCCCACCTACCATCCCTTGCTTTTTGAATTAGCCCTTCATCTTCATTCTTCACGAGACTATTTAATTCCATAAATCTATATAATTTTTCTCTATATAAATCTGAAGAAATAATAACACTTAAGCTCCTCACCATTTCATTTGCATTTGTAGAAATAAGATTGATTGTTCCTATATAAAGCATGATTTCTCCGACTGATATTGTTCCATAGATGGCTTTTATCCCTACAAATAGAGAAATAACAACAGATAGTAGATTACTTAATAATTCAGACTTGATAATACCTTTTCCGTATACTGACCAAAAAGATGTATATATTTCAGACATTTTTCCCCTA
Organism: Alkaliphilus transvaalensis ATCC 700919; assembly: GCF_000621485.1. Lineage (GTDB taxonomy): Bacteria > Bacillota > Clostridia > Peptostreptococcales > Natronincolaceae > Alkaliphilus > Alkaliphilus transvaalensis. The sequence goes on from NZ_KK211287.1 coordinate 131,080, forward strand.
TATACCTCCCCCACATTGTCAGCAAGTGCCCTATTATACAATCGAATATCCTTTCCCACCCTATAGTTGTAGATGATATTTAGATAAGAACGAACATACCTAAATATATGATTTGTTTCATTCGATGCTTGCCCCGTCTCTTTATTTGACTTAGATATTATATTGAATGATAATACATTAAGCAAAATAAACAGAATAACAAACATAAAATTTATCGTTCCATTACTGAAACCTCTATAATCAAAGTCTGCTTTTAAAAAAGCAATAGAAAAATAAGTTGATATTACAATTCCTGTTAAATTACCAATAAAGATTCCAACATTCTTACCAAAGGAAGAAAAATTATGTATTCCAGTTGTTTCAAGATATTGTAGCTCTGACATTGTATTTTGCAATTTATCTGTCTCAATATGATAATACTCTATTTCCATTAGCTTCTTGGCTTTTTCCATTATATGTTGTTTGCTCAAACTTAAAGTATAATACTGATTCCTACTTTGTAAATAACCTCCTGCCATCATCATCAGTAAATTAAAGAAAACCATCTGTCCTACATAGACCATTACTTCTGGGAGATCCTTAGCCTCAAAAATAGAGTTAATAATATTTTTAGAAAAATATAGGCTGACGAGGGGATTTGTAATGGTTATAAGATTATATAAAATAATTGATTTAAAGTATTGGGGCTCCATTTTTAAAAGGTAATTATAAAACCAACAAATTCTCCTTATTTTAGCTTGCAAAGTGGATACCCCCTTCTTTATAATACTTACTTTGGATTTCAAACAATTCTTTGTATTTGCCATCTTTCTCCATAAGGGTATCGTGATCTCCTTCTTCCATAATCTTTCCGTATTCTAATAGTATTATTCGATCACAAAACTTTGTAGATGCTAATCTGTGGGAAATAAATATTGAGGTTTTATTTATGCTCATCTCATTATACTCTTCATAAATACGACTTTCAGCAATTGGATCTAAAGCTGATGTAGGTTCATCAAGTATATTTATTTTTCCATTTTTATATAGGGCTCTAGCAAGGAACATCCTCTGATTCTGTCCTCCAGATAAGTCTACTGCCTTTTCTCTACTGGTTTTTATTAGAAATGTATCTCCCTTATCTGGCAGAGAACCAACGAATTTTCCCATACCACTACTATCAATTGTATTTTGAACTTTATCCCTATCATAACTTAAACTACCTGCTACATTAGCATATATTGATTCTGGAAATATATTTATATCTTGAAAAACAGGTGAAAACAAGCTATAGTAATCTGTCCTATTAAATGTTTTACTGTCATGTCCATCAATTAAAATTTCTCCCTCATTTGCCTCAAGTAGGCCCATCAAGAGGAGCATAAGAGTAGTTTTTCCTGCTCCATTCACCCCCACTAGTGCAAGTTTTTCTCCACTAGATATCTTCAGATTAAAATCTTTAAAGATCCACTTTTGACTGTTGGGATACTTATAGCTTACAGATCTAAATTCAATTTCTGGTGCTTCCTTAACCTCTGGAGAAATTTCAATACAATTTTTAACCTCTTCCATATCTAAAAAATCCTTTATATGATCTATCGCTACACTAAAGGATATTAACAAATTAATTTGGTTTATTATTTCGTTAATCCATTTAGAAAATGCCATCACCAGTCCAAGCATAAACACAAAATATGAAATATCAATTTCTCCATTCAGCACCCTAATTACAAGATAGAAATAGACAAAAATATCTCTAAAACATAGCATAAAAGCATTTATTGATATAGCTCCAAAATTTACCTTTTCAGATTTCAATATATACTGTAGCCATTTTTTTCTATAGAGTTCAAAGTTCTCTATAATCCAATTTTCCATTTTATAAATTCTAATGTCCTTTAAGAAATCTCTTTTCTGGGATATATCACATATATAGTTAAGCTTTTTGACTTCATTACTTCTAAGTTCAATATTTCTACTTTGATATTTATTGGCCCAAATACCATATAGCGTATTTATAACTGCTGTTACTCCAATAATCACAAGAAGATTAAGGTCGATATTTATAATATCAATTGCAAAAAAAATTATCCCAAATAAAGAGGTGCCCAGTACAACAATATTCTTTCCAAACTGGTGCATAACCCCTCTGTCGCCTTCACCCATAATCTCCTTTACTTTGGCTATCTTATTCTGTGTTTCTACTTCTAGTAGACTCTGATAATTTAAGTTAAATATTTTTTTAAAAATCATAGAAGCGTTTAAATGGGCTTTAGCAATAGTCCCCTTTTCCATAAGTTTCATCAATATATAAGTAGAAATGCCTTTTGCCACAATCATACCTACTGAAGTGACTAAAAATATCTTTAGAACCGTTTCTACTGCCATTTTGTATTCTATGCCTTCAACAATAATCTTAGGTAAGTTTATTGCTGTATAAACACCGATAATACTACAAGGTACAGCTAGCATCAGTAAAAAAATGAATTGTGGATAAACCTTTATCCAAATTTTAAGATAAAATATTATATTATTATAAATCCCATTCTTTTTGATTGGATTATTCATTATTTTCTCCCCGGTTTATAAATATCGTATCAACCCTATAATTACCACTCGATTCCTGTTAATAATTTCCAATGAATTCAAGATAAAATAATACTTGTACTCATTAGAAAGTGTTTTTTCATAAATCAGTTAAAATGCCCTAATTTTTAATCTTTTTGGTTTTGCAGTTAAAAGAATTTATTCTCGCTATCATTGATGTATTATGCTTACTATATTATAGATTTAAGTTTATGTAAATATATTCCTTCACATCCCATTACTTAATACATAATCCCCTATTCTATTACATAAAGTTCTCTTATTTTAAAGATCATTAAAGTCGAATTTGCCTATTAAATAAAAAGCCAACTTAGAGTTACTAATCCAAATCGGCCAACATCCTGCTCGTATCTTTGCTTTTAATTCCTTCTGCCATCACACAACTCAAGTCTACTATGGTCACAAGATGATATGATATCAAACCCTAGAAAAGCACTTCCTATCCTATCAAATAGGAGATACTTTCCCTATTTATCCCCTTGAACCATAAACATAGGTACAGAGCGATTAAGCAATAATCGTTCTTCATCATAAACTCTATCGGATATTATCCTATGCTTTACACTACTATAACCAAGTTCCTCCATCGTTTTAATATCCCAATTAGGTCGGACTTCTGAAGCTAAAGGTAATTCAACACGCCAGCCCCTTGCTTTTTCAGCATCCTTATAGGATACTTTAGGCTCTCCATAAACTTTTATATATTCTTCCCTGTCTTTCTCTCTTTGAAGTTTAACCGACTCATCCCTACAGTCTGCCAACCAGTCTGCATCAAAAACAAGAACACGACCACCTTTTTTTAATAGTCGTAACCAATCCTTATAAACTCCTTTAGGGTTAACTAGCGTCCAAACAACATTTCTACTAATGATCATATCAAAGCTCTCATCAGGAAATGTAACATCATGACTATCCATTACAACAAACTCTGGTGTAGCCCCTGCCATCTTGGCATTAACTATAGCACATTTTATCATATCTTCACTGGCATCAATTCCTACAACGTCATGTCCTGCAAGGGATAAAATCGTAGAAAAAAAGCCTGGACCAGTCCCTACATCTAATATCTTGAGTTTACCCTCTTTAGGAGCATTTTCTAAAATAATCGATGTCCATTTTTCCTTTTGCTCATTACTTAACTCATCTTTAATAAACTCACTATATCCTTCAGCAGATATTTTCCAACCTTCTTCCACTTTATCTTTTAAGTTCATAATTTTCTCCTCTTCTCTATAATTAATTGGGTACAAATGATCCTAACTAAACACAATCACCATCATCTATTTCAAAGCACCATAGGGCATCACATGGGGAATGCCTTCTTCATTTGTTACAATGTCTGCCTGCACACAGTATACTTCCTTTAGCATCTTTGAAGTTATCGTCTCCTTCGGGCTTCCCTTTGAATATATCTCCCCTTGTTTCAACACGATAATTTCATCTGCAAAACGAGCTACAAGATCCAATTGATGCAGGGTGACTATGGTAGTAAACTGATTTGTAACAGTTAGCTCCCTTAACAATTTTAGAATTTCTAATTGATAATATAAATCTAAGCTACTGGTGGGTTCGTCTAGAATAAGTACCTTTGGATTTTTCACCAAAGCCTGGGCTATAAAAACCAACTGACTCTGTCCCCCACTTAATTCGCCTATATTACGTGAAGCCAAATGTTCTATATTTAATTGCTTTAGTACCTCCATTACCCTATTGATTTCTTCTTCTGAAACCTTATAGGTTAGTTTGTGTAATCTCCCTAATAGCACTATTTCAAACACATTTAGTCCTACATCACAGGAGGTACTTTGGGGCAGATAGCTAAATATTTTTGCTATTTCAGCTTGTCTCATGTTGTGTATATTTTTTCCCTCAAAAAATATATCTCCCTCACTTTTTAACAACCCACTAATATTTTTTAGTAACGTAGATTTCCCTGTACCATTAGCTCCGATGATACTGGTAATTTTCCCTTGTCTAGCTATAAAATCAATATTCTTTAAGACTTTTTCTCTGTTATATCCAAAGGATAAATTTCTCGTTTTTATCATGAAAAATAACCTCTTTTCTTTGTGAGAATTAAAGAAAAAAAGAAGGGTACTCCAACCATTGCTGTAATAATCCCAATAGGAAAAATAGTTCCTGGAACAATTATTTTACTAATGATAGAAGAAATAGAAAGTAAAGTTCCTCCGAATATAGCAGATAAGGGGATAAAAAATCTTTGATCTTCACCGACCATCATTCTAGCCACATGGGGCCCTACTAAGCCTATAAACCCAATTGTACCTACAAAAGAAACTGCTACTGCTGTAATTAGAGAAATCATAATAAAAGTCTTTATTCTAAGTCTTTCAACATTAATCCCTAAACCCTCAGCTTTTTCATTTCCTAGCTTTAATGCAGTTAGTTTCCATGCATCCTTTAGCATAAGGGGCAAGGTAAAAGCTAGTATAAGATATATGATACTGAGGTTAAACCAATTGGCCCTTGTTAAACTACCAAATAGCCAAAAAACAATACTTTGTAAATCCTCTGGTGATGCAATATATTGTACAAAGGACTGTAGTGCTTGAAAAAGAAAGGACAAACCAATTCCTGCAAGAATCATAGTTTCTGCTGTAAGGTTTCTTGCTTTTCCTACAGAGTAAATCAACAGGCTGGACAATGTGGCAAATACAAAAGCACTAAAGGGAACTGCATAGGGTCCTATAAATGCTAAAGATGATATGCCAGTAACAATGGCTAAGGCAGCTCCAAAGCCAGCTCCTGCTGAAATCCCTAACGTATAGGGACTTGAAAGGGGATTCCCTAAAATTGTTTGCATCCCGGCTCCTGCAACACCTAAAGAAGCCCCTACTCCGATGGCCATTAAAGCAGTAGGAAGCCTTAGAGTCCACACAATTACATTAGTACCATGATCTACATGGGGTAATCTTAAAAGGGCAGCAACTGTTTCAAGAGGACTTAGCCAAGCAGGTCCTACTAAAACATTTCCTATTAAACTTACTACACCTATCAGAGCACCGATTAGTAGCAATAACTTTTTTCGTCTCGTATCAGCTTTATAATCATAATTTCCTATTCTCTCTTCCATGCAACCAAGTCCTTTCTTTGTCAACTATCGTGGCTTGAAACAGGACTATTTTAACTGCATCATCCATATTCCTGATAAATCAAAGGGTAGAAATCTGTCGTAATATTCTTGTAACGTAGCCATTGGATCAATATCCGCAAATTCTTCTGGATAAAATATTTTTGCAAAAAATGCTGAAGCAGCGCAGTCATACATTTCTCTTCCTAAACCATGATGAATCGCATAAACATCTTGATTCTCTACTGCTTTAAGTCCTTGCCAACCGCTTCTATAGGTAAATTCTCTTAACAGTTCTTGAGATTCTTCTTCATTTGATAAAAAGCCTAATCGTAAAGAGGTAGGATTAGCTGGCCAATAGGAACCTGTCATAATAATATAATCGGGATTTGCCCTAAGTAAATACTCTGGGTTTATTGGCTCTGAATTATTTATGATCCCAGCCCCAATGCTTTTCCCTCCACTTTCCTTAGCTAATGCTCCCCACATAAAGTTATCACCATAACTATTTCCATACTCTTCAGGCCCCCTCATGCCTACTTCAATATAGACACTTGGTTTTTCTTTGTTAATATTACTTAAACGATGCTCTACTTCTGCCATCTTTGATGTATAAAAATCAATAATTTCATTTGCTTTTTCTTCTTTATCAAATATTTTCCCTAATAATGCTGTTGTTTTAGTATGGTTTTCAATTGTCTGTGCATGATAGTCAATATACATAACTGGTATTCCAGCTGCTTCTAAAGTTGGAACAACTGTTTTTTCTGCTTGTTCCTTCACTTGTAGCGTAAGGATTACCACATCTGGATTTAATTGAATAACCTTTTCTATATTAAAATCATCATTTTCTACGTTTCCTATATCTATAATATCTTCTAAACCTGGTACACTTTTCATAAACTGTTGATACATATCATAGCGAAAATTAGGTAATGAATTCCCCCATCCAGCAATGTAGTCTGCAACTTCTTCCTGTAATAATGCTGACATTGTCATAAATGCACCACCAGCACCACTCCAGTTAATAACAGTTTTTTCAATAGGTCCTTGAAGTACTACTTCTCTTCCCGCTAAATCTGTTACAATGATTTCTTCGACTCCTTCTTTTGATTGACTTGGTTGGGTTGTATTGCTACATCCAGCTGAAATAATACTAATAAGTACAAATAATATTAACAACCCATACCTTGTTTTGATTTTCTTTTGTTTCATACGATTAACCCCTCTCAATTTTAAACGATTAACTTACTTAATGCTTAAAATTATCTGCAAAATTTAAGGCAGCCTTATAAGCAACTTCCTCTAATAAATTCATATAGTATCGGTTTTTATCAAGTAAGTATAATATAATATAAAAAGCCATGAAGTTTTTAAGAGTTATTACACTCCTATTAAACCTACATGGCATAATTAATAAAGCATAAATTTTCAACTTATGCTACAATTAATATCCTCCCCACCGAAGGCTTCTTTAAAAATACAAGGCAGGTTTCCTGACTCATGGATCTTCCTACTCTCTCACCTTCTCAGTTATCCAATGGTTTTATGAGATTTCATCACCAATTACAGTAGCGGGGGCTGTAGTGGCATTTCACCACTTTCCCTTTTAACCCTTAACTAGGGCACCTTATACTATCTATTTAATTTAAATTATGACTTGTAGAAGTTTAATACATGATGTAATTATATTCTTATCTAGTGCTTCTATCAAGATCTACTTTATCTAAACACAATATTTTATAATACAATATAATGGCCACCAAAGGATCTTTTGATAGTCTTCGTGGCCTATAATTTATATATCTAAATAACAATGTTATCTTTCTAGGGTTTCTAAAAATAGTATAAGCTAAACTGCTGGACATGTCAATTTTTAATGTAATATTTTAAATTTTTGTTTAATTAATTTTTATTAAGTATTGCCTAACCTCATCAGCACTTTTAAGCTTAAGTATTTTAGTAATTTCCTTTGATAAATCTGCCTTATTTAATTGATGCACTAACTTTCTAGTTTTCAACACCAACGGAGGGCTTACACTTAATTCATCAATCCCCATAGCGATAAATAGTGGAGCAAGCAATTCATTACCGGCTGCTTCACCACACATACCTACCCATTTATTGGCCTGATGGGCGTGATCTATTACTAACTTAATCAACCTTAATACAGCAGGATGAAAGGGGGTATATAAATTAGAAATTTTAGGGTTCATTCTATCAACTGCTATGGTATATTGAATTAGATCGTTTGTACCAATACTGAAAAAATCCACCTCTTCTGCTAGTTGATCAGAAATAATGGCTGCAGAAGGAATTTCAATCATAATTCCAATTTCCATATTGTCATCATGCTCAATATTATTATTCTTTAGCTCCATCTTAGCGATATTTAATTGATTCTTTGCCTCTATAATCTCTTCTACACTGGCGATCATGGGAAACATTATTTTTACCTTTCCAAATGCACTTGCCCTTAGAATCGCCTTAAGCTGTGTTTGAAATATTTCTTCCTTATCTAAGCAGTATCGAATTGCCCTGTAACCCAAGAAGGGATTGTCCTCCTTTGGGAGGTTTAGATATTCGATTTGTTTGTCTCCCCCTACGTCTAGGGTACGAATAATAACGGGTTTACCCTTCATCCCCTCAGCTACAATCTTATATGACTCAAACTGCTCATCCTCCGTTGGTGGCATTTTTCTATCCATATATAAAAACTCACTTCTAAAAAGGCCAATTCCCTCACCATCATTCTTTAGAACAAGATCTAAATCCTGTGGATCTTTAATATTACAAGCAATTTCAACCCTATGGCCATCTTTAGTGATGGATTCTTTTCCAATATATTTAGTTAACCCTTTTTTATATTCTTCATGGGCTTTTTGTCGATTATCAAATAACTGTTTAATCTCTTTATTAGGATTTACATAGACTTCTCCCGTTTCCCCATCCATTGCCATCATATCTCCATTTTTAATTTCCTTCAAGCCACTACAACCCACTATTGCTGGTATTTCTAAGATGTTAGATATAATAGCTGTATGACTTGTTGTCCCCCCTTCCTCTGTAATAAGGCCTAGTACCTTTTCCTTTGGAATTTGGGCGGTATCAGAAGGGGTCAAATCCTTGGCTATAATAATGACAGGTTCCTCCATATTTTCATAGTCCAGATCTCCTACCCCTAATAAATTCTTAATCATTCGGTTAGCAACATCCTTTAAATCTACTATTCTTTCCTTTAAATATTCGTCATCAATTGCCTCAAATACTACCCGATACTCTTCAATGACAAGACTAATGGCCCATTCTGCATTAACCCCTTCATTTTTTATTACATTCACGATTTTATCCTTCACCTCTGGGTCCTCTAAAATTAAAAGATGTGCTTCAAATATATCAGCTTCTTTTTTTCCCATCTTTGTTTCTGTTACTTTCCATAATTCTTGAATTTGAATTTTTGCCTGTTCTAATGACCTATAAAATCTGTCAATTTCTTTATTTATGTCCTGTATTAATTCTTTAACTATATTTATCTCATCCTTTTTGATAAAGGCCTTTCCTATTGCTATACCTGGTGAAGCTCCCATTCCCTTCATATAAAACCTCCTTATGCCTCCATTTCTAACAAATCACCTTCTGTAAGTAGTAAAGCAGCTTCTTCATCTAATATTACAGTTACATTTGGGTGTAATTGCAATACAGATGCAGGTAATTCTGGTGTGATTTTTTCTAAAATCATATGATGGATTGTTTTAGCCTTCTCAGCCCCACTGGCCAATAAAATAATGCTTCTAGACTGCATAATTGTTTTGATTCCCATGCTGATTGCCAGTTTAGGAACATCATCAATTGAAGCGAAAAATCTTGAATTAGCTTTAATGGTATCTTCATCTAACTCAACTAGATGGGTTAAAGCCTCAAACTTTACATCTGGCTCATTGAATCCAATATGTCCATTTCTTCCGATCCCCAATAATTGAATATCGATTCCATTGGCTTGTCTTATTTTTTTTTCATAATTTTTGCATTCAAGCCCTATATCTTCTGTCATCCCATTAGGAATATTTATATTATCTTTTTTGATATCAATATGATTAAATAATTGCTGATTCATATAGTAAGCATAGCTTTGTTGATTGTTGCTGTCTAATCCGTAATATTCATCTAGATTAAAGGTCACTACCTCCTTAAAACTGATGTTTCCCTCATTATAAAGTCTCACTAGTTCCCTATAGGTACCAATGGGTGTGGAACCTGTGGCTAACCCCAATACACTATTGGGTTTTAATGTAATTTGACTTGATATGATATTCGCTGCTTTTTTGCTTAGTTCTTCATAATCTTTTGCAACGATCACCCTCATATTAGTTCTCCCTTTCATAACAAATTTCACCTTCTATTATAGTTGCTAATATTTCAAGTTCATCATTGAATATTGTTAGATCAGCAAACTTACCTACTTCTATACTCCCCCTAGATTTATCTAACCCAATTAATTTAGCTGGATTTAAAGATGCCATTGCCACCACCTTTGAAAGACAATAACCAGTGTTTTCCCAATAATTTTTTATTCCTTCATTCATCTTTAAAACACTTCCAGCTAAAGTCCCATCCTCTAAGGTTGCAGTTGTCCGTGTTACTTCAATCTTCTGCCCCCCTAGTTGATACACTCCCTGCTTCATGCAGGCCCCCTGCATAGAATCAGTAATTAAAACAATTTTTTCCTTCCCCTTAATTTCTCCTATAATACTAAAAAGGGCAGGATGAACATGTACCTTGTCGGCAATCAGCTCGCAATAAATATTTGACTTTAAAATGGCTCCAACTACTCCTGGGTCCCTATGGTGGAGTCCTGTCATTCCATTAAAGATGTGGGTGGCACTATCTATCCCTACCGAAATTGCCTCCATCGCCTCTTCATAGCTGGCATTAGAATGACCAATAGAGAAGGCTATCGGGTGACTCTTTTTAATACTTCTAATAAAATTTAACCCACTATCTATTTCTGGCGCTATTGTTATAATCTTGATTACATCCTGAAATTCCTTAATTAGACCATAATCTGGCTCAATGATAAAGTCTCCCTTTTGTGCACCCTTTTTTTTAGGATTAATAAAGGGGCCTTCAAGATGGGCTCCTAAAATGGTTGCCCCCTTCGATTTAGCCCCCATTGCTTTTCTGATTCTTTGAAGGGCCCCCTTAATATTTTCTAAAGGCATTGTCATGGTTGTTGCCAATATCCCCGTAACGCCATTTTGGCATATCCCATTACGTATTTCATCTAGAGCCTTTGGATTTTCATCCATGATATCGTATCCAAAGGCTCCATGGATGTGAATATCAATAAAACCGGGAGAAACATATTGTCCTTTAGCATCAATAACTTCTATCTTATTACTGGGAAGTTGATCAACTAAATCTAAAAATTTGTTATTATAAAGTAACACCTTATTTTCAACTATACGATCTTCAAGTATTACTTTTCCATTTATGATTGCCTTCATTTAAGCACCTCTATTTATCCTATTTATCCACTTTTTATCCCTTTTTCCTTTAACTTAAACTTCTGCCATGGCAATATATAATCTAGAAGATAAATTTCTTCCTCCACTACCCTACCAACGACGCTGGTCTTTCCGCTATTTTTCATGTCTTTAAGGGCAATTTGAAGTTCTCCTGCATATCTGTCATATAGGGAGCTATCAATTAAAATATCGCCTTTTTGAATTTCCTTTGGGTTAAATAATTTAAAATAATAATCTTTGTACTTTACTCTACTTTGGGTAGAACGGATCATATACTCAGATACGTCCCCCCTGTTAAAATGAAGCTCCTCCATCAAAATTTTTCTTTCTATCTCTGGTAAGTCTGCTAAAACCTCAATATTAATGGTTAGTAAATCTCTATTCATTTCTGATAAAGCCCTAAGCTCATCCTCTGAGGCAAAGGCATTGGCAATAATGACATCATCTATTAAATCGGTGTTAAAGAGGTCCTTTACCTGGGTTTCTATTGGCAGGTTTCGGTGGTCTTCAAGGGTACATAATCCCTCCCTTACTTGCCAAGGCCCAAAATCCCCATTACTAGAAGATACAAAAGCCGCTGTCCTAATCCCTTTTTTTCGATACTCCATTGAAGTATTTATAAAATGATCTCGGGATAAGCCTGTATACTTATGGGGATAGAAGTTATGGCAACCAATTAGATTATCTTTATTAGGTACATATGAAAGGATATTGTCTAGATATTTTGTACCGCTACTCATATTTACCTCGATCTTTAATCCATAGGGATTAAAGGTCATAATACTTTCTTCCATCCCACTAAAGCCTAAATCTAACCGTAGCCCCCAAAGCTTCAGATCTTTAAAAAATTTTAAGTCATCATAGCTGATATTAAATTCTTCAAATATGGTGGGGGTCACATCAGCAATTACCTTCATACCTAAATTATCTGCGTGGCCAACAATATCCTTAAAGTCTTCAATTACTTTATTTTTATCACCCTTTAGGGAAATAAGACAAGTAAATATCCTTGTAAATCCATATTGTGCCGCCAATGATATATACCTTTTTATCTCTTCTTTACTCCCATTGTCGGGATATATTGAAATTCCCAACTCCCTCATTTATATCAAGCCTCCACTTCTTCAGTTGCAACATTTTTATATAGGTCCACAAATTCAGAAGCTAAGTCTTTAATTGTTATAGCATTCATTAAATGATCTTGTGCATGGACCATCAGCAAAGAAACCTCAACCTTTTGCCCCTGTGCCTCTGTATGAATTAAAGTTGTTTGGGCTTCATGGGCTAAAGCAAGCTTTTCTATAGCATCATTAATACATTTCTCAGCTTTTGAAAAACTGCCCCTTTTAGCATGTTGAATAGCCTCCATACTTGAGCTTCTTGCCTCTCCACTATAGGTTATGATGGTAAAAATCGTTACTTCAAAATCCATATCTATTCGCTCCTTGCCTTAGGTATTGTTTAGTGTATACAGCATTGCATATTAAATATCGTTACTGTTTTTTTATAATTAGGTTACTGTTTTTTGTAAGGGATCGCTGTTTTTAAATTAAGTTACGTTTATTAAATTGAGGTAAGTAGTCAACATTTTCCCTTAATATATCATCTAGTATTTTTTTTGCCACCTTAATTGATGGCACTAAAGGATTAGCCATGAGGGCCATTAAGGCTGTATTATAGTCTCCCCTTAAGCCTGCTTCGACTGTCAAAAGTTCATATGATTTTACAGCTTGTAATAATCCATTAATTTGAGTTGGTAGTTTTCCGCTGGCTATTGGTTTTGCCCCTGCCCTACCTATTACTGCATTCACTTCCACCACAACATCCTCTGGTAGTCCCATTATCCCCCCATTATTATGGATGTTGACGGTATGAACTTCCCCTTTATCGTTGTAGATTGCACTAATTAGCGAAACAGCAGCATCGGAGTAATAGGCGCCTCCCCGTTCTTCTAGTTCCTTTGGCTTCTCTTCCAACTCCACCTTTTTGTATAGTTCAAAAAGGGCTGCTTCAATCTTCATTACTTGTTCTGCCCTTGTTCCCTTTTCTGCTAAGGCCTTTTTTTCGTCCTCCAACATTTCATCTGTCATATAAAAGTACCTATGATAGGGGCAGGGTATTAATCCCAAGGCATAAATAAAATCTCGGTCCCAGACCAAATCTGGGATATTCTTCATTGTAACTGAGCCGCCTTCTGCCAGCTTAGTAAGAACATCTTTAGTAATCTCTTCTCCGTCTAAATAAACCTTTTTACCATAGACCATATGATTTAAACCAACAAAATCAATTTTTAGTCGATTACTTTCATACCCGAGAATCTTTGCAATATTATTAATCATCCCTATAGGAACATTACACAGACCCATTGTTTTAACCTTTGTATGCTTCAATACCATTTCAGTTATGATACTAACAGGGTTAGTAAAGTTTATCAGCCATGCATTTGGTGCCAATTCTTCAATCTCTCTACAAATTTCAAGGATAACAGGAATTGTCCTCATGGCCTTAGCAAAGCCCCCTGCCCCTGTGGTTTCTTGCCCAATTACATCATATTTTAAAGGTATTTTTTCATCCTTTGCCCTAGATTGTAATCCACCAACTCTAATTTGTGTCACTACGAAATCAGAATTCTCGATGGCTTTCTTCCTATCTAACGTTTGGAAAATCTGGGTTTTAAGTCCCGCTTTTTTAATCATCCTTTTAGTAAGTTCATAGATGACATTTAGTTTTACCTTACCTTCCTCAATATCCACTAAATGAATCTCTTCTACAGGTAATTCATTAGCTCTTATGATAAAACCTTCTATTAACTCTGGTGTATAACTACTTCCTCCACCAATTACAGTAATTTTTAATCCATTAGTCATGGTTTCACCCCTTATTTAAAATTGATAAAGTAAAGGGAGTTTCCCCCCTTTACTGGTTTTATGCAATCTCTTTCTTAACCTCATCTTTCATTTGTTTATCGGCAATCATGACAAAGGGCAGATAAATGCCAATAGCCACAAATAGGTTCACAATAGCTAGTATAGCCGCCCTAATACTACCTCCTGTTGCTAAGAAGGCTCCAATCCCCACAGGTGAGATCCAAGGAATAGCCACATAGGTAGGGGGAACTAATCCACTGGCTGTAGCTAAATAGGCAATTAGGGTAAGGACTCCCGGTGTAATGATAAATGGTATAAATAAAATTGGATTCAACACAATTGGTATACCAAAGATCATTGGTTCATTAATTTGGAAAATTCCATTTGGTAATGCAAGCTTCGAAACCTCTCGATATTCTTTCCGCTTTTTAACCCCTAAGAAGATGGCTGCTATCAACCCTAAGGTAGCCCCAGACCCTCCTAAGTGAACATAAACATCAAAGAAAACTCTAGTAACTGTAAATTGGGCTGCTAACCCTTGCTGAATGGCACTGGCATTTGCCTCTAGGGCTGGTAAGTAAATGGAGTTCATAATTGGCTCTAGGATATTTGCTCCATGTAACCCAAAGAACCAGAATAGATTCATCAGCATCGAAAGAACCATAGCTGAACCTACCCCTTGACCAAAACCCTGTAGCGGTGCTTGAATTGTATCATAAATTAAATCGTATAGACTTGTATCCCAAAAGGTTGAAATAAGGTGGGTAACTGTACCTGCAACATAAACAGCCACAATCCCTGGAATAACAGCTGCAAAGGCCCGCCCTACTGCTGGTGGCACTGTGTCAGGCATTCTAATGACTATTTTTCGTTTCGTTAATTTAACAAATATTTCTGTTGAAAGAATAGCTACCAGTAACCCTGTAAATAGCCCCGTTGCATTCAGAAAACCTCCATTTATATAACCCCAAGGGGCTTCACCATGGATTTGAGGAGTAACTGTGATAAATGCTGCAATTGAAATTAACCCAGCTGCTAATCCATCTTCATCATAGCCTTTTGCTAAACTATATCCAGTTGAAAATACCACTAACAGGGTCATAATTGCAAAGGTACCCCACCATACATTACCATTAATTCCCCTTAAAAATTCAAAGAAGGGCACCCATGTAACTAGGGTACTGTTGAGTAGAACAGCAAAGGAACCTGCTAATATTAAAGGCATTATACCAACGAATCCATCACGAATAGCTACTAGGTGTCTCTGTCCGCCAATTTTTGAAGCTATTGGCATAAAGTACTTATCCATAAACTCAAAGAACTTTTTCATGTTCATCCCCCTCATATACTATTTATATAACTTTCAATATTACATTCATAATTAATCTAAATCTATTCTAATAACCTTAAAGCTTGATCTAATACTGCTTCACCATTCATTGTTCCATAATTGATGCTTTCGATTACAGCCACAGGAATTTTCTTTTCAGCCAATAGCTTTTCTATTTTATTTAGTAAATATCTTACTTGAGGCCCTAATAGCACCACATCAATATTATCAAAGTGCTTTTTAGCATCGGTTTCAGATACAGCAAATATTTCTGCTGAAATACCTTTTTTCACTGCTGCATTATTCATTTTTGTAACTAACAAGCTGGTGGACATCCCTGCAGAGCATACCAACATGATTTTCTTCATCCCTTCTCCTCCTCTTTTAGACTGATTTATGATTATCTATTAAAATGATCTACAGCCCTCATTAATGCTCCCATTGCTGCCCCATGCTAGGGCAAGCTAATTCTAGGTAGCTGTTTTTTATTCAATACTAAATAATAACCTGATAATTTCGAAATTTTTAAATAAACCGCCCCATAGAGCAAGAGAAAATTTTTCTTCATAGATTACTAGTTAAACAATATGTCCCATCCCTTAAGCCTTAAGCATACACCATCAATTCTATTCATGGGTACGTTTTCCTCTTTTTCAAGTAAGTAAAAAATTTCATCAGCCAGAACTACAATTGAATTCCCACCACCTCCGTCACTTTCAATAAAACACCTGATAATCCCCCCTTTAATAAAGTGATTTTTATTCTTGCATAAGCTTTTCTTCAAACAATTCCTTTATGGCTTCAATTGCTTCAACTTCATCGATGCCTTCTGCAACAATTTCTACTGTATCTCCTTTTTTAACTGCCATACCTAAAACAGACATGATGCTCTTTCCATTAGCAGACTTATTATTTTTTTGTAGAATTATATTTGAAGAATAGTTTTTTGCTATACTAACTAACATACTGGCGGGCCTAGCATGTAATCCAGACTTAGTATTTACTGTCACTGTAAGTTTTTCCACTTGATCAACCACTCCTTTTTTATATGTCACGATAATATAGAGCAAGATTGATGCCAAATAGGGTATACCATCAAAATAAAGCGAGAAATTAATTTATCATTGCAAAATCACTATTCAATGTGGTGTATTAATATTTAGAAAATTAAAAATAGTGTGCAGATTTTTCTACACACTATTTTACACACTTACACACTTACACACTTTTACATGGTAGCAATGATTAAGTTTGTTTTATTACATTATGCTTCAATATTATTTGAAATCATCATTTTACAGATATAAGCCAGTTCATTTTCTCCAATCGTAATATGATATTTATCTTCTATAGGCTTAAAAGCGCCTTTTATTAGAATCATCTCTCTATAGAATTGATCTTTATAGGCGTCCAAATCAATAAAGAGGGTCTCTTTTCCCCCACCCTTTAGCTTATCAACCAAAAAGCTAATATGAAGAATGATTCCGATTAGAGCTTCTTCTTTTATATTTATGTTTAGCTTTTTTTCAATATCCATTATCGTAATCCTTATTTCATCTATGATTTTCTCACCATTTACTTCATTTAAATGAATTTTTAAAGACTTACCTATTTTTATAAAATCTTCTTCCTTCTTTATGATATCTTCTAAATCCTTAAGGCCCTCTCCCACAATTATATCTTCTGCTGAAATAAAGGGAATATCACTTACATGGATATCTACAGTACTAACTATTGCTAGAACCTTGTGGTTCTCTTTAAATTCATTAATGGATGAGACAAATTCTTTTCGATTTAGTATGTTTAATGGTATTATTTCTATTTCATCAGACTTTGGAAGTCTTTCTTCAATAATCCCCTTTAAGCGTTCTGACGCCCCTTCTCCAGTAAAGCATGCTGTAATAATAATATTTCTAAAATTTTTCTTTAGCCTTTTATTTATGTCATTTGTAAATGAGTTTCTGTTTCTAAAACTACCATAAATCTCATCTATATCTCTTCCCAAAACAGCTTTTCTACAAGCATCTATCAGTAATGCCGTGCTGACCATATCTATGGTTTTAACGATTATTCCCGTCTCTTCGTAGATTAGGTCTCCAAAATTAGTTAATGAGCCCATATCTACTAAAAGAAGTACACCTCTTCCACGATCTAACTGTATCACTTGTTTTTTAGCCAATTCGTACATGTCTAAAGGCTTCATGCTAAGGGGCATATCTAAGGAAACTGCATGTTGGGCCCCAATTAATGTATTGCATACCTCCACCATGCTACTGGCAGTTGTATTACCATGCATAATGACAAGGACTCCAACCTTCGACTTTTCTTCTCCTTC
Organism: Alkaliphilus transvaalensis ATCC 700919; assembly: GCF_000621485.1. Lineage (GTDB taxonomy): Bacteria > Bacillota > Clostridia > Peptostreptococcales > Natronincolaceae > Alkaliphilus > Alkaliphilus transvaalensis. Next base: position 148,814 of record NZ_KK211287.1, read on the forward strand.
TAAATCTAATGGGTTAGCTGTAAAAAACAAAGTTAGATACCCAATTTCGTCTAATGGCGTTTGAATATGAAACCTTTTATCTATCATTTTTACGGCTTCCATGGCTACTAGAAACTCATCTGGATATTCTACCCTAATTAAATTTAGCTTGGGATGATAGATTTTCACTCCCTTTTTTATTCTCTCAATAAAGCCATGAATATGTAATGCTAATCCATAATAAATCTTTTTATCGTACTTTCTTTTAAGGGTATCTTCTGCCAACTGAAGGATATTCTCTACTATTTCCAGTACTTCTACATCAACAATCTTAGATATTTCTTGAATTCTAATATCTTCATGTAAATTACCTAAGTATTTTTGAAAGTGGCTTTCTATGTCTATATTAATGATCTGATTAATCTCTTCTGCATCTATCCCAGAATCCTTTAGGGTCTGTAACTTCTTTTCAATTGCATCATAAAAGTCCTCATTATCAAAATTTTCACCTTTGATATTTGGCAAAGCATCCTCTTTATGGTTAAATCGTAAAATATCTCCCTTTTGTTTAAAGAGTTGATCTACTTCTTCTCTTAATTCATTGATTCTCATCATTCCCTTTTTAACATGCTGGGGTAAGTCTGATTGGGAAATTAATATATAGTCCTCCCTTTTAGACTTATAATTAACGAAGGCCTTTGCACAGGCCAGTTGAATATCACTTCCCAGCTGACCAATATTACTGGGGCAATCATATAGGAGTAGGGAGATCAGGGAGTTTTTATTAACATAAATGCTTTTTCCAATACGTTTTGATTCTTTTTTGATAAAGTATTCTATTAGATAATATCGCTCTGTTAATGATTTATCCCTTAAGGCTGGCAGGGTAATGAGCATTGGTATTCTTCTTGTGAAGGTGTTAAGTAAACAGGATTGGGGATCCTCTGTTGTGGCTGCAATAATTTGTACTTTAACGGATATAGCCTTTTCTGTCTCCCCTAAAGGTCTGAAGGCTCCTGTATCAATATAAGTGAACAGCATTTCTTGCCCTTGGGGTGATAATCTGTGGATTTCATCAAGAAAAAGAATTCCTCCATCTGCCCTTTTTAAAAGACCATCTTTATCTTTGTCTGCTCCTGTATAGGCTCCCTTTTTCACGCCAAAAATTTGTGCCATCACAAGCTGAGGATTATCTGCGTAATCAGCACAATTAAACCTGATAAAAGGTGCTTCTATCTCTATTACTTTTGATTCAATTGCTAATTGATACATCAGCTCTGCAAAGAGGGACTTACCCACACCTGTTTCACCTAATATCAAAGTATGGAGACCTCTAGGCGGGTATAATATTGCAGCCTTTGCCTGCTGAATTGGGACTTGTAGACTTTGTTGTTGAAGGGTAATTTTATTGATACTGCTCTCAAGGGTTTGGGTTAATGGGGTGATATTCTCAATCTTCTGCTGATCATCCTTAGTGTTAAATAGAACTGGTCTTCCTTCAATTTTATTAATCCTACCCTCTACATAAAGGTGATTTAAGTATCTACTTACATTGGCTCGATTAATATTCAATAACTGACTTATTTCGTAGGCAGAGATTCCTCTATTAAACTTTTTCTCCAGCTTTTCTAAAGCTTCATATACTTGATCAATTTTTTTCATATTGACTTTTCCTTTTCAATTATGATTTTTCTACCCAAAACACATAAATTATTGACTTTTCTTTAAGGCATGATCAATCTACATTACCATTATATGCCTTAATTATAGCATAATTATATTTTGAGTCCAATTGAAATCAAGTATCAGGATGAAGGTTAGTATTAGAATGGTCTTGAGGCTTTCTGACCTACTTCTTAGATCGAAAATTAAAACCCCGCTGTTTAGTGTTCAATTAGTAATATAAGTGATGCTAGAAACTTTCATACTCATGGTAGTAACAACTTCATCAATCTTAAGAGGTTATCTGCTAAAAAAATCCCACTAATCATATATCAGAATTAGTGGGATTTTTAAGTTTAAATATTTAATTTTACCTATAAATCTGTACTTACGGCATTTTCACTAGAAAGCATGTGTGCAGCTGCCTTAAAACAAACAAATTTTCATTTCTTGTATTTATAAGTCCCCCTTTATTTGACAAGTGGCATATAAGAATCGCCCATATCCTATCTCCGCTGTATTTTTCATTAATTCTCCATTTAACCAAAGGGCAATATCGGCAAAGTTTCCATCTGCTAATGGCCTATAACCTTCCACTTATTTTCGGTAACCTATCATTGGCCCTTATTATTTGGTGATTTTTGTTGTATTTGCTTTTGTTTAAATAAAAATACTTTTAGCCAAACTGGTTCATTTTTATTTATAATTAATTCATTTATTCTAACATTACTTTGTTTAAGCATAAGCTTTTTCGTTTCTACCTTTGCAACAAAAAATTTCAGTGATCCTATAGAAAACTGTCTATCCCTTGGGTTATCCTTTTTAGGTGGTTCCTTTGTACCACAAGCTCTTTTGATTGATACACTGCAAACTGTGGGAACCTTCAATCCAATATTTGGGTATATCAAGGTCAATGATGCCATAGGAGAAATTACTAATCTTACTCAATCGACACTTCAGCCAATCATCTATGGTATACTCGTTCTGTTGGCCTTTACTATTGCCTTTATTGCCATCGCCTTAGTGGTAACTAGCCAAAACCGATATGCCCAACAGTAAATATGTTATCTCTACATTAAGGTGCACGGGTGTCGGACATTGCCGAGAGATTAGGTGTCTCAAAGGCAAGTACCAATAGTGCTATGTCGTCTCTTTCTGATAAGGGACTTATGGAAACTGAAAAATATAAAGAGGTATTTTTAACCCCGGCTGGACTTAATCTGGCTAAGTTTATTTCAATTAAGCATCAAGTTATTCAAAAGTTCTTTACAGAGGTTTTAAAGATTGAACGCCGTCAGTTATTCAACTCATTTCATAATCACTTTCCTTCCTCTCAAGGAAGAGCATCGGGGTTTTGGATATGAGCTAAAGGATATAGAAAATATCGTGGATTAAGAATATATTATATGACCCGTCAAGCTAAACGCCTACAACAACCCTGACTATTGAAGATAATATTAATGTGAAAAAATAATCAAATTTCCTTGACTTTGTGGCTGCTACAAAGTTTATAGTAGAACTATACTATTAGGAGGTGTTGAAAAATGCGAAATAAACTTTTATTATTTATGTTGGCACTATTGTTAGTTTTTTCACTACTAGGCTGTTCTAAAACAACTGTTTCTCAGGATGCTGGCAATTCATTTGTTGCTGGTACTTATACTGCCGAGGCTGAAGGGATGAATGGCCCAATCAAGATAGAGGTTGTATTAAGTGATACTTCTATTGGGAATATCAAGGTGTTAGAATCTTCCGAAACTGTCAATCTTGGCGATCTCGCAATGGAAAGTTTAACATCGGATATTATTAAAAATCAATCTATTGGTATTGATTCTGTAAGTGGAGCTACCATTACTTCTAAGGCGTTTCTATTAGCTGTGGAAGATGCTTTAGCACAAGCAGGAGGAAATATTGATCTCTTTAAAGTACCTGTAGAAAAAGAAAATGAAGGTAAAATAGTTGAATTAGAAGCAGATGTAGTAGTGATTGGTGCTGGCGGTTCTGGAACAGCAGCCGCTGTTACTGCTGCAGAAAATGGTGCCAAGGTTATCGTTTTAGAAAAAACTGCGATTGCTGGTGGTACCACAGCTATGGGTGGTGGCTTTTTTGCAGCTGATAGTGCTCAAGCAAGATCATTAGGCCATGAACCTCTAGATACAGATTTTATATTTAAAAAATGGATGGATGAAATGGATTGGTTAGCTGATGCTACACTAGTGAAACAGTTTCTTGAACTTTCCCATACAACTGCGGATTGGATGGAAGAACATGGAATAGAATTTCAAAAGACCAAAGCGGCTGTTCAACAATCTCATGCAGAAGGAACCAATGGATATCATAAGTATAATGATCATACAAAAACTTCCTCTCAACTAACCACAATGTTGAATAAAATTGTGGCAGATTATGGCGCATCTGTTTATTACGAAACCCCAGCCAATAGTTTAATAGTAGAAAATAATAAAGTAACTGGTGTTACTGCCAGTGCCAAAGATGGGTCTACATTGCACATATCTGCAGGCTCAGTTATTATCGCTACTGGTGGATTTGTTGGTGATTCCGATATGGTAGCAGAAGCTTTAAATGGTGTTAGTGTAAATGCATCAGGATATAACTCTAACGTTGGGGATGGAATTAATATGGCAGTAGAAGCAGGTGCTGCAAAACGTGGACTATCTGCTATGATAACCCATACCTTTGCTGTAGATGGTGGCAATTCTGTTGAAGGTGATTATGAATTTATGGAATTATATCAAGCAACCAATTCTGTTGCATACATGCCCATAATCCCTTGGTTAAATGCAAGCGGCCTTCGCTTTGCTAATGAAGATATTGTATATGACCGAGCATTATCAGGTAATGCTGTTATGACCCAAGGTAACTATGCATATTTTCTATACAATGAAGAATTATTAAACCTATTAGAAACGAAAGGTGCACGAGCCGCAGGAATGATAGATAAGATTGCTATGGGACCTATGCCAGAAATCACTCCTATGGACTTTGGATGGAGTAAACTTACTGAAATTATAGGAAAAATGGTTAATGCAGGGCATGTTGTAAAAGCAGATACAATTGAAGGGCTGGCTGAAAAGCTCAACATGCATCCAGAGACCTTATCAGAAACTATGAGTAAATATAATGCTGATGCAGCTAATGGTATCGATACCCTTTATGGAAAAAATGGCAGTCATATGTATGCAATGCCTGAAGGTCCTTATTATGCATTTAAAATAACTGTGAACAACTTAGGCACCGTTGGTGGAGTTCGCATTAATTCTAAGTTTGAAGTTGTTATGGATGAGCCAGAAAAGGGATATACTACAGTGATTTCCAACTTATATGCTGCTGGATCTGATGCTGCTGGACTTTATTCAGATCATTATGCACATACTATAGAAGGTGCTGCCCAAGGCTGGGCATATAACTCTGGACGTTTAGCAGGGGCAAGAGCTACTGAAAATGCTTTAAATATTAAGATTAACTTATTAGAAAAATAAAATTAAGAAGGCTGTCGTTTTTCCCCCACGACAGCCTTCTTAATTATTCTATAGGAATATAAATATCAAATAATCGTCTTGGCCTACTATTTTCTATAATTTCATGAAGCATATTTCCATAGGCCCTTCCCTCCATGGTATAGCCTTTCTTATTACAAAGTTCCTCTGCTTCTTTCATAATAATGCTGACCTTTTCTTCTAAATTACTTTCTATCTCAAGTAATTTGTACAAGCATTTTACAGGTGGCATATGTATAAAAGCTTCTGATGGATGCTTTTCATTGGTATAGGAAACATATCCATAACCAAAGCTAAAAGGCGCTTCTTTACAATCAAGATTATAACTAAAGGCAGGCCACAAATCTGGCATACGGTCTAAAACTTTATAGGTATTGTTAAAGACTTCTTCCGACTCTATAAAATATTTTTCTGTTTGATTGTAGTGGTAATAAGAATTGTTAGAAGTAACAATCTCAAATTCATCCTTTGATTCTTTCCATTTCTCGAGCTTTTCTGTTAACATTTCTATGTGTTTTTTCACTCTATTTAAATAATCCTGTTCTGATTCTATAAACGCCACTTGATTTTTAAGCATTGCCATTTGTGTTTCTACGGAATGACCACTAACTAATTTTTCTGCATCCTTCATATTAAATAGTAATGAACGATACATTTTATAGGCAAATATTTTATTAATGTCCTCAGACTTAAAGTATCTATAATTATTTTCATCCCTCATAGAAGAAATTAAACGTTTATTATCAAAATATCTTAGGGTATCTCTGCTTATGTTTAATATACGTTTTACATCATTTACTTTATAATGCACAAGTTCACCCCCTTATTTAAAGTTGATAATAGGTGCTGGGTCACCTCTACTCATAAAGATGTCAGCACATCACATTGTTTTGCTTATCAACTCAACACACTATCTTAATTAATACTTGAATCTACTAATACTTTTTTGCATATTTTCAGCTACTTTTGATATTTTAATACCTTATGGTTTTCATCATACACATATGGTTCAAACCACACTCCAGAGCCCAAAGTTTTTTCATTGGTCATACGTTAATTTTATCATAAAACATAAAGCATCTTGTTATTTAATGTATGAATTGGCGCTTTTTATTGAAGATCATTAATATTAATTCGACAATTTTCATTATTATAATATTCTATTTCTTATAAGTAAACCCTTCTTCTGTAAAGTTTATTTTCACTATAAAACCTAAAATTTTCTTCATTGACGGCAACAGTAAACTAAAGCCTTACTCAAAAAAATAGTAAACTACATGATGAATCTTCGAAATTTATGTTGAGTTACTTTTTCGACCCGACCCTGATTGACATTAAATGCTTTATATCATTTAGGACAGCTTTATCTTTGACTTCTATCATCAACCATCGTCCCAAAGCTGAATAAGCTGTTTTGTCATAGAGTTCTTTTATATAAGTGTTAAACAGGCCTGAATCCATACCTATTTTTACTTCTTCTTCTTCTTTTGGTCCGACAACCACCAAAGCAATAAAATAACCCGCCATTGGATAAAGGGTACAAAGGGACTTGTTGCTTTTCTTGTACTTCACATTCCATCCCGGTTGTGCAGCGCATTCTCTATAGGCGACTTGAGGTTCGACTTGGTATGCTTTTTCAATATAAGCAGTCAATTCATCCCATATTGATCTTATATCACCAAGATACTCTCTTATATCTTCATCAGAAGGAATATGCTCTGCATTAAAGATTTCATTCCACTTCATAACTCCCCTCCATTCTTTTAAACATTAAAGTTCCAATAAACAATATAAATTACCACTATCCACAAGAAGCCATGCAAACATCTATGACCCTCATAATTAGTTCTTTTTCCATAGTTTGATGGTGGAGAAGAACTCCCTTGTCTCATCATAATGGCTCTGTGTCTTTCATCGGAACGGGAATAACCCATATCTCCATATAAGCTGCACCCGGCGTAGTCTTATAATATCTCTCTACTGAAAAAGGCTGTGTCGTCAGTCCTCGTTTTGCCAGCCACGTGCCAAAAAGATAGCTAATGGCTTTACCCAGTGCAGAAGTGGTAAGTTCTTGAAAATTTTCCGCTTCAAAACAGCATACCACATACTCCTCTGCAGGTAGTTCCCATATAGTAAATTCTCCATTGGTAGATGTGTTTGGTTTCATTGCACCACCAGCAAAATAATTAAAAGATCCATCCTCTGTTTCGCCCATCATCGACACACCTATTTCTATACCGCCTGGTTGTAAATTTGGAATATCCTCTTTATGACTATGAAATAAATTCCATAGCTGGCCGGGTACATCAATCCCAGTCGTTTCACCTACTGGAACATGGAATATGGGCACCTGAGCGGAAAAACCAATATAGAATTCAGCTACATCTACTTTCTTGCTCGTGATTTCTAAAACAATACTGTCAGTAATCAATGGTACATCTTCATCAATCATCGTATAATTGAGCACCAGCTCTGGCTTAGAAAATAAAATCGACTGTTTTTTGTATTTGTTCCCATGCGTGCATTATAAGCACCTCCTTAACACTAGAATAACATGAGACTTATTTATCCGCTTGACCGTCAATGCTCTTTTTTCCACATTCCAATACTTTAATGGTAATATTATACATTGTTTCGTTTGATGTTCTATAAATTCTTATATAGTACAGAATAGAAGTCACTGGGACTTGACACTTTTCTTATATTTCACATTCCATCCCGGCAGTGCAGAACATTTACTGTACTCCACTTGGGGTTTGACCTTATATGTATCTTCAATATGTGAAACTAACTTCAATTGAAAGTATAAAATGTCCTATTCTTATAATCTCGGGAGAAAAAGATGTTACTTGGCCTTCTTCTTTAATTATTTGTTTTTGAACTCAACTGGAATTCTTTTTTGTTTTGATCTTATTTTGACAACCTTCTATTAATTCCGTTCTAAACTACTATTTTCAACTTACTACTTCTCTATCAACACAACGGCCTCCACATGGATTTTGATAGAATGATGATAATATTTCGCGTCAATAATGAAGTATCTCCCATCCTCATCGAGTTTAGGAAGTCAAATCCGAAAGTCTAGCTCATTAAAGTCATCAGGTACTCATACAGTTCATCTGTAAGCCCATATCTTAACTGTGTATTTTCCTGAGAAGCATGAAATGCTGTTATGGAATCTTTCATTTGTTCATCATTCCCTATTAACTTTCTAGTAATTTTGCTCCAATACTCCACGCACTCCCTTGCAGCTGTATCCGTCTTCAAGGCCTGATTTTTATAACAGGCTTTCAACTTAGAAATAAATTTAATCCATTCATTAGCCAAATCTGTTTCTGGGTTGAAGCTATCTAATTTACCCTTCAATTTATTCAATTGTTCTTTTGTAAAAAACTTATCTGCAGATGAGTTGATAAATTGAGCCATTTCTCTGAGGTCTTCAGATGACAAGGTAACATTTTCTCTAAGCCGTTGATTAATTTTGAGCAACTTCCTCAAAAGTAGCTGTTTTTGACATATTTCTTCTTGTACATTATTAATGTGAATTTCTACCAATTCTCTAACATCAATGTTTTTGGTTCTAATTAAATCATTTATTTCCTCAAGATTAAAACCCATATCCTTTAAGGCCATTATTCGATATAGTTCTGTAATACTCTGCATATTATATAACCTATGATTTGCTTCAGTAATCTTTACTGGTTGTAGTAAACCAATTTCATCATAATAGTGTAGTGTTCTGATGGTTATCCCTGTTATACTTGCTAGTTCACCAATCTTAATATAATCATTCATTCTATCCATCCTCTTTTATCTTTACTATTGATTTTAAGTCATTTGTATTAAATAAATATTTTTTTCCACATATTCCACATTCCAATTCTTCGCCTTTATTCATCAGAATTGATTGTTTAAGTTCCACCGTATCTATTGACATTAGCATACCAAAAAACATTTCCTTTGAACAGTTGCATTCTGTTTGAATGCTATACTCTTCTATTACAGTTGCATATGAAAAAATTTCATTTGTTAGTCTTGCCCACTCTACTTTACTTATAAATTTTTCATTTTTATTAATATTATCTATCACATTTATTAAATTATTAATATTTGCAAAGGGTAAAGCTTGCACCATACAACCTCGAACTTTTCCGTTGCACACCCATGTCCTAAATATCGTGTCTAACTGCTCACTCTTAGAATAAAAATCTGCCAAGCATGATTCAATAGATTCAGAGTTTAATTCTACAGTTCCAGTAAACATTCCTCCCATCCAACTTCCCCTTGTAACGGAAAGTGTTGCCCCATCACTTATTAAATCTAAAAACTCTCCCTCATACGCCATCAGTCTAGCAGAAAATATACAATGAATATTTCCGCAGCCATCTATTTCACAGTTTATAGAATATCCTTTCAAATTAAATCTCACATTTACACTTAAGCGTTGGTCTTCTGAAGTTAAAAATCCTCTTAGTAAACTACAGCTTGTAAATACCTTCGCATAAAGTTCCTTCGAAAAATCTGTTTTCATCTCCTTTAAGTTACTCTGTTTTAAAGCTTCTGTTGTGTCCACAATAAAAAATCTGACTTCCTTATCATTGGTTAATAGTTTTATTAAGTTATTCTTCATACTATTCCCTCCTTAAAAAAATCATATATCATAACGTAACGTGAGGTTCAAGTATTTTTTTCATTTAGTTTCCCTAAACGTTTGTCTAGGGAACCATAAATCGGCCACATAAAAAAGACTAGATTTCTCTAGCCCCTAATCCCAACCTATTCCTTTTCTATCAACACCACACACTCTACATGGGAGTTCCCCCCCTATCTCCTCCTTTTAAATTTAGACGAGAACTATGAAAAAACTTTTTGGGAAAAGCTGACCCACAGTATTTTCTTATTTTTTAGATTTTAATAGCCAACAAACGTATCTTTTTTTATATTTTTTTGCTTAATTCCTTTACTTTTCAATAAAGCTTCTATAGCATTAATCATGGATTTTGACCCAACAATAAAGTATTCAGCTTCATTATTATACTTAGTTATAAACTTTTCTATTTCTTCATTTAAATTTTCACGTTTAATTAAATAATTAATTTGGATAGAGAATATTTTACTAACTTTGTCTAGTTCCTCTGTATATATAAACTCTTCTCCACTATCAATGTAAAGCAATCGAATATCATTAGAAATTTCTCCAGAGTTTAATAAAAGGTCTTTTATTAAAGCTCTATAAGGAGTTATTCCTATGCCTCCTGCGATAAACAGTAGGGGCCTTTTATTTTTAGGATAAAAGGATCCAATTGGTCCTCTCATAGATATTTTCATCCCTGGCTGAAGATTTAATAAAGCTTGTTTAAATTCACTTGGTTTTTCACTAATTTTCATCGAAATCCTTATGTGACCTTCGGATGGTATTGAAGCTATACTAAAAGCCCTTGTAGGTTTATTAACCTTTGTATGATTTATTGTAAATATCCCATGCTGTCCAGCCTTCCAATTAATTTCTTCTTTCGTTTCAAAGATAAATGTATAAATGTCACCCACTTCACTATACTTTTCTTTAAGAGAAATTTCATGTTTTTTTAATATTGATAGAATATCATTTAATAAGCCCATTCTCTAATCCCTCCCCTATTTAATAGATTTATATAATAACATTATTTTCTCTCTTCACTTAGTATTATATTTGCCTTTTGAATAAGCGCAATCAGTGAATTGAAGTCCTTAGCTCCCATTTTATCTTCTAGTACTGCTATAGTTTTAAAGTATTCCTCATGTGCTGATGCAACTAATTCCTGTCCTTTCTCAGTTATAGAAACAATATAACTTCTTCCATCAGTAGCGGAAGGAACCTTAACCAAATAACCTTTCTTAACCAACTCATTAATCATAGCAGTAACTGAAGGCTTTGCAATTTGAAAAAAATTACTAATCATTAATGGAGTAATAGCTTCATCATGTTTCTGTATATAAATAAGCACCCCCATCTCACTAGAGCTAATGGGTAACCCTTTTTTTACATTCATTTGCAACCTACAAAACATAGCCATTTCATCTGCTGCAATAATAAACTTTTCTTGCATAATATTCCCTCCTATACACTTAGTTAGTTTAACTAACTAAATTGTACTATTTAAAATTTCAATCGTCAACCTTTTTATGCATTTTATGGATAATATTTAGATTTTCATTATTTATATTATATAAGATGACAAAAGCTGACTCAGAATACATTACGCACCCCTAATCAAAAACTCCCCCTAGGGAATTAGACGTTTCATAACACCATTCTCCATCAGATCACTCATTAAAGCAATCAATTCATCTGCAGTTAAGACTTTACTCTGCCTAAACCAGTAACTCATAATGCCAATCATAGCTGAAAGAACATACTCTAAAATAAAATCAACTTCTTTAGGATCTAGATTATGGTTTTCAGAAAATGCCTGTATTAATATAGGCTTTGTTGAATTTTTAAGTTTGCTTACAAAAGCAGGATTACCGTTATTCCCAAGCAAAGCAGAGATTGGAATGAAAACATACACCAAAGGAACTATTGATTTGTAGAAGAGTCTTCCCAGTATACTCCTAGTGATGAGCTTAGTTGGCCCAAAACCCATTCCTAAGAAGGAATTATCTTCAGTTAGACTTGTAATGCAATCAAGGTTAAAATCCTACATTAAATGTCTTTAAGACATATTTAATGGGGTTAAAAAAGCTTTGGTTCTCACTAGCAGCAAAAATCAATCCCACTGCCCTTCCAAAACTGTCTAGTACAAGAGAACCACTGTCACCGGGACGGCTAATCCTTTCGGAGATAATCTGATCATCAAACAAAGCAGTTATAGTTTCGTCGAGACGGGATCTTACTACTACAAAAGCGTGTACCTGCCTTATATAGCCATCAGTAACTCCGGTTGACGCCCCACTTTTAAAAACATGCATTCCTATAACAGCATCAGTTACACCCAGAACTGGACCCAAGCCTAATATTAAATCTGTAACGAGAAAGGGCTTTAATGGAATGGCTAAAGCTGCATCTATCAAGTTTATAGGAACTCCAGGTCCATATTTTTCTGAAGGAATCCATAAAATTGGTGAAAAGGCTGCCAGCCTAGCAATTACTTCATTATCTCTACCGCCATAAAGCCATCCTGGTTGTAAAATAATATCACCAATAGCAGCGCGGGTATCCAACCCATTGGTGTTATTGGCAATCACATGATTGTTGCTTAAAATGGCTATGCCACCAGGAAAAGATCCCTTCACAACAGCTCCAAATGTTCCAGAACTCACTCGGAAGTGACTAATACTTACCCCGGGAGGGGCTGGTCGGACTTTTGATTTACGAATATCGGTTACTTCCATGTCAGTAGACTGATCCTCGATGGCCCTCTTATTTGAGTCTCCCAATATTATTTTACCTATCTCAACCACATCAGTAGGAATACCATCCAGGTATTCAGGAATCATTCCCTGCTGATCAACTTCAGTCCTTGTTAACTTTTTTTCAACGCCCACCACTATAGCCAGTTGCTTAGTATCTTTTTTATTCACAGACTTGTAACCTATCCCTACAGAAACCACGCCTGGAATGCTAATCAATTGAAATTTATATTTTTCCTTAACAGATAATAATGGGTACATAGTTATTAACTCCTTTTGGTTACTCATAGATATGAAGCCATTTGGTGTTAAATATATACTATTCATCTATTATCAGTAAGTGACTAAATTTTTTCAGGGAAAACTCTGAGATTAATGGATAAAGGTATGGCTATATATTTTGAGTTTCAATCCCTTTATCAAGCTTTTCTCAGAGTCAATTTCCCCTTCTTTTATACGGCATTATTCACTGTTTCCTCAACTTTTTTCATAGCTTCTTCCCTTTCTTTATAAAATATGGGAAGCTCATTATGCAAAAGAGTTTTAACAGAATAACACACAGGCTTGAAAAAATCATCACTATCGGCTAATTTTAAAGGACAACCTCCTCCGCAAAGAAGAGAATATGTACAATCCCTGCATTCGGAAATTTTTTCAATATTACGGTTATGTATTGAGTTTTCCTTAAGTTCAATAAAAGGATGATACTTTCCGATAGAAAAGTGCTCCTTGCCAACACATCCCAAACATGGATAAATAACGCCATAGGGGTCAAATACCATACCATCTACATGGGCGTAGCAATAGGAGTACAAAGGATTCACCTTTCTACCATATACTAAGTGGTCCAGTAATGAATTCTTTTTAGTTATAAAATCGTTTATTTTCTCCCTATCCTCGTAGGAATACGTTATGTCCGAATGATATATTTCCGTCAATATATCAATTCGCTCCTTCTGAGAGTCTCCAATTAATGTAGTCAATTCAAAGGATAAATTGTCCTTATATCCTGAAAACCTCTCAAGTAGTTCTTCCCTTAAGTTAATTCCTCCCTCGTAATTACTTTTATCAAGATTCATTCTAATTCGGATATTTATACCACTTTCTAAACACTTCTCTACACCATCTATAATTTTTTTAAAGGTAGGCTTTCCATTAGCTAAGACCCTCCTGCTATTGTGGGTCTCTTCACTACCATCCAAAGTGATCAAAACTTGAGAAATATTTATAGTCAAGAGCAAATCAAGAAATTCTGTCAGATAATACCCATTGGTAAATATTTGATATGTTTTATCGGGGGCTTTATTAAAAAGATATTCCAAAACAGGTCTAGTTTTTGGAAGCAATGGCTCTCCTCCAAAAACACATATTTCCTTCACTCCCTCACCTGCAAGCTTAAGGGCGGCATCAATTTGTTCTGGAGTTATGATCTCTTTTTTTATATAGGCTTCACCCTCAAAGCAATAGGGACATCGGAAGTTGCAGTTATATGTCATCACAAAGGTGATTGCCCTTTGGTCTTTTTGCCTTTGAAGGTGCTGGTTGCGCAATACCTTCAAAATTTCATTCTTTATGCCTACTTCCTCTTCGTGGCTATTTACCAAATATCCTCTAGATTGGAGATTACTTAATAACTCAGCCTCCAAATCATTCTCTGTTACAATCTCTTCACAAGCCTGCCACTTTGATAAGGTTTCGTAAATAGGGGCATCAATTTCATCCATAGTACCTGTTAAAGAGTTTATCAACAGTTTTTTATCATCGTGTATATCTACAAATATCATGTGTTTTATTAATTTCATTCCTCTACCTCCCTAAACCTGATTGTTATCTTAAAGAAGTCTCACCCTTGCCGGCAATGCCTCATATATACTCTAAATACCCAGTAGCTTTGCTAATTTTATGACGCCATATAGTTTCTCAGCAAATTCCATGGCCATACCATAGTAATCAAAATGTTTGACAGAATGGTATCTGTGGAAAAACCCTTCTATCACTAAACATTTTAGGTTGTTGTGATAGAAGGGTTTCATAATTTAGCTTCTTTGGAAACAAATATTAAGTAAGTCATTAAGCTAAACTACTTTAATAAGCTTAGCAAGCACAGCAGTAGTGTGAACCAATAGCTACCATTTGTCCTAAATGTGCTCTTTCTTGATTCTCAGCTAAGTCTTGTAAATTCCAACCAGCTTCAATAATAGGCTTCATTTTCATAGTTTTCACCTCCTTGGTATGGCACAAAGTGCCATCGTAATTCGCTATACCATGGTATATGTGAATTATATAAAAGTAATCATTAAAAGTCAAGATATATATTGAAAATTTAGAATTTTTTTCTATTTTTTACATTTACTTTATATACTGTCGAAATGTTATCTTTTTAAACTGTTTAGAGTTCTAGTTTACCTAAAAAAATAACCTTCCCCACTAATGGGGAAAGCCATCTATTTTCTTTATAACTTGACCACCTTCGGTGAGTCAATCATAAAGTATAAAAAACATGTTCAAAACTGATAGTAATATCAAATGTATACTTAGTTCATTTACTGCTGAATAAGCAATAACAACCACAAGGCTTATAATGTAACCGGGAATAAACAGCATTTTGCATTGTATATTAAGTACTTTCCTATCTTCTAATGGCATAACCTTAAGAAGCCAATAACGTTTTTTCCAAAGATTTTTATCCTTAGTTGTTTCAGCCGGTATAAAGAGTATTGAGACAGTGATAATATTAAATATTGTTGCCACCGTTACTAATAAAGAAACGCCTATCAAGGGACTGTTGGAAAATAAGCCACCATATATAAAAGTAAATATCGTGAACAAATAAAACAAAAGCATAAAAGCTGAACCCATAAGCATTTCATGATTTCTAATTGCCATCTTCCACTCACTTTTTATCCATTCGATTATTTCATTACTATTTCGATCTTTGTAGTTATCAGATGCCACTTCTCTCTTTTTACTAACTTGGGATTCAATAAGCTGGTTTTTTGCCCACCCTTCAAAAAATAGTTTTTTTGATATTATAAATGCAATGGATATGAATAATAAGGATGTTATCAATAAAAATAATATAGCATATGAAGCCCCCTCTCCAATCACTGCAGAGTAAAAAAGTCTTATACCCGCTGTCACCGGAATTATTTCAGAGATCCATGGTTTTTCCAAAAATTCTATTATTTTTTAATATAACTAGTAGGTATATCTATACTTACATTGTTGTAATCTTAGAGTTTCCTATTTTTAACAGGTTGCATATAAAAAGCGCTCATAACCTATTTCCGCTACATTTTTCATTAATTCTCCATTTACCAAAGGGCAATATTAGCAATAACTATCTGTTAATGGCCATTTAGCCTACTGCTTTTTAAAAATATCATAAGTTTTCATATACCACTAAACCATGATTAATACAATAAGCATATAGTTTGCCACCAATAGTTATTGGAAACCTACAAGTAGGACTCTGCTCTGGATACAAACGATTTAGAAATACCCTATCACTTTTTACACAAGCAACAAAAGAAATATAATGTTCTTTAGTCATAGGATGGTCAAAGGTAACATAGTAATCCATGTCCATTTCTTCTACTGTAATTTTTGGTGCGGTAAGTTGATCCATAGGCATGATACGCTCCAATTTTCTTCCACAGCAAAAGATAGAGGCGCTTCCCGTGCTAACCAGAATATTTCCACAGGAAGGACAAACATAAAAGCGAGCTCTGTCAATATTTCCGTTGTCTGGCTTGTTAGGTGTAATTTCACCCTCCATCATTGATTTCATATCAACTCCTAAAATAGCAGATAGTTCTGGCCACAGGGATAGATCAGGGCAGCCTAAGCCACATTCCCACTTGGAAACCGTCTTATTTTGAATACCTAACGCATCTGCAATATTTTTCTGGGTAAGTTTTTTTTCTTTTCGTAGCTTGGCAATCAACTTGCCTATTTTCACACAATCCATATCTTCTACCTCCATTTCTGCTTAGTATAACATACTTACAGAAACCTTGCGTTTATTTGTACCAATATTACTGTAAGCTGCTTCAAATCAACTATATCCAATAGTTATCTCCATTTCTGCCGTCTATACGATCATAATTCTTTGACACCACAACTGTTTTTAATTCATT
The DNA here is from genome assembly GCF_000621485.1 of Alkaliphilus transvaalensis ATCC 700919. GTDB lineage: Bacteria > Bacillota > Clostridia > Peptostreptococcales > Natronincolaceae > Alkaliphilus > Alkaliphilus transvaalensis. The sequence continues at coordinate 165,501 of NZ_KK211287.1, forward strand.
TCCATATCCTTCCTGCATTGGGATTAGCAACTAAACACTGCGTCTTTAAACTTTCTAGTTCTGCTGTATGATCTTCCTTTGGGTCATCATACTTTAACACTTTGATAACTGATAGTTCAAAGTTTTCTCTACCATATTCATTCCAGAGTTCCTGTAATCGTTTATTGGGATGCCATTTGGCTGCTAATTTTACATTAATACTGTTGAAGTCCGCTTTCGTATCTTTAGAAATCCCTAAAAATACATCACCAGTTTCTTTGCAGCAGTAAGATATTACACCCATTTCGGGCTGTCTGTTTTTATAGGCTTCCAAAAGTTCTTTTTTTCTTTTAATATCCATTGTCATCACCTCGACTTTATTATATACTCATATGTTTAAAAACATAATCCACGCTCTGTAGACCATATATAGCATCCATTATTCAAAAGCATTATTGCAAAAGTATTTTTATGTTATATCTTTGATTAATATGTACATCTATTCTGTCAACTCAGTCCTATTAAGTTTAGGCTCATTTTTCACCTAAAAAAACCCTCGATATGTTTCCATGAAGGTATATCGAGGGCTAAAGTCGAGAGGACAGAAAAAGCTATAGTTTTTTAGATAACTCCAAAAGTTCAAATGAAAGATTTCTTAATTCTTGCCCATTCCTAGCAACTAGCTCTGTCTGAGCAGCTTGTTCTTCGCTAATAGCTGCAAAATTTAATATTATATCATAAATTTTGTTTATATCTACTGATATCTTTTTTAATGTGCTATTAATTTCATCTGATGATTTTTTACTGTTTTGAGCAAGTTTTCTAATCTCATTAGCTACAACTGCAAATCCCTTCCCCTGTTCACCAGCTCTTGCTGATTCGATAGCAGCATTTAATCCCAATAGATTTGTAGTATCTGCTACTGACTTTACATATTCTATAACTTCGTCTAACTTAGCAATTTCTTCACGAATAGCTGTAATTTCACTATTCATAACTTGTGCATCAGAAGCTACTTCCTGCATACTCTCTGCTAACTCCTCTGAAGAGAGCATTAATTCATCTGAAAAATTTTTAAGTCGGTTAGACATACACATTACATTATCTTCATTTTCTCTAGAATTACAAATAGTAAGGGCTCCCACAACATTCCCAGTTGCTTCATTGATTAAAGGGAAACTCTCAATCATCACAGCAACTCCATATTTTTCTTTAGGATATGCAACAATTTGTTTTTTTCTTTGTTTCATTGCTTCTCTTACTGCGCCACCTTCAGGTGGAGCCGTACCTTCCATAATGTTCAATTGAAATCTTGTAGAATTTTTAACTATAACATGTTTTTCTGTATCATCCAATATTACTGTTGCATTAGGAAAAGCTGTAACATAAGCACCAAAGCTATTTCTAATTAAATCAAAAAATTGTGTATCTACTGAAGACATAACAACACTCCTCTTTCTAAACTTAATATCATAAGATAAACTAAATATATTAGACTATACAACATCATAAAGTGGTAAATATCCCTTCTAGTAAAACGCAGAAAGTTTATAATTAGTTATTTTAATTGATTACTTTCAAAATGGTGTAACTACTGAAATAATTAAATTAGTAATGATACATCTAACTGGATAAGTGCTGATGATACAATAAAATATTCTTCATTTATTTTTTTACTATTTAACTTGTAAGTAAGCAATTTTTATGCCAAAAGTTAAAATTTACTATTTGTAACCTTATGTAATAACATTTAATATTTGCTACCATCTTCTTCCCCCTCATCCTTGAGAAGTAAAACAACTTTTTGTGTATAGTTTAAAATTTATCAATATAAATTTAATTGCTTCAAATACTACATTTTAAAATAATATTTTGCTAGTAGGATTTCTAATTTTCTAGAATTTTTTTTTACATATAGCATAAAAAAAAGGGGTATTCTCCCCCTATTTTGTATATCCATTGGTTTATATAACGTTTCTAAAATATTAGAAATCAAACCTCTTGATTTCTAATATTTTAGAACTTTTTTACACATCAATCAATCCCATAGTCCATTTATAATAAAGTCTACTCTTCCCAAATGAGAATAGCATTTTGAGCAACCTTTATAAATTCTTCGTCTGCCATTTTTACAAGATCTCGATAATTATCAACTAAATAATATACTGCTGTTATATCTTCTTTAGATATTATAGGCTCTCCTTGCACACTATAATCAACCATGATAGTATTCCCTATTGAAAATTGATATTCATCTTTCTTGAAAAAATCTGAAAAATACCTAGTTAAAATAGTATCGGTGTAGTACATGTAAACAACAGTTTGATTTATTCCATCTTTTTCTATTGTTTTAGTAAGAGCATATAAAGAATAATAATTATCACCATTAAATTTAATGTCAATTACTCCATCGTATGCTTTATCTACATTTAACAGACCATCTTCATAAGAAATTGGTATTTGATAATTTATAATACCTAAAATTAGAATAATTACTGCTACTATTGAAACGATTGATACCATTACATTTTTTCTAAATAACTTCTTCTTTATTCTTTTTAATGCATCAGATTTTTCTAATTCTGTTGATTTCACGGTATCATCTTGAATAAAATCATCTTTCATACTATCAAGATATCTTTTACAAGTATCACATTCTAGTAGATGTTCCTCTACTATACGACGACTTTCATTGCTACAAACATCATCATAGTAAAGAGGTAGTAAATCTTTAACTACTTCACATGAATTTTTCATTCTAAATCCTCCCTAATTTTAAGTCTTGCACGATGAAATGTGACTCTAGCCCAGCTTTCTGTTTTTCCAAAAAGCTCAGATATTTGTAAAAATGATAGTTCTCCGAATACCCTTAAAGAGAAAACTTCTTTATAAGGTTCGCCTAAATAATGAAGTTTCTTGTGTATTTCCCATGCTACTTCTTTATTTATCAACTTTCTCTCTATATGCTCACTCTCTTTTTCTTCATAAGGATTATCTATAAATTGTTTATTCTTTTGACATAATGAAAAGTAAGTGTTTTTTGCTATTTGACACAACCAAACCCGCATTTTACAGTTACCTTTAAATTTATCTATATTTTTTAAAGCTTTAAAAAACACCTCTTGAGTTATTTCATCAGCCAAATTTCTATCACGACATAATGACAAAGTGTATTTATAGACATCATCAAAATATTGACAGTATATTTCTTCAAATTCAGCCACAACTTCACCTCACTTTCATATATAAGACTCTTGAAACTTAACTTCGTTACAACTTTTTTAAAATTTAATTATACTATTTTGTACGCTTGATGAATTATTCCATACGGAACTTTATCTCCATCCTGCCAGCTACCCTCTTTTAATTACCCCTACTTTTGTCTTACAGTAGGTAAATTAGCACTGACTTCGGGTAATGTTTTAATGTTGACTTTTCCAATTTTCACAAAAGGCAGTGTAACTATCAAAAAAGAAAAAACCGACCTCCAATTATTAGATTTTTAAGTCTAACTTTTGGAGGTCACATCATAAACTTGAAACTACCGCTGTTTTTTATCCTTCCATTTCAACACCTAATTTGATTTCATCCTTTACTTTATCATCAAAAACAGTAACCTTCTTAATAGAATAGTGAGACATTCTTATCCTTCAATTGAATCGACTTTGTATTATTCATTTTACTGACTGTTAAGCTTTTTCCATTTTCTTATTTTTGTTCGGAATGTTTTGAATGGAGCAACAGTATTAATGTGTACCCATTTCCAAATAGGCCATTTTGATGGGGTAGAAGATGCCCATTTTCTAATGTCTTGGGTGAATAACTCATCATTGGAAAAATTATTTATCCAAATAATCATTTGCTCCGTGCAGTTGCTAAATAGCTCCTTTAGCTCAAATAAAGAGTATTCTTCGTACTCTTTATAAAATTTTTCATATAAACCACCAAGCTTGTTCCACTTATAATTATAAGCTGGGGTAATTACTTCTTTTCCTTCCAGTTCATCTTTGTCCCAGCTCATAACTAAGTTCATCCAACCTAATTGGTAGGCTATCATTTGACCTGGTGTACGATCAACACCTTCAATATGCTTATTTTTGTCATTTTCATTAACAGCATCAAATTCGCTGATAAATAGTTTTGCTGTTTTTTCTATTTCTACAATAAGGTCTTCTTTGTTTTTATAAGTAGGCATATTAAACCCTCCAAAACTCATATAATTAATTTTTGTTTCACATTTTCCAACAACCGTCATTAATACATTTTCTAAATTACTCAGCTATATCCGTAAAAGTTAGCCCCATTACATAGTAATAACAAAGTCTTCCTTCGGAAGATTTATAGGATGACTTTAGGTGAAAAAACTAAGCGACTTACACAATTTAATCCATTAAATTGGTTATCTGCTTATCTTAAAACTCATTACGTAAAGTTCTCTTATTTTAATAATAATTAAAGTCGAACTTTCCTATTCGTTAAAAAAACAGTCTTTTCTGTTTCCTAGAACTTAAGAGATTCATAACTCTAACATCTAAAACCTGATGAAACCTTTAATTTTACCAGCTAATTTTTCTTAAGAAGACAAACAGTTTCCCCATGGGCTATCACATTAATCTTATGCTGTAAACAGGTGAGTTTCATCTTTCTATGAAAATGTGATGGGGACGTTGATTAATCCCTGAGATCATTTCTTATTTGTTCTTTCCATTTTTTAATATTTTCGATTGCATTTTCTTCTCCACCTAAATATATATCTTCAATCGTCATAGACCAAAGTCTTAGTTCTCGCTTTCTTTCTTCGTTTGGAATGGGGTTTGTTATTTTACCTATTGATTTTACTATCTCTCGATTTTTCATTCTAACATATGATGTATCCCAATTATTATCATAAGCATCAATAAATAGATTCACTAAATGCTTATATCCTTCTTCTGTATAGTTTGAAGGATGTTGTATCATATAACATGAAACAAGCCAAAAATGCAATTCATATAGTTTGGGATCATTATGTTCCCAAACAAGAGGGAAGCCGAATAGCTCATAACATGAAAATCCGTCTGTCTCTCTGGTTCCACATTCTGTACACCTACCAGATTTCATAACTGTATTATTATCAACCATTTATTATCAACCTTTCATTTGCTCATCATTCTCTATTAACTTTATAGTAATTTTATTCCAATATTCCACCCACTCCTTTGCAGCTGTATCTGTCTTTAAGGTTTGATTTCTATAACAGTCTTTCAGCTTATCAATAAAATTAAGCCATTCATTAGCCAAATCTGTTTCTGGGTTGAAGCTATCTAGTTTACCCTTCAAATTATTCAACTGTTCTTTTGTAAAAAACTTGTCTGCCGATGAATTGATAAAAGGAGCCATCTCTAAAATCTTCACATGACAAAGTAATGTTCTCTTTAAACCGTTGCTTTATTTTGAGCACCTGCTCAAAAATAGCTGTTTTTATAATATTTCTTCTTTTATATTATTAACGTGAATTTCTACCAATTCTCTAACATCAATGTTTTTAGTTCTAATTAAATCAGTTATTTCCTCAAGATTAAACCCCATATCCTTTAAGGCTATTATTCGATATAGTTCTGTAATACTCTGCATATTATATAATCATAATTTGCTTTTGTAATCTTTAGAGTTTTCACCTCTTCCCATTTCAATTTAATGAGTTTGTCAATATAGAGCAAAAAAGCTAATTAAAAATTATCTAAAGATGATATATAAAGATACATATCGCTTCTCCAAAGCCCAGTATCCAAAACTAATTTCTGGATAATAGATATTTCAATATAGCTCCCTCTAAATCCTTTTCATGATCGTCTATATTTTGCTCTGGATGCTCTTTAAAGGTAGCATAATGCATTCCAAGGCTTAGCTTAGATGCTAAAAGTTTATGGACCTTCACTGCATCCTCAGGATTCATATGTTGCTTTTCCATATACCATCTCTTCTCATAGTTTCCTATTGGTAAAATTGTTAATCTAAAGCTATGGATTTCTCCCTTAGGCTCTACAATGCCGTCATCATATCCAGTATCCCCTGTAAAATTATAGTAAAATTTAAAAGCTATTAGTAAATATTCCACTATCACCCCACTAACTTAAATCCATCTTCTAACATTAGCTTTATATTCAAGGTATGTCTCTCCAAATTTTGCCTCAAGTATTCTTTCTTCGAATCTTATATACCATAGGCTTGTGATAGTGAAAAATCCAATAACTACAAAGAAAGGAGAGATGCTACCTAATACTGCTGCAAGACCTAAAAGCATCAGAGAAAAACCTAAATACATTGGGTTTCTAGTAATTTTATATATGCCTTCAGTAACCAGAAAATTAGGCTCACTAAAAGTCATTTCTGTTGTACCTTTCCTCCTAAAAATTTTAGCACCAGAAGCGGTTATCCATCCTCCTAATAAAATCATCCCAACACCATGCAGTTTAAATGAACCCGGTATAAAAACTCTTATTGGAAACAGTAAATCCAGCAATATCATAGAAACTATACAGAAAATAAATAATACTGGCGGTAATAAATTTTTCATAAAAATCCCTCCTATAGGTTAAAGAACTGTTTTTTTATTTAAGGTATTCATTCTCTTCAAACCATCGAACTGTATCAAATATTGTCTCGGTAAGAGGTCTAAAGGTTAATCCTAACTCTTTCTTTGCCCTAATATAAGAGTAACCCTTCTGATTTTTCAATTTGCGAAGTTCATCTCTTCTTGGTATTGGCGAAGGCTTTCCTGTTATTTTCGATCTTATGGACATCAGCCCAGACATAATCATCATCATTTCGAAGCTGGGCTTACGTTTAGGAAAAGGTCTTCCTGATTCCTCAGATAGAATTTGAATTATTTCCTTAACTTCATAGACATTTCCTCCTACTATGTATCTTTCACCATTTTTTCCCTTATTAATAGCGGCTACAATTGCCTTTGCAACGTCTCTAGCATCTACAACCACTGCTTTCACTGGTAAAACTGCAGGCATACTTCCTTTTAGAAAACTTAATACAAACTCCGCCATCCTTGTAAGACTATAATCCCCAGGTCCCATCATGATTGCAGGAAGTATTGTTATAACCCTAGTATCTGGATAATTTTTCTTAAATTTTAAAACAAATTTCTCAGCATCAATTTTACTTTTGAAATATGGGTTATCGGTGCTGTCGTCGTAAGGAGCATTTTCATCGGATACTTCTCCACTAGAAGTATCCAATACACCCGTGGAGCTTACATAGATTATGTTTCTAATTCCCCTTTCATAGGCTTCCTTAAATAATAGCTCGGTTCCTTTAACATTAATTTCGTATAAAAAGTTATCCATATTGCCCTTCTTAAAAAATTCTGTAAAGTAAGCTCCAGCATGGATCAAAGTATCACATTTTTCTAGTTCTGAAGCAAAGCTAGTTATATCTTTCAAATCCCCTTGAACAATCTCCACTCCATCAGATAGTAATTTTTGTGCTTTTTGATAAGATCTTGCTAGAAGTTTTACACTATGATTGTTTTCCAATAGCTCCTTTACAACATTACTGCCTAATAATCCTGTACCACCAGTTAAGAAAATTTTCATTTAATCTCCTCCTTTATCTTGTTTTAACCAAACATTCGGTTAATTATTTTGCAAAAAAAAAACTTTATGTTCTAGAAGTTCAGGTGGAGTAAAACTCCATCTGAACTAATGTTTCTTTATTTATGTGAATTCAAATGTGTCTTTTTAAATGCCTCCATAAAATAATCCATCAGCTTATCTTCATCAATATTAAAATATTTGCACCATTTATCCTTTAAAGTGATAAAAGAAATAATAGGGATTATTCCTGTAAAAAATTCGTAGACAAAGAAACTCTCCAGCTCTTCTTTTGTAAAGTCTTTATTATCTGTAAATTGCATAATACTAGACCCTTCATGGTTAATGATGACTTCCGCACACTTAAAAAGGGCATCAGATGAGTTCCCACTTTTAAGAGCCTCCATAAAAAGAATGGATAGTATCCTTTCCTTACAGCTCAGATAGTCTATTTCAGCTATTATTTTATCCTCAAACTTCAATTGGTTGTCAATTGCATCCTGTTGATTAATCTTGTTAATATGCTCCTCAACTTCTTGGATGATATTTTGAAATAATGATTCGACAATGTCGTTTTTATCTCTAAAATGATAATAAATAGAGCCTTTATTAATACCTGTTTCTTTAGCAATTTTCTCTACACCAGTACCATCAAAGCCATTTTCAGAAAACAGCTTTTCTGCAACCTGTAAAATACGTTCTTTTGTTAACTCCCCATCTGTTTTTGGCATGATATCACTCCTTTATTTTTTACCAAACATTTGGTTAAATAAAATATATATTATTTATAATCTTATGTCAAGGCTTTTTCATCAAAAATCTGTTTTTCCCTGCTACTTCAATTAGTTTAATTACTCTTCCCTAATTAAAGTTATATGCTAAGCATGAAAATACTATAGGAATATACTAACAACAACTAATTAATGTTTCATTTCTTTAAACATTTTCTCAAAATTTCATACTTATTCGTAAAATAGCTTTATTCTGCCAAATTTCTTTCCCCCTCTAAAGAAAAATCCCCCAAATTCTTGGTCTGAGGGGGAACATATATTCATTATAAATTTTTATATAAACCTTCTACTCCACTGATTTCAACCTACTTCTTCTCTATCAACACGACAGCTTCAACATGGCTGGAGAGGACAGAATGAATGTAGTCCACTCTACCATATGTCCCGTACATTTCTCTATTTGTTTCTTAAATGTATTTGTGTTTTCCAATTTCTTCAGCTAGCGTTTATAATATGCTTAAACTTACCACTTTGAGGATACTGCTTTGGTTCCTCCTTAGATAGAGAAATCTGTACATGGTGAATACCGTGGGAGGCAAGGAACTTTCTTAATGCAATGCATGATGATTCAAATGCTTCTTCTTTGTTATGACCGTTTTTCGGATTAATTCTTAATTCCAATTTATTATCCTTATGAGCCACAACTTGGAATCTTTGGATTTCATGGACCTCTTTCAGTACAGCATAGATGGCAAGGGGAGGGATTTTTATTTCTTTTCCATCTTCTACAAATGTGACAATATCATCAACACGTCCCTCGAGGGTTACCCAAGGAGAAGGATTTCCACACTCACAAGGTCCATGATGCATTACCACACGATTGGTAATCTCATAACGAATGAATGGCTGTGTATAATTAAATAAATTCGTCAATAGAATTCACCACACCATATAAAATAAAATCCATATACTCTTTTATCTCTGATTTTATTTCTTCGAATTGTTCAAAAAACTGATCAGGCATCTCTTTATAGGTTTCTAAATATCTGTTAATAATTGCTCTAGTATAGAGGGTAAGAGCAGAAATGACTTTCTCTGTATCTGATTTTATCTGTCAAGTACTTTCAAACTATTATCCACATATCTAGTAAAGTTATACTTCCTATTAAAAATAAGGATTTTCGAGATTAAAAGAATCTGTTGGACGACAGACAGAAACTTTTTATCTAGAAAACCCTCTATTATGAGTGTTTTGAGTATATTTCTCTATCCCTAAAACATCGTATTCACCTTTCGTCTGGGATGTCAACTCTATTATTCACTTAGTATCATTGTCATCCATAGCTCCTATTAGACCATATTTTTCATACCTCTTATAATTTGCATTCTAAACTTATTAATAGATTACCCAAACTTTAAATCTAGATGCTAAAAGCACTAGGTATACTTTTTTTCTACAGTCTTTATTTTACGAACGTCAGGTACCCGTCTTTCATACCCCATACTTCATCCGCAACAGAAGATACCTTCTTGGAATGGGTAACGATTATTACGCATTTATCCTCATTATGGGCCAGTGATGTTAATATAGATAAAATGTTATCTTCCGTATCAGTATCTAAGTTACCAGTGGGTTCATCTGCAATAATAATGTCAGGGTTATGAGATAAAGCTCTTGCTATACCAACTCTCTGTTGTTCGCCCCCGGAAAGCTTTAGGACTTTACGGTCAGCGGTTTCCTTATTAATTCCGACTTTTTCAAGCAGCATATATGCCACTTTTTTCTTATTTTTTTCCTTTGTTTTGCTAATGCACATCGACAACACAATATTTTCAACAGCTGTAACGTTTGTTAAAAGATTATAGCCCTGAAATATAACGCCAATACTTTCAGCTCTGTATTTATCACGGTCAATCTTAGCAAGTGGATTGCCGTCAAAATTTATTGCGCCGTCGGTACAATTATCAAGCCCTGAAATCAGAGACAAGAGGGTAGTCTTTCCTGAACCTGACTTACCCATAATCACATGGAGCTTACCACTTTTAAACTCTGCCGAAACCTTTTTTAATACGTTTTTTGTTGTGCTGCTATATTTATAAGATACATTTTCAATTGTTAATAGACTCATGATGTTCACCTTAGTTCCTTTCTGACAGTATTTTTATCGGTTCATATTTTGTGATATACATTATACCTGCAACACTTGATATACCTGCCAAGACAAGAGAGATAAAAATAATCTGTATAATAGCGTCCCCACTTAAACTTACCTGAAGCTCTGAAAGTGGTTTGGCGTCTGATGAAAATGTTGGAGCGCCAACTCCTGTTCTGCCCGTATTTGCTAAACCGCCATTCGAATTATTGTTTTCAGCAGCAAGTTCAATTTGATTTGAAAGCAAATTGTCCGCCACAGGTTGAGATGCTGCTAAGCCTACGCCTAAACCAAGTATCAAACATAGCACTGTGATAACAAGCATTTCTGTAAGCAGTCCAAAAGCAACCTTACCATTTTTCATACCCATTGCACGAAGGACTCCGATTTCATATTTACGTTCTCGAATCGCAAGAGTTGATAAAAGAATAAGAACCATTGAACCGAGTATCAATACAACAATCAAGAAGGTATTTGTTACCTTGGCAAGTCCTTCAACAGGCCCTACAACTTTTTTATATCCCGCTTCGTCGGTGACAACATTGTAATAATCAGCCAACCCCATTTCCCTAAGTTCTTTTTCATAAGCAGAAAGCAGTGTAGGGTCTTTCAAGAAATATTGCGCTGAAACACGGCCATCAGCAGTAAACATTTCCATATTAATGGCCGTATCAAAACTGGTAAGAATCTCGTTATTTCTATTTTCCATAGAAGATATTACTTCAAGATTTGAGCCAAGCATAGTATTGTCCATATAAATACCTGTAATAGTCAATCTATGAGTCATTGGGTCATTTTTGTAATAACTGTCTACCTCAATGGTATCACCAACAGATAAGTTGTTAAGGTCTGCATACTGTTGGCTGACAATACATTCGTTGAGATTTTTGTACATTTCACCGCTGATAATTCTACGTGTTCCATTTTTGAAGTCGTTGTCTACTTCTAAGTTGTCCATCGCAACTATTTTACCTTTTATTGGAACTATTTCAGGGTTTTTTGTACCATCCGCCCTTGTCGCACCACTTAGAAAATTTGAAATAAAATTATCCATTTCGCTTTCACTGAGGGAAGATAGATTTCTTGGTGAAATATCAATTGTTGCCAAAAGATTTACGCTCTGCAACAATTCAGACTTTCCAAAATCTATTTGCTGTTGTGGTGTTAGTTTTTTGTAGCCCTCAGCCACCTTTTTGCTTTGAAGCATTTCGAAATTTGTTTCAATAGAAACCTCAGCACCAAATCTTGACTTATAATCTGTAATGATAGCAGATGTTGTTGTATTAATAATAATAGACACAGCTGTCGTGAGAATAATGGCAAAAATGATGATGGCCATTAAAATGTTTCTGCCCTTATTTCTGCCGATGTTCTTAACGGCATTTGTAATAATGTACATTGTTTGGTCTCTCCTTTAATCAGTATTTGTTTATTAACATAACATAGTATAGCAAATGTATTGTTAGGTTTTCGTTAGGTATTCATGATTACTTGCTGAAAGGGTCTTGATATTATCTATCTGACAGATCGTGGTTGGGTCATTTATTATTTGAGTGTTTTCTTTATTTCGCCAAGTTCGTACTGTATTTACATTTGACCTTGAAATTCGCTGTCAGGCTTTCTTGATTTTAGGCAAAAACCTGATGTAATTGCACCTTTTTTACACGCTTTTTTACATTCACCGCAACGAATACATTCTGGCGAGTTAATGTTTTTTGTGATTTCTACGTTCATGTTACACTTTCTTTCACAAATCTTACAGCCATTGCATATTTCTTTAGCAACATTCATTTGGTAAAAACTTAACCCGTTAAAAAACGAGTAGATTGCCCCTAATGGACAGATATATTTGCAAAATGGACGATAAGTAAAAACTGAAGTAAGCATGATAAAAATCAACACTCCCATCTTCCAATTAAAGAGAAACCCTAACATGCTCCTTAAACCTTCATTTTTCATTATCAAGGGGATACCACCTTCCAAGGTTCCCGCTGGGCATATCCATTGGCAGAAATATGGCGGTGCAATGCCAAACTGATTGACCAAGAATTTCGGTAGCACAATTACAGCCACCAACAATACGATGTATTTCAACCACCGCATAGGAACGTCAACTTTTGGAGGGATTTTTAATTTGGGTACCTTAATCTTATATAACAAGTCTTGAATAAACCCGAACATACATAGAAAACCGCAAATAAGACGCCCCAGGGTAACTCCAAAGAAAATTATTATTCCGATGACATAGAATGAAAAATTATGCTTATTTCCTCCAATTACTGCTTGCAATGCCCCTATGGGGCAAGAACCTATGGCGCCGGGGCAGGAGTAACAGTTAAGCCCCGGAACGCACACAAGTTTACTTTTTCCTCTCCAAATCTTTCCTGTAAAAAAACCTTTAATATTGGCGTTGGCAATAATTGCAGCTAATGCTTGAATAAAGGGACGGCTCTTTATCAAATTTATAATTTCCATCGAGTCACCCCAATCCAATACACTCAAAGCAAATGTTTATAGCTTTCTTCAGTACAACCGAATGCTCCTCCCGCAAAACGCCAAATGTAATAAATAGTATTGAAGTGATAAATAATCCATATTTGCTATAAAGATTTATACGCTCTATCATTTTCCTGTCCCTCCCTTTTCGTCACCTGCGTCTCCCAATCGTTCTTCGATCATTTTCAAATAATTTTCAGCAGGGTTTCTGCCGGGAACCCCAAGCTCTGGGTCACCTACAATATTTCCGTTTCGATCAAAAAATATGGTTGTAGGGTATCCGGTAACTTCTTTGAGCAGCGATTGCTCTAACTGTTCGTTTGGGTAGAGCGTTTGGAATGTGCAACCTAATTCGTCCATAATTTCCATTGCAAGTTCCGATTCTTCATTGGCATCGGCGCAAATTGTAATCATATTTACATTAGCGGGCAGCATCTCATAAAGCTTTTGTAGATCTGGCATTTCATTTACACAAGGTCCACACCATGTTGTCCAAACATTAACCATAGTAAGGTCATATTCAGCAAGGTTATCTTGTGTAAAATCATCGCCGCTAAGTGTCTTTGTACTGAAACTATTCATGTTTACATCTGAAGACAGCTTTTCTATTTCAGCAGGGAACAGACAGATGCTGTTTTTAAGAGATTCACTTGCAGATAGCAGTTTCTCAATATTGGATTTATCAGCATCTGTCGGTGAACTTTTGGAATAATCATCATTGTATGCGAAATAATATGTATCTTCACCGAATGTGGTAATAGGGTCTACATGTGGAAACAAACTATTAATCCGTTCCAATTCCATCTCAGCATCTTCATCCTTGGCAGGAATCCGCAAAATAGCAAAACATTGAAAAATACCGTTTCTTAGAGCTTCCATTTCTTCTTCCTCACTGGCGTTGGAATTCTCCGTTTCTGAAATCCTCTCAGAAAGATACATAAAAAAAATGGAATACTGTGAACCTACATAACTAAAATTTCCGCTGTCACTTAAGTCCTTCATAGCTTGCGGCAGAGTGAATCCAAAACCTAACTTGTTAAACACTATACCATTGGCGTGATCAAAATTGCTATTGCTGATAGTCTTCATTCCAGAATCACCATATTGCTTGTTGGTAAAAACTGCATCCTTGCTATCCTTACATGAGGTAAGAAAAGTCAGCATTACTAAAGACACAATCATCAGAGCTATGCACTTTTTAAACATTCTTTTTTGTTTCATTTTCTCTTCTCCTTTATCATTTTATTTGTGAGTCTGTACTCAGTATAAAGGAGTGATTGTTAGATTAACGTTAGGGAATAGAATAAGGCACAAAAAAACGGACAACTTCATTCGTTGACCGTCTTATCATTACGTAGAAATGCTGTGAATTATTATAAAAGTTATTTTACAGAATCAAGTATTAAAGAGAAAAGAATTTTTGTTATAAGTTTTTATCGCCATTATAAAATGTCTTGACTCGACTTTTATAAAGCCAATTTTTTTTATTGGGGAAGCTGTATTGAGATTTTTGTACCTTTCACATTTTCACTGGAAACGCTGATTGTTCCGCCATGCCTTTCTATGATGGTTTTTACAATAGATAAGCCTAGTCCTGAGCCAGCAATTTTTCGAGAACGTGAGCCATCTACCCGATAGAAAGCATCAAATATAAAGGGTAAATACTCAGCTGGAATTCCTATCCCGGTATCTTCAACTTCAATTCTAACACACTTATTTGTTTTGCTTCCATGAACTGTAATACTTCCTTTTTCATGATTATATTTATATGAATTTTCCATCAGGTTAAAAAAAGCTCTGTAGAGAAGCGCCGCGTTTCCATAGAATGATATAGCGTCACATTCAATATTATAAGTGATTCTGCGATGTTCATATATCGGAGACAACTCATCAAATATTGTTTCAAACATGGCATCTAAATACACTTCTTCCTTTAATTCATCAGCCTCTTCATTTGGAGAAGCTAGAATTAATAAATCATTTACTACTTGCGTCAGCCTATCAACACTTGCTTCCATCATATGGGCGTTTTCCTTATATTCGTCCAATGTGGTGAATTTGTCTATTTTAAGCACCTGTATCCCCGCTTTCATTGTTGCAAGGGGTGTTTTTAGCTCATGTGCGGCACTTGCCGAGAAGCGTTTTTGCCTGTTAAATGCTTCTTCTAATCGCTCAAGAGCTTGATTGAAACTCTTTGTCAGGCTACTCACTTCGTCATGCGATAAACTTTCAGTTAATCTAAGAGATAAGTCACGTTCATCAATTTCAGACACCTGTTTGCTCAAATTTTTCACAGGCCGCAAGGCTTCCCCAGAAACAAAATATACAAGCCCCGTTCCGATAGTAGTTAGCGCAAGAAAAAACATTATGCTTTTCAAATCAAAATCTCTCTTGGCTGTTCTTAAAGCCGTGCCGCTGTTTTCTATTTTGTTATTGTCTATACCTTGAATCACCATATCAACCGAATTATCATCTGTTTTGGTTATGCTGATTGAATCGTATATTAAAGGCATAAGGGTTTTTTGCGCGTTTAATATGGAAAAGACGGTCAATGCTGAGGAACATATTACCAGCACTATGGCTGTGAGTATTGTAATTCGCCATTGTAAAGTTAATTTCATAAATAACTTCATTCTTGTGCCTCCTCTATGATATAGCCTTGACCGCGGATTGTTTTTATTACTTCTTCATTGCTAAAATTATACAGTTTCTTTTTTAGTGTATGAATATGGTACCGCAAGGTATTTGAAAAAGGATCAAATTCACTATCCCATATATGTTCCACTAACTTTTCGGCGCTGATAATTTTATTCTTGTTCATAATCAGGTATTCAAAAATGTTGTATTCTTTGCGTGTCAAATTCAATACATCGTTATTACAGATTACCTTTTTAGCATTTGTGTCAATTATAAAATTATTCAACATAATTGTTGTCGGAGTCCCTGAAAAGTTTCGGCGTAGTAAATTTCTGATTCTTGCTTCTAATTCTCCAAAATCAAAAGGCTTAATAAGATAATCATTTGCACCTTCATCCAGTCCAAGAATCCTCTCGTTAACTTTCGTTCTTGCAGATAATATTAAAATTTTTTGATCTGAATCTTTTTTACGAATTGTCCTCAATACGTCTAAGCCATCTATTTTCGGGATATTCAAGTCTAAAATGATAATATCGTACTCGTGGATTTCGTAATGATCTAAGGCTTCTTCGCCATCAAATACTGTATCAACGGCATAGCCTACCTTACGCAGTCCCTTCGCTATAATAGCTGAAAGCATTTCTTCATCTTCAACAAGCAATATTTTCATAAGAACACCTCTTCATACTAATCATTTTTTATATTATATCAAAAGCAATGTTAGGTTTTCGTTTGTTTTCTTTTAGTCCAGTACCTGATAGATTTACCTTATCGTACCAGTACCTTTTCTATATTATCCATCAGTGCCTTTGTGAAGTCTTCTTTCTTTTATAGTTTGTATAATGCTGGAAGGATACTATTGCCATGATAATCATTAATATCAAAATTGAAGAAATGTATATTTATTATAACAAGTCATGATCAAAATAAAATAAACCTAGCAAATTGATTAATTCAAATTATTAGGTTACACTAAGTAACATTTAAACTAAGTCTAACCTAATTATATTATTTAACATGTTTTTTAAATTTTGATTTTATAGCCATTATACTTTCTTGATGATCAAACATCGGATGATAGTTTTTATCAATTTTAATAAAGTATCTAAATTGGTTAAAGCTGATTTTTCTTTATTACCAATAACTAATGTGCAACAACCTCAGTAATACTTATTACGGCTTCAACATGGCCCGAGTTGATTGCATTAATGTCTGAAGTTGGTTTTTGCCCCCGACGTATGGGAGAACATATCTACTACTTTTTTGCACTATCGGTAGGAGGAAACATATCCACAGTCAATATCGCCATAAAAACCTATCTGTCCGTACAAATGATATCTTTTATTTGAACCTATTAGTAGAATCTATCTCAAAAGGGCAACTTAGCGCCCTTCATATTTTTTGTTTTTATACTGGCTGATTAAGTCTACCGCCATAAGACAAGCAATGTATATCGGAACCATAACTAACAATATTCCATAAAAATCCCGTGTCGCAGTATATGATGTAGTTGTAAATCCTTTAATTATAAACTGACCTAATAGGTAGGATACCGGTAAAAAGAAGATTTTAATTGTAAAATTTAGCACTTTTTTATTACGATAAAATATAAACATAATTAATCCACAAGTTGTAGCAAATATTTTGGCAATAAGTGCGTAATAAGATAAGAATAGTCTTGGTAATGTAATAATCCCGCCTCCTGGATTTATATCTCTACCATACATCAATATATCTTCACTTCCATCTGTCTGGTAATAATATACAGAAACAACATTTTCACCATTTGGATTTAAAATAGTATTATTTGTATTAGACTTTTTTATATTTCTATTCCATATGCTATTCCATGTAGTAATGTGATAGACATAACCAGTGCTGTCATCTGTCGGATATCTATCAATGTCATATCCATATACGGTATCCTCAAATTGAGCGAGTACCGACCCATTTCCAATCTCATTTATTGTTACACTTCTTTCGCTATATGGAATATACTCTGGAGCGGTTAAGAAAGCAATAGTTATAACAAAAAGGATAATTGAGAGCATCATTGAGAATATTACCGTCTGTATTTTCTTCTTACGTAATGTCGATTTTATCTTTAGTAAAGGAGAGGTATTCCTATCTACTGGCATTTCATTAAAAGTACGCATCTCATTAAGATAATTCTTGCATTCCTGACACTGCTCAATATGTTCTTCAACCATAGTACATGAGTCATCACTAAGCATATTTTCTAAATATAGAGGTAACACATCTTTAATAACATTGCATGTTGCTTTCATTAATAATCCCTCATTTCTTCTCTAATCTTATTTCTAGCTCTATGAAAAGTGACACAAGCCCAATTATCTGTTTTTCCAAACAAATTGCCAATCTGCTTAAAGCTCAGCTCTCCAAAAACTCGTAGAGAAAACACTTCCTTATATGGCTCAGATAAGTTATGGAGAATTTCATGAATTTTCATCGACTCTTCAGATGAAAACACTGATTTTTCTATATCAAAATCATCTTTCTTTTCAGGCACTGAGTCTAGCTCTATCAAATTCTTATGTTTTCTTATGTATGAATAATATGAGTTTTTGGCTATTTGAAATAGCCACACCTTGATATCACAATCTCCTTTAAAGCTTTTAATGTACTTTATCGCTTTTATAAATGTTTCAGATGTCAAATCTTCTGCTATATGTTTATCTTTTGATAGACTATATATGAAGAAATAAACATCCTTAAAATAGTTATTGTAAATCTCCTCAAGTTCTGTCACTTTTTCACCTCCTATCTATAAGACGCACGGGATTTAATAATCTTACAATAAATTTAAAAAAATCTCAAAGTTTAGTAACCTTGAGATTTAAAAATAACCGGATAATGTTTTTATTATGTTGGGGTCAATTAATATTTTAATGTCGGTGGATGATACCAAAGAATTAATGATTTTTATTTTATTAACGAATCTCCAAATAGACGATACTGCTATTATATTTTGTTCCATCCCATTCTGTATAAACCAATTCTTCACCTGAAGGGCTCCAGCTGATACTCATATATTGTATATCCTCCACGATTTGTGTAGCTTTACCGGTTAGCATATCGTAGATATAAAAACCCTCTACAATTTTATTGTTGACATCATCCTTTAGATTGTAGGTTATCATTCTCTGATCTGGAGACCATGAAACTCCACCCAACTCTGCACCCTCAGCAATAATTTTTTTAATTTCTCCACCGTTGTCAGAAAGAGTTAAGATTTTTTTCGCTCCAATATTTTGTAAAACCAGCATTTGATTTCCATCTGGGGAAGGTAATACTCCATAAACATGACTCAAATCAAGGCTTACCTTCTCCTTTGTGGACATATCCAACCTCCATAAGGTTTCATCGGAATTTGTATTATAATAAAAATTATTATTTATTTTTTCAACAATAAATAATGATTCTTCCTTTATTTCATCTACTACAGTAATTTCCCCTGTCAGATTTGCTAAATAGGCACCTCCACTATAGGCTGCACCAACTACACTTTCATTATCCCCCCACTTAGCACTCATGGCCCCTGCTATATTAGTCCCCCTTATACCAAAAGTATCTAGAGTATCCATGTTCATCACATAGTAGGCAGGATCTCCTAAAGTATACTCATAGTATAGTAGGTTCTTCTTATCAGGGGATAGGGTTGCACCTCCTAAATGCACATTATTTGCTTCTTTTAACAATTGATACTCCCTGTTATTAATATTATAGAGATATAAGCTTCTTGGATGAGAATCTGAAAGCTCTAAAAGACTCATTTTGTCCAACGATGTATTTTCCTTTGAAACAATTAATGTATTTTTATTCAACCAGTCTGTCATTGCAACATTATCATACCGGTCAATTTTTACCACCGTTATATCCATCTCACCTGCCCCATTACCTTCGTCATCAACGACACTTATAGTTTTCCCTGTTTCCTTACTACATGCAGTGAGAACTAAAAGTAACCCAATCATTAATATCAATTTTAGAAATTTAATATTTTTCATTTTACTCGCCTCCTGGAACTATATATATTTTTTTTATCTAACTTATCCCTTTTCAAAAGATGATGGAATCACTACCGTAAATATAGTATGCGCTAGATTACTTTCCGCTGTTATCCTTCCATTATGGGCCGTAATAATCTCTTTAGCAATAGCCAGACCCAATCCAGCCCCACCAGTGTTTGTAATACCATACATCTCAGCATCCTCTTCCTAATTGAAAAAGATTTCTGAAGTTCTTATATCAATATAAAATACCCATAAAAAGCAAGTTTAAAAACCCTTTAAGATTTCCATAGGAAACTTATCTACTTAGATAGTTATACACCATAAAAGCGTCCATGATATGAATACATCAAGGTTTATCTCTTCCTGTTCTTCATCTAACGGTAAGGTGTTTCGCTCCTCAATATCTGATAATGGAATCCTAATCTTCTCATGTGACCTGTCCATACCAAATGGTAAAAGGCGACTGATGCTTGTATAAGCTCCAGTCATCAAAAGCCCTATAATAATAATTGAAACACATATTCTAAAGTAATTAATTTTTTTCTTTTTTCTTCTTTTTCTACACATAAAAAATCAACTCCCTTTCATGTTTAATATAACCACAAAAGAAGGAATTGATTTTTAATTTATGCTTATCAAAATCTTAAAATTTTCTTAGGACAGGAAGGCTAATGATAAAATGTTATAAGTAAGCATGAAGAAGGTAAAGAAGCAATGAAAATTACGGAAAATCAATTGAGGAACTCAATAAATAATTGTTATAACCATGTTTCCATGTTCTATTTTTGCATTGATATTAAAGTCCATTTTGTCTATAATTGTTTTAACAATATATAATCCTTGTCCAGTACTATTAGTTCTTGAAAAGTCTGAAGTATAAAATCTTTCAAAGAGTCTATGAACTTCAATATCCTTTTCATTGGATATTGAATTGGTAAACTTTGTTATAATCTGTCCATCTTGTTCAAAATGTTCTATTTTACCCGTTCCCGTACTATATTTAAGAATATTTTCTATTAGATTATTATATATCCTAGACAACCCTTTTGTATCTCCTATAATTTTGGGGGTATGCTGAATATCTACTTGTACTTTTATTTCTTTTCTTTCAAACTCGTGATAAAAAGAAAGTAAGATATTTTTCAATACAGGTTGCACAGATACACTATACTTTCTAAAACCACTATCTTCTATGACTGATAATATATAAAATTCATTTAACATACTTTCTACATACCTTAATCTTTCTTGTATAATTTCTATATTTGACCCTACTTCAATTGAACTATAATTATCCATAATAATCTCCAAATATCCCTGGACGGACGTTAGGGGCGTACGTAAATCATGTGAAAGACTTGAAATTTGTCTTTTTAAATTGACCTCCATTTTTTCAGTATTCACAATTTCTGACCGATATTTTTTAACCAATGAATTTAATGAAAGAATCAATTCATTTGTATACTTTGTATTCGTATGACTACGAATACAAAAGTTATTATTTACGTCTTTTTCTAATAGCGTAAGTTGTATAAGAATTTCTTTTATTTCTAAATTTTGTTTCACATACTTTATGTAATATATGCTTAGAAGCATCAGGAAAAGAAATAGAAGAATACATAATATAATATTTATTAACATTCTTCAATCACACTTCTTTTCTTTTATAAATTAAGAAAGTTGTCGTTAGGATAATTATAATATTTGCAACAATTATACATATAGACAACAGCGGATTATTCTCTTGACGAAAAGCTAGAAAAATTTGTGTTAACGGAAAGATTTCTGCAACCCATTGAAGTACTTTTGAAACAAACCGGAATTGAACAATAATCAACGGTACAATATAAGAAAATAAAAAAAAGATTCCCATTGCAATACCTTTATTGTCAAGAATATAATTCACCCCAACTGCTAGAGCATTCCATGCTAATATCGCCAAAAACAAATGTAAAATAGTGATAATGAACCCATTTGTAGTAATCCAACTGGTGTCAACTTGCGTATTATCTATCTCAAACAAAAACATTGCAATAAAAAGGCTAATAAAGGATAGGATAAAGAGGTAAACTCCACTAATCAAACCTGCTAAAATATAATCGTTAAAAAAAATTGTTTTTCTTTTTATACCCGATGATAATATCTCTTGTTGTAAGGTCACAGACTTAGTTGTAAATGCAACAACTAAAGCTGGAAAAATCATGATTATACCACTTACTAGCACAACAAGAAGTGCATAAAGAAAATGATTTCCTGTAAAAGCAAATGATTGATATGGTGTTATAAACTTCATAAACATTCCAAGTGCAATTAAAGCAACTAAGCATACAGCAAAAAAAATATAGTAAGCTTTTGTATGCAATGCTCTATATATTTCTGATTTAAGATAATTACTCATTTTCTTCCTCCTTAATAAACTCTAAAAAATAATCTTCTAGAGTTACTGATTGCTTTGTAAATGAGTTTAGTTTAATATCATGTTGAATTAATATTTTTTCAAGGATATTTTTTGAAACATCAAACTCTTTAAGCACTATTTTATGATTAGGTTGAATTTCTATATTATTAAAATCCATGTATTTTTCCAAGGAAACAACAGCAGCTTTTGGTTCTTCCACTTGGATTATAATTCGATTACCTGTCATTTCTTGTAGTTGAGTTGCCGTTACTTCTTTTATCAAAGCCCCTTTGTGCATAAAACAGAATTTGGTTCCTATATTAGCTAATTCGGCCAGGATATGACTGCTAATTAATATTGTGATATGTTTTTCTTGATTAATTTTTACTAACAAATTACGTATTTCTACAATCCCTTCAGCATCTATACCATTAGTTGGTTCGTCAAGAATTAACAAGTCTGGAGAACCTAACAAGGCCAATGCTAACCCCAATCTCTGCTTCATTCCTAATGAATAGGAGCCGATTTTTTTATGTCTCTCATCATAAAGATCAACCATTTTTAATGATTCTTCAACCACTCCTTTTTCAAGAATGCCACGTTGAATTCTAAAATATTCTAAGTTTTCTAATCCACTAAGATAAGGATAAAATCCTGGAGTTTCAATAATACTACCGATTCTTAAGCGATTGTATTTCAAATACTCTTGATCCCCAAAAAGGGTAATTGCTCCACTTTGGCAATTGGTTAATCCAATAATTGCTTTCATTAGTGTTGTTTTGCCTGCACCATTTTTTCCAATTAATGCACAAATCTCACCTTTATGGACTGTTAAATTAATATCTTTTAGGACATGACTTTTTTTAAAATATTTATTTAATTGTTTCGTTTTTATAACTTCCATTAGAGACCTCCTAAAAGATTAGATACTATAAACCAAATAGCAAATGTTGCTCCATATAAAACAAAACAGCCAACCATTAATTTTCTTAGATATTGTTTTACCGGTTTTTTCTCATGAAACTGACTAATAATTTGATAAATCCCTAATAATAAAAAGCAGCTTAAAGAAGCCATAGAAATTACCCACACAAATCTTATTAGTGTTGTCATTGTATCACCACTCCTTTTCTATATTTAGTATAGAATAGAAAGTGAAAATAATATTGTTAAAACAATAAAAAAATAATAAAGAAAGTATAAATTTAATTTAGCTTATAGCCAATACCCCAGACATTCTCAATAAAATTAATTCCTGATCTGTCTTCTAATTTTCTTCTTAAATGACTCATGTGTACATTTATGGTGTTATCATCCTTCGTATACTCTTCACTCCAAATTTGCTCGTATAACTCATCTCTACTAAAAAGTTTATTGGGATTTTTCAGAAGTAAGAGTAAAATTTCATATTCCGTTTTTGTTAAGTTGATTAATTGATCCTTGTATTGAACCGTTCTATTTTCTTGATTTAATGTAATTTCTTTATAGGACAAAGTACGACTATCTTGACTCATACTTTCATAGCGAATAGATCTCTGAATAGCTACTTGAATTCGAGCTAAAACTTCTTCTTTATGAAAAGGTTTTGTAATATAGTCATCTACCCCCATACCCAACAGGCGAACCTTATCTTCAACCTCAACTTTTCCTGATATAACAATAATTGGTAAATAAGAATCTCTACGAATGTCTTCTACTATTTTTTCTCCATCTTTACCTGGTAACATAAGATCTAAAAGTACTAATGCAATACTTTCATTATGCTTTAGATGCAGTTCTCCTTCTGTTCCTGAAAAAGCTTGCACGGCTTCGTATCCTTTTGAAGTTAATATATCACGTAACATATTATTTATCTGTGTATTGTCTTCTATAATTAGAATTTTGTTCATCTCTACTTGTATGATATAGCTATAGAATATATCATACGTCCTCCTTATTCTAATAATGTGAAAGTATTTATTTAAAACTTGCTGACACATTCTTTTATAACATTTCTATATCATCAGTATTAGACTTGTTAGCCTCACTGATGACAAAGTATTGTCTATTGATTAGATTTCTGGAATAAAAAATACTCCTCTTATTTTAGACTTTTTATTATTACATCTATAGAAGGGGAGATTATCCAATTTAATTACTACTGACGTTTTTTTATTTTTCTATCATTGGAATATTGTATATATGTTGAACTTTTTTTAAAACTTCATCTTGGTCCATACTTTTAGCGAATTTCATGATTTTTTTATTATTTTTTAAAAACTTTAATATTATTTAAATATTATTATTTTACACCTTATAAATGAAAATCCCCTGCTTCTCTGCCTTGTTCCAACAACAAATGGATTCGTTGCCATATAGGTATGAGTCGTTCTTTGACAGCTTCTGTTCTAGTACTGTGCACCACAATTTCCTGTTGTAAAATAGTTACCAATTCTGGGTCTTCGAAACGAAGGCCGATGATCCTTGTTAAAAGTTTTTTCAACTCCAATACCGGATTGCCAACAAAAACAGAAGCCTCATCCTCCAGAAATAAAAAGTCATTAAAGAGGGATAAAAACAAACCTTCCTTGCTGCCAAAATGATATGTAATAGCTGAAATATTGACACCTGCTTCCCTGACAATATCACGTGTGGAAGTTGCTTTGTAGCTATTTAAGGCAAAGAGTCTCTTGGCCGATTTTTGAATGTTTTTCTTCACATCAAGACTTTGATTCAATTCTTCACCTCTTTCAATCAATCGTTTGATTTAATTGTAATCATTTAATGTTTTTTGTCAAGACATGCTTCTGTAATGGTCAAGCTTTTTTGCATCACTTAGTTCAGATATTTCAACTTATGTTTCGTGCTTCAAAAAATACATTTAATAAACCGAGGTTTAATTGGCTTGCTTAGTGTAAGCATATGTAACCAGCTGTAAAATTCATTCTGCGTAAAAGTCAGACCCCCAGGGGGTAAAAAGCCCCCCCTTACACCCATATCCTTATTTATATTTTATTATTTCCAGAACATACATTCGCCTAATTAAGTAAAAATATTTTGTTTTTTAAAAGAAAGTTAAATGAAAAACTAAATTCTATATTGCAGCAGTAAATTCTATATAACTAGAATTTAAATATGCATACCAATTCCTGTATAATTAAAGAGCAGTTGATTGCCTGCTCATAATGCTAATATATATGAAAAATTTAACCTAAAATAAACCGTTCGCAAGCTATCTTTTTTCCTATAACTGTTTTAAAATTATCATCTATGCATTTTTTTATCTTTTCCTGTTCTTTTTCTATATCCATAATTGTCAAATTTTCAAGTAAATCTGCTTCCCATTGTATTTGGAAATCAAGACCATCAATTTTTGATGGAGTATGATGATTACCTATTATAAAGCATATTCTATCAATACTTTTGTCATAACCTACCTTTTGTAGTATCCCTCGTGCTACTGCTGGTCCTTCTTTTTCTTGATAAGCACCATCTATTGAAGCATACTTTTTTTGTGCTTCAACAGCACCAATATCATGTAGTATAGCTACAATACTGATAAGTTCTTTTTCTTCTGCTCCAATATTTTCACCTTTCATTATCTCTTCTGCATTTTGTAAAACCTTGAAAGTATGGTCAATTCCAAAAGGAATTTCTTTGAAGATTTCTTTCATCTCTTTAATAACCTTCTCTATATACATTGATTGCCCCTCCTATTTTTTCATTAATTCCTCTAATCCTGCTTCAGATGTTAACATTTCAAGATAATTAAATATCTTCTCTTCATCCCAGTTCCACCACTCTAGCTTTAACAAGAATTCAACCTTTTCATCACTAAAACGTTTCTTGATAAATATAGCTGGATTCCCACCATATATTGCATATGGCTCGACATCTTTTACTACCGTTGAGTTAGCAGCAATTATCCCACCATCACCTATTTTAACTCCTGGCATAATGGTTGCATTTTGACCTATCCATACATCATTACCAATCACCGTGTCTCCCTTGAAAGGCAGCTGTTTTATTGTTGGAGTAACCTTTTCCCAACCACCTCCAAAGATATTAAATGGATAGGTTGTTATGCCATCCATCCTATGATTTGCTCCATTCATAATGAATTTTACACCCTCTGCTATTGCGCAAAATTTACCTATGATTAGCTTATCTCCAAGAAATTCATAATGATGCTCTATATTATCATAAAATTTCTCAGGAGACTTTTTATTATCACTATAATAAGTGTATTCTCCAATCTCAACGTTGGGTCTCTTCGGTAAATTACTTATATAACAAACTGTTTTGATGTTTTTATTTGGGTATAGTTTTTTCTTATCTGGTCCTTTCATATAATCTTGCCCCTTTCAAGCTTTTTTTCCAACCCTAAATTCTGTTTCCTATTTTTATTTGAAAAGATTTGAAAAGAATATTGTATCTAATAAATTAACTGAGCTATTTTATTAGATTCCTCAGCAAACCAAATCCCTCCGTCTTGTGCAAGTACAATACCATGGGGTTCTGAATTAGGCGTAGGGATCTTATATTCAGTAATTTGTCCACAAAGTGTGATACGTCCAACTTGATTTGCCCCCCACTCTGTAAACCAAAGATCTCCATCTTTGCCAGGTGTAATTGCATGTGGCTTAGCATTTTCTGTAGGTATTGGATATTCCGTAATTTCTCCTGCTGGTGTAATTCTGCCAATCTTATTTCCGTTAATCTCTACAAACCAGAGGGCACCATCTGACCCTTTTGTAATTCCTACTGGTCCAGAGGCTGGGGTTGGTATAGGGTATTCAGCTATTTTTCCTGAAGTAGAAATCCTTCCTATTTTATTTCCTTGGTTTTCTGTAAACCAAAGAGCTCCATCTGGACCTGCTACAATCATTGAAGGAAAGGATGCTTTGTCAGGCAAATCATATTCGATTATCTTCCCATTAGCATCTATTCTACCTATTTTATTACCTGTAATCTCTGTAAACCAAACTGCCCCATCAGAACCTAAAGCAATCCCAAAGGGACCTGAATTTGAAGTTGGAAGATTATATTCAGTAATTTTACCTTCTATTGTAATCTTGCCTATTTTGTTAGCCTTGTATTCTGTAAACCATAGTTCTTTTCCGACACCAGCTGCTATTATTGAAACTCCTGCATCTAGAGTTGGTATTGCGTACTCAGTTATTACTCCACCCTCTGTAATTTTTCCTATCCTATTCCCTTGATTTTCTGTAAACCATACCTCTTGATCAGGGCCTAAAGTCATTCCATAAGGTCCTGATTTAGCTGATATCAAACTGTATTCTTTAATTTTTACATTCATCATATATTAATCACTCCTTTAAAGTATTTATACAAAAACAAAAAAACTTCCTAGCAAAAGCTTTGGAAGGTTTATAAGTATCACAATATAAATTAGGTTATCACAAAGAAAGGTGTTTCAAACAAAAACAACTAATAATTTCTTTATGAGTATAACTAAAACGACACTATCATAACCCTATCCAAAAACTTTTAGCAGTTTTCGGTAACTCAAGAAGCCATCTTGTATATAAATAAAGATGTTCTAACTTTACCAAAAATACTTTAATTGTTTTATAATGGATAAGATTATTTGATCATTTTAGCTAATCACCTCCGAGTAATTTTAACTAGATTATAGCATTGCAAATATTTCATGTCAATGGCTCACTTTTGAATTGTTTTAACCATTATTTTAACGAACTGTAATCTATATCTATATGTACTTTGTTGAAATCCTAGTATAGATCCTATCCTTATGGAGTTTACATTCCTTCTTGCAAAGGTCCTGCTTTTAAATTACAGATAATTCTTTCGACACCAACTACTAACTTTTCCAGGATACTTATTCTGCGAAATTTCTTCCCCCCTTAAATCATAATTCCTTAAACCAAGTCTGAGGGAACATATAAAATGCTCTAAGTCCGCTCTATCAACACTACTGCTTGGAACATGGATTGAGAGGATAGAATGAATGTCATTAGAACTATCAGTAAAAGGGAATATATCCACGGTATATTTTACAATATCGGTAGGAGGGAACATATCTATTCAAGCATCAATTAATAAAATTCGTTATTAATGGGATATGTGTGAAAATGTACTATCAGCTATTATTTACTCTTATTTAAAAAAAGAAATCTGTCACCATAAACTGCTCGAATAGAATGCACCATAATGGTTGTGTAAGTTAAGGAAAAATTATATATGTTCACTTAAGGTTACTATTTCGTTTCCTCAATTTTAAGCAAAATGCTTTTAGCGATCGCTACCCCAAAAAGAATTTTATAATTTTTAAAGAAAATAGCGGCGGCCTTTCACAGACCGCCGTTAAAATAATCTGCATAGGACAATACCGCACTATAAATGGTCTTCAACAGAGAAGGGTTACGCCACTACTTTTTTATAAACCCGCGTCGACCACCAAAGCACAATAACTGTCAGCGGAATTATCACGCCGAAGGCGATAATAGTTTCCGTGCTGTTAATCAACCCATCAGCTAGAACCCTTGACGCTTCTACTGTATAATATAGCGGATTGACGTGCGCAATGGTTTGAAGCCATTTCGGTCCGAGGGACAAGGGTAGAAGCACACCAGAAAGCAGTGTAAGTGGTAACTGCAAACTTGTAACAATTGCTGCCAGACTGCCAATATCTTGATGGATTGACGATGCGCGCAATAGCGGATAAGCTTGGCATAAAAGCCGCTTCCCTCTATAATCATTTTAAAGATAAACAATCACTCTATGACGCGATTGCCGAAAGGATATGTAACAATACAAAGCCATCATGTGGTTTAGTAGATCCAAAACGGTATCTTATTGAGCAAGCCGAACTATTCAGGCGAGAATTGTTAAAAGTGCAGGATTCTGTGAAGATAATTACAGCCTCTCCACCTCTTACTCCTACTCGCATCGAGCTTGTTAAAAACGATTTATTGTGTTTTATAAACTTAGGCGTAAAAAAAGAAAATTGCATCATTGCCGCACGACTGTTTTATAATTATATTTTATCTTTTGTGTCGGATGAGACTACAATGGTCAGCGAAAGATGGGATGACGCCAACCCTTTTATCACTGTATTTGGAGAGGATTATAAGCCGTTGAGCAATGACGAACAGTTTATGCGGGGTCTTGAAACACTTTTTGCGGGTTATAAAATTTTGGAATAATTTTTTATCCTCAATAGCTGGACAACTATTTAAGTGGATAACCAAAATATATATAATATTATTTGGTTGAAATTAGTATGAAACTATAAAAAAAATCAGCTTACAAATAGTCGTAGGTAAGAATACTCTTCATATCAATTTGTTCATAAATTTGTATAAATAAAATTGCAACCAAGGTATGGTTCCCTCGGTTGGCAATCAACTCAACATCTTATATTTCAACGTCAAGCTCAACTCCTGACTTGAACGCAACAATCACTTTATCATCAAAGACCGTAACCTTCTATGAGTCCGGTGCCTGGCAATAAGTTAATAAGTTATTGACTTTTATGACAATAACTTATGTGGAGTATAAACTGTAAAAAAATCAAACCTCTAGGCATTCATTTTTGCCTAGAGGTCTTTTACTACCTAAAACATCGTATTTATTTTAACCCTAGTTAGCAACGCTATCGACTCAACATGGCCCGAGTTGATGGCCTTGATATCTTAGGCCGATTTTTCACCCGACGTATGTGGAAACATATCAATAGAATTTTCGCTGTTTTATGCAAAATCGAGGTAAGAAGAAACATATCTACTCTCTATTATTTACTTGTGAAAAATAGATGTTTTCTCAAAAAGTATCTTCATTGCTTCTTCTTCCAAAGAAGCAATCTCAAGCAATATTAGGGAAGCTTCTTTAAGATATTGCTCGTTTGAATTTTCTCCAGCTTTACAAATTAAGTTAGACACCTCTGTCCACATATCAGCAATTGTACAAAATTTCTCATTTGGATTTTTAAGATTTAGGTCAGGATATAGGTCATTGCATTCACCTAGGAAATCTCTGTACATATTTCTAAATAAGCCCCCTCCAGTACCAGCCCTCTCCATTAGTGTACCTGCTTGAATAATTAACTCTGGTGTCATACCTGGTCTTTCAAACCAATTTCCAATAACCTTAGCTGTTTTCCTTATTCCTTTGAAAGATATATTTTGAATCGGAGGATTTAAGTATTCATATGCATTATGATTTATCGCCGATATAATTACATCTTTTA
Source organism: Alkaliphilus transvaalensis ATCC 700919 (assembly GCF_000621485.1). GTDB lineage: Bacteria > Bacillota > Clostridia > Peptostreptococcales > Natronincolaceae > Alkaliphilus > Alkaliphilus transvaalensis. The sequence continues at coordinate 195,727 of NZ_KK211287.1, forward strand.
AATTTGGTGGATCATTTCTCCTTATTATAGTAAATGATCTGTTTTTGGAAGACATTGGACCCTTTTCACTTCTTGCATCTGCTAAACTCACTAGACTTGTTTTAACATCTGATCCTTGCTGATCAGTATCTATTAAATATGCAAAATCATTATCATACCCATAAATAGTTACATAATGTCCAGCAAAATGTATTTTTTGTGTAAAATATTCAAGATGGTAACAATCCAATTTCAAACCTACTGGAATGTTATTGTCAATTTTTGATTTCACATTATCCCAAGCCTTAGATCTTGATGATGTTTGATACAACTCAATACTTAAATTTAGATTTTTCACTATATTTTCTGTTAAAATATCTGGCTTACATCTTCCTCCTAAGAATGGGAATTCCATTTGCTTGCTATCCCAATAAATGAAACTAAGCCCTTCTCCAACTCCAAATATCAATGGCTCAGAAAGCTCTAGTCCACAGTTTCGTAGCAGATTACCAACCGTCGTTGTTTCACAATGTTTTCCGTAAAAGGGATTAAAATTTTCAATAATCATTTTTTTCCTCCTTTATTTCCTCTAGTAAATCATTTATCCATTCAACCTCAGCCTCAAGCAGTCTAAGAGGATGGGTAAATAATGCCTTTACATGAATGATATTATGTACCATCGATTGTTCTGCATAACTTTTCATGATAGCCTGTCTCCTATTTTCAAGGTTAGCTCGGTATTCAATAAGGCATTCATATACCTCTTCCTTAGTTAAAAAATGTGAAAAAGCTAACCCTATGGAAAACTCACTGTACACACGTTGGGGAGTTTGGAGAACCTTCTTAATGGTTTCTCGTACAGTATCCCGAAAAATATCATTTACAAAATACACTTTTCGGGCTGGAGAACCATACTCCTCTTCATATCTCGAACCAATCCATCCCTTTTTTTCAAGGTTATTTAAAGAATTATATATAGAAGAAAAGCCGATTTTAGTCCAGTTTCTCATCTTGCGTTCTTCAATAACCGCTTCAATTTCATACCCGTAACGATCTTCTTCGTACAACAATCCCAATAGAACCATTTCGATTTGAGTCACTACGCATTCCTCCTAACATACACATGTAGCCGTCTTAAATATTTAACCCAGTCACTATATCCCATAGCCAATCCGTTGAGTCTACTTTGAGTACTGATTTCCACAGAATCATTATTTGTTCCTCCGAAATACTATTCTATGAATAGAATAGCAATAATAAGTACAATTGTCAACGTAAATCTATTTTCATCATTTCTTAATCTCACCACAGCATAAAAATTAACATCTATCTTATCACCTTAACCTTAGTAACAAACAACAAAGTGACATCTAACCTGTCAACTCAACCCTACTTAATTTAGGTCCAATTTGCATAGAAAATACCCTCGATATGTTCTCACAGACACACATCAAGGGCTAAGTCGCGTAGACAGATTTACTTTCATTTTATGAAACTCAGTATTTTCATGACCTTCTCAGGCTTCACTTTTTTGTTATCAAGACAACACACTCCACATGAGGCGTATGAGGAAACATATCCATACACTTGGCCTTCTCAATTTGATAGCCAGCCTTTTTTAACTCTACTAGGTCTACAGCTAAAGACTTAGGATTACAAGAAACATAAACGATCTTCTTAGCGCCAAAACCGATAACATCCTGTAGGGCTTGAGGGTGGATTCCTGCCCTTGGTGGGTCCAAAATAATGATATCAGGGTCTTCCTTTAGTTCCTTAACCTTCAGCCTTACATCCCCCGCTATAAATTTACAGTTATCTAATCCATTTAACTTAGCATTTTCCTTAGCTGCTTCAACGGCATCTTCAATAATCTCAATTCCAATTACCTTATCAGCCCTTTGAGCCACTACTTGACCAATTGTACCAGTTCCACAATATAGATCAAATACCACTTGATCTTTTGCTTCTCCAACAAAATCCCTTACAATTTCATAAAGTCTTTCTGCTGCTACTGTGTTGGTTTGGAAAAAAGAAAAGGCTGAAATCTTAAATTGAAGCCCCAGAAGGTTTTCAATAACATAGTCCCTTCCAAATAAGATATCTGTTTTGTCACTTTGTACTGTATCTGCAAGGTTATCATTAAAGGTATGTAAAAACCCGACTAAGGTTCCTTTAAAGTTTGCCGACTTCAGTTCCTCCACCAAATCACTTATATCTAATTGGTGTTGAGTTGTGGTAACGAGGTTAATTAAAATCTCACCTGTATAAAAGGCTTTTCTAACAACAAGATGTCTCAGGTATCCAACATGTCTCATACTGTGATAAAGGGGTACACCCTTTTCCTTAAAGTATTCTAAAATTGTTTTTAATACCAATCTAAAGTCTTCGTCCATAATCATACATTCATCCACTGTTACAATATCATGATGTCTACCACGTTTATGCATCCCTAGGGCCATTTTGCCGCCCTTTTCTTCATCACCAAAGGAAAACTCCATCTTATTACGATAATTAAAGATATTAGGACTACCTTCGATAGGTAACCATGCTACATTTGAAAGATTTACTTCATCAAATAAAGCCTTCACTTGCTCTTCTTTTTCCTTTAGTTGATCTTCATAGGATAAGGATTGTTGAAAGCAACCACCACAGGCACCAAAATGACGGCAGGTGTCTTCCTTTTCTAAAGGAGATCGCTCCAAAACCTCCATTATTTTACCCTCTGCTTGTTTCTTTTTAATTTTTTTGATATATGCCTTAACTTTTTGTCCTTTAATTCCATGCTTTACCTTTATCCTTATACCATCAACAGTTCCAGAAGCTTTACCTCCAAACTCTGTATGATCTATTGTAAATTCAACAATATCTTTTTTCTTCACTAGTTATTTCACTCCCAAGTCTAAGCTATTTTCTATGAATCTAATTTTGTCAATTCTTCTAATTCTTCTGGGGTCATTTCACGATATTCCCCTAATTCTAAGTCTTCATCTAACTTTAAGCTCCCCATAGCAATTCGCTTTAAGTAGATTACCTTCTTCCCAACAGCTTCAAACATTCGCTTTACCTGATGAAACTTTCCCTCATAAATGGTGAGTTCAATTTCCGATATGGCATCAGATTTTAGTATTGTCAACTCACCTGGCTTTGTTTGATAGCCATCATCAAGGGTAACTCCCCCTTTAAAGGCAATAACATCTTCTTCTGTAACATTCCCCTCTACATGGGCATAGTAGGTTTTTGGCACATGTTTTTTTGGGGCTAATAACCTATGGGCCAGTTGCCCATCATTTGTTAATAGTAGAAAACCTTCTGTATCAATATCTAATCTACCTACAGGGAAAACATCAAAACTTCTATATTCTACATCTAAAAGATCCACCACTGTCTGATGTCTGCTATCTTCTGTGGCAGAGATTACCCCGGCTGGTTTATTCATCAATATATAGACAAACTCCCTATAATTAACTTCTTCTTCTCCCACTTTAATTATAGAAGCTACTGGGTCTATATGTTGACTACTACTTTTAACAACTTTCCCATCTACAGTTATGATGCCTGCCTTACACAACCTTGTAATTTCTTTACGACTTCCATACCCCATATGGGACAATATTTTATCTAATCTTAACGTTTTAGCCATCTATTTCCCTCGATTCCTAAAAATGTATACCATTTTCATAGTAATTTCTTTTTTCAAAGGTAGTAAAGGCAAGATCAAGGGATGTAATTCCAATGGACTGAACATGTTTTGTTATAATTTTTGCCACTTCATCCTGTACTTCTTGTCCACGATCAAACCATGCTACTTCAATAAAGGGATAAGCTGGTTCTATGTTCCCTTCACGAATGGCTATGGACTGTATGTATTCTAGCTCAAAATAGTCCCTTGGACATTTTACTACTTCAACTAGTTCATCAATTAACCCCTTACTTAATTCACAAAGCTTTTCTGGTGAAATCCCTCTTACTTTAACTTGAGGCATTTTAAACTCCTCCTTTTTTTCTAAACTTATTTTATTAGTATTTCTCATTTACATAATTTGCGATTAAAGATTTCCTTACACCCTCCTTAAAAAGTCCTTCCCTTTGAAGTCTTTCTAATAACCACTGACTGGTGGAATGGAGGATTACATCTTTATGATCTAAGAATATAATCTCAAATAACTTCTTTTTTAGATAAGTTGAAGAAACCTGAATATAATAGGCTTCTACTCCATAAAAATCTAGCAATTCAATAGCCTTCATGGTAGAACGATCTTTTTTATAATAAAAATCATCTACCTTTTGTAGATATTCTTTATACTTTTCCATATGCTTACCATATTTTTTAATCTGATTAGACTGTAGATAGTAGTATTTAGCCATTGTGTTGTAGTACTGATAATTAAATATGGCCTTTTCAAAACTGTCTACAATTTTAAATGGCTTAATTTCTAGCCTCTGGATATCATAAAAGCCTTCTTCGATATATTCTTTTTTTGAAAGATCTCCCTTCTGAAATTGTTCTATTAGGCTTTCTCTTGCCTTAAAAAACTTTTGGAAGATATTTTCCCTTGGTACGTATCTCAATTTAAACACCCTTTACTGTTCCAACTTTATCTTTATTATTATACAATGTAGAAGATTTTACTTCAAATAATAAAACAAAAGAAAATAAGGCCCCATTAGGAGCCTCTGTATTATTGGTTTTATTTATTAACGCTTCTTAAGTTTAATTCTTTTACTAATCATAGAGTAGGAAAGGAATAACATCATAATCACAATAAAGTATATGTTGGTGGGATATTTTGTTGAGTATAGTGTCATTAGTGCAACAATTCCACCACTTAATGTAATTGGTATCCCCATATAAACCCCTTCAAACTCAACTATGTTGAATTTTGCCAATCGGTATGCTCCACAAAGAGCAAAAAGAATTATGATAACCATTCCAAAAACACCAACATGTGCCAATTGAAAACTCCAAATTAAAATAGCTGGTGCTACACCAAAAGAAATAAGATCACATAATGAGTCTAGTTCTTTTCCAAATTCGCTTTCAACATCTAATTTTCTAGCTAATTTTCCGTCAAAACGATCCATAAAGGCTGCTAGTAATATTAATGAGGCGGAAAGTGAGTATGCCTCCCCTAGTATACTTATAATTGCTAAGATGCCAAGTGTTAAATTAAAGTAAGTAAACATATTGGGTATGTGTGCTTTTACTTTCATCTTCCATCACCCCTATTCCCCTATAAATTCTTTAATAATATTGATATACTAAATTGTGAGTAGTTTGTGCAATTAAAATTATAATATTTATGGAAACCTTCTCTCTATTATTCTACTTCATTTTTAATAAAATTCATAGTCTTAGTTTGATAAAAGTATAATTATTTCAGGAAATTTTTTAGTTTAAAATGATGATACTTGTTGAAAACTAAACTAGATAGTGGTAAAATCTATATGATATAAATAAATACATAAAGTGTCATACTTAATATTAATTATCAAGGGAGTAGGATATCACAAAACCCCTATTCTAGTATTTTGCTATGTGTCATATATAAAATTAATTTTAGGAGGAATTACAATGCCATTGGTTACCAGTAAAGAAATATTTCAAAAAGCCTATGAAGGTAAATATGCTATTGGAGCTTTTAATGTAAACAATATGGAAATTATTCAAGGGATTGTTGACGCTGCTAAGGAAGAGTCTTCTCCATTAATTCTGCAAGTATCTGCAGGAGCTCGTAAATATGCTAACCCAAATTACCTAAAAAAGCTTGTTGAAGCCGCCATAATTGACTCTAATTTACCAATTGTACTACACCTTGATCATGGCGACAGCTTTGAACTTTGTAAACAATGTATTGATGATGGATTTACTTCTGTTATGATTGATGCGTCCCACCATCCTTTTGAAGAAAACATTGCAATTACTAAAAAAGTTGTTGAGTATGCCCACAGCAAGGGAGTCGTTGTTGAAGCTGAATTAGGAAGATTAGCTGGTATTGAAGACGCCGTTAATGTAAGTGAAAAGGATGCAACTTTTACTAATCCAGAAGAAGCTGCTGAATTTGTTGAAAAAACAGGTGTAGATTCATTAGCTATAGCTATTGGTACTAGCCATGGTGCCTATAAGTTTAAAGGAGAGCCTAACTTAGATTTCGAGAGACTAGAGACTATCACTAAACTATTACCTAATTTCCCATTAGTATTGCACGGTGCTTCAACTGTTATGCCAGATTTCGTTAAGCTTTGTAATGAATATGGCGGAAATATCCCTGGAGCTCAAGGTGTGCCAGAAGAGATGTTAAGAAGAGCTGCTTTGTTAGGGGTTTGTAAAATTAATATTGATACAGACCTAAGACTTGCTATGACAGCTGCCATTAGAAAGTCCCTTGCAGAAGATCCTAAGAACTTTGATCCTAGATCATATCTTGGTGTAGGAAGAAAAGCTATTAAAGAAATGGTACAACATAAAATTGCAAATGTGTTAGGAAGTAGTAATACGTTATAAAGAAGTAGAAATACATTATCATATAGATATCATTTAATGATAAAATATTATAAGCCTCCGAAAATTCGGGGGTTTTTTCTTTGCTTTTTCTTTGCTTTTTCTTTGCATTTTTCTCAATTATCTTCATAAAATAGAATTATTTACGAAAATTAGGCAATCCTTACTAATAAATCCTATGTACTTGGAGGTAATTTTATGAGAACATTGCAGAAAACTTTATTAGTAATCATTCTGGCAATAGGATCAGTTGATTTCTTGTCTCAACTAGCAGATTATCAACATATAAGTTTCTGGCTATATATATTTGCCTTTATTATTGGAAGTATGGTGACTGGTTTTCTAATGCACTATTACTCCCATATCTCTATTATTGCTTTAGCATTGTGTTTAATAGGCGTCATCCAAGGAGGTTATTTACTTAACCCTTCCCCCAAAATTTACTTATACTTTAGGGCTATTCATGGCCTTCTACTTTCAACTATTTTGACTACAGTGGTCAGCTGGCTTTGTAATTTAGTAGAGAAGGAAAACTTTTTAAGTCTTTGTAAGTTTTTTGTTCCTGTACCACTGTTTGCCCTGTTTGTATTACCCCTTCATCAAGCTATTACCCCCATGGCAGCCTTCCACTGGGTATTATTTGTTTTGATGTTTTCCTACTTTTTTATTGGGGTCCTCTGTCTACTTTTAATGGATTATTTATCAGAGTTAAATAAACGGGTATCGACAATTACCTATAACAAAGTTACAGAAATCTTATCAACCCCAACGCTGTATTATTATTATATAGCTGTGCTAGTCTGTGGTTATACTTTTGCAACTCTATCTCTACTAATACTTAAGACAGAGATTTATTCTATTGAATCTTCTCAGTTGAATCTCTTAGGAGTTCTATTAATTAGTTTAACCTTAACTTTTTTAACCAAATTAGGTGGTATTGGTCAACATTTAGGTGATATGAAAAGTATCTTAATGGGGCTACTCCTTATGGCCTTTGGTCTAGGCTTACTACCCCTCATTAAAGAATCTACCCTACTCTTTGTTCCCATGATCTTATGGGGACTCTCACTGGGGATATTATTACCTAGTATCCTTGGGGGACTTTCATTACATGTTACTCCTTCAAAACAAGGTTTTATTATAGGTATATTACATTTTCTGCTATTAATAGGATATTCTGTTGGGGTCGCTATTACTCTTCAGCTCAATAGCCACCTATACTATCCTCATTTTATTAATAGTTTATTAATAATCAGTACTAGCATCTTTTTTATAAGAAAAATCCACCAACAAGCAGAATCTTATAAAATGTAATACAAAGCCCTTTAGAAGGTCCTTCTGTTAAGAAAGTCTTCTAAAGGGCTTTAATATAATTGTGTCATTTTTGATCTTTTCTCTATTAATAATATTACTTTTCTCTATTAATATTACTTTTCTCTATTAATATTACTTTTCTCTATTAATATTACTTTTCTCTATTAATAGATTAACTTTTCAAAGGTAGGGTTAACCTTTAGTACCTTTTTTAATTCTTGGTATTGCTCCATTGCCTGCTTATTACCATAACTTACCTTTTCTGCCCGCAATAGTAGGTTTTTAGGCGTTTCTAAAGGTGAAATATATTCAACAACTGATACCTTATATCCCTTCGCCTCTAATAATAATGCCCTTAACCCATCTGTTAAAACATCAGCCATTCTAGCCTTTAAAATACCGTGCTTTAATATTGGTTGTAGTGGCTCATACTGATATTGGCTTAAAACTTCTTTTTGGCAACAAGGTACAGAAACAATTGCTCGTGCGTTACATCTTACACCTAAGGCCAATGCCATATCTGTAGCAGTGTCGCAGGCATGAAGACTGATCACTAAGTGAATATCTCTGTCTGGAATATAATTTTTAATATCTTCTTTAAAGAAGGACATATTTCGATATTTTAAATTCTCTGCCATCTTCTTTGAAGATTCGATTACTCCCTCTGAGTAGTCTAACCCAATAAAATGACACTTTTTCTTTAAAACTTCCGTTAAATAATAGTTTAGGACAAAGCTTAAATATGACTTTCCACAACCACAATCTAATATATTAATTTCTTCAACATCTTCTAACCCCTTTAATAGGTCCTCGATTAGCTCGACAAAATGATCAATTTGGTTGTACTTACGAATCATATCATTTTTAACTTTACCTTCTTTACTTAAAATACCAATTTCCTTAAGTAAAGGATTTGCTCTGCCTACTTTGATTAAGTAGTCCCTGTTACCAATTTGAGAAGTTGTTACCTTCTCTAGGGGCTCTTTAATCTCTTTGTCCTCATATTTTATTTTTACATTTTTATGATCACCTTCAATAACAATGGTTGTTCCCCGCTCTACATATCTAATTTCCACTGCATCATATTGCTCTGCAATATCACACAGCTGGTCAGTAATTTCTTGAGGTTTTAGTATCTTTGTAACACCATTAAAATTAAAGTTTATCCCTTCATCCTTAGGAGACCCTTTTCCTTTAAACTTTTTCGTCCCAGAGGTACAAGTAATATCAAGGTTTTCAAAAAGTAGATAATTTTCCTTTAACCTTTCTTCTAAGCCTGTTAAGAAAAGCTTTAACTTCATTATGTTTTGTTTTTTCATCTTCTATTCCATTCCTTTGTTTTGTTAATTGAGGAAAGATCGTTTTTAATTTTGCACAAATTTTAATATAAATTCACGTTATGGTCTTATGCCATTTCCTCAATTATGTTTATTTTATTATTATATTAATTTCATTAAGTCAAAATCTAAATAATCGCAGGAAACCAAATGATATTCAACATTATTATGAAGACCAGTTATCCCTGCCTTATAGGAGTCTTCCCCATGTAAGTGACCATATACTACCTTTTCCACTCGAAACTCCTCTAAAATTTCTGTAAAAAGGGAGGGTTCAAAGTGATCATTTGTTGGTGGGTAATGGAGCATAACAATTAATTTGCTATAACCAGCCTTTTGAGCCATATCTAAAGAAGCCCTTAGCCGTTGTCCTTCCCTTAGGTAGAGTTTATTGTCTTGTTCTGTAAATTTAAAGGGATTAGGACAAGTCCAACCTCTCGTACCGCATATGGCATAATCTTCATAGGTATAATAGTTATTTTGCATAAAGTCTAGGTTATCAAATAGCTGGTTTAACTTTTTAATGGATGCCCACCAATAGTCGTGGTTTCCTCTAATGAGGATCTTTCTGCCAGGTAATCGATGAATCCATTCTAAATCAACCATGGCCTCCTCCATTTTCATTGCCCAAGAAATATCTCCAGCAATGAGAACAGTATCTTCTTCTGTAACCTGTTCTAGCCAATTCTTTTGTATTTTTTCATAGTGAAAAAGCCAATGTTCACCGAACACATCCATTGGCTTATCTACACTACCACTCAAATGTAAATCTGCTATTGCATATAACGCCATCTTTCTTTTCTCCTATGTTTCCAATGTTCGAGATCTAGAATACTAATAGCTATTCGTACATTTCATATTTTTCGCTATAGTAGTTTATTTCCTGAGAAAGTTTTTTTAAAGAGCGAATATCCCCTTTATCCCAAAGCTGGTTAAATCGCTCTTGAAATTCTGAGGCTTCTTTAGCTTTCCCTAATAGATACAACACCTGTATATTTCTTAATATGTTGGAAACTGTATTAGATTTAACCTCAAACATTTTTTGTGCCTGTCTAATCTCATGCCTAATTTCAGACATCTCTTGATCTAGTTGAAAAGCTGCATCTGCTGCCTTCTTCAACCGATCATTAATATGTTCAGGTATGTTATGCTTATATTTATATTTTAATGAGTGTTCAATCGTTCCCCAAAAGTTCATAGCTAGAGTTCTAATTTGAATCTCTACTAATATTTTTCTTGGCCCCATTGCCGTTTGGATGGGATATCTAATGACAACATGATAGCTTCTATATCCACTTTCCTTATAGTTGGTTATGTAGTCCTTTTCTGAATGAATTTCTAAGTCGTGTCCATCCCGCTCTCTTATGTAGTCTACAACGGTATAGATATCTTCTACAAACTGACACATAATTCTAATACCTGCAATATCCTCAATTTTATCTTCAAATTCATTCATATCGATTTCTAATTTCTTAGCTTTTTCTAAAATACTCGATATCTTCTTGACTCTCCCTGTTACAAATTCGATGGGTGAATATTCTCCAAGTTTTGTAAGTTCATTTCTAATACTCTTAAATTTAACCTTTAGTTCTTCAACTGCATGTTCGTATGGTATAAGTACTTTTTTCCATTCTATGTACTGCATTCAATCACCCCGCTACCCAATTAAAACTTAGTTTTTACATGTTATTTTACTTCATACATTTTTATTATACCACTAAATCGTCCTACAGGGTAATGGATTATCGTCCTCATTATTAATATCTATTAAATTTCTCCCTTTTATACTAACAAAGGTAGAAAGAACAAATTACTACATCTTTTTTTTATAAAAAAACTGCTGGCAAGGTTATCTTAACAGCAGTTTTTGGGAATTAATTTATATTGTTTTATATTATTTTTATTATTTTTATTATTTTTATTATTTTTTAGCTATGTAATCTGCTAAATCTAAGATACGGTTTGAGTATCCCCACTCATTGTCATACCATGCAACTACTTTAACCATTTTTTCTCCAACCATCATTGTTGATAGTGCATCTACAATTGATGATCTAGAATCTTTCTTAAAGTCAATTGATACTAAAGGCTCTTCAGTGTATCCTAAGATTCCCTTCATTGGACCTTCAGCAGCTTCTTTTAATTTTTGGTTGATTTCTTCTACAGTTGCATCCTTCTTTAATTCTACAACTAAGTCAACTACTGAAACTACAGGAATTGGAACTCTCATAGCCATTCCATTTAACTTTCCTTTAAGGGATGGAATAACCTTAGCAACTGCCTTGGCAGCTCCTGTGGTAGTTGGTATAATTGATTCTGCAGCAGCTCTAGCTCTTCTTAAATCTTTATGAGGTAAATCAAGAATTCTTTGGTCGTTTGTATAGGCATGAACTGTTGTCATTAAACCAGTTTCAATTCCAAAGTTGTCTTCTAATACTTTCGCTACAGGTGCTAAACAATTTGTTGTACAAGAAGCATTTGATAAAATGTGGTGTTCTGCTGGGTTATATTCTCCTTCATTAACCCCCATAACAACTGTTAGGTCTTCTCCAGACTTAGCTGGAGCAGAGATAATTACCTTCTTAGCTCCTCCTACAAGATGTTTAGATGCATCTTCCTTAGTTAAGAATACACCCGTTGATTCAATTACAACTTCTACTCCCATTTCCCCCCAAGGAATTTGAGCTGGGTCTCTGTGGGCTGTAAATTGAATTGTTTTGTCTCCGATGATTAGGGCATCCTTTGTTCCCTTTACTTCTTGTGTCATTGTTCCATAAAGAGAATCATATTTGAAAATGTGAGCGTGATTTTCAGGACCACTTGTACTATTAATTGCAACGATTTCTATCCCTAAATCCCTTTCAAGAGATGCCTTTAGTACGGCCTTACCAATTCTTCCAAAACCATTAATACCTACCTTAGTTTTCATTAGTATCCTCCTCTGTATTTATATTCAAATTTTATTATATAACACAAATTAAACTTATAAAATAGTTATTTTAAAATTTAAAAAATATTTTTTAATCTTTTTTAATGTTTTTTTATCTTTTTTTATTATTAAAATTTAATGAACTATGGCAACCCCATCTTTATTCTCTCCTACAGCCTAGTATTTATCCATGTTTATCGAATACATTCGATTTGTTTTTTAGAAATACTAATTTATTTCCCCTTACTTTAATACCCTTAATTTCCTTAGATGAAACTTATATTTCTTCCTTTTAAAGACCCTTAATATGGGTATAATAGATATAAAATATTTGAATTTTTATAAAACAGGAGGGAAAATTTATGAAAACGATTACAATAAAATACTGCACAAGCTGAGGTTATTTACCAAAGGCCTTGGACTTGGCTGAAAACATCCTCAAAACCTTTAAAAATGAGGTTGCTAACCTAATGCTTATTCCATCTACCGGTGGTGTCTTTGAGGTAACTTCCAATAACAAGTTACTTTTCTCTAAAAAGGATGCAGGTCGTTTCCCATCCTTTAATGAGTTAGAAGAACACCTTTAAATAAAGTAATTCACGTTTTAAGGAGATAGATCTAACTAAGATCATTATCATTAGTTGTCTATCTCCTTCTTACTGGGAAAAATCTATAAATTCATTTATATCCTTTTATTTAAAGGCTTTTCCATGTAAATAGTGATATTTTTTCCCTTGAAATGTTCCTCGTTCCCACATCTTTTCATGAATCTCGTCTCTAATTTTCCACCAGCTCATATTCCAATTAACAAAGAGGGCATTTTCCTCTGGTGCTCTTCCGATTAACCTTTGTACCACCATTTTAGGGTCTAAATATTCTAAAAAGGTAATTACCCGTTCTTGATATTCCTCTACAGGTATTAACTGAAATTCTTTATTTTGATACATTTTACCCATAGCGGTGTCCTCCATTAGATATAAGGCATGGAGCTTTACCTGGTCTACTTGAAGGGCTGATAGAATTTTGGCATTTTCTATAACATCATCTTGATTATCGTAGGGTAGATTTAAAATTAAATGGGTGCATACTTCAAACCCATATTTCTTAATCTCTAAAACTGCGCTAATAAATTCTGCTAAAGTATGGCCTCTGTTGATTTTCTTTAATGAATGATAGTTGACGGTTTGTAGCCCCAACTCTATACTTATTTCTACATTAAACTCTTTTTTAATTTGATCTAGTACCGTTAAATGTTCTTTGGAGATACAGTCGGGTCTAGTAGAAATACATAGTTCCACAATGTCTTCAATGATAGATTCCCGTAAATATGCCTCAAACTCCTCCACCCTTAGGTAGGTATTGCTATAATTTTGAAAATAGGCAATAAATTTATTTGCTTTATATCTTCTCCTGATATATTCCATATTCTTTTCTAACTGTTCTTTTGGTGAAATTTCATTTGATAGGGTTTCAAAGCCAGTACCCACCTCACCACAAAAGGTACAGCCCCCTCGCCCCACCTTTCCATCACGATTAGGACAAGTAACGGGTAGGTTAACAGGTAGCTTATAAACCTTTTCATTATATTTTTCCTTTAGGTATTCTGAATATGCCCTATAGGGCAACTTGTTCTCCATTTAAATCATTCCTTCTAGTGGTTTTTCCCTTCATGGCTAAGGTAGCTAAAAAGCTAACCAGAGCCATTACAGCCATAATGATAAATACCATTTGATATTGATTTGCAGAATAAACTGAAGCTCCATCTACCGTAGTCCCTTGCCATCCTAAATCTAAGATTACGCCCATTCCTAGACTTAATAATGAACCGCCAACAAATTCACCGACATTAATAATGGCAGCCGCACTACCTGCAAAGTTCTCATCATTTACCTCTTTAACATTGGTAAAGGCTAGTATGTGACAGATGGTACTGAATCCAATTAATAAAAATATAAAGGGAATCTGGTGTAAAGGGGGTTGTCCTCCCATAAAGGCCATATATCCCCAAATTGACAGATAAATAATCGTTGCAAAGCTTAGAATTCGTTTAATTTCTCCCCTCAGATAATCAGAAACCTTCCCTACGATTGGTGCACCTATAATAAAGCCTATTGATACAAAGGATAAATACCCCGCAGCTTGGGTTTTACTGATGTGATATACATGCATTAAATAGGGCATACCCCATAGTCCAATTATCGCAGTTGTTGACCCCACCATAAAGAACATAATAGCAAAGGGCGGCCAAGTATAGGGGTTAGTAATAACTTCCTTTAATCCCTTCCAAATATTTTTATTCCCCTTAGGTTTAATCAAGACATCATAGCCCAATTCACTAGGATGGTCCCTAACGATAAACCAAATGGCAATTGATATGATTACAGAAGTGATTCCCATTAGAAGAAAACTATTTCTCCATCCTATATTTAACACAACATAGGCTAAGGGGACGGTAGCTAAAAAAGCGCCAAAATTCCCAAAGAAGGATGTATATCCACTTAGTGTAGAATATTTTTCTGGTTTAAACCATATACTTTGGACCTTTAAAATGGAAATGATAATAACCGATGTACCGATCCCCACCAAAAACCTTGCAATATAAGCTACTAAGAGGCTATTGGCAAGGCCAAACATAATGCTACCTATTCCTGTAAGTAGTGTACCCCAACTACATATTTTTCTTACCCCAATGGTATCAACCATAATCCCTACAGGTATCTGCATTAATGCATAGGCATAAAAGTTCATGGAGGTTAGGTTACCTAAGGTCTTACCTGTTAAACTTAAATCTCTAATGAGGTCATCTGCTACCACACCCATTGCCAGTCGATGAAAAAATACTGCCACAAAGGCAAGCACCAAGATTCCCCATATACTCCATTTCCTACGATGATAACTTTTGTCCATTCAGATCCTCCTACCTTTTACTTATACTTTTTTCATAAAGATAGAGACTTCTATTTAGAAAATAGAAATCTCTTTATCCATCATCTTATTCTGTTGGTATCACAGTAATGGTTATATTCTCCTTTAGTTTCTTGCTTAAACGTAATGTCATACTATTTTCTGGAAGTACCTCTTGAGATTCTCCCATCACAATTCTTTCTATATCGGCCTTTTTACAGTAATTAACAATGGTCTTTTCTACGTTTGATGATCTTAATACCGTCATTTCAGCATCAACTGACTTTGAAATATCAAATAAATATTCTAACGCTTCTCCTTCGTGGGAATTTCCGAGAATGTTAAAACCCTCTGGAGCAACGTGTACAACAATTAATTCTCCCCCAAACTTTTCCCTTAACTCTACTCCAATTTTAATTAATCTTTCACATGTTTTTTGCTGTGTTACACATACCATTGTATTCCCTTTTGTTTGCATTTTTAGGTGCCCCCTTCTATTCGCCTATACTTCTACCAAGTCCAAGCATGTAATTTGTGCTAAAAAAATTACTCCATTAATTCCATTATACTATACTTTTAATAGTATACTCAATTTACATATACTACTTCTATAGCTATTTTATTACTGTAATATCTCTATAATCTCTGCTGGTATCTCCCCAATACGCCAAACCGATACACCTTTAATACCATAGAATTTTCCTAGCCTCAACTTAGCTTCAATACTGGCTTTGTTTTCAAATCGTATCCAGTTCTCATGTCTATTTTCTACATCTAAATAATAGAATTGGGGTGTCATCGTTCTATAGTCAAATTCATAAATGCCTTGTCGCTCTGAGATAGAACGGTATATAGCGCTAAAGGCTGGAGTGTAGAAAGTTCTATTTCCGTCTTCTGTTCTTCTTATTTGCGTTCCCCCTGCCATTTGTAACCCCAAAATTATCTTGTTGGCTTCAACACCTTCGTCTAATAAGTCTTTTAAAGCTTCATGAACTTTATTGAAGGGAGCTTGATCTGTTAAGGAACTAGTTGTTCTAGAATCGTGGTAATCATGGGCCATAAGAATAATCTCATCTGCTATTTCGCCGATACCCTTAAAGTCATAGCCATCATAGTAACCGATTACATTTCTTGGTTGAACTGCCACTGCCAGTGATAAGTTATAGGGTCTGAGGGCTATTTTTAGATTTCTTAAAAAATCTGTATAAGCATCTCGATATCCCCCATCTCCATTACGGATATTCTCTAAGTCCATAACAATACCGCTAAACTCATATTCCAACAGACTTATTATGATTGATTCTATTAGCTTCTTCTGATTATCCTGATCATCCAGAAGTGAATAAATTAGTTGAGTCCTTGTATCTGTTAGCATCAATTTCCTATCAACTTGGTTTCCTTCAACAAACTGAAGGGCTTCTTGGTAAGCTGAAGGAAGTCTATGTAAGCTATCTTTACTATGTAATGTAAAACTAATCTCCCCTGTATCATTTTGATCTAGGGCACTCCATCCGAAGACCACTTCATCAAAATGTTTTGTAACTTCCAGTTGCTTAAATGAATCTATAGCATAAAAACCTGTCTTTTTTAGTTCTGTTTTTTGGTCTAAGAATCTCACCAACATTAATGCTGCCTCTGCTCTTGTGGCTGTTTGGTTCGGTCTAAAGGCCATCCCCGTTGCTGTTTGATACCCGTTTATGATCCCCTTTTCACTAGCCAGATGTATAAATATTTTGAAGTTCTCTGGAATATCTTCCTCGTCTATAAAAACCCCTTGTTTAATAGCTCCCGTTTCTAATGCTTCAAGGGGGATATTTAAGGCTCTAATAATCATCGTTGCCATTTCTTGTCTTGTAATAGGTGTATTAGGTTTAAGAATAAATTGATACTCCTCTGGCAACAATATTCCCTTTTCTACTGCCTTCTCAACATAATGATAGGACCAATTGGAGGGCTTAACATCTTGAAAACTATTACTTCCAACATAAACTTCTATTTCTTCTCCTAGGGCTGCAATTAAGATTTTTGTAAATTCTTCTCTTGTGATGGGATTAGCTGGTTTAAAAGTGCCATCGGTATAGCCTTGAAATATGCCTAAATGCTGTAATAAATACAAGTCCTGCTTGTAATCTTTAATCCAATGGTTATCTATATCTGACAGGCTTACCATTTGTCCTATAGCACCTACAATACTGGTATTTGCCACCATCATTAACAATATCAAAAGAATGCTTACTTTTTTTCTCATAATATCCCCCTTCATAATATCCTTCATTTACTAACTTTCTTTGTAATGCCATCCTCTTCATTATAACATATTACTTAGGTTCATTTAAATTCTTCTCTCTAATTTTTACATTTCTCAATCGTCTCTAAGTCGTCTAACCCACCTTTTCTCCATGAAAAAACCCTGTGGATATACCACTGGGCTTTTCATTTAACTAACATGGAATTATTGTACCCCTTAATAAAACTGGTCCGCTTGGTCGGGTAGGAACTGGATAAGGTTCAGCTGTAACAATAATAGAGTCATATCCTTCGAAACTCATATTGGCAGCTGAATAACCTGCCTCTATCCCTGGTGCATCTGTTACCTTTAAAGTAAAGGAATAATACAGTTCTTGATTTTCGTCAACCACCCAAGCTCGATAAGTACTTAGACCAGGATCTAGATCATTAGGGGCTGGCAACCCAAATGTCGCAACCCAAACATCCCCTTCTGAAATGTTAATAAAGGAAGTGCCACCAAATACACCTTCCCGTTGGGGTATTAAATTTACTCTGCAAATTCCTGTAGGTACTGGTATATCGTCTGGAGGTGGAATGCATATTCTTTGACCAACTTCAACAACGTTAGGATCTGGTATTTGTGGGTTTGCTTGTATCATTCGTTGTAATGTTATACCAAAACGTCTGGCTATGGAGAAAAGTGAATCTCCCCTTCTTGCTGTGTAGATTGTTCCATCTGGACAGAAGGGACCTGGTGGTGGCGGTGGTTCTACTTCAATAGGTATACAAATTCTTTGACCAGGGTAAACAATATTTGGATTAGCTACCTGAGGATTTGCTACAATTAAAGCTTGTAACGTAATTCCAAATTCATTTGCAATGCGAAACATTGTATCTCCTGGTCTAACTGTGTAAATTGTTCCACCTACACATGGGGGTGGTTCGGGAACCTGCAATGACTGTACAGCTGGCATATGATAAGGCGTT
The DNA here is from genome assembly GCF_000621485.1 of Alkaliphilus transvaalensis ATCC 700919. Classification (GTDB taxonomy): domain Bacteria; phylum Bacillota; class Clostridia; order Peptostreptococcales; family Natronincolaceae; genus Alkaliphilus; species Alkaliphilus transvaalensis. The sequence goes on from NZ_KK211287.1 coordinate 213,905, forward strand.
CCATAATAATAGTACACGTAAACCCTCCTTTCAAGGCTTCTATTTACATTATATGTTTTAGTTTGAAATTGGTTAAAAACTTTCCACTTAAATAATAATTGAAATAACTTTTTAGTAGAGAAATTTGGCGTTTCGCAATGTTGATTTACTATTCAACCTTAGACTTCTTCCAGTTATACGTAAAAAAGGAATGTCTCCATGCATGATAATTGCATAACAGTCATTCCTTTTTTTACATGCTATTTATAAATTTTTCTAATCATCCTCGTTTTTCCTCAACATACTGATGAATGATTTCACTTACTTCTTTTGAAACCTTAACTGCTTCTACAACTGTCTTAGCTCCTGTAACAACATCGCCTGAAGCAAACACACCTTCTCTTGTTGTTCTACCGTACTCATCGGTAATAATTAAGCCATATTGATTTAATTCAATTCCCTTTGTTGTAGAGACTATATTACTTCTAGGGCCCTGACTAACTGAAACAATAATAGCGTCACATTGAAATAATTGTTTTACTTCATTATCTTTATTCTGACTTTCATCATTTTCATGGTTGTTATCCTTCGTCTCTACATAGATCACTCCATCACTAGTAAATTCAATGGGTTCTTTATATAATTCAAACTTAACTCCGTCAATTTTTGCATATTCAACTTCATCTTTTCTGGCAGACATTTCTTCAAAGCCTTTTCGGTACATAATATAAACCTCTTTTACTCCTTTTCTTAAGGCTGTACGGGCAACATCCATAGCAACATTTCCAGCCCCAACTATACATACCTTTTCCCCTAGTTCATATACCTCTGGATTTTTCAAGTAATCTATCGCATAATGCACATGTCCTAAGCTTTCTCCTTTTATATTCATTTTTTTAGGTTTCCATACACCTGTCCCTATAAATAAAGCGTCATATCCGTCCCGAAAAAGTTCTTCTATCGTTAAAACTGGTCCAATTACTGTGTTTGGTCTTATTTTCACCCCAAGCTTTAACAATTGATCTTTAAGCCTTTCAAGAATCCTTTTTGGTAATCTAAATTCTGGAATGCCATATCTTAGTACCCCACCAATTTTATCATGGGCTTCAAAAATGGTAATATTATAACCTTTTAATGCTAACATAAAAGCTATTGTGATACCCGCTGGTCCCGAACCAATGATGGCAATATTTCTATTTAGTCGCTTTATCGGTTTTAAGTTCATAATATCTAAATTATAATCTGATATATAGTTCTCAATAGAACTGATTTGAACTGGAGTAGATTTTTTATTTAATATACAGTGACCTTCACATTGCTTTTCGTGGGGACATACCAAAGAACAAATAACAGAAAGGGGATTATTTTTAAAGAGCATCTCTCCAGCCATCTGAATATTCCCATCTAGTAATAGTTTGATCATCTCAGGAATAGCAGTATTTATTGGACAACCTGCTTTACAGGCTGGCTTTTTACATTGAAGACACTTTTTCCCCTCTTCTAATATGTGTTTTCCCATTTCATCATCTCCTAATTATTTTATCACTTACTAATATTGGATGTTAAATTTATATTTTCATAGATGGAATATAATTTAAAGTTACTTAAGAAAATTACATCATTTTTATTAGATCTCCCTAGTTAGTAGATTATCCAGTAATAATTTTTATTAATAGTATACTGTATACTGAATTTTTTGACAAGTATTTTTATACATCTTAAAAATCACTATCAGCACAAAAAAGTCGTCTCAAAATAGAAAATGTAAAATCTACTTCGAGACGTTTCTTTGCTTTTATTTAACTGTTTAATTATTTAGTTATTTCGTTATTTCTACACCTAGAGCGTTGTTAAATCGATTAAAATAGTTAAATGTCCCTACAACACATGCTATTTCCACTATCTCACCTTCATCAAAATGACTACTTAAACGCTTCCATAGGTCGTCATCCACCGACAAGGAATCTAAAGACATAACTCTAGCAAATTCTAGAGCAACCATTTCCCTTTCAGTAAAAACTGATGGGTCTTGTTGTCCCTTTAACAGTTTATCCATAGATTCTTCAGAGACACCGAACCGTTTTGCCAAAACGGTATGGGATGCAAGTCAGTAGCTACATTCATTAAGCTGAGACACCGTAACAGCCAACATTTCCTTTAATTTAATATCAACTGTTCCGCCAAAAAGGACATTATTAAAATGAGCATGGGCCGTCTCTAATAGTTCTTCTCGATAAGCAAGGGTTCTAAACATATTAGGGATATTTCCCCTTTGCTTTTGAAAATCATCAAATATTTCTTGAGCTTTACCGTTTACTTCATCTCTTTCAAGTGGTCTTATTCTTGCCATAAAGACCCCTCCCTTTCTTTGGTTTTTATGTATATAGATTCAAGGATCAAAATCAGACAGCGACCGTAGCGTATATAAAAATACGTGAGGGTGCTGGTTGATTACAGTGACACAGAAGATAGCGGCTTTTCAACAGCCAGTTTTAAGCCAGATCAAAAGTCGTTAGATTCAAGGATCAAAATCAGACAGCGACTGTAGCGTATATAAAAATACGTAAAGGTGCTGGTTGATTGCAGTGACACAGAAGATGGCGGCTTTTCATCTGGCTTATCTTAGGAATAGCATTAGTAACGTATACAACGCCGCCACCCCAATTAAAATATACACCAGCCGCGCTACAGGATTTCTAGATCCACCGAAAATACTTGCTACTACATCTACATTAAACAACCCAACTAAACCCCAATTTAAACCTCCAATAATGATTAATATAACTGCGATCCATGCTAACAAAGTATTCCCCCCCCTATACAATTTTTGATTATGCTAGTACATATATATGAGGAGAATCTTTATGATATGCTCTTTTACGGCTAGTATCCTCTTTCTAGGTCAACCTTATTCAGAAGCTCATTGTTGTTGATGTAACGCTTCATGTTCTCTAATATCATTTCAGACCTTCTTTGGTTTCTCATTTCCGATATCCATGAATTATGGGGTGAAATTAGCACTCGATCAATGTCCCATAGGGGACTTTCTGTAGAAAGGGGTTCTTCTTCAAATACATCTAGGGCTACCCCTTTTAAATGATTATCTGAAAGCACTTCAACAAGCTCTTTTTCATGAATAATATTCCCTCGACTGACATTAATTAAAACAGCATTCTTCTTCATTTTTAATAGTGCTTCTTTATTTATAAGATGATGGGTTTTAGGTGTGTAGGGAATTGTTAATACGACAACATCACTCATTTCTAATACTTCATCCATTTTACTTATTGGGTAACACTTATGAAAAAATTCTGTGTCCCTTCCAGTCGTATTGACCCCTATTATCTCTACCCCAAAACCCTGCAGTCTTTTAGCTGATTCTTTAGCAATACTACCTGTTCCGATAAATGCTACTTTCTTTCCATATAGCTCTAATAGGGAGGTATCCATCTTCCATAGCTTCTCTTTTTGTTGTTGATACATTTTAGCAGTATTTTTATAGATCTCAAGCATCTTTAAAACTACCCATTCCCCCATAGGAATACTGTATCCACCTCTATTATTAGTAAGCGTTATATTATTTTTCAAAAGGATCTCCTTTGGTGCTTGATCTACACCAATACTAGATAGCTGTATCCATTTTAAATTAGTCATTTTACTAATATCCAATGTTGAAAAAGGATTATAGCATACAAGTACCTCTACATCCTCCATAGAGTCATCGTACACAACTTCATTTTCCTTAACAATTATAATTTGGTATCCTAAATCTTTAATTGCATTCATATATTCTTTTCCATAATCATATGTAAACAGCGCCTTCATTCCATCACTCCCTTATTATTTAGAATATTTTTTCATAGTTTCTAGCTCTTTCTTTATTATATATCTCAATTTTTTTAAAATAAACCCTATGGTAGCAAATTTAACTAACTTTCAAATTACTAGGATATATTTATAAAATATCATTTTTAATGTATAATAACTTTATCGAGAGCAGAATATTACAAGATCATTTTCGTTTTTTATTCTAAAAGAATTGAGGTATAGATTTATGTTATATCGAGTAAAACAATTTATTAATGGACTTACTGCAAAGGTTACAGACAAAGACCTTGAATTTATTAATCAACAGTTAACCCCTCAAGAAAAGAATTTATTTCTTAAATTAAGGGTTAGTGAACAATATCATAGCCTTAATGTTGCCTATGGCTGTCAGTCAGAAGCTCCAACAAACAATAAATTAATAAAGGCTGCCCTCCTTCATGATGTGGGAAAGGTTGATACAAACCTAACCATTATAAACAAATCATTTGTCGTGTTGGCTAAGAAGCTTAAAATAAAAAAAAGCCTTCTACCCAGCTTCCTTCAAAAGTCTTTAGAATATCAATTAACCCATCCACAAAGGGGTTATGAGTTATTAAAACCCCTAAAAACTGAAGAAGATATTTTATACTTTGTCCTAAATCATCATGACTACTCCATTGAGAACCTTGAAATGAAAATTCTTCAAAAGTATGATAATCTAAATTAAGTCTATTTTTCTATATTTATAAAAGACAGGATCAATTTCGCCCCTGTCTTTTATCCTTTTTTTAAAAAAACTGCCTTTAACAATTAAATCATCAAAGACAGTTCTCTATTATCTATTATACTTTTACTTTTCTTAAAGAGATATCCCTTAAGATAGCATCTTTATTTCTTTCTTTAACCCGCTCTATTGACCATTCATTTTGGAATAGTAGTACAGGGTTTTCATCTTCGTCTTGAACAATTAAGGTATCCATCGTAATACCAAAGGTGTCTGGGTCAAATTTCTCAGTCTCTACCCATCTGATATATCTATAGGGTAGATTTTCCATTATAATATCCACACCATATTCATTCTTAAGACGATATTCTAATACTTCAAACTGTAACGCCCCAACAACACCAACAATTAGTTCCTCTACACCGATATGGGGACGTTTGAAGACTTGAATCGTGCCTTCTTCTGATAGCTGGGTAATTCCCTTTAAAAATTGCTTTCTTTTTAAAGAATTCTTAGCATAGATTTTTGTAAAATGTTCTGGTGCGAAAACTGGGATTCCTTCATATTGGATTTTTGACCCATCTTCACAAAGGGTATCACCGATTCTAAAAATACCTGGATCGTGGACCCCGATAATGTCTCCCGGATAAGCAGTTTCTACCACGATACGGTCTTGGGCTAAGAATTGTTGTGGTTGAGATAATCTAATCTTTTTGTTCTCTTGTACATGATTAACCTGCATACCCTTTTCAAATTTACCTGAGCAAATTCTAATAAAGGCAATTCTATCCCTGTGGGTAGGGTTCATATTAGCTTGAATTTTAAAGATGAATCCTGTAAAGTTCTCCGTTTTAGGATCAATTATACCTTGATTACTTTCACGAGGGGTTGGTGGTGTTGTTAGCTTTAAGAAACCCTCTAAAAATGGTTGTACCCCAAAGTTTGTCATGGCACTACCAAAGAAAACTGGTGTCAGCTCTCCCTTAAGGATTTTATCAATATCAAATTCATCTCCAGCCATATCTAAAAGCTCAATTTCTTCTATCAGTTGGTTGTGAAGACTTTCTCCTAAAAGCCCCTTTAGGTTTTCGTCCGTAACATCACCAGAAACCACCTTCGCCACCGATTGTCCGTGGTTACCTTCTCCAAACACTTCAATTTGCTTTTTCTGACGGTTATAAACCCCCTTAAAGTTACCATCAGTACCGATAGGCCAGTTCATTGGGTAAGACTGAATTCCTAATACCTTTTCAATCTCCTCCATCAGTTCAAAGGGGTCTTTTCCAGCTCTATCTAGCTTGTTTACGAAGGTGAAGATCGGTATCCCCCTCATTTTACAGACATGGAAAAGCTTCTTTGTTTGATCCTCTACCCCTTTAGCACAGTCAATTACCATTACTGCACTATCGGCCGCCATTAATGTACGATAAGTATCTTCACTGAAGTCTTGATGCCCAGGGGTATCAAGAATGTTTATACAATGATTATCATAATTAAATTGAAGCACACTGGAGGTTACAGAGATCCCCCTTTGTTTTTCTATTTCCATCCAGTCGGAAACTGCATGTTTTTGTGCTCTTCTAGACTTTACCGAACCTGCTAAACGAATTGCACCCCCATACAGTAAAAGTTTCTCTGTTAAGGTGGTTTTTCCCGCATCTGGATGGGAAATGATTGCAAAGGTTCTTCTTCTTTCTACTTCTTCATTAAAACTAAAGACTTGTTCTGACATTTTTCCTCTTCCTTTATATAAAATATTATAGTAAAATATTTAATTTCGACCTTTTGATTTTATCTTTTTATTGCTATTCTGTCAATTCTATAACTAAATTAATCATAAAATCTAAAAAATAAAACCCTATCAGTTCTACTACAGGGTTAAAGGGATAAAGTTGTCTGTTCAGTTATATTTTGATTATTTTCATCATTTGAATGTAGATATTTTTTATATTTAAGGGGGCACTTAAGACATTCAATAACCATGGAATTCAAGAAGATTATATTTCCTAAATATATTCCATGGAAATTTATTTTCCTTAAATACAATATAATAATCTTGATCTTCTTCAATTAAAGCCCAAACTTCACTAATATATACATGCTCTCTATTCCGTGGTCCTTCTTCATATATAAAGCTATCAGTATCTTTTAACTCAAACTGTATTTCTTTTAATTCAGGAACAATACCATAGTAGCCAGTAATGTAATATTTCCCTAAAAGGGTTTCTTTATTTTGAATTGTAAATTGGTGAATAACATGTATGTCACCTGAAAAGTAGTTGTTCAATGAGAATAATATAAATAATACAAAAGCGATTAGGACTACAATTAACATTTTTTTATTTATCTTCATATAATTCCCCCACTAAGCAAATTAGCCAATTTTTGATGGGTTAGATGGGCTAGATGGGTTAGATCTACCTAAGTATCCCATTAAAATACGCCTACAAATTAAAGTAGCTGATAATACCCTTTCATGAAAATGTTACCAACAGGAGTACTATCAGCTAAAACTTAACTATTCACCCTTTAAATACTGATTAAACCAATTAGTGATCTCCTCTAAACGTTTAATTCTATTTTTAGGCTTTCCACTTCTACTTAATTCATGGTTTTCTCCCCTAAACATGCACATTCTTGAAGGGACTCCATGATATTTTAAAGCAGTAAACATTTGCATCCCCTCAACTAACCAGCATCTATAATCCTCTTCTGAATGGATAAATAGAGTTGGAGTCTTCACTTGATCTGCATATTTTAAAGGAGAATGCCACCATAATTTATCATGATTAGCCCAAGGAGTTGCTGCAATTTGGTCATCAGCAAAATAGTAACCAATGTCAGTAGTACCAAAGAAGGAGATCCAATTACTTATACTTCTTTGGGAGGCAGCTGCTTTAAAACGATGGTTGTGTCCAATAATCCAATTGGTCATAAAACCACCATAGGAGCCACCTGTTACCCCTACTCTTTCATGGTCTATAGCAGTATATTTCTCTAATACTGCATCAGTAAATTTCATAATATCCTCATAGTCTATTGTACCATACTTCCCTCTAATATCGGCAAAGTCATTACCCTTTCCATCACTTCCCCTTGGGTTACAGAAGAAAACAAAATAGCCTTCGTTAGCCCAATATTGCATTTCGTGATAATAAACATCACTATAGACAGTTTTAGGCCCCCCATGAATATTTAAAATAGCTGGATATTTCTTGTTTTCATCATAATCTGCTGGTTTCATAACCCATCCATCAATATTGACCCCTGCATCTGTCTCAATTGTTAGTTTTTCTGGTTTGATGATTTTCTTACCTTCTATAAAATCCTTATTAAATTGTGTAATTTCATTGACGCCACCATTTTCTAACCGATATATTTCTTGTAGCTTTTGTTCCTGTAGACCGATAAAAAGTATGGCTTCATTCTTTACTGTAAAGGTGTCTACTGTACCACCTTTTCCACTTAGTTTTTCTATATTCCCATTGGCATCGATCCTATTTAAAAATGCATATTCTTCCTCTGTAGTAACAAAGTATAAATGGTTACCATCTTTTTTTATTGTTTCTCCATAGGAGATTCCATATCGACAATCAGAACCCACCGAATTAACAATACTACAATCAAATTCTGGGGTAAGGCATTTAGTCTCTCTTTTAGATAGGTTTATTAAATAGAACTTTGGATTTTCATTCATTCCAAAATCTTCTCTGGTTTTACCTATGTAAATTATCTGGTTTTCACCTATAAAATGGGCTGTCATGTGGCTTTTTGATGGTATGTAATCTAGCTTCTCTAACTGCTTAGCTACGAGGTCATACAGATAGATATCATTATCCATTTCTGCTTTATTTTCATAAGTGTTTCCAATGAAAACTACCTTAGTTTTATCTTCATTCAACTGATACCCATGAATAGTCGTTAAAACCTCTGTTAGCACCTCAAGTCGCTGATCTTTAACGTGGTATAAACAAAGTCGATTTCTCTTTTTATTAGTAAACCCTCCACCATTGCTCCAGAAGGGAATTTCATCTAATATTTCATAGTCCTTTGCATCTTTTCGTCTTTTTAGTTCTTTTTGCTTTTCTCCCTCTTCTAAGGTATCTAGATCAGTCATGCTAGGATCATGAACAACAGTAATTAAAAATGTTTCTTCATCTATTTCTTTAATTGAAGTAACCCTTTCTCCAATTCTAAAGGCTTTTTGAGCTTCTCCCCCGTTAATATTAATTTGATAAAACTGAGTAAAGATTTCTCCCTTTTTAGCCTTTTCTTTATCCTTTTCATCCCTCATACTAGGAAACAAAATGTGTTCTCCATCCTGTCGCCAGATAAAGTTTCTTTCTTCTTGAAGGGTTGTTAGTGGTGTAGCGCTTTGATCTTCCTTTAGCAACCAAATGTTTGAAAGATATTTATTGTTTTCTACATCCGATTCATGGACAACAAAGGCAGCGACATTTCCCTTTGGTCCATATTCTAAACCTGACAAAAACTTAAATTGTGTAAAATCCTTTAATGCTATTTTTTCCATATCCTTTCCTCCCCAACACAATTCATATATTTCGATGGTCTAATAAATCCTTCTTCTATTATCCCTCAATAGATTAAAAATTTCAAGTTTTCTGTTATATTAATGTGTTTTTTTATTAATACACTTCTTCACTAATGCCCTAACTATTCATTGCATAATCAGTACTTAAGGGGATTGTGTAATCTAAAGTAAGAATTTAAATTTTAATTATTTAAATATGAAAGTTGAAGCTCACCATAGGCAATGTCATTTCCCATTTCCTTAATATAAAATATATTACTCAAACCAAAACGATTTCTTGCATTTATATCCTTTCCTACTAATTACAGAAATCAATATATCAATATTATTGAATTGTTTATCCAAAATTTTCTTGGGTATTTCATAAATATACTCATTATTGAGGAATTTGCATAAAACCAATATAAATTCAGATTTATGGTTATGGTATTATGAATTTCCTCTATTATGAAACTATCAATAAGCAAAGTAATTACTTAATTAAGGAGGTGCCCTATGAATCGTGAAGAATTTAAAATTAAGTGGGATAATATTAAGTCAAAACTTAAATCCAAATGGTCTAAATTAACTGATCATGAGGTAGAAGAGATTGATGGTAATGTAGATATCCTCATTAGCAAACTTCATAAATACTATGGGATATCACCAGAAGAGGCTGAAATGGAAGTAGATCAATGGTTTAGAATTTCATAAACTTTAATAAGGCACCCAATGGGTGCCTTTTCAATAGTTAGGTTTCAATTTGATTAATTATAATATCATAGAACATAATAAGGGGTTTATTGATTTCTTCGCTTCCCAGTCATATGCTCAATATTTATTTTTACAACAGCTGTTTTATTTTCTGCTCTACTTATATAGGCTAAACCTTCCTTAATAAAATCGGGGCTAAATCTTTCGATAATTAGTCTTAAGACCTCTGTTTTTTCTTCTTGATCTACAACTTCAGCCTTTCCAAAAGTAACGACACTTTCATAATTAGTGCTAAAATCCTTTGATATAACTTCGTGATCACCATATACAGTAAAACTAACACGATTATTTTTTTTGATGTTGTTCAGTTTATGACCTTCTAAAGCACAATGAAAATAAATGGCTTTATTCGCATAAACGTAGTTTACGGGTACACCATAGGGCTGCCCCATTTCATCTACTGTTGATAAAATACCTACTCCTTCTTTAACCAAAATCGCCTCTGCTTCTTCATGGGAGATTTGTCTGTCTTTTCTTCTCATTTCCATCAATTTCTCCTCCTATCCTATAAGTAAAGGATCATTAACCCTGTAGTATAGTATGGCAATATTGACATTCCGTTGCTATCCCCTTAATGATTTTACTTGTGGCGCCACAGCTATCACACTTTACATTAATTCTTTCAATAGTAACAGCTTCCTCTGAATTTCTTTTTATCGCATTCTTATTAACAATTAGTCCATGGTCATCATCGATAAAGTGATTCCATAAAAAACCAAGATTAATCATACTTCTCAAATCATCCTTAACATTTTCAGTGGTTTTGTTTACTGTATTGCCAATGTTTTTGATGGAATTCACCCCAACATCATCTATCAGACGTATATATTCTCGATAAAGTTTATTACGGCTGGACAACTTATTACCTGCAAAAAATAAATAGAGTCCTGGAATTAAAGCAATAAAAGTAAAAAAGATTATATCTTTAAAACCATCATAGGTAAAGATACTACCCATAGAGGTTAATACCGTTAAACCATAAAAAATAAGAAAACCGATTCCTACGTTCTTTGCAGATTTACCTGAGGTAAGGCTTGCTTCCTCTGCCTTCATCCTTTTCCACCCTAAAAACATTCCCAATGGCAATAAGAATATAATTGCTATTATAATAATAGGCCAAATTAATAACTTACTTTTTTTTTGCTGATTTGTGTTAATCAATCCAATCCCCCACCTTACTTTTATATTTTGTAATATCCTATTTCTATGAAAACTTTAATATTCCTGCAAAAGATTATCCTTTTATTTTCGTCATAACCATGGTTGTTCTAAAGGATATCACAATATAAACCCATACAAAAAGAACAATCGAATCTATTACAGGATGAATTAAAACTTTGTTAGTAATAAAATAAATTAAAGATATTAATAGTAACAAAGGCATTAACCCAATAAAGGGCCCTAATTGAAAAGCCCTAGACTTTTCTTTTAAAGAAAAGGGATATATTTTAATCCATACATCTTCTATCAGTTGGTTCCAGATTGACACCATATAATAGCTCAACAAAAATGTAATGAAAAATATACCGATTGTAATAAACCACATTTCGGTTTCTAAAAGGAAAATAATAAAAATTACAGTGGAAATCTGGAAAATATATTGAATATTTCCCTTACCTCTAAATAACAACCTAAAATAAAGGAGTAGCAGCCCGCCTACCTTACTAAATGGTTCAAACTTTCTACCACTAAATGTTTTGGGAGTCCTTCTTTTAGAGCTTAGCTTTTCCCTTGGAGGTTCCCCTAAAAGAGTGGCTAAAATTCTAGCCCGCTCATTAGCTTCATCAGTAATCCAAGGAATCCATTTAATCACCGTTTTATTTTTTATATAGTAAAAAGCTAAAAGTAGTATTATTAAAGAAAATATAATAGCTAAATTACTTATACCCCACGAAGTTCCTTCAAACCATCTAGAAACAAAAACATAGGATAACACCCAATAAGTTCCTTTGATGGGATATTTCATTATTCTTTTGAAGCCCGTTTTATATCTTTGATATAATATAAATTTTATAACCATATATAACACTTTAATCTGTAGACCTAAAATATAAAAATAACCAAAATCAACCCTCTCTCCTACCTTAATAACAGGATTTAATAGATAAAGTAGTCCGACAAATAGACTCCACCCTACAATAGCCAAGGTTAAATTTAACTTTTCAGAGTAACTTACAAATTCCTTGCCCGAAACATTCATCGGGGAAAGATATACTTCATCTGCCCCCTTTAAATAGCCTTTAATTTCACCACTTAATAAGACAATTAAGGTGATAATTTGAAGTATCTTAAAGTAAGGATTTACACTTAAAAGGTTAATATATTCATCAATATAAGGAAAATAAGCTAACCCAAGTAATGCAATTAATGCTACTGTATAAAGGGTAATAACTGCATCAAATTGAAAGGCAATAAACTTATAATAAAGTTTAGTAAAATAAATCATCCTCTTTTTCCACAATCCGAATATGGGATTCATACTACTTCCTCCACAAAATAATCAAATAGATCCATCAAATCTGCCTCATACATTTTACTATCTCGTCTCATTTCTTCTAATGTCCCTTGGTATAATACCCGTCCCCCCGAAAGCACAATGAACCTATCACAGATTCTTTCGGCAGCATCTAAGACATGGGTACTCATTAGAATCCCTAACCCCTGTGTTCTTTTTTCCTTCAAAATATTCACTAATGCCTTAATCGATTTAGGATCAAGACCGATAAAGGGTTCATCTACTACAAAAAGGGTGGGGTCATATAATAGACCACACATGACCATTACTTTTTGCCTCATCCCCTTTGAAAAGGAATTAGGAAAGTGATGTAATTTATCCCTCATATTAAAGGTATCCAATAACCTTGATATTCTTTTTTCAAAAACATTTTTATCTACACCATTTGCCATAGCCGTAAATTCTAAGTGCTCTAATAGCGTTAACTCCTCATAGAGCAAGGGCATTTCTGGTATATAAGCTATTTTCCCTTTAGCTTGGTTCCAATCCTGATCTATTTCTACTCCCTCCACAATCAGTTTTCCTTCTGTAGGAGGGATAATCCCTAAAATCGTTTTTAGCAAAGTTGTTTTACCGGCTCCATTTGAACCAATTAATCCTACAATCTCGCCAGAATTAATTTCTATAGAGACATCCTTTAAAACCTCTACCTTTTCGTAGCCACTATATAATCCATTAACCTCTAACCTTTTCATTTAATCAACTCCCAACGATAGACAACAAACTACCTTTACTGGTAATTATATCCTCATTTTAGTATAAAGCCTTCCCTAAGGACTGTCAATTTATTGAAACTCCTATTAATTTTGTCGAAGATTCTATTTCCAGGGAAATATATGAAGAATCTCCCCCTTTTCAAAAGAAAATAATAAAGCCTAGAGGGGCAATTAAATTGATTTACTAGGCTTTAGTTTTATTATATTTTTATTTGAAGAGATAGTATCAATCCTATATAAATATATAAATTTGTCGTTATGGTATTATGCAAATAGGTCATTATTATAGATTACCTTAGATTACTAAAAACCATTAATCATAATTGCATTACCGCCTACATATAGGGCAACTAACTCTTCAGCAACGAATTTTATTTTAACCTTTATTTCTGAAGGTCTCAACATATGATACCCCTGCTCAAAAACAAATTGATCTTGTAAATGAGCTTTATATTTACTAATGTAGCAGGCTAAGGCCCCATTAGCTGTCCCCGTAGCAGATTCTTCATTAATCCCATAAAAAGGGGCAAAGTTTCTGCAATGGCCACTAACCTTTTGTAGACTCTCAAAACTAAAGGCATGGATTCCTATAGCATTATATTTTTTACTTATTTCAATTATTTTTTCATGATTGGGTTTGAGCCCATTAAGGAGTTTCAGATGTTTAATAGGTAAAATTATATCCCTTAAACCTGTAGATACAATTTGAATTGGCAGGTTATCTAAGCAGTCCTCTTCTAAACTTTTAAAACATTCTTTAATTTCCTCAAAAGAGAGTATCTGATCAAATATAGGTAATGTTTGTTCCATAAAGACTTCATCGTCAGATATCTGTAAGCGAAGGACACCAGCCTTTGTTTCTTGGCTATAATTCCCTGGCGTAATTCGACCTAAATCCCTTAATAAATTGAAGGTTGCTATCGTTGCATGTCCACAGAGATCTACCTCTTCTACTGGAGTAAAAAATCTTACACGAAAATCTGCTATATTAGATTTCATTACAAAGGCCGTTTCTGAATAACCTACATCTTTTGCAATTTGCTTCATCTCACTTTCAGATAATTGGTCGGCCTCTAACACGACTCCCGCTGGATTCCCTCCGTCCTTTGTCTTAGCAAAGGAGCTTAGTCTGTAAATATTACTTTTCATCGATTTTTCCCCTCAATAGGCTTATTGAATTTGTTTGATTCTTTACCTTAATTTCTTTATCTTAGTTTCTTTATCCAGTTTCTTTAGCTGAATTTTTTATTGGTATTACTTCTTAAAGTTTTAAGCTTTCCTTAATGACCTTACTACATTAACAATTCCTTTTGCTTTTAATAACAAAATTATTCCAATTAGTAGCTGAGCTAAATTACCTATCATTTCAGAGAAGTAATTCATAAAAATAGGGTCTTGTGATAATTTCCTACCTAAATGGGAATAGGTATTACGTAATCCTAATAGCTGTATTGAAGAAGTTGTTAATTTAGGAATAACAATTGCTACCATTAAAATCCCAATAATAGAAAAGGCTATTACTTCTAAAGAATGATAATCTACTTCGTTTTCACTACCCTCTCCTATCCCAATCTCTTTAGTCATAAATACCCCAATAGGTTTAGAGAATATCCAAAATAAGATCCCTAACCCCAAGTGAAGAATCGGAGGTGATAAATACAACCATCCTATCTGCAATTCATAGGAATAATCCCCTAAAAATAGGGAAACTACCAGAGGTATTTGCGCAACAAATCGGTAAAAAAGATACAGTGAAAAACATTTGTTAAATAATATTGCTATCTTAGTAAACTTCATTTCCCACACCCCTTTCAAACAAGAATATACAAAAAATCAAATTTCTATTTAACTATGTATTCTCCCTTCAGTTTACTAATCCTTCTAAATTTTAAATTTTTTGTCAGTTTATTCAACAATAATGTCTCTACAATTAATTTAACGATATTATTAACTATTAATTTAAAAAACCATATCTGTTTTGATATTGTATTCTCCTTTAAATAAAATCATCATTTTTTATAATAGCTCCATAAGTTCTTTTAAATCCTTGATCTCGTAGGTTGGTTTTAATCCAGTTTTATTTTCATCACCTAGAGGATTATACCAGCAAGTATCAATTTGATAATTTACTCCCCCCTGTATGTCTGAGCTCAGGGAATCTCCAATAATTAGTGTCCTACCCTTATCCTTGTGGGCAATTGCATGAAAGGTATAATCAAATATTCCGATGTCCGGTTTTTTAAATCCTGTTTCTTCTGAGGTAATGATTTTATGGATATATTTATGTAATGGTGATCTATTAATTCTAGAATACTGCACATCAGTTATCCCATTGGTCAAGATGATAATTTGATACTTTTTGTAAAGGTATTTACAAACCGCCTCTGCTCCATCAATTAGATAATCACCTTCACCTAGGTGGGTCAAATACCGTTTACTAAAGCCCTCTATATCCACCGCTTCTTTAGAGTCTTTAAATAATCTCTTGAACCTTTCTGTTCTTAAACTTTTAGAATCGATTCTTCCTTCCTCAAAATCCCTCCAAATTTGGCTATTTATTATTCTATATTGATTTAGCTCTTGATTATCGTAGTTAAGATTAAAATATTGGTAAGTTTTTTCTAGGGCATTGGCTTCTGCCAGATCATAATCAAATAAAGTGCCATCTGCATCAAGTAAAATCACATCATATTTCATTGCTAGTCCTCCTTATAAAAACCTTCTTTAATTTCATCCTTTGTGTCCCATAGGGACCAAGCAGCTTCTAATAGATTTCCTTCTTGGTCTCTAAAATAAAAATACTTTGCCTCTCCATTTCCAAGACTATGTAGATCTCCTACTTCAACTCCATTTGCCCTTAAGGTCTTATGGGTATAATCAATATCAGGACAGTTAAAGGCCATTATTGGAAAAGCTTCACCATTTCTTGAGATTTGCAAAGATTGTTTGTCTTTTGTTTCAATTAATAATAACCCAATGGCGTGTTTATGGGGGTGATGAAGCACTGCTAAGAATGAACCCCGATCTTCAAACTTGTCCATCAGTTTAAACTCTAGGTGTTTTGTATACCAGTCAATAGATCTCTCTAGATTTGATGTTGGAATATAAGCATAGCCAATTCTCGTAAATTTGAACTTTTTTTCCATAGTATCACTCCTAACGGTTAAAGTTAAAACTTATTATTATTCTACCAGTTCTTATAAAAGAATACCAGATAAACCCAGAGTCAATAACCCAAAGAATAAGCCCCCAACATATAACCCTATGATGGAGGCTTTATTACTACTTATAAACTACTTCATTTTTTCTTTAAATGCTTGAGTTATTCTATAGGGGTCCTCCGCCTCCATAATCCCTGACATGATGGCTATTCCTTCAACCCCAAGGGATACGACACTCCTTACGTTTTCTAAATTAATTCCCCCAAGGGCAATAACAGGAATCTTTACCCTTGAAAGAATTGATTCAATAAAAGCTAACCCCTTTGGTTCTAAACCAGCTTTACAGTTGGTTACGAAAACATGACTGGCAAGCAGATAATTCGCCCCCTGCTTCTCGGCTTCTATTGCTTCTTCTAAGCTATGGACAGATACACCAATCAAACCATCAAAACTAGGCTTATTCTTCATAAAGGTTTCATAACCTATATGGTAACCTTCAGCACTAATAGCTTCTGCTACTTCTAGGTTGGCGTTTACGATAAGTTGCGTCCCTTCTTTTTTTACGCTATCCTTAATCTCTTTAGCAATAGGTAAGAGTTCTTCATAGGATAAGTCCTTTTCCCTTAAGATGATTGAGTCGATCCCCCCTGCTACCGCCCTTTCTATCCTACTGAAAAAACTTCCTTCCTTTACAAGTCTTCTGTTGGTTATTAAAAATAGTTTAGTCATCTTCTCTTAGAATGTTTATATTTTTACCGGCCATAACCTTGTTCATATTCCGCATAGAACACATTTTTCCGCACATTGTACAGCTATCCTCATGCTCTGGCATAGACTCTTTTCTGTACCTTCTAGCTTTTTCTGGATCGATGGCAAGTTCAAACATTCTCTCCCAATTTAATTGTTGTCTTGCTTGACTCATTTGATAATCCCATTCTTTAGCACCTTTAATTCCCTTTGCAATATCTCCTGCATGGGCAGCAATTCTTGAAGCAATAATACCTTCCTTCATATCTTCTAAATTTGGAAGTCTTAGATGCTCTGCTGGAGTTACATAGCAAAGGAAATCTGCACCATTGCTTGCTGCAATTGCTCCACCGATGGCACTGGTGATATGATCATAACCAGGGGCTACATCAGTTACGATTGGTCCCAATACATAAAATGGTGCTCCATGGCAAAGTTTCTTTTCGATTAGCATATTAGCAGCAATTTCATTAATCGCCATATGGCCTGGTCCTTCAATCATTACCTGTACATTTCTTTCCCAAGCTCTTAAAGTTAATTCTCCCAATACAATAAGTTCATTAATTTGACTTGCATCGGTGGCATCATTAATACTTCCAGGTCGACAAGCATCTCCTAAACTTAAGGTTAAGTCATAGGCTTCACAGATCTCTAATAACTTATCATAGTATTCATAGAAAGGGTTCTCTTGGTTATTTAATTCCATCCACGCATATAATAAAGACCCTCCTCTAGAAACAATATTGGTTAAACGCTTATTACGTTTAAATACATCGGCTGTAGCTCGGTTAATCCCTGCATGGATCGTTACAAAGTCAACACCATCTTTTGCATGCTTTTCAACAACATCTAAAAATTCTTCAGCTGTAATGTCTTGAAGCTCTTTGTCATAGAAGCCAACAGCATCATACATTGGTACAGTACCAATCATGGCAGGAGACATTTCAACTAACCTTTGTCTAAACTCTTCTGTTTTACCAAAGGAGCTTAAATCCATAATCGCCTCTGCCTTCATATCAAGGGCAGTCTGCACCTTTTCCATTTCTGCATCAATATTGGGGCAATCTTTTGAAATACCTAAGTTTACATTAATTTTAGTTCTTAAACCTTCTCCAATTCCTTCTGGATCTAAAGACTTATGATTTTTATTCGCTGGAATAACTACCTTACCATTTGCAATTAAGTCCCTTAGTTTTTCTACATCCATTTGCTCCTTTTGGGCTACAACTTCCATTTCCTTTGTAATAATCCCTTTTCTAGCTGCATCCATTTGAGTAGTATAATTCATTTTTATCGTCTCCCTTTAGATATAATTTCTTTTAATCCTTTTTACTTGCTTCTTTTTACTATTCATTACATTGTTGCTAAAATATCTTGTGTATAATATTAGCGTTATGGTATTATCCAGTTTCCTCAAGTAAATTTCTTAATTCCTTTACTTTTTCTTTAATAGAAGGGGCTCCTACAATTTCTGAGATCATTGCAATACATCTACCGCCCTTTTCTTTAACAGAAGTAATGTTAGCAGCATTGATTCCCCCAATGGCTACATAGGGAATATTAATATTTTCTGCTACCCAGCTTAAATACGCTAACCCTTGAGATTTAACAACATCTTTTTTCGTTTGTGTGGGAAAAACAGGCCCTACCCCAATATAATCGGCTCCCTTTTCTACAGCCTCCATTGCCTGTTGAGGATTATGGGTAGATAGACCAACCATCAAGTTCCCCGAATACTTTCTAATTTCTTCAATTGGTACATCCTCTTGTCCAATATGTATTCCATCGGCTTTTACTGATAATGCTAAATCAAGATCATCATTAACAATAAAAAGAGCCCCTGCTTCTCTAGTCAACCTTCTTATTTCAAGACATTGTAAATACTTTTCTCTTTTAGATTTATCCTTTTCTCGATACTGAATCACTTTAATATCTGCCTTGAGCATTTCAGTTACCACTTGAATATTATCTCGTCCCTTTGAAAATTCCTCACCAGTTATGCCGTAAAGGTCTGTATCTAAAATAGGTTTCTTTAAAACAGGATACCTTCTCTCTATTTCGTAGGAATGAAACCTTAAAGCTTCATAGATTTTAGATTCTTCGTAATGTCCTAACACCTTTAATGTTTCTTCTATACTCCTAATCCCCTCTTGTACCCTTTTAAAATTAGCTTCCACCAAATTAGATATACTTTCCTTCTTGTCTAGGCTACTATTAACGGATATTTCGAAGCCAATATCCTTTGCCGCATCTCGATAATTTGTTAATGGAATCCTATTCATCGTTTTTCGGACTTGATGTCTTAACTTCCTTAAATCATCTGTAATTGTAGGCACCTCATAAACAAACCTTGCGAGATCTTCTAAAACCCGAATCCCCTCCGACACTCGATTAACATTAACATCCACAATTCGATACAGATTCATGTCTTCCACCTCCTTTAAGTTTAAAAGTTTAGGTTTATACTATATTTGCATCCAATTTTTAAAAATTGGTTGATAACCTTTGGCTAATATTGCTTCCTTAATTTCCTCTACAGAACGGGTATCCCCAATTTCAAATTGATTGATCCCTTCATCTTTACCACTATGGCCACCCACAGCTGTGGTAACCCCTGCAGACATTTTAGTGACCCCTAAGGGGATGAGATGGTCACGATAAGATTGTCTTTCACGGGTTGAGATGGTGATCCCGACATAGGGTAGAAAAATCCTTAAGGCCAGCATCACTTGGACCAGACTTCGGTCATCAACAAAATCAAGATCCTTAAACACCCCTATATGGGGTCGCATTCTAGGAAGAGAAACACTAACTTCCACATCCATAAATTTATTTTGAAGATAAGAAACATGAAGTCCCGTCATAAAGGCCTCTTCTCTCCAGCTATTTAATCCTAACAAGGCACCAATATTAACACTTCTCATTTTTGCTTCACAGGCCCTTTCTGGGGCATCTAATCTAAAATGATAATTCTTCTTTGGGCCAGCTAAATGTACTTTTTTGTAGACTTCTTCATCATAAACCTCTTGATAAATAGTTAGCCCATCTACTCCAGCTTCCATTAATGCTTTATATTCTTCTGTTTCTAATGGGTAGATTTCTATTGAAATAGAATCAAAGTATTTTGTTAACACCTTCGTTGCTTCTAAAATATATGAAACTGGTGTTTCCTTCCTCGACTCCCCCGTTAAGATTAAAATATGTTTTAAGCCAGTTGCAGCGATTGCTTTAGCCTCTTCTTCTATTTCTGCTAAAGAAAGCTTTTCCCGTTTAATATCATGGTCTACATTAAAGCTACAATAGGCACACCGATTCACACAGTGATTGGACAAATACATCGGAGTATAAAGTAGAATACTCTTTCCAAAGTGTTGTACAGAAAGCTGATGGGCCCTTTGGGCCATTTCCTCTAGATAACTGGAAGCCTTAGGGGATAATAAGGCTAAATAATCTAAAGGACTTAATTTATTCTGTTGAAGTATTCTTAAGATATCCTTCTCTTCTATCTTTTTAAAAAATCCTTCATAGTCTATTTCTTTAAAGGTAAGCAGCTCATTATAAAAACCCATTATTCCCCAACTCCACTTAAAAAGCCAGTAAGGGGTGATGATGCATTTGCAAGCTTTCTTTCTGGCCCCACCTTTGACAAATAGGCTAATCGACCAGCTTCCACCGCTAAACCAAAAGCCTTTGCCATATCGATAGGGTTATCGGAAGATGCAATGGCGGTATTGACTAACACCGCAGCCGCCCCCATTTCCATTGCTTCTACCGCTTGAGAAGGCTTACCGATCCCAGCATCTACAATAATTGGTACTTTAATTTCATCGATTAATATTTGAACCATCTCTTTTGTTCTTAATCCTCTATTGGTGCCTATTGGTGCCCCTAATGGCATTACAGCCGCTGCTCCTGCTGCTTCCATTGCTTTAGCGGCCATGAGGTCTGGGTTCATGTAAGGTAGGACGATAAAGCCTTCCTTTGCCAAAACCTCTGTAGCTTTAATGGTTTCAAAGTTATCTGGAAGAAGGTATTTATTATCAGAAATGACTTCAATTTTAATCCAGTTACCACAGCCCATAGCCCTAGCTAATCTTGCAATTCTAATAGCTTCATCAGCATTTCTAGCACCAGATGTATTTGGTAGCAGAATAATATCTTTAGGTATGTACTCTAAAATATTTTCCTCTTTACCCTCCAAATCCACCCTTCTTACAGCCATCGTTACTACTTGGGTACCACAACTTTCAATTACTTTAGGCATCATCTTATTACTGGCATATTTTCCAGTACCAATTAACAGACGACTTTTTAATGATGTACCACCTATTATCAACTCATCCATTTTTCTCATCTCCTTACTTCTACTCTTATTCCACAACTAGAAATTATGTGGCGACTAAAAGGACATTCAAAGTGAAACCTAACGTCCCCCATTATGAAATGACTTTGACCTTGATCAATTTTAGTGAAAGTCAATGAACCCTCCATCACCCTCCACCTATAAAGCTTACAATTTCTACCTTGTCTCCTTCGTTTAAGATCCAAGTTTGATAATCTTCCTTTGCTACAATTTCATAATTTACTTCCACCACAACCAATTCTGGAGATAACTTTAATTCTTCTAAAACTTCTAGTACTGTTATATCTTTAAACGACATTTCTTTACCATTAATTAGCATCCATTCTCCTCCTTTCATTAGATTCAACGAAATATTAATCAGTAACATTACAACAAGAAATAGATATAGATCATCATTTCATTAGCATTAAAAGCATTAAAAAAAGCTCACCCAAAGGTAAGCTTATGTAGACTTGTATTGATTGTACAAAACAATTGTACAACATATATCAAGTTAATCTGCTTCCCTACGGTAGTACTAACTACATCAGGTTCACAGGGTTAGGAATAATTTCCCTCTCAGCCAAAAGGCACCCCCAGCACATATTATTCATTTACTAAAATTATAATCTACTTGAAGTTTATTGTAAAGAGATATAACTTATTACTTTTTTTATGATAGAGAAAATGTTTATATTAAGCTATTTTATAGATGAAAAGATTTCTTTCTAATCGTTTGATGTAGCACAGTTGAATTGCGACATACTTTTGAGTAGAGGCAGTCTACCTTAGCTTTTATATCAAGATAAGCAGTTTTATCTTTTTCATGGCTCCACTGTACACAAGACTGCACCTTATAGATGATTGAGATAACTTTTCCAAAAGCATCTATATATTTAATAAGAATCCCATAACTAAGCATTCCTAAAGCAAAGCTATATTTTCTGTCTTTACAAGGTGTGGACTCGACATTAACCTTTACATCAATTATACTGCATGTAAGAATTCTTTTCGGCTCTCTATTAACCTTAATCTTTATTTTATACTCATGTTCTTTTAAGCAGGTGTCTATTACTCTTTTCACATTAATACATTCTATACTTGTGGGAATTAATTCTGGGGTCACTAAATGATGGCCATCGCTATAAGTCGGAACTAACATTGATACCTGCTGAAGAAGGCTAAAATTTATCAATTCCTTTACATATACGATCAGATGATATTTTGCCCCCACTATATGAAAGGTATTATTCTTATTGGCAACACTTGGAGATGTGAAGGCCATCATATCACCCTCTTCACTAAAACAATCTCTTCTAACGGAAAACTTCAGACATGGCCTTTGCCCAACGTTCTTCCCATATCTTTTTACTAAAGCTCATTGCCACTTCTCTACCTCTATTTCCCATAAGTTTTGACTTTACTTTATCGAGGGCTAACTCTTCAATAGCATTAACTAAATTTTCCACTGATGGCTTGATTAAATAACCATTATATCCCTGTAAAATAATATCCGATAACCCCCCTGCAAGACCCGCAATAACAGGTTTACCACAGGCCATTGCTTCTAGGGCTGCTAAGCTAGTTCCCTCGGTTGAACGGGATGGAATTAAAACGATATCTGCTTGCTGATAGATTTCGGGCATCATTTCAAAGGGTTTCCAATAATAAAAGCATCGCTCCTGTGTATTGATCCATTGAGTCATCAGCCTTTCTACCTTATCATCATGCCCTCTTCCACAAAAATGAAACTCTATCCAAGGGTATCGACGTGTAAGTATTTCAGCAGCCCTCATGGTTTCATTCACTCCCCTTACAGGGACCATGCGCCGTGGAAAAAGCACTTTGACCTTTTCACCCTCGGGTTCTTTCCTTTCTTTTGGGCAAAAAAGATCTGTATCTACATAGTTTGGAATATACTCCCACTTATTATAATTTCCTGGTAACGTCCCATTAAAAAAGTTAATGGTATTGGTGTCTACCGATACGAGTTTTTGTGGTCCAGTAAGGGCTACCCCCATTCTTCTGATCCATTCCTGATGGGCCTCTTGTCGACCTGTTGAAATATGAAAACCTGGCCAATCCCAATATACACCATGACTAATGGCAATACTTTTTTCGTGTACTATCGGAAAAGCTAAAGCAAGGATAAAATAAATTGCGTAATCGAAGGACATGGCATTTTCATAAAAGGCCATATTAAGTTCAGGAAAAGTATTAAATTCTGACTTTGTGGCTGGTATACTTCTAATTTTTACACCATCAAATTCCTTAGTCCAACCATCCCCAATTTGCCAAACTTCAACATCCATTCCCAACTTTTTAATCAGTCTGCAAAGGTCTACTTGATATCGCTCTGCCCCTCCCATAATGATTCTGTCTCCTGCTGGATTAAAAAAATTAGTTGTCAGTAAAGCTAATTTCTTTGGCATAGTACAAATTCAACTCCTTATTTCAAAGGATTTCGTTTCATTTTTTAAAGAATTTTAGTTTCATTAAATAGGTTAATAGCCCATTTTTATAGGGCTATTAACCCTTTCTTTAAAGTTAATTAACTTACAGGTGATGCTTGAGACACAAACACTAAATCTACATTTATTTCAAGACCTTGCACAATATTGCTTACATCTTCTGGTAAACTAACAACAAATGTTAATAATTCATCATCTGTAGTATCCAATAATCTTCCTGCAGCAGGTTGCTCCACTAATCCAGAAACTGGTCCATTGTAGACCTCTGCACTTGTTTCATCTTCAATAGCTATATTTAATCGATCAGCTAGAATTTGAGCTTGAACCGGTGTAGTCGTTCCCTCCGCACTCCAATCGGCAAAAATATAATAGTATGCATCTACATCCCCAGCATTAGCAACCTGAAGTTGAGGAGAACCAACAGATTCTCCTGGCACAAGGTTCGTTGGCGAAAAGAGGGCATCTTCTGGGCTGACAGTTATCGAAACACTGGCGGTGCCTGCCGAACTACCACTATTGGTACTTGAAATCGTAAAAGGCATTTATATTCACTCCTTCCTTAATATAATTTTAGAAATTTTTTGTGTTTTATTTTGTTATATTATATTAATTCTTTATCAAAGAAGTTCTACCCATTTCTCCAGTTTAATTTTTTCCGGAGGGTAGATAATACTTTCATAATGTTCCTTACTCATGTATTCAAAATTAGGGTCTTGACGCAGACATCTTTCGTACTTCGCCTTGTTTAAATTTGAATCTATCCACCCCAAATGTTTAATTCTTAAGGTTGTTTCATAACTTAACAATTTTCTGTAGGCCAAAGGAAAACGTCCACAGTGAAATTTTAACGATGGCCAATGATCAGCTAACTGAGGCTGATATTTAACCCCATAGATGGAAAACCCCCGTAACCATGGATTCCATATCCCATCAGTCCGGTAATATTCTTCACTTTCCCAACAGTCAAACAGACGAAAACTAATAGCGTTAAAATCCTTTTGTTTTATTAAATATGGAAACTCTTTTATTCCACTTTCTTCCATAAGTTCGTCGGCATCTATAGCCAGTATCCATTCGGGCTTGTTCTCAATTGTATAGTGCCATAACTTCTCCCGTAGTTTTGACTCATCGACTAAGAACATTGAAGATTCATTACGATACAACTTTACTAAGGGAAATTTAAGACATATTTCAGGTGTTTCATCTGTAGAGGCATCATCTAACACAACAATTTCATCTACATATTTCTCTAGTGCTTCTAAACATCTCTTTAAGTAGCGATTTCCTTCATTTTTAACGGTCATCATGGCGGTTAGTTTAGGCATGAAATCACCTACCTTATACTTATATTGGGTAAATCTGTTTTATGCATTGGCTCCACCTTTTCATCCATATTTCTTTACTAAAGGCGCTAGAGGTGGACGTTGCATTTTGTCCTAACCTAGCACCCTCTGCAGGGTTTTCTATTAAATAACATAGTGCATGAAAAATACTTTCTTTAGAAGGATGTATTAACAATCCATTATAACCATTAATAATTAAGTTAGTAAGGCCTCCCACGTTTGTGGCTAAAATGGCTTTGCCCATCGCCATAGCTTCTAGGCAAGAAAAACTCGTGCCCTCCGAATAAATACTAGGGATCACTACAATATCTCCATCAGCATAGATTTCTGGCATATCTTCATAACTAGGATGATGATACAATATCCGATCTTTATGGACCTCTGCTTCCCTCCATTGATGGAACAGCTTTAGATTTTCTGGGTTATTTTTATCGACTGCAAAACAAACTTCAAGATTTGGATACTGATTAAGCAGGCGGGGTACAACATCAATAAAAACACCAAAACCTCTTTCTGCAGAAATTCGACGGGGAAACACAATGCGAGTTCGATTACCTTTTTCCTTTTTACGAGGATAAAATTCCTTTAGGTCAACAAAATTAGGAATAACTCTTACTTTTTCATCTGCTAGATTTGGATAAATGGCTCTAGTTACGTTTAAAAAATTATAGTCGCAGGATATGATTAACTTTGCTTGTTTTAAAGCCCCTTCAACAAAATTTCCATAGAATTTTTTTGCCATTTCTGGACTTGATCCTGGTCTCTCCCACCATACACCATGGGATATACAAATTGAATTAGGTCTATAATAAACTTGTTGAAGAATTGATGAGTATAAAACCCTCCCTTCTACATTTTTTTCTATCCCCTCTATCACATCCCTAAGATTTCTTGGATCTGCTTTATATCCATACACAGGCCAATTTAAGTAGTTCGTCTCAAAATCTTCATAACCATTTTGATGAAATGTGATTTGATATCCCATATCTGTTAATAGCTTTCCTAAAGTAATCATATACCTTTCCAACCCGCCAATAATAGGGCGTTTGCCGTCCCAAGTTAATAGATTAGGAATAAATATAGCAAGATTCTTCTCCATTTCCTCTTCTCCCTTCAAATTTGGTTGTTATGGGCCTCAACTTCCGCTTCTCCTAACAGATCATCTTCCTGATCAAGATCAATAGATTGAATGCGATCATTAGTTATTTCTTGACATGGTGTGGGTTCACATATTCCGTAACTTGGTACAAGCAATTGAACTTCTGATATACTTTTAACTTCTAAGGCTACTTTGATCCTACAGTTTATTGTAATTTCACCATTAACAATATTTATTTCAGTAACTAGGGCATTACAGAATAATAATCTGCTAGCCTTACAGTTTAGAGTTGTTTCATCAGATGTCCTTAATTTAATCTGCTTAACATAGTTAAAAATTAAATCTGCCTGTTGTGACAGATTATTAGGGTTAGATATAACCATTGGTACTAACACCATAATCTGAAAGGAAAAAAAGCCATCACCAAGAAAACTTCGGCTAAGTTCTGTACAGCTTACTCCTTTTTGATCCAGTTGACAAATGACTAAGTCGCCAACTTTTAAACCCGATATACTCCAATTATTAATAACAAGTTTGCTAGATTTTTCATCTATAGCTAAACAACTATCATGAACCTTCTCAGTTAGTATACATTCAATTTTACAATTATGATGGTATTCCACAATTCTAGTTACCTCCTATTTTTATGAAGTAAAAAAACAGCTTACTATATAGTCTATTAAAAGTTTTATTTGAAGTTTACAACAAGTTCCTTAAAACACATGGAAATTGAATAATTAATGAATTGTGAATAGAAAAAAGCCTATATAGCTGGTTAAACTTAAACCAACGATATAGGCTTTTTTAAATTTCTTTATTATGTTATTTTAATAACCTAATCCCCTTACTGTCTTGTACTACTTTTTTCTCTTTTAACAACTTTCCTAATGCTCGTTTGAAGGCATTTTTGCTGGTAGGTATGTATTTGTTAATTTCTTTAGGATCACTTTTATCGTTAATCGGTAAAAATCCTTCATATTGTTTTAGCAGATAAAGAAGTTTTTCAGCATCATCATCCATTTGCTGATAGGCTAGTTTCTTAGTGGAAAGATCAACCTTTCCATCCTCCCTAACTTTAATAATTCTAAAGGTATCTTGGTCTCCAACCTGATAAGTTTTAAATACTTCAGACGTATGGGCTAATCCATAATATTGATTATCTATTGCTACAAATAATCCTAGTCTAGGGTTAATACTATAAACTGTACCCTTCACTAAATCTCCAGTCTTATAAGGAGCCGATACTTTCAGTTCTTCATCAATGTTCATGGTACAGCAAAGACGATTACTTTTATCAATATAAATCTTTACTAAATAAGAGCTTCCTTTTCTAACACGGGTTGTCTGTTCACTTATGGGTAGTAATATATCTTTTTCTAACCCCCAATCTAAAAACGCTCCTATTCCAGTTAAATCTACTACCTTTAAATAGGCTAAGCTACCTACTTCACCATAGGGCTTTTTGAAGGTTGCTGTAACCCGATCCATAGAGTCTCTATAGACAAAAACCTTTACTAAGTCCCCAACTGCTAATTCGTCGGTAACTTCCTTTTGGGGTAATAAAACATCTTCTTTATGATTACCTGTTGTTTCTAAAAATGCACCATATTTAGTTTTTCTTGCAACTTTAAGTTCATTAATCTTTCCTATGTTTAATGACAAAACCTTACACCTCTTTTATCAATTTTTTATTTATCATTCTCATTTTAACATAATTTATGTTTTAATAGACAAAACTTATATTTTAAAATATAATATATTTTTGGTGCAAAATGTTTTTAAAATAAAATTTATTATGGAGGACTTAAGATGAACCAAGAACTTTTAGAATGGCTGGGTTATGCAGCTTCAATATTAGTGGCAATTTCTTTACTTATGAGTTCTATTGTAAAGCTTAGAATTTATAATCTAGTTGGCTCCGCTTTATTTGCTGTCTATGGTTTTGCTATAGGAGCTTTTCCTGTAGGTTTAATTAATACATTTATCATCTTTATTAATATCTATTATCTTTTTAAAATACTTTCCGAAAAAGAATATTTTAAAATTATTGAAGTAGGTAAGGATGATCAATACTTAAAAGCTTTTTTAGAATTTTATCGTGAGGATATAAAAAGTTTTTCCTCCCCTAAAGACCCCTTCCTCTTTACTGAAGACACCTTTGGTTTTTATATTCTAAGAAACCTTGTACCAGCAGGAATATTTATTGCAACCAAGGAAGATTCTGAAACCCTTGTTATCAACGTTGATTTTGCCGTACCTGCCTATAGGGACTTTAAAATTGGCAAGTATATCTTTAACGATTATCAAAACTATTTTATTAATTTAGGATTTAAAAAATTTCATTCCTATTCCTCAAACCCGAAACACATTAACTACTTAAAGCGAATGGGTTTTCAGGAAGAGATCCTTAATGGAGAAAAAGTTATGACTAAAATAATATAGTAGATACGGAAAAAAAGCTTTTGACAACTAAAAAATGGAGTCAAAAGCTTTTTTCTTTATCCTAAACTTTATTTATTCTTTCTAGAAAATCTTCCTTCGCCTGCTTTTACCATTCTTTTAGTCATGCTCATATTACCTCTACTATCGATTACTGATGTTGGAGCTGTTGGATTATTTATTCCTAATTCATTAGCAATTTCCATTTTATAATTGTTTAATGCCATTTTTGCATTTGGATCTACCTGTCTAGCCATCTTAATTCCCTCCTTAATATGATTTTTCCACAACATTATTTTTTGTACTATTAATCTAGAAATACAAGGGAATTTAATGAATGCTGTCCATTTTTTATATATCTTAACGGCTAATGATAGAATAAATCTCTTCCCTACATTTTTGTATTTCTTCATTTGGCTCAAATTTAAAAGATTGAATACATTTAATTAGCTTAATATTTAATTCTTGAAAACAATCTTCATTAAATACGCCATTTTCAATACTATGTTTGTAGATTAGAGGTTCAAATAACTTTAAAATTCTCTCTATCGCTTCTTGATCCCCCTCTTGTGCCTTTTCAAAAATAATTCTTAAGTCTCTATTTCCCATTTTTCCCCCTCCTTGTTAAATCACCTTTTCCCCTTCACCCAATATTAATCTTAATTTCTTAAGGGCCGTTTTCTTTATTTTATTAACCCCTTGTTTTGAGATTCCAAGCTTATATCCAACTAAAGTGTCACTTTCACCCTTTATGATACACCTATATAATATTTCTTTTTGTCTATCAGTTAAAGTGTCCATCGCTTTAATCATTTCTTCATTATGGGATATTTCATTATACACGGGAGCATCATCTATCAGTTGAAATATCTCTTCAATAAAGTCAACTTCACCATAACTAATAAGATTTAACCTTTCCTCTTGAAAATCTGGATCTACAACATTTAGAGTCAACTCTTCTCGTTTTCTAATTTGATTAGTTTTTTTCTTAATTTGAATCGCTGAAAAAATAATCGTTTTTTTTACATAACCATACAAATAAACCTTGAAAATATAATCTGTAAAATCTTCCTCTATTGATGTTGAGCTTTCCTCTTCTAGCAATGGTTCCTTTAGCTTTTGTTCATCTACAAAACCCTTCACTAATTGATTCAATACACTCCCCCCCTTTATTTATATTAGAATAAGACTATTTTACCTCTTATATAATAAGAGTATTTTTTTGAATTTTCTGTAAACCATTCCCGTAAATTTTCTGTAAAATAGTCCTCTATCCCTAATTTTATTTTATCTAATTGTTAACTCTTTGTCTTTATTTTTCAAGACAAAATACAATTAAAGTAACCAAAAATCAAGGGATAAATTCCGTAATATCAAGACCTATAGTCTTTTTAAAATAGATTTTATTGCTTTCATTATTTTATTAACAAAAATGTATATATATTAAAATAGTCAACCATATTAACATTTTTTCATCATATTTTACATATAAATTACATTCTGGTATTGGGGTTTACTTTTTAAGGGGAATTAGCTTATTTAATAGTAAGACAGATAAAATTTAGGTAGAGGAGGTTAATCTTATGGAAAACGAATTATTAAAACTTGCATCATCTCAAGGAGTGTGGGCTGTTTTATCTGTGGTGCTGATTTTATACATATTAAAAAATCAAGAAAAAAGGGATGTTAAACAAGATCAGAGGGAACTTAACTATCAGTCAATCATTCAAACCCTAACAGACAAATTAAATGTTATTGAAGCTGTAAAAAAAGATGTCGAAGATGTTAAAAATTTTATACTTAATCGAGATCAGCAACCATAACTAATCCTGTATTTCTAATAACTACATTTCGATTAAAGAGATGTAGTTATTTATTGACAATTTTCAGATAATAAATTAGACTATAAGTACAAGTTCATATCTCCGAGTTTATGTTCCTAAAAATTTTCATGGAGTATAAACCTTTAGGGTATTACTGGAAACGGTAATGCCTCCCATAGTGGAAAGGAGTCATACATAGCAACTTTCAAGTTCTTTTTGCTGATGCCCCTTAGGGTATTTTTTTATGCATTTTCTCCCTCTACTATGGAAGGCGCTATTATCTTCTAAATTTAAAAATAAAATCAAAAGGGGGAATTTTTATGTTTAAAATTATGAAAAAAAGTTCGTTACTGCTTCTACTTAGTTTAGTTTTGATTACATCTATACTGTCGGCCTGTTCAAAACCAGTTGACTCTTCATCTGAAAATGGCCCACAACAACCTACAGGTCTTCAACAAAGCATCATTCTTTCCACCACCACCAGTACAGAAAATAGTGGTTTATTGGATGCGATCCTACCTATTTTTACGGAAGATACAGGAATTTCAGTAAAAGTCGTAGCTGTTGGAACTGGCCAGGCTATCAAAATGGGAGAAGATGGCGATGCTGATGTTCTATTGGCCCATGCAAAGGCTTCAGAAGAAAAGTTCGTGGAAGAAGGACATGGTATTGAAAGATTTGACGTAATGTATAATGATTTTATTCTTGTTGGTCCTGCTGATGATCCTATGAATTTATCTACAGATGCTCCATCCGACATATTAAAGGCTTTTTCCCTAATTCATGAAAATAACGGTACCTTTATTTCTAGAGGCGATGATTCTGGTACCCACAAAATGGAGCTTGCCCTCTGGCAGGAATTAAATATAGAAACAACAGGAAAAGAATATGTCTCTGCTGGACAAGGAATGGGTGCAGTTCTTCAAATGGCAGATGAATTGATGGGCTATACCTTAACTGATAGAGCTACTTATTTGTCAATGATGGACAAACTAGATTTAGATATTATTGTTGAAGGAGATGTAAAACTCTTTAATCAGTATGGAATTATTGCCGTAAACCCAAACAAAAATGATAAAATAAATAAAGAAGGTGCCGAGGTATTTATTAACTGGATGTTATCGGAAAAAGGACAAAACTTAATTGGAGAATTTGGTAAAGATCTATATGGTCAATCTTTATTTATTCCAAATGCAAAATAATAACTAGACGTTAGGGGGAAACAATTTGAGAGAGATATTGACTGGAATCATCAATGCTATGAGGCTACTATTTTCACTGGATAAAGAAGTTTACGAGGTCATTATTCTCTCCCTTTATGTTTCCCTAACTTCTACCCTTTTATCTGGGCTTGTTGCTGTCCCTTGTGGGATTATTATCGGCACTAAGCAATTTCCTTTCAAAAAACCACTGGTACGTTTTATTTATACTATGATGAGTTTACCCCCTGTTATAGTGGGGCTGATCGTTTACCTCTTTATTTCTAGACGGGGTCCCTTGGGACACCTTGGTTTAATCTTTACCCCTACTGCTATGATTATTGCTCAATTTCTTTTGGTTACACCTATTATTACTGGTATCCTTTATAACGGTGCTAAAGAAAAGGGAGAAGAAATTAAAAGGGTGGCTAAAACCTTAGGTGCTAACCCCTCCCAAACACTTATTCTTTTAATAAAAGAACTTCGCTTTAGTATCTTCACCGGTTTAGTTTCTGGTTTTGGTAGGGCAATTTCAGAGGTTGGAGCTGTAATGATTGTTGGGGGAAATATTAAAGGACATACAAGGGTAATGACCACAACTATTGCTATGCTTAGAAATATGGGGGAATATGAAAACGCCATTGCTATTGGAATTGTCCTTTTACTAATTTCTTTTGTCGTTAATTCATTCTTGTATCATTTACAACAGGACAGTTAGAAGAGGAGGGCTGATATGGATTTAAGAATTAAGGCGTTGAAGAAACACTATGAAAGTAAAAGTGTCTTAGATATTAATCAATTACATATTTCTAAAGGTACTTTCTTGGGGATTATTGGACCTAATGGAGCAGGAAAAAGTACCTTAGTCAAAATATTATCTAATGTTGAAGATGCCACCTCGGGTGAAATTTTATACAATGGAGGAGGTTTTTCCAATGAACTTTCAAAGGACATGACCTTAGTTTTCCAAAAACCCTATTTATTACGAACCACTGTATATAATAATATAGCCTATCCTCTACAGTTAAGGAAATTAGATCAGGCTGAAATTGATAATAGAGTCATTTCTATGATGAAGACAATGGAAATTATGGAATTGAAGGACCAAAAAGCCTGGACCTTATCAGGCGGAGAAGCTCAAAAAGTTGCCCTTGCCAGAGCATTGATTTTTCGTCCATCGCTACTCATTCTTGACGAATTTACCGCTAATATTGACCCTTCCTCTATGGTTTTATTAGAAAACACCATTAAACAGTTCCATGAAGGGTATAGGCCTACAATTATCATGGTAACCCATAATATTCAACAAGCAAAACGCTTATGTAGTCATGTGGCCTTTATGATTAATGGAAAAATAGTCGAATACGGAGAAATGAATGAAGTTATTTTTAACAGTCAAAATACAGATACACAAAAATTTATCTCTGGTGAGATTCTAATATAATTACCTGCAAACCCTAACAACATTGGTAAGTAACAACCTATGTTGTTTTTCTATTTATAAAATTAAATTAGCAATTATATTTATTGTAAATTTATACAATTCAAAATAATTTAAAAATATTCTTGACAAGGGTCCTATCGGGTGCTACAATTATTTTCAACAGAAGAACAGAAAACAGAAATGCTATGAACAGGAAACGTGATTTTGACCAATTCATTTCAGAGAGTCGTCGGGTGGTGGAAGACGATATGAATCTCAAAATTTATATCACCTGTGAGCAGTCAGCTGAAAGGCTTAGCCAATTAAGTTTGACCGGGTTTCTACCGTTAAAAAGAAGCGTATTCAACAAACTTTATTATACGATAAAGCTTGTTCGATATGTTAAAGGGGTTGCATCTGCAACAACAAGAGTGGTAACGCGGAGTATAATCTTCGTCTCTTATATTATTTATAGGGGGCGAGGATTTTTTTATGTTTGAACTCTTTTCTTTGAAATGGGTAGTCTTCTGCCAAACAATAACAAATATTAGGAGGTAATAGGATGAATGGAGTAGTTATGATGTTAATTTCAATTGTTGTTTTAGGCGGAGCGTATCTAAGCTATGGTAAATGGTTAGCAAAAAGCTGGGGGATTGACCCAAAAGCAAAAACACCAGCCTATGAAATGGAAGATGGTGTTGATTACGTGCCTGCAAAATCAAGTGTTGTATTTGGCCATCAGTTTGCATCGATAGCTGGGGCAGGGCCAATTAATGGACCCATCATCGCAGCTATGTTTGGTTGGGTTCCTGTATTATTATGGATTTTATTTGGAGGTATTTTCTTTGGGGCAGTACAAGACTTTGCTGCTATGTATGCATCGGTTAAAAACAAAGGAAAGAGTGTTGGTTACATTATAGAACTCTATATTGGTAAAACAGGTAAAAGACTTTTCCTTCTTTTCGTGTGGTTATTTTCTATTTTGGTTGTAGCTGCCTTTGCCGATATCGTTGCAGGTACCTTTAATGGCTTTACAGCTGATGGCGGAATAAATACAGCCAATGGTTCTACTGCTACAACTTCGCTGTTATTTATTGTCGCTGCTGTTGGTTTTGGCTTATTTCTTTACAAGAAAAACCCTTCATCACTGGTTTCAAATATTGTTGGTATTACCCTTTTAGTGGCCTCCATTGTTTTAGGTCTTGCCTTCCCGATCTTTATTAATAAGGCTACTTGGCTCTATTTTGTATTTGCTTATGTATTTGTTGCATCTGTTACTCCTGTATGGGCATTGCTACAACCAAGGGATTATCTAAATTCTTTCCTATTAGTAGCTATGATGGTTTCAGCAGTTGTGGGGGTTTTTGTTGCTAACCCAACGATTCATCTCCCAGCTTTTTCTGGATTTGTTGTAAATGGTCAAATGATGTTTCCAGTTTTGTTTGTCACCATTGCCTGTGGTGCAGTATCAGGTTTCCACGCATTAGTTTCATCGGGTACTAGTTCGAAGCAAATTCAAAATGAAAAGGATATATTGCCAATTTCCTTTGGCTCAATGCTTTTAGAATGTCTTCTTGCTGTTATAGCACTTATTACCGTAGGCGCTCTATCGGTGGGAGGGGCCCTACCTGTAGGAACACCCCCTACCGTATTCGCCCAAGGAATTGCTGGTTTTTTAAGTGTGTTAGGTTTATCTGAAGTGGCAATCTTTACAGTAATTACCCTTGCAGTTTCTGCCTTTGCCTTAACTTCCCTCGACTCTGTAGCACGAATCGGGAGACTTTCTTTTCAAGAACTATTTATGGAGGATGATGGTAAAGTTGAAAATATGACCCCCATTAGAAAACTACTAACTAGTAAATTTTTCTCTACTGGAGTTACCCTAGCGTTTGCCTACATGCTTTCTGTCGTAGGATACCAAAACATTTGGCCTTTATTTGGTTCAGCAAATCAACTATTATCAGCCCTAGCTCTGATCGCTTTAGCTGTATTTCTAAAAAAGACCAATCGTAAAGGATTCATGCTGTGGGGACCAATGGTAATTATGTTGGCAGTTACCTTCACTGCGCTT
Source organism: Alkaliphilus transvaalensis ATCC 700919 (assembly GCF_000621485.1). Classification (GTDB taxonomy): domain Bacteria; phylum Bacillota; class Clostridia; order Peptostreptococcales; family Natronincolaceae; genus Alkaliphilus; species Alkaliphilus transvaalensis. Next base: position 249,069 of record NZ_KK211287.1, read on the forward strand.
ACACAAGTAATATACAGAATTTTCAATAAAATATTTGTTGCTAATGATTTTGTCCTTCATGTAGATGGACTACAATTAGTATTTGCAATTCTTCTTGTTGCCCTAGGTTTAATGGTTGCTATATCTGGTTTTAAAAAGATCTTTGAAAGTAAAAAACCTGCCAAACAGGCTCCCCTTCTTCCTAGCTATAGTAGGTTAAGAGGATAAACCCATACTTCCCAGACAGTAACTAAATAGCTAAGACACTACTTAGGAGGTCTTAGCTATTTAGTTTCCTTATTTCAATGCCCCCACAAGGGCAATTCTTGTTTTAGATAGTTGATCTGTCTTGATAATAAAGTTCCATACAGGCTCAAACTTTTTCCATGCTCCTGCATAGGTAAAATGCTTCAACTTCATTTTAAAAGTCTGGTGTTCATTAGATGACTTAGCGATGTTTCCCCACCTATAAAAATCTTTATAGGCCCTTTGGTATCCTGCTTCCATTTCTTCTTTTGAAATGTTAGGATGTTTAAATACAAGATGTCTTGTATCATAGAGTTTCCATTCTTCAGTTAGCAGGCGCCCCTCCTGTTTCATTTTTTCAAATAATGCTGTACCAGGATAGGGTGTTAAAATATGATTTGTAGCGGTGGAAATTCCATTATTTATTGCCCAATCTGTTGTTCTATCAAATACATCTAAATCATCATGATCTAAACCAAAAATAAAACTACCATTTATCATGATCCCCAATTGGTCTAGTCGCTTAATGGCCTTTTTATATTGGTCTACTAGGTTGGTTCGTTTATTGGATAGGCAAATATTATCTTGGTTTATGCTTTCAAACCCAATAAAAGCACTTCTAAAGCCAGCTTCATAAGCTAATTCAATTGTATCATCTGCTAAAACTGAATCTACTGTTATAGCCCCTTGAAAAAACTTATTCATCCCTCTCATCTCTCTAAAGACTTCCCTTACTAACTTCTTATCAGCAAACAAGTTATCATCTAAAAAATATAAATGCCTACCTTGCAAACTATCAATTTCTTCAAGTATTCTGTCTATCTTATAAGTATAAAAGGATTTTCCATCTTTATAAAAGGAACTGATATAACAAAAAGAACACCTATTAGGGCACCCTCTGGAGAAAACCATCGAATTAGGCACTAGGTATTTTTCTCTTTTAATTAATTCTCTCCTTGGTAAAGGTAAGGAGTCTAGGAAAACTTCCCCCTCCTGATAAAATTCTAATACTTTACCTTGTTTTACATCTTCTAAGAACTTTGGAAAATTCCCTTCACCTAGTCCTAAAAGGACCGTATCTGCATGAACCTTAGCCTCTTCTGGAAGGGTGGTGGCGTGTAATCCACCTAGGGCTACCTTAATCCCTCTAGATCTATATAAGTCTGCTATTTCATATGCTCGATGGGCATTAGTGATATAGGTTTCTATACACACTAAATCTGGTTGATCATCTAATTTAATCTCTTCTACATGTTCATCTACGATTTCAACTTCGTCGGTCTCGCTACAAAATGAAGCAAGGGTTGCTAGTCCCAACGGTGGAAAAAGCGAATACTTTATTGGCCTCCAAAAAGGACTTTTTGCCTCTTCTAGTGCCGGCAGTATAAATTTAATTTTCATATGGTCCCCCTTATATCTACGTCCTCATTTAATTATTTGAACATTAGATTTATCCCCCTCTGTCTTCTTAATTTTAGCATATATCAAAATTTTATTATAGTTTTACAATATAATAATTATCATTTAATCTCTAATCAACATTGACATTAACATTTATCTTCAATATAATGTTATTAGATTCATTTTCCAATTTTAAAATATTTGAGGAGGTGACACAGATTTTACTCGTTTTTTTTTATTAATAATATACAAAGGAGTGTAAATGATGAAGTATTTTAAAAAACCTTTATTTTTATTCACGTTACTATCAATTGTTATGTTATTAAGCGTCCATGTGACAGCAATGCATCGAGTGCATGGTGCTAGTACTAGCTGGATCTCTGTTAGTAGTGACGGTTGGCATGCTAGTATGAATAGTTCTATGTCAAATCAGCATACTTCCTGGTCTACAACAAACATAGATGCAGATGCAATAGTCTTTAGAGATGGAATACTTATAGGTTCAGGTACTAATTATGATTCCACAGGAAGAAACTACATAGTAGCTAATTATTATCCATCTTCTATAGCTGGAGTATATACAGTAGAAGGCCAGGGTTCTTATACCCTCACTAACTCAGTTAGTTACTATGACCTTAGTTCTACATCTCAATATTGGTACCCAGGCTTATCAATATATTCATTAGAAGAAGGTAAAATTTCAGAACCTGAAAGAGCGCTAGATAAGTATTTTCAGGTTTTAGAAAGTCATATAGCAAGCACTTTAAATATTCCATTAACGGATTATATAAGAACAGATCTTCAAGAACTAGCAAAAAATGAAAAATTCTACGGATTATCTAAGCTTTATTTTGATTTACCCCTTAAAGTTGGCGACCAAAAGCCTTCCATATATTTAAAAAATGATGAAGCATTATTTTTACGTCAGACAGCAGAAGGAATCAATATGGCTTACTTATTAGCCTATGATGAAGAAGAAGACTGGAGTATTATGGAAGTAAAGGACATACAGGGTCAACCAATGAAATTCAAAAAACAGTATACAGAAATTGACGGCAAAGTTTCTTTAGCAAGTGATACACATGTTACCAAAACTCCATCTATTTCTGACGAAGAAGTTGCATCATTATTTAATATTTCTTTAGAAAACTATGAAAAATCAAATATATATGAAATTGGCGAAGGTGAAATGGACGACAACAGCCTATATTCTTTAGTTTTGATCAATCAATACGGTACAAATATTGAAATTGGCGATGTAAGACCCTCCATTTACCTTAATGACTACCAAGAAGGATTAATACTATTACAAAAATTTGATGGAGGTAAAGAGGTATACCATTTATTACATCATGAAACAAATGGTTGGTATATCAATTTTATTGAATCTACTCCCTAAAAATGAGTACAACATTTAAAAGATTAGGATTGCTATTACTCTTTCTTAATTTTTTTAGTACAATTAGCTTATACTAATAAAACTGTCTGACTAAGCTTTACAAGTCAGACAGTTTTATTTTCTACATTTGAGACCCATTAAGAAGAATACTGTCCTTTCCATAAGAATAAAAGATAATCTATTTTTCAGACTCTGATAATATTTTATTCCCAAAGGCTTTACCAAACTCAATGCATTCTACTAGTTCTGCTTCATTAGGGATATATTTAAATTTGATATTGTCTTGAATTATTTCAACTTTAGCCTTTTTAAGAAAATCTTCTAATACTTTGGGTGACTCACCACTCCAACCATAGCTCCCAAAGGATGCGCCTACCTTATCAATAAATTTAAGTCCCTGCATTTCTTCTAAGACAGGTGCTAAAGAGCCAAGGATTCCATTATTTACAGTAGAAGAGCCACAAATAATTCCTTTAGACTTAAATATCTCAGTTAATACGTCATTTTTATCTGCAGTAGCAACATTATAAATCTTATAACTTACTCCCACTTTATCTAACCCATCCCCTATATGTTCTGCCATTTTTTTTGTGGCTCCCCACATAGAATTATAGAATATTACAACGCTATTATCAGATTTTCCACTTGCCCATTCATAGTATTTTTCAACTATTCTCATGGGATTTTCTCTCCATATGACCCCATGGCTTGGTGCGATCATGTCCACTGGTAGGTTTAAGCTTTTTAACTCCTCTATTTTTTTAGTAACTAATTTACTGAAGGGGGTTAGGATATTTGCATAATATTTTAATGCTTCCTGATAAACTTCTGTTTCATCAACTTCATCATTAAAGATGCCAGAAGAAGCAAAGTGTTGTCCAAAGGCATCATTAGAAAACAATATGTTCTCACCTGTTAGGTAAGCAAACATGCTATCAGGCCAATGAAGCATAGGAGCTTCAACAAAAATCAAATCATTTTTACCTATATTAAGTTTATCTCCTGTTTTAACAACTTTAATATTCCATTCCTTATGATAATGCCGTTTTATACTTTCTTCTCCATTTTTTGATGCTACAATTATAGCATTGGGGCAATACTCCATAATTACTGGTAGGGCACCCGAGTGATCGGGTTCTGCATGGTTGATTACAACATAGTCTATTTCTTTTATATCTATCACTTCTTTTAACCGCTCTAAAAAATTTTCAGTAAGGGGCTCCCACACTGTATCGATTAAAACATTTTTCTCGTCCTTAATTAAATATGCATTATATGTAGTCCCCCTATGGGTTGATAATTCATAGCCATGAAAATATCTTACTTCCCAGTCATTTGCACCAACCCAATAAATACGATCCTTTAACTTTTTCATATATACTCCTCCAACCTTTGAAATTTAACGCAAAATTATTATTTCTCCAATTACCATTAATATACTTAATAGCAACTTTCTTCTTATATCTATAAGGTTAGAAATCGGGCATCCGATTTAATTCTCTACTATATTATAAATTAGCCATATAACCACATAAAAAAGACTAGATTTTTTTCTAGTCTATGTTTTTATACAATATATAGAGGAAATTGCATTATGATGCAAATTAAACTTAATATAGTCTTCATCTGTAATTTCAAACTTAATCTCTATCCTAATCTCCTCCTATAAATTTTCTAACCTCTTTACCTATTTAGTTGTAGTAAACTGGTAATTTTGTTGTCTGTATGGTTCCGTAATTCTCCAAGGTTACCTCTGTGTATAGTATGAAATAGGGTTCATAGGAGATACTTCCACTTGAGGCCTTAATATGTCTATCTATCACTTCACTGATTCTATCATTTGTATAAATCCAACCATCACTCGGATCATTATCAACAAATATTAAAAGCTCTTCTTGATCTGATTCCATCCTAGTCAAAAAAAATTCTACCTTTTTGGCAGTTTCATATCCTATTACTTCTAACTGAAAAAATTCTTCTTCTAATATGTACCAATCATCTTTAATTTTATATTTAGAATTTATCTTATAAACATTTGGTAAGTTTTCAAAAGCCATGTTTTTATCATTTAACCTTGAATACGAAGAAAACTTTGACATGATCAGACTATCTTCAAGTTCTTTTTTCTCTTTTGTTATTCGGGAATTTAACTCCTTTAAATCGATTATCTCATCTTTTTTTTGAGATAACTCTTCTTCTAATTGAAAAATTTTGTTAGCCAAGTAATATCTTTCTTCTTTAAAAGACTCTATAGATTTATTAGCGCACCCTAAAATCAGCATAGACATCACTATACATATGATCACAATTAAGTACCTTTTCATTTTTTCCCTCCTCAGTAAGAGTAAGATTTGTATTTCCATTACTGAAATTAGAATTGTAGTCTGTTTTTTTGTTTAATCATAAAATCACGTTATCCTCAACCATCCTAACAAATTCAACCGGATGCTGAATAATTTCGGCTGTTTCTTCAACAGAATAACCTTCACCAAGATACCTTCTTACTATAACTTTCATTGATTCACCAATTTCTATAATATGATAATCAGGGTCATAAATACGAACAACTCGTTGCTGCCAATCATATTTCTTAGGTGGATGAAGATATTCAATATCCGAATAACTCTTTATTTTACTAATAAAATCATCAAAATTTTCCACTTCGAAATATAATTCCATATTATTTGATTTTTTTATAATGCTTTCTTCCGAAAGACCAGTGAGCCAGCCAAAATTCTGCTGTATTCCAAACCCCCCACTAAAAGTAACATTCCATCCGAGATCCAGTATAACATCTTGGTCAAATAATTCGGTATAGAATTTTTTTGACACTTTAACATCTTTGACAGCCAATAAAGCAAGCTTAAATTCCATTATAACACCACCCTTTTGATTTCTAACATTTCTTCACTTTTCCTACCATCATCATCAAAGCAACTAGCAGGTACAATATTTATCCTATGGTATTATCTATAAAATAGGCTCTCATATATTTCTATTTCCATTTACTAATATCCTCTTTTTTTACATATAATTGTAATTAGTATTCATGGTTTCTATACTTGAGGAAATTGCATAACTATGAATTTATATAGGGTTTACACTGACTTGAAATTTTCTCACTAAAAAAAGAGACCCCTTAGATGAAGAAGAGATCTCTTTTTGTAATTCATTTACAACAATACTATTTTAAGTTGTTATATAGCTTACTTACATAATCCCAATTTACTAAATTCCACCAAGCCTGAACATAATCGGGTCTCTTGTTTTGATATTTTAGATAATAAGCATGCTCCCAAACATCAAGACCTAATAGAATTCTATTGCCCTCCATCAAAGGATTATCCTGATTAGGAGTTGACGTTACCTCTAATTGATTATCTTTATTGATAATTAGCCATGCCCAACCACTTCCAAATCGTGTTGCAGCTGCCTTATTAAAAGTCTCTTTAAAGGCTTCAAAGTTACCAAAAGTATCATTAATTGCATCTAAAAGCTCTCCCGTCGGTTCTCCTCCACCATTGGGTGATAGAAGTTTCCAGAATAAACTATGATTATAATGTCCACCACCGTTATTTCTTACTGCCCAGTAAATTTCCTGAGGTAGTGCTTCTAATTCACTTAAAAGTACTTCAAGACTCTTCTCTTGCAAAGCCCCATAACCTTCAAGGGCTAAGTTTAAATTATTAACATAGGCTTGATGATGTTTTGTATGATGAATTTCCATCGTCCCTTGATCAAAATAAGGTTCTAATCCATCATATGGGTATTCTAAGTTTGGTAATGTATATTTCATTTCCTCAACCTCCTAAAATTTCTTCCAGAATATTTATTACTTATCATATACCCTTAGTCATTAATGATAATCATTATTAATTATTTTTTTTATCTTTATTTATTTATTTAAGGAAATTGACTAAATAGTGTGGATAGGTATCGAAAAAAAACACCTGCCATTTGACAGGTGTTTTAATCATGCTATTCATTTACTGAATAAAAGCATCTTTTTGGTGATATAATTTTTTCATCCTTCTTTAAAGCCTTAATTGCTTTATCAACATCTTTTTTATCTAAGCCTGTTGCCTCTGCTATATCGCCAGCCTTTAATGGCTCCTTTGAATTTTTTAAAGCTTCTAAAACAGTTTCATTTACGCTCATAATCAAACCTCCTACTTTTCTTATGTATACTTTTTAAATAATCTTTATTTATTATACCTCCAGTTATCGCTTTAAAACATCTTTTTATCCTTGAATGGTAATTTTTTTATTCTCATCACAAATAATATTTTTACTTACCTGCCCTATTTTAGTCTTGATAGATACTTTATTACCCCAAAGTTCCCTTACATATTTTAAAGTCTCATAGGCATAGGCTAATTCTAATTCCCTTCCATCAAATTCATGCTCTAACATAAGGGAACCATCTTTTTGATTAAATTCAACTACCTTAATATAAGGGATTCCCCCCATCCCCACTTGATTTGCTATCGTATTTCTAATTTCCTTCCAGCCAACCTCGTCGGAAACTTCAACAATTTGATAATCTCTGCCCTTTTTATCAAACTTAAATAGATTCATTTCTTCACATAGTTCCTTTGTTAAATATTTTCTAATAAAGGATTGATCCCTTTCTATTTCTCTAACTTCAAATATTTTATCCCTTCCATAACGGGCTTCAATATCATTAAAAATCAGAAATCCCATATAATATGGATTAATACTACCTAAGAAAGGTCTCACTACTTGATTGTGCCTGCCTAAAAATTCTAGTTGATGCCCTTGAGGAAGATCCAGCTGGTTTAATATTTTGTAATGCCAATAGCTGGCCCAGCCTTCATTCATAACCTTTGTTTCTATTTGAGGAATAAAATACTTTGTTTCCTCCATTACAATCCTCATAATGTCTTTTTCCCACTCTTTTAAGTCTCCATAGTCTATTATAAATTCCATGAGATCATCCATAGGCTCTAACGGAATTCTGTTGAGATTTGGAAAAAGTACTTCCTTTTTTTCATCTAATATACTTGTTACTTTAGATTCTTGATAATATTTTTCCAATAACCGATTCCTTTTTTCTTCTTCTGATAGCTTTTTAACTTCAACTTCTCTAGTTGTCTGAAACTTAATGGCATGGGCGGCGTCTAAAATTCTTTCCACCTTCTCATAGCCAATACTGGGGTCTTTAATATAATTTCTAATACGATTTGCATGGTTTTTAAACATCTCAAAGGTGTAATCTGCTTGAGTTCCCTTAGCAAAAAGTCGATTGTTTTTAAAGAAGTCGTTATGTCCATAAACATGGGCAATAGTTAGAATTTGTAATAGTAGGGTGTTATCCTTCATCAGGTAGGCAAGACATGGATCTGAATTAATAACCATTTCATAGGCTAAACCCTTTAAATTATAGGTATAAAGGGTTTTACTTCTTTCATAGGCCTTTCCATAGCTCCAATGGGGATAATGGGAGGGCATTCCCACATAAGCTTCGTAACAAAGCATATCCTCATAACTACAAATTTCAAATTCTTGAGGGTAGCAATTTAATCCTTCCCTTCTAACAATCTCTTCTATTTTATTGTTCCACATTTCCAATTGTTTCATAGTGTAGTCTACCATAGGCAAAGTCATCATTCCCTATACCCGTTTTCTTTGTCTAACAATTTTTTGAGAGCAGGAATAATATCCTCCTTTCTTGTCATTGTTACGATGGAAAAATTCTTATCTTCTATTTTACTGATAAATTCAGACTTAATCTTGCTAGTTGGTCGATAATATCCCATCTGAATCTCTCCATATCCAAAAAGGTTGCAGGCTTTACATAATTCAGCTGCTAGTTTTACTGCCTTGTCATTGTCTTCTGCCCAATTATCTCCGTCACTACAATGGAAGGCATAGACATTCCATACAGATGGGTTATATCTCTTCTCTATCACCTCTAAAGCCTTTTCATAACCACTACTGATATAGGTCCCACCCGATTCTACCTTATGGAAGAACTCTTCTTCACTTACCTCCTTTGCAATGGTAGAGTGGGCAATAAATACAACTTCAACATTAAGATATTTTCCTCGAACAAACTGATATAGGAGAAAATAAAAACTTCGAGCAAGATACTTTTTATTTATATTCATCGATCCAGAGGTGTCCATAATACAGATTACAACAGCATTAGTCTCCTTTTTAATATCCTGTCTTAGTCGGAAATACCTTAAGTCATCTTCTTTAAAGGGGAATCGTTCCTTTTCCTTCTCATCTTCTTCATTTAACTGTATATTTGAAGTTTGTTTTCCCCTTTGATGGGCTTTTTGTCGCTTAATTTTTTCTACTACAGATCTTTTTTTAGCAAGTCTTGGTTTAATCCCTTTTTGCTGGTAGCCCAACTTTTTATAGTTCTTCTCAGATAAAATTTCGTTAAATTTCTTTCTTTCTAAAAAGGGCAAATCTAAATCATCAAATAGATACTTGATCAACTCTTCTAAGGTAATTTCAGTTTCATAAATGTCCTCACCCTCTGCATTACCCGGTTGGTCAGTCCCCTGTCCCTGTTCTCCCTGCATTTCTTCTTGCCCAATCTTATCTCCTCTTTTTTCATTACCATTTCCAGAACCTACCCCTGGTTTGTTTTTTCCATAAAGAAACTGATATTCCTTAATCCCTTTAATCGGAATCTTAATTTTTTTATTTCTATCTTCTCCAATAATACTTTCTTCTGCAATGATATCTGCTATATTTCTCTTAATAGAGTCCTCTACCAATTCCTTATGTCTTCTTCGATCTTCTGCAGCACGGTCTCTACCCCTTCCATCAAATTCACGAAATATGGCCACAGCTTCACCCCCACTAATCCTTCCATAAATTGTTGGCGGCATATTTTAGAATGACATTACAACAATGGTCACAATAACCATTACGTTTCATTTCCTCCACCATGGCATTATATTTTTCCTTCTGTTCATTATCTCTTACCTTAGTCCTAGTGATCACACGGCTTAGTTCTTTAACTGAAGAAGTTAACTTCTTCTCTATCGCCTCTTTTAATGGCTCATAGGAAGAATAATCTATTTTACTACCCTTCCGCATGATATAGAACATATAGGTGGTTACATCTTGACGGAAGCCCTTTGCCCCACTAACGGGGATTCCAATCTGCTCTTCAATTGATCTCATAAATTTTTCATCTGGCTCCAGTTCTTCCCCTGTACTGCTATCTTTAATCTTTGTCTTATTAACATAGGCCTCGGCATGGTCTAGGTAGTTGTTAAATAAATCTTCTGCCTGTTCTCTATAACCATAGATAAAGGCTTTAGTAACTTCTTTCTCTAGTAGACTATGATATTCTTTTTTAATACCATCCTGTAGAAAACTTAAATACTTTTTCTTGTCTTCATCCCCTATTGCCAGTTCTTTTACTGACTTAATCAAGGTTTCTAATACTCCTATAGGATTAATACAATTATGCTCCGATTCGGCCATAGCTGTATCAAGGGCCTTCATAATAAATCTAGTCGATATTCCAGTCATCCCTTCATTTACTGCCTCTTCCTTCAACTCTAAGATATCTACCTTCTTGATATTTCCCTTCTCAACAATTTCCTCGCCATTATAAATCTTAAGCTTAGTCATTGGATCTACTTTATTTGATGGAACTAATCTTGTTAAAATGGCAAACATTGAGGCAACGTCTATCGTATATGGGGCGATATGGGGAGTAAATTTACTCTTTTTTAAGATTTTATTATAAATTTTTACTTCTTCCTTTAACTCTGTACAATAGGGGACTTCTATTTTAACGATTCTATCTAATATCGCTTCGTTTGTATGGTCTGCTTTAAACTTATTCCATTCTGCTTCATTGGAATGGGCTAAAATAATACCATCAAAATAGATCATAGATCCCTTTCCAGGGGATGGTATGCTTTTCTCTTGGGTAGCAGTAATCATTGTATGAAGATATTCTACTTCATTTTTAAATACTTCAATAAACTCAACAAGACCTCTATTTCCAACATTAAAAGCACCATTTAAGGACATAACCCTTGGGTCATCCTCTGGATAGAGGTCTAACTTTGAAATATCAACAGAACCAATTAAAACTGAGGTATCTTGATTATTTGGGTCAACTGGAGGAACTACACCAATTCCTTTTCTAGAACGGATACTAAAGTCTACAGTCCTAACGGGGAATTTTTCAAACGCACCACCGAATTCATTAATAAGACGGTACCTGCAAACAGGACATAAATCGCCTTCGATCCTTACCCCTAGAAGCTCCTCAAATTCCCCACGAAGATGCTTTGGTACTAAGTGAAGGGGTTCTTCTCTAATAGGGCAACCCTTTAGAGCATATATAGGTGGGCTAGTTTCTAATGCTTTTTTTAGAGCCTCCATTATTGATGATTTTCCTGCGCCTACAGGCCCAACTAGATATAAAACTTGGCGAGACTCTTCCCCTTGCATGGCAGCAGTATGGAAATAGCGGACAATTTGCATGAGGGTTTTATCAATTCCGAAAAAATCCTTCTTGAAAAATTCATATTTTTTGATCATGTCATTGCCGTATATTCTTCTTAAACGAGGGTTTTCTTCAGTATTAATTACTTCTACTCCTTTACTTACAATAGCTTCATACATTCTCTGATGGGCTAACATACATAAATTTGGATCTTCTTTAAGTATCTCAAGATAATCTAGAAAATTCCCATCAAAGTGTTGTTTTCTACTCTCCTCTCGATCCTTTTTAATTAAATCTGAGAATTTGGTCATTTTTATTACCTCCTTCGACAGTCCTCATTGCTAGCTTTTGATTTCGAATCCATAAGGTAAAAGTAGCAACCTTAAATTATATGAAAGGAAATTCATTATTCAAAACAATTTCCCCATGTATTAATATGTATGTTTTTCTTTAAGATTTTAAAACTTTTCTATTCATTCCATTTTAATAGGAATAATATGGATATTTATGCCATAAAAAAAGACCCAAAGTAATTCCTTTGGGATGTTATTGGTTGGTAGGTTGATTTATTTAATAGCAAAATACTCTTATTGATTAAGAACTTTAAAAAACTATAACAAAAAGTCATTCTAGTAAAGACATTGAAATTACATCATACCATTACAATAGATTCATCTTCAAATTGTTTAATATGAAAGCTATCACCAAGTATTTAAAAGTAGAAGCCAAAATCTTATTCTTAATCTCTAAATAAGCTTTTTGTTAAAGCTTCAATTGATTTCCTTCTTTTTTGGGTTTCTTCCTCATCGATGGATAGTTCTATTAAAACAACATCTCCTTCTTTAACATTACTAGGAAGTAAACTTTTAGGTAAATCAAAAGTCCTTCTATCTCCATATTCTACAACGGCATAATCCCCCTCAAAACGATCTACTATCCCTTGATTCACTGATTTTTTCATGCTAATGCCTCCTTAGTTTTTAGTCTTTTTAATTATATCTAATCCTTTACCTAAATAATCACTTAAATACACAGTTTTAACATAACTAACCTAAGTTTAACCTAACTTAATTTGGATACCTGATATTCTTAAATTATAAACCCGTTTCCCCTCTATTTAACCTTCCTCTTAAAAAACAAAGAGGAGGACTTTTATTAAAAGGAAAGGAGAATTGAGTATGAAAAAACTAAAGAATTACTTGAAAAACAAGATATTTTTAAGCTTTATTTTTATTCTTGCTCTTACACTAATACTAAGTTTTACAACATCATCTAACTTTTTTACTGGAGTATCAGCTTCTAGTAACCTCCAAGTCCACTTTATTGATGTAGGTCAAGGGGATGCTATTTTAGTTAACCTTCCCAATGGACAAAATATGATGATTGATGCAGGAGATAATCAATATGGGTCAACTGTAGTCAATTATTTAAACAGTAGAGGGGTTACACGATTAGATTATGTGGTCGGAACCCACCCCCATGCTGATCATATTGGAGGTTTAGATGATGTAATCTTAAATTTAAATATTGGTAAAGTCTACCTTCCCAATGTAACTGCCAATACTAAAACCTATCAAGATCTTATTAATGCCATCAACAGTAAAGGTCTAACCATCAATAGAGCTAGGCAAGGGGTAACCCTATTAAATACAACTGTAGATGGAAAAACCCTTAGGGTCCATATGGTGGCACCTGTAAAGGATAGCTATAGTAATACCAATGATTACTCTGCTGTAATTCGTGTGATCTATGGTAGTACTAGCTTCCTTTTTACAGGTGATGCAGAATTAACATCCGAAACAGATATGCTTAATTCTGGTGAAGTTCTAACGGCTAACATTCTTAAAGTAGGGCATCATGGTTCTAGTACATCCACCAGTCAAGCCTTTTTAAACCGCGTCAATCCCTCCGTTGCTGTTATCTCTGTAGGATCAAATAGTTATGGGCATCCTTCAACTACAGTCATTAATCGACTTAAAAACAGAGGCACAAGTATTTACCGAACTGACCTAAATGGTAATGTTATCTTTACCACCACAGGTAGTGGCTGGGTAGTTAATAAACAGCCTTGGTGGAAACCTTAGTAACACTTTTATCATTGACCTTGGGAAACGGGTCATTTTTTATGAAAACAATGTTAAATATCCATATACAACAATAATAGCCCCTAGTACAGGAATGATCATTTCCCCCTTAACCCATGCGAAAAATGCTGCAAATGCTACTGCCAAAAGGACCGCTATTGGTTGATCTGGTATCGCAGTAAAGACACCTGGTATAATTAAAGCCCCTAATGCTGTATAGGGAATAAACAATAAAAATCTTTTTAACTTAGGCGGAAGCTCTCCTTTACCAAGAACATTAAAGGGAATAAGCCTTGGTATATAGGTAACGACCATCATTCCAATGATTAATATAATTGTGTTATTCATCTTTTTTAACATCCTCTTCTGGTAAAATATATACTCCTGCCAGGGAAACAATTAATATTGTTACGATTAAATTCCATCCAGATGGTAGCAGGTTTGTATAGTTTAGTAATAAGTTTACAGCAGCAGCTCCAAAAGCTAGCAAAGTGGCTGTTTTAGAGTTTTTCATTGCTGGAACCAAAATCGCTACAAACATGGCGTATAGGGCAACCCCCATACTATTTCTAAGGATAATGGGAATAATCTCTCCCATTAAGTAACCTAATACAGTTCCTGCAACCCATGCTAAATAGGAAACGATCTGTAGGGGAAGGGCGAAGGATAATTCGACCTCTTCCTTTTTTAGCGTGATAACAGAAAAAGTTTCATCTGTTACGCCAAAGGCCATTAAAGGAAGTAAGGCTTTAACAGAATTTTTTAGTTTAGCAGCTAAAGAACCACTCATTAACATATGTCTTAAATTCATAAGTAGGGTTGCTAGTATAATCTCTCCAATTCCTGCACCTATTGCAATTAAATTAATAGCCATAAATTGGCTGGCACCTGCAAATACCAGTGCAGAAAAAAGAAAAGCTTCTAGCAGTGTTACCCCAGTAGTACGGGCTAACATACCAAAGGCCATAGCAGCAGGGATATATCCTACCACTATCGGTAAACCAGAGATCGCTCCTTCTTTTATGTTAGCTATATAATTTGTCTTTTGTTTCATTTATTGCCCCCCTACTGTTTTTTGCACATCAAATACTTAAATTTAACACTTCTTGAGTTTCTAGATATTTGATGAAATTGCATAATTAATATTAGATTTATATTTATGCAATTTCTTCAATCACTTAAATTTTTAAATATATTATTTTTTAATAATATGATAGGTCAACGCTTCGCCATCAGCATATTTTTTTAATAGTTCAACGGATTCTTTAACATAGGCTTCTAGGGCTTCATCACCATTAAAAGAAACGAGAATCATTAAAATTTCCTGAGTTTCCTTTGTAATCATGGTTTTTTCAGAATCAGAGGTAGTACTACCAAATTTCCCATTATTATTGTCGGCAAACACCGGAAAATTTTCTACATTAAATGCCCCTCTACCGATGCCTTCATAGGTGTCTCCCGCTTCTCCAACGGTAAAATAAATTGTATCATCTATTTTATCAGCATCATAAAGACAAATCGGATACATTGATTTAATTGATATTAAATTATTGATATCAACTACATTATTCACCTGATAAAGATCCTTACCTTTTATGGCCCTCCTTAAAAGAGATTCTGAGGAAAGTCTATACCTAGTAGGGTCTACCCCTAAACTACGATAGACACTTCGGCCATCCTTAATATTTTTACTTTTTGCAATGTCTGCTACCTCCATAGCTTCTGAAATTTCTCCACAGGTTTTTAAGATTGTCTGCCATAACCCTTCATTGATGTCTTCAACCTTAACGCTTCCCTGTATACAGCCTAATGCTATAGAAGGACATACTTCATTAATCTTCTCTGATATTTCAATTTTGATCATATGTATTGCTCCTTTAAATTATCTTTTAAATGCTACCCCATAAGAATTTTGATGTACCTTTTCATATTGTAGACTTTCTTGGTCTATCGGCTTTTTGACCTCATTAGGATAACCAATTGATATAATTGCCTCCACCCTTTTACTTTGTGGGATCTTCATTAGATTTTGAACATAGACTTCAGCTGACATGGCTTCGTTGTGTTGTCTTTCTCGGATTTGAACCCAACAAGAACCTAACCCCATTGCCTCTGCCGCCATCTGTACCAGAATTGTAGCAATTGATGTATCTTCTACCCACACATCACTTTTTTCTGGGTCAGCTAAAACGACTATTGCCAATGGTGCACTTTTTAAAAAGGAAGACCCATTAGCTTTGCTTTCTGCTAGCTTTTCCAACTGTTCTTTATCCTCTACAACGATAAACTCCCAAGGTCTTCTATTTTTCGATGTGGGGGACAATAGTGCTGCCATCACTAAACCATCAATTTTATCCTTTTCAACTTTCTTGTCTTCATAAAAACGTATACTTCTTCTGCGTTTCAGTAGTTCTAACATCCCTACTCCTCCTTTAATATTTTAAGGTTATTTTAGGGTCATCATCTAAAGCCGACCCAATTTCACATAACTGATTTAATACTTCACTAGCCAAAAGATATAACTTCTTTAGCCTCTCTGTATCTTTAATTACTCCTACCTCTTGAAATAGTAAAAATCTAGTTTTTTCTGGTAGTTTCTCAACAAAAAGTCCTTCTTCTTTATCTTGAATTTCAAGGGTAATGGAAGGGTTTTCATTGATTAAAAAACGAATACTGTCCTTTGATAAAAGTTTTCTTACTTGTTCTTCATTATTGGCTTTAATAATAAATTCTTCATCAAATTCTTCATGGCCAATTACAACATCCTGCATTTTAAACAGCTTTCCGATGTCACTAAAAATACTTTTCTTATATACCTTAAAGTGAAACCCATCGGTTGTTACATAGGGAACCCTCATTCTAGTATAGACAATACTACTTTTTCCTGTAGATACCGTATAAGTATCCAACACAATTGTCCATTCCTTTAACTTTGTAATAAGTTTGGAGGACTTCGTAAAACTACCTTTGATAAACTCTCCACCAATTTCCTCTGCCAATTGACTCCATACTTCATCAAGACCTGGTCCCAATAGTTTTTTAAACATATAATCCCTCCCTACTATTGAAATTTATATCAATCTTAAATAAATGAAAATTGCATAATTAATATTCGATTTATATTAATTCAAAATAGTAACTTCGCTGCTTAGTGTTTAACGAGTAATGTATTGAAATAGAGTTAAGGTATTATACAATTTTCTCAAACAAGTGAAAATTTATAATTAAATAGTATCATTTTATACATTATTCAGTCAACAAAGCTACAACATATCTTAACCAATTTATGAATGAAATTTCCATAAGTACAAAAACTAATTTAAATTTTTAGTAGGAGGTGTTTTATTATGCACACTGTTTGGAAAGGAAGTATTAGTTTTGGTTTAGTAAATATTCCTGTAAAGCTTCATGCAGCAACGGAGGATCGAGATATCAAACTAAGACAGCTCCATAAAAAATGCAAAAGTCCCATTAAGTATAAAAAAACCTGCGAAAATTGCAATGAAGAGGTCACTAAAGATGATATTGTAATGGCCTATGAGTATGCCCCAGATAAATTTATTGAGTTAGACGAAGAAGAACTTGAAAAACTACGAAAGGATCAAGAGGGTAAAGCAGTTGATATTATTAACTTTGTTCAACTGGAAGAAATCGACCCCATCTATTTTGATCGTTCCTACTATTTAAGTCCTGGGGATGGTGGAGGTAAGGCATATTCTCTATTAAGACAATCCTTAGCCGATTCTGGTAAAATTGGACTTGCTAAAATCATGATTCGTTCAAAGGAAAAACTGGCAGTAATTCGTCCTTATCAAGATGCTTTAATTATGGAAACATTACACTACCCCGATGAGGTAAGGGCCATTCAAGAGGTACCTAATATCCCTGAAGGAGCAGATTTATCTAAAAAGGAAATGGATACCGCTACCCTGTTGATTAATCAATTAACAGAGGCGTTTGAACCAGAGAAGTATACTGATGATTATCGTACTGCCCTCATGGAATTGATTCAAGAAAAAGTTTCAAAAGAAGGTGGGGTAGAAGCAAAGCAAGCTGATAATGTGGTGGATCTAATGAAGGCCTTAGAAGAGAGCATTAAGAAAACCAAGCCTAAAAAGACTCCAGCTACAGGTCGAAAGAAAACTCCAGCTCAAGAAAGAAAGAAGGCTTAATTATGTTCTTTCCGCCTATGCTTCTTGAAACGGCTAAAACCGTCTTTTCATCCAGTGACTATATTTTTGAAACTAAATATGATGGTATTCGACTTATTTATTCCAATGTCACGGAGCCTATCCTTTACACAAGAAATAAAGGCATTGCTACAAAGCAGTTTCCAGAGCTATTGCCTAATCTACCACCAGATACGGTTTTAGACGGTGAAGCAATGGTTTTTGATCCTTTAGGCCGGGACGATTTTGAAGGGATTAAAAAACGCTTCTTCATGAGAAAGGATGAAAAAATAAAACAATCCGTCATCTCTCACCCTGTTACTTATATGGTCTTTGACATTCTATATCATGAAGGTAAAGATTTAAGAAACCTCCCCCTTATGGAACGAAAGGAAATTCTTTTTGATTTAATTAGTGATAATCGTACAATTTCAAAGGTATCTTTTATTGAGACAAATGGAGAAGAATTATTTCAAAAAGCCCGTAAAAACAACTTAGAAGGTATTGTTGCCAAAGGAAAAAATTCAACCTATATTGGAAGACGTTCTTCTAATTGGTTAAAGATCATTAATTGGATTGAAACGACTGCCATTATTACGGGCTACAGAAAAAGTGATCATGCTTTAGTCTGTTGCCATGAAGATTTAAGTCCCCTTGGAATTGTTCTAACAGGAATGACACCTGTTCATCGGGAGGCCTTTTTTAAGATTGCCAAAACCATTATTAAAGGAGAAGATCGAGATAATTTTTATTTAGAAGCCCACTTAAAGTGTCGTCTAAAGGGTCGTGCCTTTACCTCTAAAGGAATTTTACGTTCTCCCCAATTTATTGATTTTATATTATAGGAGGGTTATTATGGCTAAATTGAAAGAAAGACATCGAGTGACAATAGAAGGACGGGAACTAGATATAACCCATCCAGACAAGGTATTATGGCCAGATAAGGATATTAATAAGCTTCAATATCTACAATACTTAATTGAAGTTTCTCCCTATATGTTACCCTTTCTTAAAGAGCGTCTTTTGACAGTTATACGCTATCCAAATGGAGTAAAGAAAGAGCCCTTTTACCAAAAAAGCTGTCCCGATTATGCCCCTGATTTTGTTCCTACTCATTTACATGATAACATTAACTATATTATCTGTAATAACTTGCCTACCCTTGTTTGGCTTGGAAACCAAGGAGCAATAGATTTACATGCTCCTTTTAACAAAATTGATTCGGATCAACCTTCTGAAATTGTTTTTGATTTAGACCCTCCGTCTAGAGAAGAATTTCAATTAGCTGTAGAGGCAGCTTTAATGATGAAGGAAATTTTCGATAAGCTGGCGTTAATTTCCTTTGTAAAAACCTCTGGCAATAAAGGCTTACAGCTGTATATTCCTTTACCCGATAACACTTATACCTACGATGAAACTCGAATTTTTACTGAGTTTATAGCAAATTACTTAGTTAATAAAGAACCTAAATGGTTTACGATAGAAAGAATGAAAAAGAAAAGGGGCAATCGTATGTATGTAGACTACATTCAGCATGCCCCTGGTAAAACAATTGTTATTCCCTATTCTTTAAGGGGAAACGATGAAGCCCTAGTTGCAACTCCCCTATTTTGGAGTGAGGTGTCTGCTTCATTAAAACCCACCAACTATCCGATGGATAGCATCATTGAAAGAATTGAAAAAAAAGGTTGCCCCTTTAAGGACTTTTGGGATAGTAAAGGAAGGCAAGATTTTTCTAGTGTAATGACATGGCTGAAGGATACCTTGCCTCAATTAAAAGGTAAATAATCTACAAGCTTAAAACTTGTTTTCACAATTTAAGATGAAATAATTTAAGGATTATTTAGATGAATTAAGATGATTTATGATGATTTAAAATGATTTTTCCAAAAGTGTTTACCTTTTGAAAAGCTTTAAGAATCTAGTCCAGATGTTTTCATTTACGCTCTCTACTTCTTGTGCTTCAATAACGATGGGTTTTTCAATAGACTCACTCTTCATGACAAATTGTACAGCAGTAGTTCCACTATTTTTATCTGATACAAAGGAAACTGCCTTAAAATCTGATTTATCATATTGACCCATAGCTTTATCTATTTCTGATTCGATCTGCTGTGGCAGATCTTTAACTCCATCACTTAGAGCTTCCGTACCACCGTAAAGCTCCTTAATACCTTGGTGGATATCTAATGCACCTGAAGATATGTCTGAAATTCCTTCATCTAAGGAGCCGTAGCCATATGCCAACTGATTTACACCACCTGTGTAGGCAACTAACCCAACATGAAATTCATTATAGTTTGCCGCCAGTATAGAAAGTCCAGTAAATAATTCTAACATTTGTGTCTGACCTTCTGCTTCTGTTGCCCCTTTCATTTGGAGGCTCATTTCTGTTAAAACCCCTTCTATTTTTTTGTTGGAGGCTATAATTTCTTCTAGTCCCTCTTCCATTGCCTTAAAAGCGGGATTAACAGCTTCATAGGTCCCTTGCACTGTCTTTCCTGCCTTATAAAATGCCACCAACTGATCAATTAATTTCTTTTGGTCAGCATTTGCCATATATAAGGCGGTTAACTCTTCTTGAGAAATTTCACTATCGGGGATTTCTAAAATTGCAGACTTTAAAGCCAAATGGGCTTGAGAAAAACCTTCCCTTAGCTCAGTTAAGCCATCCGTAACAGCTGTCAATGCCAAAGCCAGTTCTGAGAGTCCATCTGACAACTCCACTAAAGAGGTTAAGTCCACTTCTTCTGATGGTTGTTGTAAGGATGAATCAATCATATTTAAAGCTTCCTTAATCTCCTTCGAACCTTCAATAAGATCTTTAGAGCTATGATCTAAGTCACTTAGTCCTTCATTGAAATCTGATGAGCCTATTTCTAAGGTAATTGTGCCTTCTTTAAATTCTGCCGTACCTTTCTCTAGTTTAGCAACGCCATCATTCAACAGGATAATTGCTTCTGAAAGTTCTAACATCTGACCTGTCATTTCCCCAGTATCAAAGTTATCCATCATCATTGTAAAGGGAACTGCTGATATTTCTATACCCTCCATAGAAAAGTCAGTTACATCTGCTGTAATCCTTACCTTTCCTTCGTTTCCCGGCAATATTGTGTAGGTAATCATCCGATTACTTCCTGCATTTGCAATCGTACCTCCTTCAGCAATAATATTACTAGAGGTAGAGGCATCTAAATTTAAGGATACCTGTAGTAAGTAATTTTCGTAAAACCTTGAATCTATTTTAGTGTTTTGACTAGTGTTTAATATAATCTCTAAGTTTCCTGCTTTTCCTGCTAAATCAGCAGGCGGTGTATCCTCTCCATTAAGGAAATATTTTAGTTCGATATTCCATGGTAGTTCCTTTTCTTTCAAAGTCCCTTGATAATAAAAAAGTCCTTCTTCCGCCCCTACTGACACTTCTCCATTTTTGCTAATTAGTTCTTGCGTATTAGTTAAGTTTTTTAAGGCAACAAAATTGCCATAATCTGTTACAACACCAGCTTGAGGTAGCTCTAAAATGTTAACCACATATATCTCTTTAACTCCACCATCAGCTTGAAGAGTACCGTAGATTACCTCTTCTCTACTACTAACCTCTATAGGGTTATTAGGAACATTATTGGGTAAAGATGGCTGAGAAACCGCTCCTTCACCTAATAGGGGCACAATGATCACCATCAGAATAACTATAACCGCAACACCTTTATATAATTTCTTCATAATTCCTATCTCCCTTCAAAAATTCTGACCTATAGCTTGTTTTGCCTACAACGCCATCAAAAGTTACTAAAAGAGCTGGCAAGAAAGCTACAACTAAAAGCATTGACAGTATCGTTCCTCTTCCAATTAACGTCCCCATTTCTGCAACAATAGGATTACTTGAAGTTAGCCATAGGGTGATTCCTGCTAAAGATAGAATTGTGGCAGAAATCAATATCGAACTAAAGGTATCTCCTAAAGTTTTGGCTATAGCAGCTTTTTTGCCGAGTTTTTTTCTATTTACCATGTAGTTACTGCTTAATAATATAGCATAATCTACTGTGGCCCCCAATTGTACTGTACTAATTACTAAATAACCAATATAACAAAGGGGATTACCTGCAAAATAAGGTACTGAAAGATTAATCCATATAGCAGATTGTATCGTTAAAAGCAGTATGATAGGCAAAGAAATGGACTTAAATGTAACCATAAGGACCATAAAAATTGCTATTATTGCAGCTATATTTACCATTAAGTTATCTCTAATAACAACATTTTTCATATCATAGAGGGTCACACTCTGACCTGAAGAGTAAAAGTCATCTCCATAATATTGATGGGTTATATGATGGATTTCCTCCACCAATGCAAAGGCCTCTTCCCCCTCTTCTGCAGTATTGGTATAGGCAATGATTCTACTATAGTTTTCTGAATAAAATTGGTCGGTAATAGCCTTTTCTAAAAACTCAGCTGGGATAACCCTACCTACTGTTTCTGCATAAGAAAGAACAGTAGTAACCTTCTCTAAATTTTTAAGTTTTTCACCCAGCATCTGTTCCTTCACCACATCCCCTTTAGGGACCAACAGTACCACTGCAACAGATTTTCCAAATTCTTCATTTATGGCTTTGGCATCCTGCCCACTTCTACTATTGGGGCTTAGTTCACCAGTACCATAAATAAAGTCGTTTTCTCTTTGGGCCATAAAGCTAGGCACAATAAGTAAAAAAACTAATATTAAAACCGGTAGTTTAATTTTATTAACAACCTTATTAACATTCTTAAACTCTGGTAAAATTTTTCTGCGTTTTGTTTTGTCTATCCAATGATAACAACTTAAAGTTAAGGCTGGTAAAAAGACAACCACAGATATAAAACTTAAAACGATCCCCTTAGCAAGATTTATCCCAAGGTCTGCTCCTATTTGAAATTTCATTAGCACAAGGGCGCTAAATCCAAATAGGGTAGTGGCAGCACTGGCGGCAATGGCAGGAAATGATTTTTTGATGGCCAGCTCCATAGCTTGATTAACATCTTCAGTCTCTCCTCTAAACTTTTCAAAACTATGAAGAAGAAATATGGCATAGTCAAGTGAAACTGCCAACTGTAAAATTGGACTTACAGCCTTTGTAATAAAGGATATTTCATCAAAAATGATATTTGTACCCATATTGATTAAAACAGAAATACCAATGGCTCCTAAAAACAAAAGAGGTTCTATCCAAGAGCTAGTGGAGATAATTAAAATCAAGATAATAACAGGTACCAGTATTAGCATTGCCTTCATGGTCTCAGTGTTGGCCATCCCTTGAGTTTCTGCTCTATCTACGGCAACCCCAGCAAGCGCATGTTCATCACCTATAATCTTGTAAATCTCTTCGGTTATGGGGACTTCTTCCCCCTCCCGTATAGTAATGGATAAAAGGGCATTATTATCTTTATAGTAGCCCTCTAGCATTTCTGCCCCCACCATTTCAATAGGAACTTTTAAGTCAATGATGTCATCTAGCCATAAGATTTCAGATACACCATCTATTTCCTCTAGTTTTTCTTTGTATTCAAGGGCTTCTGCAATCGTAACATTCCTTAACATAATCCTAGCATTAGGTATAGCTTCTTTAAATTCTGATTCCATAATTTTTAAAGCCTCAGTGGACTGTGCAGATTCTGGTAAATAATCTACCATATTGTAGTTAACCGAAACTCCAAACTGCAATAACCCGCAAATTATGGTAGCTGTAACAAATAAAATGATAATCAGCTTCTTATGTTGAATGATCGCTTTAGATAGTATCTCCATAATTTCCCTCCCATTTAGTAATCAACACGCTGTTGTATAATAACCATAAGTATATTATAATAAACACAATGTTGGATTACAACAAACAGATTAGGGATAGATGCCTTTTTACCAACATTTATCATTAGTTTGTTGGATATTAATAAATTATTAATAATTTAAGAATCCCTATATTCTTCAGCATTATATTAACTATACATCTGAACATACTTAGCAGTTGGTAAATTTAAAATTAAATGGCACTTTAAATAGATTTAAACTAAAATAGATTATTTATAAAGAACTAAATGAACTTAAGACAAAACTTAGGGGGTTTATTAATGAAAGATAAAAAAGTTGACAGGAGAGTTAAATACACTAAGATGATGTTAAAAGAAAGTCTTATTCAGCTCCTTCAAATAAAGTCTATTGATAAAATTACAATTAAAGAAATATGTGAACTAGCTGACATTAATCGTAGCACCTTTTATTCCCACTATACTGATCAACATGACTTAATTAATCAAGTTCAGCAGGAGCTTTTAAAGGACATTAACGAATATCTAGATAATTATAATTTTAAGGGACCTGAAGCTGAATCTTTTCAAATGATTGTGAGTATTTTAGAATATATCGTTGCCAACGCTGAACTATGCAAAGTATTGCTAGGTAAAAACGGAAATAGAGAACTTCAAAAAGAAATTATGATGCTGGTCCAAGAACAGGCCCTAAGGGAAGTCTCCTATGAGAATAATATGGATGAAGAAACAATAGAATATTATACCCTCTTTGCAGTTAATGGAAGTATTGGAATCATCCAAAAGTGGCTTCAGGATAACATGAAAAAAAGTGCACGAGAAATGGCAGAAATGATTACTAAGTTAATTTTTCGTGGCGTTTACCCCACCCATTAACGAATGTTCTGCAATAAAAAAATCGCTGCTTAGTGTTCAACGAGAAATATATTAATTAATAAATGTATAAAACAAATATAAAAAGAACAAAGAAGGGAAACTACAGCATACTATAGATTCCCTTCTAAAATTATATAAATGAACTTTTATAATAGTCTAACTTTCTTCCCCATAATCAATAATAATTAAAATTGACTCTTCAGGAGGTTTTACATCGTAAATGGTGCCAACTTCCCCATATGCTACAACCATTCCCATTTTTATTTGAAGCATGTCTCTACCTTCTTCTTCTAATAGAAAGTTATAGCTATAGCCAATTTTAACGATTTCATTTTGAGGACTAACATAAAATTCAAACTCATGTTCCATTTCCTCTAGATCCATCCCCAGTCCATTTTCTTCTGCCATAAAATCAAAAACAGAAATATATTCTAGGGGCAACAGCAGTTTAGCATCTTCTAATGGCAATTTAATGATATATTTTGTTAATCTTGTTCCTTCTAATACAACTTCTCCTTCATTACTTATCCAATAGTTAGCATAATTCTTCAATATAGCTTCATCAATTTTAAATGAATCCATAGGATAATTTCCTAATTCTAACCAGACCTCTTCTTGAAAATCTTTCATATATAAAACATCATCAACCTT
Source organism: Alkaliphilus transvaalensis ATCC 700919 (assembly GCF_000621485.1). GTDB lineage: Bacteria > Bacillota > Clostridia > Peptostreptococcales > Natronincolaceae > Alkaliphilus > Alkaliphilus transvaalensis. Next base: position 274,128 of record NZ_KK211287.1, read on the forward strand.
AATGACCTCTGTCTTAGTTTCATCAAAACTATATCTATCTTTAAGAATACTTTTACTTACTAAATGGAAATTGCCGTTATTAACTTTATTAATTTCCTCCTTCTCCATAACAACCTTTATATCCCTTATAAAGTCTGTAATTGAATAGATTAAACTCGTTTGTATTTCTCCCCTATAGGGTTTCTGATTATTTACAATTGCATGATATAAAGCAGGATGTTGTATTTCTTCATTACTCATAAATAATCTATAGATTATTACTGCTAATTCTTCTCTTTTTACCTTTTCCTTTGGTCCAAAGGTATCATTTTTTCTAACCTCCATTAATCCAAAAGCTAAAGCAATGTCAGTTTCTTTCTTAGCCCAAGTAGAAATCTCGTCAGCATCCTTTAATTCGTTTATATATGATAGATGGACTTCTTCATCCATCTTTTCCTTCATTATCCCTAATGAGCGAATCACCATTACAGCAATTTCTTCCCTAGTAATCTCTTTATTTATCCCAAATGTATCTTCAGAAATACCCTTTATTATCCCTTCTCTATGGGCGGCTTCTATGTACTTAAATGCCCAATGATCTGTTGGTACATCCTTAAAACTAGCTATATCTAAGCCTTCCTTCAGTTCAAGCTCCAGCACCCTTACAAGCATTGTCACCATTTCGGCACGGTTAACTGTTTTTTGGGGATAGAAATAACCCTGATCTCCTTTTAAAATATTATTCTCCTTTAATTCTACAATCGCACTTCTAGCATATGTACTACTTTGATCTATATCTTTAAAAATAATATTCTCTTTTGCAAAAACCCTAGCCATTGTAAAGATTTGTAGAATTAATGTAATACCCACCACTACCCTAACAAATCTAGTATGGTACTTTTTCATAATATCCCTCCACCACATTTTTATATCCAGTTATAAATCTTTACTTGCTTAATCATACTTAACTCTATGCTATCATAGTTTTATATCAACTTTCTAAGGTCAATATTTTCCATGTATTTGGATTGTATCATGATTATTCATTTTTCCTATAAAAGAATAGGTTATATCAAAAAATGAAAGAAGCCCTCTATTTTGAAAGGACTTCTTATCTTTTTGTCTTCTTATCTAGATATAATTAAACATACAGGAAGACTATAGCTACTACTTTTTTAAATATCTATTTACTTATCAAAAAGATTATGGACTTAAAATAGCCAACTATATATCCAAAATAGCACCAATAATAAGCCCAAGATCCATGTAGGAATACCCCAAATAAGACTTAACTGTTTTTGTAGCCCATAATATATTGAAGCTAATACCATTGTGATTCCAGTAATCAGCAAGATTATTACTGAAGGTATTGCTATTAAACTATTAGATAGGGTTGTTAGTATAAAATAGATCAACGCTGATCCGCCACTAACAATTCTGCCCTTTTCTGTTGTTACTCCAAGCATGATATCCTCTCCTTTAGAAATCTCTTTTTCTATATATTCTTGAAGATAGCCCCATAGAGGCGACTAAAAGGACAATGGCAATAAACATCAATAATCCGTAGAATAAACCATTATCGTTACTTTGGTTCATATTGATTAAAGTATTAATGACAGAATGTCCCTTAGATTCACTAAGTTTTGTTATTAAAATAGTGGGACCAAAAAAGAATCCTAAAAATACAAAAGTGTTGTAGGCTCTAGCTTTAATATACCCAAATTTATAATAAATAGGAAGATAGAAGGCGATAAATAAACTTACACTTATCAAGGCAATGTAGATTTCTTGCTGAGTGATGATATTTATATTTCCAATTTGCAATTTCGAAAATAAATAACCAATTAAAATAATGATTAAACAGTTAATCATAGAAAATAAAATAGAGGAAACATATTTAGCTGAGACAATTGTTTTTCTAGTTATAGGTAAACTGTTAAAAATAACCTCTGTATTGTTCTTATCATCGGCAGCACATCCCCCTTGTATAAAATTATAGCTGGAAGCTAATATCCCCATAATGTAGGCACCACTGGCTAAACTTCCGCCCCCCATTCCAAAGGCAATAAAAATAAATATACCGTATAAGGCTGTAAATAGATATGACTTTTTTTGAATAATGGCGTCTTTTAATATTAAGCTAATCATTTATATTCCCCCTAACTGAATAGACCATAATATCTTCTAAGGTAGGTACTTCAAATATTGCCGAGTCTTGTAATGCAGCCTTTAACGTTGGATTATTATAGATTAATGCTTCAAACCCAAATCCATGCTCCTTAAACCCTATAAAGTGTTTTTTTATCTCAGAATCCAACTTATTTTTATCTCCCTTTACAAGTCTATAGGATTCTAATATATCATCCTTGGTCTTGGTAAAAATTAATTCGCCCTTATCAATAAAAGTGATATAATCTGCTATTTTATCTAAGTCTCGGGTAATATGGGTTGAGAACAGTATACTTCTTCTCTCGTCTTGTATGATGTCGTAGAGAACATCTAATAGTTCGCTTCTAATAACGGGGTCTAACCCAGATGTAGGCTCATCCATTATAATTAGTTCTGCATGGTGGGACAGGGCGATGGCTAAGGAGTATTTCATCTTCATACCCTTAGATAACTCTTTAATTTTTAATTTTAGGGGCAGATTAAATTCCTTAATGTAGCGGTTAAACTCCTTTTCATCCCAACTTTTATAATGGGGTGCAATAATATTTTTAATCTCTCTTAAGCTAAGTTCCTCATAAAAGTAATTTTCATCATAGACAAAACCAATCTTATCTTTAATCTCTTTTTCATTTTTTTCTAGGGTCTTATTAAAGATTTTAATTTCACCACTATCCTTCTGAATTAAGTTCATCAATAATTTGATTGTTGTACTTTTGCCAGCTCCATTTGGTCCTATAAACCCCATAATATAGCCAGGCTCTAAACTAAAACTGATATTTTTCAATGAAAATTCTTTATAACTTTTAGAAAGATTTTTTACTTCTAATATATTACTCATTCACTACCTACCTCCTTAAATAATACAGATAACATATTCTGTACTTCCTCTTCTTTTAATCCTAAAATGCTAGATTCTGCTACGACTTCAATTAATTTTTCTTCAATTAATCTAAGTTTTCTTTCCCTTAGTAGCTCTTTATTTTGAGCTGCTACAAAAGACCCTTTCCCTGCTACAGTTTCAATAAAACCGTCTTTTTCTAACTCTTCGTAGGCCCTTTTTGTTGTAATTACACTAATCTGTAGGTCTTTGGCTAGGCTTCTGATAGAAGGCAGGGCATCTGTCTCTTGTAATTCTCCCTTTAAAATCATTCCCTTTATTTGATTGACAATCTGCTCATAAATTGCCTCAGGGGATGCATTAGAAATAATTATTTTCATCTCATCTCCTCCGTATATACTGTACATATTATATATATACAGTATATACATCTAGATGTCAATATATTCAATAAAAAAATTTCTATTTTAATTAATTTCCATTATCTGTTGAATTTGATATAATTGAGAAAATTACATGTGTAAGTCTATAAGTAAGGGGGATCTAACCTATGAAAATCATTATTGCACCAGATTCTTTTAAGGAAAGCATGACAGCTCAAGAAGCTGCCAATGCCATAGAAGATGGGATTAAAAAAATACTGCCTAATGCTGATTGTATCAAAGTTCCTATGGCAGATGGTGGTGAAGGAACAACACAATCTTTAGTGGATGCAACGAAGGGTGTACTTTTTAAAAAAGAAGTTCTAGGACCTTTAGGAAACCCAGTAGAAGCCTATTATGGTATTTTAGGAAATGGGACTACCGGCGTATTAGAGATGGCCTCTGCCAGTGGACTTCAATTAGTACCTAAGAATAAAAGAAATCCATTAATCACTACCACCTATGGAACAGGGCAACTTATTAAGGCTGCTTTAGACCATGGGGTTAGGCATTTAGTGATTGGCATAGGCGGCAGTGCCACAAATGATGGAGGTGCTGGTATGCTACAAGCCCTTGGCATAAAACTCTTAAACAAACAGGGGGAAGAGTTACCCTTCGGGGGCGGATATTTGGACCAGTTGTTTCAGATTGATACGACAGGCATCGACCCCCGTCTTTCAAAAACCGTCATTGAAGTAGCCTGTGATGTTACTAACCCTCTAACTGGTAAAACAGGAGCATCCTACATATTTGGTCCTCAAAAAGGAGCAACCCCCGAAATGGTCTTACACTTAGATGAGAATTTAAAACACTATGCTAAAATAATTAAAGCTCAATTAGGTAAAGATATTAATGATATTCCTGGTGCTGGAGCTGCTGGAGGCTTAGGAGCAGGCTTAATTGCTTTCCTTTCTGCAAGATTAATGAAGGGAGTAGAATTAGTAATACAACATACCCACCTTGAAGAAAAACTAGTGGGAGCAGGTCTGGTCATTACTGGTGAAGGTAGTATTGATGGCCAAACGGTGTTTGGGAAAACCTTATTTGGTATCGCTACAGTTGCAAAAAAAAATGGTGTACCCGTTATCGCATTAGGAGGCTCTATTGGTGAGGGCTCGGAAGTTTTATATGCCCATGGTATTAATGCTATTTTGGGTATTCTACCTTCTACATGTAATCTTGATAAGGCCTTAGAAAAAGGGGTTGAAAACTTAACTCGAACTAGTGAGAATGTAGCTCGGATGATACAGGTATTTGGCATATAAGGTTTTAGAAATAGAAAAAGGAGTCCCTGCTATTGATTTGCAAGGATTCCTTTTATTTTACAGTTATATATTATACTGTTATTTTCGTATTTTTTGCTTTTGATGTTTTTTTACTTTTCATATTAAATGGAACAAATTAAATAATTAGTTTCCCGCTATACTGTTCCCTTCTGCTAAATAATTTTTTAAATATGCTACAGCTTCTTCTATATATTGATCTAATTGCTTCTTAGTTACTAATATTCTAATTGTCGTTGGCAGTACTTCGTATATTCGTTCAACAACCATTGCATATTTTAATTCACCATTTCCACTACCTAACGCCTTTTCTGCCTCAATTACTAAAGCTAATATAATTTTTTTAACTACTTCTTCATTAGATTTTTTGTAGAAATATAATAGACCGCCTACAAAAATAACCCCTAAAAGAATATCTATCCAATAATTTGTTAAAAAGGCCATAGTCTGTCCTCCCTTCTGTATCAATATTTTTACTGTATACTATGCAATAATATATTTTTTGTTATCATCACAGTTCTAGATAAAATATAAAGTGCACCCTTCCATATTAGTTCTAGTTCTTGATATGCTCCCTATTAGGTAGACAGATTAAAAAATAAAATCTGTTTATCTAAGGGGAGTATATTTATGTCCAAAACAAAAAGTTATTCAGCTG
>NZ_JHYF01000009.1 GCF_000621485.1 Alkaliphilus transvaalensis ATCC 700919
CCGATCACCCTCTCAGGTCGGCTACTGATCGTCGCCTTGGTGAGCCATTACCTCACCAACTAGCTAATCAGACGCGGGCCCATCCTGTACCGAAATTCTTTGACCCATAAGGGATGCCCCTTTAGGGTTTTATGAGGTATTAGCAACGGTTTCCCGTTGTTGTCCCTCTGTACAGGGCAGGTTGCCCACGCGTTACTCACCCGTCCGCCGCTAAGTTTATTAAACTCCATCCGAAGACTTCCTTTAATAAACTCCGCTCGACTTGCATGTGTTAGGCACGCCGCCAGCGTTCATCCTGAGCCAGGATCAAACTCTTAAATATAAAGTAGATGACCAAAATCTTTGATTTTGTGTCAGTCACTTTAGTTCAAAATCGATTTACCAACTTCATCATAATAGAATCATGTTGGTAATGAGATTGTTGAACTACATTGACGTAAAAAAATTATGCTGGCTTAAATCTATACTGTTCAGTTTTCAAAGACCTTTTCATTAGGACTTTCGTCCTATCGCTTGTTACAGCGACTTTTATACTTTAACACATTTCACAACTTGTGTCAATAGTTTTTTTGTCGTTATTTAAAAATCAATTTATTAAAGTATGTGTCTCAAAAGCGACTTTACTACTATATCACCTTATTCAGACCATGTCAACAACATTTTCTTATCATTCAAAGCTTTTTTCATGTGTTGCTGACGACCTAAATAAATATAACACAAAACAATTACTTCGTCAACAATAAAAATAAAGTAAATAAATGGTATTCCGATGAGGTTTCATTCAATTATTTACATTTACCTATAGTAGTATTTCTAACTCTTATACTTTTATACATCTAAAATGAATTATATATGAAATACCTATACCATATGGGAATTGAATTTTTAAAAAAACCTATCAGATATGACCATCAATTCCATAAGGAGGGGAACCCCTAAAAAATTAGAAGTTCCCTTATTAAATAATGTAATCCTATTGATTAGCTGCAATAACACTACCAAGAGCAATTGAATATAACTTCGTTTCTGATGAATCAGCTCTTGAAACTAATACTACTGGCGCCTTAGCTCCCATAATAACCCCTGCAGATTTAGCATTTGCCATATAAGTTAATGCTTTTCCGATTCCATTTCCTACTTCAATTGTAGGTACTAACATAACATCTGTTTCTCCTGCAACTGGACTATTGTAACCTTTAATTGCAGCAGCCTCTTTTGAAACTGCTAAATCGAAGGCAATTGGACCTTCAACAATAACATTCTCTCCGAAGTACCCTTCTTCAGCCAATTTTTTAAGCTCTGCACCATCAACTGTAGATGGCATTTTTTCATTCACCTTTTCTTTTGCAGCTAAACAGGATACCATTACTTCTGGTCTTCCAAGAGCTTTTGCAGCTACAATAGCATTTTTAAGAATACCTTTCTTCTCATCTAATGAAGGCTCAATATTCATTCCCCCATCTGTTAAATATAACAACTTATGATAATGTTCTGCTTCATAAACCATAACATGACTTAAAAGACTATCTGTTCTTAGACCTACTTCCTTATTAAGAACTGCCTTTAAAAGTATTGATGTATCTAAAATCCCCTTCATTACAAAATCTGCTTCTCCTTGAGAAACCATTCTTACTGACTCTAATGCAGCCTCCATCAAATCAGGCTTATTTACAACTGTAAATTGACTTAAATCCATACCAATTTCTTTTGCAATCAAATTAATTTTTTCTTCATCTCCAACTAAAATTCCTTCAATTATGTTCATGTTTTTAGCTTCCATAACTGCTGTCAGAACATCTTCGTCTTGGGCAGCTGCAACTACAAGCTTCATTTTAGTTTGATTTTGTGCTACTTTAATTAATTCTGCTAAATTGTTAATCATTATATCACCTCATATTAATATTTGTAGATTTATTTGAAGATTTAAAAAAAATTAAGTAAACCCATATGTTCCTTATTCTATACTGAAGTAAATTTTCCTTCTATTTTAGGATAACTTTTTTATGTCTGTCACCTGCCATTACAAATTCCTTTAAACCAACTTATAAGTTAAGGGATTTTATTATTTTTTGATACTTTCAAGAAGATCATCTAATTTTACATACAATATATATAGGAAATGGTGCACTCAGTAACTATGCACCATTATCTTATCCAAATTATAATTGTTTTAATAAAATCCTACTACCTTCTCTAATCTTACTTAAAATCATAACTTACTCCGCCATTAATGCTTTAATCTGTTTTTCACATGCTTGTGTAATTTCATCATGGGGATTAAGCTCCAAAGAAGTTTTAATATAATAATCAGCCTCTTGGTAATCTCCTAATTCCATATGGGCCATAGCAAGGTTACATAATATTTCACTATTTTCTCCACCGACTTCCAGTGCCTTCTTAAAATAATCTATTGCTTCTAAATAGTTTCCTTTACTACTATAACATAGCCCCAATTCTACAATGGAATCTAACATATCTTCCTTTAATACTAATACTGCTTCAAACTTTTCTATTGCTTCATTATATTCCTTAGCTTGCCGATAACCTAATCCAATAAAAAATATTAAGTTCCACCATTCTGGATACTTTTCTTCTAACTCTAATAGTAGAGGAAGCCCTGCTTCAGTATTGCCTTGAAGGATAGCTTCATAGCCTATTTCATATTTCACTAGATCTTCTAATTCGTAAAGCATATGCTTTACCCTAGCTTGAAGTAATTCATCAACCTCTAGATCTAGTAATTTCTCAGCGTATAACTGTGCTCGTTTAAACTGTTTCTCGTCTTTATAAATATAAGCTAATTGATAATAAGCAACTGGATCTGGTTGTATTTCTAAAAGTGCCTCTAATTTATCCTTAGCTTCTCTACGAAACACTTTAATTTCTTTTTTACTTGATAGCTTTTCTTCTGCGTATTTAAGCAGGCTTATTCCATAATTTAATAATGCCTGTGGATTCGTCTCATTTAATACAAGAACACTTTTTATAAAAATCAAACTTTCAGCTAACTTACTATCTTCAGCTAACTTTACAGCTTCTACTAGAATAAACTTCTCTATATTATCATCTACGGACTTTAAAAATTTTATATATTCTGTAGCATACTTAAAACCTGAGTCTATCCCAATTGTATAAGCCATTCCCCGTATAATTGCAGCAACGGTAATAACCTCATTTTCTTTTTTAGTTTTTATATTTTCAGCTAATTCATGGGTTAATAGTGGTACATCTAAGCCACCCGAAGGTATTAAATAGCCTTTTATGTTTATTTGTGCATCTTCCTTTAAATGAATAAAAGAAAGATCTTCGGTATATTTTCTTATATATGGATCAATTAAAAACGCCATTGGTTCCCTCCATTACTATCATTCTCTTCAAAGCCTATTATTGTTCTGTGTTTTGTGTTCTGTATTTATCCTATTATTATAATTTCATTAAAGGATTTTGTGAAAAATAATGTCATCTACAAACTCTCCAGTGGTTTCATTTTTATGGTGCTGATAAACGCATCCTGAAAATGTAAAACCTTGGGATAGAAGGGTATTGATAGATGGTTTGTTATTACTATATACATATGCTCTAGCAAGGGTTATCCCATTATTTTTCAATTGGTCTAGGCAATATTGCGTAAAGGTTTTTGCCATCTTTTTTCCTCTAAAATTAGGGTCTACGGCGATAGTTAATAAAGCTGAGTGACTCTTATTTCCTTCCCCTTGCTTGCCTCTAAAAACTGAAACAACCTGCCCATTATCCTCTGCAACGTAAAAGAAGCAGCCCGTCTCTTTCATTTTTTCACAAAGTTCAGCCTCATCTAATATTTCTGCAAAAGATACTTCAGCAGACTCCGATTCTAGCTTCTTGAATAAAGTAACTACCTGTTGAATATCCTCTTCTTTCATTTCTCTAAATTGTACTTCCATCTTTTAATCTGTCCCCCTATCCTTAAATATGTTTTATCGCCTTTTTTCTTATATCCTATCTTCTTACGCTAAGACCAACTTTACCTAACACCTCACCTAGACCATGATATGTCCCCTTTTGGTATGTAAAAAAGCGACAATTCTCTAAGTCTACCTGCTGGTCTTTAACATATTCTTCATTCACCTGAAGATTGATTATTTCTGCTATAAATAAATGATGACTGCCTAAGTTGATTACTTCTTTGACTTTGCATTCCATATTAACTGGACATTCTCCAATAAGAGGAGCTTTTACGTATTGTCCTTTTATTGCCGTTAACTGAAGCTCTTGAAATTTATTAACATTCTTGCCTGATTTAACACCGCAAAAATCATTTTCATAAAGAAGTTTTTCATCAGGTAAATTAACTACAAACTCTTTTGTCTCTTGGATCATGTTAAAAGAATGTCTTTCTGGTCTAACGGCTATCGAGAGCATAGGTGGGTCTGAAGATACGACACCTACCCAAGATATTGTAATGATATTATTTTCTCCTTTTTTATTTCTACAGGAGACCATAACACTTGGAACTGGATATAGCATTGTTTGGGGTTTTACATTTACCTTATTCACTTTCATCCATCTCCTTATATAGAATTTAAAGTACATTTTATATTATTTAATTTTATTGTTTATTATAGAAATATGCAATTTCTCACTTAACCAATTATAAAACTTGTAGAAGAATCTAAAATTTTCTCATAAATAACCGTTTTCTTCTATTACTAGTACTCAAAGTTTCAAATAAGTATCCCCTATAGATCATCATAAAGGAGAATAAAACCTGCCCTAACAGATAGGTTACAATACCACCTCTTGCCAACAGATTAACAGGAGCATAGTAATTAATTACGCCAGAAATCAGCTCTCCAGTTAAAAGATACATTAATCCAATAAAAATAATGTTAGGGATATACCATTCAATCCAATTATCTTTAATAAATTCAAATGAATAGGATATTGATTCCCATGGACTATAATATTTTTGATATAGAACTTCAGGTATAGGATTTAGCACTATAAAAACAATGAACATCATTAAATTTCTAGCCAACAAAGGATGTATAAAGGTACTTATAATTGGTTCTGCCAGTAATGTATATGCTAGTTGTGCAACATAAAATAAAAATAGTAGCCCCCATACTTTTCTTAAGTATATTCCAAAACCCTCTTTAAAATCTTGCATCGTGATTCTGTTTCTTCTAATAATCCCTTCTAACAAATGAAGATAGTTAGAGATTAATGCACTTGTGGCGATTAATAGCACTAGCCCAGCAAGAATCCAAAAAAATCGTAATATGTAATATAAAAATATCGTTGCAAATATGTAAAAAATTCCAGTTAGTACGATCCCCCAATTTTTTCGTATACTATTGATAGAATTTTTTAGCACAGTTAGGTTTGTATGATATAAATCTTGAAAAATTTCCATTTACTCACCCCATTTTTTTTATATAGATACTTCATAGTATCTAGAATGATCTAAAGCTTTATTACTTAAATCATAGTCGAAAAGAACAGTTTTTACTTCATTTCTTACTTCACTAAGAGCTAAGGGTACTTCTTCTAACTCAATTACATTATAGTTAAATGCTTCAAAATGAACCTTCTTAATAATTTGCTTTGCTGGAGTATTAAGGTAGTTAGGTAAGAATTTCTCCACATTTTCCTCCTGTTGCAAAAACTCATGGCATCTATTTTTAAAATCCCCTTCTTCAACGCGATTAAAGAAGACTGGTAATGAAGAGGTCTTTGTATTCTTTAAAAAGTCAAACTTCAAAACTTCTTTAAAAACATCGATTTTGTGAAAATCTTTAACTTTATAAAAATCTAAGAGGATTTCATATAGCTTATTTTTCCCATGGGAAGTATGATGATAACCCTTTTGTTCCCAATAAAACCATAGAGCTTCAAAAAACTTAAATGCATTGGCATAAAAATTTTGGATAATCACTTCGATTGAAGTATTAAATATCCTAGAGTTCCAATAAATTTCTACCATCTCTTCAATTCCCTTTAACCTGATGATTTCACCATAGGAAAGAGACTCGTTCTCCATAACTTCGTAGGGAGGTGTATCTGAGTAAACATAACCAAACTCTGCAGCCTTAGCCCTTAAGCCTGATCCCTTCAATAACTTTAAAAATCCCATTTGAAGTTTCTCTGGTCTTAGCTCAAAAACATCTTCGAAGGATTTTCTAAAGGTATAGTAATCTTCCTTTGGTAAACCTACAATTAGATCTAGATGCTGATGAATATTTTTATAAGAAGAAATTGTCTTAACCCTTTGGCTAAGCTTTTTAAAGTCCACTTTTCTGTCAATTTCCTTTAAGGTTGCTTCATTGGTAGATTGAACACCTATTTCAAATTGAAATAATCCTACTGGAGCCTCCTTTAAAAATTCCATTAGATCTTCCCCTAATATATCCGCCGTCACTTCAAAGTGAAAATTAGTTTTTCCTTTATTATGTTCCATAATGAAATTCATAATTTCTAATGCAAAGGCTTTATTGGCATTAAATGTTCTATCAACAAATTTTACCTGTCTTACTTCTGCATCTATAAAATATTTTAATTCGCTCTTTACTCGATCTACTGGTAAATATCTAACCCCTTGTTCGGCAGATGATAGGCAGTACTGACAATTGTAGGGACAGCCCCTTGAGCTCTCATAATAGATAATCTTGTCCTCAACCAATAATTCTGCGTCGTAGGGGAAAGGTAATTCTTCCATAGAAGGATTTTTTTCCTTTTGAGGATTAATATAGATTTCCCCTCTTGCTCTATAGCCTATAGCTGGTACTTGTGTGTAGTCTCCATCAGAATTTATTAGATTAATTAATTCCCTAAAGGTCTTTTCTCCTTCACCAATTACAACTAAATCAATTGAGTCGTTAGCTTCCATTAACTCTTTGGTTTCAAAGGATACCTCTGGGCCTCCTAGAATAATCATGATACCTGGCAAAACTTTTTTAATATGGTTAGCAATATGAAGGATCATATCGATATTCCAAATATAGCAGGAAAAGCATAGTACATCTGGATGCATTTTATAAATTTCTGAAATAATATAGTCAGTTGAGTTGTTGATAGTAAATTCTTTTATCTCTACCTTTATATTAACATCATCAACAGACTTTTTTAAATATCTAATGGCTAAGTTTGTATGGACATATTTTGCATTTAATGTTGTTAGTAGAACCTTCATTCATTAACCTCTTTTCAATACTAATTTATTCTTCTTTAGTAATCATACCTTTTTTCTTTAAGCCAAACCATAGAACATCGCCCCAATAAACCAGTCCTAATTCTCTAGCAAGATTTTTGGAGGCTTCATTAGTTACTACGATATGAACGTAAGGAATATTTCCTCTCTCTACAACTTTTCTTACTAGATCTCCTGTAATTTTTTTAGCTAACCCCTTTTTCCTGTACTCTTCTATTGTATACATTACCCCCATAGAGTTATCTTCTCTAACAAGTGCCCATGACACTGGCTTACCTTCTTCAATAATTACAGATGATGGTCTCTTTTGAATACATTCCAGTAAGTATTCCCTCGAGCCCTCCTCCTTGTAAGTGTAATGGTAATCAACAATATCAATATCCTCTATAGTTAAGGAGGGGAGTACTTCTACTAAGGAGATTTTCTCTATATTCTCTTCTGGTAAATAATATAATTGACAATGTTCATCCCAGTCTAATTCATATTCAGTTAAGCTTTCCTTAATTTTATTTGCCCACGCCATCGGTAGTCCACAAAAACCAACATAGTCTGGAAAGGCAAAGTTATTTAAAATTTGACTTAGAATCTCTTCATCCTTACTATAGGGTATAGCCCAATAACCATCTTTTAATACAAATCCCCTAGGCTTTTGATGGTCATCTACATAGATTTCTACATTCTCGCTATTTTTTATTCTTCCTATTGTATTTAAATGGGCGATTGGGTCTTCTGCCAATAAATCCTTAATTAATTTGATATCTTTAATAGGATGCATATAGTCTCCCCCTTTCAAAAGTACATAATTATTATAGCATAGTAGATTTAGCTTTGCATCTTGCTAGGCTTTTCTTAAACGAGATCTTTTTCTTATGATATAATGATTAGAATGGAGACTAAAATATCAATGATAAATAAAGGAGATTTGCCATGAAAAATAAAAAGAAAATTATAATAATTGTAAGTGTTTTTATACTAGTGGTTTTAGGTATGATTATCTATATCCTTTCTTATCCCCCTGGAATAATTAATAGTCCTTCATCTGAAATTATCTATGATGAAGGCTACTTTATTACAAAATTTGCTTCAGAAAACATCCAATTATTAAAGGAAAATAAATTTATCCTTACCGAAGAAGAATTAAATGGATATCTTAATTTTCAGTTAGAAAATAGCCATCTTTCTTTAGAAAATGGTCCCTTTAAGGCAAATCATATTGTCGTTAATTTATTAGATGAAGGCTTAGTTTTAAATATACATGGTAGACTTTATGGACTACCTGTTAGAATACAAACAGAATTAACAACCATCTATAATAATGAAAAGGTTTATTTTACTATGAGAAATTTTAAGTTTTCTCGAATTAATGTTCCCGAAAGATTTTTTACGAAGCTTATTGGTGATTCATTAGGAATGGACTCAAGTATTTCTGATGAAAATCAATTTTATTTACCAATAGAATTTCATGAAATGGTTCATATTAATAGTATTGATTTTAAACAAGAAGGGATTTTTATTTACTATGAACTGGATCGTGAAAAATTACTTGAAGAATTAATGCGGGATTTTAGGGGTAGAATGGGACTCTAACAAAAATTCTTTTTTAAGATTATGTAAATTAGATTGCCATTATCTCGATTATAAAATATAATGAAACTAATGACGGCTATTCACCAGTAAACTGTCTTTTAAAAGAAAGGTTGTTGCTATTTGTTTCCTCAGACCCATAAAATTATTTCGGAGTATCTCCATGAGAATATCTCTAAAAACTTCGGAATAGAACTCAATAGAAAAAGTCTAATTTATGGAAGTATTAAACCAGATATTGTCCCAAGCCTCGCTAAGTTAGATCACTTTAAACCTCAAACCTTTAATTTAATTTTAGATGAGGTCCATAGACTTTCCAACTACCAATTAAACCCTAATCATGAAAGTCTTAAAGATTTTTCTACACAAATTGGAGTTGTAACCCATTTTATTGCAGATTATTTTTGTCTACCCCATAATGATCGGGTCAAATACCGTAAGGCTACAATTGTTAGTCACCTTATTTACGAAAATAATCTTCACAAACTTTTCAAGGAATACCATGGTCAATTTAAAGACATCGTTATTCCAAAAAAGACCTTTAATGTTCCTAATTATGCTAGTCACTTGATTAAAGGTGTAGTTGATGAACTCCATACTGAATATAGTTTAAGGGAAGAATCTTTAATGAAGGATCTAACAAGTTCTCTACAAGCAACTTTAGCCGTAACTTCTTATATTATCTATCATGTTTTAAGAGGTGGTATTGAGAAGCAGGTTGCCTAGTTAACAGTATATCAGTTATTCTAATCATATTAAAAATCAGTAGGCATAACGTATTTTTTAAATACGCCCTCCTACTGATTTTTTTATATCACTTTTTTCTTCCAGTTACCCATATAAAACCATACTAAAATAATGATTGCTTCCACTACAACCGAGGCACTAATGGCAATCCAAACCCCAGTTGTTCCCATTGGAAAGACTGTAGTTAGTAAATATGCAAAAGGAATTTTTACAAACCAATTTCCACCTACTGATGCCACCATTGGTGGAAGTGTGTCTCCTGCCCCTTGAAAAGCTGCTCCCATAATATTAGGAAAAATTACAAAGAGAATTCCCATATAGCAAATCCGCAAATATTCTACCCCGATTCTGATGACTTCTGGATCATCTATAAAGGCCCTCATTAAATACTTTGGAAAAATAAAAAAAGGAACTGAAAAAATCACTATATTGTAGATGGCAAGCTTTAAACCTTGCTTTACTACTCCCTCAGCAGCTTCTATATCTGCCTTTCCTAAATTTTGTCCCACTAAAACGGACATGGCTGTTCCTAGACCAGCTAAAAAAATAAAAACAAAATTAAATAATCTTCCCCCTATTCCAAAGGCGGCTCCTGCACTAACCCCTTGAGAAATAACAATACGATACATTATTAATCCTGTTAAAGGTCTAGTGATCATATGAAGGGCAGAAAAACCACCTATCTTCATAATCCTTGCCGAAGTTTTTAGCTTTAGGGTTAATTTATCTAGTATGTCCTTAAAATCAAACTTAAAAATGTGATTTATAACTAAATAACCCATAAACAGTGCTCCCATTGCTTCAGAAATGGCCGTTGCCCACGCTGCTCCACCAATTCCAGTTTTAAGTACCATAATAAACAAATAATCTAAAAATATATTTAGTACATTCATCCCAATAAATACTTTAACTGGATTTTTTGTATCTCCCGTAGCCTGTAGTACTGCTTTGGTTGTTGCATTGAAGAAAAATAATGGAATACCAAGTAGTGCAATTCTTATATAAACCTTTGATAAACTTAGAACTTCTGCTTCTGCTCCACCAAATATTTTTAAAATTAGATTTAAGTTAAGGTAGCTTACAAGGGTAACAATTACCCCCACTATTAATGATAAAATTATTCCATTAAGGGAAATTTCCTTTATTCCTTCCCTGTCATCTGCACCTGTAAGTCTAGAAACCAAAGCAATTGACCCAGAGGCTATCAAAAAAGGAATGACATGAATTACTCCAATTACCGATGTGGCTGCTGTTACTGCAGATGTCTCTAAGCTCCCAAGCTTAGCAATAAAAAACATGTCGGCGATCACCATAAAAGTATGTAGAACTTGCCCTATGATTACAGGTAAGGCTAAGTTCCATATTTTTTTTAATTGAACCTCGTCTGTCTTCATGATGCTATTAATTATGGTCATGTTATGTCCTCCTTATGGACTTTTTTCCTATCTGTAAATAAATTGTAGAAATATGAAGGTATTTAGATATTGTTGTAGAATATTAACCATATATTAAAGCATAGAAAGGAGCAGGCGAATGGAGGAATTTTCAACAATATCAGTAGAAGAAATATCTAAACATGATATGCTTCTGATTATTAAAGCACTAGAATATACAGGTGAACACACTAATATTCCTTCTTTTATTGAGTTAAGAAATACAATGGTTAAGCAGTTGAGTGCTTTAGCCGAGACCACTGAAAAAGAATTTATAGAGTTCTTGCAAAAATAGCAAATCATATATTTTAGTTTCTAAGACAGTTAATCAGTAGCTGTCTTTCTTTTATACAATTTGTACTGACCAGTTTTTGTTTCAACTTCTACTTTAATAAAATATTTCCCTACTTCCTTTGAAGTTACTTTAGTTACATTAAGGATTGGGTGTTTTATTACTGTCCCTTCCTTCAGTTGAAATAAATCTACTTCTCTTTGGGGGGCTTCATAAGGTCTTTTACCCACTTCATAATTTCTAACTTTACAGATGTATTCACCCATATTTTCGATAAAATCCTGTTCTGTATATTCATTAGACCTATTATTTTCAGCGTTACTTACAATTCCCCAAAATCCATAGGCTAAAGCTAATGTTTCCTTTTGATCTTCCTTTGGAAGATTCTGAAAGTCTGGCAACAACCCCTCTTCTAATCTCCAGTAATTATCTAAAGCTAATAATAAAATACTTTGACTGTCTGGATTTACTTTAGTTTGGTTTATTTTTCCATCCTTTAGTCTATCCAAGGCCATTAGATAATTTATTTTTTCTTGTTCGAATTGTAGAATATATTTTTTAGAGGGTTCTTTTTCTTCGTTAATTAGTAACTGATCTCTTTGTAATCCAATTAAGAAATCTTTTAATTGGTTGATTAAATCTTCTCGATCTTCCTTTCCCTTCTCTAATAACAGAAATATCACCCTTGCCAACAATATTGCTGTTAGGATTACCTGGGGATGCTGATTTAAGTAAGTTATTTGCTTAACTACTTCTTCTTTAGCAGCCTCAAAGTTCTTATTAGCTAAAAGGATGGGGATTATTCTAGAAAAACCATAACCTCTTTTATCATTATGATATATTGAATTTTGATAATATTTTTTTCCTTCTTGGATTCTTAATCGTAAAAGATTAGCCTCTCCGTGGCGATAATATTCCCATAGCTTCACTTCGTCGGTAATCCGCTTATAATCTACTATGGTTTTAGACTTTTCTTTTAAGTCGATTAGACATTTCGTAATAATTAGAGATAGTTCTGTTATTTCGCTCCATTGCCCTTGGGGAAGTTGCATCTTTAGTTGATGATCTCTTATATATTGGAAGGGTATAAACTCGGTTGTAAGGTCTTTAGTATTTTCATTTAAAAATCCCAAGGCATCTCCATAGGCCATCTGTGTAAAACATCTTTTTATTTGTTGTTCTTTAGCCAAGGGTTCTCCCCCTTTCTTAATTGTTTGTTGAAGTAGGGCACATATTTAATGGTAATCAATTTCTTCTAAATATACAAGGGGAATAAAAAAATATTTTTATAACGATGAAGACCCCAAAGTCCATCATTAAAGGATGGGTTTAGGGTCAGTTTAGTTATTAATGAATTACATTTTTTCTGGCGCTTTAATACCTAATAAGTACAAACCAATGCTTAATACTTCTTTTACAGCATATACAACAGCAAGTCTAGCCTTCTTTGTTTCTACATCTTCAACTAAGATCGGATGATCATGGTAGAAACGATTAAAACCCTGGGCAATATCAATAATATGTCTTGTAATAATTGATGGTTCATTTTTTCTCTCAGCATCTTGAATCACTTCTGGGAATCTTTGAAGATCCTTTAAAACCGTCATTGTCACATCATCAGTTAATACTTCTGGGTTAAAGTCTGATGTAACTTCCATCTCTGCCTTTCTTAATACGCTAGAAGCTCTTGCATGGGTGTATTGTACATAGGGACCTGTTTCTCCTTCAAAACTAAAGGCTGTTTCCCAAGAGAAGGATATATCTTTGATTCTATTATTACTTAAATCATTAAAGATTACTGCTCCAATACCCACATCTTGAGCAATTTGCTCTTTATTTTCTAGATTAGGATTTTTCTCTTCAATAATTTCCTTAACTCTAGTAACTGCCCCAGTTAGGACTTCCTCTAGTAAAACGACATTCCCTTTACGGGTTTGAATTCTTCTACCTTCATGGGTAACACGGCCAAAAGGAATATGCAGAATATCCTTAGCCCACGGGAATCCCATTAGTTCAATTACCTTAAACCATTGAGCAAAGTGTAGATTTTGAGAATAGTCTGTAACGTATAAACACTTATGGAAGTTGTAGGTATTTTTACGATAAATTGCGGCTGTAATATCTCTTGTGGCATATAGGGTACTACCATCCTTTTTTTGTACTAAGCAAGGTGGCATGTCAAATTCGCTTAAGTCAACAATTACAGCTCCTTCACTTTCTTGAAGTAACTTCTTTTCTTTCATTTCTTCTAATACAACATCCATTTTATCATTATAGAAGCTTTCTCCTTGATAATAGTCAAACTGAACATCAAGTAAAGCATATACTTTTTTTAGTTCTTTAATTGTTTCTGTACTAAACCATTGCCATAAACTTAGGGCTTCTTCATCTCCCTGCTCCATTTTTGTAAACCAACCTCTTGCTTCATCTTCTAATGCAGGGTTAGCCTCTGCTTCGTCATGGAACTTAACATAAAGATCTAATAATGTCTTAATCGGCTCTTTTTCTATTTCTTCTTTGTTTCCCCAGTTTCTGTAGGCAACAATTACTTTACCAAACTGTGTTCCCCAGTCACCTAAGTGGTTAATTCCAACACATTTATATCCTAAAAATTCATTAATTCTGTAAAGGGAGTTACCAATTACAGTAGAACGAAGATGGCCTACGTGGAAAGGTTTAGCCACATTTGGTGCTGAATAATCTATACAAACTACTTTTCCTTCACCTATTTTGGAGCTACCAAACTGATTCTTTTTATCCATAACTTCATTAATAATGGCCTCAGCAAAGGCATTACGATTTACAAAAAAGTTTAGGTAACCACCTACATTTTCTACTTTTGCAAAAGCATCAGATAGTTCTATTTTCTCAACTAGCTCCTGAGCAATTGCATTAGGTGCCTTTCTAAATACCTTTGCTAATTTAAAGCAAGGAAAGGCAAAGTCACCCATATCAGCATTTTTAGGCACTTCAATTGTTGAAATAATCTCTTCTAACGACATTTCTCCCATATAGGGTTGTAGTTCTTGACCTAATTTCTTCTTAAAATCCATCATGATTTTCTACCTCCTATTTTTGTATAAAATAATAAAACTATTTAATACCAACCAAACATAATAAAAATATGTAAAGTTGGTTGTTATAGATCTGTGCTATTAACATTAAGTCTTTCAAATAAAAAAGCAGAACAGAATATAAACAGCAAAATTTTATAGACTAACAAAAAAACCCCCGCCTCTAAAAAAGAGACGAGAGTTAGATCCCGTGTTACCACTCTTATTGGTATCAAAGTATAAAAATTAAACATACTTATAAGTATAAGTATTTTGATACCCACTCAATTTCCTGATAACGGAGGAAAACCGTATTGCCCTACTAAGTTCAAGCATATTCTCTGAGGTGCGCTTCACTGTAACATTGTGCCAGACTTCCACCAACTCTGACTCGCTAAAACAATTATTACACTTACTCTCCTCATCATCGACTTAACAGTATTTTCTTGTTCAAAATAATATAACATATATTATCCCTAAAAACAAGGTTTTTTATGCGTATTTTTTATAGCCTGTTCAAAAGCCTTTAGATTCAAGGAACAAAAAAAGTCAGCGACTGTGGCGTATTTTTTATATACGCAAAGGTGCTGACTTTTTGCTGTGACGCAGAAGATGAGGACTTTTCAACTACAACTAGCTTACCTGTTCAAAAGCCCTTAGATTCAAGGAATAAGGAGAAGCAGCGAACGCCGCGTATGTTCTTATACGCTAGGGTGCTGCTTTTTTGCAATGACGCAGAAGATGAGGGCTTTTCAACTACAACTAGCTTAGCCTGTTCAAAAGCCCTTGGATTCAAGGAACAAAAAAAGTCAGCGACTGTCGCGTATTTTTTATATACGCAAAGGTGCTGACTTTTTGCTGTGACGCAGAAGATGAGGGCTTTTCAACAGGCTAAAAGTCTTCTTCAGAATATACCTTAATCCCCCTACTCTCAAGCAGAGCTGCCGTTACCCCTATTCCAGCTATTTTCTTTCCTGAAAAACTACCGTCGTAGATTCTTTTATTTCCACAGGATGGGCTATTTGCCTTTAATATAGCTTCTTTAATCCCTAATAATTGTGCTATTTTTAAGGTTTCTTCTGCTCCTTTGATAAAGGCTTCTGTTACATCGATCCCGTCATTTCTTGATACGCTACCGTTACCGGCTAAGACATCTTGACCGTTGCCACCTTGAATTTCTGCGGGAGGTCTTGGAGTGGTTAATCCGCCTAACTGTTCTGGGCAAATAGGAACTATGCTTCTATTTTCTAGCTCTTTAATTAGATTTTCCTTCAGATTGTGGCCACCGGAATATTTACAGTTTACGCCTAATAGACAGGCACTAACTAAAATCATAACAACACCAACCTTTTATTTTAGTTCAATTACGGTTACTCCTGCTCCACCCTCGCCATATTCACCAGAACGGAGACTTTTAATATGCTTATTTTTCTTTAACATTTGTTTGATTCCTGCACTTAATACGCCTGTTCCTACCCCATGAATGATAGTGATGGGTGAAAAACCTGCAATGGCACAATCGTCTATAAATTTATCAACTTCTAGCATGGCTTCTTCTAAGTTTTGTCCTCTTACATCAAGCTCTCTTTTTAGATTAGCTGATTTACTTTTTACAATTTTACCAACACCTGTTTTCTTGGTTTCCTCAGATTTTTTTACTCTTTCTAGGTTAGTTACTGGGATATTAATCTTCATGATTCCCACTTGAACCAGTACTTCTCCTTTATCATCTACTGGAGAAATGACATGACCTGTCTGATTAAGAGAAAGAACAGTAACTGTTTCACCTGCTTTAAGGTTTTTAGGCGGCTTTTTCGAAGTTTTTTGAGTAAAGAGATCTTCTACAGTTTCCCCTAATGCTCCCATTTTCTCGGAAAGTTGTTTTTTAGCTGCTTCTAGCTGCCTATTTATTTCTTTTTCTTCTAACTCTAACTTCGTTTCTCGAAGATTTTTAATAATTTCTTCTGCTTCAGCCTTTGCCTCTTTAACAATTTTATAGGCTTCTTTTTTTGCATCTCTAACCATTTTATCTCTTTGCTCTTCTAACTGTCGTTTTTTATCTGCATATTGTTGAGTTAGTTTTTCTTGTTCCATTTTAAGCTTTTGAGCTTCTTCACGATCAGACTCTGTGGCTCTTCTATTGGCTTCAATATTTTGAAGTAAATCTTCAAATTGAATATCCTCTGTAGAAATAAATTCCTTTGCTGCATCAATAATTCTGTCAGATAAGCCTAATTTCCTTGATATTTCAAAGGCATTGGACTTACCAGGCACACCAATTAGCAGTTTATAGGTTGGTCTAAGGGTTTCTACATCAAATTCCACCGAAGCATTTTCAATATCTTTATTAGCTAATGCAAATTGCTTTAATTCGCTATAGTGGGTGGTGGCTATGGCAGAAGCATTAATTGCCCTTAGATGATTTATAATTGCCATTGCCAACGCTGCTCCTTCTGTAGGGTCTGTTCCTGCCCCTAGCTCATCAAATAAGACTAGTGAATTAGGTGTAACATCCCTTAGGATCGTGACGATATTAGTCATATGGGAGGAGAAAGTACTTAAGCTTTGCTCAATACTTTGTTCGTCTCCAATATCTGCAAATATTTGGTCATAAACCGGCAGTTTTGTTCCAAAGTCAGCAGGAACATGGAGTCCACTTTGGGCCATTAAACAGAATAAACCAACTGTCTTTAGAGTAACTGTTTTACCTCCTGTATTTGGTCCAGTTACCATTAAGATACGGAACTCTTCCCCCAACCAAATGGTAGTTGGGACAACCTCATTTGCCTTTAGTAATGGGTGTCTCCCTTTTTTAATATGAATTTTACCTTCATCATTTAAAGCAGGCTCAACAGCCTTCATTTCTAATGACAGTTTTCCCTTAGCAAAAATAAAATCCAACTGTTTTAAGATTTCTTGATTACTTCTTATTTCAATTGCTTTTTCTGCAATCATAGCAGAAATTTCCCTCAAAATTCTTTCGATTTCTGCTTTTTCTTTAAGTTTTAGTTCCTTCAATTGATTATTTAATTCGACAACCGCCATCGGTTCAATAAATAGAGTTGCCCCACTGGAGGATTGGTCGTGGATTAGCCCTGGTACATTACCCCTATGTTCTTGTTTTACTGGTACAACATAGCGGTCTTGTCTCATGGTAATGATGGCATCTTGAAGATATTTTTGATTACCAGTTGAGGAGATTATACTGTTTAACTTGTTTCGAATAGCTTCATTTTTAGAGTTTATAGATTTTCTTATATGTTTTAACTCAGAACTTGCATGATCTGATATTTCCGATTCACTTAAAATACATAAATTTATTTTATCTTCAATTTCTCTAAGGGAATAAAGTCCCTCTGCCATTCCTTGAATAATTGGAGATTGGCGATTTCCCTCTTCAGCCCTTAAATAACTCTTCATTTTTCGTGCTACCCCAAGGGTTCTATTTACCTGTAATAATTGTGCAGGATCTAAATATGAACCTATCTCAGTTCTCTTAACATAACCAAGAAGGTCATGGATACCTGAAATGGGGACATTTCCTTTTTGTATCAGTATAGCTTGAGCTTCGCTGGTTTCTTTTTGCATTGTCAGTATTTCTGACAAATTATCGATAGGCTTAAGATTTTCAGCCAAGCTTTTCCCTAATTCTGACGTACATCTATCCCATAATTTTTCTATAATTTTTTTATATTCTAATACTCTTAAACTTCTTTCATTCATCCGTATCACCTCTTGCTTTTTTGGATAACATAGGAATATTTGCCACTTTCAATTCTATCATATTATTTCTCATTTAGTCCAATATCTTGTGACCAATCTTAATAATTTTCTCCATTTTCTCACTTTTTATAGATTAAGGTAATGACTTCTTCAGCTTTAGATATAGATGAAAGTAGCATTAAGCTTACTTGTCTAATGTCTGAATGTAAATGAGTGGAATAAAATTCATACTTATGATGGTGCTAAAAAGTTCTATTTGCTTTTAAAAAGATTTTTAAGAGACTAAAGAGGTTTTAAAGAAAAAGATATGGCATAAGGAAACCATATCTTTTTAGTAATATTATATAAAGTTAGTCTTAACCTCTTTTTTGCATTCTTTCTCTTGTAACTTTATCTAGAATTTTCTTTCTTATTCTAATGTTTTTTGGTGTAATTTCAACTAATTCATCGTCTCCAATGAACTCTAGAGATTGCTCTAAAGAGAAAACTGTTGGAGGAACTAATCTTAAAGCATCATCTGCTCCAGAGGATCTAACATTGGTTAATTGCTTTCGCTTACATACATTTACAGCAATATCTTCTAAGCGGGAACTTTCCCCAACTACCATTCCACCATAAACCTCAGTACCAGGTTCAATAAACATAATCCCTCTATCTTGAGCATTGTAGATTCCATAGGCAACAGCAGTACCTGTTTCAAAGGCTACTAACGACCCTCTATTTCTAACACGAATGTCTCCACGGTATGCATCATAACCATCAAATAGATGATGGAAGGTTCCATATCCCTTTGTATCAGTTAAGAACTCAGAACGGTATCCAATAAGACCTCTTGCTGGGATTCTAAATTCTAGCTTAGTGATACCAGTTCCTGTTGGAGCCATATCTAGCATTTCACCCTTACGTTGTCCGATCTTTTCTATAACTGCACTGGCACTTTCATCAGGAACTTCTATAAATAAATGTTCTATTGGCTCTAATAATCCATCTTCAGTTTTCTTTAAGATTACCTCTGGTCTAGATACTGAGAATTCATATCCTTCTCTTCTCATAGTTTCAATTAATATAGAAAGATGTAACTCACCTCTACCAAGAACTCGATAGCAATCGGCTGAAATTTCTTCCATCTTCATGGCTACGTTAGAAAGCATTTCTCTTTCTAAACGATCTCTTAAATGTCTACTGGTTACAAAGGTACCTTCTTTTCCTGCAAAAGGACTATCATTAACCATAAAGTTCATAGAAATTGTTGGGTCATCAATTTTAGTAAAAGGTATTGCCTCTACCTTATCAACTGAACATAGGGTATCGCCGATATTAATATCAGCTATACCTGATATCGCAATAATTTCACCTACGGTAGCTGCTTCAATTTCTGTTCTTCCTAAGCCTTGGAAGTTATACAGATTACTTACTTTTACATTGGCTTGGCCTTCTGTAGCCTTAGCTAAAACTGCACTTTGGCCTTTAGTTAATCTACCTCTTTTAATCTTACCAATACCGATTCTTCCAATATATTTATCATAATCAATATTTGAAATTAATAACTGAAGCCCATCTTCATCATCTCCTTGTGGACAAGGAATATGCTCTAAAATTGCTTCAAATAAAGGTTGTAGATTATTACTTTCTTCTTCAACTGTTAATTTAGCAAATCCATTTTTAGCTGATGCATAAATTACAGGGAAGTCTAATTGGTCTTCGTGGGCCTCTAGGGCAATAAATAAATCTAATACCTCATCTATTACTTCTTCTGGTCTACGATCAGGTCTATCAATTTTATTGATTACAACAATTGGTTGAAGACCAGCTTTTAAAGCTTTTTGTAACACGAATCTTGTTTGAGGCATTGGACCTTCTTTAGCATCAACTAGTAATAATACTCCATCTACCATTCCCATAATTCGTTCTACTTCACCACCAAAATCGGCATGGCCTGGTGTGTCTACAATGTTAATTTTAACATCTTTGTAGGTTACAGAAGTATTTTTAGAAAGGATGGTAATCCCTCTTTCTCTTTCTAATGAGTTAGAGTCCATAACCCTTTCTTCAACATGTTCATTCGTTCTAAATGTACCACTTTGTTTTAACATTTCATCTACCATTGTTGTTTTACCATGATCAACGTGGGCGATGATGGCGATATTTCTTATATCATTTCGTTGCATTTTTTCCACTTCTTCCTTATTTATATTTGAGAATTTGCATAGTCTGATCTACGAAAATTTTCTTTGATTTTTATATATTTTGATCTCTTATCTGTCGTTTCATGTAGCTTTTTGCCATAAGAAAAATTTTATCACAAATTATAATTCCCTGCAATCATTAAAATATTAATAATTGTTGAGGTTAATTAATAATACACAATAAAAACAGATATCTCTAGATTATCCCCTAGTTAATATCTGTTGATTCTAATTGCATTTAGCTTTCTTAGACTTAGATAAGACTATCTGCCCTTTAGCTGATCTAATATCGTAAAAGTACACATGAACATAACAAAAATTCCCGTGATCATTACTGCTAATATCATACTAGTTTCTGGATGACCTCCAAAAATCATCTGTAACAAACTTCCTATACCATAAAATGAAATAAAGACTACCAATAGTGTGTAGCCCAATGATTTTAATAATCTTCTATTAAATAATTTATTATAGTTTTCTATCTCTTCATCATTTTTTAACTTCATCAATAGATCCTCCTTAAATCTTATTTCTATCTCTATTTATGTCTAAAAACCAATACTTCCACCCCTACTCTTCGGTTAATAGCTATATCTATACATTTTAATTTTATTTTTTCGTTTACTTGTAAAACAGATACGATCCATCCATTTACTCTTATCCAATTAATAATTCACCATAAAAATAAAATTCCCTCTAAAAGTATTTCGATGTTAATTTGATAAAAATAGATATTAAAAAGGATTATCTCTCCTTCTATAGAACTAACTAAAATATAAGAAAATTTAAATATAATAATTTGATGGGATACCTAAAGGAGCAACTTATAAATGAAAAAAAGAAAATTAATGATAGTGCTAATTATAGTTTTATGTAATAGTTTAATAATGGCCTTAGGAATGACTTCTTCAGACAATGACAATCTAATTACCCTTCAAAAAAATAGCGGAGACTTTTACTACCAAGTACAAATAAATACTATGGATAAAATTAACACATGGTATGTTAGCAATTCTAATACTAGCTTAACAATTATAGAAAATGATGCTAACAAATATTTATTAGAATTGTATCGTAGATCTGTTAATGACCATAGGATTAATTCATATAAGTTATACACCCAATTATTTTTTATGGTTTGTGGCCTCGGTTTATTAGTATGGTCATTCATTAAAAACCCCAACAAAAATATAATTAGTTTTTTAATGGTGATATTGTTTATTTGCAGCATTAATATCGTCCTTACTATCTATCGTGTAGATGTTGGAGAATCTGATGCAAATTATTACTTTTCTAGGTTAGCGGAACAACAATAGAAAAATGGTTTAATGAAATAATATAATGAGTGTTTCTCTACTACTAAATAGTCTGCACCCTAAGCGTAATAAAACCCAAGCAAAGCATTACCAAAACAAGCATTACTTTTCTAATTCTCTCACTTTTAGTATACCAAACCAAGCCCAATAAAATTAAATTGATGAAAGGCTCGATATATAAATTGAAATCAGAACAAAACATAAATAACATAATAGAATAGGATAAATGTCCAATAATAAAGTAATTTTTATTGCCAGTTGCTAAATAAGCAAAAAACAGAAATTCCTATTCCTGTTATGAGTAATAAATCTATCAAAAAACCCCTCCTAACAATACCCACTAAGTAAGAAACTGTCTAATAAATTTTTATATTTATTATAGGCTGCATAAAACTAATCTATGTTGATTTCATTCATAGATGGATGAGCTAGAGGTAATTCTAATCATTTATTAGCTTACAAAATCATACTCGTACATGTAATAATCGTATAAAAATAGGGTAATCCCAACCCCTAAAATTACAGATACCATTACAATAATTATTGAAGGATTTGCCAGATATCCAGTTATGATTGATGTGATCCCATATATTGGGGTAGTATATAACAATAATTTTACTTGGCGTTTTCCTACTACTAATGTAACAATCAAAAAAACAGCAAGTGTTATAATAAAATCTACTGAAAACAAGTAAAAAATGGGCCCCCTTAACTGGAACCAACTGGGCACTTGTAATAGTGCGTATATAAATGCCATTCTAATAAGTGTTTTATAAATCGAATATATTTTTTTCATCAGCTACCTCTATTAAATCTTTCTCTATTTATTTTATATATTTAATTTATTTTATATATTTAATTTATTTTATACGTTTAATTGATTTTGTATATTTATTTCGTTTTACACATTTAACCTATTTTTTATATTTAATTTGTTTTATACTTTTAATTTATTTTATTTTGTATACTTAACTTATTTTAATTTTCTTCAATTTAGTGTTACTTACTATTACTCACTTTTTTATATCTTTTTATATCTTTTTATATCTTTTTATATCTTTTTATATCTTTTTATATCTTTTTATTTTTTTATATCTTTTTTATATCTTTTTATTTTTTCATTATTACCTATATTATCCATTATACATTCTTTGTTTACTATAATCAATGTTTCCATTTAACTGAGGAAATTGCATAATACCATAACAATGAATTTATATTCGATTTATGCAAAAATAAAAACTAAGTCGCCCATTGTGAAACGAGTAATCTTCTTTATATTCCAACAAATTACTCGTTGAACACTAAGCAGCGATGTTTTTATTTTGCATTTATATAAATATAATATCAATTATGTAATTTCTTCAACTATAAAGTCTAAATTTAGCTATTAAAATTGTATACAAAATACAAAAGCCCATATCCTACAGCAATAAATGTAGAATATAGGCTTCTCTTTTTATTTTACTTTATATATACAGTTAAAGACTAACCACCCAGGGTAATATCCTGCTGTCTATACCAGTCTAGGGCATCATAGAAATGTTGGGGCTTAAAATCTGGCCAATATTCCTCCACCACATAAAAGTCTGCATAAACCGACTGGGCTGGTAAAAATCCACTTAGCCTTCTTCTGCCCCCCCAACGGATAATTAAGTCTATTCTTGATATATCGTTGGATTTTAAACCCCCATAATAATTGGTTTTCAGTCCATCGTTACTATCGGTTAAATGTCCTAAGTCCCACTGCCAGCCATAATTTACAAGGAAGTTTACCTTAAGACCCCCCTTGCCCATATCCTTACGTTTGGTATAGGGAAGTAGTTCTTTAGGAAACATTGGTGAGTCAGTGTTTCCTAAAACTAATAGGGAAGCATCCTCTTTAGAGAGGATTTTTACTGCATCTATACATGCTTTTATAAAGGCTTTCGTTTGTAAGCTTGGGCGTTTGGTATTATCCATTGTAAAACCATAATAAGTTATTTCTTCTATGCCATTTTCTTTACATAATCTATAAAGATCTAAACCAGGTGCCAGTCCCTTATCGTAGCCCAGCTCTTTTGTTAGCCCCTTTCCCACGGCCCATCTTCTATTCCCATCTGGAATTATTCCAATATGTTTTGGTGCTTTCATTATACTCATTCCTTCCTAAGTATTCCTTAGGTGGATTGTTAACAAAACTTTTCAAATTAATACATCATAATATACAAATAAGGTATTTAAAGAAATTTCCTATAAGACTTAAAATTATTCAACAATCACTTTTCCATGGGCTTCTATTAAAGTTTCCTTCTGCTTCCGACTTAATTTTCTTATGGTAGCTTCCCGCTTTTGAGCTTCACTTCGATTAGGTTGTTCTTCCCAATAGACAATTTTGACAGGCAATCGACATCGGGTATATTTAGCTCCAATTCCTTTATTATGAGCCTTTAAACGTGTATTCAAATCTACAGTCCAACCTGTATAAAAGCTACCATCACTGCATTCTAACATATAGGTAAAAGGCATAAAGCCACCTCCTTTATCAGCTTAATTCTATTCTTTTTGTATTGAAGGTAGCTTCAATCTTATTAGCAAACCAATCGTGACATGTAAAAATAAACACCTGTCTTTTTCTACTAATCTCTTTTAATAATGTAAGGTTGTTATCAAGTCGTTCTTCATCCCAATTTATCAGTAGTTCATCAAAGGCAATAGGCAAAGTTTCCCCATTTTTATCAAGATGATCGATTAAAGATAATCTTAATGATAAGTAGAGTTGATTTAGAGTACCTTTACTGAAACTATCACTAATTCTTGTGGGAATTGGGTTGTTCCCCTCCTTTAGATAAATAAGGGTTTCATCCTCAGCATTATCAAGATAAATTTGGGTGTATTTACCATTCGTTATTTTACTTAGATATAGACTTGCATTTTTTAATACATCAGGTTGGTTTTCTTCTCTAAAAAGTTCTTCTGCCCTACCGATAACTTCCCTTAATAAGATTAAACGATCTCTTTTTATATATAAAGCCTCTACTTCTTCTTCTAATAATAGGATTTCACTTTCAATTTCATCGACAGAAGTTTCCTTTAATAATTGACCGTTGCTAATTTCAAGTTCCTTTTTTATTTCCTTTAGTTGTTGTAACTCGGATTCAATTTCTTCAACTTTTTCTTCTGCCCTTTCCAACTGGAGGTCTGAGAAAATCCATGAATTAGATTCAGTATATTCCTTTATTTCCAACAGTAGATTATCTAAATTATGTATTTTTGATAATTGATCTTCAATATGCTTTAGCTTTAATCGAAGTTGTTGGTTCTCTTCTAATCTTTCAATTCCAGCATCAACGGACCCCTCTCCCAAAGTCGTTAGGGTAAGAATTAAAGTGTTCAGTTTTGATTTTTCCTGTTGATATTTGTTTTGTAGCCCTTCTACATCCCTCTCTAAATCAGTTACTGTTTCATCTAAATTGACATTAATTACTTCAAGATTCTTTAGCTCTTGAACTTGTATTTTTAATTGATTTAGTTGTTTTATTAATACTAGATCCTTGTTTAAAGAGCCAAAATTCTTTAAAAAAGACTCAATGTTTTTTCTTCTTACTTCGAAGTCATTATCCTTTTCTGCCAATATTTTCAGCTTTTCATCTACCTCAAATATCAGATCCTTCACTTTAATAAGATTAGTCAGAAATAATTCATTAATGTTGTCTAAAACTAGTTGAGGAATCGGTATATCGGCAAAGATATTGGAGAGTTTTACTCTTTTTTCTTCTAAATCTTTAAGTATATTCATTCTTTTATCACTTAATTTTTCTTGACTACTTTCTCCTGCTGTTTCTGTCATCAACTGTTTTTTCAAACGTTGTCCATTAAACCAATCACTCAAGCCAAATACAATTGATATTCCCCCCATAGCTTGAATCATTGATTGTTTTAAATAGATTCCCAGTACCAATAAGGTTAATCCAATGATTCCAGCCACCATGTAGCTATTTGATATCTTTACTGTTTTTTTCTGTTGTTTTTGAAAATGAAGTAATCCATCAACTTCCTTTAGTTGGGCCTTTAAGGCTTCGATGGAAGTAATCAATAGTCTTAATTCTGGTATACTAAGGCCTTTAATTTTTTGTATTACATCTTCTTCTAAATCATCAGTTAATAGATTTCTAGCTTCATGCTTTAGTCGATCCTTTATCTTTGTTTTGTGAAATTTCAGTTGTTCTAATTCATTCTCTAATGTTTCTAGTTTTAATCCCTCTTGATAATTTTCTTCTATTTCATTCTGCTTAGATAAAATCAACTTCTCTTCTTCAGTAAAGTGGTAAACTTTTTTCTTTTTCTCTGTTAGACTTACCTGTTGTCTTTCTAATTCTTCCCTTAGTTTGTTTAGCTGATCCTTTAATCCATCTAAATCTTCCCTTGTGGTAAAGGGTAAAGATTCAACCATAGACATTTGTCTTAGTCTCTCTACCAACTTCTTCTTTTCCACAACTAAAGTATTAATGGGCGATAATACTTTAGCTTTTTTCAATTGTGTTTTAATGATAATTTTCTCTTGCAACAGGTTATTAATTTTTTCTGCTAATTTTCCTAATTCTTGATCCTGATCCTTAATCTTTTTCTGTCTTTCATGGGCAACAAGTTTTTTGTTTTTTAATTCTCTTATCTTCCCTTCAATTTCCTTTATCACTGTCTTTTTTCTATTACTTTCACTATATATTTGGTTAGCTTCATCGTTTATTTTATTTAAGACTTCTCTCGTATTTTTAATATTTATATTTCCGAAATTAGCAAGAAGTTTGTCTTGAACTTCATCCCACGCTTTTCCCTGTATTTCGATTAAATCCTCCACCCTTAAAGCATAAATTTTATTGTAAATTTCCCAGGAAATATGATTTGCAAGGGGTAAAGGATTATTCCTTAAATCAATTACATTGTCATTTCTTGTCATTTTACCCCAAGGATTACTTAAAAGCTTTCTATGAAGATGAATCTGCTCCCCTTCTTTAGGTTCAATGGTGGCTTTAAATTCAATTCGATCATTATTCCATGAAGCATAGGGATGGGCTTCTCTATTGGCGGGAGCAAAACCAAATAAGATGCTCTTAATTAAATGAAATAAGGTTGTTTTCCCCGCCTCATTTTTACCATAGATCAATACAAGTCTAGAATCTAAAGGTTGTAGGCTGATATTGTTAAACTTTCCAAAGTCAGTAATCGTTATTTGCTGTATTTTCATTTATCATCACCTACCATTCGATAAACTGCTTCTTCTTGTAGTCCCCTAGATAACATCAGCAAATAATTTATCTTTTCTTCTCTTGTTTTCAGTTTTTTATTGGCAAAGCTAATCGTTAGTAAAGAATTTAGCAATTCTTCATCATCCTTTAACCCTTCTAGCCCTTCCAAAAGTTGAAGGGTTTTTGCCAGCACATTTTGACCATCTTTATAGTCATCAACATTCTGAAAAATCAGTAGGTCTTCTGTTTTAATTTTAACCTCCATCAAATTGAAATAAAACTTTAAATCTGCCTCTAATTGTTGTCTATTTTCTTCTTGTTGCAATTCTTCCTTCAATAGACTTCTCCCCAAGAGTTCAATTCTTAAAATTCCTTCATTACCTTGAGGCGCTTTCTTCAAATAATCGGTAATGTACTCTATTAAATAATCCTTCAACTGACTATAGGTACTCACTGTTTCTAATCCATCAATAGAGAGACTATGCCAGATTACTTTTGAGAAGGATATAAACTTAATTTTTGATGGAACCTGAGGATCTATTGTTACTAGTAGACCACCCTTAGCTCCTGTTTCTTTAGGGTTTCGTCCCTGTAAATTTCCACTATAATAAATTTTATGGTCCTTGCCAATCTCTTGAAACTGATGAATATGCCCCAATGCCCAATAATCATATCCCTTTAACTGTAGATCTTCTATTGAGCAGGGGAGATAACGATCGTGTTTTTCTACCCCTGTAGCATTGGTAACCATCGTATGAACTAGACCTACATAGGGTACATTCCCTTCTTTGGTAGGAAAGTCTTTGATTAGATTTCTTGCTTCTTTGGCAGTTTTATGTCCTACCCCTACAATTTTTCCTATTATCTGCCCCTGTTGATCCAAAACTTCTACCACTTTAATTTTATCATCACCAAAGATTGTAACGTTGTCAGGCCAATCCAACCTAGTTCTCATAAAACTACTGTCTCCAGGGTCATGATTACCTGTGGCATAAAAAACCTTAATCTGATGTTCCTTTAGTTTTTTAAAACTATTTAATAACATTTCCTCTGTTTGAAAGGATAGTTGCTTATGGTCAAACAAATCCCCTGCTATTAATAATCCATGTACTTCTTCTCTAATACAAGTATCGATCACTTCTTTGAAGGAATCCCTTAAGCTATTCCTTAGTTTTTCCCTAATGTCATTGTCTTTTGAATAGAAGGTGGTGTCCAAATGGACATCACCTATATGAATAAATTTAAACATGTTTCACCTCATCTTTTTACCAAACTGCTATTGCGCCATCTGTTCTACCTTCTGTTCCCCCTGCCAAAACACCCTTTTCATCTCTCCAAATAATCTGACCTCTCCCAAAAAGGCCCACATCTTCTGCTACAACAATTTCATGACCTAGTTTCTTTAAGTTTTCTTGTATTTCTTTTGGCATTGCTTTTTCCATATCAATACGTTTTTCCTTACTCCAATGCCAACGGGGAGCATCTAATGCAGCTTGTGGATTTAACTTAAAATCTATTGTGTTCATTACCACTTGTAAATGTCCTTGTGGTTGCATAAAGCCCCCCATAACACCAAAGGGTCCTACTGCCTTTTGGTCCTTCGTTAAAAAGCCTGGAATGATTGTATGATAGGTTCTTTTTCCAGGGGCTAGAGCATTGTCATGTTCTTCATCCATTGAGAAGTTATGACCCCTATTTTGCAAACTAATTCCAGTATTAGGTACTACTAATCCAGAACCAAAACCCATATAGTTGCTTTGTATAAAGGATACCATATTTCCTTCTCCATCGGCAGTTGCTAGATATACTGTCCCACCCTTTGGTGGCGTTCCAGCTACTGGCATTAGGGCTTCCTTACCGATTAACTTTCTTCTTTCTGCTCCGTAAGCTTCTGAAAGAAGTTCTTCTACCTTTATTTTCATCTCTCGGCTATCGGTAATATACTTTAGTCCATCGGCAAAGGCTAGCTTTAGAGCCTCCATCTGCTTATGATAGGTATCTACACTGTCTTTATCCTTTATATCAAATTCAAATCCTTTTAATATATTCAATGCTATTAAAGTAATTAATCCTTGTCCATTAGGAGGGATCTCCCAGACATCATACCCTCTATAATTTACCTTAATTGGTTCTACCCATTCTGGTTTAAAAGCAACTAAGTCTTC
The DNA here is from genome assembly GCF_000621485.1 of Alkaliphilus transvaalensis ATCC 700919. Lineage (GTDB taxonomy): Bacteria > Bacillota > Clostridia > Peptostreptococcales > Natronincolaceae > Alkaliphilus > Alkaliphilus transvaalensis. Next base: position 28,911 of record NZ_JHYF01000009.1, read on the forward strand.
TTTATTTAAATATCCGTTGTATTCCATCGAAAACTGATGGATTTTATCTGCTAGTTCACCTTCATAAAAAGCTTTACCATTTGTTTCTGCAATTAATTCTAGTGTTCTCCCGTGGCTTGGTGATTTCCAAATCTCCCCTGCCCTTGGTGCTCTGCCATGGGGTGCAAAAACCTTAAACCATTCTTCAAATTCTTTTCCGTCTAAATTCTGACTATAGACTTCAAATGCCTTTGCCCAATATTTTGCTGTAATTGGTGATACCGGATAACCTTCATAGGCGTATGTAATGGCAGGCTTTAAGACTTCTGTTAATGATAATTTCCCGAATTTTTTAGATAACTCACCCCATGCCGCTGGGGCTCCTGGTACCGTTACTGGAATCCAACCAAACTTAGGAATTGCATCTATCCCTCTTTCCTTTAATTTTTCTATGCTAATTCCCCTTGGTGCAGGCCCACTGGAATTTAATCCGTAAAGTCGATCTTTAACCCAAACCAAAGCAAAGGCATCTCCACCGATCCCATTAGACGTTGGCTCCATCACCGTTAAACAAGCTGCAGTAGCAATAGCAGCATCTATTGCATTACCGCCCTGTTTCATAATTTCCATTCCAGCTTCTGCTGCTAGTGGTTGTGATGTAGCTACCATTCCTCTTGTTCCATAAACCACCCTCCGTTGAGAAGGATAGGGATAATCTAACCCATTATAGTTCATTTTTTCTCCCCCTTTACCTACAAAATATTTCGTTTCTCTATATATTCAATATGTAATTGTTGTTTCCTTCATTAATTACTACATAATTTCTTTTAGCAATTATCTTAATTCAATCAACTTTGTTTTTAATTTTCTAAATTGGCAGATTATTTAATTGTAATCTAAAGGAGTTTTTTATTATGTTGTTGAATATTAAATAAGATTAGTTTAGTACTTTACTTATTAAATTAGATATTATTACTTAGTTTATCATTAGAGGGGGTATACTTTATGACAATTATAGAATCGTCCTTTGCACAACAATTGGTCAATTTGATTTATAAAGAGACAGATCAAAATGCTCATATCTTCGGTGACGGTGGCGTAATCATTGCAACTACACAGAAAGAAAGGCTAGGAACCATTCATGAAGGTGCAAAAGATATTATGGCAGGAAAAATAGATTCTATTGCAATAACTAAAGAGATGACTGAAAATCTTAAAGGAGCTAGGGCTGGTTTTAGTGTTGGCATTAATTACGAAGATCAACGTATTGGAGCAATTGGAATTTCAGGTGAACCTATCGAAGTAAAACCTGTCGCTATGATGGCGGCCCATATGATCTCTTTAGAATATGAAAGAAAGCTATTTTTAAGTAAACTAAATGCTATGGCTAGTAATATAAATATTAATCTACAAGAATCTTCTGCAGGCCTAGAAGAATTATCTGCCTCATCGGAAGAACAAAGTGCTACAATAGAGTTTCTAAACTCAATGGTAAATGAAACAAAAACTAAGATTCTAGAAACTAATAAAATCATTGATTTTATTCACAATATTTCTAGACAAACTACCATATTAGGAATTAATGCTTCGATTGAAGCAGCTAGAATAGGTATTGAAGGACGAGGGTTTAATGTAGTAGCTAGTGAAATACAAAAATTATCGGAGCATACCTCTAAATCTGTAACACAAATAGAAGAAGTCATTAAAAATGTACAAGAGCTTGTTAGTAATGTTTCAGATAACATTCTTACTTATACCGACTCCACAAATCAACAATCCATAGTAATACAATCTTTAGCAGAAGAAATGGAAAGCATTACAAGTTCTGTTGATGCATTTGTTAAAAATCTCAATTAAAGGTCACTATTAAAAGAAAAAGAGATCTCAAAATTAATTTGAAATCTCTTTTTCTATCGTTATTAAGTAGAACAGTTATCAATCCCATCAAAGGATTGTAGTCCATTGACTTAGTTATTAAAAAGTTTCTTTAAATTTTCAGGATAGGGTGGGTAAACAATCCCCTTTTCTGTTACAATAGCTGTTATTAGATCATTTGGCGTTACATCAAAAGCTGGGTTATACACATTAATGTTTTCTGGTGCAATCTGCTTTCCAAACCAACTGGTTACTTCTTTATGTCCTCTTTCTTCAATTGGTATTTCCTTACCGGTTTCCATCATCATATCAATAGTTGGTGTCGGTACTGCCACATAAAAAGGAATATTAAAATGCTTAGCTAAGATCGCTAAAGACATTGTACCAATTTTGTTAGCAGTATCACCATTGGCAGCTACTCGATCTGCCCCTGTAATGACTGCATCTACTTTCCCCTGGGACATTAAAAACCCCGACATATTATCACAAATAAGGGTAACATCAATGCCACCATGGGCCAATTCGTAAGCCGTAAGTCTTGCCCCTTGTAAATAGGGTCTTGTTTCATTGGCAAAAACCTTAAAGTCCCATCCTTTTTCTTTAGCAATATACATGGGGGCTGTTGCTGTTCCATATTTGGAAGTAGCCAAACTACCTGCATTACAATGGGTTAATAGGCTCATACCTTCCTTAAGTAAAGTAATTAAATGCTCTCCTATTGCTTGATTAATGCTTTCATCTTCACTATGGATCGTCTTAGCTTCATCTAATAATACCTTTTTCTTGTCTTCTAATGATTGCCCAACCAAGGTTTTTGCTTTAGCTACCATCCGATCTAATGCCCAGAAAAGGTTTACAGCTGTGGGTCTAGACTCTGCTAAATAGTCAGCACTTTTTTGTACCGCTTCCATAAATTCTTCTTCATTTTCAGTTGTTATATTTCTTATGCCAATATATAAACCATAGGCAGCAGCGATCCCAATTAAAGGTGCTCCTCTTAATTCCATGTCTCTAATTGCATGAAAAACATCCTCAACAGTGGATTTTGGATTATATTCCTCTACCTCTGGGAGCTTCAATTGATTGAGTACATAAAGGGTATCGTCCTTCCACTCTAGGGGTTTTATAAATTCAGTCATTTCATTCCCTCCTACCAAATTTTTTCTTTTACTAAGTCAGTTACTTCTTCAATACGATGGATGCTATGTCGATTCATCATGATCTCTTCAGCTAGCTCTAAGATTTGTATCTGTACATCTTTTCTTCTATCTAAATCTTCAATACTGTCCACATCTTTATTGTGGGCTAATCCATGGATTCGTCTAATCATGACTGCAGCTGCAAATCCAAGGGTGTCGGTAAACATTTTATCCATATAGTGATTTTGGTAACCCTCCACCTTAGTAATCATATCCTTTGCATCACGATGCCAATTAGCTTTAAATTTCTCCACAAATTGATTGTAAAAGTCATTAATGGTATTTAATAGATAGCTCCTATAATCACTAATCTCTTCTTTTGCATTATCCTTACCGTTCCAAGAGACATAATTAATTAGAAAGTTACCTATTATCTTACCGACATCGAAGGCTGATGGACCTACAAAAGCAAACTCTGGATCAAAAACTTTTGTTTCTTCACTATTGGCAAAGATAGAACCTGTATGTAAATCGCCATGAATTAAGCTTTGTGCTTCTGTTAAGAACTTATATTTCAACTTAGCTGTCTCTAGACGCAATTGGTTTTTCTTCCAAAAAACTTCTTCTAAATATGGTCTAAGTTTTGGGTTAATATTATTACTCTCGGCATCATAATAGGGGTCTGTAAAAATTAAGTCTTCGGTTATTTTGCACAACTCTGTATTAATGAATTTAGCAACCATCTTCTTTTTCTCTTCTGGGTCCATATAAAGGTCTGATGTGTAAAAAAGTGTATCGGCCAAAAAGGTTGAAATATGGTCTGCAAATTTAGGATGCTTTTCTAAGTTTATCATACCATACCTCATTAACCCCAGGTGGGATAGGTCCTCCATGATAATGATGGCTAGATCATCGTTACGATGATATAATTTAGGAACTAAATCAGGAACAATTTTACTTTGTATTTCTAGTGCATTAGCCTCAAATGTACTTCGTTGAATGGATAAGGGCCAACTTTCCCCCACTACTCTAACATATGGTAGGGCTTGTTTAACTACAACCGACTGGTTTGTTTCCTTCTCTTTAACAATGAAAACCAAATTAAGATTACCGTCCCCGACTTCCTTTATTGTTAGGTCTGCATCATTTGTAAAAATACCTAAATGCTTAACGTATTCTTCAATTTTGGCTTCATTCATTTGATAATATTTCAAAAGACTCCCTCCTTTTCTCAAATATCATACTTTATATCGTAAGTTCTTAAATGAAGACTTTATAAAACCTAACCTTCCTACTCAATTATTTTTTTACTATAGCTTTTTATATAAATTTCTCTCATTTCCTTTACTTCTTTTTCACATAAACCTGCTACATTTTTTCCCATACTTTTTATAATTGACGCTACTTGAGCCGATTTTTCCGCAATTTCTGCTACTGTCCAAGCTTCCTGTAGATTTCTACCCACCGATACTAACCCGTGCTTTGCCATTAAAGCGGCATATCTTCCATCCCTCAATGCTTGTACCACATTTTTTCCTAATTCATCTGTTCCTGGGAAAGCATATTTTGCAACTGGTACAGCCCCGCCTATAATCTGAGCCTGATCTTCTGTATAACATGGTATTTCTTCTTCCATTGCGGCAAAAGCACTGGCATAGATGCTATGGGTATGAACAATTCCCTTTACTTCTTCATATTCTAAGTAGATACTTCTATGAAGGGGCATTTCACTGGAGGCTTTTGCCCTTCCACCAATCTGTTCTCCTGTCTTTAAATCAATGATAGCGATTAAATCTTCTTTCAGTTCTTCATAGGGGATTCCTGAAGGTGTTATCCATATTTGATTCTCGTCTCGCACACTAATATTTCCCCATGTCCCCTTAACCAATCCACTTTTAATCATCTTTAAACTACATTCTATAATACTATTTGCTATCTCCATAGGATCACCTGCTTTTATTTTTTATTTGATGAGATTATATAATTAAAGAAGTTGCATAATTTAATATATATAATGAAAAACAAAAATAATTTTAGAGTTATGGTATTATGCAAATCATCTAATATATTTTCATCATTAACTTTTTTATTTTATTTAATTTGATTATACATTAGTAATAAATGTCAGTAAACATCTTCTTAAGATAACAATATTTTTATTACTTCACCTCTTGTATTACTCAAATAAGATTTCTATCTTTACTTTTCTGTGCTATAATTCTAATAAATCTATTGAAGGAGGGGTAACCATGAAACTTAATTTAAAGCCAGATATTACTTTAAGCACCCTTCTAATTTATGAAATTATCATGATTGCCATTTCTGCCTTCATTGTTATACTTTCTATTTGGAACTTATTTTTCATTTTTAGTACCGACACCTACTTACTTATACGCAGAATAGACTTTATTGTGTGTGGTGTTTTTGCTATTGACTTAATCCTTCATCTAATTTTTGCTAAAGATAAAATTCAATGTATGAAGAAAAGCATTATTACAGTAATTGCTATTGTGCCTTTTGCTAGCTTGTTTCGAATTGCTGGTATACTAAGAATAAATAGGATATTTTTTCTTCTTAAATCTCCTACAATAAGTGCAGGATCTGGTTTAGCAAAACTATGGCATTTTTTTATGACCCCTGCAGTAATACGTATATCAAAATTCTTTAATCTAGCTCGATCATATTTTAAAAAACATACAGATTCCCAAGATCAAGAGTAAGTTTGGGCTATTTTTTCTATAACTGACTTAAATAATCCACAGAATTCCTTTTATTACTTTAGAAATTGAATTAATTTTGTGGAAATTCTGCATATGTCTGGGGATGAATTAAAATCTACAAAGATTAACTAATTTATAATTAAGGTTTGTATTATGCTACAAATGAATGGGTATCGTAGAAAAAGAGTCTAAATTAAGTATTTTCAAAAAAATAGTTGTAATACATTAATAAAACATGTTATAATTTCTATAATTTCTAATATGTGTAAAAGGAGGTGTAAAGATGGCGTATATCACTTTAGTAAATGGAATTTTGAACAGATTACCTATTTTTTCAAAAACAGCAATGCTAGTTTTAACCAAGGGGTTAGTGTGTCCAAAATTCAATAGTAATTTACTAAAGGGAAGTACATTGTCTTATACCTAATCTATTTACTATTTAGTTAATAAATATAAACCTGGGTAAAGATTACTTTGCCTAGGTTTTTTTGTTTTTGTATAACAATATAAAAATAGGTTTGACTATTTATCTAGGTAAGGTTATCTTCCCCCATTTTAAGGAGGAATAATTAATGGTCCATTTATCTTTAAAAAATATAAAAAAATACTATGGTGGCAACTTGATTTTAAACAATATTACCTTCGACATTCTATATAAAGAAAAGGTCGCCATTATCGGTAGAAATGGTACTGGTAAAACAACAATTTTTAAAATAATTAACCAAATAGAAAAGCAAGATGAAGGTCAACTTGCCATCAAAAAAGATACTACAATAGGCTATTTAGATCAGATTCCTGTTTTCCCCCAAACCTTCACCGTTAAAGATGTTTTAGATACTGCCTTTGAAAAAGAACTGAAACTATTAGCCAAAATGAGCCAAATGGAAGTGTCTATGACTAAGGGAAGCCCCCAAGAGATTGAAAAAATCCTTAAAAACTATGGCGAGTTACAACAGGAATTTACTGCTATAGGGGGTTATAACATGGAGGAAAAACTAAGTAAAGTCTCTGATGGCTTAAAAATCAGTCAAGAACTGATGAAAAGAGTCTTTAATAGTTTAAGTGGCGGAGAAAAAACCCGTATACTATTAGGACGAATTCTACTACAGTCCCCAGACCTACTACTATTAGATGAGCCCTCTAATCATCTTGATATGGACTCAATAGAATGGTTAGAAGATTATTTAAAGGGCTACGATGGTACAGTTTTAATTATCTCCCACGACCGCTATTTTTTAGACCAGACAATTGGTAAAGTAATTGAAATTGAAGAAGGAGAAGCGGAGGTCTATTTAGGTAATTATTCTTTTTATGTAGAAGAGAAAAATCGAAGACTATTACTAGCCCTAGAAGATTATCAAAACCAACAAAAGAAGATTAAATCGATGGAGGAAAGCATCAAACGGTTTAAAGATTGGGGAAACCGTGGCGATAACCCAAAGTTCCATAAAAAAGCAGCCTCTATTCAAAAACGTCTTGATAAATTAGAAAGAATGAAAAGACCCCTTCTAGAAAGAAAAAAGATTCAAGTAGATTTTGCTGCCGATGGTAAGTCTGGGAAGGATGTAATTAAAATAAATCAATTAAATAAATCCTTTGACAATTACCCCCTTTTAAAGGACCTAAATTTCCATTTAAGAGCAAATGAAAAAGTGGGGATTTTAGGTAAAAACGGCAGTGGTAAATCCACTCTATTTAAATTAATTAATGGAGAATTTATAGCCGATGCTGGGGAGATCTTGATAGGAAGCAGTGCTAAAATAGGCTACTTGCAACAGAACCTCACCTTTCCTGATGAAAATTTAAGCATATTAGAAACGCTACAGTTTAGCTGTAATATCACCATCGGAGAAGCCCGCAGCATCTTGGCTGGGTTTTTATTCTATGAAGAAGATGTCTTTAAAAGGGTAGGAAATCTATCGGGGGGTGAAAGAAGTAGGCTTCGCCTATGTCAATTGATGCACCAGGATATTAATACCCTTATTTTAGATGAACCCACCAACCATCTAGACATTGAATCTAGAGAAATGCTAGAAGAAACATTAGAAGATTTTAAGGGAACAGTTCTCTTTATATCCCACGATCGGTATTTTATTAACTCCATTGCTCAAAAGGTCTATGAATTGTCGAATCACCGCCTTATTGAATATGCCGGAAACTATGATTATTATAAACATAAAAAATTGGAGCTAAAAGAGAGGAAGGAGAAGCAACTTAACCCTAACCCACTAGAAAAAAAGAAATTAGAAAAAATTGTTGATGGAAAGAACTGTAATCATAAAAAGATACAATCTAATAAACCTCATAAACCTCTATTAAAAATTAAAGAGGTGGAAGAGAAAATCACTAGCTTAGAATCAGAAATCTATCGGCTAGATGAGGAAATGATTAAAGTAGCTACCGATTACTTAGAAGTTCAAAATCTACAGGAAAATAAGGAACAGCTCCAAAGAGATTTAGAAGCATTGATGGAAGCATGGTTGGATTTATCTACAGATGGTGAATAAAACAGTAGGAGGTGAGTAAATTATTTACCCGCCTCCTACTATTTTTATTACTTAATATTTCAATTAACCATAACTTTTTGTTTCAATTATCCAAAGAAGGCATTTAAAACTAATAATCCCACTAAGCCTACTCCCCAAGCAATGGTTGTTGTTACAGACCATACTCTAATTTGCTCTTTTACGTTTTTAATTCCCAGCATACGATTCACTACCCAGAAATAACTATCATTGAAATAAGAGAAAATCAAAGAACCGACGCAGGCTGCTAGGGCAGCAAATACAGGGTTTACATCTAAACCAGCTATCATAGGTGCTGTGATGGAGGCTGCTGTTACCATTGCAACAGTACCACTTCCTTGAATTAAACGAACTGCCGAAGCTACAATAAAAGGAATTAGAATGACCGGTAAAGAAGTTTCAGCAATTAATTCAGCTAAATAGTTTCCTGTACCACTATCCCTTAATACTGTACCAAGGGCTCCCCCACCACCGGTTACTAATATAATGATGCCGGCAGAACGGATTCCTTGTTCCATTTTTTCTATGGTTTCTTCTCTTGTAAAGTTTTTCGTTAACCCTAAAATAGCAATAATTAAACCAATTCCAACTGCAATTACTGGTGTCCCCACAAAGGTAACCACACTAGCAATAGAGCCTTCTAATTTTAGAATATTGGCTGATACTGTGTTCAGTAGAATTAGAATAACAGGAATAATAATTGGTGCAAAGGCCATAAAGGCAGAAGGTAATTTAGCCCCATCGTTATTTACCTCTTTTGTGGCAGCCTCATATGTAAACGTTTGATAGTCAGGACGGATCCAAGTATCCCCTTCCCCTGGAAGTTGATAAATTTGTTTCCCCAACCACTGTCCATATAGCATACCAGCAAAGGTCATTGGAATTGCAAGAACGATACCCCAAAGTAATAGACTTCCTACACTAACTCCAAAGATACCAGCCACTCCTACTGGCCCCGGTGTAGGCGGCACTAAGGAATGGGTAATTACTAAACCTAATGCTAGGGCAATCCCTAAGGAAACTACAGACTTTTTAGTCTTCTTTGATATTGCCTTAACCAATGGTGATAAAATAACAAAGCCTGAATCACAAAAGATAGGAATTGAAACAATAAAACCAGTAATAGCCATTGCCAATTCTTCTCTTTTCTTCCCAAGGATTTTAATAAAGGTTAAAGCCATTCTTTCAGCTGCCCCAGATGCCTCAAACAATTGCCCCATCATTACACCAAAACCTATAATGATTCCAATACTCCCTAAAGTGCTTCCAAAACCGTTGGTTATAGAAGTTACTACACTATTTGCTGGCATGCCACCAACAAGACCTGTTACTGATGCTGCAATGATTAAAGCTAGAAATGCATGGATTTTCGTCTTTAGGATTAACACTAGCAGTAAGATGATTCCTAAAACTAATCCTAATACCATTTGACTACCTGAAACATCCATTTAAAACTCCCCCTTATTATATATTTTTTATTATTATTTTTTGTTAAATAATTATCGGAAACGTTTTCATCATCCTTCTAAATAGAACTTTAAAGGTGAACCTTTAAAGTCCTATTTAGATATCTATTGAATTATCTAATTGTTTATTTTCTAAAATAAGGGCCATACTTAGCTGCTACTTTTATTGCTTCTATCATACTTACTGCACTAGCTCTACCTGTCCCTGCTAAATTAAAGGCAGTACCATGGTCAACAGATGTACGTAAAAAAGGCATATTATTTGTTAATGAAATGGTTCTTTCAAAATCCACCATTTTTGTAGCAATATGTCCTTGATCATGGTAAAGGGATAGGATCGCATCATATCTACCCTGTACTCCAAAGTGGAAAACTGAATCTGCCGGTACTGGCCCAACAACATCAATTCCTTTTTCCCTGGCCGCTTCAATAGCGGGAACAATTTCATCCACTTCTTCTCTACCAAACAACCCATTCTCACCACTGTGGGGATTTAAGCCCGCAACTGCCAGCTTAGCATCCTTAATGCCTATTCTTTCTAAGGCTGCACAGGACCTTTCGATATAGTCTAATACCCTCTCCTTTTTAACTAAATCGCAGGCTTCCCTAAGGGAAACATGTCGAGAAAGGAAGAATACCCTTAATTTATCTACTTCAAATACTGTTAATGGATCTTTTGTATTGGTTAGATCAGCTAATATTTCAGTATGACCTATATAATCTATATTAGCTGCTTTTAATGCCTCTTTATTGATTGGGGTTGTTGCCAAAACATCTACATCTCCCTTAAGGGCTAAGTCTACAGATGTCTTAATATAATCAAAAGCCGCCTGACCTGCCATTGCCTGCACCTTTCCATACTGAAGGTCTTCAATTACAATATTTTCTAGGTCAATTAAATTTAAAACGCCTGCTTGATAATCCCCTTCTGATACTTCTTTAATAACATTAATTTTTAAATCTATTTGGCATATTTCCATAGCCTTTAATAGGGTCTGCTTTTCTCCAATGACAACAGATTTACTAATTTCATGGATCTCTTTTTGATTAAAGGCCTTTACAACTATTTCTGGCCCAATCCCTGCCGGATCACCCATTGGTACTGCAACTATCGGTCTCTTCATTTTTCATTTCTCCCTTCTGTCACTTTAAGTTATAGTATTCATTTGATATTTTAGTTAATAAGTAATCAATACATTCCACCATCGCCATGTCGTTACCTACCAGCCCACCCTTTGTAATTACAGGCGTATTATCATATGCACCATTGATCACTCTACCGTAGGCTGCTAAGGGCAGTACTTCATCCTTTACCTCTATACCTGATGAATTTAATTCGCTACAAACTTCAACAGTTACGTCTCCCCCACTGGTGTAGAGACCTCCAATTAAGCCCTTACTAGCCTCCATCACTTTTGCTGTTATTTTACCTAAACCATTGGAAATTCTTTGGGCGGCATCATCTTCTGAAATATTAATCGCTGCACTTACTTCCTTTAAATTTAGAATTTTACTTCCGTTGGTGGTAACCCCAATTACCTTAAACCCATCTATTTTCTCCATAATTTCTTCCACTGCTCGATTAATTTCCTTCTCCCGCAGAGCTATATCTAGTAACATTTCTGGGTTAACTTTGACAATATGAGGGTTATGTTTTAACTTTAATTCTTCCAATTGTCTTTTTGTTTGTTGGGTTACACTACCGACTGCAAAGAAGGCCTTTTTACCCGGTATACCACTGACATCTTCCCCCACAAGGTGCTTTGCCAGCATAGCTGTGAAGGGGCCTGGATCTACTGCTATTACCGATAACTGAGATTTAGCAACAGCCTTAGCAATGACCTCTATCTCTTCATCGGTGGTGGCATCAATAACAATTATTTTTGAGCCCTTAGCTTTTTCTTCAAGAATTCCCTCCTTCAAGGAATCTGATCCCTTCAAGACTTCCTTTAAAGGGATATATCCAACAGTGGTTTTCGTCTGCCCTTTGATCACTTCCAGAATACAGGAGGTGCTAACAGGTGTTTTAGGGTCCTTTGCTACATCGGTTTTTTCTAAGGGTATGGAATTTACCAAAAGATACCCCCCTGCTGAAATTCTTCCTGATGTAGGATAAGATGCTACTACGATGGCAACCTCATCACCCTTTAGCGTTGTTAATACTCCATCTATCTCAGCACCAATATTCCCCCTCAGGGTACTATCAATCCTTTTACTAAAAAACTTGATATCCATACTTTTAAAGTGGCTGGTGGTATCAGCAACTAATTTGTAGGCTTCTTCTTTTTTTAAGCCTCTACTATTTGTGGTTATAGAAATAACATCAAGATGTTTATTTCTATTGGTTAAATCATTTAGATTTAAGTAAGTAGCTACTTGAAAACCTTTTCTTGCAAGCAATACGCCTGTAGCATTTGCTCCTGTTAAATCATCAGCTATTACAACTACCTTTGGCATGGTCCCCCTCCTTTGTGACTTCTATCTAAATTAAATCTAAGCTAAGATTTTTCTCCTTTAACAGCTTGATTACTTCATTATCTAGCTCAACATCTGAAATAATTAGATCTAGATCGTCAATGGCACAAACCCTTGCAAAGCTTTTCTTTCCAAATTTAGAACTGTCCGTCAGTAATATTTTTTTGTCGGCAGCCCTTAACATCCACTGCTTCAACTTTGCCTTTTCTATTGAAGGTGTGGTAATTCCATATTTTATGTCTACAGCACTTGCCCCAATAAAGATAATATCAGCAAAGATGTCTTGAAAAAACTCTCTAGCATAGGAACCCAAAATGGTACCTGTATTTCTTTGGATGGCTCCCCCACAACAGAAAACCTTTATATTTTCATAGGGATGTAGGAAGGCTGCTATCATTACATCATTGGTTATTACTTTAAGATCTTCTATATGTACAATTTGCTTTGCAACCTCCATATTGGTTGTTCCAGAATCTAGAATAATCGTGTGACCAGCTTCTACTAAAGAACTAGCATATTTAGCAATTTTTATTTTAGACTCTATATTAATGCTGGCCTTTTCTTGATAAGGGATTTCCTTTATCAGTTGAGCCTTTAAAACGGCCCCGCCATAGGTTCGGGTTACAAACCCTTCCTCTTCTAGTATTTGTAAGTCTCTTCTTATGGTCATAGTGGATACATTTAGCTTTTCTGCTAGTTCTTCAACAACCACCTTGCCATGCTCTTTTAGATAATTGGTTATCTCTGTTCTTCTTTCAACTGGTAACATAAAGAGACACTCCTTGTCACTTATTATAAGTTTTTGTCGGTTTAATGTTTGATTTGAACATTAATTATATTAACTTATGTTTATTTGTGTTTATTATAAACAATATTAATCAAATAATCAATAGGTTTTTTGAAATTTTCTGTATTTTATAATGTTTATTTTTTAACTATTATAGTCAATAAATAAAATAAACTACTTTCCTTAGCTTTATTAATAAAGACACAGCAATTAGGGGATGACATTGTCATCCCCTATAAACTCATCCTTGGCTTACATAAACCTAACCCTCAGTATAGTCTAATACTTTTGGTTTATTTTAGTTTATTTTAGTTTATTTTAGTTTATTTTAAACTTTTTCATTTCTTCTTGTAGCTCTTCTGCTAACTGCGCCAAGCCTTGACTAGCAGAGGCAATTTCCTCCATAGAAGCTGTTTGTTCTTGTGTGGCTGCAGAAATGTTTTGGATTTCTCCATTAACATCTCTGCTCATTTCCTCTAGCTTTTTAGTTGATTGAACAACATCTTGACTGTTTTGTGATACTTGATGACTTGTACCATAAATATTTTCAATTTGACTATTAACTTGATGGATTAAGCCCGTTATTTCTTCAAAGGTTCTTTTTGTATTATTGGCTACTTCCATTCCCTCTTCTACTATTTTTAAACTTTCTGACATGGCTGTATTGGTACTTCTAATATTGGAGTCATTCTCATTAATTAAATAATTAATTTCTTCTGTTGCTTTTTGTGATTGCTCTGCCAATTTCCTTACTTCTTCTGCCACTACAGCAAAGCCTTTTCCTTGTTCCCCTGCCCGTGCTGCCTCTATTGCCGCATTTAATGCCAATAGATTTGTTTGGGCTGCAATTCCTTGAATAACCTTAGTAATTTCATTCATCCTATTAGAACTATCGGTAATTCCTAATAGAGAGTTTTGTACATTTTGAGTACTTCTGTTAATTTGGTTCATCTGAGTTAATACTTTATTAATTTCTTCATTACCAATATTAGATTCATTTAAGACTTTTCCACTTAGGGTATTGATTTCTTCAGCATTTTCAGAAACCCCTTCTATATCTTGAGAGATTCTTTGAATTTTTGTGTTGGCATTTAATACTTCTTCATGCTGTAATACCGCATTTTCTGCTACTGTACCCGATGAGGCTGCAACGTGTTCTGAGGCTGTAGCCGATTGCTCTGAAATTGCTGTTAATTCTTCTGAAGAAGCTGCCACCAGTTCTGTAGACTCCATAATATGTTCTAGAAAGCTCCGTAGATTATCCATTAATGATTGAAAGGAGTTTGCAAGGACACCAATTTCATCTTTTCGTTTTAATTGCTCTGGTGGAATGTTTTGACTAATATCCAGTTCTCCTACTAACTTAGCAAAGTTAGAAATTGTAATGATAGGCTTTACGAGGGATCCTCCAATAAAAATGGCTAATATGATCGTTACTATTAAAGTCCCTAATATAATCAAAACCAACTCTTTAATATCTTCACTTATCAACCTATCTACAAAATTCTTAGAAACCCCAACATAAAACATACCAATAATATTATTTCTTTCATCTCGAATTGGTGTATAGGCCGTTTGAATATTTTCTCCTAATACCACAGCCTCACCAAGATATGTATTACCTTCTTTTAAAACTACTTCTGCTATTTCGTCAGAAACCTTAGTCCCTACTGCTCGCTTTCCCTCTTGCATTACATTTGTCGTAACCCTTGTATCATAAAGAAAAATTGTCACAGTATTATTTGTTAATCCTGCCAACAAATCAACTATTTCTGTATTATCATTAATTCTTCTATCTCCTTTATATAGTATATTATCGCTTACAGACCAGGCCCCAGGATATTTTAAGTCTATAATTTGTAAAGAAGTTTTTAAGTCGGCATTTGCCTTTTCTATAACGGCTTCTGCAACTGAATCTTTTGTCATTCTTATTGAAAAAATGCCTAGGATACTACATGTTATTAAGATTATTGCTGTAAAACTAATGATCATCCTTTGCTTAATACTTTTCATAGGTATTCCCCCTCAGCTAGTAATCTAAATTTGATTTATGTGATAAATACCCCTGAAACTAGTTGACTAATCAACAGGCTAACTATAGCATAATATTGGAATATAGAAATAAGAAATTTTTACTAATTGAAAAGGGCTTTTTAAAATGATTTTTATTATTACTGTATTAGAAAACTAAATCTTTAAGATTTTACGACTACCTTTCGTTGAATAAATTAATTCGTCGACCTCCAGCCTTTTTTACGCTATTGGAGATCGACGAATTAATTAACTACTCTCTTTTATAAAGTTTTCAACAAAATAGTTACATATAAATTAAAGTCTTCTAAATGATATTCAATAATTTTCTGTAAAATATTAATATTAATCTGTTGATAATCGTGTACTGCTATATTTCTAAAGCCTACCATTGCTTTTAAGTTTGTTGAAATTTCTTCATTAATAATGCTATTTTTCTCTAAAATTGCAAAGGCCTCTCTGCTACTTTGTGGTATTCCTAAACCCTCCTCCGCAATAATATGCATAGCTAAATCAATTGAAGCTTCGCATGCCCTTTGTAGATTTAAGATTATTGAATCCTGTTTAGTGTAATTATACAGGTTTTCAGGGTTTCCTTGATATTCTTCTTTAATTCGCTTTATACAACGATTTATAATTTCAGTTTTATTAAGGATAATATCTTTATTCACTCATTTTACCCCTTTCTTTGATCTTATCTAAAATAGGCTTTCTTTCTTCGTTAAGCTTAGCATATTCCTTCAATACTTTAACCTTATACTCTGCTACCTGTTGTCTATCTTCTTCATAGATCACTTTACCATAGCCAATAATTTGTACCTTAAAAACAGTAGATGCCTTTTCTAGGTCAATTAAATCAACATCTAAATTTATCATACCTGCCAGCTCTTGAGCCAACATAAATAATTGATAACTATCAACTTCCTTATCTCTTAAGAAAGCGATATCCAGATCACTATCCCACCTCATATTGCCCTTTGCTACTGAACCAAAAATGATAATCATTTTAGCTGATAATCTCTCTAGTAAAAATTCTTTAACAATATTCATTTTAATTTGTGGGAGGCTGTTCATATCTTATTTCCCCTTTAAAAGTTTTTCCTACTATAACATCCACAATCAATGCCCTAGTATTCTATCAATACCAACACATTTTACAATATCTACTTGAAAATATTTATTTTCGATACCTTCTTGGTATTCTCCAACCCAGTGTATACATTGATTCTATTATATTTGTAACAAATTGTCAAAGTGTAAAATTCTGTTTTTTCTCCAAATTAATTTCTATCAATTACTTCTTTACTTTGTAAATTTTCAATTGGACAAAAGAACATTTTAAAATCAACACCATGATTCCCCAGACATTTAAAAATTCGTCAACCTCCATTGTTTTTTAGACTTTTTGGAGATCGACGAATTTTTTAATGACTATCTAATTTTTTATCTGACGCTTTAATTTCAACATTTTGTTCAAACTGCCAATGGTCTGGGCAAGTAACACCATAGATTACTCGACTATGGCCAATGGCGTAACCAATAATACTTCCTAAGGCGGCCGGCACCCCAAGTCGAAGGCCCACCATTTCCACTAGCATAATAGCTGCTGCTATCGGTACATTGGCGATACTGGCTAAACTGGCTGCCATACCAGCAATTACTAAAGATGCAGACAAACCAACATCTGTTGCACCTATTAAAGTAGATACACTGTTTCCTGCAATGGCACCAATAAAAAGGGCCGGAATTACTAAACCAGCGCTTCCACCAGAACCTACGGTAAAGGAAGTAGCAAAGATCTTCCCGATAAATAATAGCATTAATAAAGTAATCGGAAAGTTTTCGTTAATCATATTTTGAATAATATTTGTTCCTGTTCCAGCAGTTTCTGGTAGAAATAATATAATTAATCCTGTAAGTAATCCACCTATGATTGGATGGATTTTTTTATAAGGAGATTTATCGAAGTAAGCTTTAATATACCCAAAGATAGCCATAAATAATAATGAAGCTACCCCTGCCACAATGGCGGCTAACACAAATAAAGGTACATTAAACACATTAGGTAAATAATCTGGTATTTTAAACAAAGGTGTTGGGTCTTTAAGCATACCATAAATTACAAATCCCATGATAGATGATAAAATTGCCGGAAACAAGTCTGAATAATGTAAAGATGAGTGATATAATACCTCTACAACAAAAATTCCCCCACCTAAAGGAGAACGGAAAATGGCTCCAATTGCCCCCGCTGCTCCACAAATAGTTAATACATGATGTTCATGCTCTGATATATATTTTCTTAAAATTGGTAACCTTGAAATCCCATCGGCTAAACTCCCACCAATCACCAACATTGGTCCCTCAACTCCACCACTTCCTTTAAAACCAAGGGTAACAGCTGTTGCCGCCAATTTACTATATAGGGTTTTAAAAGACAGGTGTCCATGCTTTGTATTAACAGCACATATATAATGGTCAGTACCAAAACCTGAAGCGTCACGATCATATAAATAGATTATAGATACAATTACCCCACCTATTGCCGGGGCAATCCATAGGGGAAACCTTCCTCCATAAATACCTACCCAATTAATAAATCTTGAAAGGACAACTGCTGATAGTCCACCACCTATACCTGCAAAGGTTGCAATAGTCAACCATTTTGTCATATATGCTCCAACATATTGATAAAACTTCCCGATAATAACCACCACTTTCTGTATATCTTATTCTATTTAAGCTTCGTATATTTTTACTAAAATAATTATTCTTAGCTTTTCCTTTTAATATCAATCTTAGCCTTTACCTTATTATCATTTACTTTTTTTTGGTATTTTCTGTTTGATTAATACTTTTTCTACTTTTCTTTCGATGAATCCTTCTAGCTTTTCCATATATTCATTACAACCTAATTCTCTTTTTGCTACCATTTCCAATCCCTTTTCCCAACTGGCAGTTAACTTAGGGTTTAGTAGGTCTGGAATAGATTTTTTGACGACAATATAGATTAACTCCCCCAAGGTTGTAGGTGTTAAGACCTGAGTTTTGTCGTTACTATCAATATATTCTATTCTTATTAACTTTTTTATAATTTCAGCCCTTGTGGCACTAGTACCTATACCAGAGCCCTTGATTTGCTCCCGTAGTTCTTCATCCTCTATTAGTTTTCCTGCATTCTCCATAGCCAAGATAATTGAACCTGAAGTGTACCTCTTTGGTGGAGTTGTTTCTCCCTCTTTAATTTCAAAGTTTTGAATATCTAGCTGCTGACCTTTTCTTAAACTATTTAAGAACTGATTTTCTTCATCATTGGAGCTTTTATCCTTATCCTCTTGGTCTGGTTTTAGAATTTCTAAATACCCCTGCTCTATACAGACTTTTTGGTTTGTTTGAAAAAATTCTTCTTTAACTTCTGTTATGATGGCAATTTTATTATAAACAGCAGGAGGGTAAAAAATTGCTAGAAATCTTAGTGAGATTAATCCGTATATTTTCTTTTCTATCTCCTTCAAACGATTATAATTTTCCAATCCTTTTCCTGTAGGTATAATGGCATAGTGATCAGTAATTTTGTCGTCATTTACATACTTAGATGACTTTAGGTTTTTAGCCCATTGATTTTTTAAAACCTTCATAGCTCCTTCACGTAGGGTTATACCCCCTTGAAAGGCTGCTAAACCCTTTAAATTAATATTAATTTCCTTTGCGACCGCAGTTGAAAGTACCCTTGCATCGGTTCTTGGATAGGTAACTAATTTCTTCTCGTATAAGGTCTGTACTGCTGTTAAGGTTTCATCGGGACTAATTTTAAATTTTTTACTACATTCATTTTGTAGCTCAGCTAAATTATATAATAAAGGTGCATACTTCTTTTCTTTACTCTTTTTTACACTGTCAATTTTAGCCTTTGTAGCAGCATCTTCTGTTAAATGTTGAACTAGTTCTTCTGCATGTTTTTTTTCCTTAAATCCATTGTCATTAAAGAGAAGGGGCGACATATGGTATTTTGAGCCTTCTACCGCCTTCCATTCACCTATGTATTGAGATTCTTGATTTTTACTAAAGGTACCATGGATCTTATAAAAAGGTGTTTTTACAAATTCTCTTACCTCTCGTTCTCGGTCTACCACCATTCCCAATACACATGTCATAACTCTGCCAACAGCTACAACAACATGATCTTTTTGTAATTTTTTTGCGATTACCTTCCCATAAATTAAAGTTAGTAGTCTAGAAAAATTAATTCCTGCTAAATAATCTTCCTTTGCCCGTAAAAAGGCAGAATCAGATAAGGGGTCGTAGTCGGACAAAGGTTTTGCCTCTTTAATTCCCCTTTGAATCTCCTCTTCGGTTTGGGAGTCTATCCACACTCTGCGTTTTTCTTTTCCTTCTACCCCCACCATCATATCCACTAAACGATAAATGTATTCTCCTTCTCGCCCAGAGTCGGTGCAAACATAAACCGATGTAATATCAGAACGCCTAAGAAGCTGCTGAATAACTTCAAACTGATTTTTAACAGCAGGTATTACTTCATATTTATACTGCTTTGGTAGAAAGGGAAGGGTAGTTAATGACCACTTTTTTAGACTTTCGTCATATGCGTCTGGATAGCTCATGGTTACCAAATGACCAACGCACCAAGTAACAACTGCATCTTCCGCTTCTAGATAACCATTTCTTCTTTGCCCTTTTATATTAAGGACTTTAGCAAATTCCATAGCTACACTAGGTTTTTCTGTTATATATAATATTTTACTCATTTAAATCCCCACAATCTAACAGCTAATTCCAGTTTATTTTTTAGGTGTTTATTCATTAGCACCCTTTGTCAATTCCCTATTAATTATGCTTTCTAATTTATCTGCAATAATTTCCACAATAAACTTGCATTTTGATTCTTCATTTCGATACTTTTCTTTAAGCACTTTACAATTACTACTGCCTAATTCTTCTTCTACTGCATTTATTAACTCTTTAGTTAACTCCTTAACAGCATCTCCTTCATGGGCATATTCCTTTGTAAAAAGAATCCCTATGACGGCTACTCCACCGCTGATGGCTCCACACACACCTTCAACTGCCATTCCACCACCAAAACCAGCCATTGCCTTTAAAGTATCTTTTGCTAGTTTTAAGTTATAAATGTCATTTGCAGCATAAATTATCGCTTCTGCACAATTATAATGATTATCTGGATAATACTTTATGACTTGTTCCTTCAACATTTTTACTCACCTCTATTTTAGTTGGACTTCCTTAACTAGTGGAACAATCCCCTTGCTGTTACTTCGATGATTTCCTCCACCTCATCATTTCTGATGCCATAAATATAATCTACCATATTTACTACTGTACAGGCATGGTTTGGTATAATCTCCACCTGCTGACCTACTTTAAGTTGTACTTTTTCAGGATCATAGACTAGTTTTCCTAATTCCTCTGATAATCCCTTTATTAAAACATCCTCCATTCCTAGAACAATGCCATATCCTTTTATATTGTTATTGCCGTGGGCTCCTGCATCTAAACAAAGGATTTTGCTGCCGGCATCCATAATGGCCCTTCCTGCCTCTGGTATACTCAGGATTGTTGCTAAAACCTTTAATGAACATCTTTCTAAAGGAACAACCCCTAAGGCCACTTGAACTGCATCATAAAAAACATAGTTACCTGGACGTATTTGTTTAATGTCTTTAAAATCTTGTATCTCTTTAACAGTTGGTGTAGACCCAATGGCTGCAATTCTGCAATCTACGCCAGCTTCCTTTAGTATTTTTGATGCTAGGATAATAGCTTCTAACTCTTCTTGGGCGGCTTTTTTTACCCCTTCAACATCTACTGCTCCATATACATGACCTCCGTGGGTGGCTACACCTACTACGTTAATCCCCTTAAGATGCTTGATGTTATTATAAAGATTTAGTACATTTTCTGGTCTAACTCCTAATCGCTGTAGTCCGCTATCTACAATAATGATGGTATTTAAGACAATACCTTCTTTTAATGCCCTGTCATTAATCATTTGGGCAGCTTCTAACGAGTCTACACTACAATAGACTTCTGCCTTTTTTGTTAGGTCTACTAAACGGTCTAGCTTTTTATCTCCCATGATGGGATAAGCCAGCATAACCCGCTCTGCCCCTGCTTCCACCATTTTTTCCGCTTCACCTAGTTTTGCTGTTAATACTCCCTTAGCCCCCATCTTCAGTTGTTGCTGAACTATATACTTACTTTTATGGGTTTTGATCATTGGCCATAGCTCTACCTCGTGTTCCTTTGCTAAATCTGACATTTCCTTTATGTTTTCTTCTAATTTGTCTAATTCCACTACTAAACAGGGGGTATCTAATTCGCCTCTTTTCATATCCCAACAGTCCTCCATTCTCAACTTTATTGACCCACAACATATATTACTTACTTTATCATCTAACGAAACAACCTAAAGGTTAACTAAAAGCCTTTACTTTGATCCTCTGGGCTAAAACAATTCTACACCATCTATTGTAATTTCTTTAAAAAACAAAAAAGAGTACAGGTCTAGCATTAATCTATTATCGGATAATTTAAGGTTATGTTTAACATAAACATTAATCCCCTTGATATTAATGTAATAATAGACTTTTGGATTTGATGGTTTTTCCTTCTTCACGGAAGGCAAATTAGGCTGCCCTCAGCAGGTTTTATTTTGAAGATAATCTATGGTTAAATCCTTTATAGCCTTAGCTTCTAGATAATTCATTAATTTTTCAGTAATGATTACTTCCATTTTTTTGCCTCCTATCAGCTACTATATCAATTTTACCATTTTAAGAAGAAAATTTACACTAAAAATAAAAAATCAGCCTTTCCAAAACAGAAGGTGAAAAGAAAAATTTTTAAGTAAAATCCCCTAGTTGTAGTTTGTACATAGACTACAATTAGGGGATTTTTTTGCTTATTCCACACCTCGATAATAATGACCTCTGGTAAAGCCATCCCTAACCAAGTGCTTTAGTTCTTCTACACCCTTAGGTGATTTATTAGCGTTTAGAGCCTTAATTTGCTCTTGACAATGCTTTAAAGTAGCCCTTATTTCTTCGGCTTCTTCATCTGTAAACTCTAAACGATAGATTGATAGACTATGCTTCTTAAAATCATGCAATTTATCCATCATGTATAGGGTTTGGGAATTTAAGATGATGGTTCTCCCCCAACAATCCTTTCCTAAAGGAAAAGTCATTTGTTTTTGATCCTTTAGTCCCCAACGATATTGGTAGGGGATTGTAGCACAAGAATCGCATTGATGATTACATTCATTAATTTGTTTCAAAGGGCAATATTCTAAAGTCATGACAGGCATTTTACCATATATGATGGCTTCTAATTTCATAAAAGGATTGGCCTTTATTCCTTTAATATTCTTAAAATCTAATTCTGGTGAAAGAATGGCTCCTTCTAGCCCTAAAGTCTCAAGCCTATTTAACGTATAGCTATTCATTACATTGAGGGAATAGTCTCCCATGATGGATGTTTTTAACATTCTATTGCCATATGCAACCATACCTAAATCCCCCGCTAAAATTCCATCTGGTTTTAGACCTGAAGCATCCTTATCAAACCTTTTATAATCATCGTTAGTCATAATGGCAGGAGTTCTAAAATAGATCTTAACTCCCTTTCCATGACATAGGGTTGTTGCTTCAGCAAAAGTTCTGATATCTCCATAATAAATAATATTTACCTCTGCTTCTAACACGACCTTTAATTGATGAAGGGTATCTACCTTTACAGATATTTTAGGAATTAGACTTCTATTTTCACCTTCTTCTAATGGTCTATTAGATAGAACTGGTAATTGAGGTTGGCTTTCTTTTTCTATCCTGTGGTGTCTATTTTCCCTTAATTGATCTAATTTTTCTATGGCATCTCTCCGTAGTCCATTAATAACTGAAATAGGAACAGCTACCCCTTCTTCCAATTTAATTTCTATGTTTTCAAAGCTATAGGGGGTATTACCGAGTTTTCTTAAATTTTCTAGGAGCCTTTCTTTTGTAAGGGCAACCTTCTGGGCCTTCTCTACAATATAGTCTGTTTTATGATAAACATAGTTTTCATCTTGATCCCATAACATCAAACTAATTTCTTCCCCTAGAGCTACTTTTATTTCTCCAAAGATTTTTATTTTCTTATTTTCCACTTGATGGGCATAGGTTTTCTCTAGTTCCTCCATCATTTCTGTATCTAGCGTTTTGTATACACCATCTCCAGGATATATTTTTCCTTTTAGGTCTATTTCAACCACTTGTCCTGCAATTGCCCTAGTGACAGGTTTATTATTTAGATAGATGGCTGTAACCGCCCCACCCTCATTAGAGCCTTGTCCCTGCCATACTTCAATACCATCTCCTACTGCTAGATCTGCCTTTAGCTTCATCTGTAGCCTTTTGTTCTTTGAATTATATTGTTTAACTTCCCCTAAATAGATTCCTCTATTATTGGGTTTTTCAATATTAACAACCTCTTCTTTAGGACTATTAAAAATATATCCCTTCGTGAATTTACGATTAAACATTTTTTCCATTTCTAACTGTATTTTTTCATCCCTTAGGGATTTATTTTTACTTAAATAATGATCTATTCCTTGACGATAGGACCTAACAACAGAAGCTACATATTGGGGTTTCTTCATTCTACCTTCAATTTTAAAGGAGGTAACTCCCCCTTCAATTAGTTTTCCTATTTCATCAAAGGTATTTAGATCCCTCATACTTAAATGGTAATAACTGTTTTTGGGATCTTTCAGCTTGCCATTAGCCGAAATGATTTGATAGGGCTTTCTACAGGGTTGAGCACATCTACCTCGGTTACCACTTCTGCCTCCAATAAAACTACTCATTAAGCATTGACCCGAATAAGAAACACAGAGGGCTCCATGAACAAAAACTTCCAACTCCATTCCTGTTTTTTCATGAATCTCCTCGATGGCTTCAATTGATAGTTCCCTTGCTAAGACAACACGATGTACCCCCATTGCTTTCAAGATCTCCACTCCTTCAATATTATGGAGGGTCATTTGAGTACTACAATGAATCTCAAAATCGGGATAAGCCTGTCTAATAAGGGATAAAACCCCTAGGTCTTGAACTATTACTGCATCTACGTCAATGTTATACAAGAAGTCTACATATTCTAGGAGCCCTTGAATTTCATGATCCTTCATTAATGTATTAATGGTTACGTAAACCTTCATCCCTCTAATATGACTATAGGCTACAGCCTCTTGTAGGGTTTTTCTATCAAAATTGGAGGCATAGGCCCTAGCACTAAATTCAGTTCCCCCTAAATATACGGCATCTGCACCATTTTGTAGGGCAGCTTTAAGGGCTTCAAAACTGCCTGCTGGAGCCAGTAATTCTATCTTTTTCATCTTAAAAAACACCTTTCTTATATCTAAATTAACCTTAATTTAACTGTAATTAATTACTTTACCCTATAACTTTACTTTCCTTTAAAAACTTGAGGAAATTGTATCATTAATTTAATTTTATATTAATGGAAAATGAAAACTTCACTCCTTAGTGTTTAATGAGAATAGATTGTAATATTAAAAAATACTCAGTTTTCATATATCCATCAGTACATCAATCCATCAAACCTATAAAATCGTAGTTATGGTATGATTCAATTTTAGGAAATTTTGATTCATTTTTAATTCAATTTTGATTTAAATTTCTGGGTTAAGACTTTAATAATAGCAGGAACGATATCCATTAGATCCTTAATATCATCCTTTATTACTTCTACTGATTTACCAATTAGCATGGTTGGTACGGGGTTCATTGTGTGGGTTTTAATAGATAAATCCTCTATATTACCATGATCACTGGTAATGATGATTAGAGTCTCTTCTAAATTAATTTCATCTAGTATTCCCCCAATAAATTGATCAATTCTTTCTATTATTTCAATTGCCTTCTCTTTGTTTTGCTTATGACCAGCAATATCCGTCTGAAAATATTCAAATAGGGTAAAATCATGTTGTGAAACAATTTTAGCTAGGATCTGACCTGCTTCATGGGGATGTAACTTTTTTACTGGCTGCTGCCATTCATGAATCATAATTTCATTTGTGATATCCTGATAAACGGCATTTCTATTAGCTAAGTCTTCTTCGGTTCTAAAGGGAATGTCAGCTGCCATTGTAGCAATAGTTGTGGCAGAAACACCCCATTTTACCCCCTTTATTTTCCCCATATTTTCTAGGTATTCTTTTGTATAGGCGTTGGCATTAGTTACTTTATAACCGTTTTCCTTAAGTTGCTTGAAAATACTTTTTTCATATAATATCTTTTTTAACGTCGGCGTTGGAAACCCATTTAAGTGATGCCCTAAAGCCTTTGGTC
The DNA here is from genome assembly GCF_000621485.1 of Alkaliphilus transvaalensis ATCC 700919. Classification (GTDB taxonomy): domain Bacteria; phylum Bacillota; class Clostridia; order Peptostreptococcales; family Natronincolaceae; genus Alkaliphilus; species Alkaliphilus transvaalensis. The sequence goes on from NZ_JHYF01000009.1 coordinate 54,296, forward strand.
CATTAACTCCTGTTAAAAGGGTAGTTTGCCCCGAGGCACTTTGAGGGATTCCTTCTACCCCAAGGGTGGTATCGGTGGGAATCATTACATAGGCTTCTTTGATTTTATCTAAATTTGGAGTGGTGGCATCGATAAATGGGTTTTTATCTCTATCTTCTTCGCCTATTCCAAAACCATCTATAAATAATAATAGTACCTTCATAGAACCTCCAATCTTTCCACAACTACTAAAATTATTACTTGGAAATACACTATTTTTTTTATTTATACCATTAATAAAATATTAATAAATACACCAATATTATATAGATACCTCTATAGGCCTATTTTAATTAGAACAAAGTCTTCCTTCGGAAGATTTATAGGATGACTTTAGGTGAAAAAACTAAGCGCCTTACACAATTTAATCCATTAAATTGGTTATCTGCTTATCTTGAAACTCATTACGTAAAGTTCTCTTTTTTAATAATAATTAAAGTCGAACTTTCCTATTTGTTATCAAAATGAAAGCTAGCATCAAAAACTTATAAAAGTAGTAATATCCTGATATCACTACTTTTTATACATAGTTATGATACATAATTTATTCTTCTATTAGCTGTTTGTTTCCGAAGCAACTTCTCCGTGGGAATGCTTTAAAATTTCCTCCATCTGCCTTCTTGTTTCTACTAGCTTGATTTGACTTTCAAATAACTTGTTTTGTAGGTCATTAATTATTTCTTCTGCTTTTTTAAGATCAGCTTCCTTATCTGCTAGTTTTTTAGCCTTTTCATCTAAGTCTTCCTGTTGTCCCTGCTGTTGACTTTGGGCAAGGGTATATTCACTTAACTTCTCCATTAACAACTGATTATTCTCTTCTTTTTCTGCCAACTTCTCTGATGCCTTTTGTAATTCTTCCTTGACCTTTTCTAGTTCTTGTAAGGGGGCTGTCTGCTGACTCTCCAGTTGTCTATAGGCTTCCTGCAGTTTTAGGAGTTGATCGGTAATATTAATAGAGGTTAATACAGCAATCATAGATGTACTTAACCGCTTATTACCCTGTGCAACTTCTTCCATTCTTTCATCAACATAATTTCCAACTTTTAATAAATATTCTTTTGGTTCTGCTCCTACAATAGGATATTCCTGTCCGTTTATCTTAATCAATACTTTGTTCTTCCGTTGCATAGCTCTCTCACCCCTTAATTCTAAATTGTTTATTTTACTAATTTCTTGATAAATGCTGAAACTCCTGCTTTAGATGGAAGATTACATGAAAATTTTTTCATCAAGTTAAATCATCATTAAAAAGGCTGATTTACTAAACATCAAGATCAAAGTCTTTCTTCGGAATTTAAAGGATGACTTCGTTATAACTCATTACATAAAGTTCTTTTATATTAAAATAATTAAAGTAGAACTTTTCTGTTCGTTATAAAAAAGAGAAGGAAGGAAATCCCCCCTACTCTCTTAATGTTCCACCAATTTCTTCTTTGATACTTGTCATAATGGCTTCTTGAACTTTGTTTACCTCTTCATCTGTAAGGGTTCGCTCCATATGACGGTAAGTAATGGTATAGGCTACACTCTTAGATCCTTCTGCTACTTGATTCCCTCTATATACATCAAATAACTGGAAGCTCTCTAAAAGGTCTCCCCCTTGTTGTTGAATAATCTTTTCTATTTCCTTCACCATTACTGATTCATTGACAACAATCGCTAAGTCTCTAGTCATGGCTGGATATTTCGGTAATGGCTTATACATTGTATCTACTCTTGTAAATTGAATCATTAAATTGAAGTCTAACTCTGCCAAATAGCATCGCTTAGAAAGATCGTAGTTTTCCATAACTTGTGGATGAAGTTCCCCCATAATCCCTACAATATGGTTCCCCACCAATATATTAGCCGTTCTACCGGGATGATAGGTTGGGTGATTCTTCTCTACTTCGAAGTCTAAACCAGAGATCCCTAAACGATTAAATAACCCTTCAATTACTCCTTTTAGGCTATAGAAGTCTTCTTGCCCATACATCCCTATTACTAGGTTTGACACTTCGTAAGGTAGTTGGTCCTTTCCTTCTCTTTGAGGAATAAAGATACTTCCAATTTCAAAAGCTCTAGCTTCTTCAACTTTACGATTAATATTTCTTGATAAAACTTCCAACATATTTGGTAATAGACTTGTTCTCATCACACTAGTCTCGTCTCCTAATGGATTAAGCAGTCTTACAAAGTTTCTCTTAATACTATCTTCGCTAACATTGATCTTTTCAACACTCTTTGGACTAATGAATGAATAGGTTAATATTTCATTGAAACCTAAAGAAAGTAGCCCTTCTTTGGTAATGTCTTCAATCATTTGTCCATTGGTTTTTCCGCCAACTACAATGTTTCCCTTTGCCATTGTAGAGGGTATTTTATCAAAACCGTATATCCTTCCAATTTCTTCAACAAAATCTGCTTCTATTTGAAGGTCATCACGGAATGTGGGTACTGTAACAATTAAATGCTCTCCTTCAAGAACAGCAGTAATCTCTAAGGATTTTAATATTTCTATCATTTCATCAATTGAAATATTGGTTCCTAACAGTCCATTCATTCGTTGATGTCTAATCTTAAGGGTTCTTTTTTCCTTCTTTTCTGGATAAACATCTACCTTTTCTTTTAAGACTTTTCCTGCCCCTAGAGCTTCTATCAACTGACAAGCACGATCAGCAGCTATAGCAGCTAGATTAGCGTCTACACCCTTTTCATAGCGGGAAGATGCCTCTGTTCTTAAGCCTAATTTTTTTGATGTTGCTCTTATTTTATCCTTATTAAAATGGGCAGACTCTAATAATATGGTAGTGGTGGCATCGGTAATCTCTGACTCTTCTCCCCCCATTACACCTGCAATAGCTAAACCTTTTGCTTCGTCTGCAATAACAGTCATGGTTTCATCCAATTGACGTTCTACTCCATCTAGGGTTTTAAAGGCCTCGCCATTTTTTGCTTTTCTAACAAGAATAGAATTTCCTTCAACATAGTTGATATCAAAGGCATGTAGAGGCTGACCGTACTCTAGCATAACATAGTTGGTAATGTCTACAATATTACTAATGGGTCTTACGCCTGCCTTCATTAATCTTTGTTGCATCCATAAAGGAGATGGTTCTATTTTCACGTCTTTAATGACTCTGGCAATGTATCGAGTACAACCTTCTAGATCTTCAATTTTTACCTTTACTCCTAAAGTTGTATCCTCTTCTTCCTTTATATATACCTCTGGATATTTTAATGAACTCCCTATGGTGGCTGCTGTTTCTCTTGCAATTCCCATCATACTTAAGCAATCGGGACGGTTTGATGTAATTTCAAATTCGATGATATCATCTTGTAGCTCCACTACATCAAATATGTTTACACCTAATGGATAGGGTTGATCTAAAATCCAAATACCATCCTTTAATTCTTCAGGAATTAGGTTATTAGGAATTCCTAATTCTTCTTGAGAGCATAACATTCCTTCTGAAACTTCTCCCCTTAACTTACCCTTTTTAATTTTAAGACCTTCAGCAAGATTAGCCCCATGGGTAGCAACTGGTACATAGTCACCAACATTAATGTTCTTTGCTCCCGTAACAATTTGTAGGGTTTCTTCTCCTATATTAATTTTTGTGATCACTAGTTTATCTGCATTAGGATGTTGTTCGATTGATTCAATTTTACCAACAACGACTCCTGTAATATCTTTCCCTAATCTTTCAACCCCTTCTACCTTTGAACCTGACATCGTCATATCATCGGCAAGTTGAGTTACATCTAAATCTATCTCTACATATTCCTTTAACCATTTTAAAGGTACTAACATCTAAAGCCCTCCTCTACTTTTCTTGTCCAAACACATTCTGTATTTATTTAAAATTGATTTAAAAATCTCATATCATTTTCGAAGAACAAACGGATATCGTCTACACCATACTTTAGCATCACTAGACGGTCGATTCCCATACCGAAGGCAAAACCACTATAAACTTCAGGGTCGATTCCACAATTTCTTAGTACGTTTGGATGAACCATACCTGCTCCTAAAAGTTCAATCCAACCACTACCTTTACACATGCTACAACCTGCTCCTTCACACTTAAAGCAAGAGGCATCTATTTCAGCACTTGGCTCTGTAAAGGGGAAATTATGGGGTCTAAACTTAATTTTTGTTTGATCTCCAAAGAAATGCTTTGCAAAAACCTCTAGAGTCCCCTTTAAGTCTGCTAAAGTAATTCCTTTATCTACTACTAACCCTTCTAATTGATGAAACATTGGAGAATGGGTAGCATCGGGGGTGTCATTTCTAAAGCATCTACCTGGAGAAATGATTCTAATTGGTGGTTTTTTATTTTCCATTACCCTAACCTGTACAGGGGATGTTTGGGTTCTTAAGATGGTATCTTCATTAATATAGAAGGTATCGCTCATATCCCTAGAGGGATGATTTTGAGGTGCATTTAGGGCATCAAAATTATAGTATACTGTCTCTACTTCTGGCCCTTGGGCAACCTGGAATCCCATACTGATGAAAATATCCTTTAATTCATCCATTCCTTTAATTAAAGGATGCTTCTTCCCTAACCTTACCTTCTTTCCAGGCATTGTTACGTCAATAGACTCTTTCTGAAGTTGGGCTTGTAGTTCTTTATTTTTAATTTCTCCCTTTGCTTCTTGTAGGGCATTTTCAATATTTTCTCTAACGATATTGGCTACTTTACCTACAAGGGGTCTTTCCTCTGCTGATAAACTTCCCATCCCCCTTAAAACTTCTGTTAATTCACCCTTTTTTCCTAAGTACTTTACCCTTACCTTTTCTAATTCATCTGAGGTATTGGCTTGGTAGATTTCATCTTTTGCCTGTTGTTCTAGTTCTTTTAATCTAGCTTCCATAATCTAACTCCTTCCTTATCATTGTAGAATTTAATTCCACATAATATCATAATCTGTATTTAAAATCAGTAAATTGCATAAATAAATTTTAGATTTTTATCTTAATGTAGCGATAAAACTTCACTACTCTATATTGTTTTACATAGGACACATAAAAACAATGTGTGGTATTATGCAATTTACATAAAATATTTAACCTATATTTTTGAACAAATAAAAAACCCTCATCCCAAAAAGGGACGAAGGTTATCTCCGCGGTACCACCCTAATAGTGTTAATCCAACACCACTCTTATGACATTAACGACGTCCACCGATAAGGCCTACTTGTCTTTCAACCCTATAGCTCCGGAGGGAAATTCTACTGTACTTATTTTACAGGTGCTTTCAGCCTTAGACACCTACTCTCTTAAAAACAGTCTACAATATACTATGCTCCTTCATAGCTATTACTTATTATTCAATTTATAATCATTTTTTTGTACATGATATAGGCTTTAACGGAACCAGTTAGTTCAAAAATTCTCCAGAAAACATCTGCATTCTTCACGGAACTTCACTCCTTCACCTATCCTTTTTATAGTTATTATTATAGCATAGGTTTTTTGGGCAAACAAGGTACTTCTACCCGTCGGAAGGAATTTTTTTGAAATTTCTAAACAATTAACTGCGATCTTCTAAAGCCTTATAAATTAATATACCAGCAGCCACCGATGCGTTTAAAGATTCTATCTTACCAACAATTGGTATTTTTATCACCTCATCAGCATGGGATAAAAATTCATCTTTAATTCCGTTAGCTTCATTCCCAATTAACAGAGCTATATTTCCCTTATAACTGATATCATTATATGTATTTTTTGTCTCTAGATGGGTTGCAATCAACCTAATTTGTTGTTTTTTAAGGTAGTCGATTAATTCTTCATTGTTTTCAACTGAAATCACAGGAAAATGAAAAATTGCACCCATTGTAGCCCTTAAAGTCTTACTGTTAAAGGGATCTACACTTCCTTTTGTTAATAAAACTGCATCGGCACCTGCACCTTCAGCTGTTCTGATAATTGTTCCCATATTACCTGGGTCTTGAATTCCATCTAGTATCACTAAGAATTGATTTTTATTGGAGGATAGCTGATCAATAGAAACTTCTGGCATATTGATGACTGCCATAATTCCTTGGGGATTCTCTGTATCAGAGAGTTTAACCATCAGCTTATCTGAGAGGGTATACATTTTATATTGTCCCTCTATTTCCTCAAATAATTCTTCTCCACCTTTTATCTTTCTTAATCCATCGCTATAAAGTATATACTCAATAGAAACAGCATGATGCAGGGCTTCTTGAATAAACCGAAGACCTTCTACTACAAATTGCTTATGCTTTATTCTATTCTTTTTGATTTTTAATCCTGCTACATGTTTTACAACAGGATTACTATCACTGGTTATCATTTCTGACACGTCTTCACCAACTTATCTTTCTAACTTCTTTAGATCATTATTATGCCCAATTACAACTAATACATCCCCTCTATGGATTACATCTAGAGCGGTTGGAGAAACATTAATTTCATTACCATGTTTAATAGCCATAATATTAACACCATATTTTGATCTAATATCTGCTTCTATCAATGATTTATCTAACCAATCATCTAAAGCAGTAATCTCCATAATACTGTAATCTGGTGCAAGTTCTATATAATCTAATATATTACTAGAAACTAGATTATGGGCAACTCTAATACCCATGTCTCTTTCAGGAAAAACAACTCGATCTGCACCAATTTTATATAATACCTTTGCGTGTAGTTCGTTTTGAGCTTTAGCTACTACAAATTTAACACCTAATTCTTTCACTATTAGTGTCGCCATAATAGAAGCCTGAATATCTGAACCAATTGTAATGACAGCTACATCAAAATTTCTAATACCTAAAGACCTTAGGGCATGTTCATCTGTGGCATCTGCTTGTACTGCGTGGGTAACCTCATCGGAGATACTTTGAACTGTCTCTTCATGACCATCAATCGCCAAAACGTCGTTTCCCATTTTATATAGGGTTTTTGCCACACTACTTCCAAAACGCCCACAACCAATAACAATAAACTGTTTCATTTTTTCACCCTTCCTATCCAACAATTACTTTATCTTCAGGATATCTGATTACCCCTTTATTTTTTCGATTCTGTCTTGCTAAAGCAAAGGCTATTGTTAATGGCCCTACCCTTCCAGCAAACATAGCGAATATAATTACAATTCTACCAATTACACTTAATTGTGATGTAACGCCTAATGACAGTCCTACTGTTCCTAGGGCAGAAACAGCTTCAAAAAGGACTTCCATAAAATCTAATCCTGTTTCTGTAATGGTAAGAATCATTGTTACACTTGTTACAAGAGTAATTCCTACTACCCCTATTGTTAGTGCTCTGTTAACAATATTTCTTGAAATTCTTCTACCGAAAAGCTCTGTATCTTCACGACCTCTTATCATAGAAATTACTGTAAAGATAATAACCCCAAAGGTAACCGTCTTAATTCCCCCTGCTGTGGACGCAGGAGAACCTCCAATAAACATGAGCATAATCGTTAATAGCTTTGATGCATTGGTTAATGAGGCAGTATCAATTGTATTAAACCCTGCTGTTCTCGGTGTAATAGCTTGAAAAAGTGCCCCCCAAAGTTTTCCTGTAAAACTGAGTTCTCCTAAAGTAGCTGGATTTCGCCACTCTAGTATTAAATAAAGAATAAAGGGAACACCAATTAAAAGAGCAGTTAAAAATAGTACCATTTTAGTATGGAGACTAAACCTTCTAAACTTACTTCTTTTATTAAAGATATCCACCCAAACTGAAAAGCCCAAACCACCAATAATGATCAACATATACATGGCAATATTAACGATTGGACTTGTTACATAAGGGGTTAATCCCTTTCCATCTCCAATAATATCAAACCCTGCATTGGCGAAGGCTGATATAGAGTGAAATATTGAATAGGCTATTCCCTTAGCAGGGCCAAACTCTGGTACAAATCTAAAGGCAAGAAGTAATGCCCCTGTTCCTTCGATAATAAAGGTCCCTAATATAATATATCTTACAAATCTAACTAACCCCTCTAAACTATTTTGATTTAACGATTCTTGAATAATTAGTCTTTCCTTTAGGGAGATCTTTTTACCTAAGATCATAGCAAATAAAGTTGCCATTGTCATAAACCCTAATCCACCAATCTGAATGAGGGTTATAATTACGGTTTTTCCAAAGGTTGTCCAATAGGTTCCTGTATCTACCACCACGAGACCTGTTACACAGACTGCTGAGGTTGAAGTGAAAAGTGCATTTAAAAATCCTACACTTCTTCCGTCGACTGATGAAATTGGTAGATTTAGTAGCATTGTACCGATAAGAATAACCGAGGCAAATCCCATTACAAGGATTTGAGTAGGGTCTAGCTTCATTTGTTCAAATTTTTCCATAGTACCCCTCTTTCTTTGCGGCTAAAAAAGACCTAAAATATATTATCTATTATATAATAGAATTACATGTTTTACCAATATATTTGGCAATTTATCGTAAGTAATAGTAATATATTATTAATTATCTCCATTGGTGAGTCCTTCATACCTAGCCTGTATGTAAACCGTTTTTTATAAAAATCTGATTTAATGTGTTTATTCTATTAAAAAACCCCTATCTTCTTCGTCGCTACGAAAAAGCCAGCACCTTACGTATGATTAAATACTTAGGTTAACTGATTTTTCTTGCTCCTTGAATCTAGGGGCTTGAATAGTCCAATTATTTAATTAAGTAAAACTATGCGTTAAGCTTTTGCTTAGCTACTTCAACTAACTTTGCAAAACCTTCTTTATCATGAATAGCCATTTCAGCTAAAACTTTTCTATTCATTTGGATTCCACTTAATTTTAATCCATTCATAAATCTTGAGTAAGATAAACCATTTTGTCTTGTAGCAGCATTAATTCTGGCAATCCAAAGTTTTCTGTACTCTCTCTTCTTTAATTTTCTACCAACGTAAGCATGCTTTAACGCCTTCATTACGAATTGGTTTGCAGGTCTGAACAGCTTACTTCTAGCTCCTCTAAAACCTTTTGCAAGCTTTAATATTTTTTTATGTTTTTTACGTGCGTTTACAGCACCTTTAACTCTAGCCATTTTTTACAACCTCCTTTTCTACATTCCTTATGGTAATAATTGAGCGATTCTCTTTTGGTCTCCCTTGAATACAAGAGTACCTTTACGAAGATTTCTCTTTCTCTTCGCAGACTTTTTAGTTAAGATATGGCTTTTAAAGGCCTTAAAACGCTTGATTTTACCTGATTTAGTTTTCTTAAGTCTCTTTGCAGCACCTTTATGGGTTTTCATTTTTGGCATTGGAATAATCCTCCCTTCAAATTATGCTATCACTAAGCATTTTTAGGAGCTAAGATTAAGATCATTTGTTTACCTTCTAATTTAGCTTCCTTTTCAATAACACTTACTTCAGATAATACAGCAGCAAATTCCTTAATTACTTTTAAACCGATGCTTGTATTACTTAGTTCTCTACCCCTGAAACGTAAAGTTACCTTTACTTTATCGCCATTTTTTAAGAACTTAGAGGCTTGATTTGCCTTTACATTTAAATCATGGCTTTCAATGTTTGGACTCAGCCTTACTTCTTTAACTGTAATAACTTTTTGCTTCTTCTTTGCTTCCTTTTCCTTTTTGGCAAGCTCATATTTGTGCTTACCATAATCCATTATACGACAGACTGGTGGTTTCGCTTGTGGAGCAATTTTAACTAAGTCTAAGTTTTTGCCTGTAGCAAGGCTTAAAGCTTCTTTAACAGATACAATACCTAATTGTTCTCCATCTGCATCGATTAGTCTAACTTCCTTATCGCGAATCTCCTCATTAATCTGCAACTCATTTACATCTCTGATAACCCGACACCTCCTAAAAAGTTCAAGGACAACAAATAAAAAAAACGAATACTCAAAGTATCCGCTTCATTAAACCTAGCAAGAAAAATTATAAATTAGCAAATCAAAAGCTAACCATAACCATCTAACTATGAACCCTACTAACCTTTGTTGAAGGGTGAGAAGCGGAAAACTTCTACTTGATTTTTATCATCTTTAACATCATACCAACTAGAAAAGTATTTGTCAACTACTTTTTTCTAATTTATTTATATAGTGTGTAATTATGTAAATATATATCATGTGAAAATTACATAAATAAATTGTAGGTTGGTCAATGGTTTTCCTTATGTAATAAATTTTTCCTAAAAACTTTTACTATTATTCCATTATTTTTTAGATGGATTTGGGCATGCTAAATTTAAACAAATAAGCAGGGTGGTGATGGAATGAAAAAAAGGATTATATTTGTTTTGCTGTGTATTTTTATTACATTAACAGTAATATCTAGCTATTCTCTATGGTATGGAGATAGCTTAAATAATCGTTTCTCCGTTGGAGATCGTCTGCTGGTGGCAGGAATTACAGTTTTCTTATTCATATACTATATCAAATTGGATAAGAAACCACAATATGCCCATGCAACCATTAATACCGAAAAGAAAGAAAAGGAGCAAAACGGAAACGAATTCTTTACAAAACCCAAAATTACTTTTGAAGATGTTGCTGGCTTAGAAGAGGTAAAAGAGGAGTTAGTGGAGGTAATTGACTTCATCAAGAAATCTGAAAAGTACATAAAGATGGGGGCAAAGATTCCTAAAGGGATCTTATTTCATGGTCCTCCTGGTACTGGCAAAACCCTTTTGGCTTCTGCTGTAGCTGGAGAAACAAAGTCAGCTTTTTTTTCTGCCAGTGGTTCTGAATTCGTAGAAAAATATGTAGGTGTTGGTGCTAAAAGGATTAGAACCTTATTTGAAAAAGCAAAAAAAGAAGCTCCAAGTGTCATTTTTATAGATGAGATTGACGCAATAGGAGCAAAACGCCATATAGACAGCAATAACGAAAAAGACCAAACTCTTAATCAGCTATTAGTAGAGTTAGACGGCTTTAATACCGATCAAACTGTTGTTGTTATTGCTGCAACTAACCGTATGGATTTACTAGACGAAGCCCTGTTAAGACCTGGAAGATTCGACAGACACATGTACATTGGAAACCCCAATGTAAAGGCAAGAGAAGAGATTTTAAGGGTTCATACTAAAAACAAACCCCTTAGTCCTGATGTTGATATTCCAACATTAGCAAAAAAAACCCATGGTATGAGTGGCGCTCATCTTTCTAATATCGCTAATGAAGCAGCCATCATAGCCGTTAGACAAGATGAAACGATCATCACCCCAGATCATTTTGATCAGGCAATAGAGAGGGTTATTGCAGGTCTACAGGTTAAAAACCCAACGATTCTACAACGGGAAAAAGAAATTGTTGCTTATCATGAGGCTGGCCACGCTTTAATTGGTAAAATTTTAAGTACAGACATGGTGCAAAAGGTTTCTATTATTCCTAGAGGACAGGCATTAGGTTATGTCTTGCATATGCCTCAAGACGACCGCTACATCCTAACTAAACAAGAATTATGTCAAAAAATTATGGTTATGCTTGGGGGTAGGGCCGCAGAAGAGTTGATTTATGGGCACCTTTCTACTGGGGCAAAGGATGATCTAAAGAAAGTGACTGATTTGGCAGTACAAATGGTTTGTGAGTATGGTATGAGCGACTTAGGCTTTATGTTCCAAGAACCTTCCCTCACAAGAGGATTAAGTCATCAAATTAATAAAGAAATGAACAAAATCATTGATGAATGCTACGAGTTAACCCTAAACTATCTAAAGACCTACCAGAAGGATTTAGTCAAGGTTACCAACGCTTTATTGGAAAAAGAAACGTTGAATGCCGATGAATTAGCAGAACTTTTAGGAGACTTTAAGATTGAAGAGGATGAACTGAAGGCTGTGTAACTACCCTATATGCAAATTAAAACTAATTAAAACTAAGCAAAATAAAAAGCTGTCTTATATGGTTTTGAATCATTAAGACAGCTTTTGTTACCTATCCCTTTCTAAAGCCTACTATCTAATCGTAATATTAATGGTTCTTTGTTCTTGATTCCACTGTACATGGGCATTAAAAATTTCAGTAATTAACCTAAGGGGTACCATCAATCGATCTTCAATTAGTAATGGTCCTTCTTCTAGCATGATTTCAATATCTTCTATATAAGCTCTTTTATCATTTGTTATTAACCTAATGGATTTTTCATCATTTTTTAATTGTATAGATTGGCTAGACTGTTCCCACTCCAATAAAAGATTAAAAGTCTCAGAAAAATCCCTTATGGAAATATAGGTTCTACCATCAATAATCTTCGGATATGCACTCTTAAAATTCATTTGATCCCCATTTATAATAACTGTAATTCCTCTATTAAATCGAATGGGTACTTCTATCTCCATTCCATTAGTTAATAATAGCCTTCCTATCATTTGTTCTTGATTAATCAAGTTTGAAACGATTTGATCTTGTTGTGGTATGTTTTTTATTAAGACTTTATTTTTTGCTAATCTACGATTTCTATGGACTACAACTGATTTTGTCGCATCTGCTGTAATTTCTATTGGAATCCTATCATTTTCTATTTCCACTTCTAAATAATCTAATAGATCACCTTTTCTAACAACTATTTGATCTAAATAGTTCTCTAACCCATAATCTATTAGTTTTTTACTTTCTTCAAATCGTATATCACTGGTGTTGCTTCCTAACACAACTCCGATCAGCCACTTTGTATTAGAACCCTTAACTCTAGAAATAGATACTAAACAGTAGCCTGCTGCATTAGTAAAACCTGTCTTCATCCCTTTAATGTATGTTGTTGTACTTAACAATATATTAGTATTTTTGCTTCTAAAGGTTTTATAGGTTCCGTAAAATTCCTCCTTACTTACCATTGGAATTAAATGATTAGGATATTGACTTAACCCATAAGAATAAAGCTTTGCTAGTTCTTTTGCCGTCATATGATTTTGATCTCCATTATCCTGGGGTAGACCAGTAGGATTAACAAAATAGCTGCTACTAAGACCTAGACTTTTAGCCTTCCCATTCATCATTTTAACAAAATTATCCACACTTCCTCCCACATGTTCTGCTAGCGCAACTGCCGAATCGTTTGCTGAAATAATCATCATCGATTGCAAGAGCTCATTTACTGAAACAGCATCTTTTTCTTTTAATTGATAAGATGTTCCCTTTGTGTCAGAAGCTTTTTTACTAATCCTAACTTTATCACTAAGCCTTATGTCTCCATTGTAAACAGACTCCATTACAAGAATATAGGTCATGATCTTAGAAGTGCTTGCAATCGGTCTTTGGACATCAGCAAATTTCTCGTATAAAACTTGACCATCTTCTGAATCAATTAAAATTGCTGTAGGTGAAGCTAGACTTAGCTGATTTGCATATACATTTGACACATTCGATACATTAAAAACTATAACTAAAGATAAAACTAAGACAATTATTATGCTCCATTTTTTAGTCATTCTAATTCTCCTTTTTGACAGTCGGTTATCTAGAGTAATATTATTTCTCTTTTATTTGATAAATTCCTTTAAATACATAAAAAAGACTTGCATTTTTTTACAATACAAGTCTCTTTTATCTTTAAGTTTATAATGTTTTACTCTCAATCTCTTTTAATATATCTTCAATAAATTGATCGGTTGTTACTACTCCTAATTCACCTTTATCTCTTGATCTTACTGCTACAGATTCTGCTTCTATTTCTTTATCCCCTAATACTAACATATAAGGTACTCTTGAAAGCTGGGCTTCTCTAATTTTGTACCCAATTTTTTCGTTTCTACCATCTACTTCAACCCGAATACCTTGGGCTGCCATTTTAGACTTTAGTTTTTTAGCATAGTCTAGATGTCTCTCTGTAATTGGTAAAACCTTTACTTGTACTGGTGATAACCAAGTTGGGAACTTACCTGCAAAGTGCTCGATTAGCACCCCTATAAATCTTTCCATACTTCCATAGATTACCCTATGGATCATAATCGGTCTATGCTTTTCTCCATCGGCACCTACATAGCTTAGATCAAAACGTTGGGGCATTTGGAAGTCTAATTGGATTGTTCCACATTGCCATGTACGACCAATGCAGTCCTCTAGTTTAAAGTCAATTTTAGGTCCGTAGAAGGCTCCGTCTCCTTCATTGATTTTGTAGGGTAGCTCTCTTGCTTCTAAAGCTTCTTTTAGCGCATTAATTGCCATTTCCCACTCTTCATCGGTTCCCATTGAATCTTCTGGTCTAGTAGATAATTCTATATGGTATTTAAAGCCAAAGATTTTATAAACATGATCGACAAAATCAATTACGCCAATAATTTCATCTTTAATTTGCTCTGGTAGCATAAAGATATGGGCATCATCTTGAGTAAAGCAACGAACCCTCATCAATCCATGCAAAGCTCCTGAAAGCTCATGGCGATGTACTAGTCCTAATTCACCCATTCTAATTGGAAAATCTCTATAGCTGTACATTTTACGCTTATAAGAAAGAATTGCGCCTGGGCAGTTCATTGGTTTTACTGCATATCTTGAATCATCGATATCTGTAAAGTACATATTTTCTTGGTAATGATCCCAGTGGCCTGACTGTCTCCATAATTGCTCATTTAAAATGATCGGGGTTTTAATTTCGTCGTATTCTCGCTTAGCATGCTCTTCTCTCCAGAAGTTTTCTAATTGATTTCTTAAAACCATTCCCTTTGGATGGAAGAAGGGGAACCCTGGTCCTTCTTCTTGCAAGCTAAATAAATCTAGTTCTTTACCTATTTTACGGTGATCTCTTTTCTTTGCTTCTTCTAAACGATGTAGGTATTCTTCAAGATCTTTTTTCTTTTCGAAGGAAGTACCATAAATTCTTTGAAGCATTTTATTTTTCTCGTCACCTCTCCAATAGGCTCCAGCAACATTTAGTAGCTTAAAGGCTTTAACTTTATCAGTTGAAGGAGCATGGGGACCAGCGCAAAGGTCTACAAATTCTCCCTGTTGATAGAAGGAAATTACTTCATCTTCTGGAAGGTCTCGAATAAGTTCTACTTTATAATCTTCTCCTTGTTTTTCCATGAAGGCAATTGCTTCGTCCCTTGGTAGTTCAAATCGCTTCAACTCTAATTTTTCTTTAACGATTTTTTGCATTTCTTTTTCAATTTTCTCTAAATCTTCAGGCGTAAATTTATGTTCTGAATCAAAGTCATAGTAATAACCATTTTCAATGGAAGGTCCAATCGCTAATTTTGTGTTTGGATATAATCTTTTTACTGCCTGTGCTAGAATATGGGCACTAGTATGTCTAAAGGAATCCTTACCACCTTCGTCATCAAACCTTAATATATTCAACTCACAATCTTCATTTACTGGCTGAGCTAGGTCAACTACTTCTCCGTTAATGTCTCCCCCAAGGGCTACTCTAGCTAGTCCTTCACTAATTTCTTTAGCAATATCATAAACGGTTGTTCCTTTATTCACCTCTCTAACAGAACCATCTTTAAGTGTAATTTTCACTTTTTCCATGTTCTTGAACCTCCTTTTTAAATTTATAAATTGTATTTTAAATTTTAAGATGTATAAATCTAAGAATAAAAAAAGCCCCCAGTCCAAATACTTTCGTATAGGACGAGAGACATATTCCCGCGGTTCCACCTAAATTGATTAATCAAATCCAACTTGTAGACGATAACGGAGTCACCGAATTTCTTTTCACATAAATGCTACTGGAAATTAGCTCCAAGGTAGTTTTCAGTTATCCATCTACAGAAGTACTTTCAGCCTACGATACTTCCTCTCTAAGTATTGGGTTTAACCTACTCTTCCTCTTCTTAGCAAATTATAAAATTATATTTAATTAATTATAATGATTGTTCCGAATATTGTCAAGGGGTTTATATGTATTTTTTACAATAAAACAATAATTATACCTTGAAATAATCCAATCATCATCCCCAATAGTGCCCCTAAAATTTCGATGTGTTTTAACTCTTCTTTTGCAATTTTCATCACAACTTCTTCTAGCTTTTCCATAGGGAATTCATTAATGCGCTTTTCTATCATCTCTGCTAAATTAATATTATCGGCGGCTTTATGGATCATATTTTCCATAGTAGAATTGATCATTTCTGCTCCTTCTTCATCAATAACATCATTAATGTAATTCTTAATCATTCCTTTAATCGTCGAAGGAATGTAGGCAGGTAATCTTTTTGCCAGTACATCATTAATTTTTATTTTAATCATATTAATGATTTCTTGCTGATCTTGTTTTTCAATAAATTGCTGAATAATTTCCTCTAGAGAAAGTAGTTCTTCCTGTACAGTGTTTCCTATACTTTTAGCAATTTCATGTTTTCGCTTAGGAATTAACCCCTGAATCTTTAAAGGAAGTAAAGGAATTGCCACTGGTTCAAAGGGCCTAAACATTAATTTAATAGCTATGAGATTAGTGATCCAACCAATTAAAGCTCCAATTCCTGATAAAAAAAGTAGTAGGGTAATTGTGTTCATTATCTTTCACCTCTTCTATACCTTGTCCATATAATAAGAATTATATCATTTTTTGTCTCTTTTCACTACAGCAATATATATATTAAATTTCATTAATATTATCTTGAAGGATATATAATAAACCCCTAGCCAGTGCTAGGGGAGTTATTTTCATCTTTACTATTTTTGATATTTCT
Source organism: Alkaliphilus transvaalensis ATCC 700919 (assembly GCF_000621485.1). GTDB lineage: Bacteria > Bacillota > Clostridia > Peptostreptococcales > Natronincolaceae > Alkaliphilus > Alkaliphilus transvaalensis. Next base: position 70,927 of record NZ_JHYF01000009.1, read on the forward strand.
TTTTTATATTTTGATTGTTCTTTTATTTGATTGTTCTCTTTTATATTTGTTCTTTATTGCCACTGATTCGTTAATTATTCTTTAATATTCTTTAATTATTCTTTATTAACATTGGTTTCGAGGTTGGCTTCCACAGAACACCACTCACAACCATTACATACCATTACCTTTGAAGTAAATACCCGTAAAATCGTTTTAATAATATCGGTTGTATATCTCAGCCTACCTACCTGATGTATGATAATTTTTTCTGGTGCCATAGTGATGAGGGAGCTCATTAATAAATCTTCGTAGCTTAAGAAATTACTATTGGATAATTCGTTAGCTACCTCCCTCAAATATTCATTATTAATTTCTTCATTTTTAAAATCATATAATTTAAAGCTATGGTCTTCTTCTAAAACAACATGTATCAGCTCTATTTTAGAATCTTGAATGTCTACAAAATATTTCAGTAGCTTTATAAACTCATTGTATTCTTTATCCATGAGAAAATCTTCTACTGCTTTTTCAATCGTTTCCTCAAGTTCTAAATAATAATCCTTTAATCTAAAAGTAATAAAGCCATCAATATTAATTTGACTTTCATTACTTAAGTATTCTGTAATGGCCTTAATCACCTTCGATCTTCTCGTATAGTCTTCTTGGCTAACTAATAACGTGACACGATTTTCTTCTTTTAAAATGTTTATTGCATTTCTTTCAATTTCTAATCTTTCCCGTTCATCAAAATAATAATATTCTTTATCTATCATTTTACGCAGAATATTAATTTCTTCAACAGCTTGTATATACTCCCAAAGGCCCTTAGCAATATGATCTTTGAATAGGGCTATGAAATCACTTATTGGATACTTTTTTACACTTTCTATTTCTACACTATATTTTATATGATTAGAGACCTCTTTATTAATTACTTCTTCCTTTAATTTAATCCCTTCAACTTCAAATATTTTCAACTGTTTTTTCAGCTTTGACTTTAGAACTTCAGCATTTTTATTGGTTTCTATTAGCAGCAAGTTCACCTTAATCACTCCCTTTCAGCTGTAATAGTAGTATATGTCTAATAAATAATGATATTCTTCTCGCTTCATTACAGTAAATTCTATTAAAGCCATTTGTGTTACTATTTTTCCTTTTTTAGTAAGTAGTAATTTTTAACTTAAAGGCATCAATATAGGATAAAAACTAATATTGATTTAGCCTTATTTAATAATATATGTTAAGATGTTCCTGCTGTTACTTAAAAACAAAATAAACAAAAAAATAAAAAAACAAACCCTACAGGTTTGTTTTTTTTAATGGAGGCGACACCCAGATTTGAACTGGGGAATAAAGGTTTTGCAGACCTCTGCCTTACCACTTGGCTATGCCGCCCTATTTGGTGCCCAGAGGCGGAATCGAACCACCGACACGGGGATTTTCAGTCCCCTGCTCTACCGACTGAGCTATCTGGGCAATACTTTTTTTATCTCGTTGCGACAAAATATATTATACACAAATATTATATGTATTGCAACACTTATTTGATACAATTTTTAATCACTTAAATGAAAACTAAATCCCTCATTATTAATCCTTTAATAATCCTTTAAGAATAATAGTAATAGAGAAATTGCAAAATAGAGTACCTTATAACAATTAATATGACAAGTAAACTTCCTATGCAATTTCTCTACTCTTAAAAGATTGAAAATTTTATTAAAGCTTAAATTATACTTTTTCTATCTTATATTTTCTAAAGCCTTAGATAGATTCTAGCAATCTTGCTAAATGGTCTTTATCAAAATAATATTTCTTATTGCAGAAGTGACAAACTAATTCTGCCCCACCATCTTCTTCAATAATACTCTTTAATTCTTCTCTTCCAATACTAATTAAAGCCTTCTCTAACCTTTCTTCGTGACAATCACAAACAAAATCTACCTCATATTCTTCAAGTATTTTCACCCCTAAATCCCCTAATACATGTTGAAGAATTTCTTCTAATGTCATTCCTCGTTCCATCAAAGTAGTAATAGGCTCAATAGTTTGTAGTTTAGTCTCTAGCTTAGTTAGAATTTCTTCTGAAATATCAGGCATTACCTGAATAATGTAGCCCCCCGAAGCCTTAATCGTATAATCTGTATCAATTAAAATACCTAAAGCCACTGCTGTGGGTTGTTGTTCTGAATAGGTGAAATATGAAGCAAAGTCCTCTGCAATTTCTCCTGTTGATAATGGATATGAACCAACATAAGGTTCTTTTAGACCAATATCTTTACTAACGGTAATGACACCCTTAGTACCAACTGCTGCTCCAACATTTAGTTTCCCTTCACGAATATTTGTCGTCTCCACCTGGGGATTATTAACATAACCTTTAACATTTCCTGTTGCATTTCCTGTTACAACAACTGAACCTAAAGGGCCTCCTCCATTAATGGTTACTGTAATCTTATGATTTTCTTCCTTTAACATTAGTCCCATCATAGAAGTTGCTGTTAATGTTCTACCTAGTGCTGCTATTGCAACTGGAGAGGTATAATGAAGCTCTTTAGCCTTCTCTACCATTGCTGTTGTATTAGCAAAAAATCCTCGTATACTATTATCGGCAGCTGTTACTCTTAATATCTTATTTTGCATATAACTCACCTCTTATATAATCTTATCTTCTGTTTTCTACTTTTAATATTTTGTAGACTTATTTATGTCGATTATCATTCAATATTGGTCATCTAGACCTTACTAAATTCATATGTCTATGTAATATAACAAATTCTTAAAGCAGTTTATCATATGGCAATACTACTGTCAAATTTAGTCTTTACGACAAACAAAAAAGATTCTTTCACTTTCTTGATGGGGCAGATCAAATTTAAATCCATCATAGACACTAACAGACTTGAAGCCCCCCATTAATAGTAAAGATTTAAGTTCAGTAATGTGATAGGCCCTTTGCTGATGATATTCTTCAAATTTTCTATATAGTTGTTCTTCTTGAAGAAAAAAAGCAAGATTCATTTCTAAAATATTGGTCTCTTCATCAAAGTAGTTTTCCCAGAGATAGCATAAATCTCCTTGATTTTCTCCATAAGTATTTTCTCCTAAAATCTCACTTAATTTATAATATGAGCTTATATCAAAAACAAATATACCTTCCTCTGTCAGATGCTGATGTAACTTTTTAAATAGTGTTACTAGCTCCTCTTCTTCTAGTATGTAATTAATTCCATCACACATACATAGAGAGACATCAAATTTTCCTTCAAGTTCTAACTGGGTCATATCCTGTTCTACAAATAAGATGTCTTTACCGAGGGTAAGGGCCTTGTCTTTAGCAACCATCAACATTTCTTGGGAAATATCGACAGCCATTACTTCTACTTTTTCTTCAGATAATGGTAGCGTAATGTTACCTGTACCACAGGCCAACTCTAATATCTTTTTAGGTTCTATTCCTTCCCTTTTGAAAATTTCTTTAAGATATACCACCCATCCCTTATAATCAACATCCTCCATTAAACGATCATACACATATGCAAAATCATTATATTGATTTATCATCAGATTACTCCCTCATCCTACATTAATTTAATATCTCTATTATTATAATATATTCTAGCAGAAAAATAATCCTCTTTACTAAGTTTTCTACTCTTTTTATCTATAAATGAAGAAATTGCATAAATTAGATATAATCCCATAACCCATCATTAGGTATTTTCAGAGATTTATTTACAAAAGCTATATTAGATTATCTTTATCAAAAAATAATAGAATAGACATCAAGGTGTCTATTCATAGTCATATAGTCATAATGATCAACTAGCATTTACTATTATACCCTCTATTTTGCCTTCTTTTTTCTAACGGTCATCAAACCACCAATACGGCCGGTCTCCTTTGCAGTTAATTCGCCCCAACCATAGCACTTTACTTTATCAATTAAGCCTAATTCCTCTGCAATTTCATATTTCATTAAAAGCTCATCTGAAAATTCCTCTTTCTTTTTATTTTCCATATAAAATCCTCCTTTTTTATATTATGGAAAATAAATTAATAATTTATCCCAAAATATTAAGTAAATTACATAATAATTTTAAAAAATGTTCATATATCTCAATTTAGTTGATTTCCTAATTAATAAATGATACAGTTTAATTATGTTAAAATATAATCAATTTTTCACTCCCCCGTGATGATTATTTTATATTTTGCTCTGTAAAACTTTTTAAAAGGACTGCCTGCGGCAGTCCTTTTTTCTTTTCATTGTTAGCCCATTCGAATAATTCTTAGAATTTGACTTCCCGCCATCCAAACATATAGGGGAGCTGTTAAATACAAAGGAAAAAATTCTATCGGGTAGGTTTTATTCATTTCATTTAAAAGTTTTTCATCTGCAACATTTGATTGATCTGTTTCTATTATTTCTTCCTTCTGATTTTCAATTATTGCCTGTCGATCCTTCTTAATTATCTTTACCAATTTATAAGCTATCATGCTTGTAACTATTGCTATTACTCCTATTGTAATTAAACTCACCAATAAAGCTATTGTTGTAGAAACTTCTGGAGTTTCTACTGTCGTTGCTTCATTTAAACTTAAAATATCTGAAAGATAATTAATGATAAAACTTAAGGTTATTGCAAAACCGTTATTCACCATGTGGCCAATCACGCCAGCCCACAGGGAGTCTGTTAGTATTACTAGATAACCAAAAACCAATCCTAACACTACTGGTCCTGCTAAGTTATAAATATTAAAGTGAAAAAAGCCAAATAATAGCGCCGAAAAAATAATTGCTTTCTTCTTCCCCATTGGTTCATAACCTGAAAGTACAAATCCTCTAAAAAGCACCTCTTCACAAAAACCTGCCAATAGAGACACCACTAACATCATAATTACATATTCATTGGTGTTTTCTGGCATAGGAATCTGAGGAACATTTATATTTCCCATAAGACTTAGAAGTAACATAATTATTGCATTTGCGACTACCGCTACAGGATACATTAGTAGTGTAATCATTCCTACTAATATCCCATGCTTTAGGCTTATTTTATTTATCCTTAGAGCCTTTTTTATATTTATTTTTCTAATGATTAAATATAATAGTGGAGGTGCTAACACGACACCTAACTGAGTAATAATTAAACCTGACACAAGCTCTCGATGTTGAAAATATGCGCCACCACTTAGAAAAATTAAGGCTCCAATAAAGAAAAGTAAATTTGCATCAATCACTCTTAATTTCTTTTCCCTTACCATTGATTCACATCCTTATACTTTTTTTAGACTAAACTTCCCCGTTGTTTTAATATATTCATATAGGCCTGCAATCCATAACCTAAAACTTTTTCATCAAAATTAAACTGATCATTATGAAGGGGATAGCAATAATTTTTTTCTTCATTACGACAACCTAAGAAAAAGAATACCCCTGGAACAACCTGCTGAAAATATGAAAAATCCTCAGCTAACATGATGGGGTCTACCATCTGTATTGTTCCTTCATGTTGGCTATTAATAAATTCGTTGGTTAAGAAGTCATCATTAACGACAGCAGGATACATATCTCTAAAAACAACTTCGATTTGGCAATGGTACATTTTTTCTAAACCACTGGCAAAGTCCACCATTCTAGCCTTAATGGTGTCGTAAACCTCTTGATGGAAACTCCGTATTGTTCCCTCTAAAATCGCTTCTTTAGCAATAACATTTCTTCTTTCACCTGCAACAACCCTTCCAATGGTCATGACAGCAGGTTGAATAGGATTAATATTTCTACTTACAATTGACTGCATACCTATAATCATCTCTGATGCTATTACAATGCTATCTATTCCTTTATGGGGCATTGCTCCATGACCACTTAAGCCTTTAATATGGATATCAAATTCACCTGTTTGTGACATCATCGGACCTGGTCTAACCCCAAACTTTCCTTCTTCAATATCGGGAAATAAATGTAGTCCATAAATTTCATCTATCTTATATTTTTTTAAGTAACCTTCTTCAACCATAGGTAAAGCACCACCTGGACCTTCTTCAGCTGGTTGAAATAATAATACAACATTATCCTTTAATTCGTCTCTATGTTCACTTAGATATTTAGCCAAACCTAATAAAATTGTCATATGTCCATCATGACCACAAGCATGCATACATCCTCCATGAAGGGATTTAAAATCAATATCATTTTTCTCTTCCACACTTAATGCATCCATATCTGCACGAAACCCTAATGTCTTTTTTCCTTCAGAACCTTGTATATGGGCTATTACTCCTGTTCCTAATATATTTTTCTCGTATTGAATCCCTAACCCATCTAAGTAGGTGGTTATATACTCCGAAGTTTTAAACTCTTCAAAACCCACCTCTGGAATTTGGTGAAGGTCTCTCCTTACTGTTTTTAAACTATCTTGTATAGCTTCTATTTTTGATGATATATTCACTTTTCATCCATCCCTTCAATTTAACTTCCTTCTCTTTTAGAATATACCCATTTTTCTAAATTCTACAATATAACTATTGTAACAATAAAAAATGGATATATCCAGTAAATATTCTTTTCTATAGCCCAAAAGCAAAGTCCCTAATCTGATTAATATAATCAATTTAATTATTTAATATCCATTTTTTAGGATTCATTTAAGATAAATCATCATATGATGTTATGACGGAGATTTTCATCCTTCGAGAAGAGCCTATAACATTTAGAAATATCATAGTTAGCTTTATTGTTTAATAAAAAAAGAATGGGTGCTATATCTACATAAGTCTGTAGGAAAGGAATGATGTTTGATGGGCAATTGTCCTTATGCACTGGCTAAATCAATTAAAGAGTCGAAAAAATCTACCCCTGTAAAAGCCTATATCCAAGGTAAGCTGCTACTTAACCCTCATGAAAGTGTCAAAATTTTTGGTGGTGGGGAGTTTTGGATTCTAGTTGGAGAATTCTGTGTTATTACTAAAATACTAACAGATCAGAAACATAATATACTTCAATATCATCTCGAATATGACCGCAGAAATTCTGCCATTCCCCTGTTAAATACCTTAACCTTAGAAGCAAGAATTGAACCTGGCTCTATTATTAGGGAAAATGTAACGATAGGTAAAAATGCTGTCATCATGATGGGAGCAGTGATTAATGTAGGTGCTGAAATTGGTGATGGCAGCATGATTGATATGAACTGCGTGGTGGGAGCACGAGGGATAATTGGCAAGAATGTTCATGTTGGAGCAGGCGCTGTCATTGCAGGTGTTCTCGAACCTCCTAGCTGTACTCCAGTAATCCTTGAAGATGATGTTTTTATAGGGGCTAATGCAGTGGTTCTTGAAGGAGTAAGGATTGGTAAGGGCGCAGTTGTGGCAGCAGGCTCCATTGTCACTAAAGATGTTCCTGCTAATGGTGTAGTGGCAGGTATGCCTGCTAAATTAATTAAAATGAAGGATGCTAAGACGGAAGAAAAAGTTAAAACGCTAGAAGACTTAAGGAACTAACAACAAAACCCAGCTACTGGGCATCTAAACCAGTTTGCTGGGTTTTTTTTATCTATCTTGATCTGTAACAACAAATACATATGGTATGTTACGATAATAATCTCCATAATTAAGACCATAACCGACAACAAACTTGTCTGGTATTGTAAAACCTAAGTAGTCTGGAACAATCTCAATCTGTCTTCGCTCAGGTTTGTCTAATAATACACAGCATTTTACACTGTTAGGTTTTTTAGATTTTAAATGCTCCATAACATATTTCATCGTTAAACCTGAATCTGTTATATCATCTACAACTAGTACATCGTATCCTGTAAGGTCTCCCTTTACATCACTTATGATATTAATCTGTCCACTACTTTCTTGTCCATGTCCGTAGCTTGAAGTGGTCATAAATTCTATTTTAACAGGAATTGATATTTTCCTTACTAAGTCGGCTGTAAAAACAAAGCTCCCTTTTAATAAAGAAACAACTAATAGTTTCTTTTCTTGATAATCAGCTGAAATTTGCTGACCTAATTCATTGATTCTTCCTTCTATTTCCTTTTCAGAAAGAAGGACTTCCCACACCTTTTTTTCTATATCCATTGGTCTTCCCTCCATAACGATTTTATTCTATTCTAATTGAATTCATACCCCTTGTCAAACTTCCTTTAGCAATATTTTTATGATAAATACATTGCTGTATTACTGGTATTTTTTACATTTTTGTATTCTTTATGAAATGTTATTGAATAAAGTATTTTCTAGTAGTAAAATAGTAGAGAATTGATAATAGGAGGTGTAGGAATGAAAGCAATAGAAGTTGAAACAACCCCTGTGATTTCAACGTCTTCTCCAAAAACAAAAAGTGCTGTATCAAAAGAAACTTATGCTTTTATTTTTATTGTAGGTGGTTCTTTTTCTTATCTTGGTTATACCATGGGTATTGGTACAATGTTTAATGTTATTATGAACACAGCCCATGACCTACTTTTAAACACAGTATTTTTTATCTTATCTGTTGCTGTTTTAGCCGGTGCATTGGCAGCCCTACTATCGGAGTTTGGTGTAGTAGCCCTCATTAATAAAATAATTTCTCCTATAGTAAAGCCTCTATACGGAATGCCTGGTGCTGCTTCAATCGGAGCCATTACCACATATTTATCTGATAATCCTGCAATTATATCCTTGGCAAAGGATAAAGGTTTTATCAAATACTTTAAAAATTACCAAGTACCAGCCCTATGTAATCTTGGTACTGCCTTTGGTATGGGATTGATTTTAACCACCTATATGATGAGCCTTGGGAAAGAGTTTATCGTTCCTGCCCTAATCGGAAATGTTGGTGCTATTATCGGTAGTATTGTAAGTGTGAGATTAATGACTCGTCACACAAAAAAATATTACGAGATCCAACAACCTCAACAAGTTAATAATGATAGTAATGTTGATGATTTCTTCAATAGCAGAGAAATTAGACCAGGTAATACCTTTGAAAGGGCCCTTGATGCCATCTTAGAAGGGGGTAAAAATGGTGTTGAAATGGGACTTGCAATTATCCCTGGTGTATTATTTATCTGTACAATTGTTATGATTCTAACCTTTGGACCAAGTGGAATGGAAAACGGGGTTGCGGTTTATGAAGGGGCTGCTTATGAAGGGGTCGCTTTATTACCTCGTCTTGGTAGATACATTTTTCCTATTCTTAGACCTCTGTTTGGTTTTAAAAATGTTGAAGCCCTTGCTTTTCCAATTACCTCTTTAGGTGCTGTTGGTGCTGCTATGGGCCTTGTTAGAAGCTTTTTAGATAGTAACCTAGTTGGCCCTGGTGACATTGCCGTCTTTACTGCTATGGGCATGTGTTGGAGTGGTTACTTAAGTACCCATGTTGGTATGATGGATGCATTAAAGGTTAGGCAATTAGCTAATAAAGCTATATTAAGCCATACAATTGGTGGTATTGCAGCTGGAGTTTCTGCAAACTATTTATATCTATTATATTCTCTTATCTTTAAATAATAGTAAATATCTGTTACAATGGTTTTAAATGTATAAACTATCTTATGCTATTTTAGCAAAGGAGGATTTTAATAATGGAAATGGAATTAACGGAAAAGATTGAGCTGTTTGAAAAAATAGAAGCTCAAGCTAGAGAACTTATTTCTAACGAGAAGGACTTAGAAAAGATTTATAAAGGTATCGTAGAATTATTGGATACAAATATCCCTTACTATAATTGGACTGGGTTTTATATGGTTGAAAATGGCGAACTAGTGTTAGGTCATTACATAGGTAAACCTACTGATCATATTAAAATTCAATTTGGTCAAGGTATATGTGGTCAAGCTGCAGCCACAAAAGAAACTTTTATCGTAGACGATGTATCTAAAGAATCAAATTATTTAGCATGTAGTTTTGAAACTGCATCAGAAATAGTTGTACCTATCTTAAAAGATGGTGTTGTTTTAGGAGAAATCGATATCGACAGTGATGAAATTGCAGCCTTTGATGAATTAGATCAACAATTATTAGAAAGAATTGCTACTATGTTGGCAGAAAGATTATAATCTCGAAACATTATAATCTTTTAAAAAACTTTCTTTAGTTTAAATAACCTAAGGAGCTTAAATTAGCCCCTTAGGTTATTTTTATCTCTATCATTTTTTAAGATTTCTTTAATTTCTTTAAGTAGGACAATAACTTTGTTAAGTGAATATTGTATTGAAACTAGAATGACAAATAGAATAATGATCGGTACTATTAATTGAGACATATTAATTCCTCCCTTATGGTTATTCTTATGGTTATTATAATACTTTTTAAAGGGAGAAGAAACCTATCTAAAGGACTTTTCTAAAGAACCTCATTTTTATATGTAAAAAAAATATAGATATTACTGGCCAAGACTACTATAGCCATATTCTTGTACTTCTACTTTTTAAATCTATCTTATTAAGATATAAAGCACATTCTTCCTATTGTTATATTAAACAACTCAGGAAAGATGTGCTTTCTTCTATTAATAACTTTAAACGCTATATTTAAGATAGTATTAATATTCCTTTATTCAGTTTCTACTTCTTTAGTATCATCAATTTTTTCCATTTTAGATATAGAGACCTCATAGGCCACTTTATTTAATACAGTACCATCTGGTAACTTCTTTTGATAGTTTCTGCTTTGAATCCGTCCCCAACTACGAACATGATCTCCGACTTGAAGTTTTGCAGAAAACCTAGCATTTCTGCCCCATGCAATACAGGGAATATAGTCTGATTTGTTGTAGGGCCGATTAACAGCAATAAGTAGATCAGTAATCTCTCTACCAAAAGGGGTTTCTCTGTATACTGGAGGCTTACATATATATCCTTCCAAATAAATTTGATTAGGATTCTTTATTTCTTCTTCTGAAGGTAAAACCTCTAAATCCCTAGCAAATACAGTTAGCACTAAACGATTATTACCGTCTGTAAATTTATTATAGGATCTTAACTGACCTTCTACCTTAACTGTATCACCTGTATTTAGTTTTGAATCAAATAGTAGCCTTTCTGAAATGGTCATTGGTAATTGATCTGATACATCACTTAATCGAGGAATCTCTATTTTATAGTTGTAAAACCCCTCTCCGTACATCTCATGACTAAATTCCTTTTCACCTGCTACTTTCCCTACTAAAGTTACCATATTGCTATCAATTATATTTCCTGTCATTAACCTGTACACTCCCTTCTACTCTTATGTTACAAGATGTTGTAATCTATAAACATATTTATTCTCGAAGGGACTAGAATATGTTTCAAATTCAAAAATATATTCTATCTTTTTAATGTACATGCTTCTCCGTTTGTACTTCACTAAATCCATCTATATTCAAGCCAAGGGTTTCTCGAATCATTTGTAAAAATAGCTTTTTCCCTTTATCCATAACCTGAGAGCCCAATAATAATACTAAGTCATTATATTTTAACTGTTTAATCATCTTTGTTAAGGCTTCTGTTAATCTCTCTTCAAATTGATATGATATTTCACTATTTTTAAAAATGTCTAAATATATATCTCTTTCTGCCTCTGTGACTGTATCATTTCGACTGGCATAATCTTTACATGCTGTAATATAAAGTTCTTTAACTCTTAATATTTCAGCCCATTGCTTTAAGACCTCTGCATTATCTCTATTTACCTCTATTCCCCTATTGCCCCTTATCCCATTAACAATATATAAATTTCGATATTGCATTCTTTGAACACTTTCTAGTACAGCTTGATAACTAGCTGGATTATGGCAAAAATCATCTATTACAGTAAAATCTCCCTGATAGATAATTTCCATTCTTCTACTTAGACTTTTGAACTTTTTTAGCGTCTTGGCAATACCGGTAATGGGTACGTCTAGTAAAAGGCAACAGGTGATGGCAGCTAAAGAATTATATACATTATGGTCTCCTAACAAATTTAATTGAATAGGAAACTCAAAGGGGTCTATCTCAACACCTGATAGGGTTGTAGCTCCCCTCTGCATACAATAGGTAAAAGTAATATTCTTGTCAAAATCAATTGAAGAAGCTGTAATCGTGCATCGCTTATTGAGTCCATATGTAATTACAGTGATATGCTGATTTCCTTCTAACAGTCTTAGACTACTCATGTCATCAAAATTAATGATGGCCATCTTCCCACTATCTAGTTCACTAAATAATTTTTTTTTAGATTGTAGATAATCTTCAAAGGTCTTGTGATAGTTTAAATGATCCTTTTCTATATTGGTATGAATAGCTATATCGAACTTAATTTTATGGACTCGTTGGGATTTAAGACCATGGGAAGAAACCTCCATCACTACCACTTCTACCTTCTCTTCTACCATTAGGGCTAAATAGCGATAGATGTCTTCTGCAATAGGTGTGGTTAAATTGGTTTCATATACTTTATCATTTACCTTAATATTAAGGGTACCTATTAATCCTGCTGAAATCCCATTTTCTCTTAATACCTCATAAATTAAATTACTAGTAGTGGTTTTTCCATTTGTTCCTGTTACACCAACAATCTTTAACTTTTCAGAGGGATATTGATAAAATTCATTACAGAGTTCTGCTAATTTCTTTCTTGCATCTTCTACTTGTATCACTTTAACTTCTTCTAGCTCTAGGTTTTCTTCAGTAAAAATAACGACAGCCCCATTTTTAATGACATCTTTTACAAAATTATTTCCATCAACTTCTTGACCTTTTATGGCAACAAAAGCATAGCCATTTTTGACTCTTCTGGAATCACTAGTCACTCCCGCAATTTCTATTCCTTCTATCTTCATGCCATCATCTCCTCTTACTCCCTTTAACACCTAAGTTGTTAATAATATTGTGGATTATGATGGCGAAAACTATTCATAAGGTAAAATTTAATGGAAAACTCTATTAATCTTAATCTATTAGCCTTGATCTAATCTTAATCTAAAATAAACACTTACTTGGGATACTCTATAGAATTTCCTCAATTAAATGTAGTTAAAATACACCTAACTTATATTGATTTAGCATATTATATTGAAATTATCACAAAAAAGATCCCTATTATTAAGGGATCAATTTTTATTATTTGCTTTTTATTTGTTTTTTTATTTGCTTTTTTGTCTACCTGATGGATCGATTGTGTAATTATCCTTCATGATTAAGTCTGAAATTGGTACTATTTCGTATCCCATTTCTTTAAGTCTTTCCAAAATTGGCGGAAGAAACTCAGCTACATACTTTGCATTATTATGAAATAGAACAATTGATCCTGGTTTTACATTTCTAGTTACTCGGTCAACTACGGGTTTAACCCCCATTTCTTTCCAATCAAGAGAATCTACATCCCATTGAATAGTATAGTAACCTAACTCTTCTGCTGTCTCTATTAACAGATTATTATAGTCTCCAAAGGGAGGTCTAAAAACAGTTGGCTGTATGCCTGTGATTTCCTTAATTTTGTCACCAGTGGTCTGTAATTCCCTCTGAATTTCATCTTTTGATAACTTCGACATATGGGGATGGGTAGTGGAATGGTTTCCTACTTCATGGCCCCGTTCGTGAAATTGCTTTACCCAATCTGGATATTTGTCTACCCAAAATCCTACTAAGAAAAAGGTAGTTTTTACATTATATTTATCAAGGGTGTCTAGAATATCATCGGTAAATTCATCTCCCCACGCCGCATCAAAACTTATGGCAATTTTCTTTTCTTGTGTTTCTACACTATAGATGGGAAGTCTTCTTTGGGTCGAAAATACCCCTATAGCTTCACCTCTAATTCCTGCAAAATAAACTATAAATCCAGCAATTAGCAACAGTACTACCAAACCTATTACAAAGCGTTTTCTTTGTATAATCAAAACCCTCATCCTTCTCCCCCTGTCCTCATAATATTCTATTAAAAGTTTATTCATGAGAAGGGGAAATATGCCTAAATCCTTTAAGTCAAGTAAATCTATTCACTGTTTACATTTATTTGTTTTATTTCAGCTCTAGTCTTCGTATATATAAGCAGGAGGTGTTTACTTTGCTTACAATATTATCTGGTATGGCCTGTGGTCTTGGTCTTTTCTTATTAGGGATGAAATTTCTAACAACTGGCTTAAAAAACCTAGCAACAGGTAGGTTTAAGAGTAAAATGCAAAATACCACAATTCATCCCTTAATGGGGATATTAATAGGTACTTTTATCACAATGTTAATTCAATCTAGTAGTGGCACTACTGTTCTATTAGTAGGATTGGTGGAGGCAGGCCTACTTACCCTTCCTCAAGCTGCCCCCATGATTATGGGTGCCAACATCGGTACAACCATTACTGCTCAATTAATCGCCTTTCAAGTGGGGAAATATGCACCACTCCTTTTGATTGTTGGTGTCCTCCTATCTATGTTAGATGGAAAACGAAAAATGCGACTAATGGGAGAAGCCATGGTGGGTTTAAGTCTTATCTTCATAGGCATTGACTTTCTAGGAAAAGGGTTAGCTCCTCTTCAAAACTTCATTAGATTTCAGGAAATACTGGCTGAATTAGGACACAAACCCTTTCTTGGAATTTTAATGGGTTTTGCCACTACTGCTATTATACAAAGTAGTGGCACAGGTATTGCTATATTACAAACCTTAGCTATTAATAATACCCTCTCAGTTTTTGCTGCTGTCCCAATTCTATTAGGCCAAAATGTTGGAACCTGCATTACTACCCTCATTGCCAGCGTAAACCTAAGTATTACTGGAAGACGGGCAGCCGTTATTCATTTATTATTTAATTTCTTTGGGGTTCTGTTACTCTATCCATTTTTAAGATATCTAACACAAGCAGCCCTCCTATTAGCTCCAGTAAACCCAGCAAGACAAATTGCCCATGCCCACAGCATTTTTAACATTGTAGCTACGCTACTCCTTTTACCCTTTAGCACTTATTTGGTAAAACTATCAACTTTAATTGTAAGAAGATGAAAAAGAGATGGGTAGATTATAAATCAATCTGCACCCCCTTTACCATCTTGCGATCTAGCAGATGCTTTTTCTTACGGTTTTCTTTTGATTCAAAGATAATATCAAAATCATAGTTCTCTGGATAGAGTTCTTCTTTATCAATATGAAGGGTGAGTCTTTTGTGGTTAATCTTTAGCTTTTTCTTCATCACCATTACCCCTACCTCACCCTTTTGATTAGGAAGTTCGCAGACGATTCCGGTTCTATCCAGATTACTAATATACACACAGTCTCCTATTTTAAACTTATTTGAGATCTCCTTTTTCTTTTCCTTATTAACCTTAGGGCTATGATTGACCCTATTCTCATTTTTTCTATTTTCGTCTTCCCTTTGATTGATTCCCTTATTTACCTTATTTTCAATTTTTATTTCTGTAGCTTCTTGAAGTTTTTGAACTAGTTCTTCGTAATTTCCCTTTTCTTTATAGGTAATTTGATGGGCCCTTGCAATTACCTCTTTGTTCATGCCTAGCCTAAGGGCAATAAGAAATCCATTACTTTCCCCTGCTTTACCTATTTTTAACTGATATTGTGGCTTTAAGGTATTAATATCAAACTCCATACATCCATTGATAAATCCTTCATGATCACTGGCAAAGGTCTTTATTTCACTGTAGTGGGTCGTTGCTAAAATTGTAGCTCCTTTATAATAGAATTCTTCTAAAATTGCTGTTGCTAAACCCATTCCTTCCCCTGGGTCTGTTCCTGCTCCCAATTCATCTACAATTACTAGGGTTCTAGGAGAAACTTCTTGCAATATATATATTAAGTTCTTAAGATGGGATGAAAAGGTACTTAAAGACTGTTCTATGCTCTGTCCATCACCTATGTCTACTAAAATATCTTTAAATATTGCAAATTCGCTTCCCTCTTCTACAGGTACTTCTAATCCCGATTGCACCATCATGGTCAATAGTCCCACCGTCTTTAAGGCTACCGTTTTTCCACCTGTATTAGGTCCTGTAATGACTAACCCACGATACCCTTTGCCAATTATAAAATCCAATGGTACAGCTCCAGCTCCAATTAATGGATGTTTTCCTCCTTTGATGTTTATATATTGATTTTCATTTAGTGTTACTCCATTCCCTTCCATTTGTCTACTTAATTTAGCTTTTGCAAAGATAAAGTCATAGTTTACCATAATCTCTATATTGATATTTATTTCTCTAATATACCCTTCAGCTAAGCCTGTCAGGAAAGCTAATATTTTATACGCTTCAGCCTCTTCCTCATTCTTCAGCAGATTAAGCTCGTTTTGAAGCTTTTTAACTTCTTCTGGTTCTATAAAGACTGTAGAACCACTATTAGAGCGATCCAGTACTTCTCCCTGTAAATTTCTAAGATATTCTTTTTTAACCGGCAGGACATATCTTCCTTGTCTGGTAGACACATGGTTATCTTGAAGATAAGCTTGACTTCCAAGGGACTTTAA
The DNA here is from genome assembly GCF_000621485.1 of Alkaliphilus transvaalensis ATCC 700919. Classification (GTDB taxonomy): domain Bacteria; phylum Bacillota; class Clostridia; order Peptostreptococcales; family Natronincolaceae; genus Alkaliphilus; species Alkaliphilus transvaalensis. The sequence continues at coordinate 87,341 of NZ_JHYF01000009.1, forward strand.
AAGATTCTCTATTTTATTTTTAAGCCGTTCTTCAACAATATTGATTCTTTTTCTAATTTTTGATAAGGCAGGTGAAGCTTTATCAACCACTTGATTATTTCTAATACATCTTTCTATTTCTTCAATTAAATCATCTAAAAGATTAATAGACCTGCTATAACTACTAATTATAGGTGCCATCATTTCTATATTAGCCATATATTTTTTCATACGCTGACAATTATTTAAAAAATCTACTAAGGCAGTAAATTCTTCTGGTCTTAACACAATGCCTTTCAATAATTTTTCTATCCCTTTATCTACACCCATTAGACTATGAAGGGGTACAGATCCTCTTCCTCCTAATAGGATCCTCCCTTCCCTTGTTTCTTTTAACCATGTCCTAATTAGGGTGATATCCTCAATAGGATGTAATTTTTCTACCATTGCCCTTCCCTTACTTGATATAACCAATTCCGAAAGCATTTCTTTAATTTTGTCAAACTCTAATAGTTCAATTGCTGTTTTATTCACTTTTTATACCTCCACTATTAATTAATATTGTTTAAAATTGAACACAAAAAGGCCGTAAATGAACTGAACCTTCATCTACGACCCAATGAATACTAAAAGCACTCTGTTTGAGGAGTTAGAATAGGAAAAAAACACTATCAAATATACGAAGTGTAATATTTTACCATATTCTAAACGTAAAAAAGCCGTGATAAACACGGCATATTTAACGTATGTTTTGGCCTATGTTCTTAACAATTTACTAGAAGGAAAAGAAGTTTCTTGACAACCTTAATAAACCTACCTAAAATACATTAGGTGGTGGAAAACTCTTTTCTTTCTACTATTAAATTACTTGTTAAGAACGACCTCTAACATAAAACAAACTCCCTTTATTTCAATTTTAATAATACAATCTTATTATAGTATTATTCTGCTAAAACTGTCAACTTATTTCTGGAATTTAACCCCAATTATATTTGAGTTTTTTTGATCCTATAAAATTGTGATGAAAAATGAAACCCTTATATTTCATGTTATGTTTTCCTTTATACTGCTAAAACTATTTAAGACAAGTTATTGTCAATCCCATGAAAGAGGTGATTTTTATGTCAATCCGCAAAAGTTCGTGGACAAACATCCAAGGTCATCGTGTTGAAGAAGCAGCTAGAACCTATAAGTACGAAGAGCGACACTTTCATAGGGAATCTAAATCTCAGCAGGCTCAATTACAGAGTAAGCACCAACATGGTTTTAGAAAAGATGTCAAAACTCCGATAGGTCATAGGTTAACATAGGGTAGCTTTACCCTATGTCTTTTTTTAATAAATATAATGATGTTTTTATTAATTATCGTCTTAACACGTTATTCCCCTTTGGACACACCTTCAAACAGATGCCACAAACAGAACCTCTACCTATTTTTTGATATTGTTGATGCATGTGGTTACTACAAGCTCTAGGATCAAAGATCTCTTTTCTATCCATACCAGGTGTCCAAATAGCACCCTTTAAAGCTATTGCAGGACAAGCCTTTACACAAGCATTACATTCTCCACACTGGGACGCTTCTATCGGTTGATCATATTCTAATTCCATATTAGTTAAAATTGTCCCTAACCTTAATCTAGGGCCAAATTCTTCTGTTACAAGACAGCAGTTTTTTCCTATCCAGCCGATTCCAGCCCTAGTAGCAGCTGTTCTATGGGGAAATAAACCTTTAAAATCCCATCCTTCTTCATTAATGGATTGGGAAGCAGGTATAGCCATAGCTAGGTAACCCCATTGTTGTAATAGGGTTGTGATTCTTAGGGTTACTTGATCTATAAAAAAGTTTACAGTTCGATAATGATGGAAATAGGTATGGGTTGGGCCATCTTTAATATCAATATCACTAATAATTTGGTCAGATAAACGAATAACAATAGAAATACCACTTTTTAGATGCTGAAATTTCTCTGGTAACAGATCGTCTAATTTGCAAAATCCAACTTTTGTTACGCCTAAATCTAATAGGATTTTTTTTAGTTCCTCTTGTTTTTTCATTGGTTTCACCTCTATCATATTATATCAGACTCTAACTCTAGCTTCTATCCCTATGGATTAAATGTATTTTTTACTAATCCTAAAATTAAAATAAAAGTTAGCGATAAGAATATTAGAGGGCATTTAAAAGTCTACTGTTACAAAATAAAAGATTTAGACCATCTATTTTGTTATTTATATTCCATAATTTATAATGGGTTGAAATAACTTCTAGCATATAACAAGCCTAATCTGGAGAAATTATTATTAATACAACATAAGTTGTATTTACTCACCATAAAATTTGATAAACCTTGAAGGAGGCGGAATGATATGGCACGAAGAGGAAATCGTATAGTTGTTCCAGAAGCTCGTCAAGCTCTTGATCAAATGAAATATGAGATCGCCAACGAGTTAGGTATGTCTAATTATCAACATGAAGATAAGGGGAACTTAACATCTCGTCAAAACGGATATGTTGGTGGATATATGGTTAAAAGAATGGTTGAGTACGCAGAAAAAAATATGAGTAATGGCAACTCATAATTAAAAAGCTTTAAAAAAAGAAGATGCTGATATGATTCAGTATCTTCTTTTTTTAGTTTTTTGTATAGTGTTTTATCTTTGTGTCATGATAATAATGTATTAATTCTCAGGTAAATTAATTATTTTTTATTTATTATCTATATCCCTCTTTTAAAAATGACTAAAATGGATTAATATATAATATATGAGATTTTGAAAGAAGGTGGAGAAATGTTTGTGAATTCTTCCCAACAATTAGCTGAAAAAAAATTGCTATTACTATATATATTTCAACAATTAGAAGCTCCTGTCACCCATTCTCAAATGACGGACTTTATTCTTGAAAACGAATTGTTGAATTATTTTATTTTCCAACAATTTCTTGCTGAATTAAAGGATTCAGGTTTTATTTCAGAGGAAGTGAAGGAGAACGAGCAAATTTTTAATATAACAGATAAGGGAAAAGATACACTTAATTATTTTATTAAAAGAATACCACAAAAACAATTAGATAAAATAAATACATTATTAAAAACGGCAAAGGAAGACCTAATTAAAAAGTCTGAGGTAATAGCCGATTACATTAAGGTTAAGGATGGTGAATTCGTAGTTAACCTAAAGGTAGTTGAGAATGAAATCCCTATCGTTAGCCTTAGTTTAAATGTTGCTACTAGTCAGCAGGCTAAGTTAATTTGTGAGAATTGGAGAAACAATACTCAACACATTTATGGTACTATCATAAATTCACTAATTGAGACTCCAAAAAAAGATTAATTGATTGATTAATTCAGTCTAAAATAAAGGGCTAGATTATATTATAACTATACTGGTGGGTTCTTTACCCACTGGAATTGTTTTTATTAGACTATTTTTTTTACAGCTAATCACATTAATCTTGTTCTCTTGCACACTACTTACATAAATTAACTTTTTACGATGATCTATTTCAATACCATGGGGCATTTCACTTACTTTGACAGTTCTCAATAATCTATCATTTTTTAAACAATAAACATATAACTGATTTAGATCAGAATCAGTTATATATAAGGTTTCATTTCTAAAGTCACTAACTACTTCAACAAGCATTCTGCCCAGAGATACTTCTCTAATAAGCTTCATATTTTCAATATTGTATATCTCTATTATTCCTTTTTTATCGTAATGATAGTTATAATTAACTACAAATAGCAATTTTCCATCTCTGCTTAATTTTAAATGCCACGGGTGATGTTTTACCCTGTGGGATTCTTTTTTTTCATTTGATTGAGTTGATATTTCAGTAATCGTTTTTGCATCCCGATTAGCCACAAAAATCCTCTCTTGATCCTTAGACATAACCATACCATGGGGCATTTCATCTGTAGGAATTTGTAATAACGTAGAAAAATGATTTAAATCAACCACAGTAATGCTGTTTGAATCAGAGTTTGCCACATAAATAGCATTATATTTTCTACAAAGCACTACTTGACTTGGGCAACTTCCTACTAAAATGGTATCGATAACCTCTTCTTTTATTAAATCCATCTTACTTAGACTGTTATTATAAGAATTCGTAATATATAAAAACTTCAAATTTGAGTCTAAAGCGATATGATGGGGGCCCATTTGATGGTTAGGAATAAATCGCCCAATTTTATTTAAAGAAATTCGTTTTACTTCCCTCCCCATCGTGACATCAACAATGGAAATGGAATCATCAGAAAAATTAGAAATTATTAAATTTCCCTGTGATAGATAATTCATTCCCTCACCCCGTTATCAATATTCACATCATAATAAGCTATCAAATTACAAATCTATATATCTATTTTATGATGACTTTATGGATGTGTGATAACCGACTAGAGATTTAATTCATTCCTCATAATCTATAGGATCGATTGAGAAAACCATTCGATTAAACATTTCTTTTAAATTTAGAGAAAGATCCCTTGCTTTAGCCTCTCTAAACAACTGGTTTAAATAATTAATTTGAGTCTCATCACTACTTTTAGTTTCATTTAAAGCTCTACTTACCTTTATAATTTCCGCTATTAGTTTTTCATTTTGCCATTTTTTATATAACCTAAATTGAATTAGCTGCATAAAAACACCTCCCTAACCTACTCTTTACAAGTATATTTAAGTTAGGGAGGTTGTATACATTTCTCGTCTATTTATTTAGTTGTCTAACATATTTTCTAGCTTCTCCGATCATATATAAGGAGCCTGCACATAAAATAGCTTCTTGTTGATCTGTAATTTCTAATGCTATTTTTGTTGCTTCAGGAATTGTTTTTCCAATATAAAGGGCTTTATTATATTTTTTTAGCTTCTCAGCCAGCACTTCTGCCTCCATAGCCCTAGGATTATCTGGTTCTGTGATCACTACTCGATGCACATGGGGAATAATTAAATCTAAATAACCTTCCACATCTTTATCTGCCAACATTCCGATTACTAATGTGATGGAATAATCTTGTAGTAATGATTGAATACTCTTCTTTAAAGCTTCAGCCCCATGAATGTTATGGGCCCCATCAATTATTGTTAAGGGGTCTCTTTTTATGATTTCCAGTCTACCTGGCCATCTTGCTTCTTTTAGTCCTTTAAAGACAGCTTCATCACTAATCTCAACATTATATTCATGCTTTAAAGTTTCTACCACTGCCAATGCAGAGGTACTATTGTAAATTTGATGAATTCCTGCCATATGAATTTCTAAATGATTATAGGTTTTTCCAAATATATCGACAGTATAGGTTTGCTCTTCTATTGTACTAGAATGTATTTCTAACTTATTAAAGTCTACCATTAACATTTCACTATTTTTTTCATGGCAAATATCCTTTAAAACTTGAGTTGCCTCGTCGGCCTGAGGATAAACAATTACATGGCTATTTTCTTTAATGATACCACCTTTTTCAGCTGCTATTTTTTCAAGGGTATCTCCTAAAAACTGCATATGATCATAACCAACAGGTGTAATGACTGAAACAAGAGGATTTTCAACTACATTGGTAGCATCTAATCTACCACCTAAGCCCACCTCTAATACAAGGAAATCTACCTCTTCTTGGGCAAAATAGTAAAAACCAATAGCTGTCACTACTTCGAACTCAGTAGGATGATTCCTTCCTTCTTCAACCATTTGTTGTATTTTTTCTTTTACCAATGAAGTAATTTCTGCCAAACGCTCTTCTGGTATATTCTCTCCATTAATTTGTATTCTTTCAGTAAAGGTTTCTAAGTATGGCGAAGTATATAAACCTACTTTATAGCCAGCTGCCTTTAAAATGCTATGGGTCATAGAGGATGTAGAACCTTTTCCATTTGTTCCTGCTATATGGATAATATTTATGTTTTCATGGGGATTACCTAAAAGTTTAAGAAGATATTTAATATTCTCTAACCCTAATTTTGCACCAAATTTATATGTACCGTGAATAAAGTCTAATGCCTCTTGATAATTCATTTTTCCACTCCATTCTATTAATATATGATTTCATTTGCTTCTTTCATTTTATCATATCATGCAGTTTTGGGGTACAAAAAGGTAGTTGAGTTCCCCCAACTACCTTTTATTATTTATCCTCTATTTTGTATTGAAATTAATCTTTCTAAAACAGTTTTTAACATTTGTTCAAACTTAATTTTCTTTTGCTTTTCTTCTTCTATTAAACTTTCTGGAGCTTTCGATAAGAATCCTTGGTTAGATAGCTTCCCATCAACCCTTTTAATTTCTCCTTCTAATTTCTTCTTTTCCTTTTCTAAACGCTCTATTTCCTTTTCGAAATCTAATAGATCATCAAGGGGAATAAATAGTTCTGCTCCTTCTACTACAATTGATACTGCATCCGATGGGATTTCATCCTTATCCGATAAAATTTGAATTTCAGAAACTCCTGCTAATGTGGTAAAATATTGGCTACCTTCATTAATTGTATCAATTACAAGGTCATTTGTTGCAACTACTTGAAGTTTTGCTTTTCTTGAAGGTACAACATTCATCTCTGCCCGAATGTTTCTGATATTTTTTATAGCACTCATAATCATAATCATTTTTTCTTCTGCTTCTTCTTGGTAATAGGTTTCATCATGTTGTGGCCATTGAGCTACAATAATATGGCTTTCTTTTGTTGTTGGGATACTGCCCCAAATTTCTTCTGTAATGAAAGGCATAAATGGATGAAGTAATTTTAGTATATTTTCTAAAACAAAGGTTAACGTATATTGGGCAGATTTTCTCTTAGCAACATCTTCTCCATAAAGTCTTGGCTTAACTAGTTCTATATACCAGTCGCAATATTCGCTCCAAATAAAGTCATAAAGTTTTCCTGCTGCTAATCCAAGTTCAAACTTACCCATATTATCGTTAATATCTTTAATTAGATAGTTCAACTTATTCATAATCCAATGATCTGCCATACTAAAATCTGCTTTTACTTCTTCTAACTTTGGTTGTTCTCCTTCATCTAGATTCATTAAAACAAATCTTGTTGCATTCCATAATTTATTCGCAAAATTTCTGCTAGACTCTAACTTTTCAATATGGAAACGCATGTCATTTCCTGGAGAATTACCAGTTAATAAAGTAAATCTAAGGGCATCTGCACCGTATTGACTAATAATTTCTAAAGGATCAATTCCGTTACCTAAAGACTTACTCATTTTTCTTCCTTCAGCATCCCTTACGATACCATGGATAAACACATGTTTAAAAGGCACTTCCTTCATAAACTCTAAGCCTGAAAAAGCCATTCTAACTACCCAGAAGAAGATAATATCATAACCCGTTACTAAAACGTCTGTTGGGTAGAAATAATCTACTTCTTTTGTTTGTTCTGGCCATCCTAAGGTTGAGAAGGGCCATAAAGCTGAACTAAACCATGTGTCTAGAACATCTTCGTCTTGCTTCATAGAACTTCCATTACACTTCCCACAAGCTTCTGGTGCAGTTTTTGATACAATCACTTCACCACAGTCTTGACAGTAGTAGGCCGGAATCCTATGTCCCCACCATAATTGTCGTGAAATACACCAATCTTTTATATTGTCTAACCAATGTAGATAGGTTTTAGCATAACGCTCAGGTACAAACTTTATTCTACCATCCCTTACAGCATCTATGGCTGGCTTAGCCAATGGCTCCATCTTAACAAACCATTGTAGGGAAGTCATCGGCTCTACTACAGTATTACATCGGTAGCATTGGCCTACATTATGGTTATGTTCTTTAATTTTAACTAATAGACCTAATTCTTCTAAGTCTTTTATGATTTGTTTTCTAGCATCATATCTACTTAAGCCTTCATATTTTCCACCCTTTTCGTTAATGGTGGCATCATCCTTCATTACCACAATTTGAGGAAGTTCGTGTCTTAATCCTACCTCGAAATCGTTAGGGTCATGGGATGGGGTAATTTTAACTGCCCCTGTACCAAATTCAGGTTCTACATAATCATCTGCAATTACAGGTATCTCTCTATTCATTAATGGCAATATTAGAGTTTTCCCGATTAAATGCTTATATCTCTCATCATCTGGATTTACTGCAACAGCTGTGTCTCCTAGCATTGTTTCGGGACGAGTTGTGGCAATTTCAACAAATTCATCACTATCCTTTACAGGATATTTGATATGCCAGAAGTGTCCTGCCTTTTCTTCATGCTCTACCTCTGCATCGGAAATTGATGTTTTACATTCTGGACACCAGTTAATGATTCGGTTCCCTCTATAGATTAGACCTTTTTCATATAGGTTGATAAACACTTCCGTTACGGCTTTACTTAAGGTTTCATCCATTGTAAAACGTTCTCTAGACCAATCGCAAGAGTCACCTAATTTCTTCATTTGCTCTACAATTCTACCACCATATTCGTCCTTCCACTTCCATGCTCTATCTAAGAAACCTTCTCTACCTACGTCAAGTTTTGATAAGCCCTCTTCTTCTCTGATTTTTTCTACAACCTTTACTTCTGTGGCTATACTGGCATGGTCTGTTCCTGGTTGCCATAGGGCTTCATAACCTTGCATTCTTTTCCAACGTATTAGAACATCCTGTAGGGTATGGTCTAATGCATGGCCCATGTGAAGCTGTCCTGTAATGTTTGGTGGTGGTAATACAATGCTATAGGGTTTTTTATCTGGATTCACTTCAGCTTTAAAGTAATTATTGTCTTCCCATTCTTGATAAATTTTGTCTTCAAACTCTAACGGATTATAATTTTTTGGTAATGTCTTCGTCATATGTATCCCTCCTAAAATTTAAAAAGTCTTCTAAAATCAAATTTTATAAACCTAATCCCTTCTAATTCCCTAGGGAAGTCGCTATAGAATAGGATTACAACCCCAATCACAACAGCAATCAAACCGCCACCTTTAATTGAGGGTTTATTATTTCCATATCCAATTATTGCTCCAACAATTAATAAGATGAGACCTAGATAAAACAACTATTCCCCTCCTTAATGCACCCTTTATCATACAACTATTTTTCCCATTAATCAGTAACAATACAAAAAAATAAAAAACCTTCATCCAAATAAGGACGAAGGGTATTTTCGCGGTACCACCTTAATTTCTATTTTCATTTAGAAAACAGACTCTCTAACGGATTAACGGTCCCCCGTCTGTATCTACTGTTGTTCAATACAGAAGCTCCAAAGCTACCTTCAATAACCTTTACACCGAAGAACCTTTCAGCCGGTGGATTCTTCTCTCTTTAGGGCAGTATTATTTACTCCTCTTTATCATTGCTGATCTAATATTAATTTGTTTTATTATATGTTTTTAAAATAATTTTACACAGTTAATTTAAAACTATTATATAGGTTTTAATGAATTTGTCAAGATATTTTTTCATATTCTCTTTCACATTCTTTTTCATATTCGTCTTTTTTATTGACTATTTTTAAACCCAGGTTTACGTACTTAATAAAAGCAATTGCTGTAACTGCTACTGCAACAATTACTAAAAACCCTCCATATACTGGTTCGAAGGCTTTCCAAATGATGGCGATGTAAAAAATGACGGTTGCTAATTTACCTAATTTATTTGCAGGTAATACCGTCTTATCTTTTCTTGTATATAAAAGTAGACCACCGATTACCATCAAGGTTTCCTTTAATGCTACGATAATAATAACCCATGGAGGCAAGATTCTTTTGATAGTGAAACAAACTAAAACTGTTAGGAGCATCAGCTTATCTGCTAGCGGGTCCATAGCCTGCCCCCACTTTGTAATTAATCCATGCTTACGTGCTAGATACCCATCTAACATATCGGTAATGCCCGCCACTACGAAAATTACAATTGCTAAGATAATGTTATTGGGCGAATCTGAAAAAAATACCGAAACAAAAAAGGGTATTAATAAAAATCTACTGGCTGTTAAAATATTTGGTAGGTTCATAGACTCCCTCTTTTCATTCCCCAAAATTATTTTCTTTTGTTTGCTACTTCCAGAAATTCTTAGAGATTAAATTTGTCGAAGTATGGAAGCTTAATAATAATACCTTACCTATATAATACCATTTTTTCCAGTAATAAAACAGCCCAGATTTTTGTCGAATTTTTCAACAATTTTATTTTACAAGCTTTATTGAATAAATTCTATCTAGATACTCTACCAATTCTTTGATCATAGCTTCGTAGCTACTATTAAAAACTTCCCACTTTCTTCTGTAATTGGCATAGATTAAACGCTTTGTGTAGGCCGACATTGGAATGTCTTTATAAATACACAATCTAGAAATTCTGCCCTTCCCTTCTTCTAGGTCATACGGATTGATACCATAATCTACTTCTTCTTTATGAACTAGGGCATACCAACTGAAACTATCTATCTCACCTCTTATGTAGCCATATCGATTCTTACCATGAGAAATTTTTATATTCCAAGCCATTAAATCCCCTCCACATGCTTTTCCTATATTTTCATTGTATGCCTATTTTTATATTACTATTCATTGTCAACAGTAACACTTAAAATTTACAAGAATATAATGGATTATATGTTAATTATTTTAATCGTTGGAGGGATTGCAATGAAAGTAAGAAAAGTATTATCTTTACTATTTGTACTAGTTCTACTTACATCTTTATTCTTGACAGGTTGCAGGTCTGATAAAGGTCTGACTCGAGTTAGAGTAATGGAGGTAACCCATTCGGTATTCTATGCACCTCAATATATTGCCCTTTCTGAAGGATTCTTTGAAGAAGAAGGCTTAGACGTATCCTTAATTGATGGCCAAGGAGCTGATAAGGTTATGGCTGCTCTTTTAAGTGACCAAGTGGAAATTGGTTTTATGGGACCAGAAGCTTCTATTTATGTATATAACCAAGGAATGGAAGATTACGCAGTTAATTTTGCTCAATTAACCCAAAGGGATGGTTCTTTTATTGTTGCACGTGAACCAATGCCAAACTTTACCCTTGAAGATATGAGGGGTATGGAGATTTTAGGTGGTCGTAGAGGCGGTATGCCTAATATGGTTCTTGAGTATGTTCTAAAAAATAATGGTTTGATTCCAGGTGAAGATATTAATGTTAGAACTGACATTCAGTTTGGTGTCATGGCGGGGGCCTTTGCCGGTGGTGAGGGTGATTATACAACGTTATTTGAGCCTACAGCCTCCATGATTGAAAAAGAAGGAAAGGGTTATGTCGTTGCATCAGTCGGAGAAGAAAGTGGATACATTCCTTATACAGTATATAGTGCTAGAAAAAGCTATATAGAAAAAAATCCTGCTGTAATTCAAAGCTTTACCAATGCAATTTATAAAGCCATGTTGTGGGTAGAAGAGCATTCAAGTGAAGAAGTTGCTAAATCTTTACAACCCCATTTCGCTGATGCTGATTTAGATATTTTAATCTCTGTTGTAGATCGTTACAGATCTATTGGTGCGTGGGCGCCAGATCTAATGATGACAGAAGAAGGTTTAAATCGATTACAGGACGTTATGACCGAAGCTGGTGAACTTAATAATCGAGTTCCTTATGATAAGATCGTAAATACCGAATTTGCTAAGAAGGCAATGGAAAAATAGTACACCTTATAAAGACATAAAACCTCCTGAGGCGAGGATTAACCTGTGTTTTGGGCTACTTCTCCTTTTGGAGGTTTATTTTATTGTAATCTTCAACTTTATGTACTACTTCGATATCTTTTGAAGACACTTTGTATATTTGGTTTTGAACTTATTTATATCATTAAGCATATCTCACCCCATTGGAACATTATAGAAGGTCTACCTCTATAGTTTATTATGCACGGTAAATATTTTTATTATTAATAATCTAATTATCCTTGTAATTACCCTTGAAGATTTTGGTAATCTATGGTACTATTTATATGTAGATTTTAATTTAATATTTAGCGGTGATGGAGTTCACCCTAACCATTGCTTATGCAATTAATGACTCCTACTTAAATAATAAATTTAGGTAGGAGTTTTTGTTTTTGCTTAAAAGGTGACACTATTACTATAAAAGATAGGAGGATTTTATATGGCTTTAAGTCTTGCAACAATTATTGTTTTAGGTCTTATTTTTAGTTGGATTTTTGAAAAACTTAAACTACCTGGTCTATTAGGGATGCTGATTTTAGGAATTATGATGGGTCCCTATGGGTTAAATTACATTAGTCAAGAAATTTTAGTAATATCAGCCGATCTAAGGAAGATAGCTTTAATTATTATTTTACTTAGGGCGGGTTTAGGTCTAAATAAGGCCACGCTAAATAAAGTTGGTGTTCCAGCTATTAAAATGAGCTGTATTCCAGGAATCTTTGAAGGACTAACAATTATGATCATTGCTAGGTATCTTCTAAGAGTTTCTTTTGTAGAAGCTGGCATTCTTGGCTTCATTATTGCAGCTGTTTCTCCAGCTGTTATTGTACCCCAAATGCTGGACTTGATAAATCGGAGGGTAGGAGAAGAAAAAGGAATCCCAACCTTAATTTTAGCAGGTGCTTCAGTAGATGATGTTTTTGCCATTACTTTATTTACCACTTTTTTAGGTCTATATGGCGGAAGTAACATCAACTTATTTAAACAACTCTTTAATATTCCCCTTTCCATAGCCCTTGGTATCCTACTAGGTGCATTATTGGGGCTTTTAATGGTATTTCTCTTTAAAAAATATTCTATCCGAGATACAAAAAAGGTACTAATTATTTTAGGAGTTGCAATCATGTTCTATAGTTTGGAGGCATTTCTTGAGGGAATTATTCCAATTGCAAGTCTACTGGGAGTTATGACGATAGGGTTTATCCTTTTAGAAAAGTATCCAGAGGTAGCCAATAGAGTAAGTAGTAAGTTTAACAAGATTTGGGTATTTGCTCAATTGCTATTATTTGTACTGGTTGGTGCTGAAGTAAATATCTATGTAGCTATTGATTCTGGACTAATAGGATTGCTTATAATTGCTGTTGGACTGATGGCAAGAAGTGTTGGTGTGTTACTATCTGTTGCTGGAACAAACCTTAATCGAAAAGAAAAATTCTTTTGTGTCATTTCTTATGTTCCAAAGGCAACTGTTCAAGCTGCAATCGGAGCTGTGCCTTTATCAATGGGGGTTGCTTCTGGCGATGTTATCTTAGCTATTGCAGTATTATCTATATTAATTACTGCTCCATTAGGTTCGATTGGTATTAAGTACACAAGTAAAAGATGGCTATGAGGTTGTGCCACTTTATAGACACCCCCATATATCGCTAGGGGGTGTTTCCTTTGGACTAAATCACACAGGAAAGGTAACAATGGCAGAAGTTTTTAAACATATGAATTGTGATACGATAAAAGCTCCTGTGGTGGAAAGCTACCTTAACTTTATAGGGAGCGAGTTTTATTGCCCTTTAAAAAGCTAATAATAAGGAGCATTACAGGTATAATTATCTGAAAAGGAATAGAATAAAGAGGCCATACCTCAATTGCCCATCGAAGCATTTCAGCGATATTGGTATAAACCCATATACTTAAACCAACTATTAACACACCCATGGGATAAACGAATACCCTATGGTCCTTCGACTTAGTCAATTGGGCAATACCCATAACAGCTGCAAGATAGCATACACAAATTTTCGTTCCTCCGGTTACATAAAATATCACCCCGATAATAGGATCTAGGTTAAGCCCCGGAATTCTTTTTGTAGCAAGATGGGGAGGAAAAATTTTTCTTTCGATTCCCGTCTCTCCTAAAACCATAATATCCCTAAAAATTGCCACCAAAAGTAGAGCTCCTGCCAAAATAAATCCTGTAATAAAGCTTCTTTTTATATCCTTTCCTTTATTAACATAGGGAAAAATCATAAAAAAAACTACGGTTTCTCCAAAAGGAAAGGTAATAACAGAAAGAGAGGCATTCAATACTGGAGTGATACCATTCGGTAAGAGGGGCAACAGGTTTTTAAATTCCATATAGGGTATTAGTATCATAGAAACCCCTAAATTAAAAATAAAGGTAAAAGGAACAATTAGCTCTGCTGTACGACTGGTTACCTCTAAGCCGCTCTTTACAGAGTAGGCAACAGCCAAAACTGACAATATTATCATAAACCAAAGAGGAGTCTCTGGTAAACTGACGGTTACAACATACTCACCAAAGTTCCTCAATACTAGGCTTCCAAGGTGGATAAAATACCATATGTAAGCAATGGAAAGAAGATTACCCACCCATTTCCCCAACAAAATTTGATTAATTTCCACCAGGGTTTTACCAGGATGTCTCTGATATAGAGTAAGATATAAGAAAAACAAAAGAAAGCCTCCAAGCCACCCTAGTATATAAGCGAGCCAAGCAGCTTGTCCTGCCTGACTCCCAGGTACAATAATAACTGTACTACCTAAAATAAATCCTATCAGAAGAACAGTAAATTGATAGGAGGATATTTGTATCTGCTTTCCCATAAATCATCACCTCTTAAAAACAAGATTTATCGCTTTTTCTATATAGACCGCTGGCGAAGCTACAGGAAGATCCTGCATAATAATATAAGTAATGCATATACCCAGAAACAATATTATGATATAACTGAAGATAACTGATTTATTTTGCCTTTTTATTAGAAAGGGTATATCGAATAATGTTGCAAGCAAGATCAGCAATAGAACAATTAAAAATCTAAAGATAACAATCACCCCTTATTCAGATGAGGAGGGAGCTAATATTTGTCCGGTTCCTCTAATCTTTGCCTCTACTTCAATTTCAAAAGGAGAGTTTACAAAAATATCATCCCAATCCTCTTTGATTTCTTCCCAGAGCTTAGGGTATTTCTTATAGACCAGCTGTCCGAAGCCAAAAAAATCTATCCCAAACTGATTTTGAGCAATATGAAATATTTCAGTTACCTCATGGGTAATTAATTTTTCCTTCTCCTGTTCTAAAAACCTAATATCCTTTGCTTCTGTTTTATCAATGATACCCTGCTGTCCCCCTATATTCCCTTCTTCTTTAATGGATACCTTTAAAATAATTTGGCCATCTCTAACCTCTACATCCATTTTCGATTGAGTTCGTATCGTTTCTAAAGATACTAGTTTTTTGGGATCTTCATTATGGGGAACTACTAAGATAAGACTCTGTAGATCTCCTATTACCCATAGGTATCCCCGTGTTTGATAAGGGTTTAAAAATCCTATCAAATGCTCTCCAGAAAAAACTGCTGATCCTTGGGTACGAAGTTCCTTTACGTATTGGGGATGCTCTGGTCCTCTTTTAGTAATAATACCCATAACCAACTGCTTACCAGGGGTGTTGTATTCTTCTAAAAGGTCCAAAAGAACCATATCCCTTGAAAAGCCAACAGCATCATTATTTTCTAGGGTATTAACAATATGTATGGCTGGAAGGGCTTCATAAATACTTTCGATCTCTAATAGTTCTTTAGCTGATATATCTTTTGTGACAACAATATTAGCTTGCCTTCTAAATTCATGGTCCCGTTCCATAAAATCAATCAGTTTTTGGATCCCATGATTTGCAACACTTTCGCCAAAAACGATGAGTTGTATATGTCCAATATAAACTTTTTGACTAGTTACGGTGGATAGTTTCCTTATGGCTTCAAAAAAAGTTGGCCCAACCTCTGTATAGGTAACGGTAGCATTTCCTTCTGTTCCCTCCAGACCTAGCTTTCTAGGCACCACTGCTTGCACCGTTACCTGAAGTTCTTCATCCTCTGTTATATCTATACCTAGGGCAAGGGCAACCACTAAATCATTTACTTCCCTTCGATTCCAACAACCAGTAAAAGTGATTACTTGTACGATGACCATCAATAGTAAAAATGCTTTTTTCATTATTCCACCCCTTTTTTAAAGCTATCTTTTCTTGATCAAAAGAGTCCATAAAGGCCCTCTGATTATGGTATCTTCTAAATCCTCCAAGGAGGTGGGGGCAAAGGAAGCTAAATAAGGAACTCCAAAGGACCTTAAGTTGCACATATAGATAAATACAATAATGAGACCAAAGGCAATACCATAGAAACCAACAATACTTGCTAAAACTAGCAATAAAAATCTTATTAAAAAAATAGAATTTTGAAGACCTGGTACCACAAAGCTGGTAATAGCAGTCAACGCCACTACAATGATCATTAAAGGACTGGCAATCCCTGCCTCTACCACAGCTTGTCCTAATACAATAGCTCCTACGACACTGATGGCCTGCCCTACAACCTTAGGCATCCGAATTCCTGCTTCATTGATCAGTTTAAAAATCACAATCATCAGTAAAGCCTCTGTGAAGGAAGATATAGGTATAGGCTCTCTAGCCGACATTATAGATAAAAACAGCTTAAAAGGTATAACCTCATGGTGGAAAGTTTGGACCCCTACATAAATGGCTGGTAATGTGGTAGTAATAATCAAAGCCAGTAAGCGAGTAATTCTTAAAACTGTAGCAAAGGGCCATTTGATATAATAGTCTTCACTGGTTTGCAGATATTCCACCAATAGATGAGGTACTGTTAAAACAAAAGGAGTACCGTCACATAACACCGCAATTCGTCCTTCAAAGATTTTCCCCACCACCACATCGGGTTTTTCTGTAGTTCCTACCGCAGGAAAAGTACAAAAAGGTTGGTCATCTATGAATTCTTCAATATAACCAGATTCCAAAACAGAGTCAATATTAATTTTCTCAATACGACTTTTAAGTTCTTCAATAATTTTGGGGTTAGCTATCCCCTCTATGTAACAGATGGCTAATTCTGTCTTTGAATAGCTTCCTCTAGTAATATATTCGAATTTTAGCTTAGGACTTTTAACCTTTCTTCGAATCATGGTAATGTTAGTAGCAATATCTTCATTAAAACCTTCCCTAGGCCCTCTAACCACAGTCTCCGAGGAAGGTTCATTAATACCTCTAGTTTCCCAATGACTTACTGAAATGGCTATAGCCGAAGGACTTCCATCTATAATAATAATCCCATAACCCTTTAAAAGATGATCCACTACTTCATTTAATGACTCTACTAGAAAAGTGTTTAGAGAAGTAATAACTTCTTCTGCTAGTACAGTAGTAATTGTCTTAGCAGTTTTTACACCAAGAAAAGGAGTCGCATCTTGTCCCATTAAGGGTTTAAGTACATTTAGTTCTAGTGCTTCAGTATCAACCATCCCCTCCATATAGCAAATAATAGCTTTATTTTTAGGAAATGTCCTAATCTTAAAGGGTCGAATGATTAGGCCCTCATCATGAAGAAAGATTTCTTCAAGACGTTTTCTTGTTGACTCTATATTAAAATCAAGCTTCTCTATTATCTCAGTAGGACTAGGTGTAAAACTATTGCGATTCACAGGTGAATACTTAAGATATTTGATAATACCGATGATCTTCCTTATCATAGAACCTCCTCTATAAACAGTTAAATATTGTGTTGTACTATATAGAATGGCTGTAATAAAGGAAATTATCCTCTTAAATTAATAAATTTGTAAATATCATAAAAGTCCTTTAAATATCTCTAAAGTCTTTTTATGTATTATTTGTTTTTAATGTTTCGAAGTATTATATGATAATAAACTTAAAACAAAACAGCTAAGTTTGTAGCTTTTCTTAAATAAAGGACTGCCTTTCATTGAACTGACAGTCCTTTATTTATTTAGGGCTGCATCTCCCAGCCCACAGAAGTTATGCCACTTTCTAGACTAATCCTGCTAGCTATCTTCTCTAATGCTGCATGATTTTTACCAAGACTAGAAACTCTTGCCGTAACCTCTACAGTTTCAGTATTTTCTATATCCTCGCTTTCTAAGTTAGTCAACATAATATCTTCACCCTGCATCATATGAATCAATAGGGCACGAATATGGAATTCAGCTTTTTCTAAGCATATGACTCTTAAAGTATATATCAATTCATAATCCTCTAAGGGCTTACACTGGTCTTCGAACTTTTTAATAAAACCCCTTAGATATACATTTGCTATTAAAATAAAGATGGTACCGATGACTGCTTCAACTAGAAATCCCGCACTTGTTAGTACTCCAACTGCTGCAGAACACCATAGGGTTGCTGCTGTATTTAACCCCCTTACATTTAACCCATCTCTAATGATGACTCCTGCCCCAAGGAAACCTATTCCCGAAACCACTTGAGCAGCCATTCTGGTTGGACTCCCTTCACCTTCAATAATCATCGATAGGGTTACAAATAAAAATGCACCTAAGGCAACTAATACATTGGTTCTCATCCCTGCCATCCGCTGTCTTTTTTGTCTTTCAAAACCTATTGCTCCACCTAAAATAAAGGCAAGACTTATTCTAAGAATAAAACTTACGATAACCATATTTTACCTCCTTCCTAATTAACCATAGCTGTTATTTTGCATACTCTAGCAAATATACATTGAATTGTTTTTAACCTTCCTATAACATTATTTTTATTAGACAATAGGAAGTTTAAATCATCTACCAAAGCATCCACCTATCCATTATTTTTTTTAGTTGGATACAATGAATTTATTAATTTTATCCTCATTTCATCATTCATACTAACATAGATCTGTCTAGCTCCTTCTTTATTCATCAACCTAAATATCTTCTCTTGTTGGTTGATACTTAATTGTCTAAAAATATGCTTTAACTTATTTATATCACTCTTATTAACTAGTTCTTTTAACCTTTCAATATCATTCTTTTTTAAACACCTTAAAATCTCTGCTCTTAAAATTGTCATGGGTATCCCCCTATAAATGAGATTTATTAAAAAGTAATCTTTTATACTTCTACCATTTGCTATACCCATCACCCCTTTCTTATTAGTTTTCCTGCTAACCAATAAACTCAACACTATAAAAAAAATCAAAATAAAAAGAGTAACTCAAATAAGGAGCTACTCTTGAAAATTCTCTAACTTAAAAATGGCATAGAAAACCTACAGTAAATTATCTCCTCGTATGAGCTTTAGCACTAAATGACGTAGATTCTTCTGAATCAGCTACCTTAAGCTAGACCTTAATCCGACCTTGCCTGTTCTACCCATTGGCGTCTCTCGACATTTTTGGGCAGTAGCCTGTGTTCATTTAGGAGCCTCACCTAACAAGACTTATTAAGTTATTATAAAAGAAATCCTAAAAATTGACTTACTAACACAAAGTAGATTAATAAACCTGTAATATCTTTAATGGTTGTTATAATTGGGTCTGCTCCGGCTGCCTGGTCTATGTCTAACTTGAAAAGAATGAATGGAATCAAGAAGCCTAGTGCTGTGGCTAAGGTCATTGTAAAGGCTAAGGCTAATCCAACTGCAATACCTAATTGAGGTATCCCTTGCCAAATAGAAGCTACCACTCCTGCAACTACTCCCACTAATGCTCCCATACTTAGACCTATCCCTGTTTCTTTTAATAAATGTCTTGTAAATTTCTTTAAATTAATATGACCAAGAATTAATGCCCTAGCAAAGATTGTAGAAGACTGTGTCCCTGCATTTCCACCCATATCCATGATTACAGGAATGAAGACTGCAACTGCAGCAATGGCTTCTAAGGTTTCTTCAAAGGTATCAATAACAGCCCCAGCCATTAAACCGCCAATCAGGGTAATGACTAAGAAGGGTAATCTAACCTTCCAAATATCCCACACAGAACCATTAACTAAAACCTCACTGCGATCAGCTTCTTTTTTGTTTAAGTCTGCTAAACCAGCTTTATCAAAGATATCTTCTGTTGCTTCTTCCTGAAGAATATCCATAGCATCATCTATAGTAATGATCCCTACTAGTCGATTTTCTTTATCAGCAACAGGAATAGCCAATAAATCAAGTTCTTGTAATACTGTGGCTACTTCTTCTTGGTCAGTATCTGTTGTTACTTTTATTACCTTTTTATGCATAATATTTTCAATTTTATCAGTTAAATCTGCAGTTAGAAGTTCCCTTAAGGATAAAACGCCCTCTAATTTCCTAGCATCGTCTGTTACATAAAGGGTATAGATGGTTTCCATCTCCTTAGCATTTTCCCTAATTTTCTTTAGGGCATCCTCCACGGTTATATCTCTTCTAAATCGAATATATTCTGTAGTCATAATTCTACCAGCAGTTTCAGCTTCATAGCCCATTAATAGGTTTGTTTCTTTACGTTCCTCTGCTGATAATGAGTTCAAAAGTTTTTTGGCTACTGTAGCAGGTAATTCATCTAATAATCTTACTCGATCATCTGGGGCTAATTCTGTGATCATTTCAATAGCCTTCTCATCTGTAAAGGAGCTTAGTAGCTTTTGTTGCAGACTTGTGTCTAATTGTTCGAAGACAAATAAAGCCCTTTCTTTGGTAAGTAATCTATATACGATAACTTGCTCTTCTGGTGATAAATCTCTAATTACATCTAATATTTCCATATCCTCTGCATTACTTAATAATCTTTTTAATGAGTCAATATCCTTTTTTTCTAGATAAGCCCAAATGGTTTCTTTGAATTGTGGCATTGTAATCCCTCCGATTTTTTATAGTTTTCCTAAATGTTATTTTACTTATTCTACACCTACCCTCAAAAGGGCCATCATTATCAGATTCCATTGGACTCACCTCCTTATTTTGGCAACAAAAAAACGACTCCGAAGAGTCGTAGGCAACATAATAAAGTAGCAATGGTCATAAACAATAGAGCATTGTTTTACCATGCTAAAGGATGCACCAAAAAATTATCTTAATAAAGATAATAAGATAGTACACTACCAACCTATAAACTCCTCGTCTGGGTTTTAGCACTAAATGACGTAGATTCAAAGTTTGAATCAGCTATCTTAAGCAGACCTTAATCCGATCATGCCTGTTCTACCCATTGGCGTCTCTCGACATTTTTGGGCAATAGCCTGTGTTCATTTAGGAGCCTCTCCTAACAAGTTATTTTGTTTTTAATCCTTTTTCATTATATTCAGTAGAATTAATTATGTCAAGTATAAATATATTTTTTCATTTACTGATCTATCTTTATAAAACAACATTACTCCCTCATATATAATCTAAAGTTATTAAAGCCATCTCTGAAGTCTTGGTGTTTTAAGGCTTCCCACGGTTTAGGTTATTTTAATCCCAAACACAATTGTTAGCATTATATACAAAATATATCCAAATCTGTACTTATTAAAATGCGTATGTATATCCAATTTATATTTATTAATATAAATCTAATATCAATTACGCAATTTCCTCAAGTATTCCTATTAATCAAGCTATGTCAATCTTTTTTCAAAACATTCAACTAGCTTTCCTTGATATTGGCTATTTTTATAAAACTTGAAGCCTAAGGATGTCCAATATTTTTTAGCGTTAATATTATTTTGTAATATACCAATTCGAATATTATTAAAGCTTTCCTCTTTTAATTTATTCTCAAAGGCTACATATGACTTTTTCCCATATCCTCTAGAATGGTAATCTCCATGTATCATCAGTAATCCTATCCAAGGACAGTTGTCCTTAGGATTATTTTTTAAAAAATCAATAACACCTATATACTGATTATCTAAAATCATCAGGTAACTATCAGTAACTTGATTAAGAAATTCCTCTCTTACTTCCTCTATTGACCTTAAGGGATTCCCGTTTTCTAGAATATTATAATGAGGATTTGAGTTAAGTATCTCAAGAACAAGCTCTAATGTATTTTCCGTAATAGGCTGAAATTTAATCATATTGAGTCCCCTTTAATGAATTAAAATAAAAAATAGATCAACTATAAAGTTAGCTTTACAAAAAACTTTGAGCCTTCTTTCATAGCAATTTTTCAATTTAACACTCAAAACAAATAATCAATTTGACTTATTACTGCTTTTTGATCTATTCCCAATAAAAGCTACTATTCCTAAAAGAATATACATAAATGCATAACTTATTGAAACGTCTTTAAATGCATCGGGATGTAATTCTGTGAAAAGACTATTGCTCCAAACATATACTAAAAGAAGGCTCCATGTGAGAAAAAAGGTTATTATATAGATTACAATCTTTGATTTTAGTCTTTTTCTTAAGATATCAAAAAGATATAAGCCCGCCACTAATATTGAATGTAAAATAAATCTACCTAATAAATGCACATATGGTCCAATGCCTTCTTTAGCTGGCCATAAACCCACTAGGATTGGTATGGTATCTAGTAATGTAAAAACTGTAAATAGAATACAAACTGTTATTAGTTTATTTTTTAAAATTTTTGAGTATATATCATTAACTTTACTTTGTATATTCATGATTTCCTTTCCCTCCTCCCATTATGATCTGTTGTTGAACCTATTAAAAAAATTATGATTGCTTTATATTGTTTTAATAGGTCTACCAACTTGCTTCTCAATCCTCCATTGAGGGGGTTTTCCATCATCACCCCAGTATTCATTAAGCACTTTAATTTTATCACGATCAAATTCAAAAAATGATGTTGCATGGACTGATATGTCCTCATCTTTAAGTTGCACTTTCACTACAGAAATTACTAAATTATCTATGGATTCCAATCGTTCAATTTTAATATTCCAATCTCCTGGATATTCCGAATTAACTCTTACAAATTCTTCTACATTAAACCTTTCATTTGTATTATTCCAGTTAATTATGGCCTCGTTATGAAAATACTTCTTTATATTGTCCCAATTCTGTTTATCCATATCATTCCATAAAGCTTTTATTTGTTCTTGATATTTCACCAACTCATCCCCCTAATTTTATTAGTATCTTATCAGCTATAAATCAAATCTTTTGAGTTGTTGTAATAATACTAAAGGGATACTCTTTTATCATTTGAAAACCCAGCTTACTAGCTAATTTATTTGATGCGGTGTTCTCTACAGAGCAATCCCATTTAGGCTCTATAGAATGCTTTAGACACACTTTTATTAAGTGTGAAGTAAGATAAGCCGCTATCCCTTTTCCACGGTATTCTTTTTGTGTTTGAATGTCAATTTCAGCCTCTACTGCTTCTACTGATGCGCTTATTGCGTGGCCTATAATTTGATTACCATCCAACAATATATATCCAAATCCATTTTTAAGGAATAATTCTTTACTCTCCCAGAAAATGCTTAATTCCTTATTATATTCAAAGACTTCATCAATATTATCTGAATTAATTTCTTTAAGTTTATACTTAAAGTTTTTCTTTGAATATAGGTCATAATCAAAATCGTAACCTATAAATTTGTATTGAACCCTTGGATAATCCCTAACAACCACAGAAGTGTTTCCGACAATTTTCTTTTTCCACTCTTCTGGTATTCCAAACCAAAGAATTGATCCATTAGCTACTATTGCCTCCGAAACAAGAAAGTTCATTAATTGTGAATTAAAATTATCATCACTAGTTTCTCCTACCAAATAAAACCATCCATTGTCACTTAAAATTGCAGCAACAGAAGGTTTATTTAAACAATCCACATATACTTTTCCTTTCTTCTTTTTAGATATTATCGACTTTAAAAGTGGATAATGGGAGTTTTCTTTGTTAAGTAAAGGTCTAATTATATCGATATTTATATTTTCCAACTGAAACATTTCTGCAAAACTCCTCCCTTAGTTAAATGTTCACAATCTCTATACTACATGTCGATGGTTCTCTTGAAACTTAAGTACATCTTCACCATCGCCTTCTCCCCTAACCAGTCTCAAATCTGGGTTTCCAAATGCAGTCTCAAAAATATCAATAATTCTTATATTACACCTAGGTGTTCCTTTATGATCTTCTACCGTTACTATTTTTCCTTTTATATCAATAAGTTCTTGTAACTCTAACTCTGAATATTCTTCTTTAAAGCTACAGGTCGCTGTCTTTTTCCCATCAATTATTTGTTACTTGATGTGGTAGTAGCTACACCTTGTTGAATTACGTATATTATAGCTACCTCTTTTCTAACTCTATTGAAAATAGTCTTTCAAATTCTTTATCAGATTCCATAGCAAAATTATAAGGTGTTATTTTTAATCCTTTCATATCAATATTATCTATTGTTGCATACCACATCAAATATTTTTCCAACGGCAAGTTATTTTTCACTTTTATATGGCCTCCATCCCTTATCAATAAACCATCTTTGGCAATTAATTCTGCATCAAAATATAATCTTGCGCCCGGAACATATTCTTCATTTTTACTCATAATAATTCTTCCATGGTGTTTAGAATTCACAATAATTTCTCCTGTTACACCACCATGGGTAAACATAATATAATCACTATATTCTTCATGATCTCCTAAAAGTGCCCCTATTGGCTTGGATTCATTAATTGTTCCTTCCTGCTTCAGCATATTCCATGACTTTAACGCCTTATCTTGAAGGATACTTTTAAATCCATCTAATGTTGTGCTGTGAACTAATATGTTTTTTTCATAAGGACGGAGAAAATTATCTTTAAATGAATGCTCTTTATAAACCTGTTTTGCATCTTCATAATCATCTTTAGAAATTGAAAGAATGATATGTTTTCCATAAGATAGTTCATATTCTATAAAGTCACATACTCTATATTGCCAACTATCACATTTTTTACTAATTGCCAGTCTTAAAACATTAGCATTTCCTCCACTAAACAGATTATAGCTATCATCGTCGGTTACTTCTAAGAAAATCCAGTTAACATCATATGGCATTCCTGTTATTGGGTTGATGTAACTTGGTTTGAATTTCCCATCAACAAAATGAATTCCACTCAAAATATCTCCTCCTTCAAGAAATGATTAACCCATTAGTAAGCAATAACTTACCTGAAATAGCCATCCCTAATTGTATCAGTTATCTAGACTCTACAAATTAGAAGTTGCCACATCTAAAAATGTCGTATTGGTAAAGTTAGAACACATACCATAAGTTTTAAGCTTTTCAATATGATTTTTTATTTTTAAATAATTTATTGTGACTTTTCCAGTATTCATCTTTGCTATAAGACTAATTGTCTTTTCGACATCATTAGATTTTATATACGAATATAGACAGTCTATTAAAAGACATTCTTCAGTTATAGAAGCATCTTCTAAATATACAGCCCACTCATACCACTCTGCTTCAGTTAAATCAGTTGGATTTTCTATTGGTGGATATGATGAAAAGGAGTAATACTTATTTTTATACGTAAACCCTAATTTCTCTGCTATAGCAATAGATCCCTTATTTGAATCGACACACATCCAATCAATTTTTTTGTATCCCTTAGCAAAACAATCCATTATGGTTGTAGCTACAACTATTTTGCCTAAGCCTTTATTTCTATACCTTTCGTCTGTATATACTCCAATTGCAATTTTGTCTTCATAATAGCAATCACTCAATGAAAAGCTTACGATTACTTTTTCATTATGTATAAAATATCCAGAACCGTAATTTTTAAATCTTTTATCTTCACCCCAACTCTTAATCCAGTTTAGTACTTTATCAAGGTTTTCATAGTCCTTTAGCTCTATGTTTGATATATCTACTTTTTTCATTTCATAACCTTCAGGCAAATTGATATTATATTCAACAAAATCATCAATCTTTAACTCATAATGCCTTCTTGCATATTTTCTAATAAAAGGATTCTTATGAATAGATGGTATTTTCTCAATCCATTCACTGGAATCTGGAGTTAACTGATCCCAAAAATCTAATTTCGCGTTCACCTTCGAATTAAAAGCTTCATCATTAGTTCGACCCGCAATTAAATTGCACTCATTAGTTAGTATCAGTGCTACAGTTGGATTTTTAATATTGTTAACATATACTTCGCCAGGCATCCTTCCATTAATAACGGAAAGTACTGATAATTCATTTCTAGATTTAATCAGATGAGCTACTTTATTAAAGTCCTTACTGTTTAATTTAATCATTCAACATCTCCTTCAACATTATTATTTATTTTGCCACTACCTATACCTGTTCCTGATGTTGTAATAGTATATGGTATAAAACAATCCCATAGGAATGTCATTGCATTGTAATGTAAAAGTAGTCTAACCCTCTATATCTAACCCTCTATTGAAATAACATTTTTTCTTGTATATTCCTCATCTCCTAATACATAATAAAAGAATCTAGAACTGGAAAATTCTCTACTCCAAATTTCAACGCTTTCTTTGGTTTCAATATCTTCCAATATAATTTTGCTGACTACAGGATCAAATACCTCACCAGATAAAATATTGATTTTTTCTCCCTTTTCAGTCTCGATAGAAAAACCACCAGTTAGATACTCTCCATCACTTTCAAATATAGTAATTGGAGTTTGCCTTTCAAATTTGTATTTCCCACCTTTTTCAGTAAGGACAGATGTTCCTAGCCCACCATCCCTTTCAAAAAATAAAAGTGTAGTATTTTGATATTTTTCAACAGATAGAAAAACATCGTCCTCTGTTATACTATTGGCAATTGCTTCATTTACATCTGTATAATATTCAGAATTAATGATATCATCACCCTGAGAGCAAGCTGTCAATAGAACAAGCATCAGTATTAAGATTAAATATAAAACTTTATTCTTCATAGAATCTCCCCAATTATTAATGTTTTTTCGACTTCACTTTTTTAGACTACAATTTCATTCAGTCTATCCAAAATCTTTAATGCTTCTTCTAAATCTAAATCCTTTTCAATATGTTCTGGAGTCCAAGGAATATAGATATCTGGTTCTATACCATTATATGTAAATTGTTTTTTCATCACACTTGCCATCTTTGAGGTAGGATACATAAGTTGAAATACTTCATCAATTTTGATTGAAGTTAAATTACTATAGTCAAGAACACCAGCAGTTGGTCTACCCATTACAGTAACCTTACTTGCTTGTTTAACATCATATATAAATTGATCTCCCGAACTACCACAATATGTGTCAGTAATAACAATAACATGTTTGGGGTTTACTGTCGTTTTATTAAAAGATTGCATTATAGAATCTAAAGTAGAATCTATCTTAACGAAGCCTTTCCCTCTATTAGTCTCCATTAATTTTATATACTTTTCAACATCTTCCTTCGACTCCCAATTTGCACTATATGCCTTTAGTAGTTCTACTCGAGTATCACAATTTCTTTCAGTCATTAAATAAAAAAGATCTTCTGATTTCCGCTTTTCTCCCTTTGAAAACAAATATGGTAATAGTGGGTAGTAGGCATCGTCTGAACCTCCCCCGTTATTTCTTACATCAATAATCCAATTCGGTGTCTGTTCCATTGCTTTACGATTCTTAGTCATAAGTTTTAAAATAGCATCAGGATTAGCGAAATCTTCAAAGCACATATATAGTATTTTGTCATTTAAATTCTTCATCTCGTACTTAGACTCTCTTCTCTTAAATTTATAGTTATGGACATCATAGTACAGTTTTTCACCATTATTTAACTGAAAAGTAACTGTATTAGCGCTAGAAATTAAACTATTCCATTTTTGTCTTTCTAGGACATCACTTTTAAGTTTTCTTATATTATCCTTTCCTAACAATTCGATGTTTTTACCATTTATTTCTATAATTTGCCAACCTTTTTTAACATTAGATTCTTCTGTTAGTACATCTATTACATAGAGGCTATTTTTATAACGTCTAACACGAAAACCACAATTTTTTATAGGTCCTCCATTTGCTAACCAAATCAAATGACCATCTTTAAAATCTGAAAGATAATCATCAACTATACTATAAAACCCTTCATCATGAAGCTGGTTGGATGTTAGAAGGTTAATAATTTGGTCAAGAAATATCTCTGGGTTGTCCCACCCGATTTTTTCATCTTTACCCCCATAGTCATTTCTCATAATTTCAACAATTTGATTAAACATACTTACATAGTCCCTCATCTAAATCCCCCTTATCTTCACATTTTTATCCCCTAATAAAAATTCCATTAACATCTTACATAGCTCTTTCTTTTTGCTTAAAACAATTTATTTTTGCAAGAGATTCCAGCTTCATTTTTAAAGTTCTCAGAAACCCATTGTCCCTCTCTTTTAAAGAGTTCTAATACTACTTGTCGATTTGTCGGTGGTCTTATATCCACCTCTGCAAGATGGCAAGAATAGGCTCTTTATGTTAAAAGTACTTGATAAAAACATCTGACTGCTTAGTATACAATAGAAGAATACAAAGTTGATGTTAAGTGATGTTGGCAATGGTAATTCCCACTTTATCCTTCCATATGCTCCTTTTAAAGTTTTAATAATGCCCTAAAATTGGTTTATTTTTTGAGCGGTGTTTACGGTCAGGTTCATATTCTTGCCAGTATACTCTTTTTTCATTAAAACGTGTCCTAGCTTCTTTAGTCTCTGCAGGATGACCAACTAATACAATACCGAGAGGAATAACATAATCAGGTATATTCAATAGCTTTTTTAAAGGTTTAATATTGCTTTCAATTGGATGTACTCCGATCCAAACTGTGCCAAGATCAATACTTGTTGCAGCAATTAAAATATTTTCTATTGCTGCACTACAGTCTTGTACCCACATTTCACGACCTGGCCCCTTAAATGCTAATTTCATATTTCCACACACAACAATAGCTACTGGAGCATTATATCTTGCGAAAATTAACTTTTCTTTTAGCACTGTAAGTTTTTCAACCTCATTTATGACTATAAATTCCCATGGTTGACAATTAGCTGCAGTAGGTGCTGCTGTTGCTGCCTTTAATAAAGTTATAATTGCATCTTTTTCAACTGGCTTATCTAGATATTTTCTGATACTTCTTCTTTTGTAAATCGTTTCTATGACATCCATATTGTAACATCCCTTCGATCCTTTTTAAATTTTCTTTTGAAATCGTGAGTATTACCTAAGGAAGTAGATGTCTCTGCATCTTTAAACTTACTAGATATCAAAACCTCATTAAGTATAATTTATTGACTTTACACGGTCGTCTATATAATCATACACCTTTACAATTTCTACTTCATAATTATTTTTTATTTCAAAGTAATCGACACAAGTTTCCATACACTTTTTTCTTAATTCATCATGTTCTTTTATATATTGTAATAATGATCTATCTTCTGGATAGGTACGATTTTCAATTGCATTTCTAAACTTTGCGATATTCGATTGAAAACTTTTCTCGATATATTTTTCCGAAAATCCCAAGAATACTGATATAATTTTTTCTGAATAGAATTTATTAAAATCCTTTATAAAATGTGGCATTATATAGCAGCCTTCTATGATAATATTTTGCTTGTTCTCTATATTGGTCATTATAATTCCTCTAATAATCGGCCATAACTTTTCTCCAATTAGTTCGTTACTATCTAGTGGTGTAAATCCACAGTTCTCATCAGCTCTGTATAAACCCATCTTTAAGTGATCGATAGAGAGATATGGCATTTTATACTTTTCAAGTAACTTTTGAGCCATTAGGGTTTTGCCAGTACATCCAATACCACCTATTAAAATAACCATTAGTCATTATCTCCTTATTTTTTCGCAAAGTCATTGTAAATCTCGTTAATTCGCTTAAAGGTTTTACTATTAGTAGATTCAATCTCTCTAAAAAAACCGATTGGATTATCTTCTGCTATCTTTTCTGCTATAATCTTTGATACAGCTTCGATAAGTTCAAAAGTTGTATAAATTTCTTCTAAAGCTGCATCTGCTTTAGCTTCCTCCAGTCCTCCTTTTTCTATAGCAATTAACTTTACTTCGATTTCTCTTAACAAAAAAGGATAAATTCCATTTACGGGTGGTGTATAATAGGAAATATGTTTCAATTCATTTATCTTCCCTAATAATGGCAATAGTATTGACTTATCCTCTTGATTATTTTCAAACCTAACTAGATCAACTTTTACAAGATCTAAACTCGTTTCAATATTTGTATGTATTCCCATATACCGTTTTCCCATTTCTCTTTGTATATTTCTATATGCCTGTATAGAATATATAGATAATCCTATAGCTATTATTAAAGCTAATGAGTAGAGTCTTTTATTACTGAAATTCATCATAATACATTCCTTCCTCAGTATTGAATATTGCTTCAGTACTACAGTAAAAGTAACTTAAGGTGATATTCATTAAATCGTTATGTATTTTATATCATTACCGTTTTTCTCAATTAACGTTTTTAAATTATCAAAGGAAATCCAGATGGTTGCCCTATTGTCATTGGGATGAACCCCTAGCCTTGTTTTTCCTATTAGTTCTTTATCAAAGATTACCTCAACCAAGGCCTTTGTATCGTTTATTACCCCCAAGGGAGTTACTGCTCCTTTACTCAGCTGTAGAAATTTCTCTAATCTGTTTTCCGATGCAAAACTTAAGACCGTAGATCCTAACTGTTGTTGAATACTTTGAAGATCGGCCTTCTTATCTTTATCCATGACAACTAAAAAATGACGTTTTCCCTTTGCATCCCTTAAAAATAAATTCTTAACAACATCTCCATCATTACTAATACCTAAATCGTTCATTTCCTCAATTGTAAATACAGCTTCATGATATATGACCTCGTATGGGATTTTTAGTTCATCAAGTTTCTTAAATACTTGCTCTTTTTTGTTCATCCAGCACCCTCTCTTTTCTTTTTTATAATCGTGAATGCTCCCTTCTCCCTATACACGTAATTCATCTACTATTTATTATTCTATAGTTTCCTTAAATTCCCTCCTAAATTTTGTTATAGTGCATAAATAAAGAGTTTATGGTAAAATGAAAAAGTAAACTTATAAAGGGGGACTTAACTAATGAATACGACAACAATTTTGGTAATAGGGACAGTAATAATTATCCTAGGATTAGCCATAGCTTACTTTTATTTTAAGAAACAAAATTTGGAAAAGTTCTATCATCAAGTTTTTGAACAAGCAAAGCAAGTTCCAAAACAAAAGAGAAACAGTTTTCTTCTTCTAATGTTTAAAGAATCCCTTGCTGCATCGATGAAAAAATCAAATAAAAACTCCTATGCTAATAAATTTCAAAATCCTAAATATTTGGATATTCAATTAGTACAAATGTCAAATATTCTTAAAGATCCTTCTAAGGTACAAGATAAGGTAATGAAAAGAGCATTGGATTTATTTAAAAACTATCAAACTTGGGAAAAAGCAAAATTAGCTAATGATCAAAAAGAAACTCAACCTAAGGCATCCTAGTACAAAAACATACCCCTTATATGCTATGTTTAGCTTAATAAGAGGTATGTTTTTTACATAATAATTTACATAATAACAAGCTTTATCCTTTTGTATTATCCTGTGTATTAAGGGCACTGGGTCTTTTCTTCTTCAATGGAACTGGAATCCTAAATAAAAAGTCCATTAATGCCTTTATGTTTAGTGGAATCAAAGGCCATAGATAGGGAACATTTAGAGATTTGGTTGTTCCCAGTAAAACAATCCAAAGTACAATAGCAGTTATTAAGCCGTATATACCGAGTAAAGCGCCTGCTATTAAGAAAACGATCCTAAAAATACGATTTGCAAGACTTAATTCATAACTTGGAGTAGCAAAGGTACTCATGGCAGCAATAGCCAAATAGAGAATAACTTCTTCAGCGAATAAACCCACATTTATTGCTACTTCTCCAATCAGTATAGCAGCCACAAGTCCTAGTGCAGTGGCTAAGGCATTGGGTGTATGTATAGCTGCCATTCTAAGAATTTCTATTCCAATTTCAGCCAGAAAAAACTGCCAAAACAATGGTATATTTCCTTTTTCAGTAGGCCCAATAAACTTTAGGGACTCTGGTAATAAATTTGGATTTTCAGCTAGAACAAACCACAAAGGAAGTAAAAATAGTGATGCGAAAATAGCAGTAAACCTCACCCATCTCAAGAATATCCCTACAACTGGTTTTTGTCGATATTCTTCAGCATGTTGTAAGTGATGCCAAAATGTTGTAGGACAAATCATTGCACTAGGTGAACCGTCTACCATTATAACAATATGACCTTCTCTAAGATGTACTCCACAGGTATCAGCCCGCTCTGTGTATCTTACCATTGGGTAGGGATTATAGTGTCTTCCAAAAATAAACTCTTCTAAAGATTTTTCTTCCATGGGTAACCCATCTACATTTATTTCATCTATTTTTTTACTTATTTCATTTACTAAATCTATGTCCACCACACTATCTAAATAGGCTATCACTACATCAGTTTTTGAACGGCGTCCTACAGTAAAATGCTTCATAATTAAGGAACGATCCCTCATTCGTCTTCGTATTAGGGTAACATTAAAAACAATGGTCTCTACAAAGCCGTCTCTTGGCCCCCTTACGACTCTTTCTATATCTGGTTCTTCTGGTGAGCGTGCAGGATATTCTCGTATATCCACCAAAATTGCTTCGTCACAGTCTTCTATAATAAATACTGCCTGACCTGATAAAACTTGTGAAATAATTTCTTCAAGATCATTTGTAGTCTCAACTTCTATGTGGGGAATAAATTGTTGAACTAGTTTTTTTATGGCTTCTTTGTAAAGGGCATTTGTTGATAGCCTAGACAATTCCTTCATTATTTCCACCATTACGTCATCTTTTGCAAATCCATCAATAAAAAATAGTCCAAATTTCTTATTAGCATACTCTAATTTTCGGTGGATAACATCAAAATTTTCTTCTGTCCGTAATTCCTTTAGTAGATATTCTATATTTTCACTAAAATTAGTTGAGAGGAAAACCTGTTGATTTTTTCCCACTATTTTTCGCTCCCTTCTTTATCATGATTTTAGTATTCATAATAAGTATTTTATTTATACACCCATGAGTTTTTAGCATTTAGAGAGCAGGTTAATAAATACTCAAAAAAGTAAATGAACCTAAAGTAGTACACTCTAGGTTCTTAATTAGTTATTGTATATTCATTTATTATCATTTTATAGCAATATAAATTATCTTGCAGTTCTATACTAATTATCTTCTACCAGACTTCGTGATGAACTCTATCTGGCTTATATCTTTCTTGTACTTGTCTTTCCTCAGCTGGATGTCCAACTGCAATAATAGCCACCGGTATAATATGCTCTGGTAGGTTTAGTATTTGAGAAACCTTTAGGACAAATTCTTCTTTTGGATATACGCCACACCAACAGGTTCCAAGCCCCAAGGCCTCCCCCTGTAATAATATATTTTGAACTGCTGCAGACATATCTTGAATCCAAAATGCCCCATCGTACTTTACATTACTTATATCTGCACATGCAACAATTGCCACAGGGCTTTCCTTTAACATTTGTGTATGGGGATGAAAACTAGTAATGGTATTTAATTTATTTCGATCCCTAATAATAATAAAATGCCAAGGCTTTTCATTTCCTGCAGAAGGTGCATACATGGCTGCCCGTAACATTTGTTGAATATGCTCTTGATCTACAGGTTGATCAGTATATTTTCTAATACTTCTTCTCGAATAGATTTCTTTCATATTTATCTACTCCCATCCTTACTTAATATATAATCTATTATATCCTAACAAGAATAGAATTAGTAGTAGACTATGCTATTTAAGTTGATTAATACTAATATCAATATCATATAATCTATTAAAATATCCTTTAAAGTTAATAGACATCTATATTACAAAACCTGCAACCAATGCCATTAGTACAATTAATGGTGCTGGAATTTGCTTAGTAAATAAAAGAATAATCGTAAGGAAGGTGACGATTACGTTATCAACCGTAAATCCACTTCTTTGCATTAATATTAAAGCAGCAACTGAAATTAAGCCTCCTGCAACAGCATTAATCCCCTTTAGTGAGACTTTTATTCCTTTAATCTTCTTCAAGTTTTCCCATATTGGATAGATAAAATAAATTAGTAGTAGACCCGGTAAAAATATTCCTATTCCACCGACAATTGCTCCTAACAGTTGAGTAATAGTAGTACCACCACGGGTTGCCATTCCTCCTGCATAGGCACTAAAACTAAACATTGGCCCTGGTAGCCCTTGTACAAGTCCATAACCAGTAAGGAATTCTTGACTAGTCATAAAGGTGTTAACTTCCACTAATTCACTATACATAAGGGGTACTACTACCTGTCCTCCACCAAAAACAAGGTATCCATAACGATAAAAACTCTCGAATAATTGGATAATCTGGTTATCCCATAAAAGGGCAAGTATCATACTACCAACCGTAAACAATAAAAAGGCGATTAAATACTTCCAAGGAGGATTTAATCTTACATGATTCCATAAATCATTTTCTTTAGTAGTAGCAATACTAACTAATCCGCCAATTATTAGAACCAATGGGAAAACCCATGCTTCACGAATAAAATAGGTGGTAATCCCTCCAAAAAGTAATAATAGCAATGTGATTTGATCGGTAACCACTTTTCCTCCTATTCGATAGGCTGCCACTATAATAAAACCTACTGCCATAGGACCAATGTATCTTAATCCATCTTGAGAGATATTCATACCAACCATCAACTGGTATAGAAAAGATAACAATATCATTACTGTAAGCACTGGAAAAGCCCATACTAACATTGTTAAGAATGCTAATAGTGGTCCCCCTACTTTATAACCAATAGCAACAATCGTTTGAGTACTGCTAGGACCTGGTAAAATTCCGCATAGAGCAATTAACTCTACAAGTTCTTCCTCACTTAAATATTTTTTCTTAATTACCATTTGGTCTGTAAAAACACCATAGTGGGCTTCAGGACCTCCGTAAGCCCCTAAAGAGCAGATAAACACATCTTTTAGGAAGGTTCTCCATCCCATCCCTTTTGAAGCTTCTAGATTTTTTCCTATTTTCATTTTAATAGATCCCTCCCTCGTATTGAATTTGTAACCCTATAACCTAAATATAATTATCAGAATTTTAATATCGTATTTCGATATCGACTTTCTATATAGAATTATATATCTTGAATAATACTATTACAAGCGTAATATTACAAAATAATTCTATTTTATTAGTTTTATTTATAAAGCTACTTATACTTCAGTAATACCCCATTTTTATATGAGTAAATTGCACAATATGAGAGAGCTATTAATTTAAATTAAAATATGCAAATTACATGTTGTTAAAAGATAAAAAAAGCGGGTAAAATCCCCACTTTTAGTCTTAAAATTATATGAAATATTGTAAGCAGTTAATATACTAACTTCATAATCACGATGAATAATAATCCATTATTAGCTAACCCAATTTGCAAACAGTACATTCTATTAAAAAATACTGCTGTATCCAGAAATAGGATGTGAAAAGGAACTGCAAATAAACAAGAAGTAATAAAGGTTTACTAAATAATAGCTTTAAATTCACAATAAACATAGTCAATAAATATAAAATAATGCATACTAAAGTGATAGAAATAAGGTACCCTACTATTGGGTCTAAATGACTATTAGCAGCACTTTGTAAAGAGTTTTGTAAAATAAAGAAAGGAATGTTCATCATTAAAATTGCTAATACACATTGAATAATAAATTGTTTTGAATTTTGGTAAAATGCGAGACTTAACCTTTCTCGAAACTTCAAATCTACATATATGATCAACACTAGAGAGATCATTGTCCAAAATATAGCCATTACAATATCTATGGGAGTTAATAAGTACCTACCAATCATTATACTTGACACAACATTACCCCTTTCATAGCTATTATGCTAATCCTTGATTTCTGAATCAAAGTTATATTTATAATAATTCATCACAGAAACCTCTTCAAAACCACAATCTCTATATAAATTAAGGGCTGTACTATTTTCACATTCCACATCCAATTGGATCTCATAGATATTTTTTGTATTTATAATATGTATTGCTTCTGTTAATGCAGCCTTTCCAAAGCCCTTCCCTCTAAAGTCTGGCAATATACCAACACCACTTATAAAAGCTGAAGAACCATCATAACTTATCTTTATTTTCCCAATAACTTTATCTTCAAGCTCTACCATATAAGTTATTTGATTTAGCTCCCGTTCTTTATCTAAAGACCATTCAACTTCTTCTAAATGATTGAAAAACAAAGCATTTTGCCTGCTAATTTCCTTACCGTCCTTTTCTTCAGCTTCTCTTAATCTAATACTACTTACTATTTCAATGTTAGACCTATTAATTAACTTCATTCTATACTCAGAAAAATCATATTCCCCTAAGACTGAGCTTATAAAACCAACCCCAGAGTTTGATTTGCCATCGGATAATAAAAGAACTTTTTTAAATTTCCTCCTTTCGCATTCATCTATTACTAATTGAAAAAGTTGTTTAGACAAGCCTTTCCTCCTAATTTTCGGGTGAGACATACCATTAATCTCTCCAATATTACTTCCGCCAAAACTTGAAATACCTAAATAAGCTACTAGATCATCATTACAATAATACAGGAATTCGTTTATCTCTTTTTTACCTAAATTATGGTTACTAGCTTCATTTATTTTATAGTCTAATTCTAGCTTTAGATTTATATCTTCGTAGTTGCGACAAATCTCCTCAAGTCGATTAATCTCTTTGTACTCTTTTTCTGATATATATTGTTTTAAACAAATTGTATCCTTCAATAACTTTTCAATCATTACTTAACCTCCCTTTTTAAACTTACGCTTAAACACTTACCTGTATTCTATCTTGAACTAAAAATCCCCTGTAATAGTTATCAACTACTACAGGGGATTTTTATCGTACTATACCAAATTATACCACAACCTATTGATTAAACCAATAATTTATTTTCTATTATTAATTTTCTGTGAATTAGGTTCCACAAAAAGTTCTATAGGGACGATCAGATTCTGGAGGTAATTCTGTATACGCTTCTTGTTCTGGGCAGTAAGCAAATGGATCTCTCAAAACATTAAGCAACCCTTCCATTACACTAAAATCCTCTTTTTTTACTGCAGCTTCTAAGGCTTCTTCTACCCTATGATTCCGTGGAATTATGGCTGGATTAACCTTTTTCATCAGCTGAAGAGAGTCCTCTTTTGATTCCTGTTGTCTATCAATTCTTGCCTGCCATTGATTATACCATTGACTAAATTCTTCTGTACCAAACATTGTTGTCTCTTCTGGCCTTTCAATCGTAAGAAAACGGAAGGTATTTGTAAAATCTGCCTTATACTTTTCCATCATAGTAAGGAGACCATCTATGAGACTTGTATCCTCCATTTCTTCGTTAAATATCCCTAATTTAGCCCGCATTCCTGCTAACCAGTAGCTTTGGTATAGCTCTGGAAAGTTTGAGATGGCTTCTTGTGCTAGTTTAACAGCTTTCTCTTGATTATCATCAATGAGTTGCAATAGGGTTTCTGCAAAGCGGGCAAGGTTCCAACCGGCAATAGAAGGCTGGTTACCATAAGCATATCGACCTTGTCTATCAATAGAGCTAAATACCGTTTCTGGATTGTAAGCATCCATAAAAGCACATGGGCCATAATCAATTGTTTCTCCACTTATAGTCATATTATCAGTATTCATAACACCGTGAATAAATCCAACCAATTGCCACTTTGAAATTAGCCTTGCTTGAGCCTTCATAACTTCCTTAAGTAGAGAAAGATATTTATTTTCACTTCCTTTAACTTCTGGAAAATGTCTTTCAATTGTATAATCGACAAGGGCCTGAAGGTCTTGACGGGTACCCCATCTAGCGGCGTATTGAAAAGTACCAACTCTTATATGACTAGCAGCTACACGGGTTAGAATAGCCCCCGGCAAGGTGCTGTCTCGAAGAACATCCTCTCCTGTAGTTACTACGGCTAAACTACGAGTTGTTGGAATACCAAGACTATACATGGCTTCACTTATGATGTATTCTCTTAACATTGGTCCAAGGGTAGCACGCCCATCTCCTCCCCGTGAGTAGGGAGTTTCTCCTGAACCCTTTAGCTGAATATCAAATCGTTCTCCAGTAGGAGTAATCTGTTCACCTAGCAATAAAGCTCTCCCATCCCCTAGCATAGTAAAATGTCCAAATTGATGTCCTGCATAGGCTTGAGCTAAAGGAAAAGATCCTTCAGGAACTCGATTACCTGCTAATATTGCCACTCCAGTATCCCTCTGAAGTTCTTCTACATTTAACCCAAGGCTTTTAGCTAAAGTTTCATTGAAAATCACCAGTTTTGGTGATGTAGATGGGGTAGGACTATGACTTCTAAAATATATTTCTGGTAAATGAGCATAGCTATTATCAATATTCCAACCTGTTTCGATTAACATATTTTCATTTTTCATCCTATCACCTCTTTAAATTTTCTAATCATTCTTGTTCTTATTTCTTAGTTCTTAATTGATAAATTCCATAATTAGTATTTAATTTATATTAAGAAAAACATATAAATTAAGGGTTATGGTATGATGAAATTTCCTTAGTTTTCAAGGTTTTATTCCAATATTCAATCATAAAAATTATCCTTATATTAGATGAAATTATAATAGAGCTTCTTTTAGTATCTGCCCTTGTGATTTTCCTATACCCATTATGTTTCATAATAAAAGCCCCATCTTTATTTTCTAAAGATAGAGCTAGTAGAAATCATACTATTTTTTAACCTATGACTTTCAATAAAGAGTAAAACGATTCTAGACTTAAATTCTTCAAGGTCCGGTGGGAAACGAGCAATTTCTTCATTTAATCAAACTTAAAGTAGTATAAGAAATATTCAAAAGCTTTGCTATATCCACATTTCTCTGCTAATACCCTCGACCCTATATTTTCCTCCATACAGTCCCAATAAAGGATATATTGCTTTTTCTTACAATGCTTTACAAATTCCTTTACTGCCACAGTAGCCAATCCTTTTTTTCTATGTTCTTCTGCAGTCTTTATGTGTAGTTCCATCTGATGATCAGCTACAAAACTAGTTACACAGGAACATACAGCTACATCTTTATATAAAATATAATATCCTACCCCATGCTTAATGAAGTCATCTACTGAGTCCCACCATTCCTTAATGGCAGACTCTACAAAGTCTAAGTTATATATTTTATTTTTTAATAAATCTTTTTTTACTTCTCTTAAGGTATATCCCTCTTTCAATTGACATGAATCTAATGGCAAAATGTTTAAATCTGTATTTGTATACACAAATTGCTTTGATTTATTAATTTCTATATCCTTAAATATTCTTTCAAAGGTTTTATCCCATATTTCACTAGTTCCACTAAATTCGAACCATTCTAATCCTAGTTTTTTTGCTCTAGGAGCTATTTCTGTGTGAATATAATCAATAATATTATGATTAAAATTTTGATTATTTTCATCCCCAACAAAATAAAAACCTTGTATTCCCTTCGACCAGATCATGGCAGTTTTGGGTTCTTCAATGTCATCAACAAAAACCCAACCAGGGTTATTACCGGCTGCAACTCCTTTTATTTCTAGGTTTACAAACTCACCCTTTAATAAAGGTTTTATTAGGAAAAATTGTTCCTTTTTTAGTTCCTTGATCATTTCCATCACTTCCTTAGCTTAATTTATCTACTTCCAATAGGTTTCTCTAATGGGTAAATTGCACAATATCATAACTATATTTTTATTTAAAAATTTCATATTATGAAGTTATAATTACCATATTATTCTAATTGATAGTTTCTAGTTTAATGGTCTGTATTCCTTTATTATTTTATAAAAAGAGTTGATTTTAAAAAATGAAAACCTCCTAATTAGTGGCTGATTATCCTTGAACCAGTGACTATATCAGGAGGTCTATATTTTAACGAGGTAGTATTTTCTTTTTTATACTACATCATTCTTTATGATTATGGAACCAGTCTTCAAAATCATCGTCTGCAATGTCGCCTTTAGAAATCTCTTCTAACATTAATTTTCCGTTTGGCCCTTCAAAGTTTATAAGTTTACCTTTTGAACCAAGATGAATTATCCGACCTAAAACAAAAAGAATTGTTGCAAAAAGTAGATATTGTCCAGAACTTGTCATATAAAAATTTACTATGTCGTACTCATTTCCTTTAACAATTAAAAGATTGTCTGCTATCATATTAGAAATATAGTCATGGGTGTGATACAACCCCCAAGCTGTATACAATCCTAAAAAACTTGCAATCCCATATAAAATAATGCTTAGTAACGGAACTTTCTTGTTATTCATACGCCCACTACCTTTCTAAAGTTTATATTGAGAATTATCAGTAATCACTAAAATTTAGTTCTACTATTTAATTAACAACAGCTTTCCATCATTAATCCCCCAAATTTCATCAGCAATGGATGTTACCTTCTTAGAATGAGTAACAATAATAACGCATTTTTCCTCATCATGGGCAAGAGAAGTAAATATGTTCAAAATTTCTGCTTCTGTTTCACGATCTAAATTACCCGTAGGTTCGTCTGCAATGATAATATCTGGATTGTAGGATAATGCCCGGGCAATACCTACCCGTTGTTGCTCTCCACCAGAAAGCTTTAATATTTTTCGATCTGCCGTCTCCCTGTTTATACCTACTTTTTCTAATAAAGAGTAGGCAAATTCTTTTTTATCTTGTTCTTTACTACCACTAATGTTTAATGAAAGAACTATATTTTCTATTGCTGTAGCATTAGTTAGTAAATTAAAACTTTGAAAAATAACACCAATACTTTTTGCTCTATAGTGGTCTCGATCTAAGGTTTTAAGATTTGTTCCACCATAGATTATCTCTCCATCTTTACAAATATCAAGGCCTGAAATAAGAGATAATAAGGTAGATTTTCCTGCTCCCGACCTTCCTACAATGGTGTACAATTTACCCCTTTCAAAGGTTACATTTATATTTTTAAGTACTGATTTCTTTCCTCCTTCATAACGATAAGATACATCTTTTAATTGTAGTACCATATATAATTACCTCCTAATTTCTATCCATTAATATTTTTATTGGCTCGTATTTAGTAATTTTACTGATAGACACAATTCCTGCCAACGAGGCTAATAATAGGCCTATAATCATAATTTGAAAAATTGTATCAAGTCCTAATGATACATTTACATTACTAAGGGGTTGAACTTCTGAATTTATATAAGTATTAGTCATAGATCCCATCATCATGCCCCCCGTTGGTGAAACTTGAGAAGTAGCAACTTCTGCTGCTTCAATTTGGTGGGCTAATAACACATTACTTATAGGCTGAGCTATAAATGTACCTACTGTTATTCCCACTAAGAGACATAGACCTGTAATCATCAACATTTCCCACCACAACCCTAAGGCAACTTTATGTTTCTTCATTCCCATTGCCCTTAACACACCAATCTCATATTTTCTTTCTCGAATGGCGATGGAGGATAAAAGTGATATAATTATACCTCCGAAGATTAAAACGATTGTCATAAATGTAATTGATATGCTCTTTAATCCTTCTACAGGACCAACAATTTTATTATAGCTAGCTTTATCAGTGGTTACGTCATAAATCGGATCTAATCCTTTTGAGTATACTTCTTCTGCAAAAGCTTCCAATAGTTCGGGATTTTTTAAGTAGTAAGTTGCATTAATTTCTATACCTCCAAGTCCTGCTTCCATAGGAGCAACCACCGTTTCATAGCCAGTTAAAATCTCGTTACGACGATTAGTATAAGCATTCTTCTGGCCTCCTTCTGCATATTCATCAGTAATATCAAAATATGTACCAACAATAGTTAGCGTATAATAAGTTTCATACACTTCTCTATTTTCATCGGTAAGTTCCGAACTGAAAAAAACTAGATCTCCAATAGACAGATTATTTAATTCGGCCAAATCTGTACTTACAATTATTTCATTTTCCTTTTCTGGCATTCGCCCTTCTGCAATTTCCCTTAAGCCTTTTGAAAAGTCCTCAAATTTATTACCAAGTAATTTCATCATAAATAGTGTAGGAACTTCTCCTTGAGATGAACCCCCAAGTCCTCCCATTATCATTCTATCACGGCCACCACCCAAATCTGCATCAATGGCTGTAATACTTCCACTATTAACACCTACATAGGCGGTATAAAAACTACCTTGTAAGTACTCAGAATCTCCAAAACTGATATATTGTTCCGAAGGAATTACAGGAGGACTCACCCTGACCCTTCCGTCAGTACTGGTTGCCATAGCCTGATCTCTCAATTTCTGAATATTGGCAACCAAAGCAACTTCAGCACCAAAACGGTCTT
This sequence comes from Alkaliphilus transvaalensis ATCC 700919, assembly GCF_000621485.1. Lineage (GTDB taxonomy): Bacteria > Bacillota > Clostridia > Peptostreptococcales > Natronincolaceae > Alkaliphilus > Alkaliphilus transvaalensis. The sequence goes on from NZ_JHYF01000009.1 coordinate 129,360, forward strand.
TATAGTCTTCAATTATACTACTTGTTGTGTTATTGATCATTAGTGATACTACGGAAGTAATGATAATTACAAACATAATTGAACCGATCAGTATATTTCGCCCTCGATTACGAAAAATATTTCTAAATGAATTCTGTAATATGTACATCCTATTCTCTCCTTTTATTTTGTAATTTTGTTTAGGGATTTTGTATATCTAAGTATAGTTCAGAAACCTTTAACGAACCTTAAATAAATTAAAAAAGAAAAGGATCTTCCTTCAGTAATTCATGAGTAACTTTTTTAGTGTAATAAAGGAAAAAATCTTCGATCAAAAGGTGACCGAAGACTGATCAATATCTATTAGCTTGTTTTTAATTCAAAAGTAAATACTGTTCTATCAGATGTACTCTCTACATATATTTTACCACCAGAACGCTCAATAATTGCTTTTGCAATTGATAACCCTAGTCCATATCCACCAGCACCAGTGTCATGAGATCTTGATGGGTCACACCGATAAAAACGATCAAATATTCTTGATAGCTTTTCACTAGGAATTTCCTTCCCAGTATTTTCAACAGAAAAAATAATATGATTTCTAGATCTCTTCAAAACAATATCTATATATCCATAATCATTAGTATATTTAACTGCGTTATCAAGTAGTATTAGAACAGCTTGTTTTAGCTTCTCCCCATCACCTTTAGCATAAATATCTGACGCTACAGTTTGGGTTAGATGAAGGCCCTTCTCAAAAATAACTGCTTCCATGGAAGCAATAACATCTATAATAATGCTACTCACATTAAAAGTGGATTGATCATTGTAAGTATCCTCCACGTTTGCAAGATACAGCATATCCTTAACCAATTTACCCATTCGAGTTGTTTCTGACTTTATATAGTTAATCCATTTCATTTGACTATTAATTGTTTCTTCACCATTTGCCAGTAATGCATCTGCATTAGCACTAATAATGGCAAGAGGGGTTTTTAGTTCATGAGAAGCATCTGCAACGAATTGTTTTTGCTTTTTCCAATTTTCTTCAATAGGGCGAATCCCACGATTGGCAAAATACAAGCTTATGATGAAAATGATCCCTAGCATTATAGTTCCAACTATAACAAATGTAATTAAAAGCTGAGTCAGTGTTCTACTAGAGTCTGTTATGTCTAAAAATATGATCTCATAAAGTCCATCACCATAGATTTTTTGTTGTTCAGTGGTTTTTTGTACAACTCGCTTATAGGAAGAAATTCGGTATTGCCATTTTCTATCTTCAAAATTTATAGTTCCATCTTCTTTTTCCATACTCCATATTTTCTCTGCTATTTTAGCGTACATTTCATTAGGTAAATCAATATAGGATAAAGCATCTATTAATTGTCCCTCTTCATTTACCAAAACCGCAAAGGATAATGAATAATCTATGGGTATTCTAACTAAAACTTTCGGGTCGGAGTTATTTGTTAAAGGCTCATAATTATCGGCTATGAGGGCAATTTGCGGTAACCTAGGAATAGATTCTAGTTTACTTAAATTTTCCTTCTGTATATTGGTGTAGGTAATAGAATAAATAACAATAAAAGCAGTAAGCATAACTACTGAAATAATGGTCATATTCAGAATCAGCAATCTATTACGTAATTTCTTAAACATTCTTCATCCCATCCTCTTCTGTTGCAATGAGATACCCTACACCCCTTACCGTCCTTATCTTTACAACCGAAGAAAGTTGTGCAAGCTTTTTTCTTAAAAAAGATATATATACCTGTACATGACTATCTTCAGTGTCAGTTTCATATCCCCATAGTTTTTCAATAATAGTTGTTGTGGAAATAATCATTCCCTTATGTTCTAGTAAAATTTCTAAAAGTTGCCCTTCTTTTAAGGTCAAGGAAAATGTCTTGTCATTACCCCTTAAATCAAGGGTATTTATATTAAATTCAATATCCTTAAAACGTATAATACCATCATGATTAAGCTTACCCTTCCTCCGCCCAAGGGCCCTCAAACGAGCCAATAATTCCTCTGTTTGAAAGGGTTTAGCTAGGTAATCGTCAGCTCCACAATCTAGGCCTTCCACCTTATCTTCTGTTTCCCCTTTGGCTGTAAGTAATATTATGGGGGTTGTAATATCATTTCTACGTAGCTCTTTTAGTATACTTATACCATCTATTTTAGGAAGCATTATGTCGAGAATGATCATGTCATAAATACCAGTTAAACCACAGTCGAGACCATATTCTCCATCGAAGGCCAAATCAACACTATAGTTATTCTTTCTTAGAACTTGCTCTATAGCCTCTGCCATATATTTTTCATCTTCTACCATCAGAATCCTCACACTTAGGCCCCCTTCCTTAGTTTAATCAAAAATTTTCAGTAATTTATAGCAATCTTCCCTTAATTACAATCTTTTAAGTTAGTTTTATCAATTTATAATTATAACTTCTCAACCTTAAATGAATCTTAAATTGTTAGTTTTTTTATGTCCTACTTATACTTTAAAAGTTAATAAGCTCCACCTTTAAATCCTTTGAAATGTTATACTCTAAAAAAACCCTGCAATCTCTGTACAAAACTGCAGGGTGCTGATCATTTATCAATAACTTAAACCATGGCCTATATCATATAAATTACCTACTTCATCTAAGGCTGGAACAGCTACAGGTAATTTTCCTTTAGGATTAATTAAACCAAAAATAGCCCTCATTCCAGCGGTTATATTTGGTTTCTCACCGCCATAAACAGCGATATTGGCTTTAATATCAGATATATTCATTATATCATAAGGATTTTCTAAAGCTAAAACAACTATATTTGATATGCCATGAGGGGTTAGGGCAATCTCTTCTTCTAGATTCATCGTTCCTAAAATAACATAATCAACTTCAAGACCATATTCATTAACTAAATTATTAATGTCTTCTGATTTTGAATAAATATGTTCTTTAATTATGAGATTAATTTCTTGTTCTGCAGATAACTGATTTAGACTTTCCACCATTAGCTCTAGTTGTTTTGCTTGGGGCGCCAATAAAAGTATTTCCTGATTATTAATTAGTTCCATAGGTAGCAGATGATCATCATTTTTGATCAGGGTAACTGATGCTTCTGCAGCTTCCCTCTCAATAGCCTTATGTTGACTGTTTCCTACAACCTGTGATGCTTTATTAACTTTTTCTTCTAATAGAATTTCCTCTTGTTTTTCTAAAATTCCATACTTTTCTTTAAAAGTAAGAATTCTATTAACTGATTCATCAATTCGTTCTTCAGTAATTTCTCCTGCAATAACTGCATCTAATATAGCGTTGTAGGCAATGTCTAAATCATTTGGCATTAATATAATGTCTGCACCTGCTTCTATTGCCATAACAACAGCTTCTTCTTCTCCAAAATGATCTGATATGGCTTTCATTGTGAAGGCATCAGTAACAATTACACCTTTAAATGCCATCTCTTCCCTTAAAAGCTCTGTTAATACCTTATAGGATAAAGTTGCAGGTATACTTATTTCTGTTCCATCCATCTTAGAAATAGCAGTTGAATTATCTATAGCTGGGAAAGTAACATGGGCCGTCATTACCATATCTACACCTTTTTCAATGGCATCCCTAAAGGGCTTAAGTTCTACTTCCTCTAGCCTATCTCTGTTATGGGGAAGTAGTGGTAAGCCTAAATGGGAGTCTACATCGGTATCTCCATGACCGGGAAAATGTTTCACAGTTGCAGCTACGCCTGCATCATGAAGCCCCTGAATGTACTGTATTCCAAGAGATGAAACCAATTGAGAATCAGCACTAAAGGATCTAACTCCAATAACAGGATTATTAGGATTTATATTAATATCTAAAACAGGTGCAAAATTTAAATTAATTCCTAATGCTTTTAGCTCTGCCCCCATAGCCTTTCCTACTTCATAGGACAATTCTTCTGATGCAGTAGCTCCTAAAGCCATATTACCTGGCATATTAGTCCCACCAGGAATTCTTTTAACTTTTCCGCCTTCTTGATCTATTGAGATTAAAAGAGGAATCTTTTCTGCTTCTTTCTGTAAATCTGTAGTAAAATGTACCAATTGCTCTACATCAATTATGTTCTTTTCAAAAAGGATTACTCCTCCTAAATGGTAATCTCTAATCATCTGTGCAGTGCCTTCATTCATTGAAGTTGTACTCTTTCCATCCCACATTCTTATATCAGGCATTAACATTTGACCTATTTTTTCCTCTAAAGTCATTTGGCTTACCATTTCTGCTATAATCCCTTTTTCAGGAAGTTCTACCTCCTTATTATCCACTAATTCCTGTTGTCCTTTACCATTAATTACAAATAAAACAACCAATATACCGATTGTAATTGTCATGATGTTTATGATTTTTTTCATTGTACAATGTTGTCTCCTTCCCTACAATTTTCCCACAATGTTTTATTCACTTCATATGTATTTTAACATAAGGGCTTTATAAATGCATTATCTAATAATATCCTATACCTCGGGTCTTTTCATCAGGGATTTTTGTAAAGCTAAAGCTTCCTAAAGGGAGAGCCCTAGGAAGCTTTAGTTAATTTATTATTATTTATTTAATTTAAATTAGATTTAATTATATTTGAAGATAGAAATAGAATCCCTTAGTTCTTCTGCCATCGAAGCTAAGTTTGTTGCTGAATTAGTTATCTCTTCCATAGCAGCTGTTTGTTCTTCTGCACTTGCTGAAACCTCCTCTGCAGAAGCTGCAGTCTGTTGAGAGATTGCCGACATTGATTCTAAGTTAGAAGTTACTTCTATGGTGCTTTGACTTACTCTTCTTGTTAAACTATTAACTTCATTAATCTTTACTACTACTTCATTAATAGAACTATAAATTTCTGAGAATGCTGAGCTAGACTGATTAACGATTTCAACTCCCGTTTCAACTTCTCGATTATTAATGCTCATGGAATTTACCACATTATTAATTTGTTTTTGTATTTCTATAATTAACTCTGCTATTTGATTACTTGATTGAGATGACTGTTCTGCTAATTTACGTACTTCTTCTGCAACTACTGCAAATCCTTTACCTGCATCACCAGCCCTTGCAGCTTCTATTGCAGCATTTAAAGCTAATAGATTTGTTTGATCTGCAATTGATCCAATGGTATCCACTATCTTCTCTATTTCCTTAGAACTCTCACTAAGTTGTAATACCACCGCAGTACTTTCATCTGAAGAATTCTTAATGTTTAACATTTTATCTACTACTGCCTGTGATGTATTTAGCCCCTTCTTCGCTGAGAGTAAGGTTTCACTGGAAGAATAATTAATAGCCTCTACATTTGAAGCCACCTGTTCTACACTAGAAGAAACGTTAGCATTTAACCTATTGGAGTGGTCGATTGTTACCGCTTGTTCACTTGCTGCCTTTGCCACTTCATTGATAGTAGTGGTTACTTCTTCTGATGCTGCTGATACTTCCTCTGATGAAGCAGACAATTGTTGGCTTGTAGCAGCTACCTGCTCTGCTACCTCCGCCGTTTGCATGATAATTTGTCTTAAATTTTTAATCATTGCATTGAAGGACTCAACTAATAAACTAATTTCATCTCTAGTTTTTACTGTAATTTCCTTAGTTAGATCCCCTTCTGCTACATTTTTAGAAGCTTCAATCAATTGGTTAAGGGGCTTTGTAATGTTTCTTGTAAGCGTGATCCCTACTGCTATACTAAAAATAACGGCTAAGGATGATATAGCTATTGTTAATTTTCTAATATTATTATTAATTCTATTACTATGAACGATCTGTTCATTGATGCGTTCTTCCCTTCGATTATTAATTTCACCAGATAGTGCCCTAATCTCTTGTACTTTTGGATAGGCTAAGTTAGCCATCTCATCTACTGCAGTGTCATATTCACCAAGCTTTCGAAGGGTGATGATTCTTTCAGCTATTTCATCATATTGATTAGATAACTCAATTAGTTCCTTTCCTTGAGCTTGACCATATTCAGTTATTGATAAACTAAGGTTTTCTTCGTTATACTTAATCGCTTCATTTTTAGCATATGTAAACTGACTTAATTGAGATTCGTCCCCAGTGATGATATATCCTCTAAGGGCTGCTACTTTCTCTAGCGTATATATTTCAACATTTTTAGCTGCCATAATCGATGGCAATTGAATATTTAATATTTCATAATTCATATCACTAATTTCCTGTTGTCCATATAAACCATAACTCCCTAATGTGATCATAAAAGCTACAACAATAAAAAAAGCCAATGTTAATTTTGTACCTATTTTTATTCTCATTTTTAACGCCTCCTTTAAGTTATATTTCTAAGCTTATAACAAATACTAGTGGATATTGCATAAGTAATTTTAGGTAACTTTAGATTTTAGATTTATATTTATACAAAAGAACAGTGTCTTTCTTCTAAAGATTTATTGTAAAATCTTGATTATCTATCTATAAAAAAACTTTGATACTTAATGTTCAACGAGAAAAATAATTGAAAATTAAGAAAACTCCTTGCCAGCAAGAGTAATTTAGCTTTCATTTTTAGATAATTGAATATAACCCATGGCTTCACCACTATGCAATTTCCTGTTTTTTTTAAAAAAGTAATTATTATACTGATATCATTATACTCCATCTTTCGACATCAGTCTACATATTTATTGTTATTTCGACAATGTATTTGTGAATTTATATATAGATTAACGAGAAAATATACATTTTAAATAACTAAAATCAAAAAACTAGAAGTCACCTTCTAGCTAAATATACAGATCTATTCTAATTTTATCTAGTTAGTCATTTAATAAATTATTTTATTCTGCATAAGGCCTTGCGTATAAGTTATTCACATTGAACTTTTTAGCTTGACTTTTCCAACCTCTATGCCCCGCCATAACATATAACCATTTTGGAAACATCTGCTTTCTCATTAATTCTATTGATTCTACTGGTACAACTCCACCTTCTACTATAGCTTCCGATGCTAAATCTAATGCTTTAGTGATGTTTCTAGTCATCCCACCTAATTGATCAATTGGCTTACCATTAATTGCAACCCCACACCCCATCGTTAGTCCACCCAACCAATGAAAACCGTTTCTTTCTGCAAAATTTCTACATATTTTAAGGGCAATATTGTTGTGAAAATACTCAGGAAACCCACAATTTATAATAGCCATTAGACTTTGTTTTTTAGTTAGATTCTTTTCTTCTCGATAATCAGCAATCTCTTCAAAAATTTTAATCACTGGTGCAGGTAAACAATCTACATATAAGGGTGAGGAAATAATAAGCAAATCACAATTATTTATTTTCTCTAAAAGAACTCCTAAATCGTCCTTCAATGATTTTTTAATTTGCAACGTTTCTATTATATACCCTTTTTTCAGTCTATTTAACAAATAATTACCTAATGCTTCTGAAGTACTGTTCTTTATTTTAGGACTACCAATCAACAATAATGCCTTTTTATCCTTCATCATAGACTACCTCCCCATTTGACAAATAGTTATGAAGCTGTTTCTCCAAATTTCCTAAATTCTTACCTACAGTACCCCCAGTAAAGGAGTTATACCAATTAAGAGAATTTCTTATTATTAAATCTAAAAATATTTCTTCTATTTCCTGATTTTCATCCTCCATTAGTCCTAATACAACTACCCTCGGGTATCTATCATATCGTTTCTTATGATGTATTTCTCCTTCTATTTTTTCAAAGAAGGGAAGTAATAAGGGGATAATCCGATCCAATCCCTTTTTCATCTCTGAGGAATATCCACCATATACTACAGGAGTAAGCCAAATTACTAAATCATTCTTCATAATTTTTTCAGCTAGCATTCTACCAAAATCGTCAATTACACAGATTCCTGGTGTCCTTACCCAACAACCAAAGCACCCAGTACATTCACCAATCTTTTTTTCTTGAAGAAGAATGGATTCTACCTCATATCCCTTCCCCAATAAAATATCATAGGTTAGCTTATTTACTTCGTCAATCTCTTTATTAGCCTTTAGTCTGCCATTAAGAATCAATGCATTCATATGGATTATCCCCCCCTGTGTCCTTATTTAAATCAATTAGAAACTTCTCATACCAAGCTTGCATAAACTTTAAATGATCTAAACCAAAGATCAATGTTGAAGCTTCAAAAATACCAGCAACACTTTTTAGCTTTACTTCGAGTTCTTCAAGCTCTTTGATTTTTTTATTAATATCAATAATAAGTTGGGTAATCAATTCAGTAGCTTTCTCTCTTGGTAAATGTCCATAGAAAAATACCTTAGCTAAAATTTCTTCATAGGACTTCATAAAATCTATGGGTTCTTCTAACCATTTCATAAACACGACTCTGCCACCATCATTAATGCTATATACCTTCTTATACTTTCCCTTTTCTATGAGCTTTGTAGAGTTTACATAACCGTTTTTTTCCAACTTATCTAAAGCTGGATAAATACTTCCAAAACTTGAATTCATAAAATTAGATGTACTTTGTAGCATTATTTGTTTAATATCATATCCAGTTAAATCCTTATGCATCAAAAAACCAAGTATTACAAACTTAATCATTGTTTCAATCCTTTCAATTTTGCTATTATTATTGTCTCATCTCTACTTCGTCATATATCGTTATAAGCAACATTAGTCAATTTTTTTAATTTGAATAAAGAAATTTTTCTGTATTATTACGACATTCCCTATAGAACTATCAAAAAACCTCCTAAAGCTAAAAGGTTTCCAAAGATCCCTTCTTCTCTAGGAGGTTTTTTCTTCTATTTATCTTTTACTTCATTATATATTAATTACTTATTTGGCTTCCAAGAACTTTTTAAGGATACGATCCTATTGAAAACTGGATTCTCTGATGTAGAATACTTAGTATCTACATTAAAATAACCATGTCGCATAAATTGGAATTTATCTTCTGGTTTAGCATCCTTTAAGAAGGGCTCTACATAACATTCTTTAAGAATTACTAATGATTCTGGGTTTATTTTTTCATTCCAATCTGGTTCTTTATCTAGTGGCCCATCTTCCTTTAAAAGATGATCATAGAGACGTACCTCTACCTTTTTAGCTTCTTCAGCTGCCACCCAATGAAGGGTTCCTTTAACTTTTCTTCCTGTAAAACCACTACCACTCTTAGTTTCTGGGTCATAGGTACAACGAAGCTCTACTACTTCTCCTGCTTCATTTTTTATCACCTCTTCACACTTGATGAAGTAAGCATATTTTAGACGCACCTCGTTTCCTGGGAACAATCTAAAATATTTTTTAGGAGGATTCTCCATAAAGTCTTCTCGTTCTACATAAATTACCCGTGAAAAAGGAATTTTCCTAGAACCTAATTCTGGATTATCAGGGTTGTTATCTGCCTCTAACCATTCAACTTGTCCTTCTGGATAATTAGTAATTACCACCTTTAACGGGTCTAAAACAGCCATAACACTTGGAACCTTTGTTTTTAAATCTTCTCGGATACTATGCTCTAGCATTGCTACGTCAACAATACTTTCGCTTCTAGAGGTTCCAATTTCATTTAAGAAATGTTTAATGGCTTCTGGCGTATATCCTCTTCTTCTAAGACCCCTTAAGGTTGGTAGTCTAGGGTCGTCCCATCCATCAACAAAGGCTCCCGCTACCAATTGCTTTAAGTAACGTTTACTGGTAACAACACCCTTTAGGTTCATTCTTCCAAACTCCCTTTGCTTTGGAGGTGCTGGAATTTCAACTTCATTTAATACCCATTCATATAGGGGACGATGATCTTTAAATTCAATAGAACATAAAGAGTGGGTAATCCCTTCTATTGCATCTTGTAAAGGATGGGCATAGTCATACATTGGATAAATACACCAAGTATCTCCAGTTCGATAATGTTTTGTATATTGAATACGATAGATAACGGGATCTCTTAAATTGATATTTGGAGAAGACATATCAATTTTAGCCCTTAAAACCCTTGAACCTTCTGGGTACATTCCCTTTCGCATTCCTTCAAATAATTCTAGATTTTCTTCAACCGATCTATCACGATAAGGACAATTTTTCCCTGGCTCTGTTAAGGTACCTCGATATTCTCTCATTTCTTCTTGACTTAAATCACAAACGTAAGCCTTACCCTTTTTAATTAACTTAATAGCCGCTTCATAGATTTCTTCAAAATAATCGGAACCATAGAATAATCTATCTTCCCAATCAAAACCCATCCACTGCATATCTTCTTTAATAGAGATTACATACTCTTCATCTTCTTTAGCAGGGTTTGTATCATCGAATCTTAAGTTAAATTTACCACCGAATCTTTCCGCAATTCCATAACTAATGTTAATTGCATAGGCACTGCCTATATGAAGATAACCGTTTGGTTCGGGGGGAAAACGGGTATGAATCTGTCTAGTAAAAGCACCCTCTTCAATGTCCTTTTCTACAATTCTTGTTAGAAAATTTGAAGGAATGGCTGCATTGTCTTCACCTTCAAGATTCTCAATGTTTTCATACTCTGACATCACTATACCTCCTTTTTATCTATTAAGGAAAACCCTAGGGAGCCGTGACAACTCCTCAGGGTTTTATTATTTACTGAATGTATTTTACATCTTTATGTATGCACAATACACTAACTTATTGTTGATATTCTATATTATATACCGATATTTGTCAATATATCCACCTTAATCTTAAAGCAGTTTTTCATCTATTACCTTATACCACAAACTTCAAACCATTTTTTAATCTTTTCCTGAATCTCTTTTAATACTTCTTTAGGGTATGGTGTATATTGATTACTTCCACCTAATACCGTATCCCCATCTCTGAAGTTTTGAAGATAAAATTTCTTTGCTCCTTTAATTTCTTCTGCTAAGTTTAAAAGATCTTCTGGTTTAAGTAATTCTTCACAGACGGTAGTTCTAAATTCATAATCTAGCCCACTATTCTTGATAAGGTTTATACTTTCCTTAATAGCAGTTATATCAACTGGTATCATGGCTACTTTACTATAATCATGTAGAGGAGCCTTAAGATCCATTGCAATATAATCTACTAGTTTCTCTTCGATTAGCTCCTTCAGTAACTTTGGTTTAGTTCCATTTGTATCTAACTTTACCCAAAACCCCTCTTCTTTAAGAGATTTTAAAAATCCCTTTAGATTTTTTTGTAGGGTAGGTTCTCCTCCAGTAACACATACAGCATCAATAAATTTTTTTCGCTTCTTTATATAATTTAATACTTCTTCTGTATCGAAGGGTTTTTCTTTTTCCTTTAAAAGGTGTCCATTATGACAGAAGGGGCAACTAAAGTTGCACCCTCCTGTAAAAACCACTGTAGATATTCTGTTGGGGTAATCGATAAAGGAAGATTTTTCAATCCCTAATATATTCATCGAGTAACGCTCCCCTCATTAAACTGCATTAACTTTTTCTTCTTTAACAACCTCGATTTTGTGCTCTAAACTAACTTTAGCATCAAATTCTAAACGGTCTTTAAACTCCTCTTTTTTACCCTTGTTCCAAGCCTGAACTGGTCTATGGAAACCAACAACTCTAGTCCAAACTTCTGCTTCTTTTCCACACTGTGGACATTCAAAGTGCTCTCCCTTAATATAGCCATGGTCTGAGCAAATAGAGAAGGTAGGGGTAATTGTAAAATAAGGAATCTCACTATTTTCCATAATTCTTTGTAGCAATTGCTTACAAGTTTCTATATCTTCAACTTCTTCTCCGATAAAGCCATGAAGGACTGTTCCACCAGTATATAGGGTCTGTAGTTTTTCTTGTAACTCTATTGCTTCAAAGATATCCTTCGTATGACCAACTGGTAATTGGGTTGAATTTGTATAATAAGGTTCTTCATCCCCTTGAGTAAATATTTTAGGATATACCCTTTTATCCATTCGTGCGAAACGATAAGCTGTACCTTCTGCTGGTGAAGCTTCTAAGTTCCAAAGGCTTCCTGTTTCTTCTTGGAAGATTTGAATTACTCGGTTCATAAATTCCATTACTTCCACAGCAAACTCGTTTCCTTCTTCCGTTGTTATATCTTTGCCAAGAAGATTAATACATGCCTCGTTCATACCATTTAAGCCGATGGTAGAGAAATGATTTTTAAAGTACTCTCCTGTGGAGTCTTTAACCCCTTGAAGATAGTATCTTGAATATGGATATAATCCTACATTCATATACTCTTCCAACACAGCCCTCTTAGCTTCGCAGATTTCTTTAGCATACTCCATTAATTCTCTAACTCTTTTCTTAAATTCTTCTGGCGTATTGGCTACATATCCGATCCTAGCCATATTTAATGTTACTACATTAATTGATCCAGTTAATGGGTTTGCACCAAATAGTCCACCACCTCTTTTTCTAAGCTCACGGTTATCAAGACGTAATCGACAACACATAGAACGAATATCTTCAGGTGAAAGATCTGAATTTACAAAGTTAGCAAAGTATGGGGTTCCAAATCTTCTGGTCATTTCCATGATGGAATTTACCACTGGTGAATTCCAAGGGAAGTCATTTGTAATATTTACGGTTGGTATTGGGAAGCTGAAGGCTCTACCTGCTCCATCGCCCTCCATCATTACTTCACAATAGGCTTGGTTAAATAGATCCATTTCTTTTTGGAACTCCCCGTAGGTCTTATCCATTGCCTTGCCACCAATAATAACTGGTTGATTCTTTAATAACTGGTGGGGTGTAATATCTAATGTAACATTAGTAAAGGGGGTTTGAAACCCAACTCTTGTTGGTACATTTAAATTAAAAATAAACCGTTGTACCGCTTTTTTTACTTGTTTATAATCTAAGTTATCATAATAGATAAATGGTGCTAAATATGTATCTATACTAGAAACTGCTTGAGCACCTGCAGATTCTCCTTGTAATGTATATAAAAGATTTACTAATTGACCTAAAGCTGATTCAAAGTGTTTTGGTGGTTTAGATTCAATCTTACCTTCTGCACCTCTAAATCCTTTTCTTAAGAAGGCTTCCAAATCCCAACCACAACAATAGGGGGCTAAAAGACCTAAGTCATGTATATGTAAATCACCTCTAATATGAGCATCTCTTAAATCTTTTGTATATATTTTATTAAGCCAATACTTAGACGTTATACTTTCTACAATATGATTGTTAAGGCCCTGTAGAGAATATCCCATATTAGCATTTTCATTTACTCGCCAATCCTCAAGATTAACATACTCTTCAACCATTTTTTCTGCATCCATAAAAAGGTTTTTAACTTCTCTGATTTCTTCGTGTCTTCTTCTATACAAAATAAAAGACTTTGCAGTTTTTGCATGTCCTTCTTCAATTAGCACTTTTTCTACTATATCTTGTATATCTTCAACTGATGGAATACTAACTCCGTAGGTTTCATTTGTAATATCAATTACAATTTTGGCTAGTTTTACCGCCGTCATTTCATCTGTTCCACCTACTGATTTCGCCGCTGCAAAGATGGCATCTTTGATCTTAGTGCTGTTGAAATCAACAATTTCTCCGTTTCGTTTTTGTATCTTATTAACAGCCATCATACCCCTCCTATTGTACTTTTATCTAAGTTAAACACTACATATTGTATATATTACATATTTTTGAGATGAAATACAAGGGTACTTAAGTCTTATATTAGACCCCTTTTGCCATAAATTCTACTATATTCTTTCTTATCCTTCCTCATTTATTATCAGAAAAAAAAATAGGAGCGTTTTTATATAAACGCCCCTAAAGCCATTGTAAAATCATTATCTCAGCATGAAAGCTAAAATAGTAAATGCAACTGCAAATAGATAAATCATTATTTTAAGATTTTTCTTACCCATCTTACTCATTAGTAACCTTGTTTTAGGATTTCCTTCGAACATAATGGGAAATTCAAAGATACCACCAACGAAATAGAAGACTGCCAGTAAAAAGAAGATCATTGACCAAATTGACATTTCATTACCCCCTTAAAGATTATTATTCTTTTTAAAGATCCTAAAGGCAACTGTCATTAAAATCAAATTGTAAAAGACTCCTATTCCAATATATTGATAAAAATTTAGGTTCATGTCTATAAACCCTGCATTAATTTGTGGTTCTAATAAAGCAAATTGAACAGCCTTCCCAGCCCAATGACCAGGGGCTATAGCAAATAACCATTCTTTAGCATCTAGAAAGAAAAATCCTCCTATTGGTAGCATTAACATAAAACCAGTAGCCTTCATGGTTACAAAACCTTCTACTTTATTCTTTGCATATGCATTGATCAAGAGGGCGTTAATGGGGGTTTGAAGGGATGATAACAAAGCAATTAATAGAATATTTCCCCCAGACATTTCAATGGCCCCAGTAAACCAAATGATAAAGAAACTAGCTAATACTGCAAGAAGATAGACAAAGGCAATTTTAAACCATATATAAAGTTTTAGAGAGACTGGAGAAATTTGAATCGACTCAAAAACCTGATCATCTCGATCATCCAATAGGGAAAAGCCCGCCATAGCTCCATAGGCATAACCTGCCAGTAATGCCATCAGCATAGCCACAACCCCCATAGCCTGACCCTCCACCACCTCCTGCTGAATTAAATACTTACCAATTCCGCCTAACAGCAGTGGCCAAATCATCATTACGGCAGTCATTTTCTCTCGAATTAGATTCTTTATTTCAAACTTTGCCATAGTTAAGATCACTTTCTACACCCCCGTTTCCCGCATGACATAATCCATAAATTTGGGCTTAATCATAAATCGATATAATCCAATGGACAACAAAATAAGATACCCATATCCAAATAAAAGCTTTCCAGTTTCTATTTCTCCTACACTGGCATTTATAAGGATTCTTGAAACTTCTGGTGGAAGGATCATTAAATATCTACCAAAATCAGCACTGATAACCCCAACTAATATAAGGATTGATGGTAGGAGAAAAATAAAAGTATACATGATAAAATAAACCAACATTGAAGTAAAATCCTTTGCCATGTAAGCTATTCTAATGCCAATCATGGTATGAACAACAGTTACGATAATCACCCCTCCAACTAGTAATAAGTAGTTAAAGGTTACGCCCTTCATCAAGTATAAGGCAATAGATACAAAGGCTACAGTAAAAAGAGAATTAAGAACATTAACTAACACTTTCGAAAAAAGGTATTGTCTTTCTGTGATTGGAGAAATCATGATGGAGTTAATGGTATGCTCTTTCTTTTCATAAAAGAGGGTGGCTCCAACCAGTAAAATAGTCATCATTGTACTATCCATCAAGAAAATAAAGGGGATAAATATTTGAAGTTCTTGCCCTTCAAAAAACCATGCAATCACTAACCAAAAAAGTAAAGCAACAAAATTGGCGGAAAATAAATTATATTTATTTAATCTATCAAATTCTCCCTTAACAAGTACTTGTAGGTTAGCCATTAAGCCCCACCCCCGTCACCTTTATAAAGATTTCTTCTAGGGTTGTTTCTCCACTATGGATGGTTTCAACTTCTTTGCTTTGTAATAACTGGCAAAATTCTGGCTGTTTAATTTCTTCCATCGAGAATTCTTTACTAATCAGATTACCCGCTTCTTTATATTCTATCTTAACGCTACGCTTTCCATATTTAAGCTTAAGGTTTCTTGGAGAATCTATTTCTTTTAATTTTCCATCAACAATAAAGGCTACTCGATCACATAACTGTTCAATATCACTCATAATGTGACTAGTTAAGAAAACCGTTCCCCCTTGTTGTTTAAACTCTAAGACCATATCCTTCATAATTCTTGCATTAACAGGGTCTAATCCATTAGTGGGTTCATCAAGAAAAAGCATTTTGGGATTATTAATTAATGCCCTAACGAAATTTAATCGAATTTTCATTCCCTTTGAATATTCTCCAGCTTTTTTGTTACGGTCTTCCCATAATCCTACCCGTTTTAGCAGAGGTTCTACATCAACAGTATTTTTATAAAGTTTTTTAAAGAACGCTAAATTCTCCATAGCGGTAAGTTTTGAGAAGGAAATTGGCATCTCAAAGGACACACCTATATCTTCATAAAATTCATCATGATAACTAGCCAAAGATTTCCCTTTATATTCAATTTCTCCTTGATAATTTGGTAACAGCTTAATTAAAACCTTCTGAGTTGTACTTTTTCCTGCTCCACTTGGACCTAAGAAACCAAATATTTCTCCTTCTTTAATCTCAAAGTCAATTCCATCAATGGTATTGCCTTTACTTTTAGGGTATTGGTAGCTTAAATTTTTTACATTAAACACTTGAAATCCCTCCTTTTATAATTTTTAAAAAGTCCATCGTCTTTTTTAATAAATTTTCAGCAGATCTTGTTTTATAAAACTCTTTTACAAAACTGAGATTTAAAGCATAGATTAAATCGATTACAGCATTGGCATCTACATCAGGCTTTATTAGCCCTCTTTTTTTATCAATCTCAATTTGGTCTTTTAAAAGTTGGAAACCATCAGGAAAATTTTCCCTTAAATTTGTTATGAAGTCACTGTCATCCATATCCATTAATGCCCCAATTTGATAATATTTAGGATTATCTTCAGCCCACGTTAAGATCATCTCTAGCATATGAAGATAAGTATCAAAGAAATCTGCATCTGGTTTCAATTGTTTAGAATTTTTTGCTACATTCATCTTTTCTTTTCCAATTTCAGTTAATACATATAAATATAAATCTTCTTTATTTTCGAAGTACTGATAAAAGCTACCTCTAGGAATACCAGCATTTTTAATAATTTGGTTGATAGAGGCTTCACTATAACGTTTTGTAGAAAATTCTTCAACTGCTGCAGAAAAGATCTTCTTTTGCTTTTCTTCAATTAAGTTGTAAAATGTGTCTTTTGGCAATTAAATAACCTCCTTTGATACCATAATATCTCAAAAGAAACGATGTGTCAACCCTGTCATATGACAAATATGTCATTTTAACAAAAAAAATTTTGATACTATAAAATCATAGTATATGTGTTAAATGAGGAAATTGTATCATACCATAAATCTGAACTTAAATTCGTTTTATGCAAAGGTGAAAGCTGAGTCGTCCATTGTGAAAAGCAGATGTCCCAAATCTTAGCGAAGTTTCATTTTGCATTACTTTAAATATTAATTATGCAATTTCTTCAAATAAGATAAGCTTCTTCTACAGACTAAACCCCTCTATTTACCATAGAGGGGTTTAAATTACATTCCAACTTAACTCCAGGTTGGTTTATTAAATTGATTACCACTGGCCTTTATTCTTTCTCCTTCATCTTGAGAAACAATATAAGCTTCTATCCCTTGGTCAGCATATTCCTTAACTCTTTTTATTGCTTCGTCCCTTGCAATAGCCTCTGACAATCCGTTCTCTGTTCTAACCATAAATTTTTGCTCCAAGGTGAGGCCTCCTTTAATTATCTTCAGCTTCCTCTAGGGCTATTCTTGCAACTGAAACGAAGTCGTTGTATGAAGCTGTTGCTCCAGTTACTGTTTCAACCTGTTCAATATCTTGGGTTTCAATTAAACTATTTTCTAATGCTGGATAAGCTTCTACAGCACTAACCCCTGCTTGCTCTTCCCATCTTTCATTATAGTCTTCATCTTCTGATTTTAATCGACCGTCTTCGTGCTCTTCGTCATAGGTTACACTAGTAATTTCTCCACCAGATATGGTAATTTCAATAAAGGGCATCCATCCTCTTTCGCCTCTTTCACCTTCTGCACGATATTCACCATCGGCATATGTAGGTGTATCTGCTGGTGGCTCTTCTGCTGCTGGTGGTGGTGTTTCTTGTTCTGGCGGCGGGGTTTCTTCTGCTGGTGCACAACCTACTGCCACAGCGAAAATCATCAATACTACTAACAATAAAGGTAATAATTTAGATTTTTTCATGTAATCTCCTCCATTTAGTATTTTTGCAAGTATCTTGCACTAATACTATTTTGGATAAAAAAGTCTCCCTCTATTCATATTTTTATGAATAAGGGAGAAGAAAAAATTAAAAGAAGGAAGATTTATTTTTTCTATCGACTCCACCCATTAGAAGTAACATTCCAAAGTAGAGAATCACGCCAACAACGATTGAGATTAAAGTTGATAAGGCTTCAATCGTAACGATTCCTAGACTATACTTAAAAGTAAGTTGCACACCAAAAACCATTACGATAGCCGATATCATTGGTTTAATGAAAACTTCTTTAAGATTGATTTTAAATTTAATTAGCCGCTTTAACTCAAAATAATTTAATAACATGATTACTAGATAGCCAGCAATAGTGCCAATTACTGTACCAATAATATTTAGGTAAGTTACTAACAGTAGATTGCTAACCACCATCTTTACAATAACTCCTATGATCAGATTTCTAACAGGTAAAAAGACTTTATTCATACCTTGCAGTATACTAGTTAAGGTTTGGGCAAGAGAAATAAATACTACATTTAAAGCTAAAATCTTTAATATTTCCCCTCCGGCTTCGGTTTCTCCCCATAATAAATGAACAATTTCTTGAGACATAATGGAAAGGCCTACTGCAGCTGGGAGTGCAATGATGACGGTGGTTTTAATTCCAGCTACGATCTTTTCAATTAATTCATAATTTTTCCTTCTACTATAGGATTCTGAAATTGCTGGTACTAAACTAGCTGCCATAGCCATACTAAAAGTCAAAGGAACATTCATTAATGTAACTGCCTTCCCCGTAAGTTGCCCATACAAAATAGTTGCGCCTTCCACAGTAAAGCCACTCTCAATTAAGCGGGAATGGACAATGATAGAATCGATTAACCCCATCACTGAGCTTAAAACTGCCCCGACGGTTATTGGCAGGGCCAACCATGTAATTCTTTTAATAATGTCCCATGTTTTTTCAATTCCTTTATGATCTATCGGGGTTTGATTAAAGCCATTATAGCTAAAATAGCTAATAATCATAACAATCATCCCAAAAAAGGCTCCTGCCGTTGCTCCGAAAGAGGCAGCCCCTGCTGCAAAACCTACGCCTCTACCAACAAATAGATAAGCTAGCCCTACTCCTATCACGACTCTACCAATCTGCTCTACAATTTGAGACACAGCAGTAGGCATCATCATTTGCATTCCTTGAAAGTATCCCCTAAAGGCCGACATTACCGAAACAAAGAAGGGGGCAAGGGCTAACCCTATGATGGAATAGTAGGCCTCACTTGGCCATTCTAATAATTCTATAATATAATTTGCACTAAAGAATAAAAATAATGAAGTAAACATACCGATAATAAAAAGCATAAAAAAAGAAACTCTAAAAACCCTTCTCGCACCATACAGGTCATCTACAGCTATTTTCTCTGAAATTAATTTAGATATGGCAGCGGGAAAACCGATCAACGATACTGCAAGTAGCACCGTATAGATTGGATATGGAAGGCCAAATAGCCCCATTCCTTCATCATGGATTAACCTTTGAAGAGGGATCTTAAAGAATATACCTAGAAATTTTGCAAATAACCCTGCAAAGGCTAAAATAAATGCCCCCTTTAAAAACTTATTATTAGACATATAATATCTCCTTCACAATTGAAATACTTTATTTATGTATATTCCTTTAACTAGTTCCTTTATGATTCACCTTTATTACAATATAAAAAAATCTAATCCCATAGCCAATAACCTAAAGAAATTATATTTTTATTCTAAATGTGGTATCATAATGGAGTAATCCTTAAAATGAAAGGAGTTTAACAATGGCAAACATTCAAAATGCTGTTAGTAAATTAAAAGATGAACTCATTAAGAATCTTCAAAAGTTAATTGCAATTGATAGTGTTGAAGCCCCAGCTCTAGAAGGTATGCCCTTTGGAGAGGGTGTAGATGAGGCTTTACGTTTTGTTTTAAAGTTAGCAGATGAAATGGGCTTTAAGACTAAGTACCATGAAGGTTACTATGGCTATGTAGAAATGGGAGAAGGTACTGATTTAATTGGACTCCTAGCCCATCTCGATGTCGTCCCTACTGGTGACCCAGAAAAGTGGACTTATCCCCCTTTTAAAGGAGAGATCCATGACAATAAACTCTATGGTAGAGGGGCTATTGATGATAAAGGGCCTTTATTGGCTGCCCTTTATAGTATGAAGGTTATTAAAGATTCTGATATCCCTCTTAATAAACGAGTTCGATTAATTTTAGGAACGAATGAAGAAACCCATTGGAAGGGTATTACAAAGTACAAGGAGTTAGAAGAAGCACCCCACTATGGCTTTACTCCTGATTCTGATTTTCCCCTAATTAATGCAGAAAAGGGTCTATTGCAAATAAAACTGAGTCTTCCCAGGGGGGCAGATTTTAGCCTTAAGGGTGGAGAAGCATTAAACAGTGTAGCAGACCATTGTACATACGTAGGAAAAAATTTATCCAACATAGTTGAAAATGAAAATATTAAAGTTGAGACAAATCAAGATCAAGCTACTATTTTATTTCATGGAAAATCAGTCCATTCAGCAAAGAGCTGGCAAGGTCTTAATGCTATTGGATTAGCAGGTGAAACCCTTTCTAAAGCAGGAGCACATACAAAATTATTAGATTTTATATCAAATGAAATTGCCTTAGACTGTTATGGTAGCAATATTTTTGGTAAGTTTGAAGATGAAGCTTCTGGTAAATTAACCATTAATATGGGCAAAATTTTAATTGGTGATCAAACTCAAGAACTTTATCTAGACATTAGATACCCCGTTACAAAAACTAAGGATGAAGTATTAACTCCACTTCAGAATAAAGCCATAGAATATGATTTATCTTTTGAAATACTAGATTCATTACCTTCTTTATATGTACCCAAGGATCATTTTTTAGTAGAAACCTTAAGAAGCGTATTTGAAGAAGAAACTAAACTGGATAGTACCCCTCTAAGTACTGGTGGGGCCACCTATGCTAGAGCTTTTGATAATTTTGTTGCCTTCGGTGCCCTTTTCCCTGGTGAAGAAAAAACTGCCCACCAACGGGATGAGTACATATCAATAGATTCTTTACTAAAATGTTGTAGCATTTATACTAAAGCCTTATCAAAACTATTAGAAGTTAAGAAGTAATAGGTTCAATTAATTCAAAGGATGTTAGAAACTTTTATGCTAACCCTTCAATTTTATGTAAAATTGTAGTTAGTATTTAAGTTTAAAAGAAGGTAACTGTCTCAAATCTATCATTTGTAACATTTTAAAAGGAGATGTTTGACCATCTCCTTTAACTTAACTAATCAGCCGCATTTGTAATTGTAACTACCATACTAACTTCGCCACCAGAATTTTGTGCTTCATCAAACAGATTCCTTAAGCTGTTCCAAACCTCTTCATCATTCCCTTGTATGTGGGTGTCCATAGAACCGACATTATAGGTAACCCTTTGATTTTGCAGAGTATTAATAGAGTCATTTATTACTTGACTGGCATTATTGGTTTTTAAAGGATAAAGTGCTACTTCAGCATGAAGTCTCATACAAAAACCTCCTTCATATATTATTGATCAATAATAGTATGGGTTTTCTATAGCTTCTTTATCCAGCGAAACTAAAACCTGAATTAGTAAAAACCCCCATATCAGAAAATGGAGGTTTTTTTTAATTAAGCTTGGGTCTCACTTGGTACATTATGGTCAATTTTTTTAATTTTAAATAAGAATAATAAAAAGATTACTAGGGCAGTAACGATTCCTACTGGATAAGAAATTGAAGTAGACAGTTCAAACCCTTCTGGTGCTTGTAGAATATAAGTTGTTACTACTGCCGTCATAAAGGTTGCTGGAATTGTAGCAATCCAATGGAACTTTAAATTCTGTGCTAAATACATTGCCGATGCCCAAAGCATAAAAGTAGCTAATGTTTGATTTGACCATGCAAAGTATCGCCAAACAATATTAAAGTCAATTAAGCTTAAAGAGAAACCAATAATAAATAAAGGAACTGCCAACATTAAACGTTTATTCACTTTACTTTGATTTGACTTTAAGAAATCGGCAACTACTAAACGGGCACTTCTAAAGGCTGTGTCTCCCGAAGTAATAGGACAAGCTATTACACCAAGCATCGCCAATAAACCACCAAAGCCACCTAAAAGGGCTGTAGAAATTTCATATACAACTGCACCTGGACCACCAGCATCATTTGCTATAAATAAACCTTCTGTTCCTTGATAAAAAGACATTGCAGCTGCTGCCCAAATTAAAGCGATAATCCCTTCTGCAATCATTGAACCATAGAAAATTTTACGACCGTATCTTTCATTTTCAACACATCTTGCCATAAGAGGTGATTGAGTAGCATGAAACCCACTAATGGCACCACAGGCAATGGTTATAAATAATAGTGGCCAAATAGGTAAGTTACTTGGGTGAATATTATCCATGGTTAAAGCAGGTAACTGGTAGCCTTTAACGATTAACATCGTTCCAATACCAACTGCCATTACCAACAATGCCGCTCCAAATAAGGGATAAACCTTTCCTATAATTTTATCAACTGGTAAAATTGTTGCTAAGAAATAATAAACTAATATAATACCTAACCAAACTTGATAAGATTCTATTCCTGCAAAATTTAAGCTTCCCAATAATCTTGCTGGCCCAGTCATAAAAACTGTCCCTACTAAAATTAATAATACTACAGAAAAAATTCTCATAAATTGTTTTGCAGATGTACCTAAATACTTCCCTACTATTTCTGACACACTAGCTCCGTTATTTCTGATGGATAGCATTCCAGAAAAATAGTCATGAACTCCACCTGCAAAAATACTTCCCAACACAATCCAAATAAATGCTTTTGGCCCCCATAAGGCTCCTGCAATAGCTCCATAGATTGGCCCTAGTCCAGCAATATTTAAGAACTGAATTAAAAAGATTTTATACCAAGGCATTGGTACATAATCAACACCGTCCTTCAACTCATGGGCGGGAGTTAATCGTTGTTCTTGAACTCCGAATACGTTTTCAACAACCTTACCATAAATAAAGTAGCCCGCCACCAAAATGACTACCGATAAAAGAAAAAATCCCATAAAAAAGACCTCCTTAAAATAATAATAAAATAAATTATATAAATATTATGTTTATTTCATTATATAGGAGGTATATATATAATTATTAATTTTTTCTTAAGATGTCAATTATGCTGTATGAAGTGTTTATATAGATGTTTTTTGTGTACAATCTTTACTAATTTTCTATCCCTACAAGTTCTTTAAACTCCTTTACCTTATTACGACTAATAGGGATATTGTTTTTTTCGTAACCTCTCATTCTAACCTGAAGACTGTTATTAAACCATACAACAATTTCGTCAATTTCCTCAAGATTAATTAAAAAGCTTCTGTGGGGCCTATAAAAACCATACTGGGTTAACCGCTCTTCCCATTCAGTCATTGAAAAGTTGGTAATAAACTCCCCTCGTTTACTTATTACCTTCGTACTTCTTTCTTCCGTTTCAATATAAATGAGATCCTTCAAAGATAAAACATAGAGTTTGCCATCCTTTTCGAGGGTTATTTTTTGTCTGCAATGCTCGACCTGAAGATGCTTCTTTAATAAAGCCTCCACCGTTTCAAGGGTTGGACTTTCACTTTTCCCCATTTCTTTCTGCAGTTTCTTAATACATTTTTCAAATCTATTTTCATCAATAGGCTTTAAAAGATAATCTATAGCTGAAAACTCAAAGGCCTTAAGGGCATAATCGCTATAGGCCGTAACAAAAATAATTTTAGGAATCTTCTTCATTTTAATCAATTCACTGGCTATTTCTATCCCCGTCATATCCTGTAGGTGAATATCTATAAAAACAACATCAGGTCGCTTTTCTCTACAAATCTCAATGGCATCTTCCCCGTTAGATGCTTCTGCCACCACCACAAAATCAAGATAATTAGATAAAAAATGTGTTATGATTCTTCTGGCGGGCATTTCATCGTCAATTACTACTACTTTATAAGCCATTATATCATTCCTCCTATGCTGATTTAGGAATTTTTATACAGACCCTTGTCCCCTGATCTAATTGGCTAGAGATCTTTAGTCCATATTCTTCACCATAAAGATTAACTAGTCGCTTATTTACGTTCATTAAACCTACTGAATTGTTGGTGGGGTCCTCCTTTAGAAGTTTTTCAATTTGTCCCGTACCCATACCAACACCATTATCAATTACCTCTAACAAGATGTCTTCTGCTTCTCTACTAGATCTAATTTCCACGCATCCACCCTTCTTCTTAGGAAGAATACCATGAATAATTGCATTTTCTACTAAAGGCTGTAAAATCAGTGGCGGCAGTTGGCATTGAATATCATCATCTAGTTGATACTTCACCAACAACTTATCACCAAACCTTGCCTTTTCAATCTCTAAATAGGCTTCAATATGCTCTAACTCATTTTGAATCCCTACAGTATCATGACTACACTTCAAGCTCTTTCTAAACAATTCTGATAAAGATATTAAAAGATTTTTAGCCTTTATGGAATCAAACTGCATAAAAGAAACGATTGTATTAATGGCATTGAATAAAAAATGTGGATTGATTTGAGCCTGTAGGGTTTTTAGCTCCGATTCAATCAGAAACTTCTTTTGCTCTTCTACTTTACTTAACTCTATTTGAGTGGAAAAAAGCTGAGCCAGCCCTAATCCTAACTCTAAATCAACTGTTGTAATACTATTTTCATCTTTTTTATATATTTTTAAGGTTCCTACCACCTTATCTCTTTCCTTTAATGGCACTACAATTGCCGACTTTAGTCTACAGTCCCGATGACTACATTGAATATCTTTTTGTCTAGAAATAATTCTATATTGGCCCCTTTCAATAACTTCCCGTGTTGCCTCAGTTTGAATAATTTCTCCTGACTTATGATGATCCTCCCCAATTCCCCTATGGGCAAGTATTTCTTTGTGGTCTGTAATTGAGATAGCTGCAATATCTACAAATTCATATATAATATCTACTACTTTTTCAGCCACTTCTCGATTTAAACCCCTTCTGAAATAGGGTAACGTCATATTAGCAATCTTAAGAGCTTTTTCTGCCTGACCTGCAGCAATTTTCTCTTGTTCTGCGTAAATATTCTCGATAAGCCCAATAAAAATAGCTATCCCCATCGAATTTACTAAAACCATTGGTAATAAAATAATTCGTACTAAGTTAAAGGCAGCATAAAAGGGACGAGCAATTATTAAAATAATTAGCATCTGTATAATTTCTGCAAATATCCCAATAAACAGGGCATACCGCCATTTTCCTTGTTTATTTTTAATATAATAGCTACCGTAACCTCCTATTAGCCCTTCTACAATTGTGGCGATTCCACAGGCTAGGGCAGTAAACCCACCAATATCGATTAAATACCTGTGTCCCCCAGCAATAACCCCAGCTACCAGCCCTACAAAGGGTCCACCCAGTAATGAACCTACCATCACTCCAACAATTCGAGTATTAGCCCATGCGCCGTAGATGGGGACACTGGAGTAGGTTCCCATAATCCCTATAAGACCAAAGACCACTGCTAATAACACTTTATCTACTATTGTGATCTGTTTCTTCATAATCAATTTTCTAAAAATGCCTACTTTGGATATAATGAATGCTAAAATGATGATTATTCCAAGTTTATTCATTAAGGCTAACATCATTTCTGCTATAATCATGACCTGCACCTCCCATGACGTTATTATATCAGTAACTCACCTAATCTAAAAGAACAAAGTCTTCCATCAAAAAAATTCTAAGAGGCTCTAGCTAAAAAACATACCTCTAACACTATTTAGTTTAATAAAGTTAAATAATCTACTTATGTTGAAAATCAATGTACAATATTTTTATAAAATTTCAAAGTAGAATTTTCCTACTGGCATAAAAAAATCGGTCTATGCCGATTTTTTTATGCCAACTGTATTAATTCCTTTTTCCATCTGTTTTTTTCTAGTAGTAAGATAGACTCCTCCAATAATTAAAAGGACACTTAATAACGTGGAGACTGTTACCTTCTCCTTTAAAATAAGAACAGATAGAATCATTGAGAAAACTGGTACTAAATTTATAAATATGGCTGTTCTCGTAGGACCTATTTCTTTAATGGAGGTTTGTTGTACTAAATAACCTATGGTTGAAGGAAAAATAGCCATGTATAAAACTCCACCCCACCCTAGTGCAGTTGTATTCTTAAGGTAGACTGCTGGATTTTCCCAAAGGGCAAAGGGAAGGGTAAATAGGGTACATAAGACAAAACTATAGGTTGTTAATATGAGGGGGGAGTATTTCATCATTACCCGTCTACTTACAATAGAGTATATTGCCCAGCAACTAACAGCTGCCAGCATAATTAAGTCTCCTTTGTTAAAGGTAAAATTTAATAGAGCCGATAAATCTCCTCTAGAAATTGTTAAAACTACTCCCATCAAAGCAATTAAAATTCCCACCACTTTAGAAATAGTTAAACCCTCCTTTAAAAATACTACTGCCAAAAGGGTTGTTACCAGAGGATTTATGGCAGCAATCATAGAAGCATTTACTGCGGTTGTATGCTTAAGGGCAATGAAAAATAAAATATGGTACCCTACCATACCTACTAAACCTAAAAAAACCATTGTGGGATAGTCCTCTTTCTTTAACCGCCAATCTTTTTTCTCATACTTCACCATAACGAAGAAGATTAAGATAGATGCAAAGAAAAACCGTAAAAAAGTTAAAGCAAAGGGAGGAAATTCTTCTACTGCCAATTTCCCACCAATAAATGCACCAGCCCAAAAAACCGCCGATAAGATCATGAGGGCTATTGTTCGATAATACTTTGATTCTTCTTGCATCAGAGTTACTTCCCCTCTCGCTAAATTAACTGTATATTTGAATGTTGTTTAAAGGCAATTTCAGAAGGATCATAAAATACTACTTCACCTTTAAAACTTAAAGCCTCTAACCTTTTCAGTAATAGACTTTTTCCTAATTCTAATACATCTGCTGCTGGACTTGTATTATACATAATAATCGATGTTGGAGTGTCTTCATCTCGATTATTAACGAGGTTAGTTTCTTGTAAAACTCTACTCAAATGCCTTGCCGTTCCCAAATTTCCGTCAATTAGATTAATTTCTTCCCCAACAATTCTAGTTAAGGCCTCTTTAATGAATACATAGTGGGTACAACCCAAAACAATAGCCTCAATTTTTTCAAGATCTATCGATGAAAAAAGCTCCCTTAAATAGTCTTCCAGTTCTTGACTTGATGTTCCTTTAGTTTCAATAATTTCAACTAACCCTGGACAGGGGAGCTTAAGAATTTCTCTACCCTCAAATTGTCTAATTAGACAGTCAAACTTTTTTTCCTTAAGGGTCATAGGGGTGGCCATTACGGCAATAGTCCCACCTTTAGTTCCTTCTACTGCAGGTTTTAAGGCTGGCTCCATTCCAATTACGGGAATTTCTAATTTTTGTCTTAACTCATTTACTGCTACGCTGGTGGCAGTATTACAAGCAACTACTAAGGCCTTAATCCCCTGTTTAATTAGAAAGTCTGCAATTTCAAGGGACCTGCCCCTAACCTCATCTGCCTCCTTTATGCCATATGGAGCATTACCAGAGTCACCATAGTAAATATAATTTTCACTGGGTAGCAGATGAATTAAGTCTGCTAATACACTAATTCCCCCTACTCCAGAATCAAAAACACCAATGGGTTGAAGTTCTAGTTTCCCCATATTATTACCACCATTCCTTTAATGATCTTCAATACATTTTTATTTATATTTATATTAACATAAACCAGTCAAATGAGCTATCAAGTTATTGTAGACTTGTTACAAGAGTGATAGTAGCACACTTAAGTTCAATTTCCTCTATAATCTACTTAATAATTCAGCTTGTTGTTTCTCATAACCAGGTTTCCCTAAAAGTGCGAACATATTTCGTTTATAATCTTCTACCCCTGGTTGATCAAAAGGATTTACCCCCAACAGATAACCACTAATCCCACAAGCCTTTTCAAAGAAGTAAACCAAATATCCATAATAATAGGGGGTTTTTTTGGGGATATTAATAACTAGATTTGGTACGCCTCCATCTTGGTGGGCTAATAGGGTTCCTTCATAAGCCTTACTGTTGACATAATCTATGCTTTTTCCTGCAAGATAGTTTAAACCGTCTAAATCTTTATCATCCACCTGAATTAATAACTCATTATTATTATCTCCAATTACTAAAACCGTTTCAAATATATTTCTTAAACCCTGCTGTATGTATTGACCCATTGAATGTAAATCAGTAGAGAAATTTACAGAAGCAGGAAAAATTCCTTTAAAATCCTTTCCTTCACTTTCACCATAGAGCTGCTTCCACCATTCTCCAAAATAATGTAGGGAAGGTTCGTAGTTAACTAAAACTTCTACCGTTTTCCCTTTTCTATAGAGAATATTACGAATTGCAGCATATTGATAGCATTGGTTATCTTCTAATTCCTCTGTCTGTGCGTCCTTATAAGCTGCCCTTGCTCCTAAAAGTACCTCTTCAATATCTATACCTGCCACCGCCATAGGTAAAAGACCAACAGGTGTTAAGACAGAATAGCGCCCTCCGATATCATCGGGAATTACAAAGGTTTTATACCCTTCTTCATCTGCCATTTGCTTTAGAGCTCCCTTTTTAGCATCGGTTGTTGCAATTATTCGATCTTTTGCTCCTGCTTTTCCATATTTTTTTTCTAAAAGTTCTTTAAAAAATCTAAAGGCAATTGCAGGCTCTGTCGTTGTTCCAGATTTCGAAATAACGTTAATACAGATTTCTTTTCCTTCTAATACTTGAAGTAGATGCTGCAAATATGTAGCACTTATATTATGACCTACAAAATAAATCTCGGGAGTTTTTCGTTGATCTTTAGATAATTGATTATAAAAATGGTGGTTTAGCAATTCTATTGCTGATCTAGCACCTAAATAAGAACCCCCAATTCCTATTACAACTAAGGCATCACAACTGTCTTGAATCCTGACTGCCGTCGCTTTAATCTTTTTTACTAAAAAGGGGTCAAATTTATTGGGAAGTTCTAGCCAACCAATATATTCCTTGCCCGCACCTTTTTTTTCATGAAGCATTTTGTGGGCTACTGCCACCATAGGTTTCAAATAATCTAATTCATCTTTAGAAAAAAACATCATACTTTTGCTATAATCGAAAGTAATTTTATTCATATACAACCTCCTCTTCCCTATATTTGAGGAAATTACATAAAACTTAGGAGTAAATCAATGGGCAACTATGCAATTTCCTTACTTACTATCATTAGTCTGGCAAAGCATATAAAAGAATGATCTAAAAACCTCCTGTTTTAAATATAACCTACGTGTTAAATACAACCTAATTTACATAATGTATATTTGAATATTTTATTATTAATGTAAAAGCTACACTGTTTATGTAATTTCATCCAACCAGATTTCACCATAAGCCCTGCTATCTAACTTATGATACAATAATTACAGGAGGTTGAAATTATGGAGCTAAAAAACTATTTACTAACAGCATTGTTAATAATATTGTCATCTATTATATTCTATCAAATAATATCCTTCCTTAAAAATAACAAATTTAATCAGTATTTTCAACTTTTTTCACAGGAAAGTTATAATCTGGATGATCTTTTCCCCATAAAGTTATCGGGGGAAATTATTCCTAAAAAAGATTATTTAGAAATTCCTCATGATCTATACGTAACGATTAACACCACAGCTATTCAAGGAGAAATTAAGCACAATCGCTTCTATATCGAATTAATACGCCCTAAGGATCGCAAAAAGGCATTGGAGCTAGTTAAGTCTCAATACTTAAAAACTGTCACCCCTTATATTAGGGAAACTATCCAAAATAAGAAAGAGGATATACGTTTAATTGAGCTCTCTAAAAAACAATTACCTCAAATGCAAAAAATAGCATGCAATACTTGTAAACATAAGGTACAATGCCAAATTGCCTTTACATCATGCAACTATGAAAGAGAAGAAGTTGATACGATTATCCGTAAGGGGATAAAAGTAGATTATAAAGATGGTATAAAAGATCTAAATTTCTTTAAAAAACAATAATTATGAGCCTACACTTTTTGTAGGCTTTTAATTATTGAGTAAATTATATATTAAATTTATATTAATCTTAATGTTAGTGTGTCAAATGCTAATATGAAATGAAAACTTCGTTACTTCGGGTTTAATGAGGAATATAACTGAATTCATTGTAATATTATATCATGCAATTTCTTCTATAGTTTTCATGTAATAAAAAAACTACCTTCGCAGGTAGTTTTTTGAGTTGTGTTTCTATGATAATTTTTGTCCTTGTAAACCGATTTTCACTTTAGAAACAGGAATCGAAACATTGGCTCTCTTAATTGCTTCATCTACAGCCATTACAATTCCTTGACAGCAGGGTACTTCCATGTATGCTACAGTTACTGATTTTAAATCATTAGTTGCAATCATCTTTGTTAGCTTTTCAATATAAAACTCTAAGTCATCTAATTTTGGGCATCCTACAACAACTGCTTTACCTTTTAATAGATCTATATGATAGTTAGGGTAAGCAAAAGGTACACAATCTGCCGTAACTAGTAAATCTGCCTTCTCAAAGTAAGGAGCATTAACTGGAACAAGTTTTAATTGTACGGGCCATTGTCTAAGTTGTGGCTTTATCTTAACTTCTATATCTCCACTACTTACAACAGCAGTTTCTTCAACAACCTTATCTTCTTTAAAATCCATCATTTTACTACCTGGGCAACAGCCGCCGCCCCCATGTCCGTGGTGACTATGACCATGGTGTCCGTGACCATGATTCCCGTGGTGTCCATGATGGCCGTGGTGTCCATCTTCTTGCTGATGATCTTTTAGTGATTTCCCTTGACTATTTAATAGAGCTTCAACTGCTTCTTCATCAAATTCATCGGCATCTCTTTCAATAATTAATAATGCATCTTCAGGACAATGACCCAGACATGCCCCTAATCCGTCACAATATTTGTCATGGATTAGCTTCGCTTTTCCATCAATAATTTGAATTGCACCCTCTGCACAATTTGGTACACACAAACCACACCCGTTACATTTTTCTTCATCTATTTGGATTATTTTTCTTATAGCCATTGTAATCTCTCCTTTTCATTTTATCTTAAGTTAATTTTACTATAGATCAAGAGGCTGTTCTGTGATATATAACACAATTAGCTACATATTTATATCACAAAATTATATATGAAGAAGTTCCTGACCCATGTATAAATTCTAGCTATGTTATTATAACATTTCTATTTTTAAAATCAAAAAAAAGGAAAATAGTAGCTATCTAACCTCCTATATACTTTCCACAAGTTGGGCAGTACCTGGCATCATCATCTGCTTCTATTTCACAGTCACTACAATATTTAATTTTTTTTATATTTAAAATTAGTTTTTCCAGAGTTTTTATCTCCTCTTCTAACTTTTCTATAGCTATAATCGTTGCTTCAGCTTCACTTTTTGATATATAATTTAACCTCTTTAATCGGCCATAAACGTACTGTCCCAGCTCTTCAAATAACTTTAAAATTTCTTCTTCTCTTTTTCTAATACTGACATTTAGTTTACTTATCTCCATTAACTCATTAGATTTTTTGCCTAGGCTTTTAGCTGTATCAGATACTGAACTAGATAACTTGTCAATAAAGCTCATGATCCTTCCCCCTCGAAGAAATCTATATACTATATCTTTATTCCCGGCATTAGGATTTCGTGTCAATTGTAATAAAATATAATTGAGAAAATTGCA
The DNA here is from genome assembly GCF_000621485.1 of Alkaliphilus transvaalensis ATCC 700919. GTDB lineage: Bacteria > Bacillota > Clostridia > Peptostreptococcales > Natronincolaceae > Alkaliphilus > Alkaliphilus transvaalensis. The sequence continues at coordinate 161,130 of NZ_JHYF01000009.1, forward strand.
AAATAAAACTTCCCTGTTAAGGGTTTAACCAGGAATATATTTATAAATAATCAAAGTAGTGCTTACCTATTGCTTATAATAAAATTAGCCAGTAGGAAAAATAGAATGATTCCTACTGGCCAATGAACTGCTTGATTAAGAATTAAATTGTTAAAGTTCCATCTTCTCCTTCTATTAGCAACAACACACGTCTTTGCTGGCCGTTATCTGCATCAATATAAATTAAGTAATGATCTGCCCCAAATTTAACTTTAAATTCATAACATAATATTTCTTTATTTCCAGCTGTGGGGATAAGGGCTAGTTTTACAGTCTCCACCTCAACTCCACTAGACAATCTCTCTTGAGCAGCTTCTTTACTAATTTGAGGTTCTGGTATATCCCTGTCATGGTGATTAATTAAAAAACCTTCTGTCTCTAAACCAATTATATCCCCATTATCAAGAGCCACTTTAACTTTAATTAAATCTGTATAGACTGTGACATCTTCCTGCTGATAGGCAAAGTTTACCACCATTTCTCCCTCATAGGCCATTGCATAGGTAGCCACCATGTCTTCATAGCCCTTTTGCTTTAAAAATTCTTCTGCTCGCTCTATCGCCTCTTCTCTCCCTAATTGGCTTTCTCCTATATCTCTAGGATCTAAATACCAAATAATTTTTCCTCCAGTTCTACTAACAGCAGCCGATACGCCTCTCCCATTAGCATCTCCGTTTCTTTCTCCTCTAATATAATATCCTTCAATTGGTGCATTATCTATTCTTCCAATAACTCTAGCATTGGCTAAATTAAATTCTTTAAATTCTTCAGTAACTATTCTAATTGCTTCCCCTTCGTTTACCGTATTTCCCTGAAGTCTTGGGCGAACATCCTTTAAATGCTCAGAAAAAGGTCCATCATAAATTAATTCTGGGTAATCCTGCATTCTCTCTTCGATATTAATTAAATTTAAATCTTCCATCTGACTGTCGACTAAGGCTAATCTTCTATTTCCCTCTTTTCTAAGATCTCCAAAATTTACGCCTCCCGATACCACTTGTTGCTGGAGTTCTATGAGCTGTTGTGATAAATAGTTGGCATAGGTATGTAGCTCTTCCAACGTACTCATTTCATTTTCCTCTAACACAATCCCCTCTAGACTCTTATTTACCATAGCTGTTGCATAGTCTCCTAATTGACTCAAAAACTTTTCTGTAGTTCGAATTGCCCCATGATTAAAAGGAAGCTGGGTTAATTTTTCTTGTGCCATATAAGACTGCTTTACTACATCATTTAAATATTGGGCAATATCTATATTGCTTCCAGATACCATAGCCTTCGATAAGTCTACTTGAGCATTTTCTACATGCCCTATTAGTTCATAGAATTGTCTTTGAAACTGTAGGTCCAAGTAAGTATGATAATCTACCTTCTGTGTATATTGTTGATATCCCCATACACCTGTTCCCATTAAAGCAATTGCTAAAATTATGGGTAGTATATACCTTTTCATTTAATCCCTCCTATATACCAAAAACATGTCTTCCTATTCTAAGAGTAATGGTTCTTGTCCAAATCCATCGACTTGTGGCTGTTGCTGGGTTCCAGAAATATAATGCTCCACTCGTAGGGTCCCATCCATTTAAAGCATCCCTTGCAGCTCTAAAAGCATCATCTCCTGGTGGATTATTAATTGTTCCATTTTTCACTGGTTCAAATGCACAGGGCTGATAAACTACCCCAGCAATTGTATTTGGAAACTCAGGACTTCTTACACGGTTTAATATTACTGCTCCAACCGCTACCATCCCCTCGTAGGGTTCTCCTCTTGACTCTGAATGGATCGCTCTGGCTAGTAGATTTACGTCATCACTTCTTGATACCCCTTCACTAGCTGGTGTTGTTGGTGTTGGCGTAGTAGTGGGCATCCCTAAGGCAGCTCTTGTTTGGGGCCCTATAACCCCATCTACCGTTAATCCATTGGATTGTTGAAAGTTTCTTACGCCTCTGTAGGTTTCAGCTCCATAAACTCCATCTACTGCTCCTTCCATATAACCCCATCGAGTTAATCTACTTTGAACTTCACGGACTTCTTCTCCCCTCGATCCCCAACTTAGGTTTTGAGCAAAAATTCCGTTTACATATAGACTGACCACTAAAAATATTGATAAAACTGATGTCAGCAAAACAGCATATTTTTTCATCATTTTCCCTCCCTTAATTTCATTAATCATATTTTTGGCTGTTTTAAGGGGAATTATCCAAAATAGTAAAAAAAAAAGAAGCCTAAGTAAATAACTTATCTAAGCTTCTTAATATTTTTAATTATAGACCTAATAATGCTGTTGCTATTCTAAAGTAAACAACTAAAGCCATGGCATCTACAATTGTTGTAATCATTGGTCCTGCCATAATTGCAGGGTCCAGCTTTAGTTTTTTTGCTCCAATTGGAAGGGTTCCACCAACTACCTTGGCCATAACAATTGTAAAGGCTAAGGTGATTGAAACGGTAAATGCAACATTAAATTCATTACCAAAAATCATCATTCTTAATAGGTTAATTGATCCTAAAGAAAGTCCTACCACCATACTTACCCTTAATTCTTTCCAAAGTACTTTTAAATAATCTACAAGTTCAATTTCACCTAAGGCCATACCACGAATAACTAATGTGGAAGATTGAGACCCCGCATTACCAGCTGTGTCCATCAACATAGGTATAAAAGCTGCCAAAATCGTTACTGAGCTTAAAACTTCTTCATATCCTTGTATAATTGCCTGGGTAACCGTAGCCGAAACCATCAATATCATTAGCCAGAAGAAACGCTTTCGAGCCAATGAAAATACACTAGTTAACAAATATTCTTCGTCATTGGGCTCCATAGCCGCCATTTTTTGAAAGTCTTCAGTATTCTCTTGGTCAATTACATCGACAATATCATCAATCGTAATAATACCCACTAATCTATTTTCAGTATCTACAACTGGTAGGGTAATTAAATCATATTTCTTAACCAGACTTGCTACTTCTTCCTGGTCATCTAGAGTAGTGGTAAAAATAAAGTCCTCATTCATAATATCTGCAATTAACAAATCATCATCTAATAAGACTAATTTCCTTAGGGATACAATTCCTTCTAATTTTCTTTTTTCATTTAGTACATAGCAGGTATAAATTGTTTCTTTATCTACACCGGTTTTTTTAATGTGGTTAAGGGCATCTCTTACGGTCATTTCCTTCTTTAGGTCCACATACTCGATCGTCATTAGACTACCTGCAGAATTTTCAGGGTAATTTAAGAACTGGTTAATTAGTTTTCTTTCTTCTTCTGTAGAAGATACTAATATCCTCTTTACCACATTAGCAGGTATTTCCTCAAGAAAGTCGATCATATCATCAAAATATAATTCGTCTAAGATTTCATTTAACTTAGTTTCATGAATGGCCTCCACAATAGCTTTTCTTTGCTGGGAAGACAAATAGGCAAAAACATCGGCAGCTTGGTCCTTGGATAAAAGACGAAATAGAATAATACTTTTCTTCTTATCTAAACTATCAAAAACCTCCGCAATATCAACTGCCATCATTTCAATTAATTCTTCTTTAAGTAATGGAAATTTCTTTTCCTCAATTAATTGGATAATTCTTTCATTCATATTGTCACCTCTCAAATTCATGAGAGGACTTTTCCATTAAAGATGGTGGAAAGTTCCTCTCGTAATATTAATATATCCTGTTTCCGTATATATGAGTCAGGATTGGGGTCCATTTTCCACCACCTCCTTTTAGATTATAAATAGACCACCATTTATATTATGCTAAGGATTAATTTAAGTTAAAAAGTTAAAAATTAATTTTATCCCTTCGCATATTAACATTTAAAATAACACCTATTGCCATCATATTCGTTAGCATAAAGGTCCCTCCATAGCTTACAAGGGGTAGCGGCTTTCCTGTAACGGGCATTAAACCTATGGTCATGGCTATGTTAGCAAAGATATGAAAACCTAACATAAAGGTATACCCCATTACAAGAAGAGAACCAAAGTCATCTTTAGCTTCTTTTGCAATATTAATACAGCGTTTAAGCATAAGCATATACAGAATAATTAGAATAGCAACGCCAATAAAACCAAATTCTTCAGCCAATACAGAAAAAATAAAATCTGTTTGTTTTTCTGGAAGGAAACCGAATTGAGTTTGGCTTCCTTGATATAGCCCCTTTCCAAAAATCATTCCCGAGCCTACAGCTAATTTTGATTGAATGATTTGGTACCCTTTGCCCATAGGATCTAATTCAGGGTTTAAAAATACCATTATTCTATCCTTTTGATAGTCCTTTAGTACCCCAATCCAAGCTAGTGGGATACTAATAATTCCTACAATACCCGTAATAATTATATATTTATAGTTTAGGCCTGCAACAAATAACATTCCAAAGATAAAGAAAGCAAATGCCATTGTTGTTCCTAAGTCTGGTTGTCTCAAAATCAATACCATTGGTAGACCTGCATAAGCCAATATCTTCATTAATGTTGATAACTTATGAAGCGAATCTTTATGATCATCAATCATTTTAGCAACACAAACAATAATTCCTATTTTTACAAAGTCAGATGGTTGAAATTGAAATCCACCAATCCTGATCCATCTATTTGCTCCCCATCGCTCTGCTCCTGTTCCAAATAATAATGTTGCCAATAAAAGCCCATTACAGGCCACATAAATTGGAATATGAAATCTAGCAAAGGTACTATAGTCAAAAAACATGATTACAGCAATAGTAACAATCCCCAAAATAATGGATATTACTTGGGTTTTCATAAAATTTTCTCTACCTAATGCATGGGTTGCTGTAGCACTACCTACCACAATTACACCAATCAAACAGATGGCTATTACAATTAATATTAACTTATAATCAATTTTTTTGATTAATCTTCCTTCTAACTTCATCTATTCACCTCTATTCTTGTACGGCAATTTATTCAAGCAAAAAAACTCTTCTAATTTTTCCAAGAAGAATTTTTATAAATTTGTTTTCAAGCTCTTTTTGTTAATTTATCACATCTTTAAGTTTACTCTAATTTGATTATTATTTCAACAGCTAATTAATTGAAATAACTTCATTTTACTTTATTATAGACAAAATAAAAGCGAAGCTTACGCCTCGCTTTTATTTTTTATTTAATTATCTACCCATATTTCTTTCAGCATACTCTACTAATCTCTTAGTAATTGTTCCACCAACGTATCCGTTTTGTCTTGAAGTTAGGTTACCTTTATCCATTTGGTCATAGTTAGATAATCCTAATTCGTTAGCGATCTCAACCTTCATTTGGTTTAGAGCTTGTCTTGCTTCTGGAACCACTATAGTGTTTCTACCTGATCTGTTAACGTCATTAGTTGTACCTGTTTGAGATTGTTGATTGATGTTTGTCATTGATGTTTCCTCCCTTCAAATTTTAGAAAAGTTTTTTGTAGCTGTTTGTTGCTACACTAGTATTATCTGTAGTAAATTCTCTTTTAATCATTGTAAATTATTACTTGAATTGTAATTTTTAAAATTAAAAGAAATTTTTACCTACGTCTTAAAATTTTAAATTTAAAACTCTATACTAGGTTTAGCAAAATAATATATATTAGTCTCTTATTTTGATTCTTTTAAATTAAATACTGTCTCTAATTTCATGTTTCTCTACTTTATGCTTCTAGAGATGATATAGCTTTTTTTATTATTTAAGCAGAAGTTATCACACGATACAACATTCTAAAATGAGGAAAATATATTTGCCAAAATTCGATATATACTTGGTATTAGCTTTATATTTGTCTTTTAAAATAATAAAAAGTTGTTGATTTTTAGTCAACAACTTTTTATTATACACTTTGCTAAATAAGTAGCTAGAGGTAAGATTAGAATTTAAATGAACCAGTTCCACCAAATAGGATTAGTAATATTACAAAGACAAGAATTAAATTTTCATCAAGGAGACCAAAGAAACTACCAAATCCGCCTTTGCCACCGCATCCACCTTTTCCTCCACCGCTTAAACATAAGAATAATATTAAGCATAAAACGATTGGATTAATTCCACCTTTACCTCTACCAATTCCACCAAATAAAGAACTTAGAAAATCATTATTGTTATTATTAGTAGCTACTTCACTCATACATGCCCACTCCTTTATTCATTTTGTATTGAAAATAAATTCAATATTTATTGATATAATATGCCTGATGAGAAAATGTGTGATTAAGTTTTTGTTTTTTGTGATTTTCATCATATTAAAAAGGACATATTTGAGGTATCCTAACAAAAAGAATAATTAAAAATTTAAGGAGGATTTTTTATGAGCGCATTTTTAGGACCTGTTCATCATTGGCTTTTCAATAAAATTAGATTGTTTGAAGAGCTGGAAAAAAATATTACTATAGAATTAACTAAGGAATATGGAGAAGAGGTAAAAGTAATAAGTGATAGTATGGAGAAGCAATATGGACAGTTCATACCTAACCAACCTCTTGAGACATTAATTGATACAAATAATATCCACGGATGGTTGCAGAATAAAATCGTAATTGCAGAAACTCGACAAGCAGCAACTTTAAAGAAATTTATTGATCAATTTGGTAATGGTGTTATCTCTATTGCTGAATCAGTATTTCTTCAACAGGGTACAGATTGTGGTAAAGCTGTAAATGATCAGTCAAATTCATTAAGTGCCATCGATATCTATAAGCAATTAAATGACTACTTATTAGATGGGATGCCCTGCGACCATGTAAATAACTTAACTGTAGCAGAGCCAACCCATTTAAAATGGAATACTGTAAGATGTCTACATCAACCCTATTGGCTAGAAGCCGGTGTCGATGTTAATACGATGTATCAATTAAGATTCGCTTGGATCAAGTCCTTTATTGAAGCTGCAAACCCTACCTTCACTTATCATGTAGAGGGTAAAGGTGGTAACGATGGCTTTGTTCATAGCATTGTAACGAAATAACAAAAAAGATCGGCTAGTTTTTATAAATCAAATTCCTAGCTGATCTTTTTTTATTATTTATTGATATCTATTGTGTAAATCTTCTAATGTTAAAGCCCCGATATGTAAATCTACAATAACCCCATCTTCATTAATAAAAAAAGTTGTTGGTGTAAATATAATTCCATAACTAAAACCAACCGCTACTTTTTCATCCAGCAATATAGGGAACTGATAATTATTCTTTTCCATGAAATCGGCAACTACTTTTGAACTTTCTCCTAGATTTACCCCCAAAACAACAATCTCTTGATCTTTATATTCTAAATAAAAGTCATTTAATGCAGGCATCTCTTCAACGCATGCTGGACAGTCAGTTGACCAAAAGTTTAAAACTACCTTCTTTCCACGATAATCCGTTAAGTTCTCTTCTTGACCTGCTAAATTTTTTAATGAAAAATTAGCTGCAATATTGCCTCTTCTTATACCAATTTCTTGTTGATCCTTCTGCCGCTCTTTCAGCTGATTTACCATCAGTTCTTCTAGAGGAACATTGTTTTCTTCTTCCATCGTTATATTCTTAATAATATTATTATCAAGATAGTATAAACCTCCTAAAAGCGCAAGGAAAATTAATACACCCGCCACCACTTGTTTCACTATAATCACCTCTTTTACTAAATCTTAAAATTATAAAAGTCAAAATAACGATTTAAAACACTAAGTCTGTTTGTAAAAATTAATATACCCACAAAAATCATTACAACACCACCTATTTTCGAGATAATAGGTAATACCCTATCATAACGATTTAAAATCCTCTGAAAACCGCTAATTGTTAAAGCAGTAATTAAAAAAGGCACCGCCATTCCTATTGAATAGACCAATAACAATAAGATACCTAAATAAATACTTGATGTAGTGCTAACATATAATAAAACAGATGCTAAAACTGGGCCAACACATGGTGTCCAGCCTGTTGCAAAGGCCATCCCCATTAATAGAGCATCCCCTCCATGTTTTATCACCTTAGGGGATTTAAACCTTAATTCTTTATTTAAAAAACTTAATTTTAATAACCCTAACATCTTTAGCCCAAAAGCAATGATAAAGAGCCCACCAACTCTAATTAAAAGTATTCGATAACGGATAAAAAAACTACCGATGGCCCCTACTGAAGCTCCCATTAAGACAAAAATAAAAGAGAAACCCAAAACAAATAGAATACCTCTTTTAAGGACAAAAGAGCCCTTAATATCGTTTCCTTCATCAAAGTTATTGGTGATAAAGCCCACATAGGCAGGGACTAACGATAAAACACAAGGAGAGAGAAAGGAAACCATACCAGCCAGAAAAATTAAAAGTACAGATAGATCAACCATATTAGCCTCCTCTACAATGAGGAAATTACTTAATACCATAACGCTGAATTATATTCCAACTTTAAAAATATTAAAACTGAGTCGTCCATTATGAAATGAGTAATTTCCTTTAAGATCTACTTATAGTATACAGCATTATATTAATATATTTCAATTTTGCAATTTTGCAATTTTAAGATATATATCTTGAAACATATAAATGTTCATTTGACATTCCCATAAATCTACTATCAATTATCACACTTTATCAGTTATGTAATTTTCTCAGCCATCTAATCTGCTTAGTCATGTAATTTTCTCAACGTTAATTTCCAAAAGTAAATTGAACTAACTTAAAAACTTAATTTAACAATTCATTAATATGCATTAGCTTCCACTTTTATAATTCCGATCCATTACTTCTTTTTGGTATATAATATAAGTCTTATACAATTTATTAAAACCTTCTACTGCTACGATCAGTTCTTCTTCCCTCGGTTGCCACACTGTAAGCCACTGTAGTCCGTTAATTACTACATCCCATTTAGATTCTTTAGTTGCAATTTTCTTTAAGACCTGAATTGCTACTAAAAATAAAAGTAGTTGTAGACCTATAGAATCAAAGTTTAAAAAATAAAAAACAACCCATAAAACAACAAAAATAGCAGCTAGATTTGTACCACATCGCTTATTAAACCTTGATGATTCCTTTGCAAGGGGTAAATTAACATAACCATGTTTAATATAGCAGTTAATTACCTTATGCTCTGCTCCGTGATATCTCAACATTCGGCTAATTTTTTTATAATTTAAAAGGACCAGAGCAAGTCCACCACTCCATAGTAACCACTTATTAATAGATAAATCTAAAAGATTACTAAAAAGAGGAATATGAATATATTCATCTAAAAATAATAGGGCTATTAAGGTTAATATACTCCATCTAATTTTTTTATCAAATATTTTCCACTGATAATAGATTAGACTAATACCGCCTATTAGTGGTTTTTTTTCAAGCTTCCTTATCCATTTTTTAGGTAAAATCCATTCCAATTGAAATTTTAAATTACCTTTTTTATTGGTGGTTTTTAGTTTGAATATATCACAAAAAAAAGTTATTCCATTTAAATGGGCATAGCCACCTAACTTCATATTTACACTCCTTTAGAAAATCTTTAATATAAACTTAAAATTAATATGCAATTTCCTCATTTATGTAATTACCTTAATTTTGTAATTACATGAATTCTAATTAACTCAATTTTAATTAACCTAATTTATTTATTATTCCTTACCTATCATTATAAGCCAAATTAATTTTTTTAACAAAGATACAGTCGATTTTATCGGTTTTTCCTATTTATAGCAGCTATGTCGTGATAAAAATTACTAATTTATTTGACCTTTATCACATAGTTCTCTTTTTTTATTGGTTATAATAAGAAAAAAGAGATTAATGGGAGGTTTTTTATTATGACATTAAAGGCGATTCAAACCCTAAAGGATGAACACGTATATATTTTAAGAATGTTGAAGGTAGTAAGAAAATTATCTATTCATACATTAAACACAAAGGAAGTTTACTATGAAGGGTTCCATAAAGCAATAGACTTTATTAGAAATTACGCAGATAAATTTCACCATGGAAAAGAAGAGGATTTATTATTTGAGGTAATGTCTAATGAGTTAGGAGAAGCTATTAAGACTGGACCTATTTATGGAATGTTGGCTGAGCATGATTTAGGTCGTCTATTTATTAAAACTTTAGAAGAGGCTCTTTGGGCTGCTGAAAAAGGTAATGAAGAAGCAAAGGTAGACATCATCGCCAATGCCATCTGCTATACTGACCTATTGTTCCGTCATATCGATAAGGAAGATAACGCCATCTTTAACTTTGGTGCTGAAAAATTAAGCCAAGAAGCCCTAGAAGCCATGGAGGTAGAATTCCATAAGATTCAAGATCAGTTAGATTATCTTGAAACAGAAAGAAAATATGTTGAATTATTATCTGAATTAGAAGAATATGTGGCTAAACTAGGTTTATAAATGATAAAAATCCCCTATTGGAAAATCAATATCCAATAAGGGATTTTTATTTTTAGATAAGGTTCATCCGATTAACAATTTCCTTAACAGCAAAACTCGCCACATCATCGGCATATTTACCAGGTCCAAAACCTGCATCATAGCCTAGTTCCTTAGCTAGTTCGTGGGAAATTCTTGGACCTCCACAAATTAATACCACTTTATCTCTAATTCCTTCAGCTTCTAATAATTCTACTAGATGAGTGAGGTTTTGAATATGGATATTTTTTTGAGTTACCGTTTGAGAAACTAAAAGAACATCTGCCTTAAGCTCTATTGCTTTACGAACAAATTCTTCATTCTCCACCTGACTTCCAAGGTTATAGGCATCGATCATGTCATATCGCTCTAACCCATAATGACCTGCGTAGCCCTTCATGTTCATGATGGCATCGATTCCTACTGTATGGGCATCGGTCCCTGTACTGGCCCCCACCACCACAATATTTCTTTTAATGTTCTCTTTTATATAATCATCGGTCTCCTTCATATCCATGACCTCTGTATTCACAGTTTCAACGTGGATTTCTTCATAGTTTATATGATGTAGTAAATTGCCATAAACTACATAAAAGGTAAAATATTCATCTAGTTCTCCATGATGGGCTACATTTACTTCTACAAGTCCCATCTTTTTTGCTAATTCCTTCGCAGCTTCAATACCCTTATCGTCATCCTTTACTGGTAAAGTAAAACTAACTTGTACCTTACCATCATTCATTGTATCTCCGTAGGGTCTCAATTTAGTTAAGTCTAAGGACTTTTCGAAGTCCTTTTTTTCCATAGAATATAAACCGCCTGACATTTAAATCCTCCCTTCAGCTACCCATTCTAATTTAAACAGTTAGCCCTCCAACATCATAGTGATAAATGGATTATAATAATCTTTTTCCTTTACGATTACCCCATCTAAGCCTTTACCACTATCAATAGGTCTTTTAATACCTGCAAAGGTGCCCTTTTCTAAAGTATTAAATAAGCCGTCTCCTTCAATTTGCATAATTAATTGATGGGCTCCATCTAAAACTTCCTTAGCACGCCTTTGTATCATGCCATCCTGTTTAAATTCAATCTCTTCTCCTAAATCAGCCATATTATTGAAAATATATTGGGCATTTTCAATTGCCAATGCTCGATCAGACATAAAGGGAGTATGGATTGCTTCTGTTAACATTCCTAGTAAATGTAACTTTTGACCAGTCATGATTGTTATCATATTGAATAGGGCATCTTGTATATGGCCCTTAAAAATATTCCCCGTCATAAATTTAGTAGGAGGCATATATTTTAATGGAGCATCAGGGAAAATTTCCCTTGCCATCTGGGCTTGAGCTAGTTCATAAAGAAATCCATTTTTCATATTTGGATCGATTTCAAAGGCATGACCTAATCCCATTTGTTTAGGAGGAATACCTGCCTTTAAAGCCAGTTGCTCATTAATAAACTGGGAAGCTAATACAGTATGGGCTTCCTCGTAGGCATCAGCAGTAGTTAAATAATTATCTTCACCTGTATTAATGATAACTCCTGCAAATCCGTTAATTACCCTAGAAAAAAACTGATCTACTATTGTACGCTTCATATTTATATCTCTAAAAAGAATACCATAGAGGGCATCATTTAACATTACATCTAGTCTTTCTAATGCTCCCATAGCTGCTATTTCAGGCATACAAAGTCCCGAACAATAGTTACAGAGTCTTATATATCTTCCTAGTTCTTCTCCTGCTTTGTCGAGGGCCTCTCGCATTAATCTAAAATTTTCCTGTGTAGCATAGGTTCCCCCAAAACCTTCTGTTGTTGCTCCATAGGGCACATAGTCTAATAAACTTTGACCCGTAGTTCTGATCACAGCAATGATATCTGCCCCTTGTTTCGCAGCAGCAACAGCCTGAATAATATCTTCATGAATGTTTCCTGTAGCTACTATTACATATAGATATGGGCCTTCTTTATCGCCATATTCTTCAAGATAATTTTCTCTAACTTTACGATTACTTTTAATTCTCTCCACCGTGTTACGGGCAACTTTCTCTACAGCTAATTTAATTTCAAAGGGGTCACCCATTGATAGCTTCGTTAAATCTAACTCTTCCTTTGCCACCTGCTGGGCTATTTCTTGCGGAGATAAACCTGTTTGAAGCATTGCATTCCCAATGTACAATGCAATACCATTTCCGATTCCGTTTTCTTTTTTCACATGATCTACAATCACGTTAGGTAATGGTACATCATAGGCATCCACCCCGTCTATTCCAAGTAACCTGGCAACAGTTCTTTCAACTGCCACTGTTGTATGTTGATCTATAAAAATTTGAATATTCTCTGCAATTTCTTTAGCTGAGTTCCTTACTTTTTCAACCAGTTGGATATCTAAATTTAGCATCTTATTCGGTTTCTTCACCATAGAACTGCACCTCCTTATCATAATAAGATTTTGCAATGTTAATAATTTCTGACTCTAAGCCCAATAATGTTGCAATATTTAATGCATCAATTGGGACCTTTTTATCTTTTTTAACTGGCTCTAGTCTATAATCCATTAATTCTTGTATTATTTTCAACCTTAAAGTTGAATCTAAATGATGTCCATTCATTAACCCTTTAAAGTCTACATGCTTTAAACCAATCACTTGATAATGGTTGATATCATCTTCAACAACACCATCAAAATGAGTAATAAAAACACTTATGGTCTTAAAACCCTTTAAATAGTCCATTACCGCCTTTACCAGCAACCTGCCTTCATGGGGATTCGTTCCACTGGCAAACTCATCTACTAAAAGCAGCCCGCTACTCATTTTAATATCTTTAATATAGTCATTAATTTTAACGATTTCTCCCCCAAAGGTGCTTAAACCACCTCTTAAGGATTCATAGTCATTGGCTAGTAGATGGATAAAGTTAAATATAGGAAGCTCTAGTCTATCTGCAAAAACGTAAAATCCCATATGGGCTAAGAGTACATTGATTCCTAAGGTTTTTAAAGTAACACTTTTCCCCCCCATATTGGGTCCAGTTATAACGTTACACCCTTTTAAAAGTCTAATACTTACCTTTGTAAATTTTCTATTTTGTCCTTCCAACAGATCTTCTAGATAGGGGTGTCTTCCCTCCTCCATTACTAGATGAAGGTCTCCATTAAACTGTGGTTTAGTACAGCCTTTTCCCAGTGCTAACTTTGCCTTTGCAATAGTAAAATCTAAAATACCTAAAGAATTGATATTCTTCTCTATTTTCTCTAGGTACGCCAATAGCTTAAAGGATAGCTTTTCTCTTATCTCATTTTCTAGACAATTTTCCTCTTCTATCCATTTTAGTCTTTCATTTTTTAAATCCTCTAGTTTATCTAGTTTGTTTAAGTTAGTTTCTTGATAAATTAATTTTTCAACTAATCTCTTTTTCTCTCTTACTTCTTTTAAATGATCTGAATAAGCATCATAAATGCTAAAGGTGGCAAGATTTTGACCTTCTGGGTCTAACAAATCAATAACTTCCTCTAAATTATTAAAATTAACTCCTTCGATGGAAATCCCTAGTCCTTCGTAATTTTTTCTAATCTCTTCTCCGTAAATCGCAAATCGTTTTATTTCAAAAAGTTCGATATCATCCAAAATCCCTCTGTTTTTACATCGCTTTATACTGCCTCTTATGTCTTTTATCCTTGAAAACTCCTGTATCATATTATGATAGCTTTGGGGAGCTGTAGATAGACTCTTCATTACTTTCCCTAAGTCATCTAATGCTACTTTTAGTGAGGATAATTCTTTAATCCTATAGGGCTTTAAATTTTTAAGACAATCTTTCCCATAGGGAGTATGGATTTTTAGCTGATTTAAAATATACTCCAAATCAATATTGTTTATTTTTTCTTCATTTCTCATTCCTTTAGACCCACTCCTAAATTCCTCATGACATCTAAAACAGGTAGTTTGGTTTTGCAATGAATTAATTGACAAAGTTCTTGAGAATTAAAGCTGTATCCCTCTGGGGCTTTAGGATTAACCGTAACCATTAAAATATTAATCGGGTTTAATGCAACAATTTCCATACCCTTTAACTTTAGCCTTTTAAAATTATCTTCATTTAAAAATAGTTTGCTCCCATCTTCTACATAAATTCTTTTTCCCGTTAATGAGATTCGCTGATTTATTAGATGTTCCACTAAGCGATCCCCCACCATACCATTAATGATGATTCCATCTGCTCCGCCTTCTAAAGCAGTTATAATGGTTTTTTCTGCACCTATGGCTGTAGCCTCATTTGATCTATAGAGGTTATTTTCTTTCATAAAGGAGACTTTGCTCTTTATTAAAGCTTCTTCCACCACTTTTCTACTATTCTCATCTCTAATGTAGTCGATCTGAAGTAAAGAAAGTTTATGGGCAGTCTGGTTAACTACTTCAGACATAGTCGTTGAAACCGAAGCTCCTGTAGCCATAATCACCCCTTCTGCTATGGCTGGAGAAGCTGTTGAGCTTCTATTCAAGGCTCCATCCACAATAACTAAGTCACAACCTAGTACTTTTAATTGAGCAATAACCTCCCTTAGGTATTTATTAATGGAGGGTCCCATTAGTTCTACATAGCCATCACTTAATGCTTTAAAAAGAATAACTTCTCCCATTGGGGTTTGAATCCCAGTGGTACTTAGAATCTCTTTAGTTATGTCGGAAGACAGATAGGATTTTTTTGCTGAGGCAATTATTGTTCCTTTGGGCAAATAAAGGGTTGGTTTTTCTGTTCCTGTTACTTGGTCTTTCTTTTCTCCATCGATACCAATGGAAGTAAGCCCTAGCCTATCGTTTTTATTAGCCTTTTCAATCAAATAGTTTAAGGTTGTGGTTTTCCCTACATTTTTCTCCATCCCCACTATTGCGATTGAATTTAATCGGTATATCTTCTCTAATAATTCCCTCATCAAAAAATCCCTTTCTTAATGTTAGCTTCTTTGCCCATTTATTTTAGCAATCATTAATGTTGGCTTCTTTTCTTCCTAGCTAAGTCAGCAGGTTCAATTGAAACCTTACTGGTATTTAATAATTCTGCAACACCGATAAATTGTTTCTCATTCTTTTTACAATCATCACAGTGACATTCATGTTTATAGGGTTCTGGTTGAGTATAAGAACTAATTACTCCCTCATAGTTTCTTAATACAACCTTGTCATGACTTTGAGAAATTAAATAGTTAGGCATTACAGGAATTTTTCCACCACCACCTGGAGCGTCAACCACAAAGGTAGGTACACAATAGCCGGAAGTATGTCCCCTTAACCCTTCGATGATGGCGATACCTTCAGCCACAGAAGTCCGTAAATGTTCTAACCCTAAGGATAGGTCACACTGATATAGATAGTAGGGTCTAACACGGATTTTTACCAACTGATTTACAAGTTTCTTCATAACATGGACGCAATTATTTACGCCCCTCAGTAGTACCGATTGATTTCCCAACTGTATACCTGCATTAGCTAATTTTTCACAGGCGGCAGTTGATTCAGGAGTAATTTCATTTGGATGATTAAAGTGGGTGTTTAACCAAATTGGATGATATTTTTTTAGCATATTTACTAAATTATCTGTGATCCTTTGGGGCATCACCACCGGTGTTCTACTCCCAATACGGATTACCTCAACATGGGGAATTTCTCTTAATTTTCCAATAATATATTCTAGCTTTTCATCCGACATTAACAGCGCATCCCCACCAGATAACAAAACATCCCGTATTTGAGGAGTATTTTTAATGTATTCTAGCCCCTTATCTATTCTTGTTTGACCAACCTCAGCATCGGTCTGCCCTGCAAACCTCCTTCTTGTACAATGTCTACAGTACATGGCACATTGATCGGTAATTAAAAACAATGCTCTGTCGGTATATCTATGGGTAATTCCCGGAACGGGTGAATCAACATCTTCGTGTAATGGGTCTTCCAGGTCGCAATCACTTCTATAGGTCTCAAATACAGTAGGAACAGCTTGTTTTCTAACTGGGTCATGTTCATCAGTGGTATCTATTAAAGTTAAATAATAGGGTGTTATGGCCATTCTTAACTGACTTAGGCATTTCTTTATGCCCTCTTCTTCTTCATTAGTTAAAGTAATATATTTTTTTAAATCTTCTATCGACTGTATTCTATTACGATTTTGCCACTTCCAGTCATTCCATTCTTCTTCTGTAATATTACTAAATAATTGATTACGTCTATTTTCCATTAGTTAAAACTCCCCCCTTTATTGATCTTTAAATGCCCTTTGTTATTATAGGGTCTTAAACTTCATCTATATATATAATTCTTCATAAACTCTTCTTAACTCTTCATGCTCTCTTAAGTCTGCTAAAGTAACTTCTGCATGTCCTTTCGTATATCCATTACCAATAATCATATTAACATCTTTGCCTACGCCTTCTGCTCCCAAAGCAGCCTTAGTAAAGCTGGTAGCCATAGAGAAGAAATACACAGTCCCCTCATCCCTTACAGGTAGGATTGTTGACATTTCTGTATCAGTAACATTTACGCAATTAATGGAGATATCCACTTCTTTTCCGCTGTTAACTTCCAATACTCTATTTAAAACATCTACAGGATTTCTAGCATCTCCAAGAATTACATTATGACAGAAGCCTAAACGATTAAGTAGGTCTGCATCCCCCTTACTTCTTACAAGTCCTATCACATTACCTTCTGGGCCTACCTTTTTCATTGCTTCATAGCAACACATTAGACCAGATTTCCCCCCTGCTCCAAGGATTAAAACGCTATCTCCTTCTTTACAAAGTTTAGCTGTTTGGGCTGGTGCTCCGGCCACGTCTAGAGCTGCTAAAGCTAAGGTTTCTTCCATATCAGCTGGTAGTTTTGCATAAATACCACTTTCAAAGAGGATCGCCTTCCCTTTAACTTCTACTCGATCAATATTAACCTTAACATCTATTATTTCTTCAATTTTTAATGGTGTTAAAGACAATGAAACCAAAGTTGCAATTTTGTCTCCAACGGCTAAATCAATTTTACCTTCTAAATCTGAACCGATTTTTTCGATTGTTCCAATTAGCATGCCCCCAGACCCTGTTACTGGGTTTTGCATTTTCCCTCTTTCACTTATAATTTCTATGATTCTCTCCTTAATCTTTTCTACATCTCCCCCAACCGATTCTTTAATTTGAGTAAAGCTGGCAGAGTCTATATTTAGTGCCTTAACATCAATTAATATTTCATTAGAGTATAACTCCATATCGTTGGAGATTTTTTTTGCCCCTTGAGGTAAAATACCAACTGGCTCAATTACCCTATGGGTTCCATATTTACAGCCTTTTTTCATTTTATCCACCCCTTAGCCTTATGATATTAAAGATCCATCACCTTTAGATTCTCATCAATGATTAAATCTGCTTCAGTTAATTTGATTACTTCATCCACTGTCGTTTCTTTGTGGATTTCTTTAAGTAAAAGTCCTTTTTCTGTAACCTCCATAACCGCCAGCTCTGTGACTATCATATCTACCTGCCCTTTAGCTGTTAGAGGAAGTTGGCATGCCTTTTTAATTTTCAAGTCACCTTTTGCTGTATGTTGCATTGCCACAATTACTTTTTTTGCCCCCGTCACAAGGTCCATTGCCCCCCCCATGCCAGGTACAAGCTTTCCAGGAATAATCCAGTTCGATAAATTGCCCTTTTCGTCTACTTCCAATGCCCCTAAGACAGTAATATCTACATGACCACCCCTTATTAGACTGAAGGACATGGCCGTATCAAAGAAGGCACCATTATTATTAATGGTTACATATTGACCGCCTGCGTTGGTAATATGTCGATCTTCTTTTCCAGCCTCTGGGGTAGGCCCCATCCCCACCATACCATTTTCAGATTGTAGGGTTACATAAACATCCTTAGGTATATAATTAGCCACCAGCGTCGGTAAGCCAATCCCTAAATTTACCAATTGCCCATGCTTTAATTCCATTGCAACCCTTTTGGCAATGATTTCTTTTGCTACTTTAGCATCTACCGCCATCTAAAAGTCCCCCTTTACGATGTAATCTACTAATACACCAGGAGTCATGACTACCTCTGGGTTAAGTTGCCCCACTTCAACAACCTCTTCTGCTTCGACTATAACTGTGTCGGCTGCCAATGCAATAATAGGATTAAAGTTCCTAGTTGTCCCTTGATAGTAGCAATTGCCGAAGGGATCTACTTTACTGGCATAAACTAAAGCCACATCTGCCTTTAAGGGCATTTCTATTAAATATTCCTTACCATTTAGCAATATTTTTTCTTTACCTTCCTCCACCAAAGTACCAACACCGGTTGGGGTAATTACCCCCCCAAGTCCACTACCAGCTGCTCGAATTCTTTCAATTAGTGTTCCTTGAGGAGATAATTCCACTTCAAGACTTCCTTCATTCATTCGTTTGCCACTTTCAGAGTTGGTTCCTATGTGGGATGTAATAACTTTTTTAGCATTACCATTTGCTATTAGCTTACCAATTCCTTTATCTACGAAACTGGTATCATTACAGATTACTGTAAGATTCTTTAAGTCCATCTCTATGATTAAATCTATTATTCCTTCTGGTGTGCCACAACCTAAGAAACCACCAATCATTAAGGTCATGCCATCTCTAAGTAATGATTTTATAACTGAATAATCAACAACTTTATTCATTCGATCCCCTCATTCCTAATATCTCTCTTGCTTCCTGTGGCGTAGCAATAGCCCTTCCTAGTTCATTGGCAATTCTTACAATTTTTTCAACCATCGCTCCATTAGACTCTGCTAAAACCCCTTTAGAAAGATAAACATTATCTTCAAAACCAACCCTTACATGGCCCCCCATAGCTATTGCTGTAGCTGCCATTTGAAACTGACTTTTACCAATCCCCGATACTGTAAATGTGGCATTATAGGGGATAGAATCAGCCATATAGGCTAAGTCCCTAACAGTTGCCGATATGCCACCATTTACACCTAAAACAAAATTAAAGTGCATAGGCTCTTTGATAAATCCCTTCTTAGCAAGGCGAATGGCTGAATCGATCATTCCCTTATCAAAAACCTCAACTTCCGGTTTTATTCCCAATTCAATCATTCTTTTACCAAACTCAATAATTGTGTTCTCTGAATTGACAAAGATATCATCCCCACCAAAATTACAGGTTCCACAATCGAGGGTAGCCATTTCTGGACGTAGGGCTAGTGGTTGCATTCTTTCTTCATTGCTCATTCCCACCGCTCCACCCGTTGATGGTTGAATAATAGCATCTGGGCATCTTCTTTTAATCTCTTCAATACATTCTTTAAATCTTTCTCTGTCTTGAGTTGGGGTTCCATCATCATTTCTAACATGAAGATGTATGATGCTGGCGCCTGCTTTATAGGCTGCCTCAGCTTCTCTACCGATTTCTTCTACCCTATAGGGGACATTAGGGTTGTGGTCCTTTGTAACCTCTGCACCGCAAATGGCAGCTGTAATGATTAACTTTTCCATAAACTCACCTCTACTTCATGTATGGATATGCTTTATGGGTGGCTTGAAGGGCTTCTTCTATTGCTCCCAATGCATTCTTTAAATCTTCATCTGTATGTCTATGGCAAATATAACCATGATGATAAGGTTGAATAAATAGTCCTCTTCTGATGGTTTCTGTATAGAAGAAGGTTCTTCTTTCCTTATATTGTTGGTCTACCTTGTCAAAGGTAATGAAAGGCATAGGGGGAATTCCTGATACAGTTGCAGGAACATTAGATTCTTCTACAATCTTAATGGATTTATTTAAGAAATCTTCTCCTCTAGACCATATACTTTCTAATACGTTATCCCTCTCTAAAATTTCAATACATTTTAAAGATGCTGCCATTTCTAAACTATTAGGGAAGAAGGTTGAACTTACAAATACTTCTTTTTCTAAAACCTTCATAATTTCTTTCTTTCCTACGCAGGCACTAACTGGATAACCATTGGCCATTGCTTTACCAAATACTGATAGGTCTGGAGTAACGCCATACCTTTCTTGGGCACCCCCTAGAGCAACTCTAAAGCCCGTTCTAATTTCATCAAAAATCAGCACCACATTATATTTATCAGCTAACTCCCGTACTCCTTGTAAATAGCCCTTAGGCGGTTCTTCTACTGGCAATGCTAAAGGATGACCTACTGGCGTTATAATAATACAAGCCGTATCATCGCCATGTTCCTTTAGGGCACTTTCTAAAGCATCTAAATCTCCATAATGGAATTCTACAGTTAAGTCTGTAATTTGCTTTGGTACGCCACCCTTTACTTCAACACACCAATCATGCCAACCATGATATCCATTTCTTAGAATCTTGTTTTTACCAGTGTATCCTCTTGCTACCCTTACAGCCATACTGGTAACATCAGACCCAGTTTTAGCTAAAACCACCATTTCTGCAGAGGGGATTAAGTCAATTAAACGCTTTTGCAATGTATTTTGAATTTCTTGTACTAAAGAGAAGCAAAAACCCTTTTCCATTTGTTTAATTACTGCTTGATTAATTTCTTGTTCATGGTAACCTAGAATGATTGGACCATAACCACAAAGCATATCAATATAATCATTACCATCAACATCAACAATATGGCCACCATAGCCCCTTTCAATGAAGATGGGATATTCACCCTCAACAAAGTTATAGGGTCTTCTAATTCCCATTAAGCCACCTGGTGAAATTTGTTTTGCTTCTTCAAAGAGTCTCATGGAATTCTCTAGATTTAATTTTGGTTTGCTGTTCATTTTATTGACCACCCTTCTTTTATTTATATTTGAGGAATTTCCCCATAAATACTTAGTAAAACTGACCCATTTTAAGGCAATTCTAGGTTTTTTGACAAATAAAAAAGCTATTTATGTAATGACTTATTAATCATCACATAAATAGCCCTCCATGCTTTAACACATGACAATAGATAAAGACTATCTTCATCTATCAAGATTAAACAAAAACACTTGCTTACCCTTTCGGCAATCTAACCCTTCACTGAAAACATCGAAGGTGTCTCTTCTTAACATTTTTCAGCTACCGTAGGATTGCTCCTCTATTTATCATATTATGTATTTTTTAAAAAATATAAATTGTTTGAAGTTTACGACTTAATTATATTGAATAGGTAAAAAATTGTCAATACCTTAATTTTTTTATTTTCCCGAAACTGCCAATTGTGTAATTTTTAATGTTGGCGAACCAATATAACTACTACTTGGGAAATCGAACGCTAGATCATTACCCACCATCTCAATATCCATTAAAAGTTGATAGAAGTTACCCGCAACTGTAATTTGATTTACTGGAGAGGCTATCTTTCCCTCTTTTACATAATAACCTTCCGCTGCTAATGAAAAGTCTCCAGAAATGATATTGGCCCCTGCATGTAACCCTTGAAGTTCTGTTATAATCAATCCTTCTTCTAGAGACGCTACCATATCTTCGTAGTTGTTACCACCCTTTGCAATATAGAAGTTTGATGGAGCAATTGAAATAGTCCCCTTGTAGGAGGGTTTATAAGCATTTCCTGTTGATTCGACGCCATCTTTTCTTGCGGTTTTTAAATTATGAAGCAAACTCTTTAAAAGTCCATCTTCTACTAAGGAAAGTTTCTTGCTGGCCACCCCTTCACTGTCAAAGGATCTGCTGGCTACTCCATCCTTCATTAATGGGTCATCAACAATATTTACCACACCACTGGCAATAGCCTCACCTAATTTTCCCTTAAGTTGAGAACGACCTTTTTGTACATTTACTGCACTAAAAATACTGCTGTAAACCGATAGTAGACCTGCAGCCGCTGTATTTTTCAGCAGAATGGGGTAGTTTTTACTATCTACTGGAGATGCCCCCAATCTTGCCAATGCTTCTTCAACCACTTCAGATGCAATTTTCTCTGGGTCTAACTTTTTAAAATCCCTTGTAACGATAAGCTTATTACTACTCTTAATATCCTTCTCCTTCTTAACTACTACACTTACATAGCCTAAGGCTATATTGCTCTTTTCTACCTTCGATAAGCCTTTCGTATTATACAAACTCCTCTGGCTTGTTTCATCTTGGTAAAGACAATGATTAACCTGATCTACCATTGGATGGTATTCGTAGCAAGCTTTTTCCAACTTTTTTAAGAATTGCAGTTTAGCCTCTGTCGCAACCTTCTCTAAATCTTCTGAGTAAAAATCTATCTTTTCATAATAGGAAGATCCCTCAAAAATAATCTCTTCTTCTTCATCCTCTATTATCATTGCATTTTGACGGGCATTTTCCAATAACATTTCTACTGATGATTCATCTATTTTTTCAGTGTAGGCATAACCCATTTTATTGTTATAAACACCTCTAAAGGAAAGTCCCCCTTCAACGGCAATACGATACTTATCAATCTCTTCTTTAAAAACATCACAACTAAATTCTCTACTACTTACGTAACTAATCTCCATATCAGAAAAACCCATTTCTTTTCCTGCTTCAAAGATAGCTGTCTTTAAATTTTGAATATCCATTAGGCTTCTCCTCCTCTTCCACCAACTGTCATATCCTTCACTCTAATCATAGGCTGGCCTACATTAGTAGGAATCGAACCACTAATAGAACCGCACATTCCTTGTCCATACTCCAAGTTATTACCCACCATATCTATTTTATGAAGAACATCTGGTCCATTACCAATTAGGGTAGCTCCCTTTAGGGGTTTATCAATTTTACCATTTTTAATAAGATAAGCCTCCATTACAGCAAAATTAAAATCTCCTGTAGCGGGATCAACAGATCCTCCCCCTAAATTTTTCGCAAAGATACCATGTTCTGTATTAGAAATAATTTCTTCAGGGGTTGAGTCTCCAGCAGCTATGTAGGTATTGGTCATTCTAGAGGTCGGTGCAAATTTATAGGATTGTCTTCTACCAGACCCAGTGGAATCTGCCCCCATTCTTCGACCATTTAATTTATCTATCATGTACCCTTTAAGGATCCCCTTCTCAATTAGTACATTTTTTCTCATAGGTTCCCCTTCGTCATCTATATTACATGAACCCCAATGGTTAGGCATTGTTCCATCATCAATAGCCGTCACAATTTCTGAAGCTACCTGCTCTCCTACCCGATCTGCAAAAACAGAACTCTTTTTTGCTACCGATGTAGCTTCTAAACCGTGTCCGCAGGCTTCATGGAAAATCACTCCTCCAAAACCATTATTAATAATTACTGGAAATTTACCCGACGGACAATTATCAGCATGCAGCATAGTAACAGCAATTCTAGCAGCTTCTTTTCCTAAGTCCTTAACGTCCATTTCTTTAAGCAATTCAAAGCCTTTATGGGCTCCATAATTAGCAATCCCACTTTGTAGTTCTGTTCCCTTTGTGGCTATAGCCTCTATGGCTAATCTAGTTCTTACCCTGTGATCTTCTACAAAACGTCCTTCAGAATTAGCTACTAAAATCCTCTGCTTTTCATCAATATAATTAACTGTTACTTGGCTAATTTCTTTACTATACTTTTTTGCAGCTTCATAAGCATGTTTCATTGCAGTAATTTTTTCTCGGGCTTTTACCTTCATTGGATCCTTTAAAATAATGTGCTTATTTAAAATTTCTTCATCCATAAATTTTAAAGTAATATTTTGAGGAACTTTATTGATCGCCTTCGAAGCTTCTAATGCCATTTTAATGAGTTGGTCCTTTTGATGTTGATTAGTATAGGCATATATACTATTAGTTCCATCAAAAATTCTTATGCCTATTCCAAAGTCTCGACCAGATATGCTCTTTTCTACTTGTCCTCCTAATAATTTAACTTGGGCATTGTATCTGTCTTCTACAAAAACTTCTGCAAAATCTCCACCTGTTGATAGGGCAGCTTCAATCATTTCTTCTATTAGTAACCTATCTAGCATATTTCTCCTCCTTATATAAATATTAAATCATTATCATCATTACTATTAATCTTCTCTATTAATCTTCTTTTGAAAATAAAGTGGGACTTAATCTTAATTCATCTGTTGGCTCTAATGACTCGATAATTGTCAATGTGTTCTGGTGGGAATTTTCTACCCTCCAAAGACTTTGACTACTATTAATTCCATATTGTTCAGGCTCTTTTACAGCATCGTAGGTAGGAACTATTTCATAAACTGTTTTTCCCTCTACAAAATATCTATGGACCCAAGTTGGAACATAGGTTATTTCTTTTAACACGATTTCATTAGTTAAAAGATTTTTTTCAGCCCTTACATTCACGATAATTCCATCTTCAGTATATCGATTATCCAGAATTTCATATCTTTGATTGGATAAAAAGTTCCCCATGGAGTATATGACAGCTGTTTGACTTCCATCCAACTCAGACTCAATTACCTCTATTGGCTGAAGAACATGGGGATGACTACCAAAAATAATGTCTACACCATAATTTGATAGTTCTTGAGCAATAGCCCTCTGATATTGATTCGGCTGACGATGATATTCATTACCCCAATGCATGTAAAAGACAATTAATTCTGCCCCCTGCTCCTTCATCTGCTTCACACGTTCTTGTATACTAGCCAAATCCTCCTCAAGTAGTTCATAGCTAAAGGTATCTATTAAGGGCTGTACATCTTTTGGTATGATCATGGCATTAATAGCCCTCTGTCCAGCCTGCATGGGTGTTTCATAGGTATATGATGATAACCCAACTTTAATTCCTTTTACATCCATTACAACAAAGCTATCTTCTGTTATATCTTTCCTCGTTCCAAAGGTTTTTAATCCTTCATCTCGTAATACATCTAAGGTTCTAATCATTCCTTCTTTCCCCGTGTCAAAGCTATGATTATTTGCTGTAGATACGGCGTGGAATCCTGCTTTTTTTAGAGATTCTGCCAATTGGTCTGGTGTATTAAACATTGGATAACTAGAAAACCCCCTGACTTCCCCTCCAAAGGTTGTTTCTAAGTTTCCCAACATTAGATCTGCCTCTTGAAAATAGGGTGAAATATATTTAAAATTATTATCAAAATTATAGGTTTTACTAGCCGAATCATACTGGGCCCTTAATTGAGGCCCATGAACCATAATATCCCCAACGCCACTAATCTGAATTTCGACAAATTCAGGTAAAATTTCTTCTATCACTTCATCTTCAATAGGGTTTTCATCCTCTGGATTGATCACGACTTCTAAATTAGAGGTGCATCCTATTAAAACTAAGTTAATACAGATGATCCCTATTAAAAATATTTTCCTTGTCATATTCCCCCTCCTTTAAATAATTAAGAATTTTTTTACTTATAAATAATTTCCTTTTGAATATAACAACCTTTAATACATTACTTACCCCACACTAAGCAGTTAATTTTTCATTTTGCATTAATATAAATCTACATTTAATTATACAATTTTCTCATATAAGATAATTATAACATAAAGAAAAGGTAATTTTTCTGTATCCTAAATACATTACCCTTTAGACATTAAGAAGCAATATTTTTATTTTTTTATTTAGCATTAATAGAAATCTAATATTGATGATGCAATTTCCTCCCAATAAAAAAATTCCTATCATAAGGAATTTTTTATAGTAAGAGAAGGCTCATATTTTTAAATAACAACCATTTTTGATATACTTCCTATTTATTCAGATAAAAGGTTATTCTCTTGATATTCCTAATTAAATGATCCGTGGTTTAGTATTGGACATAAAAGCTAAAGTTTTACTTAATAAACAATTAAGGTCTTCATGATGGATTTCTATATCTCTTTTTAAATATTGAATAGCCCGTTGATGGATTGTACTCATTTTTTCGTGAATAAGTTCCTTTAGCTCCCTTTCATCATCTCTATTAAAACTAAGTCCCCATTTCACTAGATGATATGTACTAAAGGCACCGAGAATAATTAAACCTAAGCCAACTGCAGAAGAATATTTCTTTGTATACCTTTTTCCTCCGATTTGCTCTAATCCCAATAGGGTGCCTAAAGGTCCAAAGCCTCTAATTTGTCCGCCAAAATAAATCGCTGCCAGAGGAATCCCTAAAGCTAATGCCTTTGAGATCGTTTCATCAACTATTTGATTAGAAAGCTTATTCTCAACAAATCCTTCCTCTAGGGTTTGATCCTGTTGATATTCTTCCTTTAAAAACTGTTTTTGTTCTTCTGTAATCTCAAGAATTTCTTCGATCTCCTTTAATAACTCCTTTTCTTCAGGCATTTGAACATAATCTGCCCCCACTATAATTATCAGGTCCTTTATTAAGGAAAATCTTAATATATTCTTTTCTTGATGATTTAAATTCTGTAGCATTTCTTGGCATAGTTCTTTAACTTCTCCAGTAGGTTCGACAAGAAAATTTAGAATAGCTTCCCGAGTATTCGTAGCAACTCTAATATTTGCCATTAATCGATAGAGTTCAGCCAATTTCAGTTGATTGATTGGCTGGTCTTTCCCAACCATTAAAGCTAACAGTTTGCAGTAGGGTAATTTATTTTCAACTGGCATTTTATCTATCGGTCGTACTTTTTCCTTCTCCATCTTTTGTTCACCTCCAATGATTTTAATTTATATTAAACTTCTCCAAAACAAATGTAATATTAAAAAAACAACTAAAAGGAAACCCAGTCCTTTGTGAATATCCCTCCACCTTCTTCTAAGCTGCTTGACCTTTGGTCCAATTATTGCGATTAAAGCCAACAATACTAAATTAATTACAATTAAACTACCAGTATGAAGCTTAATGGTTCCTAATGCTAAATAACCATGAAGTAGCCCGATAATTATAATTAGTATTCCCATAATTGGATGTATTGCTCGCATTTTTTGATAACATTTTCTAGCTTTAATATTCTTTGTCCCTAGTTTCTTTAAGGGACTAATAGAAGCCATAATTAATATTAACAGTAAATTCAACCAACCCATTACATCTACCATTTCTCTTCCCCCTTTAAATTTTTACCTGTAAATATATTTATTAAAGGAAGTTGAAGTAAATGCG
The DNA here is from genome assembly GCF_000621485.1 of Alkaliphilus transvaalensis ATCC 700919. Lineage (GTDB taxonomy): Bacteria > Bacillota > Clostridia > Peptostreptococcales > Natronincolaceae > Alkaliphilus > Alkaliphilus transvaalensis. Next base: position 188,526 of record NZ_JHYF01000009.1, read on the forward strand.
ATGAATTTACATCTATTATAGCAAATTAATCATATTCTAACTACATTTACCTTAAATTATATTACTTTAAGACTAAAACAACAACTTATCTTACCTTTACTTTAGATAAACTGATTATAGTAATCAATAAAAGATATTGTTAAATATTAAATATTACTTGAAAACCTTTTCAAGTTTAGATAAAATAAACAAGGACAATTTCCAAATACATAATGAAGAGGTGGACATGATGAAAAAATTAATTGCTTTAGGTACTATGTTTGCACTTGTTGCGGCAGTTGCAGTTGGATGTCAACAGGCTACTACTGGGACTGAAGATCAAAATGATAATAATCCTGTTGTACAAGGAATCTATGAAAACGGTACCCATGCCGCAGAGTTAGATGCAGATGAAAGAGGCTGGAAGGCAGCTGTTGAAATCGTAGTAGAAAATGGTAACATTATTTCTGTTGATTTCGATGAGTACAACGAAGAAGGTGCACGTAAGTCTGAAGATGAAGCTTATGCTGAAAGAATGGAACCAGCAGCAGGAATTACTCCAGCCGCAGCTTATGAGTTCTTACAAGAGTCTCTTTTAGACACTCAAGACATTACCACAATTGATGCAGCAACAGGAGCAACTTCTAGTACAGAGAAGTTCCAAAAAGTTGTTAAAATGGCACTAGGTTTAGAAATAGCTCAAGAGGGTTTAACTGACGGTGTATTTACTGCTGAAACAGAAGCTGATGAAAGAGGTTGGAAGGCAGTACTTGAAATTACAGTAGAAAATGGACAAATTGTTGCAGTTGACTTTGATGAAGTAAACGAAGAAGATGCACGTAAATCAGAAGATGAGGCTTATGCTGAAAGAATGTCTGCAGCAACAGATATTACTCCTGCTGAAGCATACGAAGCTTTAGAGCAAGCCCTTTTAGATAACCAAGACATTGAAGCTGTTGAAACTGTTACTGGTGCAACTTCTAGTACAGAAAAGTTCCAAAAACTTGTTAAAGAGGCTTTAGGATTATAATTTAAGTCTTACAACAATAAATAAACCCTATAGATGGTTATCCTAAACCTCTATAGGGTTTTACTATTGGCATTCAAAATTTCATCTTTTCATCAAGTGTTTTTATTAATAAATACTGCCTCCTGTTACCTTAATATCTTCTTGATTTATGTTTATAGCCTCTATTGCGGCTATTATCCCCTTAGATATATCTTGAAGATCCATAGCAGCTACATTCACCTTATCAATAACTTGTTCATGAATAAAAGGGATATGAATGAAACCGCCTATTTGCTTAGAATTTTTTTGATTAATATAGTAAAGTAAGCCATACATTAAATGATTGCAGACATAGGTTCCTGCACTATTTGAGACCATTGCTTCTAACCCTTTCTTTCTTATGGCTTCTACCATCGATTTAATTGGTAGATTGCTAAAATATGCATTTTCTCCATCGGCAAATATTTTCTCATCAATTGGTTGATAGCCTTCATTATCGGGTATTCTAGCATCGTCAATATTAATTGCCACCCTTTCCAGGGTTATTTCCCTTCTACCACCAGCTTGTCCGATACATAAAATTACATCTGGTTTTTCATCATCAAGCACTTGGAATAATGTTGTAAGGGATCTTCTGAAAACTGTTGGGATTTCCTTTGTCACCACTTCAAAATTAGATATCCGGTTAGGCAATAACTTAAGCACCTCTGACGATGGATTAATTTTTTCCCCACCAAAGGCTTCAAATCCTGTCACTAATATTTTCATCTCTATTACGCCCCTCCTTAGTATTATATTCCTTCATCTCGAACTTCCTTCATTTACTTTTATCCTAGTATAAATGGTCTATTCGTTATTAAGGCTTGTTCCCCCTTGAATTTTCCCATTATAAAGAGATTCTAACAGATAGCTTATTCCATCATCTTCATTACTTTTTGTCACCCAATTGGCAGTTTTCAACACTTCTTCTTCTCCGTTTCCCATGGCAATCCCTAATCCCGCATATTGAATCATCGATAAGTCATTATGATTATCCCCAACAGCAACTACTTCTTCTTGCTTTATCCCCATTTCATCAACAATTTTCTTTAGGGCTACCCCCTTTGTCGCATAGGTATCCAAAATTTCTATATTATGCCTTTCAGAACTGGTGATATGAATGTCCTTAATTTGCTGTAGCTTTTTCGTAACGCTTTCTAGTTTTTTTAGATCCTTAGTATAGACGAAAATACTAGAAAGGGCTCCTCCTTTTTCAAGGTACTTATACATATTCACCTTTCGATGGGTTCCAGAAAATAATATTTGATAGAGGGTTTCTGCCCAACTTTTAATAAAGGAACCTTCTTTTTTTCTAACAAACCTTTGAAAAATCTCAATTCGTTCCCAATAGGATTTAATAAAGGCATAGTGGGGATCAGTAGCATGATAGTAGATTCCTGCTTGGTCTAAAATCTGAAGGACTTCCTTACAAGGCTCTTTTTTTAGATTTATTACTTCTACCACTTCATTACTTTTATTTCTTATTACAGCACCATTATTGGTAACGACCCAACAGGGAAATCCGATTTGACTTAAGTAGGGCTTTAATGTTCCTAAGGGTCTACCAGTACAAATAATAATTTCCATCCCTCTTTCCTTTGCCTTCCTTAGACTTACTATATCTCTATTAGAAATACGCTTATTATTTTTTAGTAGTGTTCCGTCCATGTCAGTGGCTAAAACCTTATATTTCATCCGATTCTCTCCTTTATATTCTTCTGTCTCTATTATAACGTCTATTGACCAAAGAACAAACCCTTCCTTATAGAACTTTTATAAGTTTAATTTACAATTTAAGTTTGTCTACAATTTACTTCTTAAAGTAAGGAGATGTTTAACTCACTTTTATTTGGGCAAATATTGTATATCACTTGATAGTTTTTAGAATCTCTAGTAAGATGAGTCATAGGATACTCTTTAAGGTATTCTAGTCTATTTTTTAGTTATACTACTATCATACATATTAAAAGGAGGAATAACATGTTATCTCAAAAACTATTAGATGAAATGAACAAGCAGGTTAAGTATGAATTTGAGTCTGCAAATTATTATCTAGCAATGGCAGCTTATTGCAAGTCTGAGGATTTAGATGGTTTTGCTAACTTTTTTACAGTTCAGGCAGAAGAAGAAAGATTCCATGCTATGAAGTTATTTAACTTCATTAACGAGTTAGGTGGAAGAGCTATGATTTACGGCTATGAAGACCCTAAAAATGACTTTAGCTCCCTTGAAGAAGTCTTTACAGCCGCATTGAAACATGAACAATTTGTAACTGATCGTTTCAATCACTTAATGGATATCGCTATCAATGAAAAGAACTATGCCTGTGTAAGCTTCTTCAATTGGTTTGTTGATGAGCAAGTTGAAGAAATGGCCATGATGTCTGGTTTGGTTAGCCGTATTAAGCGTATTGGCGAAAATAGTCATGCTGTTTATATGTTAGATACTGAATTAGCAGCTAGGACCTTCACACCTCCAGCAGGTGAATAACCTAAGTTTTAAAAAAGGTACTGTCTTAAAATGATTTTTACGATCATTAAAGGCAGCACCTTTTTTTCTATAGTTACATAATCTAGGGCTTTCAGGTCATAATCCAGATTTTTTCAACTAATACTCCTTTGTTTTAATAATATTTATTAAATTTTCATCAAAAGAAAAAGGGCTTTCTAGCCCAAGGATATATTGCTTAAATTATTCTTCAGTTCTAGGTTTGGTTGGATCGCACTTCGGCTTTAATACCTCGGAAACCATCGCCAGCTTGGTTAGATAGTAACACTCTTCTCTAGCCATATGATCTAACATTAAAGCCGATAAGGTACCTAAGACTTTTTTCTCCAACTGAAGACATTCTAGCTCTCTTATGAAGGCTTTAAATAATTTAATTTCTTTTTCAACTTCTCCATTAAATCTTCTAAAAGCAGGAAAGTCTGTTACACTACTTCTCATAAATCCACACATTTCAACTGCTTTAATGTAAAAATCTTCAAATCTGCTATTAAAACCTCTACTAATTTCTTTAAGTTTTTTTTCAACATCATCTAATGACATGTCTATGGCAGCAGCGTGGCCCCCTGCATCTAATAGCCAGACTAAATGTTCATAGATGGCAGTAGTAACAGGTACCTGTTTCGATAATAGGAAACCTAACACAACAATATAGTCTTCTACTTCATTTACCATGTGATTAATGAAGGTTGGTGGAAGATCGATGTCAATTTCTTTTGTTAATTGCTTTTTAATAATATCTAACTTAAATAATCTAATATCTTGAACATGGTTATAACCCTGCAGGGTTAGTTGGTAAACTTCTTCTTCTGTTAGGTCCTTTCTTGCTTCCATCAGTAGTTCATCAAACACATTAATAAAGTAGCAGGCTCGATCTACCATTAATGTCTCCTTTGGGGATAGGGCACTTAATATCATTCTAGCATGGTCTCCTAATATTTGATACCAGAAGCGATTTTCAAAAAGGGCTGCCCTACGATAGCAACTATAGTCCACAATGATCCCTCCTTATATTAAAGAATCTCACTTCATATATATGTCCTTTGATGGAATACTAGAATAAAAAAAGTACCAATCCCTCATTAGATCAGTACTTTAATTTCTTTTTATCTACTTCTACGATTTTGAGCTACTTCTATGTTGATTCTTCTACCTTTAATACGATTTTTGTCCATAGCCTTTAATACTTTCTTTTCATATTTCTTAGGCACTTCAACAAAGGTAAATTTATCATACATATCAATTACTCCTACCATACTACCCTTAATGCCTGCCTCAGCAGCAATAGTCCCTAAAATATTACTTGGTTTAACCCCATGGTTTTTACCAATATTGATAAACATTCTAACCATACCTGGCTCAGAAGTAGTCTCTCTTGAAGATATTTCTTCTGCAGACTCTAAAGTCTCTACTTCATTTAAATTAATCATCATTTTTAGAAGGGCTGCACCAACATCAATTGAGTTGTAGCTTTCCGATAATTTTTCAATAAAGTTTGTATATTCAGCTAAACTACCTTTTTCTATCGTAGTTGCAATTTGTTTACCAATATATTCTTTTTGCTTATCCATAATATCGTTAACAGTAGGAATTTTCTTCCTTGTAATTTTAGACTTTGTATAATGCTCTAAAGCCTTAAGGGTTCTAAGCTGTCTTGGAACAACTAATGAGTACGCTAACCCTTCTTTTCCAGCTCTACCAGTTCTACCTATACGGTGTACGTAATATTCAAAGTTATCTGGTAGGTCATAGTTTATAACTAATGCAACATTGTCGACATCAATCCCTCTTGCTGCAACATCTGTAGCAACTAAAAGATCAGTAGTCCCATCTCTGAACTTCTTCATTACTCGATCTCTTTGGGTTTGTTTAAGATCTCCATGAATTCCTTCTACTGAGTATCCTCTACTTTGTAGTTTTTCAACTAAGTCATCAACACCCTTTTTGGTATTACAGAAAACAATCCCAAGTTCAACCTTTTCCATATCTAAAATCCTTGAAATAGATTCTAGTTTTTCGTGGGGCTTCACTTCAAAGTAGTATTGGGCGATTCGAGGAACAGTTAGTTCCTTATGTACTACCTTAACTTTTTCAGGTTTCTTCATATGCTTTTTAGCAATCATCTCAATTTCTTTTGGGATAGTAGCTGAAAACATTAAAGTCTGTCTTTCTTCTGGTGTTTCGTTTAAGATCATTTCAATATCTTCTAAGAAACCCATATCTAACATTTGGTCTGCTTCATCTAAAACAATACCTTTAATATTATTTAGGGATAATGTTTTTCTTTTAATATGATCAATAACCCTACCTGGTGTACCAACTACTACTTGGACTCCTTGCTTTAATGCCTTAATTTGACGTTCTATAGGTTGCCCACCATAAATTGCTAAGGATCTCATCCCTTTAATATATTTAGAGAATCTACGAATTTCGTCTGCAACTTGAATTGCTAATTCTCTTGTGGGAGTTAAAATAATTATCTGTACTCCCTTTTCGCTCATATCTACCTTTTCTATTAATGGTATACTAAAGGCAGCTGTTTTTCCTGTTCCTGTTTGTGCTTGCCCTATTATGTCTTTCCCCTCTGCTACCAATGGGATTGCTTGTGCCTGAATTGGTGTTGGTGCTTCGAAGCCCAATTCTTCAATTACTTTTAAAATTTCTTTTCCAATATTAAGTTTTTCAAATTCCGTTGTTTTCATTTAATCTCTCCTATTCTATTATACTGAACTATTATATCTTTTTGAGTTCCTTATGTAAACATTAATTATTAAATACAAGCAAAAATACCCAATAAAAAATTGAGAAATACAATATCAGTATTTCCCAATCGGTATTTTATAAAACATAACTTAGAGCTCTTTTTAATTTTTTTGAAAGATCCTCTGGTAATTGATGGCCTATGGTATTGATTTTAATTAGTTTACAAGGAAATTTTGCTTTGATAAAGGTCTCATATAGTTTTATGGTATTAGAGTAATGTATATCTTGAATACTGGCAATGATACACCCCCTAATCCCCTTCATTGCTGCTGAATAAATTTGAGGAATTAATTCTTCTATTTCTGCCTCTGATATAATAGGAATTACAGCAATAAATCCCTTATAACATTGATCTTGATTTTTTAATGCTAGCTTAATGGCTAATTTAGCTCCTTGAGAAGTGCCTGTTATTAACATTTTATCTCGATTAATTTTAAAATCTTTCAAGATATTTTGATAAGTTTCCTTTATCTCTTTTTCTGCTAGAACTTCATCATTCCAATGATATTCATCAACGGCTGATATTTGCGATGATTGAGGAAAGGCCAAGATAAAATCTTCAAGTACTTTAGCATTTCTCCAGTACTGTGAATACTCATTTGCGTTGCCATTTTGCCAGTGAAGTGATAATAATAATGGATAAATTCCTGTCTCTTTATACTTAGTGGGGGTATATATCACTACACCTGCTTTGGCCGATTCCATTGCTTTTTTTTCCATATCATGGTTAACTTGAAGTATATATTGAAAAGCCTCTAGTTTTTGTAGTGGCAATAGATCCTCATCAGACATTAGTCTTTTAGGTGACCACCATATTTTTTTATCAATGGCCTCATTTAATACTGTCATTGCTTGATCTGTATTTTCCAACCTACTATACAAACAGGCTAACCAATAACTTGTTTGGGGCATTTTCTCTGGAAAGGCTTCAGCCGCAAGTTTTGCAAAATCCAGTGCCTTTTCATATCGACATCTACCATAACAATCAAAAATTAATTTCTTTAACAGGTCAAACTGAAGTTCTTCCATCCTTTGCCCTCCTTTAATTATTCCTTAGTTCAACTTCAATATAACTTATTTGGTTAACTCCCCATTCCTGCAACTGTTTCTCTGTACCAATCCATGCAATTGTTCTCAAAGGAATTAGATCATACAAAGCTTCTACATCAGAATTAATCATTCGCACACACCCTAAAGAGGCATCTGTTCCTATAGAACGGGGGCTGCTATTACCATGAATTCCATATCTACCTCCGCCTCCATGGGAAAGCCCAAGCCAACGTCTCCCGAGGGGATTATTTGGAGCCCCACCTGCTACTGGTGCGGCAATACCGGCTCCTCCCCAAGCAGGATTAATTGATTTTGTTACAATGGTAAACTTACCTTCTGGGGTTAGGCTTGGAGATTTACCTTGGGCAATAGGATATTTTTTAATTACTTCATCACCCTTATATAGGGTTAATATTCTTTTGGTCTTATTAACGACTATCCATAATCCATCAGATGGAGGATTTTGTATCTTATCTGGATACTGATAATTTTCATCCTGTAACCTTCTATATAAAGCTTCTGTAGATTTCGATCCGAAAATACCGTCTACCGTTAAGTTATGGTCACTTTGAAACCTTAAAACGGAATCTCTATAATTGGTTTCTTCATCTTTATGATCCCTACGATAATACCCCAGCTCCTTTAGTGTTTCTTTATAATCCACTTGAAAGATAGGATCTAATTTTGCACTTTTATTTCTTTCTTCCTCTACTCTTCTTCTTTCTTCCTCTACTCTTCTTCTTTCTTCCAGCAGTTTTTCATGTTCAACAAGAATGTCTTGAAGTTCTTCATGGGCTCTACTTACATTTTCATGGGTTTCAATCAGCTGCTTTTGAACTTTCTCTAATGGTTTTGCTTCGCTAGCTTTGGCCTCTTGATGTATATATATTGGGACCAAAAGCAAACTAATTATACATGCTGATACAACTAAATGCTTCATGTTATCAACCTTTCCAAACTAGAATAGCAATAAAAAACTGCCTTGTTATAGTTTATTAAGGCAGTCTAAAATATTTCCTATTAGTTTAGAAATAACATAATTATTTTTTAATTTGAAGTAATTATATCATTTTATCTTAGCTTTATAATTATTGTAACGAGGGCTTCCTTCAGAAAATTTAAAATAACTTCGTTGAAATTATTAGGTAAAGTTCTTTTGTATTAGAATAATTAAAGTAGAACTCTTCTTTATGTCATAACATGAAAAACTAATACAATAGAAAATCTCCTTACTACTGTAAGGAGATTGACCATAATCGAAATTTATCATTAACTATGTTAATTTATGTAATTTGCGATTATACCTTTGAAACGTTAGCAGCTTGGAAACCTCTTGGTCCTTCAACTACTTCGAATTGAACTTGTTGTCCTTCTTCTAACGTTTTGTAACCTTCTGATTGAATTGCAGAGAAATGTACGAATACATCGTCTTCTCCTTCAACCGAAATAAATCCGAAACCTTTTTCTCCATTGAACCATTTTACTGTACCTGTTTTCATTCTTAGTTCCTCCTAAAAAAAAAATTATTTACACTACTCTAAATTACCATGTCTGGTCATAATTGTCAATATAATTTAAAAATTTTTAATATATTGTCCAAAAATTTTTTTTTATTTTTTCTCACCAGACTTATATTTATAAATTTCCCAAAGTTGATTAAACTATACCTATTAATTTTAGAATAAATAAAGAGAGTAAGGTGTTTAGCCTTACTCCTTATTAAATCTTCAAATCTCATCTATGATCTTCATCAACTAAATCAATTGTTCCAAGTAAGACATGGGCTAAACCAAAACCAATTATACCAGCGGCAACCATTGGCATGACATCAGAATTATCATTCTTTCGCATGCTCATACCTTTTAGGGCAATCCCTGTTGCAGTAACACCAGTACCTAATATAGTTGGAATTAAACCTTCTCTCACATGAATTCCTCCTTAGTTAGAAGTTTATTAGAATATGATTTGAGATTCCATATTATATTTTACAATTGCCTTATTTCTTATTCATTATCTTGATGATCTTGATGATCTTGATGATCTTCCTCATCTTCCTGATCATCCTTTTGCTCATAATTATCATCATCTTCTTCTTCAGTATCTTTCTCTTCAGTATCTTTCTCTTCAGTATCTTCTTCTGTATCTTCTACATCTTCTGTAGTTTCATCTTCCTCAGTTACTTCTTCCTCTTCTTCTTCTAGCTCAATCGTTTCTGTCTCTTCGTCCCAATCAACTTTTAATTTAAAAGTCTCTGCGATAAATCTTAGTGGCACATAGGTTCTATTAGATAAGATTTCTGCTTTTGAATCTATTTCAACTTCCACCCCATTAACTAGTGCTATGTTGCTGTCCATTTGAATAACGATGATAACATCACCTTTTGTAATGGTAACTTCTCTTGTTTCATTATTCCAACTTACCTCTGCTCCTAACCCTTGAGTTATTGCTCTAACCGGCACTAAAGTTCTTCCACTTTTAATTACTGGTGGTGTGTCAAACTTCATATGCCCTTTTTTAAGACCAACACTGTTGAAGGGAAGCACTTTAATCCCTTTATTTTCTTTTTCGATTTGCTTACTCGCTTCTTCTACCTGTTCAACTTCTTCTTGAGTGTAGCTTAATTTTATTTCTTCTTTTCTTTGGAGACGCTCTGTTGCTTTTTGAGTTCTTTCTGCAACCTTTAATTCTTGTTGTTCTTGTCTTTCTTGTTGCTTTTCTTGTTGCTTTTCTTGCTGCTTTTCTTGCTGTTGCTTTTCTTGTTGTTGCTTTCCTTGTTGTTGCTTTTCTTGTTGTTGAGACTGTTCAATCTTTTGATTTGAGGATGGGGTATTAGCATTTCCATTACCCTTTCCATTGTTTGCTAAAGATATTGTTGGTGATAATAGCATTGCTGAAGCTACTCCAATTGCACATAATTTTTGTGATAACCTTCTTTTGTTTTCCATTTTTTCCACCCTTTCAATTATGTAGTTATGATCATCTTTCTGACCTATAATATAATAATTCGATAAATTGTTTATTTTAGGGATACTTCTAGTAAAAAGTTATAACTTTTCTTTAATATAAATTATAGTTTAGCATATACTAGAAATCATTAGGTCATATTTACTATAATACAGAAGTATTAATCATAGAAATTTGAAGGGGCGGAGAAAATGGATAAATTAAAACGGATATTCCCTTTAATGATCATCTATATACTCATTGTCTGCCTAAACATTGTTTTATTTGCATACTTATACAGCCTACATGGTTCTATTGTCGACCCAAATGCTTCTACGAAGGGGGACCTCCAAGTAAACAGTGTTTCTAAAAGGGATATTTTATACTTCAGTGGAATTACCTATTTAACAATAGGGTATGGTGACTTCAAAACAGCTAACGGTATAGGACAATTCCTAGCTGTTTTACAGGGATTTTCAGGGGTGCTAATTAATTCCATCTTTACTGGCTTATTTCTTTACTATTTGGTTAGAAGGCCCAAAAACATGATTTTGACTAATCGAATTTATATCAGATATAATGACGAACAGAGAAAGTTTTTCTTGTCGATTAGAATAGGGAATAAAGGACGCCCTTTAGTAAATGTCAATCGAATTATTGAGCTCTTTGTTTATGAGGGTAATATTCGGACAAGGAAGTTTCAATTCTCTCAAGAGTATCATTACTTTGAGAATATCCTCTATTGGGAACTTGATTTAGCAGACAATCAGAATCAAGATTTAACTAACCATTTGCGTTCTGCTATCTTAGATAAAAAACTACTTTTTATTAGAATATCAGTTTTAGGAACTGATGCCGATGCGGGCGAACTGGTATTTACAAGTAGAACCTATAAGAATAGTCATCTGTTATTCATACGAGGCTATCATGAACTATTTAGATGGAAGAATCATCAAAAAACAAAAATACAATGGAAAAAATTTAATGATATTAAGGAACTAGAAAAAGAGAAAATTGAATTATTTATTAATGATTAAGAGTACAGAAATAATTAAAACTTCCCATAAAAAATGCCCCTTCTTATGATAGACAGTTTTTATTAATTAAACTGTCTTCCACAAGGGGAGCATATCATATATGGAGAGGTTTTAAAGCTATATTCCTAGTTTTTTATCTAATTCTCCCTTTTGGTCTAATAAGTGTAAATCATCACATCCCCCAATGAACTCATCATCAATAAAAATTTGTGGTACTGTATCCCAACCTGTTTGAGCCTTTACTACACTAAAGGTTTCGTCGTCATTGGTAACATCATAATTTGTAAAGTCCACACCTTTTTCAGTTAAAAGGGCAACAGCTTTTCTACAATAGGGACAATATCCTTTGGTATATAATACTACTTTTTTCATATTAATACTCCCTTCCTTCCCATCTTTTTTATGTTAAATCTATTCTTATGGCCCTCATATTATACCCTTAGTTGCCATATTTAAACAATACTTAAGATTATATAAGAACTTTTCATCCCTGTAGAAATACCATAATTAACCTTAGCTTCATTTAGAATTATAAGTCTAAGAGGAATTATATAACCTATTTTAAGGATACTTTTGATATATATCAGAAAATTCTACATTAATTTGTTCTGAAATCATATTAGTATAGTTTTCATAACTAAATTGTGAATTTTCTTCTTCCAAAACCTTAACAGGCAGTTTAATAAAGAACTGACTACCAACCCCTTCTTCACTCTCCACCCACAGCTCACCTTCTAGTTTTTCTACAAAACTCTTCACTAAAGATAAACCAATACCACAGCCCTCTACTGTTCTTTCAAAAGATTCATCGGCTTGAATATATCGATCAAAAATTTTATTTATTTTATTCTTAGGAATTCCTATCCCAGTATCCTTCACTGTTACTAAGATATAATCAGTAGTATTATTAACTGTTACTTGAATTTCATCTCCCCATTTTGTACTCTTAATGGCATTAGATAATAAATTGAGCATAATCCTTTCGATAATATTAATATCACAAGCTATGTATCTCTCTTCTACATCTGTATCGAAGGTTATGGTAACGCCTTTATTTTGAGCTAACACAATTGTTGATTGGGTTATTTCTTCTAAAATATAAATTATGTTAAAGTTTTTGTATTTGATATTAAAGGCATTATAATCCAGTTTAGTTGAGTCTAATAAATTATTTATTAATCGCAATAATCTATAGCAGTTTTGTCTCATTATGTATACGGTTTTATCCAACTTTTTAACATCTAGTCCATCACCAGAGTTCTTCATCAACTCTAATAGCTGAATTGAACCTAGGATTACATTTAAAGGAGTCTTAAACTCGTGGGAAATATTTGAAAAAAACTCTGCTTGTCGTCTTTCTTGCTGAAGGGTCTGAGCCAATAACTTCTGATTTTCTTCTATCATTTTTAACATTGTGCTTTCAGCTTTTTTTCTATAGGTTATGTCTGTATGGGTCCCTACTATTCGAATTGGAATTCCATCATGGTCCCAGATGGCCTGTCCTTTATCATGAATCCATACAACTTCATTATTTTTATTGAGCATTCGATACTCAACATTATATTCTGGTATTGTTCTATCGAGATAATCTTCTAACTTTTTAGCTACCCACTGAAAATCCTCAGGATGAATTAAATTCTCCCATGCAACAACGCTGTTGGGAATTTCATCATCTTTATAGCCTAAAGTTTCCTTCCACTTTTTAGGCAACATTACTATACCGGTTTGCAAGTTCCAATCCCAGAGACCTTCAGTTGTGTTATTGATCACAAATTTATATTTTTCTTCATAGGTATCTAACTTGTTTTTAAGATTATTAATTTTTATTAAGTAACGATTGAAACCTATCAAAAACAAGATAAAAAAAGTAATTTTAGTAATAATCAAAGGAAAAATTCGCTCTTTATTATTAAATGTTAAGATCATAGCGATATTTGTGATTAGCAGTATTAAAATATAGATTATTACTTTCTTCTGAATCTTGTTATTTTTAAATTGTAATACCTTTTCTAAGGATTTAGAATTGACATAACCCATATACATCCTCCTAATTTTCAATGTAAATTATTCTTTGATGCAAAATTGGTAGGAATTTATGTATTTCTCACCTCTAACTATAAAATTATAACATATTTAATTCAACTAAGTGATTTAATTTGAAAATTAATAATATTTATATCTACTGTATCGAAATCTTTTATATATGATTTCAAAGTAAAACTTCCCTATTTCAGGGTAATAAAAAGACTCCTTACTAATTAAAGATTAGTGCAGGAGTCTTTTAAAATTTACCTTGTTATTTTATTATAAGCTCTACATTGCCAGCAACTAATTTTGTTTTCCCCTACAGCTATATAAGACTTTTTTATTGCTGCTGATTTTGCTGGTTTCCCATTTGTTGATTTCTACTGTTTTGTTGTTGGTTACTCATTTGATTCATTTGATTTCCCATTTGTTGATTCTGTTGTTGACTATTCATTTGACTGCCATACATTTGTTGGTTTCCTTGATTTTGTTGGTTTCCTTGACTTTGTTGATTCATTTGCATTAGTTGGTGTTGTGCTTGATCAATTAATTGATTCATTTGAGTTAGTACTTGGTTAGCTTGAACATATTCATTTGCTTGATTTAATACTTGCATCGTTTGTTGAATAGACTGTTGTAATTGTTGAACTGTTTGTTGCTGTTGTTGTTGAGCTTCATTTCTAAACTGTTGAATTTGTTGAAATAGTTGGCCTACAGCTTGCATGTTTTGGTTCTGAGATTGTTGTCCTTGTCCCTGTCCTTGACTATATTGGCTTTGCTGTAAGTGGCTTATTGTCTGTCTCATGCTATTTAATTGGTTTCTCAAGCTACTTAGTTCTTCAGCTAATTCTTCATCTGCTCTTTTTAACATTTCCTCTTTTAATGTGCTCATTGCATAATTCCTCCTGTTATTTGTTCTATAATTAACCGCCATACTATTTTTAAACTGAAGGGTAATAAATATACATTGAGCCAAAAGGAACTTCCTTCTAATCACCTTCGTTCTTCTTCGTTCTTCCCATAGCGCACTTTATTATATTCTTGTGTTAGTGTTGCTAATGAAGAATCCGTTGATAAATTATGTTCTAAATCTTTGTATTTATTTAATTTACTTTTTTGATATATTTTATTTGGCGTATCGCCGTAATTAATTTTCATACCATTATTTTTCATTAAAATAATTGTATCTCTATAAGCTCTTCTAATTGGATGCAGATTTTTTATATCCTCTTGATTTCTAAATTTATTAAAAACTTGCTTAACAGCGTTGCTTAGTCCTTCAAATATATCTTTACTAGAATAAATAAATTCTTTTTCTTGATAAATGTCTTCTTCCTCTTTCCGTACCTTTTTAATACCTCGATAGACTAAATAGAGCACCCCAAAAACTAATGCAATATAGACTAACCCATGAAGAATAGAGAATATGAATTGAGCTATTTTGCCAGGTTCTCCCTTTTCCACTTCAAATATAGAATCAATTAACCCTTCATAAAAAGCCGTTTCACCTTCAGTTGTTGGATTTTTAGGAGCTTTTCTTATGGCCCAAAAAATAACACCTTCAACTGCTCTATAGGCCAATGTAAGAGGATAATATAATAATTTGGTTAATACATCCAACACAAAATTGGTCGTTTTAGAGAAAACAAAATGAAAAGGACTATAAAAAATATTCATGCCAAATACCACTGTTCCAATGAGCCCAAGTGATATCGTTAATTGAAGAATAAAGTTAAGGAGAATACTTTTCTCAGGATTAATAATTAAATTCTTTTTAACTCGATACTTTTCAAATAAAGGGTTTTCTTCTTTCTTCCTATCTTCTACTTGATCTATAAATACTTGAGAAATCTTATATTGTCCGATTAAAATTAAAGACACCCCTACATAGATCATAAAATAACCCAAGGCTATATCTAAAAAGCCTATAAATTCAGGTATAAAAAACTTACTATTAAAAGCAAAGATTAGATAAATAACCAATCGTCTTATAACCTTCTTTTTAAACTGAAATGCAAAAGTAGAGGGTAAATCTAAATATCTTATTAAAAATGAAAGGTTTAGAGATAAAAATAAGAAATTTAAAAAGATGATGGGCAGATTGCTAGAATCCATCAAAAGACTACATACCACCACTAAAGTGATAGCTACGGCCATAATTAACAACTGTCTTTTTCTTAAAGGATATTTCTTAGCATCACACCAACTAACAAAAGTTGAGACAAGTAGATGTAAAACAAAAGCATAAATAATAAAGTGGGACGGGTTCATATTAATGGGCATATTGGCTAATAGTACAAAATAAAAGGGCATTAAATAAATGGTATCACAAATTGAGTAAATTACTGGATTAAGTACCTTGTATACTTTTTTTAGCATCCCCTTTCCCCCCTCCTTCTATTAAATTAACCTTTGCAAATTTATAAATTTCATTAAAGTCAACTATGGTTTCTGCATAAGAAGTCACCTCAAAGGAAAAACCTTTACTTCTACCCCTCGAAATGGCCGCTAAAAGTTCTTCATTAAACTCTGTTGTTAATATGGATATAACACATGTATTTAAGTATCTACTTGTTATTTCATCAATAATTCTCTCCACGGGTATAAAGCTAGCTAACTTTATCTTTGCTAATAAGTCAAAGGTTCTATTCAATTGCTTGATGTCAACCCCTGGAGGAATAATCGCTCCATTTACACCCTCCCCTTCCATTAAGCTATTGGTGGCAAGACCAAAAGAGATTCCTTTTTTCTGGGCTAAATCTATATAGGTTGCAGTTACTTCGATCAATTCTTCTATAGCTTCTTCATTTTCAAGACAAACCAAATACTTATTAAAAGGAATATTAACAACAAATATAACTGATAGATCAGATGTGTATTGCTGTTCTTTAACTTGAATTTCTCCTGTTCTAGAAGTCGCCTTCCAATGGATTTTTTTCAAAGGTTCTCGATAGGTATAGGGACGTGTACCGTTAAAATAAGTTGGGTCTTCTATTATCCACCGTTTTATAGTGGTATCTCCTAAATAGCTTTTACTATCTAGCAATAATCCTTCAACTGGATACAATTTGGGATAAACAAGAACTTCTACTGGACATTTAAAATCCCTTTCATAGTTTTTAAAGCCAAAATAGTCGCTGGTTTTGACCTTAAAATCAGTGAACATATATTTACCTCGCTTTGAAAATGAGATTGTATGTTTTCTTTTTATTCTTTGATACATCAACAATGAGAATATTGTAAAATGCTTATAAAAGGTGGCTGCCCCTTCCTTCTCTATCGTAATATGCTCTCCTCTAATTGTAAGTTCCTCTGGTATTGTCGTTTCAATCTCTACCCATGTCAAAGGTAATATCTTTTTATTGGTTATCTCTGTAATCATTTCTAACTGTTCATTGGGAAATGCTTTATTATTCTCTAGCCTTCGTTTAACCTTTAATTGATAATAAGCAATCGCTTCCCACTTTTTCAAAGCATAATTAATCATTGCAAAGGTCAAAATGATAACTAATATTTTTACCATCATAAGATCACCTAATTAACACCTTGTTCTAGAGGAGTCTTTATCTCATTGATAAGATCTTGTATGATTTCATCAGGTTTAGATCCCTTTAAGTGGGAATAATTATCACATAGTATACGGTGACTTAAAATTGGTATTGCCATCTTTTGAATATCATCTGGCAGAACATAATCTCGTCCTTGAATAATCGCATAGGCTTGACTAGCCCTCATTAAAGCCAATGATCCCCTTGGACTAACCCCTAATGAAATAGATGGGTAATCCCTTGTTTTATGGACTAAATCAATAATATATTCCATTAGTTCTTCGCTTAGATAAACATCCGTATAGTTCTTTTGAATATTTAGTATATCCTCTTGAGTCGCTACAGCTTGCAGGGTAGCAAGGGGATTTTGGTAGCGATATCGGTTAAGGATCTCCTTTTCTTCTTCTTTACTGGGATATCCTATGGAAATTTTCATTAAGAATCGGTCTAATTGGGCCTCTGGTAATGGAAAGGTTCCCTGTTGTTCTACTGGATTTTGTGTTGCAATTACCATAAAGGGTTTTTCTAAAATATAAGTGACACCATCTATCGAGACTTGAGTTTCTTCCATGGCCTCTAGTAGACTTGACTGAGTTCTTGGAGTTGCACGGTTAATTTCATCCGCCAGTATAATATTATAGAATACTGGCCCTTTACGAAATTCAAATTCTCCTTTAGTTTGATTGTAAAAGTTTATACCAGTTACATCTGAAGGAAGGAGGTCTGGGGTAAATTGAATACGATTAAAGCTACAGTCTATTGATTTTGCAAAGGATTTGGCAAGTTGAGTTTTTCCTAAGCCTGGTACATCCTCTAAAAGTACATGTCCTGATGTAATTAAAGATACTAAAAGTAAATCAATAACATCCTCCTTGCCAACAATCACTTTGGATACATTATCCTTTATTCTATCGCAGACTTCTTTTATTTCAATCATATAAATAACTCCTTCCATATTATTTTTCTTTTCTATAATATTTCGTCACAAAAGCTTATTTCCTCTATTTAATATTTTTAAATTTACATTATGTTGAAGTGGCTATTGATTCTTTCACTAAATGACATGAGACACAATAGTCTTCGACTGTTATAAGGGGTGGTTCTTCTATTTTACAAACATCCATACAATATTGACATCGGGTATGGAAGGCACATCCCTTTGGCAGATTAATAGGACTGGGTATTTCATCCCTCAATCGGATTCTTTCTCGCTTTATATTTGGGTCTGGAACTGTTGATGCTGACATTAATGCTTGAGTATAGGGATGTTTAGGTTCATTAAAGATGGTTTCTGCATCGCCCATTTCAACAATTTTCCCAAGATACATCACTGCAACTCGGTTACTTACGTGTTTAATAACATTTAAACCGTGGGCGATAAATAGATAGGATAATTTGAACTCTCGCTGAAGCTCCATTAATAGATTTAAAATCTGTGATTGAATTGATACATCTAAAGCTGATACTGGTTCATCGCAGACTATAAACTTTGGTTTAGTTGCTATTGCTCTTGCAATTCCAATCCGTTGTCGTTGTCCTCCACTAAACTCGTGGGGAAACTTTTTTGCGTCTTTTGCCGATAATCCCACTAAATTTAATAACCTTACAACTTCTTTTTTAAACTCTAGGGGTGGGACAATCTTATGGATGGTTAGGGGTTGGGTCATAATATCTTCTATGGTCATCTTTGGATCTAAGGCCGAATAAGGATTTTGAAAAACAACCTGTAGGTCCTTTCTAATCTTTCTAAATTCACGATCTTTAATTTTACTTATATCTCTACCTTCTAGTAGTACTTTCCCGCTAGTAGGTTCTAATAGTCTTAATAATAATTTACCTGTAGTGGTTTTTCCACTACCGGATTCTCCAACTAGTCCTAATGTCTCGCCTTGGTTAATATGAAAGCTAACTCCATTGACTGCCTTTACCACAGCCTTTTCTATTTCCAGTACAGGCGTTGTTATCGAAAAGTTCTTCTTTAAATCTATCACTTCAATGATCTTCATCTTATTCTTCCTCCCCGTGATAAAGCCAACATCTTACCTGATGTTTTTCCCCTACTGCTATTAAAGGTGGCGTTTCCCCTTTACAACGTTCTATTACTTCTTCACATCTTGTGGAAAAACGGCATCCTTTAGGAAAATCTGATGGATGAGGCACATTACCACCAATTGTGTATAAGATGTCTGCCTTATCGTCGGCCCTTGGAATACATTTAATCAACCTTCTAGTATAGGGGTTTAATGGATTTCTAAATAAGTTTGCTTTCGTAGTATCCTCCATAATTTTTCCACAGTACATTACACAAACACGATCTGCCATTTCTGCCACGACCCCCAAGTCATGGGTAATTAGTAAAATTGATAGCTTGTATTCTTTTATAAGACTTTTTAAAAGTTCTAAAATTTCTGCTTGAATAGTCACATCTAAAGCAGTGGTAGGTTCGTCTGCAATTAGTATCTTAGGCTGACAAACAATAGCCATGGCAATCATGATCCTTTGCCTCATCCCTCCGCTAAATTGTGATGGATAGTCTTTATAACGACTGGAGGCATCTGGTATTCCCACTAACTCCATCATTTTAATCGCTTCCTTTTTAGCCTCATACTTCGATATCTTTTGATGAATTATTAGGGCCTCTGCAACTTGATTACCAATGGGAATCATGGGATTTAAGGATGACATTGGATTTTGGTAAACCATACTAACCTCATTGCCTCTAATTTTACACATTTCTTTTTCTTTTTTATGAAGTAAGTTTTCATTATTAAATATAATCTCGCCTTCCATCACCTTACCTGGTTTTGGCACTAACCCCATAATAGACATTGCAGTAATACTTTTACCACTGCCTGACTCACCTACCAAAGCCACAATTTCACCTTCATCTATACTAAAACTGACACCATCAACAGCAGGAATCACTTCATTTTCTATTGTAAAGTAGGTTTTTAAGCCTTTAACTTCCAATAAGCTCATGTTTTGTCCCCCTTTCTAGAATTATTGATTTTTTAACTTAGGTACTAAAACTTGTCTTACAATATCCAATATCGTATATAAAATAAAATAGATTAATGCTAAGGTAACTGCAAAGGCTAAAAAGGCGGTTGTAATACTGGTATCTGCTACCCTCCCACCCATTAGATATACGTCTGTTGGTCTACCATATAATTCGATCATTTCAAAGGCAATGCCTGGATAGTAAAAAATTCTCTCAACAATAAATAAGCTAGAAAACATCATGGAAGTGATTGTTGGAAAAGAAGCAATTAAATCGACCCACACATTTCTCATTGCATGATTTAAAATGATCCTAGTTTCTGAACACCCCTTACCTCTAGCTGCTAATATATAATCTTTATCATATACAGCCTCTATAGAAGTGGCGGTAATTCTAGCAATATAAGCGGCAGGTACCAAAGATAATGCTATAGTAGGGTAGATCGCCTGTGACCAATGGGCATATCCTAAATGGAGTACTGGGCCAATTCCCAAAAGTGTAATATTTCTTCTATATAAATACAGCCCCAAAAGTTGTATCAAGCTAATTAATAGTACATCGGGTACTGATAAAGGAATTATCGTTTGTAGAAACTTAAAGGTTGACTGTTTCTTTTGCCTTCGACTGTCAAATATACCTTTAGGTATACCAATTAAAAGCGATACAACTAAAGCTATAAAAAATAAAGTCATACTTCTTTTTAAAGCGATTAATAAAATTGCTCCAACCGTCTGCCCCCTACCTGTCACCGGTATTTGTAAATAGCTACCTGAAACAAGATTCTTAATTGAGCTTAAAACATTTTCTTGATATAAACTATAATCCATATTACTGACTAGTTTTCCATCTATGTGAAAGAAATTTAAGTCTAAAGGCACGTTCGTTAAAAGCACAACAATAAGTCCAATCAAAAAAAGCATTAGTAGATTTGTAGTTACCTTAATAGAAATTTTCCTTATGGCCATCTTATTCATGGTTTACCTCCTTCAAATACTACTTAAAATTGTCGTCCATTGTGATTAAATCAATATAAAATTGACCTATATTTTTCATTTGGTTTTCATTTAAGTTCTCTATCGTATCTTCTACAGAATTGATTAAACCGTAATTAGGTGTATCAACTGATATTTTTAAAGACATGTTTAGACCAATCTCATGAAAGGTTGAACTGTTGGATCCCCTGAAGACGAAATCTACCCCCGTCTTTTTAAGTCTATTTTCTATTCCCTTGATTAGTTCATAGGTTTCTACTTGTGCCCCCTGAGCTGTTACAGGACTTTGAATTTCTATACTAATTGCATTATCTTTGGTTGCCTGACCTACATCAAAGTAATAAATTTTATAATACTGTTGTGTATATAATCTACCGAACATGTTGTAAAAATAAGTACCAGGGTTCCAAGTCGTATTTCCATCCCAAAATGCAAATATAATTGTTTTATTAAAGGGTTCATCAATTGAAGATAGTATTCTTGCAATTTCTAAATTAATTGCAGGTTTTGAGGCACTTGCTGCACTGGTTCTATTTTCAATCATTCCTAAACCATCATAGGATGATCCAATTATAATTAATTCCTTTTTATTATTACTATCATTAGGCTTATCCCAATCTTCTCCAGGAAGGACGGCAAAGATATTGCGACCTTTATCTGGCATTTTAGGCATTTTCATGTTAACTTCAACTTCGTAATGATCTTCCTGCAATCTCTCTGCTAATTCTCCCCAAGGTAAAATGGTATATTGTGTAGATAAAAACGTTGGAATCACAGGAATTCTATCCTCATCTAATATAATAAATTGTAGCCTATTATTAATTTGAGGATAGATTAAATTTGGATATAAATTAGTCCCATCACTTACTTCAACTCGAATATAGTCGTCAATATCCTTTTCTTTCATAATTTGTTGACTTTTTTCATCAGTAGATGAAAATCCAGTAAAGCTAAGGTAATTATTTTTCAAATCTCCATCCATCATTTCCCTTCCATTAAAAGCAGCTATTATAAAATCCTTATTTAAGTAATAGGTAATTGTCTCACCATCTTCTGATATTAAATTAATAAAACCATCCTCCACAACTCCATATTGTATATTTCTTCCTGGTGGGGTCGCTCTATATAAATCAAAAACCTGATAATAATTTTCATCTTCGTAGGGTTCCAATCCATATTCCATTAATTTGCTAACAATATATTCGCCCGCCAAATATCCACCTTCAAAGCCAGCTAGTCGCCCTTCATATTCTGGACTCATTAATTCTTCAATATGTTCCATAGCCATTGTTACATCAAATTCATACAGACTTTTGGGAGCTGGTATAGCTAGATATGTCACAACGATGAGGATACATAAGGTCTTCATTATTACAGGTCTATAATATTCTTTAAACCTTAAAATTTGTTGAAAATATATTTTAGGTGAGAAAATAAATCCAAACCTTCTAATCATTGAGGTAACCCTTGAAGTTCTTTTTTCAAATTCTACCCTTAAGCCTTCACCCGTTAGGTTAAAAGCTAATATACCAACTGTAAAAGCTAAAGCAGGGTAAAGGCTAACCCAGTAGTTTCCTAAACGATTTTGAAGAACTGTTCTAGACAACATCGAGGCCCATTCAGGATTGATGGCCACTGCTAAATAAGAATCATCAATTCTTTGTATAAAGCTTCTTGGCCCAACATATACATCCAAAATACTCAATTGAGCTAAGAAAAAGATGACCATTCCTACCTCTATAAAGGCTATACTAATTAAAGAAGGAATTAAGTGGGGAATCATATTCTGAAGGGCTATCTGGAATTTGTTTTTTCCAACGGCTACTTCCCCTTCTATAAATTCTTCCATCATAATTTTATGGGATGTTTCTTCTACTTGCTTAGCTAATTTCCCCCACCCTAAAATAGTAAGGACAACTGCAAAGGCTTTTATTGAGCTTTCTACTTGTAATCCTGATAAATATTGAATATTAAAGATGATAAAAGCTGCAAAAAGTGCAGGTATTGCAGTAAAAACCGTATTCCAAAATTTAATTAAGGATGAAATTGTTTTGCTTCCTATTCCAGCTATGATTCCAAGGGGTAAGGCTATTAATAACCTAAATATAACTACTAATATGGCGGTTCTCAAGGTTATTTTAGTACCATGTACAAGTCGAGCATAGATATCTCGACCAAATTCATCTGTTCCCATTATATTTTCCTTAGTGGGCCCCCATGGAGGAGCCACTATTTTATGAACAGCTTCACCATTTTCTATTACCTTTTCGAACCGAATTGGGTTTCTAAAAGTAGGGTCCTGCTGGGTAAATTTCTGAGGAAATAATGACATAAATAATAGCAAAGTTAATAGCAAAACCCCAATCCATAAGGGAAAGTTAATTTTTCGTATAATCTTATACATATTTGTCACCTCTTGTTTAATTGTTTATGGTTTTCTTTAGCTGAATAATGAATTTTTTATAACCAACTTCTTATTGTTTATGTTAGCTTATATTTAATATTCTTAATAAATATCCAAAACCCTTCAAGTATAGCATTTTTTTACAAATTATCTTTCTTAAACACTTCCTCTAAAGGTTAGTTCCTCCAAGCAAAAAAAACCTACACTCTCCAATAATAATGGAGATATTGTAGGTTTAGTTAAATACGCTTAGTACGTTGAATCCATTAACTCTTCAATTATTGACTTCCTTGATATTCTCTTTGCTATTGGTATTGTAAAAACAGTTCCAAACACTACCATTATAGCAGATAGAAAAAGTATTACCTTCCATGGGAAAATAATAGTCCCCCCATCTCCCCACAAAAAACCCCATGCTATAATAAGGCCCGATATGCTTCCTAAGACAATTCCTATTACCGAATAAATAAAACTTTGGATTAAAATCACTTTCAATAGTTGTTTAGGAGTTAGACTTAATGTCCTTAATAAAGCATATTCTTTACGCTTTCCTTCTATTTGAGACCTTAGGGTAATGAGCATTCCTAATAGTCCAATAATACTACTAGTGATTACAACAATATTTATCACCATAAACCTTTGTTTAACCAGTGAGGTTGTTTCTTCAATGGCATCATTTAAAGCACTCCATCTAATTTCTGGATAATAGCCTTTTAATTCATTTAAGCCCATTACCACTTCATCCTCCAACCCATCTTCTACATCTATTAGAACCTTACCTAATATTATATCCCTGTCATGAATTGTAGTATTTTTAATATCAACGAGAGCAGCATTGTACCAATATCCTGGCAAATAATCTACTATAGCCCCCACAGTCAGAATGGACCCTTCATTCTTACTGTTTACATTTACTACGCTTATCTTATCTCCTATATTTAAGTTTAAGTGTTTGACATAGGCTTTATTAATAATAACCATTTCCGAAAAGTTTTCTCCTACCGGCGATACTAACCCACTGATTGTAAGTGCTTCTAAATCCGTTACAATATAGCGAAGTTGTTCATTTAAGGGATATTCTAGCCCATTCTTAACTAATGTGATAGATCCACTTGTATCTCTTGCAAAGGGGATTGCTCTTTTGACCCCTCCAATTTCTTCTATTTTTTTGCTAAAATCTAATTGTAACTTGCTTTCTATATTTAATCTACTTGATAACACAAAATCAGTAGCATATTCTTGTTGTATATTTTTCAATGATGTTTCCTTTATAGATTCCATAATGCTAGTACCAGTTACAGCTATCATAACCGAACCAGCTAGAGCCAGTACTATAAGTGAATTCTGTTTAACTTGGGGGATCATATTTTTGATAGATACATACACTTCCGACCCAAGAATAAATTTAGCTGGTGGTAATAGTAAGGTTAGAATAATTTTAATATAATTACTTAAACCTAAGAACAGACCTATTACAATAAAAATACCACCAAAAAATCCATCACCAGAACCACCTATTATAGTCAGTCCACTTAAGAGGATCAGTCCACCCCCTACTATTATGAAGCCCACACTAATTCTCTTTCGAATACTGCTATGTTTAAATTCTATTCCCTCGTTTTCTTGCATTACTTTAATAGGTGGAATTTTAGCTGACCGATAAATTGGAAATAGGATAGTTAAAACAATAATTAATATAGTACCAATTGAAATACCTATTGGATAAACTAAGCTAATTGGCATTTGATTCATATTAACGCCAAAAAACTTCCCAAAACTTGTAGTTAATAATGTAGTAGAGATTATACCTAGTACTAATCCCAAAATCCCTCCAATAGCTAATATGTAACCAGCCTGTAATAGTATTAA
This sequence comes from Alkaliphilus transvaalensis ATCC 700919, assembly GCF_000621485.1. Taxonomy (GTDB): domain Bacteria; phylum Bacillota; class Clostridia; order Peptostreptococcales; family Natronincolaceae; genus Alkaliphilus; species Alkaliphilus transvaalensis. Next base: position 213,690 of record NZ_JHYF01000009.1, read on the forward strand.
TTGATAAGTTTGAGATATGCTTCCTCCTATAGCTCGAAACATTGCCAATTCTTTTTGTAATTCATATACAAAGATTCTAAGATTGCTTATAATAAGTAAAGAACTAATCATTATAGCCAAAATACCAAGACCATAGCCTATATTTTGAATATGTTGAGTATTTCTCACAACACCTTCCGACAACTGAATAATTTCTATGCGAAATTCATCATCTATACCTCTTAAACCATTGGCAATATTGAATTCATTAACATTACTTGAAGTTTCTACCAACAGATAGGTTGATTCACCTTCTATATTCACCCAACGTTGTAAGGTATGAAGATTAAAAATAGCTATATCTGGTATAATAGCTCCCTTAGGGTCTGGTATTATTTCAACAATCTTATTTTTTATTAATTCTTGACCTGATAACAATATATATACTTCATCAAGAATAGTTGCGCCTAATGCTTCAGCTAAGCTATAATTTATTATCACTTCATTTTCACCTAGATCTTGAGTAAACTTATATCTACTCTTGGCTAGCTGACTATTATCTGCTCCCACTGCATATACGTTGTTTTTATAGATTTTTCCCCCACTAATATCTTGAAGAGTTACATGGTTAGATGCGATCACAATACCAGACACATTTTCTATCCCGTCTAGTTCCCTTACTCTTGCTTCCTGCTGGCTAGTAATAAGCTTTGTACCCGTGTCATATCCAACAAAAATATCAGCATCACCATAGATCTCTCTAAGTTCTAGCTGAAAGGCTTTTTCCATCTGATTAGTCAATGATAACATACTTACAATTAAGGCAACTGCAAGCGTAACAGCTAATATAGATAATATAGTTTTAGATTTATTTGCAAAAATAAGTTTTTTGCAAATTCCCAGAAAAGTACGGTTCATTATTCTGCAACCTCCATCAAATCTTGAAGCTTAGCTAAAATATAACAGGTATTCTCTTCTATACTTTTTCTCTCCAAATTATCAAATTCTTCAACGATAGCTCCATCTTGAAAAAATAAGATACGGTCTCCATAAGCTGCCACCTTGGGATCATGGGTAACAAGCACAATCGACTGATTAAATTTTTCTTTACTATTTATAATTAATTCTAAAACATTTTTAGCTGTTTTAGAGTCTAGATTACCCGTAGGCTCATCTGCCAATAGAATAGCTGGAGAATTTATTATAGCCCTAGCTATAGCTACTCTTTGTTGCTGCCCACCAGAAAGTTCTACAGGCCGATGGTTACGTCTATTATAGAGTCCCACAAAACTAAGGACCTCTTCGGTACGTTCTTTTACAACAACTGCCTTTTCATTCTTTAAAATGAGTGGTAGAGCTACATTTTCCTCTACAGTTAAAGCGTTTAGAAGGTTAAATGCTTGGAATACAAAGCCGATCTTATCTCTTCGATACTGGGTTATATAGGGTTCTTCATGATAATTCTTTATTAATTCTCCGTTAATATAAACCCTTCCATCTGATGGTGAATCTAATCCTCCTAAAATATTTAAAAGGGTTGTCTTACCTGATCCACTTCTCCCCATTATAACGATGAATTCTCCTTTATTTAATTGAAAATCTATATTTTTGAGGGCTTTAACTTTACTTTTTCCAACTGTATATTCTTTAGAAATACCTTGTACTTTTAAAATTGGTATACTCATTGAAAATCACCTACCTTAACTTAATTTAACTATAAGACAACTTTCATAAATATCTTGACTTTAATCAAAGATGTATCTTGTAATTTTCCTGCACTTTGAATTTCCTGTACTTTGTAATAATACCATTTGTATCCAAAATTTTCAATGTGGTTTTTTAGGTACAATACTTTACTTTTGAAGTATGTCAACTCAAAATTATCAATTCCTCAGTGAAAGTTTATCGTATATTTTAAGATAATTATCTATTATTCTAATATTAAAACCAAGATCTCTAGAAGTGAGAAAAAGCCCCCATGGAATATTCCCTATCCATGAGAGCTTTTTTCTTATAACTTAATTATTTTCTAGATTCTATTATTACATCCTCATAATTGGCAAAAGATAAATGTAGGTCACCACGGGTGTTGTCCCCTACGATTTTTATTCTACTGGCACCTTCACTTAATTTAAGCTCCATAGCTCCATTTTGTGTGTTTTCTAAAATATTGATTACCTCCATATCTGGAGAAATAAGAACAACCTTGAATCTTCCCTTCGATATCTTTGCGTCAAAGAGAATCTGGATTGTACTTTCTTGTGATGCAGTAATATCCCATAGGGTTTCCATCCCAGAAAAATTAAAGGTAATATTGGTTTCTTCTTCTGTATTTCCACCCAATCGCCTTTGAAAAGAATAACTATCAAAAGCTTCAACTATTTTACTATTATCATCGTATATAGCCCGTTGTTTGCTATTGTCAAAAGGAGCTGGGAAATTGAAAATTGCAAGGGCCATAATTGCTAATACGACTAAAGCTGGTAGGATAAATTTTAATTTTTGATTCATAGGATACCTCCAATCAATTTACTATATCTATGTTATTCTATGTTTGGTAAAAATATCCTTGTTTTTCATTTAATAAAACTTCTTTTATGTAGAATAATCGCCTCTATTAAAGAACCAATTAATATCCCTATACTGTAGGAAAACAAATCACTCCATAAAAATCCAAACCCCAAAACTAGCCCACCTAAAGTAGTATGTCTTATATTATTAATCCATGTTGCCTGATAGAGTTGGCTAAATTCAATAAAGAAAGTAAAGCTTATCGCTGAAATCATAATCCAAAGGGTGCTTTTCTCCTTAAAGATTAGTCCAATTATGAAAAATATCATTAGTGCCCAAAGAATATCTCCTACATAAAGATGGACCCATCTGGGGAAATGATCTGTTCTCGAGACTAGTCCCAGAAGAACTACAATTATAATTAATATAAGATAGATTGTTCTGTTTCTTTTAATATTCAAATTTGTCGACCTCCCTTTATGTTGAAAATACTTAGCCTCATTTGACCTCTTTTAATTTTTATGACTATATAACTCGTTAATTACTATATACATACCAATACTAAATAATAATTCAGCAGTATTTAAAATGAAGTCACAAAATTAAAGCTTACTCTTCCTAAAAGTAATTGTAAAGTCTCCAATGCTAGTAATCCACTTAAAAGTATTACTAAAAATTTAACAATTGTTCCACCTGTTAATATGTACCATGCTCATTTCTATATTAAAATAGGGTATTCCTTTTTTATATCATACCAAATTCTAACTCTTCTTCTTAATGCTCACATTTTTCTTCTATCTTTTATCCAATAGCAAGCTCCTATTAGTCAGTCTTTTAGTTATATAAAGTAACCCATCTCCCTTCTGTTTCATAATATACCCTATAGATTAAAACACTTTTTGTCAAAGAAAGGAGGAGGCTACTTGTGAAGGATGAAAAGTTTGTTGATATTAAAAATATATCCATGATTTATCATACGATTAATGGTGAAACGAAAGCCCTTGACCAGCTTTCTTTTGAAGTAAAAAAAGGAGAAATCGTTGCAATAGTTGGCCCTAGTGGTTGTGGTAAGTCAACAATTCTATCAATTATTGCAGGTTTACTAAAACCAACTTCTGGCATGGTTACAATCAATGGTCAAAAGGTTGAGGGGACAAATAAAAAGGTAGGCTATATGTTTCAAAGTGATCATCTGTTTCAATGGAGAAGCATCTTGGCGAATGTTTTAATAGGCCTTGAAATTCAAAATAAGGTTAATGAAAAAAGTATTAATCGAGTTACGAAACTTTTAGAAACCTATGGGCTTGGAGACTTTCAAACCCACTACCCCCACCAACTCTCGGGTGGAATGAGACAACGGGTTGCCCTTATCAGAACCCTTGCTACAGAACCTGACCTTTTATTATTGGATGAGCCCTTCTCAGCCTTAGACTATCAAAGTAGATTGGCGGTAAGTGATGATATTGCAAAGATTATTAACCAAGAGGAAAAAACAGCTATTATGGTTACCCATGACATAGCTGAGGCAATATCAATGGCCGATAGGGTCATTGTTTTATCTAATCGCCCTGCCAATGTGAAAAGTATCTATAACATAGAGCTTACCTGTAACGAAGGAGAAGAAGCATCCCCCATTAAATGCCGTGAAGCCCCTGAGTTTAGACATTATTTCAACAAAATCTGGAAGGAGCTGGATATCCATGTTCGGTAATAAAAAGCCCTCTGAAAATACTAATCACTCCCCCAGTCATATAGCCTTTCTCAAATCCCAGCATCGATATCGTTTACAGATAAAACTATCTCAAGTTGGTTTGTTGGTTGGGTTTATTCTCCTCTGGGAACTGGCTGCAACTTTAAGATGGATTGACCCCTTCTTTTTTAGCAAACCTTCATCTATCGTTAAGCTAATTATTAACCTGGCAAAGGATGGGTCAATCTTTAAACATACAGGTATTTCTGTTTTTGAAACGGTGGTGGGCTTTGTCATTGGTACAATTCTTGGTACTGGCATTGCAATTATCTTATGGTGGTCTGAGTTCTTTGCTAAAGTTTTCGACCCATATTTAGTGGTATTAAATGCCCTCCCCAAAATCGCCCTTGGCCCCATCATTATTATTTGGGCTGGTGCTGGCATGCAAGGCATCATTGTAACAGCCTTAACAATTTCGATTATTGTTACAATAATGGCTACTTATAATGGTTTTAGAGAAGTGGATTCTGAAAAAATTAAGATGCTTAAGACCTTTGGCGCAACTAAATTTCAAATTCTACAGAAGGTGGTTTTTCCCGCCAGTATACCCAATATGATTAATACCATGAAGATTAATATCGGCATGTCTTGGATTGGAGTAATCGTTGGAGAATTTTTAGTATCTAAAGCTGGACTTGGTTATTTGATTGTTTATGGTGGGCAGGTCTTTAGGTTAGATATCGTTATGGCAGGAGTAATTATTCTAGCCATAGCTACGGCTTTAATGTATCAGGTTGTGGCTAGTTTGGAAAAACGATTTGTGAAGTGGCGTTAATATGATTTAAGTCCTATCTATGATAAGATCATCATAAATAGGACTTTTTCTGACTTAAAAATAATATTTCAAAGATAAAATTAAAGAACAACTGGAAAATAAAATTTAAGCTAGGGGATTAACAACAGTTTTTAGCTTCTTTTAATAATCACAGTTTCTCCCATACCTCCACCTACACAAAGGGTTGCCAGTCCGTATTTTTCATCTCTTCTCTTGATTTCGTGTAATAGACTTACCAAGATTCTGGCTCCACTAGCACCTACAGGGTGGCCTAGTGCTATAGCTCCACCATTAACATTAACTTTAGCCATATCTAATTCTAGACCTCTAGATACTGCCAACGCTTGGGCCGCAAAAGCTTCATTAGCTTCTATTAAATCAATATCTGTTATTTGAAGCTGTGCTTTTTCTAAAGCTTTCTTTGATGAAGGGATAGGTCCTTCTCCCATAATTTCTGGCTCTATCCCTGCTGATGCATAGGCTACGATTGTAGCAAGGGGGGTAATTCCTAATTCATCAGCCTTTTTCTTACTCATAATAACCAATGCTGCAGCACCATCATTTATACCAGATGCATTACCTGCTGTAACACTACCATCCTTTTTAAAAGCTGGTTTAAGTTTTTGCAAGGCTTCTATCTTTAATCCCTCTTTAATGTATTCATCTTCTTCAAAAACAACTGTCCCTTTTCTTGTTGAAATCTCTACAGGCACAATCTCTTCCTTAAAACGACCTTCATTTTTGGCTATTTCTGCTTTATTTTGACTAGAGAGAGCAAATTTATCTTGTTCTTCCCTTGTAATCTTCCACTTCTCAACTATATTCTCGGCAGTAATCCCCATATGATAATCATTAAAAGCATCTGTTAATGCATCTTTAATCATAGTATCAATGATCTTACCATGGCCCATCCGCTGTCCCCATCTAGCATGATCAACGATATAGGCTGCTTGACTCATATTCTCTGTGCCCCCTACAACTACAACTTCATTATCATCTGCTAAGATTGTCTGGGTTGCCAAAGACACCGCCTTTAGACCAGAACCACATATCATATTAATAGTGGTTGCTGGAACTTCTACTGGAATACCAGCTTTTATTGATGCCTGTCTAGCAACACCTTGTCCGTGCCCTGCTTGTAACACGCATCCCATAAACACCTCATCAACATCTGTAGACTGTAGATTAGCTCTCTTTAAGGCCTCTTTAATAACGATGGCTCCCATTTCTGCAGGGGCAACACTTGCTAAGCTGCCATTAAAGCTACCTATTGCTGTTCTTACAGCACTTGCTATTACAACTTCCTTTTTCATTTCTTAACCTCCATTTATTTATAACATTCTAACTATATGATTTAGTATGATTTAGTAAAATTTATACTTCCATTGCTTTTAAATCTTCACAAATAATTAATTCTGCATCAGTCAAAGCCTGAACTTCTTCTAGGGTAAAATGGGGGTTAATCTCTCTTAAAATTAATCTTCGATTCACTACCTCTATTACACCCATTTCAGTAATAATTAAGTTAACTTGTTCCTTTGCAGTTAGGGGTAGGTCACATTGTTTAAGAATTTTTTTAGCCCCTTTTGCAGTATGGGTCATAGCTACGATCACTTTTTTTGCCCCTACCACTAAGTCCATAGCACCACCCATTCCAGGAACCATGCTACCGGGAACCATCCAATTTGCTAAATTTCCCTTTTCATCCACTTGCAGGGCCCCCAGTACTGTTACATCTACATGACCACCACGGATGATGGCAAAAGATGTAGCGCTATCGAAAAAAGCAGCCCCTGGTACCAGGGTGACAGGCATTGCCCCTGCATTGACAAGATCTTTTATCTCTTTTCCTGCTTCAGCCAAAGGTCCCATTCCCACAAATCCATTTTCCGATTGAAGGATTACTTCTACTTCTTCTGGCACGTAATTAGCAACTAGTGTAGGAAGGCCAATACCAAGATTTACAACGAAACCGTTTTGAAATTCTTTTGCTACTCTTTTGGCAATAATATTTTTTATTTGATTGTTATCCATGCTATTTTACCTCCTTTACAATGATGTCTACAAAAATACCCGGTGTCATAACATGATCAGGATCGATTTCTCCAGCTTCAACAATTTCTTCTGCTTCGACAATTACAAGCTCAGCGGCCATTGCCATTAATGGGTTAAAATTTCTAGCTGCCTTATCATAGTAAATATTTCCCTTTACATCCACCTTAGTCCCCTTTAACAGAGCAACATCGGCTTTAAGTGGTAATTCTAATAGGTACTCTTTATCTCCTATTGTTATCTTTTCTTTGCCTTCTTCTACAAGGGTTCCGATTCCTGTAGGAGTAAGAAATCCTCCTAAACCAGCTCCAGCACTTCTAATTCTTTCTGCTAATGTCCCTTGGGGTACCAGGTCTACTTCCATCTCCCCTTGATTCATTTGTCTCCCTGTTTCAGGATTAGTGCCTATATGGGAGGTGATTAACTTTTTAACTAATTTATTCGTAATTAACTTACCTATTCCGCTATTTTCAAAACCTGAATCATTCCCAATGATGGTAAGATTTTTAACACCTTTATCTACCAATCCATCAATAATATATTCTGGAGTTCCCGTTCCTAAAAAACCACCAATCATAATAGACATATCATCTTGAATATGGGTTAAAACTTCCTCTAGTGTTTTTATCTTTGTCATATTAATCACCTCTGTAATGTTACCAGATGCATCAGTAAATGCATCTGGTATATTTAATTATTTTATTTAAACTACTATATTTCCATTTCAAGTAGGGCAGAACTGAGACTTTTACCATGTTTATCTTGTGCCAATGATCTTGTAACTCCACCACCCAGAGCTTTATCCATAACAAAGTTTAAAGCGCCTAATTCAGGAAGTTCATACCTTGTTACTTCTCCTTCTACAATATCTTTAAACCAACTTTTTACAGACTCTGCTGTAACCTTCTCTTCAATAAGCTTGTAATCAGCTTGATTAAATACAATTAAAGAAATGTTAGAGATATTCCCTTTATCACCGGTTCTAGAATGGGCAATTTCTTTTAATTTCATATCCTTAAACCTCCTTATAATGTATTTCTGTTTTTATTTCATTTCTGGGTATAAATATGGAGGCTATCGAAACAATTTCCTTTACCCCTAGGGTTGCTCCGCCGCCACCTGCTGGTCCATTGGTATATAAAGCTTCAACCTCATTACCTATCTTTACAGCATCCTCTTTATTGATGGTTCTACCGGCAACCCTTAATCTAACCTCCCTACATTGGGCTTTATCATTAAACATTACATCAGCTATTTCGTCTTGATATAGGGAGTTGACCCCAATATAGTCAATTCTAAGTTCTTCAATCTTCACATTAGTAACTTCTAACCTTTTCTTTACGATCTCTCCTGCTAGTTTTGCTCTTTCAAAAGCGCCACTACCCCCATAGCTCATTTCCCCTTCACCTACATAACCATCTTTATAGCCTATACTAACCTTTAAGGTTTCTGTCTTTTGTCGGCCACTGGCACCTTTTATAAGAACTCGATCTTTTCCTATTTCCTCCATAGTTACCCCTGTATAATCAGCTACACCATCGGGGGTAATATAGCTTTTAGGATTATGGATCTCATAAATTAGTTGTTCTTTGCAGGTTGCAGGGGTAACTTTCCCCCCTGTACCTTCTACCTTTGTAATGACTACAGTTCCATCTTCATTTATCTCAGCAATGGGGAAACCTAGATTCCACAATTCTTCTACATCCTTAAAACCAGGATCTGCAAAGTAGCCTCCAGTGATTTGACCTGCACATTCTAACAAATGACCTATCATGATGCCTTTTCCAATTTTGCAATAATCTTCACTATCCCATCCAAACTCATAGACGATAGGTCCGAGAACAAGGGAAGGGTCTGCAACACGTCCTGTCACAATGATATCAGCATTATTTTTTAGAGCTTCTATTATCCCTTCTGCACCAGTGTAAGCATTTGCAGAGATAATTTGATCTTTTATTGAATCAAGTTTTGTTTCTAGTTCTAAAACATCATAGTTCATATAATTATTGATATTTTCAACAATGTTGTCTCCTAGTACTGCTGCGATTTTAAGACCTTTAATTCCATTTTTTTCTGCTATACTTTTTATAACCTCTGCAGCAGCCAGGGGGTTCGCTGCCCCCATATTAGTGATTACTTTTACTTTCTTTTCTGCACACAGGGGCAGTACCTTATCCATACGGTATTCCAAAAGGCTATTATAACCTTTAGCTGGGTCCTTCATCTTTTCTTGTTGTGCAATGGCAATTGTTCTTTCTGCCAAGCATTCAAAAATAATATAGTCAACATTTCCTTTCTCTATCACTTCTAATGCAGGTTCTAATCGATCTCCTGCATATCCTGCTCCAGAGCCAATACGTATTGTCTTCATCTAATGTTACCTCCTAATATTTTACGTATATAATTGATCAAAACTTATAGTTTAATGCCCCCTACAAGTAGGGCAACAATTAACATAACAATGGTTGTTGCAAATGCATAGGGAATCGTTTTCTTTTGATGTTCTCCTAAATCAACACCTGTAAGGCCTAATAATAAGAAGGTGGCTCCAGTTAGAGGACTAACAGGGAAACCTGTTGTCATCTGTCCTAATATCGCTGCCCTTCCAACATTTACTGCTTCAATACCAAATTCACTGGCAGACTGGGCAAGTACAGGTAGAACACCAAAATAGAATGAATCTGGATCAAATAATAAACTGGCAGGCATAGCAATTACACCAGTTAATACGGGAATAAATTTACCTAAAGACTGGGGTATGATGCTAACAGTAAAGTTCGCCATTTCTCCAATCATTCCAGACCCTGTCATAATTCCAATAAATGCTCCAGCAGCAAATAATATACTTGCCATCATTAAAGCTGCTTTTGCGTGGGAATCTATTCTTTCCCTTTGTTCTTTTACATTAGGATAGTTAATGGTTATTGCAACTGCAAAGGCTAACATAAATATAACATGGGGTGCAAGAATCTCTCTAATTAGAATAAATAAGGTGGCTATTATTATTGCAATATTTAAGTAGAATAAATGTGGTCTAGCTAATTTTAATTGTTCTGCATTTTCTTCCTTAGTAATGGCTATGCTGTCAATATTTAAATGAGCAATTAATTTCTGTTCTTTTTTTCCTAAGCGATAGGCAATGAAAATAACAAATAGCATACCAGCTATAAAGGGTATAAATATCGGGTTAAATAATTCAGTAGCTGATACGTCAAGGGCTGAAGCTGCTCTTAGTGTTGGTCCTCCCCAAGGGACTATGTTCATAACCCCTACAGATAGGGCAACGATTGTTGCTAAGGTCTGACGTCTCATTCCAAGGGCATCATACAGGGGTAATAAGGCTGGAATAGCTATTAAAAAAGAGGTCGCTCCTGAACCATCCAAATGAACAAGTGTTGATAAAATTACCGTACCGATTGCTATTTTTACAGGATCTTTCCCCACCACTGTAAGGATTTTATTAACGATTGGCTGAAATGTACCCGCGTCTGTTAATATTCCGAAAAATAAAATTGCAAATATAAACATGGTACCAGTAGGTGCTATGGATCTGATTCCATTTGTAATAAAAGTTCCTACTTCTTTGCCAAATCCACCAATAAGTCCAGTGATTATCGGTACAACAATTAGTACTACTACTGGTGATGCTTTTTTAGACATAACCAATGCCAGTAAAACAATGATCGTTATAAAACCTAATAATGCCAACATAAATAATCCTCCCTTTAATATATATTTTCATATTTATGTAATAGCAAGTCCCATGCCATTTATTGATGTAATGACAATTTGTTGTCTATTTATTAATCGATAAGCCTTACATTCCACTAAAAGGCCCTATCCTATTAAACCTCATTCCTTATGATTTCGTTAAGGCTAGATTAAATTATCAAAATTTTAATCAAAATATCTAATAGCCTAATCGTAAATTTCTAAAATTTTAGAAATATCCACCTATTAGTTTTGTGTCAATAAAAAGAACAGGAAAAACGTTTTCCTGTTCTTTTTATTTAATGTCTATATTTTAACGAATCAATGGCTATTTTACATAGGTTTGTAGTACACTCCCTATTAGATATATTATATCGTTATAAATTTTCTAATATTTTAGAAACCCTAAAGCTACTTTCTAATATTTTAGAAACCCTTTTTAATTACTTAAGCTTATTATAAAGGGTGGCTAATGATATTCCTAGGGCTTCTGCCGCCCTTTTCTTCCCTTCTACCGTATCACCAAAAATATCAATTGCTTTTTTTATCTCTACCATCTCAGTCTCCCTTATAATTTCTTCTAATAACTTAAGTTTTAAGAGATTAGTTCTAATCCCTTCTGATTGTATAATTTTAGGGAGATGCTCGAGTTTAATCAGATCATCATCTGTCATATTAATGGCAAACTCAATGGTGTTTTTTAGTTCCCTTATATTACCAGGCCAATTGTAATTACATAATAGATTGATTAGATCTCCTTGGATTTTTAGATCTCTATTCATTTTTTTATTCATTTGATCTAAGAAAATTTCTACTAGGGCTCTAATATCTTCTCTTCTTTCTCTAAGAGGATAGATATTTATTGGAAAAACTGCAATTCTGTAATATAAATCTATTCTAAAGCTATTTACCTCTATCATTTTTTCGAGACTTTTATTTGTTGCGGCAATCACCCTTACATCTACGGGAATCTCTTTTACGCCTCCAATTCTACGAATTGTACCCTCTTGTAGGGTTCTAAGTAGTTTTGCTTGTAATCCATAATTCAACTCTGATACTTCATCTAAGAAAAGAGTTCCACCATTAGCTACTTCAAATAAGCCTATTTTTCCACCCTTCTTTGCACCGGTGAAGGCCCCTTCTTCATAGCCAAAAAGTTCACTTTCCAAAAGGTTGTTATCAAAAGTAGCACAATTCACTGGAATAAATGGATTATTTTGCCTGTCACTAGCATTATGTATTGCATTAGCATATAGTTCTTTTCCAGTTCCACTTTCTCCCGTTATTAGTACATTAGAATCTTTTCTAGCAATTCTTTTGGCTAAATTTTTTGTCTCTAATGAATTTAAGTCGTTACTTATGATATCTTCAAAGGTATACTTTGCCTTTCCCATGCTTTTCATTGCCTTTTCAAGTCTTTTGATCATTAAATTTGACTGATTTAACTCTTCTGTCAACTTATAAATATCATTAATCTCGTTTAATATAGAGATACCTCCAATAATTTCATTACCTTCTATAATTGGTGCCATATTAACAATATATTCGACGTTTCCAACTTTTCTTTGAATTCTCAATAGTTTTTTACCACTGGTTATGACAGAGGGGAGCTGTGCACCAGGTCTCACTTCATAAAGGGACCTGCCTACTATGGCTTCTTTTTCTACCTTCGTAATTCTCGTATAGGAGGGATTAATGTACCTAACAACTCCAGTATGATCTGCAATTAGAACGCCATCATACAGGGCATCAAATATTTTTTTATCTAAATTATTTATTTTCATCTAATATCCCCCTTTTTTTCTTATTAGCTTTATCCTCCTATCATTATACTAAATATTCAAGATTTAAAACATACTGCTTCTTAAATAAAAGCTAATAGATCAATACCTTCTATAATTTTGCTCTGCATAAGTTCAAATTTGCTTCTATTCTTTTAATGGTATATTTTACAAATTGTTAATATTTCTTTAACAATTTTCTGTTGGACCAGCATAGCCTCCAACAAACTAGTAATTAGCGTGGGCATATGGTATGATTTATCTATGGATTAAATTTTTTATATGATACGGAGAGATTCTAATGGAAGGTACTATAAATAATAAAAATCTTAAATTAATTATTTATTTCTTTATGCTGCTATTTTTGCTGAATTTTTTTGCTGTTGATTATACCTATCATGAGACAGATCCTCTAAATATACTAGATCAACCGATCTTCTTATCTTCACATTTTTATCCTATAATTCATTTAGAAACATTCCGCCCTAGGGTCAATCTAAGATTATTTAGGGTACTTGTTTTTTTTATGTTATGCTTACTTATTAGCTATGATTTGGTACATAAGTTTATCTGCCTAAACCCTCTAAAACCCTTAAAACTAAAACTATATATAAGACTCCAACGTTTATCATTATCTCGTTAAAACTACTCTTCCTCCAACATTAAATAAGCAATTTAAGAAAGGAAGTGAAATTTAATGAATATATTTGTTGACAAAATCAAGGAGGTCTTTTTTGCAGTCCTTCCTATTACAATTATCGTACTAATATTAAACTTTACCCTTACGCCTTTAGACTTACCGCTAATCATCAGGTTTATCATTGGAGCTATATGGGTTATTTTAGGATTATCCTTCTTTTTAATTGGTGTTGATATTGGTATCACTCCCCTTGGTAGTTTAGTTGGCTCTACTTTAGCAAAAACAAATAAGCTCTGGATTGTAATCGTGGCAGGTTTAATTCTTGGTTTTTTCATTTCGATAGCTGAGCCAGGGTTATTAGTCCTTGCCAATCAAGTAGATCTGATAACATCTGGTCAAATTACTAGTCTAACTATTCTTATAGTCGTATCAATTGGTTTAGCAGTGATGGTTGCCTTGGGATTAGTAAGAATTGTCTATAACTTGCCTCTATATAAAATTCTTACAGCTCTGTATTTCATTACATTTATTTTAGCAATCTTCACTTCATCTGAATTTTTGGCCATCTCCTTTGATGCATCGGGCTCCACAACTGGTATACTGGCGGTACCCTTCATATTAGCCCTATCTTTAGGGGTTTCATCATTAAAAAAGGATAGTAAGTCATCTGAAAAAGATTCCTTTGGTTTGGTATCTATTGCGTCGGTAGGGGCTATACTATCAGTTATCATACTAAGTATTTTTACAAAAACCAATGAATTTGCACCTGCATTGGAATTATCACTATATGAATCTACTTCTATCCTAAGCCCCTTTATTAGGATTATTCCTCAAGTATTCAAAGAAAGTCTCTTTAGCCTGCTACCCCTTTTAGTCATCTTAATCATACTGCAAAAGGTTGCTTTCAATTTAAGTAAAAGGGCTTTTATAAGAATTTTAAAGGGCTTTATCTACTCATTTCTGGGCCTCTTAATCTTTCTAGTTGGTGTAAATGCTGGCTTTATGGACTTAGGTAGCATTGTAGGTTATCAGCTTGCAACACTAGATCATAGTTTTTATCTTGTAGGAGTCGGCTTCATATTAGGAATTGTAACAATTCTAGCCGAACCTGCTGTTTATGTTTTAACCCATCAAATAGAAGACGTAACCAGTGGCTATGTGAAGCGAAAGGCTGTCTTATTTGCCCTTTCTATTGGCGTTGGCCTTGCAGTAGCATTGTCTATGTTACGGGTAATTGTTCCCGGAATTCAATTATGGCATTATCTTTTACCTGGATATTTGCTTTCTATCATTATGACATATTTTGTACCTAAATTATTTGTTGGTATTGCCTTTGATGCAGGAGGGGTTGCTACAGGCCCTATGACTGCCACCTTTATATTAGCCTTTACCCAAGGGGCTGCAGAAGCCATAGAAGGAGCCAATGTCTTAATTGATGGTTTTGGCATGATCGCCATGGTGGCTTTAACCCCTATAATAACCCTACAAATTTTAGGTTTTATATTTAGTATTAAATCAAAAAAAGGAGGCCTTACTGTAGATGAAACTTAACTCTAGCAATATGGAATTTGAATTAATTTGTGTGATTATTAATTTTGGCTCTGCAAGTAAAGTCTTAAAATACGCAAAGCAACAGGGAATATCTGGGGGGACCATCCTATTGGGAAAGGGAACCGTTAGAAATCGTATTTTAGAATTTTTGGAATTAGCTGAGGTTAGAAAAGAGATTGTTTTAATGGTTGCTGAGAAGAATACAGCCTATTTTGTCCTAGATGCCCTTAATGAGAAGCTACGTTTCGATAAACCCCATCATGGGATTGCATTTAGTACTTCTGTTACAAATATCTTGGGTACTAATAACCGATTCAAAAAAGAGAATCAAGAAAGTAGAGGTGGAATAAAGCAAATGCATAATCTTATATTGGTAATCGTTGATAGAGGTAAAGGAGCGCTTGTAGTGGAAGCCGCCAACAAGGCTGGTTCTAGAGGAGCAACAATTATTAATGGTAGGGGTTCTGGTATTCACGAAACCAGCAAGCTATTTGCCATGGAAGTAGAACCTGAAAAAGAAATTGTTCTAATTATATCTCAAAATGAATCTACTGAAGAAATAGCCTCTTCGATTCGAAAAGAGCTTAAAATAGACGATCCCGGCAACGGAATTATATTTATTCAAGAGATCAACAAAGCCTATGGCCTATACTAAGAACAAAGACCTCCTACGAAAGATTTATTGCTAGGCTTATATTACAATATATTTTAGAAATTAAGACGATTGTAAGCTTTAAAAGACATAATTTCCTATGTATTATAAACAATTAACGCTGATGAATACCTTTATAGGACTTCGTCAGCGTTATCTCTATCAGTTAACTTGATCAAAAGAAGCGCCACATTTAGAACAATATTTATCATCTGATCTATAGGCCTCCCCATTACAATTTTGACAAATTTTAGTTTTAGTCCTTTGATTATCTTTTGCCGTATGGGCTAATTCATGGGAGATGATACCCGTTGGTACTGCCAGTATACCGTATCCAACAATCATCAACAGGCTGGAAATAAGCTTACCCATGGATGTCTGGGGAGAAATATCGCCATACCCAACAGTAGAAACTGTAACGATAGCCCAATACATTGATGTAGGAATACTAACAAATCCATTGGCAGGCCCTTCTATAATATACATTAATGACCCTACTATTACGATGATGAATACTATTGTAGAGAGAAAAACAGTTATTTTGGCTCTACTGGCTTTTAAAGCCCGTAATAAATGACTTGACTCATCAATATACCTTCCCATTTTTAAAATACTAAATAGTCTTAGAAGCCTCAAAATTCTAATTACTACTAAAAATCTAACTTGTGGCATAAAAAAACCTAAAAATGCTGGTAAAATAGCCAATAAATCTATGATACCAAAAAAGCTAATAAGATAGCTCATCTTATTTTTAATGATATAAACCCTTACTAAATATTCAAATGTAAAAATTACAAGAAAAAACCAGCCTAATATATCAATTAATGTACCATAGGTATATCTTATCGTATCAACACTTTCAGCAATGATTAAAATGCTGTTAGACAGAATAATTAAAATCAAGATAACGTCGAAGGCTTTTCCCTCTGGTGTATCGGCTTCAAAAATGATGCTATAGAGTTTTTCTTTTGTTTTCTGATTAATAATTGACAATGAACTAACCTACCTTCTTCTATGTAATTCTCCTTCATAAGGATTAAAAAAGTCATTCCTTTTACTATTATTCTCCATAATATTAGCATATCCTTCGTGTCAATTATTTTATCACAATTTAATCCAATTAAATTGATTATCTACTTATGTTGAAACTGATTACGTAAAGTTTGCTTTTATTAAAATAATCATTTTAGGTCTTTTCTATTGGTTATAAAAATAATCCCCTTATCAGTTTGGACAAGGGGATTATTTTTTATATTTTTTCTTGTTTTATTTTCTTGTTTTAATTTCTTGTTTTATTTTTTCTTATTTTACTTCTCTAGCCGCTTCTCTTCCTGCTAATCTACCTAAAGTGAAGGACATGGTTATTGAAGTACCACTTGCAGGGTAAACTTGATAGTAAAGCTGACCATTAGCCACCTCACCTGCTGCAAATAAGCCTTTAATAACATTTCCTTCTGTATTTAAAACTCTACCTTCTAAAGTAACTCTTGGTCCCCCAAAAGAACCAATCATAGCTGGTGTCACCTTTACTGCGTAGAAGGGACCTTCTTCAATTGCATTTAATCCTCCAGCTTTACCAAAGTCTTTATCTTCTCCTAATTCAGCTAATTCATTATATCGTGCCACAGTTGCTACTAAGTTTTCTGTTGGTAAACCAATGGCCTCCGCTAAAGCTTCAATTGTCTCACCTTTAAATCCATAGCCGTCCTCAATGCCTGACTCAATCACTTCTGCTGGTGCATTTTTATCAAGAATTGTGTAATAGGCATCATAACCATTATTAGCCATAATATCAACTACAACAGCATAATGTTCATTTTCCTGTACAAATCTCTCTCCATTGGGATTAACATATAATCCTGGTAGAAAAACTAGTCCACCTAAAGGCGTTGTATAGGGATAATCTGGCCCCATTCCTTTAAAACCAATCACACCATCTTTTGATAGAATATCTGCGCCAATTTCCCTTGCCATTACTAAACCATCCCCAACGTTACCAACAGCAGAGTAGGAAGTATAACGATTAGCCACTGGTGCGTATTCTGCTATCAATTGGGGGTTACGATCATATCCTCCTGTTGCTAAAATAACTGCTTTAGCATTGATAATAACCGTTTCTCCATCTTCATCTATTTCTGCGCCAACTACTTCATTATTATCATTTACCAGTAGTTTTGTTGCTGGTGCATTTAGAAGAATTTCGACTCCTTTTTCTCTTGCAGTCTTTTCTAAAGGTTGAATTAATCCCATACCTCTACCTTCCTTTGGTGTATGACCCCTAAGGGCAGGACTAACCCCTTGAGGAGATAAAACATCTGAGAACTCAACGCCTTGCTCCTCTAACCATGCAAAGGTTTCACCTGAATGGGATGCGATGTAATTAATTAAATCTACATCAACATTACCTTCTGCCATCTCAATCCAATAGGATGCTAAGTCTTCCCATGTTTCTGTAACCCCTTGTTGCTTTTGAATTGGTGTTTCAGCCCCATACATAATTCCCGCAGAAATTAAGGTACTTCCACCAAGATAAGGCATTTTCTCAACTAATATAACAGAAGCTCCCTCATCAGCTGCTTCAATTGCAGCCCCTAAGCCTGCTGCTCCTCCACCAATTACCAATACATCTTTTTCTATTACTCTACCTTCAACTTCTTTATTCTCTACAACAGTTTGGTTGTTAGAAGTTGTGCATCCTGCTAAAAGCCCTACCATTAACAAAACAGAAATAAAGATTAAAAATCCTTTTTTCCTAAACATTTGAATTCCCCCTAAATTTTATTATGCATGCATGTATGTATAATACGATTTTATTATATATTTAAACTTATAATAATTCAAGATATTTTTTTAACAATTTAATTTCTCCCTTTATATAGCCGTTTCATCTTAATATATATCTTTAATCACTTAATAATTATTAATTTGTTAAACATGCGTCAATGTATAGACCCCCTATCTATTTGATAACAATTGTGTTAACATATTAAATATGCTAAAATAAAAAAAATCTCAAATTTAAGGTGGTCCATTTTATGATACCTGTAGATACAAATGAAAAAAACTTGGCAAATGTTTTAGTTCAAAAAGCCCTTGAGATATTTTCCCTGAAGGGATACGCTGCCACTAATCTTACGGATATTACAAATGCCCTTGGCATTTCTAGAGGTCCTATTTATTATCATTTTAAGGATAAATTGGGCTTATATAAAGCCGCCTTTCAACACTATGAAACAGATCTCAGGCAAACCCACAAAGAAATCATTGCTCAAGATCTACATATCATCAGTTTTATTGAAGCTGTTGTCTATGACTGTGCTGAAAGACACACCAAATATGGCCTTAATTTCTTTTTTGGAATTGATACCATAGAAGAATTAGCTCCTATAAAAAAACTTCAAGACAAACTTATTGAAGATATTTATCAAGAAAAGATTCACTACGTTATTCGTTCAATCGAAAAAGGTGAAATAAGAAGAGCTACTGATCCTAAACAGATAGTAGATCTCATATACCTTGTTTATTTTGGACTTTATAATGCGATTCAAATTAATATGCTAGAGGATTATAGTGAAAGGGAGATTAAAAACCTCATTAGAATTCTGCTATCAGGTATTGAAAAGTATTGCTGTGATTAATAAATAAATTAACATATTTTCACCAAACAAAGAAAGCATCGGATATTAATCATAATTGTGCTTAATATCCGATGCTTGTTTTTTATATTTTTTCTTGAGTTTACTACATTAAGGGTGCAAAAACCCGTAGTATAGAGCGACCTAATGACCTATACCAGCTAACACCATTCACCTCATCTAGTGTAATTTCTTTGCAAATCTCCAGGGTCTTATGAAAATCCTTCTTCATCTCCATAATGGCTCTATTATGATACATCCACACTCCACACTCAAAGTGTAAATGAAGACTTCTGTAATCCATATTGATTGTTCCAACAACACCATAATCATCATCGGAAACATAGGTTTTCGAATGGATGAATCCAGGAAGATATTCATATATTTTGACACCACTTTCAATAAGGATTCGATAATAGGATTTTGTAACAGAATGAACATACCATTTATCAGGAAGATGGGGAGTAATGATCCTTATATCTACACCTCCCTTTGCGGCAGAGGTTAAAGCAGTTACCATTTCATTATCTATAATTAGATAAGGGGTTGTTATATAAACATATTTTTGTGCTTTATTAATTAAATTCAGATATACAATTTCCCCTACGGTTTCTCCGTCTAAAGGGCTATCAGCAAAGGGTTGAATATAGCCATCTCCATCATTAAATTGAATATCTAGCTGAGAAAAATCAAACTTGTATTGATCAAAGTCTTCTTTAATTCCCCTGAGGTAACCCCACATAGAAAGGAACATTACCGTCATACTCCATACTGCTTCTCCTTTTATCATGACTGCAGAATCTTTCCAGTGACCATATTTTTCCAACCTGTTAATATATTCATCCGCTAAATTAATCCCCCCCGTAAAACCCGTATGTCCATCAATGATGGTGATTTTACGATGGTTTCGATTATTAAGCTTAGGTGATAATATAGGAATTAAAGGATTAAATACGCTACATTTGATCCCCATTTTTTCAAGTTTTTTGTTGTATCCATAGGGTAGGGTAAATAAACAACCAACATCATCGTAGATAATACGAACGTCTAAACCTGCTGCTGCCTTCTCTACTAATATATCTAATATACTATTCCACATTTCTCCTTCTTCAATAATAAAGTATTCTAAGAAAATATATTTTTCTGCTTTTCTTAGCTCTTCTTTAAGTTTTTCATACTTCATTTCTCCTATTGAAAGGTATTCACTAGTGGAATTTTTAAAGGGTGGATAAAAGGCGTAGTTTTGTATATATCTCGACTGGTTGGCTGCAGTTTCATTTTTTGCTTTAATCTCCTCTATAAGATCATCTTTTATAGGAAGCTCTTTTCTAGTTTTTTCTCCTATGGATCTCATCTTTTCCTTTGCTCGTCTACTCAATTTTCTTCCCCCGAAGAAAAGATAAAATAATCCCCCAAAGATAGGAAATAGTAAAATGGGAATAATCCATGCAAGCTTGTAGGCTGGATTCATTTGGTTATTAATGATCCCCAATACAGCAACAATACTAATGACAATGCTTCCTCCATAGAAAAAAACAAAGTAGTTATTAAATCTTAAGATTACTGCAATCAGAACAAATAGCTGTAGTAAAATTGCCACAGCTACAAAAATACTTCTATGAAATAAAAACTTTTTTAGGAATTTCATTTTGCTTCAGCCCTCTTAAAGATATATTTGTCTTAAGTGTGTTTAATTCTTACATAGTTACCCTATTATTATTACGACTATACCATACTTCTTTAGTCCAGTAAATATCTAACTATACTTAAATTTTATATTATAATATTATTTCTATTCCTTCATAGCAATATTTACCTACACCTTTAATAAGTTTACCCTCTTTTTCTGCCTGATTAAATATTTTGTATACTTTATTTAAATACTCCTTCCCGAAGTGAACCTCATAGTGTCCTGAAAATACACTTGAAATTTCAGCCTTCCTCTGAATCAATTTTTCTAGTGAAGTGAGATATTCCTTTGGATTATTATTGGAAGCACCACAATACAAAGCTCCCTTATATATAAAATCACCTACAAAAAGATAGCCTGTAGTTTTATCTAAAATGCTGATAGAGTCAGGAGTGTGACCAGGCGTATGAATAATTTCCAATTTCCTGTTTCCTAAATCAATGATGTCTCCATCTTCAATAACAGTTCCACCTTCACCATCATATAGTTGATATTTTTCCACTTCAAAATTGTTAGGAATATCTTCTTCAGAAATACCTCTTACCATTTCAGTTTTTATCATATCTAGAGGTGTTAGTTCTCCTGTTTTTAAGAGTGTCTGAGCCTTCTTATGGAAATACACTATATCAAATTCGTCATGATTTCCAATATGGTCCCAATGGGCGTGGGTTGTAATGACACACCTTTTTTTATTATCAATCATCTCTAAAAGATTCCCTAATTTATAAAGTCCCATTCCACTATCAATACATACATTAAATTGTTCACCTATTAAATAATAGATATTAGTTTTTTCATAATGTTTATTTTCACTAATGATATATGTTCTTTTATCCAACTGTCTAATCTCAAACCAATTCATTGATATACACCTACCTAACACGAATTATTTATTGGTATTTATCATAGCCCTATCACCTTATACAAAATTAGTACCTTTTGAGGTAGTGGATCGTAGCACTTCCTAGAGCCATTATATCTTATAACTCTGCCATAAGCCTGTCAGTGTTTAAAAGTAATTTTGTTAATTCACTTTTACTTTACTTTTTTATAAATTAACGGTTTATATTTAGTGGCATATAAATTAACCCCTACTGTATTCTTAATTTACAATAGGGGTCTTATTCTATGATCATATCAAATTATTATTAAACTTAATTGACTGATATTCTTGGTTAATTCCACCTTTCAATAATTAAATCGATGGTTTTAATTAATTCCTCATTTACAAAATCAGCAGGTGACTTTCCTTCTAAGTCTGCAGTAGATACGGCACTGCTATATGGAATTACAGCTAAAAATTCCATCCCCTCTAAATAGTTTTCAATTAGCTTTAATTCATCTTCGTGCCTTATCTTATTGGCAATAACATAAACTTTCTTTACCCCAATATCATTAGCCATGTCTCTAACATTAATTGCTGTTTCAAGACTTCTTTGTCCTGGCTCAACCACCACAATAAAAGCGTCTATCCCTTGGGCTGTCCCTCTAGAAAGATGTTCTAAACCTGCTTCCATATCAATAATAACGGTCTCTTGTCTGTGAACAACTAAATGATTTAATAATCTCTTCAATAATTTATTATCAGCACAATAGCAACCAGCTCCACCTTTTTTTACTGTCCCCACAGCTAAAAAATCTACCCCTTTATGGTGTATTGAAAAACGCTTTGGTATATCGCCGACAAAGGGATTTAAAGTATAAAGTCCTTGTCCTGTATTTTCTCCTGTCCCCATTTTTTCTTCTATCAATTTTTCCATTTCCGCAATTGGTTGGCCTTTCTGATTTTTAATATCTATCCCTAAAGCAGCAGCAAAGTTTGCGTCGGCGTCGGCGTCAATTGCCAGCACCTTATAACCTCTATCAGCTAAACGTCTTGCCATTAAAGAAGAAATTGTTGTTTTACCTACTCCACCTTTTCCAGTTACTGCAATCTTCATAAGCTTCCTCCTTTCTATTAAACCCATTTATAGATTCTTTTACATTTACTACACAGCTTTAGCGTCTTTAATTCATTTTCTGATATCCCTTCAATCTTCTTTTTAATATACGCCAATTTTACAACTTTAATCGGTGTACTACACTGAATACAGTGGTTAATCTGGTCATATTCCTTAATATTAAAGGTCATTAAATCCCCTCCTCTATGGTGGAGGTAATCTTTAAAGCTGCTCTTTTTTCTTCTATCACTTGGATTAATTTGGCTGCTGCTTTTTCTGGTTCCTTCTCAACGATAAAGTAGCCATCTACAATATCCTTTAGCCCAGAGGTCAAGACATCTGTTACAAGAGGGCTTCCTTCAACAGGTGGCATCACACCTATATGTAAGGGTACCCCTAATCCCGCTACCCAAGTTCCAATGGCAATGGCCTTTTCACTCATTACTTCTGGCGCCGATGCAACCAAAGGTAGTTGATGAAGATCGATATCAAGTTCATTCGCTAAACTTACTGCTAAATCTACACCCCTACTATTATCAACACAAGAGCCCATGTGCAGTACAGGTGGCAAGGGAGCTTCTAAGCCTGCCTCATTCCCCAATAGAGTTAGTACAGCTTTAAGACTTTCTCCTGCATAACGGTTGGTGGCTTCTGAGTTCATTAAAGCATTCTGGGCAAAAGCACCTGCTCCACATCCAGTTGCCAATATTAAAATATTGTTGGCTAAAAGTTCTTTAGCCATTGTAACAAAGTTATGATCTTGTGTAATTTTGACATTGTTGCAACCTGCAAATAAAACAACACCCCTTATATTTCCATTAACAATATTATCAATAATGGGACTTAAGGGCTTTTCCTTATTGATCTTACTTAACAGACCTACAATAGACTCTGTGCTAAATCCTGCAATAATTTTATTCTTACCTTCTGGAATTAAAACCTTTCCTGTATCTCTTCGCTTATAGGCTTCGATTGACTGCTTAACGATCTCTCTAGCATTTTCTTTTGCATGTTCATCATGAAGTTCTAAATGGGTAGCCCCCGGAATCTTAGCATCTGGCATTGTTGTAAATAGCTTTGTATGATAACAGGAGGCAATCTTAGATAAGGATGGCATGATACATTGTACATCCACCACCATTGCTTCTAAGGCTCCTGTTAAGATGGTTAGTTCTTGAGAAAGATAATTTGATGCCATAGGAATTCCTCTTCTAAGTAAAACCTCATTCCCTGTGCAACAAACCCCTACAATATTTATACCAGCAGCAGCACCAGCTTTGATGGCTTCTTCCTGCATTTCATCAACAACATCAACAATAATTTCACTTAATAAAGGATTATGCCCATGAACAGCAATATTGACTGCATCTTCTTTAATAACCCCAAGATTAGCTTCACTGATTACAGGCTCTGGTGTTCCAAATAAGACATCTGAAAGATTAGTAGAAATTTGCATACCCGTATAATCTCCTAAAGAACATCTTAAACCTGCCAACAATAGGTTTACAGGGTCTGCATCGGTCCCTAAATGGGTTCTTGACATAATATCTGTTACAGAAGATTCGATATTATTTAAAGTTACCCCTAAATCCCTAAGCTTATCTAACCTTTTTTTAGGGATACTATTACTTAACCAAGTACAGGGCTCTTCTTCAATTCGAGAATAATCGGTTAAGCTACCATAGGCAACTTCTTCTGCAATTTGATAAAGATCTTTACCTTCAATATCAATATTCATTTTTTTAGCGATGTTCATTAATTTTTCTGCATCTTTTATTTGATAGCTTTTTGATGTCTTTTGAGCCACATGTAAAAGGGTTTTAGCAATCTCTTTACCATGTAGCGAATGGGCAGCAGTACCAGACGCCATCATTCTAACTAAATTTCTGGCTACAATTGTATCTGCATTAGCACCACAAATTCCCTCTTGAGGACCATTTCCAAATGGGTCTATACGACATGGCCCCTTCATACAGATTCTACAGCAAATCCCTTTTTCTCCGAAACCACAGAGGGGTTTCATTTTCTCGTAACGATCCCAAACCAGATCAATTTTTTCTTCTTGTGCTTTATTAATTAAGCATTGATTTGAAGCATTAGAGCATTTATTCACTTAGATCATCCTCTCTATTTAGAAATATCTTTTTATATCTAAATTAAACGTAGGGCCTTAGTCGGACAGGCCAGGTAACAAAGAGGGGCTTCTTCATTTAATTGTCTATCTCTACATAGATCGCATTTATTTGCTACGTTTTTATTTTTCCCATCCTTTATTAAAGGGCTCATGCTTATAACTCCATAGGGACATCCCTGCTGACATATACCACACCCTGTACATTTTTCTTCATTTAATAAAACGACCCCATTCTCTATTTTAGCTATCGCTTTGGTGGGGCAAAGCTTTTCACAAAAGGCATTCTCACAATGTCTGCAGTAGGCTGGAATGATTTCATCTAAGCCCTGAGTTACGATAATATTAGGTACGACTGTTCTCTTTTCGCTTTTATTTTGTGTTTGATAGATAGAAGCCTTTCTTGACCCACAGGCCAACTCACATCCTTTACAACCCAAACAACGAGTGGGGTCAGAGTCAAGAAACTTCATTTTCCTTTGATCCATAGAATCCCTCCTTAAGAATTTTTATACGAATTTTCATAATAATGATATATCGCAATATTTATGCCAAGCTTAATTTCTAGGGCTGAGTCAATAAGATATTATGTCGTTGTCATTGTCTAAACCCATTGTTACTGCCCCTTATGGAAGACTTAAATGATTTTAATTTATCAAAATAGGTTTCCTACTCACTAATTGAAAACTAGTTCAAAAAGAAAAAAACTGTAAAAAAGAAATTTACAATGTAAAATTCCTTTTTACAGTTTTACAGTTTATTTTTACAGTTCTGTACTGTTTATCCCTCAAAAATGATGTTTAAATTTGATACCTTTTTAATTTGTTATAAAGGGTTTGACGGGTAATCCCTAATTTTTCTGCAGCTTGAGTTTTATTAAAATTACATTCCTTTAGAGCCCTAATAATCTTCTCCTTTTCAGATGGCATTACTTCTTGAATTGTATTTGAAGCAGGAAAAATAACCCCTGCAGTAATGGATAATTCCTTTACAATATCATTTTTAGAAATAATCTTCCCTTCTGAATTGATGGCTAATCTTTTTATTAAATTCTCTAATTCACGAATATTACCTGGCCAATCATAATTAATCAGTTCTTTCATTCCCTCTTCGCCGACTTCTTTTAAGTCGATTCCAGCTTCTCTACAAAAATCCAATAAAATTTTATTAGTAAGACTCGGTATTTCTTCCCATCTCTCTTTTAAAGGTGGTAGCGTAATATTAATAACATTTAATCTGTAGTAAAGGTCTTTTCTAAACTCCCCCCTTTGAACCATTTTTTCTAGATCTTGATTGGTAGCTGCAATAATTCTAATATCCACTTTTCTAGTGGTAACACCACCAATGCGTTCAAATTCTTTTTCTTGTAAAAAACGTAATAATTTTGATTGTGTTTCTATTGGAATCTCTCCAATTTCATCTAAAAAAACCGTACCCCCATCAGCCAATTCCAACTTCCCAAGTTTCCCCTTTTTATTGGCACCAGTAAAGGCACCTGCTTCATAACCAAATAATTCTGCTTCAAAGAAGTTTTCAGGTATGGTGGTACAATCTATGCTTACAAAGGGATTATTTCTTCTAAGACTTTCCTTATGAATTACTTTAGCAAACATACTCTTACCTGTACCACTTTCTCCCCTTAATAGTACTGTAGTATCTGTACTGGATACTTTTTTCATATACAAGATAACTTCCTTCATTTTTTCAGACTTTACCGATAGATCATCTATATCGTTGACACCTTTACCTTTTTCCATAATCTTGTGCTTATAATATTTCATTTCTTTCTCTAAAAAAGAGATTTTATCTAATAACAGCTTAACAAACTCTGATTCTATCGGAATTAATTGTCGTAGTATTCCCTGTTCTTCATCAATGGCGCTTTCAAATATGATATATTCATTATTGTTAATAGCCTCCTGCCAAATAGCAGCATTACCAGTTCTTAAGACTTCTTCATATTTACTGTTCCAACTTAAGGCTTTTGTACTTCTTTTTTCAACTTCATGGGAATTAATATTTAAAATTTCTTGATATTGTTTATTAACTTTTATAACCACACCATTCCCATCTATTAAAGCTAAGGAGTTTGGCATATTGTCTAACATTTTTTTATTAAAGTCATTTATTTCAAGAGCTTTTTTTAGAGCTTTATTTAAACGCAGATTAATATCATAAAAATGTTTTGTCCTATTTTCTATTTTATTGTAGCTTTTAGCTAACTTTAATGAATGAAGGGTTAAATTCATCATATTATCTTCTTTTTTTAAGTTATCTATAACTGAATTAGGATTTAAACTATCTCGTCTAGGTGTTAATTCAAATTCACAATAGTCATCACCTAAAGCATTGCACTTTGATTCAACGGCATCCATATTTTGTCCACATATATTACTAATGGCACCCGCCAATATTCCCCCTTCAAAATAACAAATAGGGTCTCCTATATATTCCATTTCGCCACAGGTGAAGCATTCGTATAACTGAATAATAATTTTGTCGTTGGAGATCAAAATAATCCTTACTTGCCCTATACCTAATTCAGCCATTTTTTCCCTTAGCATTTCATAGTCAGTGATATTTAGCCTTTTCCCGAAATTTTTAGCAGTATTATAGTAGATTTCTTCCTCAACAATTTTAACATCCTTTTGGGAATTAAGAACCCCAATTAAAGATTTAATTCTCCCTTCAATAGGGTCAACACTTAACATTGGACTGGTTTCTCTAGCAGACAAAATATCCCCCCTCCATACATTTCAATGAAGTAAACATACAAGCCTATATATCAATTTATAATCAATCTTTTATAAAAATCATTATTACTAATTATATTATAGCATACTTCATAAAATTTTTGGAATTGTGTAAAATTAGTCACAAAACACCCCTACTGTCAATTCAGTAGGGGTTTATCCTATTTGTTCACTTACTCATCATCCTTAAGTTCTTTAGTGATGCTGGTGGAATGGGCTTTAAATTCCTTTAGGGCTTTACCAACTGATTTCCCTATTTCAGGTAATTTAGAAGGACCAAAGACTACAAGGGCAATAATTAAAATTAAGATTAATTCGGTTGTGCCTAATCTTCCAAACATATAATCACCTCTCTATTGGTTTTATACTGCCTTCATTCTATTTACCACTCGTTGAGAGTGACTGTAGATAAAGGGTTCATTTGAAACGATTCTTCCCACAATTGTAATTCCTTGACTTTCAGCAATTTCTAACGCTAAACTAGAGGGAATACTCCTTGAAACAACAATTGGGACTTTACATGCTACTGCCTTTAAAATCATATCGGAGGAAATTCTCCCAGTAGTAATAATAGCACTATGGGTCAAGTCTACTCCATTAATTAATCCATGCCCGATAATTTTATCAACAGCATTATGTCGCCCAATATCTTCCCTTTGATACAGGATACCATTACTGTCTACAAGTGCAGCACAATGAACGCCCCCTGTTTCCTGATACATAGCCGCATCCTTAAACATTTTAATTGCCATTTCCCGTAACTTTAGTACCGTTATTTGTAATTTAGAATCATTAGCTTTTCTTTTTAAGAAGTCATCCGAAACTTTTGTACTTGTACCACAGGCACTACTTAAAACAACTCCTAAGCCGTGGGTTTCAGTGGATAATAGTTCTTTTGTAGTAGCAATAATTTTACGAATTTCATTACATGCACCAATATTTTTGATTTCATCTATGGAAGTAATCAGACCTCTACTAAATAGATAACCAATTGCAAGTGGTGTAAGATCTTCAGGTGTACACATAAAGGTAATAATTTTTCTCCCATTTACGATAAGATCAACGGGTGCCTCGTTGCAAACCTTTAAAAAGTGTCCATAGTTATCTCTCATCCTAACGCCTCCCATCATGGGGTCTCATACTGATCTACTTCTATCCATTGTACTAGGCTTTTTGCATAAACCTGAGACATAAATTGACTTGAATAAAGGTATAATGCCTTATTGGAGGCTACAACTTCTTTAATATCTTGATAGGCTTCATTTAATTTCATCTGTTCTAACACCTGACTAAGACCTTCTTTACTAAAATTAAAGGGAGCTTTGTAAAACAGTTTACCCTCAGTTGGTCGGGGGTACACCTTGGATTCATGACGAACAGTTGAAGCTATCAACTCTAAAAGATTACCGTCTTCTATCTTCTCTAAAATTGCAGCATAATTAGGCGTAATATATTTCTCAGAATAAAAATATCTTTCTTTTTTTCCCTCTATGACTTTAATGTCGTGATTATTTCCGTCTTCTAGCATTTTTCTTATACTATCTTCTATTTCTTCTTCACTTAAGCTTAGTGGCTCTTGTATAAAATCCTCAATAACTGTAAGCCTAGCTTTAGCTGAAATATTACGTATCACTTCTTCGATAGAAAGTCTTGTATTAAAATTATCTTGATCCATTTCTTTACCTCCAAATAATCAGTAGGACAGGAAAAAGCCTATCTTACCTTCCTGCAAAAGATCTGTGGAAGACCCTATGGTAAAAGTTTTAGTTCTGCCAATTGGTCGGCAACATCACTTAATCCTAATCTTACAAGGGTTTCTTTAGTTGGAGCTCCAGTTTTTTCATCCCAACCCATTTCTTTATAGAACATTGTCAAAGCTAACTCCATATCTTCTCGATCTAATTTATCCGTACCTTCAGTGAAGGGTTTTACATCTGGGTCATCATCAAATACCCAATCAGCAATTCTATCATGTTGATTTCTCATATCTATTGTACCCATTTGTTTAACAGTCATAGCCCTATGTAGGGTAAAGATTCTTTCACCAGCTAAATCTAGTTCAGCCTCTGTAAAATTAATACCAGTTGCTAAAGTTAAAAATTTAGATTCTAATGAAGTATCTCCTCGATATCCTCTTTCCTTCAATGGAGAAAGAGTCATTGGCCACATCCAATTACAAAGGGTTAATGAATCATGTAATACGTTTCTAACAATACTCCACTTAGCAAACTTTGCTTTATATTCATTCATTGGAGTATAATTTTTAGGAATATCTAAAGCATCAGGTGAACCCCAAACTTCACCAGCTATTTCTCTTTGTAGCTCGATAGGTAACCCACTCCCAGTAAAGTTTATATGGGTATGACATTGAGCATCACGGTTAAACATGCAAGAAATTAACGCTCCTACTTGACTAGCTGCTTCATTACTATGGTGTACCGGGAAGCCCATCTGTGGAGACCAGATTTTATAGGCGTTATCAGTATAGAAATCTTCTCCAAAGTTCCACCTCTTAGAAACCCAAGAAGCTCCCTCACCTAAATGACTCAGTTCACCTTCTTTAAAGGCAATTCTTCTATAAAAATCTACTAAGAATTCAGGGTCTCCTGCTTCTAACTTATCCCAAGGGATGCTATCATATTCATCCTTTGGTAGTACCTTTTCAAGGATTCCTTTTTCATAAGCATACTTAAAATCTCGGCCAATTTGTCCATAATTACACCATACCCCGTAGTCATCGGCTAAGGATGCACCTAATGTTCTACCTAGAAGCGCAACTTCACCCCTACCTTCACCATCAGACCAGCCCTTAATCATAATTCCGCCTGGGCTAAAATATCCCATACATGTGTTGGCTATGTACTCAGAAAAACCATAATCTTTAAGCTTTGATACCTTTAGCTGAGAATGGCATCTAACCGGACAAGCTTGGCATCCACCCATTCTTACTGTTAGATCTTCCGCTAGAGGGCCATGATCAAAAACTCCTTTTTGAGTTCTTAGTCCAACACTATTCATGTCGTGGGGGTCACATACTCCTGTTTCTACTGGTGGATTAGCCCCTCCCCAGTAGAGTCCTTCTTTTCCTGTCCATCTACTTCCTGGGTTATGATATTCTGCCCATGGTTGAGGAGAATTTGGCACTACATGTTGATTGTTTGCTCCTATTAAAGACATCATATATTTATCTAATTCAATCCATTCACTACGGTCTCCAGCAATATTTACTGGCTTAGTTCCTCTGATCCCGATAGCCTTAAGCTTTTTGGAACCAAGAATCCCACCATGTCCACCAGCTGAATGACTTTTTCCTGTCATAATCGTTGCTAAATTTACCATATTTTCTCCAGCCTGACCAATACAGGCTACATGGGTATTATCCCCCATCATTTTAGTTACTTCTGCTGTTGTATCGAAGGTGCCCTTACCCCACAAACCAGAGGCGTCTTCAATGGATACATTATCATTTTCTATTTTTAACCAAACGGGCTTATCGGAAGCACCTTCAATAATAATGGCATCCCATCCTGCATATTTCATAGCAGGTGAAAAGTGCCCTCCCATATGACTATCTGTAATTAAATGATATGGGTTTGATGGCAGTAATGAAGTAATATTTGTTCTGCCACTACAGGGCATACCTGTTCCTGTTAAAGGACCTGCACCAAAAATTACTTTGTTTTCAGCATCAAAGGGTTTTGTCCCAACGGGTACTTCGTCCCACATTATTCTATAGCCGAATCCCATTCCACCAATATAATTTTTATATTTAGACGTTTCTTCTGCTGAAATTACCCCTGTAGTTAAGTTAACTCTAAGTATACTTCCAGCCCAACCGTAAGCTTTAGACATTTTAATTCCCCCAATCTTCTCTCAATAATAGATAGTTTTATGCAAATAGATGTTTATTCTTTTGAATGGTTGCATGTACCTCTTTCCATGGAACCAGCTTTAATGCGGCAGTAGGACACATCTTAGCACAAGAAGGATCTCCATCACATAAGAAGCATTTTTTTGCTTTTTTCTCATCTTCATCGACAGTAATCATTTTGAAAGGGCATTGACTAGCACACATACCACAGCCTACACATTTCTCTGTATCTACAACTCTCGTCCCAGTCTTCTCTTCTGCATAAATTGCTTCCATTGGACATGCTTCTGCGCATGGCACAGGGTCTTTACATTGCTGACAAGTATCTGGAATAATTTCTAGGTTCCCATAGTTACCAGCCTTATTATGGAAGTCATTTTTAGGACCACCAGGACCAAAGTTATAGTTTCTACCTACCTTTACCCTCGCTATGTTTGGATCTGCTTTACCATCATTGTTCATTGTACAAATCGTCTCACAACGTCTACATCCTGAGCAGCGAGTTGAATCTGAAATAAGTAATCCTGTTGCCAATGGAAAACCAGAAACACTGGCAGTATCTTGACAACCTGTTAACAGACTCAATAAAGTTGCTGATACTGTAACTCCTGCAACTGTTTTACCACTAAACTTTAAAAATTCTCGTCGGTTGCTGGTTTTTTCCCAAAACCCCATTTTTTCCTCATGCGACATTTTTATCAACCTCCCTATTACATTGAATATTGATACTAACTTAATGTTAAAAAAATAACTATGTTAGTTGTATTTAACTTACCATATTTACAAAAGTATGTCAATTGATAACTAATCTTTGTTTGTAATAATTGATAAGTATTTTTGATTAATCCTTACAGCTTCAATTAACCCCTTAATAATTTATAAAGTCTTATAGTACCTTAGTTCTATTTTTATTAATCATTATACAAATTCAAAAACTGCCCCATCTCACAAAAACGTTGAAAATACCTACAATATAAAATTTCATTCATTTGAAACAGTTTTTGCCAAAGTTATTATTTTGCATTAATATTAATTAAATTTAAAAAGTAATTCCATAATTAACAATAGGTAAACAGCATTTTAAAAGGAAAATTTTAAAGAAGTTCAATTGACATAAAGGAAAAAACAATACTTTGATATTATCAATTGATAATTCTTTTCTTGATATTGTTGTTATTTAATCAATTATTAGCATTTCAAATTATATATATGTTTTTCTACACCATATCTTGACATTTAATAAACCACTTTATTTTATGAACAAAGTCTTTGATCGGAAGATTTATAGGATGATTTTTAGGTGAAGAAACTAACGACTTACACAATTTAATCTATTAAATTGCTTATCTGCATATGTTGAAACTCCTTACGTAAAGTTCTCTTATTTTAATAATAATTAAAGTCGAACTCTCCTATTCGTT
This sequence comes from Alkaliphilus transvaalensis ATCC 700919, assembly GCF_000621485.1. Taxonomy (GTDB): domain Bacteria; phylum Bacillota; class Clostridia; order Peptostreptococcales; family Natronincolaceae; genus Alkaliphilus; species Alkaliphilus transvaalensis. Next base: position 246,533 of record NZ_JHYF01000009.1, read on the forward strand.
ATAAAACTATATTGTTCTTCAATCTTTTTCTTGTTTTATAGTTTATATTAATAGAATACAGTTATTTTGTAATAATTAATGGTAATTTCAATACACTTCACTTGTCATCCCACCACCATTGGTGTATAATATTTAACAAACAAGGCAGTGGCATAATATAAAGTCATTTATACGTTTAAAGGAGGTTCCCTCATGTTTGGAAGACTAGGTACAACTGAATTAATTTTAATATTAGGGATTGCGTTAGTAGTATTTGGCCCATCAAAGTTACCAGAAATCGGAAAAGCCTTTGGAAAAGGTATTAAAGAATTTAAGCAACATTCTAATAAATCGATCCAAAATGACGAGTCTGAGAAATAACTAAAAATCTAAAACAGATAGAAGAATTCCCTTAAGGAGGAGACCCATTTGGAAGATATGCGTCTTACTTTAATACAACATCTAGAGGAATTAAGAAAGAGAGTTATGATTATTGCCATTACCATGATTGTGGGGGCTTTAATTAGCTATCAATATATTGATGTCCTTATTAAGGTAATCACAAAGCCAGCAAGCCAGTTAGATTTTATCTATTTAAGCCCACCAGAACTATTCTTAGCCTACATAAAAATTTCATTAGTTGTTGGTATTGTAGTGACTTTACCAATTACGTTATTTCAAATTTGGCTATTTATTAAACCTGGCTTAACAAAAAAAGAACGAAGAAATCTGCTCATAACACTGTTTATGGCCATTATATTTTTTCTGTTAGGGATCGTTTTTGCTTATTTTGTCATCATCCCCATAACAATTCAGTTTTTTGTGAGAATGTCTACTCAACAGATCGAGCCTTTATTCTCTTTCGCTAATTATATTACATTTATTAGTTCATTACTTTTATCTTTCGGATTAACCTTTGAGATGCCCCTACTAATTTTATTATTAACACAGTTAAACTTAGTAACGATTTCAACCTTAAAGAAGTCTCGAAAATTTCTTATATTAGCAATATTTATCGTTGCTGCTATCCTAACCCCACCAGATATCATCTCTCAAGGTTTAATGGCCGCTCCTATGTTACTATTATTTGAATTTAGTTTAGTAATTTCTTCAATGATCCATCGTAAAAAACAAAAGACTAAAAGTGTAGAAGCGGGAAGAATGTCTTAGGATAAGCTTCCCCCTTTCCTATTTATAAAACAAGCTATAATTTAATCACTATTATTTTGGGGAGGCGTTAAGATTTGATTTTTAAATACTTATTAGATAAATTAATTGAAGAAACTAAACCTCAACTAAATATAAAAAATTGTCTTCACTATAAAAATAGACTTAAGGAATGTAATATATGTACTTCAATTTGTCCCCAAAAAGCAATTATAGTTGATAAATATTCCGTTACACTTAACGAAGACTTATGTGATACTTGTGGCCTATGTCTAGGGGTATGTCCTACTCAAGCTATATCCCTCAAGGACTTTGAGCTAGACAAAATCTATCGTGAAGTATTAGAGAAACCCTTTCCTATTATTAGTTGCATAAAAGGATCAAAACAAGGAACCATTATAGTCCCCTGTTTAAATAGTTTCCATCCAGAGGTCTTAGCTGCCCTACTAATTCTAGCAAGGGAAAAAAATATCTTAATTAACCGTCAACAGTGCCAAAACTGTTCTAATGAAAATAATCACTTTCTATCGACCTATAAAGAAGTAACAACCTTCAGTAAAAGACTGGGCATTTCTATTAATGTCTCCCTCATAGAAGGAGATACGCCCCTACAAACTCTTCAAGAGAAGTCATTTTCTAGAAGAGAATTATTTAGTTATTTCAAAGGGGAGACCAAAGAGCTGTCCTTTAAAGCAGTTAGTCAGATTTCTGAAAATTTTATTAGTGAAAAAAATAGTATAAGAGACAATAATAGAAAACTCTTAATAAAGGCCTTAAAGTCTATCAACCAAGAAGATCTTCAACTACTTCCCAATGAACTTCCCTACCTTTCCAACTGGCAAGTTCAGTCATGTTGCGACGGTTGTGGATTTTGCCAAGGAGTGTGTCCCTCTTCTGCATGGAAGGTGGAGAAAACACCTGAAACAATAGAAGTAAACCATGATGCCAGTAGGTGTAGTTCTTGCCAACTATGTTACTGCCTCTGTCCTAGCAAAGCAATTATTCCAGAGGCAGTAAAAGTGAAATCACTAGCTACTTCTACTCTAAAGTATAAACTATCTTCAACGAGTTGCCTTCAATGTGGGCATAGGTTCTTTCATGGTGAAAATCAAGTTCCTCTGTGTAGACGATGTAGACATCACTAAAATAGTTAAGATAATATAAAAGGATTAGAGAAACTCCCTAATCCTTTTATATTTGTGACTACTTGAAATTTTCCATAGGTGGTGCTACCGATTTTTTACAAGTAGTCTTCAAGCTTATCTTCATCGATTATAATAATCTTTTTAATCCCCGATAGTTTAATGATTCCTTCCTCTTCGAATTTTTTTAATTTTCGACTCATGGTTTCCCTTGCTACACCAGTATAGTTGGACATTTCCTCTCTAGTTAAGGGTAACTTTATTTCAATACCGTCTGCAACCACTTTACCATATTGCTCTTTTAAGTCTAAAATCAAATGGGCAATACGGGTCTCAACATCATTTGATGCTAAATTTTGGGCTAGTGTTTCAACCCTTGCTAAACGCTCTCCAACAACTTCTAAAATTTTTAGACCTATTTCAGGTTTATCTAAAATAAGTTCTCTCATTTTATCCTTTGTTAAAGTACATAGCTTTGTGGGAGTAAGGGCTTCTGCGTTGAAACGATATTTACCTTCTCTAAATAGGTTTAACTCTCCAAAAAAATCTCCTTCTGATAATATGTGTAAAATCTGTTCTTTACCATCTCTAGTATATTTATAGATTTTGATCCTTCCTTCATTTACAAGATAAAGGGTTTTTGCCTCTGTGTCTTCAAGGAAAATATTTTCTCCCTTATGATATTCCCTATGTCCTGTCTTCTTAATAATATCTACAAGTTCTTCCTGGTTCAGATTCCCAAATATTGATACCTTACTGGCACATAATTTATTTTTGCAACGATCACAACATGCCTTCATAAAAATTCTCCTATCCTATTTTCATTTGAAGAAATTACATTAATATAAATTTAAAATTAATGATCCATTTTCCTCAGTTAAATTATTATGATGCATTTTTCTTAATGATTAGATTTTAATTTTAGATTTTACCGATCACCTAAAGGAAGGTTCTCATTCTACTGTATATATTCCCTTTATAGTTAAGCTAAAACAAGCTCATCAGTCGTCTTCTTTAATAAAACCCCTCCTATTGATTACAAAAACACCCTAAGGAGACTTCCTCTGAAGCCTCCTTAAATTTTATCTTGCTTTATCCTTATCCTACTAAAATGTCTCCAATCGCTTGAACCGTTCTACCTAACGTTTGAGATTCTTCTTCTGGCTTAAATTTAACCCTAATTGGTACTTGTATGTCGTCCATACCAGTAGTTTTAACAATATATGAACGATCAATAACTGTAAGGTTTGTATCCTTTAGATAATCATTAATTACCTCTATCGCTTCTCCACTCCAACCATAAGAACCAAAGGCGACTGCAAATTTCCCAGAAAGGTCTAAGTCTTTTAGCTGTTTTAGTATTGTCTCTAAATTACCCACCATATCAGCATACCTTGTAGAGCTTCCAAAGAATACCCCATCACTTTCTTTAATTACCTCTACAACAGCATCTACATCGGCATTATCGACATTAATTATTCTTGTTACGATATTTTTGTTTTCTAATGCTTCAGCCATTAACTTTGCCACCTTAGTTGTATTCCCTGTCATGGTACTAAATAGGATAGCTACCTTTTTACCTTCTTTAGCCCTACTCATATCATCATAGGCATTGATATACTTTTCTACATTTTCCCTTAATACATAACCGTGGGAAGGGGCAATCATTTTAATATCTAACTTTCTAATTTTCTTAATCATGTCCTGAACATAAGGTCTATGGGGATGCATAATTAGTTGATAGTATACTTTAAAATCTTCTGTAATATCCTCTTTAGCTAAATCATTAAATAGTTCATAGTTTGCAATATGGGTGCTAAACTGATCACAAGGATATAGAATCTGGTCTTCTATACAATAAGTAACCATTGTTTCTTCTGTATGAAGGAAGGGTGTTTCAAAGAACTGTAGTGTTTTTCCTCCTATATCTAAGGTCATGCCATCATGGATAATTACATACTCTCTATTATGGAGTTTGAACATTTTTTTCAGTTCTTCTGCTCCAAGGGCTGTTGTAACAATTTTAGCATTCTTCGCTTTTGCCATTAAAGCGGGTAAGCCTCCTGCATGGTCAGGTTCTACGTGGTTAATAATAACGTACTCAAGTTTTGATAAGTCCATCATATTACTTAAGTTTTCTACAAATATACGTCCAAATTCAATGTCTACAGTATCTATTATGGTGGGTTTCTCTGTATCTAATAAATAGGAATTATAGGTTGTTCCTTTTTCCAAAATTAATCTATGGAAAAGAACTTTTCTGTCATCAACGTATCCTACCCAGTATGAATTATTTGCTATTTTAATTTTACTTTCCATTAATATCTCCTCCTAAAATTATTAAATGTTGTTGTTAAGTTAATTATAGGAGAATTATTGTATTGTTACTGTGACTGGAGTCAAAGGTTAAAAAAGAATTTTTTTTATTTTCGGAAATACCTTCAAGGCTGTATTAAAAAATACATCTTCATGGTACTCTTCTGGAATAATCTCCTTAACAAATTCAATGTAGGGAGCAATGGGAACCAGCGGCCAATCTGTGCCAAATAAGAATTTTGAGTAATTGTTACAGTAAACAAGGGCATGTTTTAGATGATTAAAAAATATAGGTGAGTCCTTTAATCTGTTACTTTCCTCTACATCCCCTACTATAAGCCCTGAAAGGTCTGCATACATATTACGATTTTTATAGACTACCTCAGCTCCATCTAAACACCAAGGGTCACCAAAGTGAGCCATGATAAAATTGATTTCTCGATATTTTACCGCTACTTCATCTAATGTTAATGGATGAGAGTATTTTAAAAGGCCCCTTTCAGAATAGGTGTCCCCTGTATGGAATACCACCGGCAATTGATATTTTATTGCCAATTGATATACAGGATCATAAATTTCATCATAAGCATAATAAGGGTAATATCCCAAGTAGACTTTAATTCCAACAACCTCTGGCTGCTGTAGGGTCTTCTCTAAGGCCTTTAATCCCTCATCATTTAAGTGGTGGGGATTAACCCCTACACAGTATACAATGGAAGCAGGAATTCTTTCCTCCAAATCTAATCCCATCGGTGTAGAGGTGGAGGGATCAGGAAACCCTTCCTTTTCCCCCTCAGTTAAACCCATGCCAATCCCTAATACGATGTTGGATCTCTGGTATTCTTTAACGATTCCTTCATAGGAATAATCTACCTTTGAAATATTCCTTGCCGTTTTTTTAAATTCTTCAATGTTGGAAAAATGCATATGGACATCAATTATTTTCAATTTTATACCTCATTTCTTTATGGGTTATCCGACTACTTTTCTATTTTTCTCTTAAAACGAAGATTTTTTAAATCCACTAAAGCATCTTCTGGAATAGGCTGTTGACTAAATGTATAAAACACTGGATTAGTAAAGTAGTTTTTACCGTTTTCCATGTTTAAGCTTTGGAAATTACCTACTAAGATAACTTCTTTATTGCAATAGTATTCCATCATAGAGGAAGAATGATCAGTAATGATTTGTAATATACCATTCCTTTCTGATGAACCACAAATCATACTAGCTTCCGAACGGATCTCAACTGCCCCTTTTGATGTTAAGTATTTTGTTAATTTGCCTTTTTTATCAAGGGTTTTCATCCAACCGGCTTCATATCTTTCCGAAAGTTTTAGAAAGGCGTCAGAAAACCAAGTATTTTCACTATTGTGTAGAAACTTACCAGTTTGTTGAATAACTTCTACGACAGAGCAGACCATGGGTACACCAGGAAGTAGCAAGTAATATTGATTCCACCCTAAACCCTTATATTTTGGATGATCCTCTAACATTACCTCTAACTTAATTCCCCTCCACTCATTACCATAATTGTCTTTAATAGAAGCAAAGCTACATTTTCTATTGGTTTTATTAAGGCTATTGTTATTAAGCTCCTTCATAGAGTAACCAATACCGCCTCCCCAAGGATTCCACCAAGACTTAGCCCTTGCTGTAGGGAAGGAACTATCTAACCACTCTTGCCCTTTATAAACCATTGAATGTAGGGTTGGAAAAAACTCGGGTGAAGCTTTGATCTGTATGCTATCATTATCTACATAATAGATTAATTTCCCATCTTCTATTCTTTCCTCTTGTAGAATGTTCTTTTTACCTTCTTTAAGACACAGTATATGTAACGCTTCTTCTCTGGCTGAAAAGTTTCCTTTTAATGAAATTACATTTATGGGATTATGATTAGTTTTAACGACTAAATCAATTTCATTAATTCCGTCTTCTTGACTAAAATCTTTTGATAATTGAGGATTTTCCTCATCTAGTAAATTAACTTCAATTTGTCCATCAAAGTACTCTGTTTTATAATTCTTGAGAGTAGTCACTACTTGGTCAGCCTTTACTACGGGATTATGATCTTTTAAAGTAAATGCTATGGGATTTAAAGCTGGCATTTCTTTTACCTTTCTTTGACTTAAGGCAAAGACCCTAAAATTTTCCCAATTTTGGTATGCTCCCAATGAAATGTACACAGGCTTAGTCTTCATGGTTTTTTGTGGCGATATTTTCCCTAAAGGAAACTCAAAAACCATGAACCAACTCTCAAAACGAAGCTTAATTTCTGGAGACCAGCTAATACCCGTAGGCATTTGATTTCCCTTTGTAAAAAGCCAGTTTTCAGTAATTCTACGACACTCCCAATCTTTGTATTCAATCCCTGTTGTGTCATTTAGCTGTAGAATTTTATCATCGTAGGGAATAACTAAATCATTCAATTCTTGGGCAACCGGATGGTCTAACCAAATTGCTTCCTTCGTTTCTTCATCGGTGGTATTTGTGATTTCATAATATTGTTCTAGCATGCCCTCAGGGTATAATTTCATAAAGGATACTAACTGTAATCCCTTAAAATCTCCCGAATGATAGGTTGCTTTAATTGTTATAGTACCCTTATCTTCAAACATTTCTACCGATTCTGCCCGCTTTTTTGTAAATTCCAGCGAGAAGGGTTTTCCAAGCTTTGGTGCCAAAATTCTTGTAGGATATCCCTTTAGATAAGTACGACTTGGTAAATAACTATTGTTTAATTTTCTTAGTAACACTTGATAAGGACCATTATGAATATGCCAATATTCATCACATTCTCCAGAAAATTTAGCCCCTAACCCCTTAAAGGCAATTCCTATTTCTTTATTAAAACTGAAACTATTTTCGTTTTTTAGTTTTACTTCAAGCTCAATGGGAGCACTATAAAACCCAAAGTCTGATAATATGTAGGAGATTGGGATGGACTTCTTTTCTTTTCCACCTAAAACGATTAAATTAGACCCCTTGTCTATTGTAATAAAATCGATATTGGGTAGCTGAAAATTTAATTCAATCTCTTCATTGTAATTGTTTTCTACATCAATATAAAATACTGAAGGTACGTTAAGGAAACTCTCATAGCTAGGAACTTTGGCTGAAATTTTAACTGGAAACTTAGGAACGATTCCTACCTTGAGGCAGACTCTTTTTCCATTAATGTCAACTGTTGTTGTCACGGCGGGATGAGTTCTCCAGATACTTTGTTCTTCTCTAATTTCATTAACTTTAAAAGTTCCTTCTACTTTAATTTCATCATTTACATAAAGGGTTTTCTCAAAATCAAATTCAATATTTTTATCATTAGAACCAGTTAATAGAACTTCTATGGGTTGATTCCTTTTATTACGAATATAATAGGATACCTGATAATCTTTACCAAAAACTAGTTCTGAAGCTTCTAGGTCTACTGAGATCAAATACTCATCTGTTTCAATTAAACGTAGTCCTCTACCTCTACGTTCAAACTCCATTCTTAGTTGACTGCCCTCATTTTCCCAAAGATATTCATAATAGTCAAAACCATTTTCCTTTCTTCCATCTGGTTTAACTTCTATAATTCTTTTTGAGGTGCTATACCAATCGGATTCTTTAAAAAAGTCTTTAACTATCTCTAAATTTAACACAGAAGGAATAAAGTTCATTAGATGGGTGGTATCATCTCTGTCTTCCCAAAAGAATCCACACTTTTTATATAAGGGTACTGCCTTTATGTTTCCAGGCCAAGTATATAGATCTAGTCTAGGCCACCCTAACTCAACACTACGTTCTAGTGCTTTAAGTAATAGTAATTTACCTATTTTTTTACCCTAGTAGTCGCCCCTAACATTTAATAGTGGAATATAAAGTGCTCCTTCATCTTCACGATATTCACTTAAACTACAATATCCTACAACTGTTTCCCCATCTAAAGCTAAGTATAAATTTAGATTCCCAGAACTTTCCTCTTGTTTTCTAACCTGTTCTTCCGTTGTAATGGAGCTACCGCCCCCCCAACCATCTCTACTTTTATTCCACATATCAGCTACAGCTGCTGCCCATTCTGGGCTATATTGAATCACTCTAATTTGTTGTTCCATAATCTATCCCCTTTTCTTTTAGAACTTTTTAATAGATTTAAGTTGTCAGTCATCATTAATCCCCTGTACTAAACTAGACCTTCTAATAAAACTTAACTTACTAATCATAATCTACGCCTCCTTTTAGAAATAAATTTGACAAAAATAGAGCCACCTATTTTAGATGGCCCTTATTAATAGATTATAAATATACTATCCATTAAAAATAACCCTAGGTCTTTATCTTACCTACGGTTATTTAATGCAATAGAATTAGAAAATTAGACGAAAAGTCCTTTTAAAAATAGCTATTAATTTTCTAAATTAACCGAAGGCTCTGTAGAAGATTGTATCATTGTTTTACTCTTTGAATTAACCGTTGATAGCATCATACTAGAACCTCCTTATTTTAGAAATTTTTGTCATTACAATTGTAATTATAATCCAAATAATGTCTTTTGTAAAGGGTTATTATAAATTAATTAAGACTATTTTGAAAAAACTAAATTTTAGTATTTATAAAAATCCTTTAATATCGCCCACGATACTCCAGATGGGGGATTGCTGAAAATTACTAAGTATAATAATGGTCTTCTTATCCTGTAGATTTCTATAAATATACGTATGGTATCCGGCTGAAATTCCATCATGTTGAAATATTACATTGTTATTATGGGTGTCTAAAAACCAGCCATAGCTGTAATCACTTTGATGAGTACTATCTATTTGCAACTTGAAAATTTCGTCTAAATATTGTTTTTCTAGTAATTTTTCAGAATATAACCCCTGATCCCATTTATATAAATCTGATATTGTAGAATAGAGGCCACCACCACCCCTTGGGCCTACGTTTACATCCCACCAACCTTTTTCACTAATAACCTCATTCTTTTTATAGTAAGCTTTAGCCAATTGATTCTGATCGATATCTTCAACATTAAAAGTGGTGTTCTTCATGTCTAATGGTTTGAAAATCCTTTCTGACATAACATCTTCTAATGACTTTTCTGTTAACTCCTCTATGATAAAACCTAGTAAAGTATATCCAATATTACTATAGGAAAATTTACTTCCAGGAGGAGATAGAAGTTCTAGATGTTGTTCTTCATTATTTTTGCTAGCATTTTTAGTCCTGTATAAGTTTATGTCAAGATCAATTTCCCATGGTTGAGATGGTAAACCTGATGTATGGGACAATAGTTGTTGGATCGTAATTTTATTACTATGGGGAAAAGAAGGGATATATATTTCTAATAAATCCTCTACATGCAACTTCTCTTCTTGTTGTAACTGCATAATGACTAGTCCAGTCATTGCCTTTGTCAATGAACCTATTTGATAAATCTGATCTTTATCGTGATCTTTATTCTCCTCATAATCTGCCTTTCCATAAGCTCTATGCATCAAAACTTCTTCGTCTTGAGCAATAAATACAACGCCACTAAAAATGCCTGCATTACTATATCTAGTAATTGACTGATGGATGGACTCTTCTAACTCACTTCCACTTCCATCAGCCTCTGTTTTAAAGGTTGTAGCAGTTTTACCCCCACTACAGCCTGTCATAACAAGCATAATCATAGCCAACACTAAGCTAATTAATTTATACTTTTCCATAAAATCACATCCCCCTTTTTTTATATCGAATAAGAAAGTCCTACTTTTAAATATACCTTCTAGATATAAGTTCTATTAATAGAAAGCATAACCTTTTTTTTAAGGTAAATAATTACCAATTTTTTGTTGATTGATCAAAACACCATTTAATTTAAGGGTAAAAATCAAATCCGCAGTAGCTATAAAAACTATAATATCTGATAAAACCATATCAGTAGGCCCTTACTAACTTTTGTTTTCATAGCTTAGTATTAGTATTTTTAAAAAACCAAAAACTAGACAAATATTTGTAGATTTAACCTTTTTGCTATTGCGATTCTTAAAAAGTTTATGTATAATCAAATTGTAGTATATAGTTAAAATATTAACAATATATAAGGGAGGGATCTATCTTATTTGACTATAAGTCTATTCTAACTTACTTCTAACCATTGTACTTTTCTTGATAAAATATACCTATTTCAACCTATTACATAAGTGTTTTGGTTATGATGCAGTCAAATTAAATAATATAAATAATTTTTTTAAAAATAATATTGTTTATTTTTTAACAATAATTTGACAATTTAGGGAGGTTATCACATGACTATGGAACATATCTACAGGGAATTGGTAAGATCAACCACCTCTTCAAGAATTCATAAATTTACAGTTTATATAGAGGGGGGCTATAAGGTAATCTACGAAAATGAATATTTGATTACTAAAATTAATCCCATAACTAAAAAGTTTTATACCAAATATAAACTTAAGGGCGATGTCATCTTATTTTCTAGATATCTAAAAAGTTTAGGCTATAAGCCAGTTAAATTAATAGAAGAATTAAATTCTAATTCATTACCATATTTAGAAAGAAATCAACAACAAATATTAGACCTATCATAATTTAACCTTCTTAATCCCTTCATATAAATTTTAATTAATCTGACTCCCAACGTAACTAATAATAAAAAACGTGGGAGTCATTTCTTTATCCTCATAAATTAAGTAGAGCATTATTAGAAGCCTAGCTTTATTTATATATCCGAAAATATCGTTTCAATATACTTCTTCAAGGAGTATCTCCTATGACCATTTCTTCCTATAGTTGTTTCAGCACAAATCATCGAATTTAAAATTGCTTCTTCTACCGCTTCAACCACTCCCCTGAATACATCGTCCATCTTCAATTCATTAACTGTTTGCATCTTTACAATATCTTTAGCTTCATAATGATTTACCTGATTTGCCGTTGTAAAGGAAATTACAATGTCTCCGCTGCCATTTCCAATATATGAACCTGTTCTACTTAACCCAACGGATGCCCGCTTCGACATTCTTTTTAATTGTCTTTCCGATAGGGGGATATCGGTTGCTAATACCATTATAATAGAGCCTTTATCCCTAACAGGTTCTTCTGGGTCAATGGCATTTATTATTTCACCAGCGGCAACGCCATTAATTAATAGATCTTCCTTTCTACCAAAATTAGAAAGAACCAGTGCTCCTATAGTAAATTGTTTTTCGTCTAACTTAATCACCCTTGAAGAAGAACCAATGCCACCCTTTAGTTGATAGCAAGACATTCCAGTACCTGCTCCTACAGCCCCCTGCTGAAAAAATTCTTTTGCGTGGTGAATTGCTTCAAAAATATGCTCTTTTTTGACATGACCTCCACGAATATCGTTTAAATAGGCATCATTACATTCCCCAACAACTGGATTAACTGTCCCAGTAGTCCTTCCGATATCTTCATTTTCCTTTAGCATATATTCAATTAATCCATCACTGGCTACTCCTATACTTAATGTGTTGGTTAAAATAATGGGAGTTTCAATTGTCCCCAACTCTTCAATCTGAATAATCCCCATTGATTTACCAAAACCGTTGATCACATAGCTACTAGCCCTAACCTTCTCCTTAAACAAATTGCCTGTATGGGGTAAAATTGCCGTTACTCCTGTCTTAGCATCTCCTGTGGTTAATGTAACATGGCCCACCTTAACACCTTCAACATCAGTAATTAAATTTTTACTTCCAGTTGGTAATTTGCCTATTTTAACATTATAGTCCCGTAGTGTTTTTTGTCTCATATTTCCCCTCCAAAATCAATCTTTCTTATTTCTGATCCTTATTTATGATCTTTTTTATTTTTATTTCCCTTTCTCTAATCCTCTTTATCTGCTTGTTCTATATGCTTCTTCTTGCTATTTATTTTATCATTTCTATTTTTAATTTGTTTTTATATTGTTTTCTATATCGTATTCTATTTTGTTTTCTATTTTTCTACTTCATTTTACTTTTCTACCCTTTCTACTTCTTATTATACTTCTAGTAAGACTCCCCTTTTCCTTCAACAAAATATGATAATATATTACTACTCCATGGTTATGGTTATATCCTTAAATCCCTAAAAACACAGCTTGTATAGTGAGCTTTTTATGAGGGTCTTTCGAGGTAATCGCTGTGTCATAGCCTATAATAAAGTTCTACTTTGATATTATGGAAAAAAGAACTTTAGGAAGCTAAGTTTCTTCATCCAAATTTATCATTGTATGTCGAGATTTTTTTTTTATTTCCAAGGAAATATCTTTAAATTAATATTTCTGCCTTAAGCGACAAGATTTTATTTTTTAGATTCCTTAAGAATAAAGAAATAATAAGATTAATATAGGGGATATTTGTAGACAATAGTTAAGTGAGGAAATTACTTAATACTATAACGCTAAATTTAATTTCCGTCTATGTAAATATAAAAACTCATCCACCCAGTATAAAGTGAGTAATCTTCTTATCTTTCAATGGATTACTCCTTGAACACTAAGTAGCCAAGTTTTTAGTTTTCATTATTTTACATTAATATAAATCTAAAATTAATTAGGTAATTCCTCAAAATAAATTACTTTTTATTCTTTTTCAAATTCAGATGAAGGGTGCTGGTTAAATGTCTGAAGGTATAACAAACTTCTTAGATACCTATAACTTACCATGGCTCATATTAGCAGTCATCTGTTGGGTAGTCATCTTTTTCACTTGTTCTTTAAAAGAATTTAAAAGGGCTCTGCCTATTGCCCTATGGACAATGGTAGTTGGAGGAGTTCTCGAAAACTTTTTTATTGACAATAAGTTCTGGAAGGAAGACTTTATTTTAGTTCATTTAGGTGAATTAGACTTGTTTGTTGTGATTGGGCCATTTTTTACTATTGGTCTATTTCTTATAAGATGCTTGCCAAAAAAGAGTTGGCAGAAGTTATTTCTAGTGTTGTTACTTTCAACTCTTGCCACCTTAATAGAATTTTTTTCAATAAAGTTAGGCTTCTTAAGTTATGATTCAGAAAAGTGGGGCTATATCTACTCAATAGTTGCCTATATAATTGGATTGATGAGCGCCCTAGGCTTCTATTTTATATATTACGATCGAGAGTATAAGTTTAAAGTAAGATAAAAAGGGGCTGTCTTAAAATGACTTTTACAATTATTTAAGACAGCGCCTTTTTTGCTTTGATTTTTAAAAAACTTCCTCTAATTATTAAGTTTCTTAATTACGCATTGTTGTATATAGTCTTTATATGTCCTTTCTGTGGCTCGTAACGGCTCATGCTCTTGGCTATGACCATTAGCGCCCTGTTCTCTAACGGAGTTTCAAAGATCAACTTATAGATCATCTCATAAAGCTGTTTTGTGGTAATAACCCCATCTTCGTTGTAGGCAAACTACAATAGTAAATCCTTGTTTGTTTCCCATACAACGTTCTTAGCGTTATCCTGTGCCCATCTTTTTAAAAAGGTATTTTGGATGGCTAGTTGCATTGGTACTCCTACACTTTCACTATGTTTTTCCAGTTTCTTTTAGAATGTAGTGTCAAGTTCATCATCATAGTAATTGCCCTTACTATCATTTCGTTTCCGGATATGCCAAGAGCCTTTGCTGTTTCATCCATTGTTGATACTTCCAGGTAATCTTTGGTTAATCTGATATTAATAATATTCGCCATATATGCATGACCTCCTTTATGTTTTATTAATTGCATCATATGCTTATTTTATGTTTTGTAAATACATTTTTAAATATTTTGCATATTAATTAATAAGATAAAAAAAGAAACCTAGCAGTAACCATTGTTAGTGGTGTGCTGAGTTTCTTAATCCCTTTTTTAGAAATAATTACTTCTACTTAAATATATCATTTTTATTTTAGTATTTCTAAAATCAAATTATCGACCCACACTTGAAAATTATGTTTTGACATGGTATATAGTCCTTCGCTAATATGGCTTTTTTCTATAACCGTTACTTCATTTGTTGTTCTTCCTTCTTCTGCAAATGAGGTTAGAATAATTTTAATATTTGAAATTCCTTCACTATCTACCATTTTGTATGCAGTCTCTATAAACTGCTTTATCAGTATAGGCGGCTTATCTATCTGCTCCCAATCTTCGAATTCTCCCATAAAATTATCGAATTTCAACTCAATAAAATAGTAGGAACTATAGTCTTTAAAGTATTGTCGCTTTATAGGTTTTACCTCATCACCAGTAATAATTTTAAATCCTAACTCCTCAAACGAACTTAGCATATTATTAAGTTTTTCTTCAGAAGCACTTGAGTCAAATGTTATAAATTGAGTGCAATCAAAATTACCTACCATTCTCATTCCTCCTACTGTCTATACTTCCCATTAAATAAATAATCATAAAGTTGTTTTATATCAAGTTTTGTTGGTAACATAACCCCTCCATTTACCGCTTGATTTAGTGTATAACCCTACTTCTGCATCTGGAGAGATGTTTTTCTTCATGAATCCTTCTAATGTTCTTTCACCAGGTTGTGGTTTGTAACCTTTATTTGTAATCCAATCAGTGTTACCCGTTTCCTTAGCCGCATTCCTAAAAGCAATCTCCTGTTGAGTATAGATTGAACTATACTGCATACCTGACACGGTTCCCATTGTTAGCAACATCTGTGCCGTTGAATAGGCTTCAACGTTCCCCTTAAATACGTTATCAAGTGCAAAGTTTTTACCTGATAGCCCATATACAACTTCATTTGCTCCCATTGCTGTTAAGCCAGCGCCCGTTATGATAGTTCCTGCTGCTATTAATACAGGTGCTCCAAGCCCACCAGTTGCTACTGTTAGGGCAGTTGCTCCAACCATTATTGCCGATGCTCCTAAATACATCATGAAGGAGCCACTGAATACACTGCCTATCCTTTGCCCTAGACTTGGTCCACTTTTTTCCTTCCCATTAATACTTGATGCCCCAGCATCAACTTGAAAAGCATTTCCCTTCTCCTCACAGAAATACCCACTAGGATCATAATACATCACAGGGCTGTTTTGACAATAGCTATATAGGTTTAGTCCATCCCCTCGATAGGTGTCTTCTTGGGTAAATCTCCCTATTATTGGGTTATAGTATCTTGCCCTTAGGTAGTACTGTTGGGTTATTGTGTC
>NZ_KK211288.1:0-125471 GCF_000621485.1 Alkaliphilus transvaalensis ATCC 700919
CGTATGTTTTAATACGTAAGGGTGCTAGGTTTTTGCAGTGACGATGAAGATGGGGGCTTTTCAACAGGCTAACGGGGTAATAAACCGACTTTACTCCTCACATCCTTCATCGTCCCCTCAGCAATTTCCCTTGCTCTTTCTGCCCCTCGTTTATAGACAGTCTCTACATAGTCCATATTATTTTTGTAGTTATCATATTTTTCTTTAAAGGGTCTTAAAGCTTCAATAATTACTTCGGCTAGTTCTTTTTTGAAGGCGCCATATCCTTTTCCATCATATCTTGCAACAACTTCGTCTATCGATATATTAGCTACTGTCGAATAGATTGTAATTAGATTCTTTATGCCTGGTTGTTCGTCAGAATAAACTACTCTATTTTCACTATCGGTTACAGCTCGTTTCATTTTCTTTAGAATTACATCCTCTGAGTCCATTAAAAAGATTGTTCCGTTTAGATTTTCATCTGACTTAGACATCTTTTTATCAGGCTCTTGAAGACTCATTATTCTTGCTCCGACCTTTGGTATGTGATGTTCTGGTACAACAAAGGTTTCTCCATGGGCTTGGTTAAATCTCATGGCGATATCTCTACAAAGTTCTAGGTGTTGCTTTTGGTCTTCCCCTACTGGTACGGTGTTTGTCTGATAAAGTAAAATATCAGCTGCTTGTAGTGCCGGATAGGTATATAACCCCGCATTAATATTATCCTTATGTCTTTGAGACTTCTCTTTAAATTGAGTCATTCGATTTAGTTCACCCATATAGGTATGACAATTTAATATCCATGCTAATTCAGTATGCTGTGGCACATGGGACTGAAAAAAGATAATATTTTTTTCTGGATCTAATCCACAAGCTAAATATTGAATTAAAAAAGAGGTACATGTTTCTCTAAATTCCTTTGGATTTTGTCTAACAGTTAATGAGTGAAGATCGACGATAGAATATAAACATTGATAATCTTGCTCTAAAGCCTTCCAGTTTTGAATCGCCCCAATATAGTTCCCCAAGGTTAAGCTCCCCGTTGGTTGTGCTCCACTAAAAATAATTTTCTGATGGTTATTCGCCATCTCCTTCACCTTCCTTTACTTAATTTTTTATTTGATTTTAATAATAGAAATATAAAACAAAAAACTCCCCATCTCTATAAAATATAGAGACGAAGAGTTATCTCCGTGGTACCACTCTAATTGTGCTAATGCACCCCTTTGCGGTTGAACTATCAACCCTTCCCAATAACGGAGGAAAACCGTCGCAGCCTACTATAATTCAACTGGCACTCGTAAGCCCATTCAAAACAGCCTTTGCGTCGAACTTCCACCATCATCGACTCGCTTATGCAAATAACTATTTTTACTCTCCTTACTCATCGCTTATTCCATATTATATTAAAATGAATTATATAATGAAATGTTTAATTCTGTCAACTTAATTATCTCCTTTTCCATTGTAAATTATGTTTTAGAAAAGATATTTTTAGAAACTGATGAAATTACACTATCTATTTTAAATTGTACTAGTTTAAAATTAAAGAGAATAAAAGGTTACTACTTACGCTTCAATGAATATAATATTAAATTGTATTAATATATGATTAATAACTTAAAACTTTTGGTAGTAATATAAAAGTATAGTCATTAATATAGGAAGTTACATTTAAAGAAGATTTTTTTAAGAAGAGTTTTGCTTAGGACATTATAACAGAGAAAAAGAACTACCTTTATGAAACAATGGCTTCCATCTAGTAAAATTTATTGGAAATCTTTTGTTGAAATACATTAGGACAATTATGATTTAGTCTCAAAACTTAAAAACCCATAATCTCCTATGTATTATATAAAATAACCTTAAAAGGTAATAAATAAACCTATATAAATAACATAAAATAATCTTCTAAGTGTAATTACCTTAATATTATGTAATAGGGAGTGAATAAATTGAATAATAGTATGTCCCTCTTAATAGGTGGTGTACAGGGTGAAGGCGTCATCAGTACAGCAGAAAATTTAATGAAGACCCTATCTTCCCTTGGATACTACTGTTTTGAAAAAAGAAATTTCTCCTCTAGAATTAAAGGAGGCAACAGTAGTATCGTAATAAACATAGGCCTAGAGAAAAAGTTGTGGGTTGAGGATGAAGTATCATTTATTGTGGCTTTAGACCAAGAGACAATAGATCTTTATCATCCTCTACTCGAAGAAAATGGTATCATTTTTTATGATTCAACAATCACACCTGACCCAACTCTATTAAAGAAAGGCTTAAAACTCCATGCCCTTCCCATCAGTGAAATTGCTAAAAAGAACGGTTCTCTGATTATGAAAAATACTTCTGCTATGGGTTTTATTGGCGTTTTGTTAGGGATTTCTGAAGGGAACTTAATAGAAGTCATCACCAAAAAATTCAAGAAAAAAGGTCAAGATATTATTGAGAAGAACATTAAAGTTTTAGACCATGTTTTCCAACATGCTAATGAAAACCTAAATGAATATTCAAATTTTATATTGAATTCTATTCAGAAAAACAAACGCCCCCTAATGCTAGGAAATCATGGTGTTAGCTTAGGTGCATTAATGGCAGGGTGCCGTTTTGTTGCCTCCTATCCTATTACTCCTGCTTCAGAAATTATGGAGACATTAGGTGTTTTACTACCTAAATATAAAGGAATTATGCTTCAGGTTGAAGATGAAATTGCTGCAGTTAATATGATTATTGGAGCTGCCTATGGTGGCGTTAGAAGTATGACTGCAACTTCTGGCCCTGGTATCTCTTTAATGATGGAGGGGATTGGTTTAGCAGGCATGACAGAAACCCCCATTGTTATTGTAAATTCCCAAAGGGTGGGCCCCAGTACTGGTATGCCTACAAAACATGAACAAAGTGATTTGATAGGTCTCTATTTTGGTGGCCATGGAGAATATCCAACCATTATCTTAACGCCTTCTACTGTGGAGGAATGTTTTTATTCAACCATTAGAGCCTTTAATCTAGCCGATAAATATCAATGTCCTGTAATAATCTTATTGGACTTAACTTTATCCCTTTCAAATCAAACTATTGATCAGTTAGACTATAGCAAGATTGAAATTGATAGAGGAAAAATCTTTGGAGCCAGTGAAATACAGCAAGGCTACAAACGTTTTCAATTTACAGAAGATCATGTTTCTACAAGGGCGATTCCTGGGACAAAAGGGGGAATTCACCATACTACTGGCTTAGAACATAGTGAAATTGGACTTCCAATGGATACACCTTTAAATAGAAAAAAAATGATGGAGAAAAGAATGGAAAAAACATATATCCTTCAATCTAGTAATGAGATCATTATTAAAGAAAACAAACCTACAAGTAACAATAATGTACTGGTACTTACCTTTGGAAGTACCTATGGCATCATTAAAGGGGCTATTGAAAAGAATAATATTCCTGTAGACTTTGGTTACTTTCAAATGATTAAACCCCTCCCGATAAAACAGCTAGAAAATTTATTCGCTAAATATGATCATATTATTGTTGTGGAAAACAACTATTCACAACAATTAGCCACAATTATTAGAAGTGAAGTAGGTTACCATGATAAGATTCATAGTGTTACAAAATATGACGGAACCACCTTTACATTAGGTGAGATTATAACTGAGATTGGAAGGTGGGTATAATGGCTAACATGAAGGATTATAGCAACAATATTATTCCTAATTGGTGCCCTGGTTGTGGTCATTTCTCGATTCAAAGGGCATTACAGGTGGCAGCTTCAAAACTAGAAATACCCAATGAAAAATTAGCAATTGTCTCGGGAATCGGTTGTTCAGGTAGAATCTCTGGCTATATGAATTCCTATAGTTTCCATGGAATACATGGCCGATCCCTGCCAATTGCCCAAGGGATAAAGGCGTCAAATCGAGACTTGACAGTCATTGCTGCTGGTGGGGATGGAGATGGTTTTGCTATTGGTCTAAGCCATACCCTGCACGCCATTAGAAGAAATATTAATATGACCTATATTGTCTTAAATAACCAAATTTACGGCCTAACAAAGGGCCACACTTCTCCATTAAGTGAAGTAGGTTTTGAAACAAAAAGTACTCCTACTGGATCAATTGAAACCCCCATACGCCCAGGCATTGTTGCATTAGCAAATGGAATTACCTTCCTTGGTCAAGGGTTTTCTGGTTACCAAGAGCAATTGGTGGACATTATTATAAAAGCAATTCAGCATGAGGGATTCTCTATGGTTAATGTCTTCAGCCCTTGTATTACCTATAATAAAATTAATACCTATCAATGGTTTAGAGAACACTTAATTAACCTAGATGAAGAGGAAAATAAAAAGCCCCTTAACTATCAAGAGGCCATGAATAGACTAATCGAAACTGAAGGCCTTTGTACAGGTGTAATATATCAAGATCCAACTTCTCACTCTTACCTTGATAAACTACAACCTGAAAAAAAGCCCCTCAGCCATCTTAACTTAAAAATTCCAGAGGAAGACTTCAATAATCTAATTAATCTATATTAGTTAAATCCATTTGAGCTTCTAGCTCTTGAACCCGTTCCTCTAGGTCATTAATTTTATTGATTAAATATTCAACCGAGTTTACATCTACGTCATCTTTTTTATCTTTAAAATACTTTAGTATTAATATGGTTACAACAACTGGTACTCCTAATAAAACCAGCACAACAATCAAATTAATAATTTGAAAAATACTAAATTTCATTCGGGCTCCTCCTTAAAGATTATATAAAAATATTATAGCATAGATTACCCTTAACAAAGTCTTTCTTCAGAAGATTTATTGGATGACTTCGTTGAAACTGATCACGTAAAGTTCTTTTATATTTAAATAACTAAAAGAGAGCTTTCCTATTTCTTACAGTATAGCCCAAGTATTTGGGCTTTTTTTATTTAAAATATTTGCAATTATAGGTTTTAACCACTATAATTTGGGTATAGATTATTTATTGCAATTAAAAACTAAGGAGCGTGATTAAATGAAGGGTACAGTTGTTTCCACATGGTTAAACAGCTTAAAAAACCTATTCGGCGAAGATCTTGTCAATAGGGCTACCCAGTCTATTCAATGGAATAAGGATCGAATTATTAGTCCATTGGAGGACATATCTGATGAAGAAATCTTTTCAGTCTTCAGCTTTATCGCTAAGGAAACGGACCAAGCAGTAGGCGATATATGGCGAAAAGTTGGACAACAAAACATCTACAGCTTTCAAAAATGGTTCCCTTCATACTTTGAAAGATATAGTCTAAAGGGTTTCTTACTTATGATGGATAGCGTTCATGCACAATTAACCAAAATGATTAAAGGCGCTAATCCTCCTCGTCTAATTCCTAATGAGATTAATGAAAGAGAGATACAAATTACTTATATCTCTAAGCGGGGCTTATTCGACTACTTCTTAGGCTTACTAGAAGGAAGTTCTGCTTATTTTAATGAAAAATTAGAGTATAAGATTTTAGAATCTGGTAAAACAGAAGATCAGAAACATTTTATGAAGGTGCATCTATATTTAGAAAAATCCCCTGACCGGATTATTAAGCCAACCACATCTAAATTAATGGGCTTTTTTATTTTTAATAAATTACCTCTTAAGGTTAGTATCCTCCCATCATTGGTTTTGTTTGGTTTATTAAATTTATTTAATCAAGATGCTGGTTTAATGATTAATGGACTACTTTCTTTAGCAACCTTTATTAGTATTATCTTAGTGGCCCATATTGTCATGAAACCCCTCAATTATATAGAGGAAGACATAAAAAAACTTAAAGATTTAGATTTTGCCAGCAAGTCTATACTAAGAAGTAATGATACAACAGAAGAAATTATGAATCATCTAAACGCTGCTAAGGAAGCTGTTAAGTCAGACTTTTTATTCCTTAAAGGTGGTACAGATGATATGGACAACTATTTACGGGAATTTTCTCTAATTACTGCCAATATGAAGGATTTATCCGACACAATTTCATCTGTTGTTCACGAAGTTGCTCTAAGTGCCTCTAGTCAGGCCGATGAAACGGAACATGCTGTCTCCATCTTAGATCAATATATTACCACCCTTAGCGAGATCGTTGATGAAGAAACAGATGGTAAAAACCGTCTAGAATCTTCTGTAGAACAACTGAAAAAATCCTATGAGTCTATTCATAAGGTTAATACCATGATCAACTCTGTTAAGTCAAATTTCGATAATGTTAATCAACAGGGTCAAGATCTTGCATCACAGGCTACAAAGATTATGGAAATCAGCTCTACTGTAGAGCAAATTGCAGATCAAACCAATCTACTAGCCTTAAATGCAGCAATTGAAGCTGCCCGAGCCGGAGAAGCTGGAAGAGGTTTTACTGTTGTTGCAGAAGAGATTAGAAAACTAGCCGAAAACTCTAAAACATCTGTTCATGACATTAATGAAAACCTAGAATATTTTATTGAAATGATCAATAAGTTTGTTAAGGAAATCGCAGAACAACATCATCAATTAGAGGCTAGTAATGCAACATTAGACCAAGTTACCATTGATAATCAAGCTTCTACCTCTGAAATTGTAGAGGTTTCTAATGTCATTGTAAAATTAATTACACAACTATCCACCGAAACTGAAAGATTATCAGGGGTAGTTGAAAATGTCCATGCACTAGCAGCAATAGCAGAAGAAAACTCAGCATCTTCTCAGGAAATGAGTTCAAGTGTAACTCAATACTCTGAACAAGTAAAGGATTTAACCGATCATATTAAGCAATTTGAAGTTCTAATTTCCAACTTTAGATCAGAGTTACAAAAATACAAGATTTAAAATACAATATTAAGATATAAAGAATTAAAATATCAAATATAAACCCTTATTTTTCAAGTTGACTATTTCACTTTTAAAATAAGGGTTTTGCTTTTTTTGGAAATTTTTTCTGTGTTAAATACTGATTTTTTTATATTTTATAATTTATATTTTTTTTGCAAATAATATTTTTTGGGGGTGAGGTATTGATAAAAACGAAAAAAATTTATCTACTAGTGGCTTTTTTACTAATCTCTTTTATGATCGTTTCTTGTAGAGATCATCTGCCACCAAAAGTTGCCATTAAAAATTCTTCTATTTATAAAGAAGGTGAAGTTAAAGAAATTCTTATAAAGGAAGATATGACAGAAGTCTATTCTGGTAAAAATCCTAATTTATCGGTTGTTGCAACCTATAACAATGGTGATCTTTTGAAGGTAATTGGTGTAACGGATGATTGGTATGTGGTCCTTTTAGAAGATCAACAGGTAGGCTGTGTTGAAAAGAGCAAGGCAGTACCCTATGTGGAGGGAAGAGATACTAAGGATAATGTCATTTTAGACGATCATCTACTTGCCGAGGAAAAAGAAATGGTTGATTTAATCAACAAAGAACGAATTGAGGTTGGCTTAGAACCTTTAATAATTGATTTAACCCTTACTAAAATAGCTCGGCTAAAATCTAAGGATTTAATTGAAGAAAATTATTTTAATCATTATTCTCCTACCTATGGAAGCCCCTTCGAAATGATGGAAAAATACAAAATAGACTATCTCTTTGCAGGCGAAAACCTAGCAGGCCATAATAGTGTAATTGGGGCCCATCATTCATTAATGAATTCTACTACCCATCGTCAAAACATACTTAATCCTACCTTTACCCACATTGGCATTGGAATGGAAAAGGGAGGTCCCTATGGAAAGGTTTTTACACAAATGTTTATCGGCAGATAAAAAGAGGTGTTTAATTTAACACCTCTTTTTTTTAAGATTATCCTAATAAATCTTCTAATTTTTCTTTATCAAAACCAACTACCATTTCATCATTAATCTTCACAACAGGTACTGCCATGATACCTGCCTTCATTAATTCTTTTCTAGCAGCTGGGTCTGTTTGTACATTTTTTTCAACATAACTTACACCTTTTTCTGAAAGAAACTCTTTCACCGTTACACAGTGAGGTCATGTATTACTTGTAAATACGATGATTTCCTTATCCATTTTAGTTCCTCCTTAAAATTATATAGTAGTCGTTTTAATAAAACTTCTCTTTGTTAGTGTATGTAGTCTATCCCTATATATTTTAGCATAATTTACATGTTAAAACAAAGTTATTCAGTTTCGGCAATGATGGCTTCAATTACCGCCTCCAAATCAACCCTTCGATCAACCCTTCGATGACTGAGTTCTCCTTCGTTTATATCTGCCCTTGAATCAATTTCTCCTATTTTTGCGGTGAAACAACCGACTTGAATTCCTGCTGTAATATCAGTATCACGATCACCAACCATCCAGCTGTTCATTAGATCAATATCATACTTTTCAGCCAGTTGTAGGATCATGCCTGGTTTAGGTTTTCTACAATCACTAAACTTCTTAAAATCGGGACAATAAACAATGTCCCTAAACTTACAATACCCTTCTAATAGCTCTTCTAAACGGTCATGTATTTTTTTTAATTGTTCATGGGTTAAGTGCCCTAGTTCGATTCCCCCTTGATTCGTTACGACAAACAACTCAAAGCCTGCTTCTTGGGCCTTTTTCAAGGCTTCTGGTACTCCTTCATACAGAACTAATTCTTCTGGCTTATTGACGTGCTTGTTATAATTATCATTCAATACACCATCTCTATCAAAAAAAATTGCTGTTTTTTTCATATTCTTTCCCTCCAGAATTTAGCAGGTTACTCGATCACTAAAATACTCCCTTAACCCCTTCCTAATTTCCCTTCTAGAATAAATTGGGTCCCCATATTCTTTTATGTTATTATACTGAATTAATTCTATAATAGCATCCATATTAAATTTATTAATTTCACCAACACCCTCAAAAAAATTTCTTTCTTTTTCTAATAGCTCTAGATGTTTAAAAATATCTTTTTCTTTTTCCATTTCCATCTTCCTCCTTTTACTCTTATTATATTGTTGTACGGAAGATGGAAATGTATACTTCATCTTAATTAATTGCCTTAAGATAATTTTAGTCTAGCAATTGATACTTTCTAGCCTTAAAGGCTACAGTTTTATGAGATATTCCCAAAACCTTACCTGCAGCGTTAAAACTTCCATAACGTTTAAGGGCCAACGCTATCATTTCCCTTTCATATTCCTCCATTAATGCCATTTCACCTTCTGGTTTTAGATTAATTAGTCCATTTTCAGCTACACCATCTACATTTCGATTATACACATGGGAAATATAGTCTGGAATATCCTCTAACGTAATTTCATCTCCCTCTACCAAAACCATTAATCGTTCCATTAAATTTTCCATTTCTCTAATGTTCCCCGACCAATCATATAACAGAAAGGCATCTTTTACCCCTTGGGATATTTTTTTCCCTCTAACATTAAACCTTTTACTTATTTTAACAACAAAATAGTCACTTAATTCTAAAATATCTTCTTTCCGTTCTCTTAATGGTGGCAATTGAATTGGAATAACATTTAAACGATAATATAGGTCCTCCCTAAACTTCCCTGTTTCCACTAATCCCTTAAGATCCCGATGGGTGGCAGCGATAATTCTTAAATTACACTGAAGTGTTTCACTTCCTCCAACTCTCTCAAATTTCTTGTCCTGTATTACCCTTAGTAACTTAACCTGCATTTCTAATGGCATATCTCCAATTTCGTCTAAAAAAATCGTTCCTTCATTTGCTTGTTCAAATTTTCCTATTCTTCTTTTAATAGCTCCTGTAAAGGCTCCTTGCTCGTGTCCAAACAGCTCTGACTCTAATAAATTAGCAGGAATGGCACCGCAATTTACCTTTACAAAGGGTTTTCCACTATAGGGACTTGATTCATGTATGGCACTAGCTACTAATTCTTTTCCAGTGCCACTTTCACCATTAATTAATATTGTAGAGCGGGTGTTGGAAGCCCTTTCAGCAATTTTCAACTCTTTCTTAAGCTTAGGATTATTACCTATAATATTATTAAAGGCTTTTTTCAATTCTACAAACTCCTCTTGAGGTTTAAAAGTGAAATTCTTAGTCGACGCTTCTTCCCGATAAATGGCCATGACACCCTTGTATTCATCACCCTTCCATATTGGTGATGCTGATGCACTAATTGATCTATTAATAAAAGGGGTATTAATAAAACCCTGTAACTTTTTCATGGTTTTTAATGAGGCTAATAATAAATCATCATTGGGGACTTGATGAATTCCCTTTCCAGTAAATGTATGTCTGCTGACCCCAAATAGTTTTTCATAAGCGGGATTCATATATTCAATTTTTCCACCTTCATTAACGATTAAAATTCCCTCTAGAGCATGGTGAAATAGTTCCTCATACTGTAGAGTTGGTTTAAGTTCGGTAATATTTGAGTAATTTAAGTGGGTAACATTTACTTTTTTCATCTTCTTCCCCTACCTTCTACATACTTCTTGTAGCTATAACATCTATTTCTAACCCCAATAGGTTTTTAATAATTACATCTCCAACCTTGATTGGCCCATCCAGTTGAACAGCTTCTAATTCTTTCATACATTCAAAAATTTTATCCTTTGGGATTGCATCACTGGTTCTTACAGGCAATCGACTTAAGTGGGCATTTTTAATTTTCACAGTTGATGTCACCATTCTAGTGGGATTAGTCATCTCTTTAACGCCATATTTCTCCCCTCTAGGACATTTATTTCCCGTTACAATATATCGAGTATTTCCATTTGTTATGGTCTCCACTTCCATTTTACATCCTAATGGGCAGGCAATACACACCATTGAAGTTTTCATCATTTTATACCTCCTCTTGCTGTAGCGCCACAGTAATTTCTTTTCCAACAACTCTTTCTAAATCTTCCAGATTCAATGTAATTGATTCCATTTCACCTGGTGCTAAATGATTTTTCTTAATCACTTTAATGATCTTATCATTATCTTTAACAACTAACTTAGCTCTATGATAAACGTTATCTACCCTAAGCATTAGGTCCAGATTCTTTTCAACATTTTCTAGTCTAATTTTTTGGGGTACAATGTACCTTACACCTTTACCTGCACTAGTAGAGATGGGCTTTTTCTCCCTTATTAATCGATCTTGAACATAGGCTGAAGCATTTTTACCTGCTTTTCTACTTTCTTCTGTCACCCAATCAACTAAGTCGTGGACATGGACCACATTTCCACAAGCAAAAATTCCTTCAACCGAAGTCTCCATAGACTCATTTACAATTGGCCCACCAGTAATAGGATCAATCTTTATGCCAGCACTTTTAGATAATTCGTTCTCTGGAATTAAACCCACTGAAAGCAATAGGGTGTCACACTTAAAGCTCTCTTCTGTTCCATCAATTGGTCGACGATTTTCATCGACTTGTGCAATGATTACCTCTTCAATGCGATCTCGTCCTTTAATATCAATTATCGTATGACTTAAATATAGGGGTATTTGGTAGTCTTCTAGACATTGTACGATATTTCTTGTTAAGCCTCCAGAATAGGGCATTATTTCAACTACCCCATGAACCCTTGCACCTTCTAATGTCATTCTTCTGGCCATAATTAGACCAATATCTCCTGACCCCAAAATAAGTACATTTTTACCAACCATGTATCCTTCCATATTAATAAATCTTTGGGCTGTACCAGCAGTAAATATTCCTGCTGCCCGTGTTCCTGGTATATTAATTGCACCTCTAGTCCTTTCACGACAACCCATGGCAAGAACAATTGCTTTAGCTTCAATTTCTATCAATCCATCTACAGTATTGATGGCCATTACCTTCTTATCCTCAGTAATATCTAATACCATCGTGTCTAATTTATATCGTATTCCTTGTTTTTTGAGTTCACAAATAAATCGCTCTGCATATTCTGGTCCTGTAAGTTCTTCTTTAAAAACATGCAGTCCAAAACCGTTATGGATACACTGCTGTAATATCCCTCCTAATTCACGATCTCTTTCTATAATTAAAATGTTGCTGGCTCCGTTTTCCTTTGCTTCAATGGCAGCGGCCAACCCAGCAGGTCCTCCACCGATAACAACAATATCATATTTTTCCACCTATATTCCCTCCCTTTATTTGTCCTGTGAAACTGCCACCAGCTGATCAGAATCTTCCTGATGTTTTGATGATTTAGTAGGTCCGGTTAGTAGATAAGAAGACTTACTATCCTTTACAACTTCTGTAATATCGACATTTAACTCCCTAGCTAATATTTCCATTACCCTTGGGCCACAAAAGCCCCCTTGACACCTTCCTGCCCCTGCCCGTGCCCTTCGTTTTACGGCATCTAAATTGGTTGCTCCTGCTTTTCTATTGATAATATCAACAATTTCTCCTTCTGTAATCTCTTCACAGCGACATATGATTCGACCATAGCGGGGATCTTTTTCTATCATAGCGGCTTTTTCTTCATTAGATAATTCCATAAAATTAATAACAGGTCTTCTATTAGGATTAAAGTCTTCCTTCCCTTGGAAATTCCCTGCAATCTCCTTCAACATTTCCACCACCATTTTTCCAATGGCAGGTGCCGCTGATAGTCCTGGTGAATCTATTGCAGCAACATTTATAAATCCTTTTGATTCTTTGGACTCTTCTATGATAAAATCATTTGTCGCAACCTTTGCCCTTAATCCTGCGAAGGATGTAATCACTGTTGAAAAAGGAAAGTTTGGCACGACCTTTTGGGCCTTTTCTTTTAAATATTTCAGTCCACCTATTGTTGTCTCCACTGCCCGAGGCTCATCAACGGCTTCAGCTGTAGGCCCAATTAATAGATTGCCATGGACTGTCGGTAATACTAATACGCCCTTTCCATGTTTGGTAGGTGTTTGGAAAACAACGCTATTTACATAGTTTCCTACACTTTTATCAAATAGGTTATATTCCCCTCTATTAGGTAATATCTTAAAACTGGGTGTATTTACCATGTTATTTATTCTGTCTGCAAAAAGTCCTCCGCAGTTAATGATGTATTTTGTTTGAAAGTGCCCTTCATCAGTAGTTACTAAAAAACCCTCTTGATTCTTTTCAATGGCAGTAACCTCAGTATTTAGTCTGATTTCAACGCCATTTTCTACAGCATTTTCTGCTAGAGCAATTGCTAGTTCCCATGGACCAACAATACCAGCTGAAGGAGCATAGAGTGCCCCTATAATCTCTTTACTTAAATTAGGTTCTATTTTCCTTACATCTTCTTGCTGGATAATTTCTAAATTTGGAACACCGTTAATTTTGCCTTGTTCATACAATTCCTTTAAAGTAACCATCTCTTCTTCACTAAAGGCCACCACTAGAGATCCAATTCTTTTAAAGGGTACACCTAACTCCTTACACAATGTATCGAACATGGCATTTCCTGCTACATTAGTTTTTGCTTTTAAAGTTCCCACTTTTGCGTCGTAACCAGCATGAACTATAGCACTGTTAGCCTTTGTCGTACCATTAGCGACATCATTTTCCTTATCTACTAAAATTGTATTTAATTTATATCTAGACAACTCTCTTGCAATGGCGGTTCCTATTATTCCCCCACCAATTATGGTCACATCATACACAGTCATCCACTCCTAACTTATCATTTACTTTATTAATATACAGCGGCAAATAAAAAAGCCACACAAAACAACCTATTTATTTTAATAGGTGCTTTATGTGGCTCTCCAAGTCTCAGCCATTAATTATTTTATTATGTCAATTATAACATTTAACTGTTATAGGGTAAAGAGTTGATTTAAATAAATCCTTACTCCTACTCTTCCTCTTCCCATTTTAAAGAACGTTCAACTGCTTTTTTCCAACCTTTATAAAGCTTTGCTCTTTGATCTTCCTCCATTGCGGAAGTAAAGGTTCTATCTACACTCCACTTGTTGGCAATTTCAGATTTATCTGTCCAATATCCTACGGCCAACCCTGCTAAATAGGCAGCTCCTAAAGCTGTGGTTTCTGTAATTTCTGGGCGATCCACCGTTACATTAAGGATATCCGATTGGAATTGCATTAAGAAATTATTTGCTACTGCACCACCATCTACCTTTAAGGCTTGAAGATTAATTCCAGAATCCTCCTGCATGGCTTCAAGTACATCTCTAGTTTGGAATGCAATAGACTCGAGGGTGGCTCGAATTAGATGCTCTGCCTTTGCCCCTCTAGTTAAACCCACTATCGTACCCCTTGCATACATATCCCAGTAGGGGGCTCCCATTCCAACAAAGGCAGGAACCACATATACACCATTGGAATCTGGAACCTTTGATGCAAGATATTCTGTATCTGCAGCATCTCGAATAATTTTTAATTCGTCCCTTAGCCATTGTACTGATGCTCCAGCAACAAATATACTACCTTCTAAAGCATACTCAACCTTTCCATCTACTCCCCATGCCAAGGTTGTTAGCAATCCATTTTTAGATGGTACAAATTTATCTCCAGTATTCATTAACATAAAGCATCCTGTTCCATAGGTATTTTTAGCCATACCTGGTTCAAAACATGCCTGACCAAATAAAGCTGCCTGCTGATCTCCTGCTGCTCCTGAAATTGGAATATCTGCTCCACCAAAGGTTTCATGGTCGGTATAGCCATAAACATAACTAGATGGTTTTACTTCTGGCAACATCGCTGCTGGAATGTCTAATTCCTTAAGAATTTTTTCATCCCACTTTAACTCTTTTATATTATATAACATTGTTCTAGATGCATTAGAGTAATCTGTCACATGAACTTTACCTCTCGTTAAATTCCAGATGAGCCAAGTATCAATATTACCAAATAATAGTTCACCTTTTTCTGCCCTATCTCTGGCACCCTCAACTTGGTCAAGAATCCATTTCACCTTAGTCCCTGAAAAATATGCATCGACTACTAATCCAGTATTGTTACGAATATAATCTTCTAACCCTCTTCTTTTTAAATCATCACAAATAGTAGCTGTTCTTCTACACTGCCATACAATGGCATTGTAGATTGGCTTACCAGTTGATTTTTCCCATACAACAGTCGTTTCTCTTTGATTAGTAATACCAATTCCTGCAATTTCACTAGGTTTGATTCCCGATCTCTCCAAAACCTCTCTAGCTACACCACTTTGGGTTCCCCAAATTTCCATTGGATCATGCTCTACCCACCCAGCCTTTGGGTAAATTTGTGTAAACTCCTTTTGCGCTGTTGCTACAACCTTTCCATCATGGTCAAATATAATTGCTCTTGAACTTGTTGTCCCTTGATCTAGTGCCATAATATACTTACGCATTCAATATTCCCCCTATTTAAATTCTATGAAATTAAGCAGTTTTTGATTCTGCAGTTTCTTCTTGATTACTAGGCATATATTTTCTAACAAAGTTATCATAAATAAAACCACCTGCTAATGCACCCAAAATTGGTCCCACTATAGGTACCCAGAAATAATTATTAGGAGCTGGTAAACCAATTCTACCCCATCCAGCCAAAGAAGCAAATAGCTTAGGTCCGAAATCCCTTGCTGGGTTCATTGCAAATCCTGTTAATGCACCAAAGGAACCACCGATAATGGCTATTGTAAGCCCGATTAATATTCCTGCAAAGGGTGCGTATTTACCTTTAGGTGCATTACCATTTCGATCATCTGTAACTGCTAATATGGCAATTAGTAGTAGTGCTGTAATAAATATTTCTACAAACATTGCATGAAAATTGCTTAATAATGCTTGAGGATAGGTTGAAAAAATACCAGCTGTAGAAACACTTTCAATACTTCCTCTAACAATGCCATTTGCTTGTTCGTAGGCCGCAAAAGATTTATTATATAAGCCAAATACCAATGCTGCACCGCTGAAACATCCAGCAATTTGTGCTACTATGTAAGGTCCAACTTTTTTCCATGAAAAACCTCTAAATACTGCTAAAGTAATGGTTACAGCAGGATTTATATGAGTGCCCGATACAGCGCCTGTAATATATATTGCCATAGTAACAGCAATTCCCCAAATTAAACTGATATCCCATAAATTATAAGACTCTCCCATCAGTACTAGTGCCGCTACAGACCCTGCCCCAACGGCGATTAAGATAAATGCCCCTATAAACTCTGCAAATAATTCTCCTAACAAAGTATCCTTCTTAATCATTTTTATTCCCCCATTTTTAATTTTTTCCTACCCTATACCTAATTTTCGCTGGCCATCAACTCCTCCCTTATAATAGTCGCCAAATAACCCACGTTTCCCTTGAAGCCACCTCCCATCTTATAAATGGTGTATCATTAAAACTGTAAAATAAATATCTCATAATTAAAACGTTTTCCTAAACAATAAAAATATCTACTACAGGCTCCATACTTCTTCTTTACTGGTGGATACAGCGATGGCACCCGCCTTAAGACTTTCGATTACATCCTCTTTATCAATAATTAGTCCCCCTGCAATAACAGGTGTTTTCGTTTCTTGATTTATCTTTCTAATTACCTTTGGCATAATACCTGGTAAAATTTCAATAGCATCTGGTCTTGTTGATTTAATCGATTTAATTCCAGTCTCCAAAGATAGGGTGTCAATAATAAAAAGTCTTTGAATTGTGAAGATGCCTAGATCCTTGGCATGTTTAATTAAGTTGCTCTTAGTTGTAATGATTCCGTCTGGCCTAATGTTATTATGAATATACTTTAAAGCCATGGCATCCCTTGCAAAGCCTTCTAGTAGGTCTAAATGAACATATATATCCATTCCTCCCTCCTTTACACGCCTTACTATCCCTCCAAGGTTATTGATATTACCAGTTAAAAGAAAAATAATTTGACTTGGAGACTGTATCGCAGCCTCCAACTTATTCAGATCACTAACGGCTGCAATGATTGGAGCATCCTGTGTTTTTTCATTAAATTGGTTCAACTTTATCTCCTCCTATGATCACAAAAATATAATGCAACTATTATGCCAATTTTTAAAATACTTAAATAACTACTTTTAGATAATATTTCTTTCTTCAGCTTGTACCTTTTTACCAATGGAAAGGTACCCTAGCATTTGATTGTTGGTAAAATGGTACAATAAATTAAATTAACTTAAGATATCTATATTATATCTCTTGCAGTTTTAGTAATAAAGCATAAATATTCAGATTATATATTTTTTAACAAATTATTAGTTACATCATATACTTTCGAATTTATGTGGTGTTAGTATAAAAGGATGACATGAAGAGTAGGATATTATAACGAGATCTGAAAGCAAAGGTCCCTATGAAACTAAGTGGAAAACGATATGATGATGAGTGTTTAAATTTATCGATTCCCCAAAATTAAAGGTCAAGTAATTAAATATACTTGACCCATGATTTTCTTTAAAAACATTATTTATTTGTATTTTGACTTGTATTTTATTCATTGCTACTTCATAAATTTAATAATTTCAGCGATTACTTTTTGAGCTTCTTCGCTGGTAATGTTATCCTTTACTAAGCAAGCCTTGGCGTGGTCTTCTATAATCAATAACCCAACCTTCTCAATAGAAGATTTTATGGCAGTAATTTGCATTAATACATCTTTGCATTCCTTCCCTTCCTCCACCATCTTTTCAATTCCTTGAATATGACCCTTTATTGTTTTTAATCGGTTTATAACATCTTTTCTTACGTCCTGTTCCCCCATCAACTTCACTTCCTTTTCCAGTTTCTTTGTTATTATTTTATATTATTTTCCCATAAATTAATATAAATAACAAAGAATTTTTGATGAAAGACTGAGACTGAATTAAAGTGATGCTAATTACGCTGAAGTTTTCTTTGCCTTTTGACGCTTATCAATTAACCCTGTGGCATAACCCATAGGGCAGATTTGACACCAGCTGCGGGGCTTAAATAGGATTCCCATTAAGAT
Source organism: Alkaliphilus transvaalensis ATCC 700919 (assembly GCF_000621485.1). Lineage (GTDB taxonomy): Bacteria > Bacillota > Clostridia > Peptostreptococcales > Natronincolaceae > Alkaliphilus > Alkaliphilus transvaalensis. Next base: position 17,816 of record NZ_KK211288.1, read on the forward strand.
TCCTACAGAGGTAGACATGGCCATCATTCTAAAAATTGCAAAGGCCGTTTTAGTAAAATCTCCTTTAGCCATAATGAGTGAGATCGAGAACATTCCTAACATCCATAAAAGCATTAAATTTTTTACCAATTTATTATTGATCAACTTGGGTAGGCTATTATTAAAGCTAAGTTTTTTTAGGAAATTTCCAAGCATAGAACCCCTAGGGCAATATTTAGCACAATGAACCTTTCCACCCCCTCTTAGGGCTAAATAAATAGGGACAAACATACAAATTAGTCCTAAAATTCCAAAGCGTATATCAACAATCCCTAAAGTAAAAAATAAAACAATAAAAATCCAAGACCAAGACATAATTGATTTTTTCATTATTATTACCTCCCATTTAAATACCCTCCCCCATAGGGGGTGGTTATGTAATTATAATAAGATATTCTATAAAAATTGTCAAAGGTTTTTTTATATAGCGAAATGAAAATTGACTTCGTTATTGTTTCTGCCATCATTTTACACAATATAAAAAGGATGAATCTCTTCACCCTTTCTTAACTAACTTAACTGATTGAATTGTCCTACTGAATCCAAGCTTTTAATTTTTCTAAATCCCTTACAATAATTTTTTTACCGCTAATATCAATTGACCCTTCCTTTTTGAACTGGCTCATAGCTCTGCTAACTGTCTCTCTAGCAGTACCAATCATATTAGCCAGCTCTTGTCTTGAAAGATTTAACTTCACTTCTATACCTTCTCTGCCCTCTACCCCATGTTCATTTGCCAACTTAATAATTACTTGAGCTGTTCTCATGTAGGTATCTCCTAAAGCTAGTTCCTTTACTTTTTGTTGAGACGAAAATAGTTTTTTACTTAATACCTTTATAACTCTAAGGGCAATTTCCGAATTATTACTTATAAGATTTTCTAAGTCTCTGTTTCTAATCATTCCTACTACAGCATCCTCCAATACTTCTGATGAAGCAGGATAATCCATATCATTAAACAAAGTTACTTCTGCAAATACATCCCCTTCTTTAAGAATTGCAAAAATTAGTTCCCTTCCATCGGGGGTGGTTTTAAAAATCTTAACCTTTCCAGACTTGATAAAATAGAAGGCCTCTCCAGGATCTCCCTCCATAAAAATAATTGTCCCTTTTCTCATCTTTCTATCAATAGTCATTTCTCGAACAGTCTCTAAATCTTCATCATTTAAAGTTGAAAAAGCGGGTATTTTTCTTAAAATATCCTTTGTATTATTGATCATTCAATGTCCCTCTTTCATACATTCTTATATTCTAGCTACGATAATGGTTCCATAGGATTGATCACTATAGGGTTCTTCTTTAAAACTTCCATATAATTCTTCTACCTTAAAACCGACATCCTCTAGCATTTCTATTAGTTCATCACTTTTTAATGGATATAATGCTACGGAACTTTGATATATTTTTTCTTCCTTCTGAATAATTAATTCTGTATTAAAATAAATAAGACCATCCCTATATTCATAATTTCTTACTAAACTGATTTCCTCTTCTTTATTCTCAATGGTAGGTAAATTTTTAACGTCATATTTTAAGATTCGATCATAATTAATAATTTGTAAAATCAGTTTTCCTGATTTCTTTAATAGGCTAAAAACTTCCCTTATCACTTGAAGAATCTCTTCCTTTGTCGTTAAATGTACAAGTGAATTGCCTATACAGAAGGCTGTTTCAAAAGAACTATTTTCAAAATTCCCCTTAAGGTTTTTCATATCACCAGCTATTGCCTTCACTTCCACCCCTAGCTTCTTAGCTTTTAAATTTAGGGCTTCTATCATTCCTTCATCTAAGTCTATTGCCGAAACATTGAAGCCCCCTTCTGCTAAAGGAATCGAATAGTTTCCTGTACCACAAGCTATATCTAATACATTTTTACCATTAATTCGTCTAGAGATAAATTCTAATTGAGGTTTACCTGTTGGGAAAATTGAATCATAATATTTGTTAAACTCTTCATAAAATCCCATATTAACCATTACTCCTCTCAACTTAGTATAAATGATCTTATATAAAATTCAAATACTTATCCTTATTAGTACCCATATAACCCTATTTTAACATTTTTATGGAATTCTTGCTAATTCAATTTTTCTATCTTCATATTAAAGTAAAACTATTTATAGTGATAAAATCATTTAGACTATATACATAAGATACCTTTTTATAAGAGAAAATATAATGGATTAATGATAAGGGAGGTAATATTTTTATGTCGAAGGATCAAGAAAACTTGCAAAATAGCACTAATACCATTAGTCCCGGTAAAGTAAGCTTAAACGCTGAAGTACAAGGAATTAGTGGTACAAATGACCCAGAGCATCACCACGATTTACATGACAAGATTCAAATTAATTACGAAAACATTAAAAAGTCACCCCATCCCAATGATGTGTTTCAATGGCAAAGGGATCATATTAAGGTAGATGACCAAACACCACAGGGTTACCCTATGAATGTCATCGTAGACCCAGCCATGAGGGAAATGTACCAAGTAGTACATAATGCCTCTTTAACCAATGTATTTGATCGTTTTTCTGAACAACAGCCCCAGTGTCGCTTTTGTGTAGAAGGACTTTCCTGTCAACTTTGTGCTAATGGACCTTGTAGAATCAGCCCTAAAGCCCCAAGGGGAGTCTGTGGTGTTGACGCCCACACCATGGTATCTAGAAACTTTGTCTATCGTCATGTCACCATTGGAACATCAGCCAACATTTTTCATGCCCATCAAGCTGCTAGAACCCTTAAAGCTGCAGGCGAACACCCTGAAAGTGGACTAAAGATCCGTGATGTAGAAAAGTTAAAGCATTACGCCGGTATGGTGGGTCTGGACACAAATGTTGATGTTAATCGGTTAGCCGTTGATTTCGCCCAATTTGTAATTGATGACATCCATAGACCAAGCCATGACCCTTCTAAACTTGTGGAAGCCTTTGCTCCCACTAAAAGAAAAGAACTTTGGAATAAGTTGGGTTTATTTCCAGGCGGTGGTTATAGTGAGATTGCCTATAGCCAGACTAAATGTATGACAAACTTTACATCTGATCCTATAGACTTTTTACTTAATTCTGTCCGTTTAGGGGTTGCCAATGAGTATCAAGGTTTATTTGCCCTATGCATTTTACAAGAAATCTTAATAGGCACCCAAAAGATTGCAATGCAAAAGCAAAACATGGGGTTATTGAGCCCAGATATGGTTAATATCATTACAAATGGCCATATGCCCCTTTTAGCCCATGTTGCTATTGAAATGGCTTCATCGGACGAATGGCAGGAAAAGGCTCGTCAAATAGGTGCTAATGGCATTCAAATTTTTGGACATGTATGTGAAGGTCAACAACTTCTTAACTATGAAGGTACTCAAAAGATGAGGGCCTATGGGGGACAAGAAGGAGAATGGTTATCTGAAGAGTATCTACTGGCAACTGGTGTAGTTGATTTGTTTATGTTTGACTATAACTGTACTGTTCCAACCCTACCTGTTTATGCTAAACGTTTTGGAACAAAACTTGTAAGTACTCACCCTGTCATTAAGCTTCAAGGGACTGAAACAATTGATTTTGTTCCTGAAAAAATGAATGAACAGGCAGAAAAAGTCTTGAATATGGCTTTAGATGCCTTCCAAAAGCGTCGTTCTGAAAATAGGGAAGTTTATGTTCCACCTTACACAACTGAGTGCATGGTGGGCTTCAGTACTGAATCAATAAGAGATGCCCTTGGTGGCTCTTTTGATCCTCTAATTGAACAAATTGCCAATGGTAACATTAGAGGTATTGCAACAATTGTTGGCTGTACAACAGCCCGTTATGGTCAAGGTGGAAGTAATATCTTTAAAATTACTAAAGGATTAATAGAAAATAATATTCTAGTACTTTCTGGTGGCTGTACATCAGCTGTAATGGAATACACGGGTCTAGCCCATCCATCTGCCGCAGATGAAGCGGGTGAAGGATTAAAGGCTGTTTGTAAGCAATTAGGTATTCCACCAGTACTATCCTATGGTGCCTGTGTAGATATTGGAAAAATGACCCATACTGCAATGGAATTAGCCGATGCCTTAAATGTCGATACTGATAAACTTCCCCTTGTCATTGGCGCTCCTGAATATCTAGAGCAAAAAGCTGTAGCCGATGCCTGTACAGCTGTTGCTTTAGGTTGGTTAGTTCATGTCGCCCCAGTTCCTTCTGTTACTGGAAGTGATGTAGTGGTAAAAACCTTAACAGAAACTACCGAAACCCTTGGTTTAGGTAAACTAATGGTGGAATTAGATGCAGAAAAAACCATTCAGATTTATGTGGAACATATTGAAAAGAAGAGAAAAGAATTAGGGTTAAACTAAATCTGATCATTTTATAAAATCTAAATAACAAAAATTAAAGGAATTAGAGTAATTAAAATGTAGATTGATTTAAGGGGCTGTCTTATATGATTGTTTAAATCATAAAGACAGTCCTCTCTTTACTTCTTAACTGATTTAATTTTAAAATACTTTTTACTGTACTTGACTTGATACTTTATGGCTATTGCAAAGTTCTACAAATTAGTCTTACATTGGAGAATTTTAAAAATTAATTTGTGATATTCATCACTTCAGTTTGTGATATAAATTATAGGGTTTCATCTTATTTACCTGTATACTATTATTAAAGAAAGACATACAAATTTTAAATATATATCTTACTAACTAGGAGGTTTTAATTATGACAATTACTAGAAATACATTAATTAGCGAGATTCTTAGAGCTAACCCAAATGCTGCTTCCATTTTAATGTCCTTTGGAATGGGATGCCTTGGTTGTCCATCTTCTCAAATGGAAACTTTAGAACAAGCGGCAATGGTACATGGTATTGATGTAGATGCTATATTAGATAAATTAAATCAATAAGCCCACCCACCATTCAATATGTTTTGCTAAGCCCAGTATGCTTGAATACATAATCATTCTAAGCTACTGGGCTTAGTTATGCCTAAAACTTGATTCTCTTCTCTAAAAGAGTTAATATAAATAAGGTGGTAGGAACTATGTACAACAGGAGGAATAACATTGAAAAAGTATATCTATGGTATTTTACTTTCTTTTATATTGGCACTAATCTCATCCTTTCTTAATGCCCATGTTCTATCTTTCATAGAGACTTTAACTATCGGAATTATGATAGCTATTATTATAAGAAATACGGTAGGAGTAAAGGATCTTTTTATCCCAGGGGTTACTTTTACAGCTAAGGAAATTTTAAAATGGGGTATTATTCTCTTAGGTTTTCGCTTAAATTATATCACCCTATCCCAATTGGGCCTACCCGTTTTATTTATGATTGTTTTTATTGTTATTTCTGGTCAACTCTTAGCCTTCTTTATAGGTAAGGGTTTTGGTGTAAATAAAAAGTTATCCCTTCTGATGGGTGTAGGTTCTACGGTATGTGGAGCATCGGCCATTGCTGCTATTGCACCAATTATGAAGTCTGAAGAAAGGGATACTACCCTTTCGATAGCAGTAATTAGCTTGTTAGAATCAATTGGAGTAATTATGTTTACTTTTTTTGCCTTTATTGCACCTTTATCGGATACTGCCTTTGGTATATGGACAGGAACAACCCTTCAAGGCGTTGCCCATGCCATGGCTGCTGCCTATGCTAGAAGCCCAATAGCTGGTGAAATCGGAACATTAGTAAAGATGGCTAGAGTAACGCTATTAGCACCTATAGCTCTTTTTTATAGTTTTCACTTTAAGGGAGAACATCAAGGGAGTGGTTATCAGTTTAAGTTTCCTAGATATGTGCTAATTTTCATCTTTGTTGGGGTTATTGCTTCTCTAAACAGCCTTTACCAATTTATACCAGTAGCCCTTCATTTTGGAGAGATTGAAGTTAATCTTTTAGCCCAATTTTCCCTTCTAAGTAAATGGTTTATATTAATGGCAATCGTAGCGATTGGTTTGCAAACAGATATTAAAGCCTTTAAAAACACAGCCTTACAAGCTCTACTTACCTGTAGCATGGTGTTTATATCAATTATTATGATCAGCCTTGGCTTATTAAAGATTTTTCGATTATAGCCCTAAGTTCTAAATTAAATTTTTATCTTTTATAATTTACTATGTAATCTTAACTCCCTTATAATACAATGATGTTTAATAAACCTGTATTAGAGGGAGTTTTATGTTTTTTTTATTTACCTATTGACCCTAACGTAACGTAATAGATTAATATATAATTGCAAGGATAAACTACAACATATTAAGAACAAAGTTAAGGAGAGATGGTTATGAAGTATAAGATTAAGGAAGTGGCAGATTTAGTGGGGATTAGCGTTCGGACACTTCATCACTATGACGAAATTGGCCTATTAAAGCCCCAGACTGTCCCATCTAACGGATATAGAATTTATACAAAAAATGACCTGGAAAGACTACAGCAAATTTTGTTTTTTAGGGAATTAGATTTTTCCTTGCAGGAGATTAAAGCCTTTCTTGATAACCCATCCTTTGACAGAGTAAAGACATTAGAGCTTCATAAGGAATTGCTGGTTAAAAAGAAAAAGAGGCTAGAAAATATTATTGACTCTGTTGAAAAAACCATTGAGTCTATTGAAGGAGGAAAAGAAATGAGTAGAAATGAAATGTTTAATAGTTTTGACATGACTGAGATTGAAAAGCATAAGGAAAAATATGCAGAAGAAACTAAGCAAAAATATGGTGACTCCGATGCCTACAAAGAAAGTATGAGAAGAACATCAAAATATTCTAAAGATGACTGGGCTAATATCATGGGAAATGCTAATGAGATCTACCTAAAGATTGCAAATCTAATGGATGAAAACCCTGCTAACCAACAGGTTCAGGAAGCTGTAGGGGAATGGCGACAACATATTACTGACTATTTCTATGACTGCACCCCAGAAATTTTTAGGGGTTTAGGTGACTTGTATGTTACAGATGAGAGATTTACTAAAAACATTGATAAAATTAAAGAAGGTTTAGCTCAATTTTTAAAGGAAGCCATGGATATTTATTGTGATAATCTAGAGTAAAAAGAACACTAGAACATTACACTTTTCCAAGATAGCATATTTTGATAACATATTATTATCTCACTTTATGTTACGATAATGAAAAGGTAATTCTCCCCATGGTGGTATTGCCCCATAGTGAATTTTACTGCTTAATCATTCAGTAGTGTAGATTAGAGTATTAGAAAAGCCCAACACTAGTATAACCACCTATAGGATAGTGTTGGGCTTTTTTCTATGCTAACTTCTCTTTATCCTTTTCTATGTTGTTACTCCACTTACCACATTTATCTCCCCAACGGGCAGTTAGTTGCCCGTCCTTCATAATTTCAATAACTTCACACACATTAGAGCAGTCTTCACATTCAAAACCCTTTACTTGATAGCCTGAATGAACTATATCAAAACCTTTAAAGACTGTTGATTTATTCTTGGCTGCATGTTCTTGGGCTAATAAACAACAACCAATAGCCCCCATAACCTCATGATGGGGAGGAACTAAAACTTCACAGCCTAGGGCTTCTTCAAAGGATTTCTTAATTCCTACATTTGCAGCTACCCCTCCCTGGAATACTACGGGGCCTACTAGATCTTTACCTTTTCCTAAGTTGTTTAGGAAATTTCTTACTAGTGCGTCACATAAACCTTTAATGATATCCTCTTGGTTATGCCCCAATTGTTGCTTATGGATCATATCTGATTCTGCAAATACAGCGCATCTGCCAGCTATTCTAACAGGATTTTTTGAAGATAGGGCCTTTTGACCAAATTCATGAATAGGTATATCTAACCGAGCTGCTTGTCGATCTAGAAAAGAACCTGTACCTGCAGCACATACGGTATTCATTGCAAAATCACTAATAATGCCGTTTTTCAATAGGATAATTTTAGAATCTTGTCCACCAATCTCAAAGATGGTACGCACCCCATCAACAAAATTTAAAGCAGCTATTCCATGGGCTGTAATTTCATTTTTAATCACATCTGCCCCTACAATCATTGAAGCTAAATGTCTACCACTGCCGGTTGTTCCTACTCCTTTAACCTTTATTTCTTCAGTTATTTGAGTTTGAATCTCCTGTAAGCCTCTCTTAACAGCATCTATAGGTTTTCCTTGGGTTTTAGTATAAACCTTCCCTAAAATTTCTTTATTTTCATCCATTAATACAACATTTGTACTAACAGAGCCAACATCAATACCCAGATAGCAGTTTTTCATCACGCTTCATCTCCCTTCTTCTTTTCAGTAGGTCTACAAAGGCCTCTAATCTAGTCGTGTAACCGGCATCTCCTGTCAATTCGTCAACAATAAAGCATAGATATGGAATATCAAAATCCTTCTCTATAGTTGGCATTATGCTTTGGGCTACTATTTCTGGCATACAAGTAAAAGGATAGATTTGTATTATTCCATCAAAACCCTCTTTAGCAAACTTAACAGAGTATCCTATAGTTTCTCTTGCGTGGCCTCCGATCATGGTTTTCATGTAGGGCTTTGCTGCCTCTGTTATTTCTTTTTCTAATGTGATTCCTAATGGATGAAGATATAGATGCTCTGTTAACCATCTGCTTACCTTCAATGATTTCTCTATTTCTACTCCCATTTCTCCAAGCTTTCTTTCTACATTTAAATTAACAAAGGGCTCAATAATGGTATAAATCTCTCCAACAATCCCCACTTTAATTATTTCTTTATTGGGGTCTTCCTCTATAGTCATAACTTGATCTCTAGTTTTCTGAATTAGCTGAGAAACTTCATGATAGCCTTTAGCATTTCTAATTTCTTTATGTAGTTTTTCTAAATAGAAATCTACTTCACCTATTTGCTTTTGCCTAGGGCGTTTATAGTAGGCTAAGTCATCTAATGCATCGATTTGGTACAATATTTTTGTTCCCTTTGCTAAAGCTCTTATGATTTTATAAGGATTTTTAGTACCTGTTAGCTGAAAGATTCTTCCTAAAAAAGTTTTGTAGTCTCCCTGGGGTGGATCAAATAAAATAAAGTTAAGATCATGACCTAGTTCACTCAAAATTTCTTTTTGTTGGATTGAGTAATATCCAAAGCGACAAGGACCACAGCTTCCTGATATTAATATTGTATCTGCCCCTTGACGAATACTTTCGATATAGTTTCCTATATTTATTTTTAGGGGTAGGCAAATTGATTCTGGTGAATACTTTGTTCCAATTTCTAAAGTATCTTTACTACATTCTGGTGGTAGAATATTCTCTACGTTCAGTTCATCTAATAAAACTTTAGTTGCCATATATTGATTACCCATGTGCGGAAAGGTTACCTTCATCTCGTTTCCTCCAATCAATCATATCTATAAATGCCTCTAGCCTTGTGTTTACTCCAGCTTCTCCTGTATGCTCATCTATTGTAATCAATAGAAAGGGGATATCCGCATTTTTTCTAGTCCATCTTTCAAAAAGATCGCCCACAATCGAATCAATTCCACATCCAAAAGCCGACACATAGATAGCTCCATCAATTTGCTGTTGGTCTTGCAGGTAAAGGGCTGTCCCCAGCACCTTCCTTCCATAGCTCCAAAACATTTTTTTCTCGAGGGTTGCTGCTCTTTCATTAATTACCTTCATGTTAATCATTTCAGGAACTAATATTTCAACGCCATATTCCTTTAATTTCTCAATGATATTCATGGAGCCAAAACTATCATAAAGATGATAGGTATGCCCCAGCAATGCTATTCGTTTATTTGCAGGATTAGATTTTATTTGATTATGATCATGACTTAGCTTTCCATCAATAGGAAGCCTTCCCTGACTAATTTGATTTTTATAATCGTGATAGGCTGTTAAAGCCTTTTTATAGGCATTTCTAATTTTTAAAGGATTTTTTGTAACGTAACTTCCGAATTGGTATACAGTATTCATTATGTGTCTTCTAGATTTATTAAAGTTAATTTCCGTGTCAATTAAAGGTGGTAGGCCACTAACAGAATGCTTAACCATTTCCGGTAGACCACAAAACTTAGGGCAAATATACTCTTTTTTATAAACACTCATCATTTTAGGTACAAAAATATAATCTACACGATCCTTTAAATCCATAACATGTCCATTAAAAATTTTCACTGGTAAGCACGCTTCATCTACGGTATTTTTAACACCTTGATCTAATAACTTCTTATTTGTGGGATTAGAAAGGATTACTTCTGCCCCAAGCTCTTCATAAAAGGTTTTCCATAGAGGATAGTAGTCGTAAAACCATAATCCCCGTGGTATTCCTATTTTAATTGCCATATCATATTCCTCCCTTCAACATTTAATAATTATGGTCTAATTACTTTAAAAATATACAGTTTTTATGATAAGGGGATAATTAATTTACCCAGTAATTGCTTAAATTTCTGAAGCTTAGACTTATTTACTTCGTCTTCATAGGTAATCTCTATACTTCTTTCTAAATAAACTTGAAATTCTTGATTCATCTCCTTTACTATTTTTTCATCATAAACTACCGCATTTATTTCATAGTCAAGAAATAGGCTTCTTGTATTAAAATTAGCTGAACCAACAGATACAATTCGATCATCTACTAAAAAAACTTTTGCATGCAGAAAGCCTGCATCATATTGATAGATTTTCACATTTGCCTTTAAAAGAATTTCAAAAAAAGACTCATTTGCCCATCCTACAATAAAAAAGTCAGGCTTTTTAGGGATAATAATCCTTACATCTACTCCCCTTAGGGCAGCTGTCTGCAAAGCCTTAACCATACTATCATTTAATACTAAATAGGGTGTGCCAATATATAACTTATCTTGGGCAGAAGTGATCATTGAGAAATACAATTGACTGATTTCGTTCCAATGGGTATCAAACCCACTAGTGATCAATTGAACTGGCATCAAATTAGTTTCATTATGACGGGGAAAATATTTTGCATCTAAAAGTCTTTTCCCTGAAACATAATACCAATCTCCTAAAAATATTTTTTGCATCCAATTTACTGCTTCTCCTTCTATTCTAATCTGTAGGTCCTTCCAATTTCCAATATTCTTGTCTCTTCCTAGATATTCATCTCCAATGTTTAAGCCACCAACATAACCTATTTTTCCATCTACTATAATAATTTTTCTATGGTTACGATGGTTGAGCTTCCCCTTTAGAATTGAATTAATATACCCATCATGCCCTATCATTTCAGCCCCTGCTTCACGCAACTCTTTCAAATACTTATTACTTAGGCCACGGCTTCCTAACCCATCATAAATTACCCGAACTTCTACACCTTCTTTTGCCTTTTTAATTAATGTATCTTTAAATTTATTACCAATAGCATCTTCTCTGATAATAAAAAAGAGAATATGGATATGCTCTTGGGCTTTTGCAATATCCTCGATCATTGCATCTATTGTCATCTTTCCCCCATTCATCAAAGTACCAGTATTGTATTGAGTAACAGGTATACCTGTATTAGCCTCAATTAAATTAACAATTCCCTCTTCCATCCTTCCCATTGGATATTTATTTTCATTTTTTTGTGTTGTTATTTTCATCAATTCATCCATATATTTACTTCTTTGCTCCTGATATTGATTGATTAATCTTGTATTACGCCATATTTGAATAAAGGTAAAAAATATAAAAATTGTTAAGAGGATTAGTAGCCCTTTAAATATTTTGATAGATAGGGGTACTTCAATCAAACGAATCAATAACAGTATTAGAGCAAATATTGCAGTAATGCCTCCAATATAAGGATAAATCCCTAACCAAAATCCGTGGGGAATTAATATGAATAAATTAAATGCCATAATCAAAAAAAACAAAATTAGTGTCGTTATTGTATAAAATGTAATCACAAATGTACCTCCAACATAAAAGATAGTTAATAGACTATTATCATCATTTCCATAAATCCACTTTGTATGCAAAAAAATAGAAGTCCAATTGTAGTTTACTATTTCTACAATCGGACTTTCAGTTATTTATATAGGAAATCTCCCTATTTATTTTGACTTAGGAGAATCATACCGACCTCTGGACTAACAATACAGTAGGACATAAATTCTTTGTTAATTTCACCTGATAAAATTACATGGTCTTCAAATCCATAGCTGGTTAATTGAAGGGTATCATTGTTTTCAAAATAAATTTTTATACTGTTACCTGTCAAAAGTGTAATATAAGCACCATTATAGGTAGACCCTGTATTTAGGTGACCAATAATTTCTTTTACTTCATCAGATGTAAAGGTCTTTATTTCTTCTCCCATTAAACTAAACATTTTCATTTCTTTAATTGAATCTACAGAAATAGCTTTCCCCATCTCTTCAATAGAATCACCGATTTCCTCGATTATGTCTAAATCATCCGTATTAATTGTCATAAGTTTCAAAGAATCATTCCATTCTACCTTAGCCGCTAAAGTCTCTGAAACGAATCTACCAGGAATGAAGGTTCTACCTTCTTTAATTACTGCCGGTACATCTAATGGTAGTAATTCCTCCTGAGATGTACCCCCATGACTTCTAACTACCTTAGCTGTTTCTTTACCAATTTCCAACTGGATATAAATATCATCTTTTTTAATTTCAACAGCCCTCAAATCGTGATTCCAAAAGACCGTTGCCCCCAGTTCCTCCATTACACCTCTTAATGGTATTAATGTTCTGCTATTTTCTATAAAGGGTTCTACATCTAAGGGTAACCTTTGCCCGTTAACTTGTACTCCTATCCCATTATCATCAGAAATTATTCTATTCTCGTAGGGCAGTCCATTAGGGTCATTTATTGGTAATGTAATTGCTTGAACCCCTTCAACAACCTTAATCCCTTCTCTTCCAAATAATCCGTATAGATAGTCAGCATTTGCCTCATTGTAAGGAAGTATCCCTATTTCAATATAATCTTCATGGGGGCCTGTATGGGTAATGGTAAAGCCTAACTTCTCTATTTCTTTTACATGGGTGTTAAATAACACATTATCAATTTCCCTGTGTTGAGGCATTAATTCATAATCAATTCCTATCTCAATATTTGGTCTTAGTTCATTAATTAGAATATCCTTTGTCATGGCTGAAACTGCTCCTGTAGATAAAATTCCACAACAAAGACCTAATACTGCAGCCTTTTTAAATTTATTCATAAGATCATCCTCCTAAACTTTACTTGCTTAAATTTTTTATTTTTTACATTCTATTTTTCATATTTTATTGTGGAAATTCCATAATTAATTTGATAAATTCATTGTTAAGGTATTATGTAATTTCACTAGCTTTTATAGTGGTATAGTTTATATAGTGGCATACTTTAGCCTCTTTTTTGTAAGATTTAACTATTATAGATGAGAATATTTTGCTTGTAACCCTCCCTTCTGTACTTTACTTATAAGACGTAATTATTTAATAATTTGTTCCCATTCTAGTTTTAATTTTAATTGACATAGAGCAAAAAAAAGAAGACTAATCCTTTTTAAGGATCAATCTTCTTTCTAATTATCCAATACTCATATTAAGCATCAGTCTATTTCTTATTTTAAGTGTAGGTTAGGATCAATTAATAAAATAACTCAACCTCAAAACCATGCTTTTCAAGTTGATATAAAATTGTCTCTTCAGTTACTAGATGACCAGCCCCAACCACTACAAAGTATGTGCCTTCTTCTTCAGAGTTTAAAATCTCCATAATCTTAGCAGCCATATCAATATCCCTTTGTCCTAATAACATATCAGACAACTCGTTTGAAGTATCTTCTAATGAGCTACCAAAGCTTGTGCTAAATCCTTCGATATCACCTGCAACCCAAAGATCAAACCATTGGTCTACTATTGTTTGTGGTGTTGTTGCTCCATCTTCTTGAGGCTCTAAAATACTGTCGATAATACCATTTAAATATGCTTCTTGAGTCTCTAAGGTTAGATTATCAAATAAGTCTGCTTGATATTCAATTCCTTCTAGCTCATAGATGGGCTTTTGAGTTAGCAATGCATTTAGTAGGAAGTACATATCAATTCCTAAGCCAGCTAATTGACTAGCATCTTCTGGGTTTTCAGAACTACTCATAGAAAGTATATTTAATTCATTAGCAATGCTCCACGGCTTAAATGTTTCTACTAGTTCTGTTGGTATACCATATTTGTTAAGCACTAAGGTAAGTCTTTCGAAGGTCTCTTCACTAACCTCATCGCTTAAGCGGGTTCCATCTTGATATGTAGCTTTTTGGAGAAAATACTCTACACCAGCTTCTTGGTTTAACACGTTAGCTTCTACAAGAAGAACATCCGATTTAAAGAATGCCTCTTTTACTTTCTGATTTAGAGGATATAGATCAGTTTTACCTATATGAATAGAACCTAGTAAGTAAACAACCTTATTATTATGCTCTACCTTCCAGATTAATCCCTTTGCACCTGCATCTAAAAGCCCATAGGTGTCTTCAATTAATCTTGTTGCTAATACTACCGCCTGTTCTGTAGTTGAAATCTGATCAAGCGCTAATCCATTAGAAGTCCCTTGTAGAATCCCTCTTGCTTGCATATATTCTACAGGTGAGTCCCCCACTGGAAGTCCATATCTACCTAATATGTTATATAGTCTGATTACTAGATCTCCTCTAGTGGTATCCCCCTTATATGATAGGGGTGCAAATGCTGAATTAACCTCTGCTCCTGTAGCAGCTATTTTCTTCTCAGTTTCCTTCAGTAAAACTTCTAAACGGTCCAGTGAAATTTCCGAACGAAAGTCTTGATAATACCATTCAATTGGATAGATTCCATACTTTTCCCCTTCATTTAAGGTAAAAACTGCCCACTGACTAATATCAGGCATTTGGGTTTGAACGGCCCATACTGGCATAAATGTACTTAAAAACATCATCACTACTAACATACCTGTTATAAAGCTTTTCTTATTGCTGTGTTCCATCTTCTTCATCCCTTTTCTCCTTCCTTACTTTAAATATTTATTATAATTATAACATCTACTCTATTCCTTCCCTTTATTTTAAGGAATTAAACGGCATTTTTTCTAAATAGAGCAAAGTCTTCCTTCTAGCATTAAAAGATGACTTTAGGTTAAGAAACTAATCTTAACACGTTTTAATCAAATCTATTGGCCATCTGATTATCTTGAAACTGTCATTTAAGCATAATTCTTTTTTGTTAATTTTTTAAAGTAGACTTTCTTATTCCCTTATAAAAAGAAAAATACCAACCTGGATATCTGATGGTATTTATAAAAGTTAAGGGGTCATACTACACCTTAGATACTATCTATAAATTTATTTTCTGTAAAGGTCTATTTTTTATAGGACTATCCCTTTATTATTTACACATAACCCTATTCTTCCCTAAAGTTTTAGCTTCATATAAACATTTATCTGCCACATAAATTAGACGATCTTGATCTGTAGGTATATCCTTTTTAAAATTGGAGGCTCCAATGGATATTGTTACTGTAACTCCTTCTGTCTTAAGGTTGGCAATAGATGTCCGAATCCTTTCAGCAATTACCTTTGCCTCTGCTTGGTCTATATTAATCAAAATAATAATCATTTCTTCCCCACCATAGCGGGCTACAACATCATCTTTTCTAACATTTTGCTTTATCTTATCAGCTACATTTTTTAAAACCCTATCACCAAATTGATGACCATAGCAATCATTAATTTGTTTGAAATTATCAATATCAATCATCAATATGGAGAAATCACTCTTTTCTTCTTGGGTTTTCTTATAAATCTTATTATAAAGTTGATCAAAGGTTTCTCGATTATACAAGCCTGTTAACCCATCATGCTGGGATTTAATTCTAAGGGCTTCGACTTTACTTTCCTCCATCACTCTTTTTTGCAAGTCAATTGCTTCTTGAGAAACTAAATCTAAAAGTTCTAAGCTAATCTCTTTAATGGTGATCATCTCATCATTAGAAATAATTTCGTCATCTCCCCTATAGGTAATAACAATTTGAAAGTTTCCCTCCGTTTTTTTGAAGCAAAAGGGATTGGACTCTATATAGGTTAGCAATTGAGCTTCATCTATTTCTTCTATTTCTTCTGTTGAATCTGCCAATAAGGATACATATTTTAAATGATTTATATTGATATAAATATCAAATTCTTCTAAGTTTCTTATTTTATAAATTAAACGTAAAATGGCAATAAACTTTCCCTTTAATAGGTCCAATATTTTATGGGCTTCAGTATTTGAACACACTGGGATTCTCCTTCCTTCATATTTCTAACATAAACATATGATTATATCATAGGCCAAATCAATCTTTTCTTCTTCTATAAATATGTCTGTCCTCACCTTTAAATACCTCTCTTTATCCAACAATATCATAAAATGAAACCATTAGTCAGTTCCTTTATTTACCATAACCCTATTGATGTATACCAACAGAGATACAACTCCATAATAAATACGTAGGAAATTACAAAAAAGGGGTTGTGCTATGTTTGGTTTACCTAAAATAAAATTTAAGAAGGAAATTTGGTACTTTTTATTTTCTATCTTTTTAGTTCACGTAGCGGCTTACTTGGTGGTACCTATTTTCCCTGTATTATTAAAAAATGTTAAGAATTTAGGACCTTCACAAATCGGGTTAGTAATAGGTTTTAACGCATTGTTTATGCAAGTAGGAAGTTTAATTGCTGGTATGATTTCAGATCGGATTGGTAATAGATATAGTATTTTAATTAGCAATAGCTTACAAGCAATAAGTCTTCTAGGTCTGGGTTTTTCCAGTTCTTTTATTTTGTTATCATCCTTTTCTGCCCTTAATGGTATGGGAACTGGTATCTATATTCCCTCCACTAAAGCAGCCATATCCCATATCGCATCAGAAGACCGATTAACAACAGCTTTTTCTCTAAGAAATATCGCATCCCACATGGGAATTAGTATCGCTGGTTTAATTATATTAATTTCTTCCTCTAATTTTAACTTCTATTATGGAGGTGGGATCTACATTATACTCTTTATTTTTGCTTTATTGGCATTACCAGATGATTGTGGCGTTCATCCTTGCCCCGCAATAAAAATAAGTAGTTATCTTGAAATTCTAAAGGATAGAAGTTTTATGCTTTTTATTGTTGTCTCAACGTTAATATGGGCCCTCCATACCCAACTTGCATTTTTACTTCCCTTAAGGGCTGATGCTGTGTTAAAAAGCTCGGGGGTCATCGGGGTTATCTGGACATCAACTAGTGTCATTGTTATACTTTCTCAATCATCTGTCTCTAGATTATTTCTTGAGAAACGCTCCCATGTAACCTCAATTTTTGTTGGAGTCATTTTAATAGGGATAGGAGTTTCTTTAATTGGTTTAGCAAATACCTTCCCCTTTTTAGTCTTCTGCTCTGTCATCTTTATTATAGGAGAAATGTTTGCAATGCCTACTATAGATAGTGTTATTGGTATTTTTGCAGACCCAAAATACATTGGAGCTTATTTTGCCATCGCAAGCTTTGCGACGGGTATAGGCGGTGCCCTTGGTACCTTCGCCAGTGGAAGAATTATTCAAAGATATACCATAACCAATTCTTTGGTTCCTTGGATCATTTATGGTGGCTTTACACTAACACTACTTGTTGTTTTAAAAGTGTTAATTAGGAAAGAGACCATCAGAAAAAATACGATTTCTCCATAAATAAAACCAACAGGTGTTATTAAATCTATAACACCTGTTGGTTTTATTCGTTTAAGTCGTTTTGTTTTAAATCATTTTATTTTAAGTCTTTTTATTTAAGTCTTTTTATTTAAGTCTTTTGTTTTAAGTCTTTTGTTTTAAGCCTTTATTGGTTTAAGTATTAAAATCTAAATTCTTATTATTAATTTTTTTTCTTTAAACTCTTTATTGCCTCTAATACTTCCCTACCAATCTGGTATTCTGGCGCGATTTCTACAGAACGTCTTGCATATTTCTCGGCCTTATCTAAATCGTCTAAATTAAGATAAGTTACCGCTAAATCACATAGAATAATGGGATGATTCAAGTCATAGGCTAAGGCCTTTTTGAAACTCTTTAATGCTCCCTCATAATCTTCCTTTTCCAATTGAATTGTTCCTAATCCTTCATATGCTTCAATAATATGTAGCTTTATCTTCTCATTTTTCTTTAGATCAGGACTTTTACTAATCAAGTCTTCAAAATATTTTACTGCATTTCTATAATCTTCGTCTTTATTATAGTTGATCCCCTTCCAAAGCAGTTGATGAATTTCATCTTGATTTTTTTCTTCGCTTATGGTTTCCCTCATTCTTCTATAGGGATTGTTTTGTTTGTTTTTCAAAGAAAGTTCAAACAATCGATCTGATAAAGTTAAAAGTTCCTCTAAATTTCTTATTTTATTAACATAACCCTTAGGGATATTATTATAACCTATGTATGCACCTGCTAGGGTGAGGGCAATACTGGTTATGGTTTCAGCATCCTCTGTCATTAAGCAGTCCTTTAAAATTTTCTCATAATCATTAGGATTTCTGCAGAAAATGTAAAGGGCTAATGGAAGAGATTCTAGTACATAAGAGCCGCTTCCCCATTCTTCTTGTAACTGTTTAATGTCTATATCTTCTTCAATTGCCTCTTTTAAATCTCTAATAATGCGACTATATAAGTTGACAATTTCATTGCTTTTTCTTGTCCGATAAACCTTTGTTTCGATCCCTTTTATACTTTTCCCACATAAATCAATTAAATTTAAGATATCCTTTTTATCTTTAATTGTAAAGGGAGGTAAATTAGTTAAATAGGCTATAGCTGTAGCCTGAAGAATGCTTGAGGCAATGGCCATCTGATCCATATGGGTAATTGCAGCCTGCATACCCGCCATCAACTTTAAACTAGTAAAATCTCCATAGTTAATTAGGGCAGCGGGAGCACATCTAATCACTGCACCATTACCAGCAGACTCAATGCCACTTTTATACCATTCAACCCTTCTATCGTGATAATTTATGATAAATTCCTTCATCGTTTTTCCCATTGCAGTAATAGGGTACCTTATAAAACGATTCGCTAGGTCTTCTGGTTGAAATCCTTGGTTGATAATTAATGATTCTGCAAACAAAATAGATAACTCAGTATCATCGGTTATGCTTAAGGAAATACTTCTCTTTTCCCCTTTTAATACATCATTAATATAATCTATTTCTCTAATATGTCTAACATCTAAATAGCTTCCAAAGGCATCTCCAATAGCAATACTTACCATAGCACCTCTAATCTTGTTAATATATTCGATTTGAGGCAATGGAACTAAATTAATATACTCACAGAATTTCATATAGTCGGGCATTCCACCGTTTTCAACAAAAAAATTATATGCATTTTCTAATGACATCGTGTACATGGTATGCACCTCTTCACTCTCACTATTTTCATAATATATTCTACAAAATCAATTTGATTTCCTGCAACAGTTCCCTAAAAAGCCTATATTCTCTTAAGTTTATCTTATCTCAAGTATAGCTATTGACAAGGGTTTTGATACATGTTATATTTTGATAAGATAAATATACCTTTAAATTGGTCCCGTGAGGCTAAAAAGGGTGCTTAGAAATAGGTAATTTTTTTTACTATTTCTTTCTTGTGTCTTTATACCCCTTTTGGTCCACTACCAAAGGGGTTTATTTATGCTAAATTAATGATCAGATTTACCTTTAATTTAGTCCAGAGAGGCTAAAAAGGGAGCATAGACTCCCACAAAAAACAAGGGAGGTTTTTTTATGACGCTAAATAACAGACACTTAGTGGACCCAAATGATTTAACACTGGATGAGTTACATCAGATTATTGACTTAGGTTTAAAAATGTATGAAAACCCAAAGGCCTATAGGGAAATTTGCAAAGGCAAAATATTGGGTACTTTATTTTATGAACCTAGCACTCGAACTCGTTTAAGCTTTGAATCTGCAATGTTAAGACTTGGAGGAACCGTATTAGGCTTCTCTGACGCCAATACCAGCTCTGCAAAAAAAGGTGAAAGTATTGCAGATACCATCCGTGTCTTAGATGACTATGCCGATATTTTAGTTATGAGACACCCCAGAGAGGGAGCCCCAAGGCTTGCCTCAGAATTTTCTACTGTTCCAATCATTAATGGTGGTGATGGTGGTCATCAACACCCTACTCAAACCCTAACAGATTTAATTACGATTCAAAAATATAGAGGCTCCATAGAAAACCTAAAGGTAGCCTTCTGTGGTGATCTACTTTTCGGTAGAACTGTCCATTCCCTATTAAAAACCTTAAGCCGATTCCCAAACATAAGCTTTGTACTGGTTTCTCCACCAGAATTAAAAATCCCATATCACCTAAGAGACGAACTTTTACAGGAATACAAGGTAGAAATTATCGAGACTTCATCTTTAGATGAATATTTACCTGAAATTGATATCCTGTATATGACCCGAATTCAGAAGGAAAGATTCTTTAATGAAGAGGACTACATTAAGCTAAAGGATAGCTACATTCTCAATAAGGATAAGTTAAAGAAGGCTAAAGAAGATCTTTTAATTCTACATCCCCTACCAAGGGTAAATGAAATTAGCTATGATGTAGATGATGACCCACGGGCAAAATACTTTGATCAAGCTAAATTAGGAATCTATGTAAGAATGGCTCTAATGGCATTATTATTGGGGGTGGCTTAATATGTTAAAGGTAACAGGTATAGAAAAGGGTATCGTAATTGACCATATTACTGCTGGTAAGGGATTAAAAATATTCCAAAAGCTTAAACTGGATAAAAATAATACTCAAGCGGTATTATTAATGAATGTTCCCAGCCAACAGCTACGCAACAAAGATATCATTAAGATTCAAGATGATTTAGATATCGACTTAAAAATTTTAGGATTAATTGATCCTAATATTACTGTTAACTATATTGAGGGAGAAAAAATTCAAAGAAAGATGCAATTGTCTATTCCTGAAAAAGTAAAAGGCCTCTTTGAATGTAAAAACCCCCGTTGCATTACAACGGAGGATCAATATGCAGTGGCGGAGTTCACACTAGTTAAGAATGGCAAAATACAATATCGATGCAATTATTGTGAAGAGCTAACGGAGTATAAATTATAAAACTGAAGAAATTACCGCATAGCAAATTAGAACAAAGTCTTCCTTCGGAAGATTTATATGATGACTTTAGGTGAAGAAACTAAGCGACTTACACAATTTAATCCATTAAATTGGTTATCTGCTTATGTTGAAACTCATTACGTAAAGTTCTCTTATTTTAATAATAATTAAAGTCGAACTTTCCTATTTGTTATAAAAAAATCTGTTGATAAGTTTCTTCAAAGTCTAGAAACTATCAACAGATTTTATCTTTATCCCCAAAGTTATCTTATAATCTCTTCATAGCTTTTCCCTCTTTTAATTATCTCATTTAAAGGGCCCCATACCTCTTGGATCTCAAAATCCTTTCGCCAAGCAGCGAATCCCGCTAAGTTATATTTCTCCACTAAAGTTGCCTTCAATGCTAAAGAACGCCCATCCTCTAACCATACTTTGTAGGTTTTACCATCCTTTAGATATTCAGCATAATATTGACCTGTTTTTTCATCCCACTCAATTTCTGCATCATTCTCTTCTAAAATTTCTCTAATTTGCTTCATCCCATAGGCCTTTGAGGATACACGCAGTTTTCCATTAGATTGTACTTCCTCTTCCCATAATCTTGTATAAAAAGGAAGCCCCAGTAAAACCTTTTCTTCTGGTACCATTTGAAGGGTCTGTTGTATGCCCCTTTCTACCCAACCTATAGAAGCCACAGAACCACTTTTGGGGCTTGAAGCCCAATGTTCATCATAGGTCATTACAGCTACATAGTCTACAATTTCCCCTAGTTTTATCCGATCATATACCATAGACCAATTGGGGCTGGTAGATGGTATGGTAACATCAATTGAGACAACTAAATTCATTTGATGAAGTCTTTTGATTAGTCTCTCAACAAAACTTGTAAAAGCAGCTTGATCTCGATAGTGAATATTCTCAAAATCTATATTAATACCATCCAGTTGATAGAGTCCACTATAAATTAAGATTTGCCTAATAAAATGATCCTGTGCTTCTTCACTAGCTAAAAAACTGCTGGTGAGATCTGGATCAAAACTATTAGTCACAAGCCCCCATATTTCATACCCTTTTTCCTTCATATCTTTAGCATATTGAAAGTTTCCTTTATTATCAATATTTCCTTCTTCATCGAGTAAATCAAACCAAGTTGGAGAAAAAATATCCACTGCAGCTATTTTTTCCTCGTTACTTCGATCCTTTGTATTAAGATAAACATAATCCCAAACCAAACCGATTTTACCAACAGGCTCCCATCGTTCTTTATTCTTAAATACCCTAGTTTCAGCAACTGTTAATTTAATATTTTCTTCTACAATATTGTTCTTTCTAAGGTAGCCCAATTCACCTGATTCAGTTCTAACAAAATAAAAGTGATCTATTTCATCAAAAATTTTTACTGTTTCACCAACTTCTAGCCCAACAATTCTTTTCGCAAAAGTTTTAGGTTGATCAATTAAATAAGCTTTTTTGTTTAAAGTTCCTTCAGGGATGTTACTTTCTTTTTTGTCAATAATAACCCTTTCAGATTCTTGACTAAAGTTTATATGATAACCTAATACATCTTGTAAAGCGTTAATTGGTAAATAGGACTGTCCTTCAATTGACACAAGGTTAAATCTTAGGACCACTTCATTACCAGCAACATAGTCAGTAAGTTCTTCATTTTCAAATTGAAATAACTCTGAATTAACTTTAATTAGAGCTTTATTTTTTTCTTCATTCATTTCCATATCAGAATATAGGAATTCTCTTACTGCATCAAAGGGCATATAAATTTCCCCATTTAGAACCCTAACCTCTGTCCAAATCGGTTGACCCTCCAATACTGGTTTACCCTTCCATTCCTCCCCATTGCTATTGAAGTTGCTACCTTCTGCCATCCTAGTAAAGACCATTAACCCACTTGCCACCATTACTACCATCAAAAATGAAATTAGTAAGATCTTCTTCATCTGTCCTCCCCCTTATTGGTTTGTTTCCGCAAACATCAAAAAAATTGACTCCTATTTAATATTATATAGGAGTCAATTCAGTTTCTAAAGGCTTTAGTATATGTTAATAATATCCACATGTTTTATTTGCTAAAAGTTGCCCTTTTGGGTTCTTGTATACCTGAAAGTTTATGATATAATTCAATACAATTAATATGTTTTCCACCCTTTGCATCGTATTTTCCTATTTTAAAGGCCATTTGTACAGAAAAGCCTATGGTAGTGGCAGTAATAAGGGTCCCAATTCCTACTGGTCCACCTAAAAGATAGCCTATGATCAACACCGAAATTTCTAAAATGCTCCTAATCATCCACACAGGTTTTTGGGTAATTTTAACTAAACCCTCCATTAAACCATCTCTAGGGCCTGCACCTAAACGAACCCTAAGATAAAAATATGAGCCCCATCCAGTAAGAATAACGCCAGTCAATAGCATTAAAACTTGACCAACAAAAGTATTAGGGGTTTTAATGATCCCTATGGCATCAATCATGTCTACCATCATTCCAATAAAGATCATATTGCAAAGACTTGCTAAACCTGGTACAACCCTTAGGAAAACCGTCAATCCTAAAATTACTAAACCTAGTAATTGCGTAGCCTGCCCTAAGGTTAAGGGCGTCCGATTACTGATCCCCATATGAAACACACCCCAGGGGTTCATTCCTAAACCAGCATCCCTCATTAATATAATTGCAAACGAGTAAATTGCTAACCCAAAGAATAAAGTGGGTAGCTTTTTACTAAGTAACATCCATTCTTTTTTTTGCCAACTATTCACTGTCATCCTTCTTTCATAATTATTTTTAGTCTCGAAATATTCCATTAATAATATTATAACCCTTAACCAGGTATATTTAAAGATATTTAAAGATATTTAATGATATATTTAGAGATATATTTAGAGATATATTTAATGAATAGGGCAGTTTAAGGAATAATTTTTTGATTAATTCCTTCCCATAGATAAAGGGATGCAATTGTGCGATGGGGCATCCATATCTGACTGTACTCTTCTAACGCTTTCTTTTTAGGAAGCTCCTCCAAATCATAAATCCATTTTACAGCTCTTTTTAGTCCCAGATCTTCCATAGCAAAGACATCTAGCCTTCCCAACGAGAAAATTAAAAACATTTCTGCTGTCCATTTTCCAATGCCCTTCACCTTAGTTAAATTAGAAATTACCTCTTGGTCCGTTAGCTGATTAAATTCTGTAAGAATAATTTCTTGGTCTATTATTTTATGACATAAATCCTTAATATAAACTACCTTCGATCGTGATAGTCCAAAGGCCCTAAGGGCTTCCTCTTTCATTGCTAAGATTCCTTCTGGTGACAGTTCTCCACAACCTTCTTGGAATCGTTTCCAAATGGTGGCTGCGGCCTTTACTGATAATTGTTGCCCCACAATATTTCTACATAAACTTCTAAAATGGTCGGATGGTAACTGAATCTTCAAGTCTCCAATCATATTGATTAACTTAGCAAGCCTTAAATCTTTTTTCATAATTTCCTGTACTTCTTTAGAGTCTATTCTAAAATCAAATAAATAGTTCATCATTAACCTCCTAAATCCTATCTTAATCCTATGGAATACTTAATAAGCAATTCACTGATCTTATTTAAATAATAGTATTCTATCATAAAAATAGCAAACCATTATAAATATCCCCATGATAAGAGCGTGGATCTCTCCACGCTCTCAATAATCTCTTAATTAATTATTTTATTTAAGATTCTCTGGGTTTAACCCCTTTAATTCATCAATAACAAATATTCCATCTTTTCGGATTAGAAGATCATCGAAATAGATTTCTCCTCCACCAAATTCTGGCCTTTGGATAAATACTAAATCCCAATGGACAGCAGAACGATTTCCATTGTCAGCTTCTTTATAGGCAGCTCCAGGTGTGAAATGGAAACTTCCCATAATTTTTTCATCAAATAATGTATCCTTCATTGGGTCTAAAATATATGGATTAACTCCAATTGCAAATTCTCCGATATACCTTGCCCCTTCGTCGGTATCAAAAACACCATTGATTCTTTCTGTATCATTGGCAGTAGCATTGATAATTTTTCCGTCTTTAAACTCTAATTTAACATTTTCATAGGTAAATCCTTGATACATGGATGGTGTATTATAGGTGATATAACCATTAACAGAATCAATTATTGGTGCCGTATAAACCTCGCCATCAGGTATGTTTCTTCTGCCTGCACACTTAACAACTCCGATATCTTTAATGGAGAATTCTAGATTAGTGTCCTTGCCTGTAATTCTTACTTTATCGGTTTTCTTCATTAATTCTACTAATGGATTCATCGCTTCATCCATTTTAGCATAATCTAGGTTACACACATTAAAGTAGAAGTCTTCAAAGGCCTCTGTACTCATATTAGCAGACTGGGCCATAGAAAAATTAGGATATCTTAAAACGACCCACTTAGTGTTTTTAACTCGTTCTTGAATATGTACTGGCGAAACAAATAATTCTGTATAGAGCTTAATTTTTTCTGATGGTACATCGCTTAATTCGTTACTGTTTTCTCCTGCCCTTAAGCCAATATAAGCATCCATATCCTTCATTCTATCTAATTCATACTTTGCCATTAATTTTAATTGTTCTTCAGAAGTGCCTAATAATAATTCTCTTGTAAATAGATGACTCTTCACTGTAACAAAGGGAATACCTTCAGCCTTATAGGTTTCTTTAATTAAAGCTTGTACTAGCGGGTATTCCACTCCGATAGCTTCAATTAAAACTTTTTCTCCTGGCTGTAGGTTTACTGAATATTTTATAAGGTTTTCTGCTAATTGTTGTATTCTAGGGTCCTTCACAATATCCACTCCTTATAATTTTTTATATCCTCTGAATTTATTATATCATAAGAATAAAATAATATGGTAAAATATATTGATATTTGAGGAAATTGCAAAGTACCATCCCATTGCTATTTTTTACTGCAATTCCCCCATTTAAAATTACTTCTTCAATTCATCTTTCCTAACACCAAGCTACTCTTTTGGAATAAAATTAATGCTTCTAACAGGAATTTCTGGTGGCGGTGAAGGGGGACCCGCTAAGGGGTGTCTCGGTGCATGAACAACTGTTATACTATTGAGTATGATTTCCTTTTCCACCAATTGATTTTCTCCGTTATATCTTTCTCTATATTCTGCCCGTGGGGTTACCACCGTTACTTCATGAGGGATTTCTGGGTCTGTAACCCTGGTTACTTTAATGTCTAATCCAAATAAAGTTACCTGAATACAATCTACTTGTTTTTTCTTTCCTATTCCAATTCTATTTAAAAATTCTTTAATAGCCATGACAACCCCTCCTTATTTTATTTTATTCAAAAATTAAAATAGAAGTTCTAATTCAGTGTTTAAGTTTTCGATTATAGGGTATAACTTTATTGTATAATTAAGTGAAATCCTTCATATAACTATACAGACGGATTTTGCCTATATTAAAATTGAAAGGAGTAATGCAATATGAAATATCTATGTATACCATGTGGATGGGTTTATGATCCAGAATTAGGAGATCCAGATAGCGGAATCGAGCCAGGAACAGCTTTTGAAGATATTCCAGATGATTGGGTTTGTCCAGTTTGTGGTGTTGGTAAGGACATGTTTGAACCAGCTGAATAGTACATATAATAAATTAAATATCTAAAGGCTAAGCCCAGAAACTAATGGACTTAGCCTTTTTTATAACCAACAGCAAAGTTCGACTTAAATTATTAAATTAAGAGAACTGTAATAAGCTTCAACATAAGCAGATAGTTTAAACTTATGCCTTAATTCTATATGCTTAGGTTACTAAAAAACAATTAATGGCTCTTTTCTTTGATTGAAAGCATTAGGTCATAAAACTTTTCAACTTCCTCAAAATGAGGAAAGTGGGCTGAGTTCTCAAACCATATAACTTCCTTATAGGGAGCTTGTAGTGCCTCAACATACTCTTCCACTAATTGAGGTGTAGTTAAATGATCCTGCCTTCCAACTGCAAAATATACTGGTACTTCGACAATTGGAATTGCTTCAATCAAATTTATATCCATTACTTTTTCAAACATTAAATTGGCTGTAAAAAGACTTCCTATTACATATCTAATTCCATCTATTCCTGTATATTCAGGTGAAAATAAAAAACCATAGATGGTATCCTTTAGCGTGTTAATTTGTAGCTCTGTCCCATTATACCGATTTAGTATTTTTCTCTGTTTTGAGATATCCTTAACCATATTCCCATAGGGAGGTGGTCCGATTTCATCAAGAACCTTTAAGGCCTTATGGTCTTCATTTTCTTTAGCTACTCCATAAGCATAATGATAGGATATTTCTTCTCCTCTTTTCCAATCTATTACTTGCCCAACACCGATATATGCTAATATTCTTTCTGGATATTGGGACACTACATGCAGTCCTAAGTCACTACCCCATGAATGTCCAACTAAATATACCTTTTCTTTATTATATTCTCGACATAGGTAGTCAATTATTTCTACCGTATCTGCAATAAACTGTTCCCTAGTCATGGTTGTTTTTTCAGTACCAAAAGAGTAGGATTTACCTGATCCCCTCTGATCCCAATTAACAACAATGAATTCTTCTTCTAGCTTCTTCTGATACTTTCTAGCAAAACCAATTTGAGCATAGCTGGGGCCTCCATGCAAATTTAAGATTATGGGGTTTTCTATGTCAGTTCCTCTAACTAGCAACGATTGTTTTATTCCTCCTATTTCTACCATTTCCAGCTTAGCTACACTATTGGCATATTTCTCTAATCCCTTATACTTTGGTGTTCTAGCAGGTAGAAATAGAATTAGCAAAATACCGAAACTAATAATCATTATGCTAATCTTAAAAAATGGTGCTAAGGAAATTTTCATGTTTACCCCCTAAATTTCTGAAGGTCTTAAGGGCCTTCTACTCCATAATGATTATACAAATCAAACATAAAGAAATGTAGAAAATTTTACCATTAATTTACTTTCTTATACTAACATAAGTCCTTAACCTTATCAAGTAGGATTTCATAGCCAATGTACTAACCTACAGGCTACATCCTATACCATACTATAAAAGGATGATAATAATGGCTTTCATTCTCTCCATTGTTGAAAACTAAACTGCTAGTATGAAAATTTCTAACAACAAAAAACTCCAAAGTAGGTAACCTACTTTGGAGCTTCTTCCATTGTTATTGGTAAATTTCTGCTTGAGAATAAGTCTTCTATTGCTCCCCATAATTTATCAATTCCTTCCTTTTTCAAAGAAGAAATTGGAACAATTTTGTCCTCTGGAGCCATCTGCAAGGCTTCTCTAATTATTTTAAAATGTTTTTGTTGTTGAGATCTTGAAATTTTATCTGATTTTGTTGCTACAACAATTGTTCCATATCCAAAGTGTTTAATCCAATCATACATTAGCTTGTCGTCTTCAGTTGGTTCATGACGAATATCTACCAACAGAATTACTTCTTGTAGATTTGTTCTTGTTGAAAGATAGGTTTCCATAATCTTCCCCCAAGAAGCCCTCTCAGTTTTTGATACCTTAGCATAACCATAACCTGGCAGGTCTACAAGATAAAATTCTTTATTGATGATATAAAAGTTAATCGTTCTTGTCTTACCTGGATTCTGACTTACCCTAGCTAATTTTCTACGGTTTAACAGTGTATTAATAGTAGAGGATTTCCCTACATTAGATCTACCAACCATTGCGATTTCAGGTAATAGGTCTTCTGGATATTGTTTCGGTGCAACTGCACTGATGACAATATCAGCAGTCTTAATTTTCATCTTTTTCTCCCCTTTTCAAGGCATGTTCCAATACCTCATCCATGTGTTCTACAAAAACAAAGTCTAATTTTTTTCTAACGTTTTCGGGGATATCCTCCATGTCCTTCTCATTTTCCTTAGGTAAAAGAACTTTTTGGATCCCAGCCCGTCTTGCGGCCAATACTTTTTCCTTTACACCACCAATAGCTAATACCCTACCCCGCAATGTAATTTCTCCTGTCATTGCCACATCTTTAGAAACAGGAATATTGGTTAATGCCGAAATAACAGCAGTAGCCATTGCTGTCCCAGCTGAAGGTCCATCCTTTGGAATAGCTCCTTCAGGGATATGAATATGAATATCCTTATTTGTATGGAAATCTGGATCAATGTTTAATTCATCTACCCTAGACCGAATATAACTAATCCCAGCCCTTGCTGATTCCTTCATTACATCCCCTAATTGTCCAGTTAAAACTAACTTTCCTTGACCCTTCATAGGGGTTACTTCAATAGATAAGGTATCTCCACCAACGGGAGTCCAAGCTAGCCCTCTTACGATCCCTACTTCATCTTTTTTATTGATTAAGTCGTATCGGAAAATAGGTCGACCAAGGTACTTAACAAGATTAGTTGGATTTATTCTAACAAGTTTTACTTTATCTTCAACCATTTTCTTTGCAGCTTTACGGCAAACATTTGCAATTTGTCTTTCAAGATTTCTTACTCCAGACTCCTTTGTATAGTTATTGATAATATCCCTCAGGGCATTTTCTGAAACCTTAAGGTTTTCTGGTTTTAATCCATGTTCTTTAATTTGTTTAGGAAGGAGATATTTAGTGGCAATGTTCAGCTTCTCTTCATCGGTATAGCCCGCAATACGGATTACCTCCATACGATCAAGTAAAGGCCTTGGGATCGTATCTAAAGAATTGGCAGTCGTTACAAACATCACCTTAGAAAGATTAAAGGGAATTTCTAAGAAATGATCTGTAAAATCCGAGTTTTGCTCGGGATCTAGTACCTCTAGTAAAGCCGAAGCTGGATCTCCCCTAAAATCGCTGGCTAACTTGTCAATTTCATCTAATAATAATACAGGATTTTTTGAGCCAACTTGTCTAATGGCCGATATAATTCTACCAGGGATTGCTCCAACATAGGTTCTTCTATGGCCCCTAATCTCTGCCTCATCCCTTACACCACCAAGAGACATCCTTACAAATTTACGATTTAATGCCCTTGCAATAGACTTTGCTATAGAGGTTTTACCCACCCCTGGAGGCCCTACTAAACATAAAATGGGGCCTTTCATTGTTTTTGCAAGTTGACGTATTGCTAAGTATTCTAATATTCTATCTTTAACCTTTTCTAATCCATAGTGGTCTTCATCAAGAATAGCTGCCGACTCTTTAATATCAAGCTTGTCCTTTGTCTCCTTATTCCAAGGTAGATTAAGTACCCAATCAACGTAATTTCTTATGACACCAGTTTCTGCCGAAGAAGGAGATAATCTCAATAATCGCTCTATTTCACGATCAATTTTTTCGTTTATTTCCTTTGGTAGCTTTAATTTTGCTAACTTTTGTCGGAACTCATCTACCTCTTCTACAACGCCCTCGTCTTCACCTAATTCCTTTTGAATCGCCTTCATTTGCTCCCTTAAATAGTACTCTTTTTGCACCTTATTAATTTGTTTTTTTACTCGACTATTTATCTTTTGTTCTATTTCTAGAATTTCAATTTCCTCTAAAAGAATTCTATAAAGGGTTTCTAGTCTTTCCCTTGGTTCAAAAGCCTCTAAAATTTCTTGTTTTTGAGACTGTTTTAAGGTAATATTCGCCCCTATGGTGTCGGCTAATCTGCCAGGCATATCAATTTCTGATACAGTCAAAAGTATTTCTGGTGAGATTTTGTTACTTACTTCTATGTATTGTTCAAATGCATCTAGTACACTTCGCATTAAGGCCTCAATGTCTCGATCCCCTTCTAACTCGGTTGGATGAATCTCTTCCTCAACTTCAACTAGAATATATGGCTCTTCTTGAGTAATGGTTTTAATTCTGGCTCTATTAATTCCTTCAATTAGGACACGAATGGTGTCGCCAGGCAATTTAAGCATTTGCTTAATTTTCGAGATGGTTCCAACTTGGTAAAAATCATCTGGGGTAGGCATATTGACTTCTGCTTCCTTTTGGGTGGCTAGAAAAATCAATTGATCATTTACCATAGCTTCTTCTAGAGCATTAATTGACCTCTGCCGTCCAACATCAAAATGAAGCACCATATATGGAAAAACCGTTAACCCCCTTAAGGGAATCATAGGAAGCTTTCGACCATTTTCATGAAGAATTTTATTTTCCTCCAAACAACTCACTCCTTATTTCATAATTTGTATCATTTAAGCTTTAGTTATTTCCAACTAATAGCTGTAATAGCTTATTTAGCAATCAGCTTTTATTATAATCATTAATCCTTCTTTTTTCAATATTGTACCCTTTTTTTAATGGTTATATCAGCAGAAGATAAAGTAACTAGATAAAAATACTCATTTTTATTATTATATAATATCATATAATCCATCATTTTAACAAACTTTACTAATTTGTCTTGATTCCAAGAACTTTGCCTAGATTAAAATTGATGAAAGAAATAATATAAAAACCCCAACAAAACCTAAAAGATTAGGATCGTTTGTTAGGGCTTCAATTTTTATTTAATATTTTGCTGATCATTGCCTAATGCAGCCACTAAAGGAATCGTTTCAGATATAGGATTATCTGTGTTAATATTCTCTTGATAAATGGCTTGTTTTATTACTTCTTCAATGTGGTCTACAGGAATAACTTCTAAACCCATTTCCTTAAATCTTTCTTGATAATTATCCTTTGGAATAATTACCCTCCTACAACCTGCTTTCTTAGCAGCCTCAATCTTAGCCACTACACCACCTATTGGCTTTACCTTACCTCTAATGGATATTTCTCCGGTCATGGCAACTCGATTGTCGATAGGCTGATTGGTAATTGCTGAATAAATAGCTGTAACCATCGTAATACCTGCCGAAGGTCCATCGATAGGAATACCACCTGGAAAATTTAGATGGATATCATAATCTCTAGGATCTACATTAAGAAACTTTCTAATTACAGTTAATACATTGTCGACTGAATCAGAAGCTGTACTTCTTCTTTTTAATGTTTTTCCAGAAGCATTTGTTTCTTCCCTTTCAACGATGCCTGTTACAATAATTCTTCCCTTACCCTTTTCAGGTATCCTAATAGCAGAAGCTTCTATTTCTATCATCATACCTAGGTTGGGACCGAATACACCTAATCCATTAACAAAACCAGCATAGGGTTGATTTTCTATCTTTTTCTCTGGTCTTGGTTGATAATGACCACTTTCAATAACCCATTGTACATCAGCTAATGTTATTTGAAACCTATTTTGAGTTTGCACTAATCCGCTGGAAATTTGGATGATATTTACGGCTTCCCTTCCATTAGTTGCGTACTTTTTGATTTCTTCAATTGCGCCATCTTCTATTTCAAATTTACTTTTTTTACATGCATTTCTTGCTATTATACCAATCTCTTCTTGGGACAAGGGTCTAAAATAGATTTCTATACAACGGGATCTTAGGGCCGATGGTAGCTCTGCTGCTGTTCTTGTAGTCGCTGCCACAAGGCGAAAATCTGCTGGTAAACCATTTTGAAATATCTCATGTATATGACTTGGTACATTAGAATCTTCCGAATTATAATAAGCACTTTCTAAGTATACCTTACGATCTTCTAATACTTTTAAGAGCTTATTCATTTGAACGGGGTGTAATTCTCCTATTTCATCTAAAAAGAGAATACCGCCATGGGCTTTTGTCACTGCACCAGGCTTTGGTTGGGGTATGCCTGCTTGCCCTAGGGGCCCAGCTCCTTGATAAATGGGATCATGTACTGAACCCATAAGGGGATCGGCAATTCCTCTATCGTCAAACCTTAATGTTGTTGCATCCATTTCTATAAATTTAGATTCTTCATTAAAGGGTGATATGGCACTCTTTTTTGCTTCTTCTAAGATTACTCTGGCGGCAGCTGTTTTACCAACACCAGGTGTCCCATATATAATAACATGTTGAGGGTTAGGACTACATAAGGCAGCCCTCAGGGCTTTTACTCCCTCTTCTTGACCAATAATATCTTCAAGGGTAGAAGGTCTGGTAAATTCAGATAAAGGTACTGTTAGGGAACGATCCCTCAACTTCCTTAACTTATCCATTTCTTTTTTTGATTCCTTTTCAATTGCACTTTTGCTACCCTGTTGACTTTTAAGAAGACTCAAAAAATACAGTCCAATAATAACAGCAAAAAAGAATTGGACTAAAAAAAATACGCTAGGCAAAAAGAAAACCTCCTTCCATAACTTTATATAAATAGTATGTACGGTGGTTTTCTTTTTATCCTTTAGAAAAAACTGATCTATGGTTACAATAATAGGAAGATTAAGTTTTTTATTTTTTTTATGATATAATAGATATGATCATTTAATATGAGGAAACTGCTATTCTCAGTTTTTCCTCATTCATCTTAATGTTAGGAGGAGTTATTTTGAAAAAATATTTAAGTCTCTTTTGGATTTTTTTCAAAGTTGGCGCCTTTACCTTTGGAGGCGGCTATGCAATGGTTCCAATTATCCAAAAAGAGATTGTGGAAAATGCAGAGCTTATTGAAAACGAGGAGTTTCTAGATATTATTGCCGTTTCTCAAAGCCTTCCAGGGGCCATTGCTGTCAATACAACGATTTTTGTTGGTTTTAAATTATACGGTATCCTAGGAGCCTTAATGGCCTTACTAGGTACAGTTCTACCTTCTTTTTTAATTATTTTAGTTTTAGCAACTTTTTATAATTTCATTAAAGATATACCCAGCATTCAAATGTTCTTTCATGGCGTTCGCCCAGCAATTGTAGCCCTTATTTTTATGGCTGCCCTTAAATTAGGTAAAGCAATCGAAAGAAAAACCTTTAATTTGATTATTGCCGTTACTGCTTTTATTGCAATAGCAGTCTTTAATGTACATCCCATTTTTACCATTATAGCTTGTGCAACAGCAGGTTTAGTTTATACCAAAAGAAAGGAGAAGGAAAATGGCGTTTCTTAGATTATTTATCGCATTTTTAAAAATAGGAGCCTTTAGCTTTGGTGGGGGCTATGCAATGTTACCCCTTATAGAAGAAGAAATTGTCTACATTAATCAATGGCTAACCCATAGCGAGTTTATTGATATCATTGCAATCTCTGAAATGTCTCCTGGTCCCATCGCCATTAATGCTGCCACCTTTGTAGGTTTTAGATATCTAGGAGTAATGGGTTCAATTGTTGCTACCATAGGTGTTGTATTTACTTCCTTTGTTTTGGTTACAGGTTTAGCCCGCATTATTATTAAATATTATGATTCTTACATAGTTAAGGGGATATTTGCAGGGATTCGCCCAGCTGTAATTGGTTTAATTGCTGCCGCTTGTGTCTCGCTTTTTAAGACCTCAATAACTGATGTAAAGAGTTTGTTAATTGGTTTAGCTATTTTAGGTATTTTATATAAAACTAAGCTCCATCCTATTGGAGTGATTCTATTGTCGGGGATCATGGGAATTGTTGTTTATTCCATTTAGCTAAACTTCATTAATGGAAAACGAAAACTTTCCTGTTTACAATTCATCGTTATGATATTTTTTAAATTTCCTCAAAAAACTAAAGGGTAGATATTCCACCGAATATCTACCCTTTATGATGATCATAAACACATTTTATGATGCAGTTTCGTTCTGTTCTTTATCTTTTGTCTCTTTATAGATTACAGTTGGTCTTGTTCTGTTGGTTACTGTATCCTTGGTGATAACTACTTTTTCTATACTATCATCTGAAGGTATGTCATACATGATATCTAACATGATTCCTTCTGTAATTCCTCTTAATCCTCTAGCACCAGTTTTTCTTTCAATTGCTTTTCTAGCAATTAACTCTAATGCACCCTCTTCAAATTCTAAGGCTACACCGTCTATTTCAAATAGCTTATTATACTGTTTCACTAAAGCATTTTTGGGTTCTGATAGAATTTGAACTAAAGCAGCTTCATCCAGCTGATCTAAGGTTACCATTACTGGTAAACGACCAACAAATTCTGGTATCAAACCAAATTTCAGTAAATCTTCTGGTTGGATATTTTTTAATAATTGACCTAAGTCTTTAATTTCTTTGCTTTTAACATCCGCTCCAAAGCCCATAGAGGTTTTTCCAATTCTCTTTTGGATAATCTTCTCTACTCCATCAAAGGCTCCACCGCAAATAAATAATACATTTGTTGTATCAATTTGAATGAATTCTTGATGGGGATGTTTTCTTCCTCCTTGCGGTGGTACACTGGCTACTGTTCCTTCTAAAATTTTAAGTAACGCCTGCTGTACCCCTTCTCCACTAACATCTCTAGTGATGGATGGATTTTCTGACTTTCTAGCAATTTTATCTACTTCATCAATATAGATAATTCCTTTTTCAGCCTTTTCTATATCATAATCTGCAGCTTGAATTAACTTTAATAAAATATTTTCAACATCCTCACCAACATACCCAGCTTCTGTTAAAGAAGTTGCATCTGCAATGGCAAAGGGAACGTTTAGAATTTTAGCTAACGTTTGTGCTAATAATGTTTTACCAGAACCAGTTGGTCCCATCATAATGATGTTACTCTTTTGAAGTTCTACATCATCACTTTTAACATCCATATTTATTCTCTTGTAGTGGTTATATACTGCCACAGCAAGAGCTTTTTTGGCCTCTTCTTGCCCAATGACATACTGGTCTAGAATGTCTCTTATTTCCTTGGGTTTCGGTAAATTCGTTAAGTCAATATCAATATTCTCGTCAAATTCTTCCTGTATAATTTCTTGACAAAGCTCAATACACTCGTCACAGATATATACATTTGGTCCGGCAATCAATCGTCTTACTTGATCTTGGGATTTACCGCAGAAGGAGCATTTTAGCTGCTTTTTATCCTCGAATCTAGACATTTCCACACCTCTTTCACTGGCTTATTTTCTGAAGGTAATCACTTCGTCTATGATACCATATTCCTTTGCGTCTTGTGCCTCCATAAAGAAATCTCGGTCAGTATCCTTTTGAATTCTTTCTAACGGTTGACCTGTTCTTTCAGCTAAAATCTTATTAATGGTATCTCTCATCTTCAAGATTCTTTCAGCATGAATACGAATATCTTCTGCTTGCCCTCTTGTTCCACCTAATGGTTGATGGATCATAATTTCAGCATTCGGTAAAGCAAAACGCTTACCCTTGGCTCCAGCAGCCAGTAAAAATGCTCCCATACTTGCTGCCATACCAATACATAAAGTAGATACATCTGGCTTAATGTAATTCATTGTATCGTATATAGCCATACCTGCTGTAATAGAACCACCAGGACTATTAATATAAATTTGAATATCTTTGTCTGGGTCCTCTGCTTCAAGAAAGATTAATTGGGCTACAACTAAGCTAGCTGTAACGTCATTAACTTCGTCACTTAGAAAGATGATTCTTTCCTTTAATAATCTTGAATAAATGTCGTAGGATCTTTCACCTCTATTTGTTTGTTCTACGACTACTGGTACCAATGCCATAATTATCTCCCTCCCAAATACAATTATTTATTAAGATATCTTGGCATGATCTACTAAGAAATCAATTGTTTTTCTAACTACGATATTCTCTTTAAAGAAAGCTAAATCTGAATCTCTTAAATTAGATTTAAACTGCTCTAAGTCTTGCTTATATTGAGCTGCTAATTTTTCCATTTCTGCTTGAAGTTCTTCTTCAGTTGCTTCAATTGCCTCTAATTTACTAATCTTCTCTAGAACAAGTTGTGTTTTAACTCTTGCTTCAGCATCAGATCTCATTTGGTCTCTTAATGCACTTTCATCAGTTCCAGTCATTTGATAGTAATAGTCTAAGTTTAGCCCTTGATAGCTTAATTGATAAGAGAAGTCTCTTAACATACTATCAATTTGTCTCTCTATAACAGGGTTTGGAATATCGATATTTACTGTATCAACAATTGATTCTATCACATCATTTTTTACTTCTTCTTCAGCTCTATTCTTAGCTTGGTCTTCTAACTTAGTTCTAATATCTGCCTTTAATTCATCAAGAGTATCAAATTCAGATATATCTTTAGCAAACTCATCATCTAAAGCAGGCATTTCTTTTTCTTTTATCTCATGGATTTTAACTTCAAATGTAGCCTCTTTACCTGCTAAATCTTCTGAATGATATTCATCTGGGAAGGTTACTTGTACCTTTACTTCATCACCGATATTAGCACCAATTAATTGCTCTTCGAATCCTGGAATAAAACGACCAGAACCAATTAGAAGGGATTGTTTTTCAGCTGTTCCACCTTCAAAAGCTACCCCATCAGCAAATCCTTTGTAATCAATAATTACCATATCTTGATCCTTAATTGGACGATCTTCAATAGCAATCATTCTTGAATTCTTTTCTAACATGTTATCTAGTTCTTTTTGTAGATCCTCTTCTTGTACATTATACTCTTTTTTCTCTACTTCTATACCTTTATAGTTGTCGATCTCAAAATCAGGCATTACTTCAACAATTGCAGTAAATACAATATCTTCACCCTTCTTAATCTCTTCAACGTCGATTTCTGGACGGTCTACAGGATCAATATTATGTAGCTCTAATGCTGCCTCATAAACCTCTGGTAAACAGATATTAATTGCTTCCTCATAGAAAACCTCTTTACCATATTGAGCTTCGATAATCTTTCTTGGTGCTTTACCTTTTCTAAAGCCTGGAATATTAAATCTCACCTTTAGTTTATTGTAGGCTTTATTGATGGCTTCTTCAAACTTTTCTGGCCCAACAACCAACTTTAGTGTGATTTTATTATCTTCTTGCTTAATGATTTCTGAATTCATTTATGTTCCTCCTCTATTTAGTTTACCATTTATTAGTTTTTTATTTAACTATTAAATTGCATACAATATTAAAATATTTAATAAGCTCATTTGTCTTCTAACGTAATATATTTCTTACTAAATATACCCAGTTATCTATAAAATAAAGCCTTCCTAAGAAGATTAATTGGCAGACTTTCCTTGAAATACATGAAATCATATCAAAATTAACCCTGAATTCTATAATTTCCTATGTATTACAAAAAACATCCATATGATCTACTGGATGTCTAACATACATAATGAATGCTTATCATATTAATACTATCTAATTTCACTATTATTGTCAACATATAGGAGTTTATTAATTAACTATTTTTCAATTATGGGCACAATCTTTATATTTTAATCAATTTCCCCTGTATTCTTTAAGGCTACCCTCTTCTTTACTTTTTCATTATTATCAGCCCTATTCTAAATTAAGATAAACATAGACAAAATAAGCTTATTCACTTCCTGACTTCTTTAATCCATAAACAATCACTGCAATTAATAATCCAAAAGATAGACCAAAACCTGTTCCATTTATTGCCAATAAAGTGTTATTTCTCATAATTATAGAAAAAGCACTACCCACAAATAAACCTATAATCATTCCAGTAACAAGATATTGGCTTAGGTCATCACCCTTATTATTCTTCAAGTCAATACCTCCTATTATCTTAAGTCAACAACCCTACTCTACTTAAATTGAATAATTGCTATTTCACATATTTAATTATACATAACTTTCTTAATTTATTCAAATGGCAAGCCCACAGACATGAATAGAGCCTGAAGTTAATCAGGCTCTATCGAATTAAATATTTAATTCTAATGTTAGTTGTAAATTACTTCGAGATACTATACCGGGGTCATCTGCCATAGCCTTTAATTCTACATATACTTTATATTGTCCATTTGTAAGTTTTTGACCCGCTTTATTCGTATAGTTCCAAACTTCCTTCCAGCTTAGTCTTTCACCTGGTTCCAGTTGCTTCATCATCATAGCCATTGTAAAAAAGCGATCCTCTGAATACCGATATACTTCTTCACCACCATCATTTACGATATAGATTTCATACTGTTGACCCGATGGAAAAGTCAACGATACACTGTTATTTAGCATGTTTTCTAGCTGAAAGTTAATTTCAATTCCATTACTTTCTTTTTCATATCCCCCCACAAGCTTCATAACCTTATCCCCTCCCTATTTTTAACATCCTAGTCTTAATCCCCAGTCTCTAATTTCTAACTACTTTCTCTTTCTAATAAGCTATAGTTTAATACAATTTTACGAGTTTCTAACTCTTCTTCGTTTAAGATCTTTGTAAGTACCCTAGTTGCGATAGCCCCCATTTCATACATCGGTTGAGCAACTGTTGTTAATGCAGGATACACCTTTCCTGCCATATCAATATTGTCGAAACCTACAATAGCTAGGTCCTCTGGAATATCTAACCCCTGTTCTAAAGCAGCCCGCAATGTGCCAATGGCCATTTCGTCATTAGTGGCAAATATTGCTGTTGGCGGTTCTTCTAGCTCTAATAATCGTTTTGCCCCCTCGTATCCACTCTTGTAACGATGTCCACCTTCTATGATCAGTTCATTATCAATTGAGATATTAGCTTCCCTTAGGGCCGTTTTATACCCTTCTAAACGGGCGACCCCCATTACTGGGTCTGAGTTTTTACCAACAATGGTGGCAATTCGTTTATGCCCTTTTTTAATAAGGTAATTTACAATAGATTTACTAGCTCCCACATTATCAATACTTACCGAAGGAACATCTTCATAATCGGCTCCAATAAGCACTACAGGAATATCATAGACTTTAAACTTTTTATAAAGGGCTTCAGATACAATGTTACTAATAAAAATGATTCCATCTACTTGTTTCTCTGCTAGTATGTCAAAGTACTTAGTTTCTTTTTCTGGGTCTAAGTCTGTATTACATAGAAAGATATTATATTGATACATATTTGCAATGTCTTCTATCCCCCTTACTACTTCTGGATAGAATTGATTAGATATATCTGGTATTAAAATTCCTATGGTCTTTGTATTCTTTACTTTTAAGCTTCTGGCAATAGCATTTGGCTTATATCCCAACTCTTCAATGGCCTTCATTACCTTCTCGTGGGTCTCTGGCTTTACGACTTTACTATCATTTACAACTCTAGAAACCGTTGAGATCGAAACGCCTGCTTTTCTTGCAACATCCTTTATGTTAAACTTCAATTGATTCCCTCCCCTGCAAAAATTTTCATTTGTAGTTAATTATTCATGCTAATAATTAATTATTTATAACTTATAATTATACACTATTTTTCTTAATTCTTCAACAATTTGTTTGATTAAGCATTTTAATTAATCTCATTAAGATTTCTTGAACTAATTGAAGTCTAAGAGGGAGTTCTTGCCTCACTTATTCATATCTTGTGACTTCAAATCGGTAAAGATCAATTTCCTCTGCTAGACCAATATCTGCCTTTTCTCTAGCTATTTCTATTTGTTCTTTTGGGGTCTCAACTCCCTCTAGATTAGGTAGTAACAAACTACTTTTACCCTTTCCTTCTATGTAGATCCCATATTTTTTAGCATCTAGCTCTTCTATACTTTCCACCCTTACTAATTTATGTAAAATATCAACTTTTATTTCTATATCCTTTAATTCATTTTTTCGCAATGGATAAAACCTTGGGTCTTCAGTAACTGCCATAATGGCATTATGAATAATTTCCTCTGCTATGCTTTGCTGGTTAGGTGTATATGTCCCCATACACCCCCTTAAATCCCCCTTCTTATAGACTGAGACAAAAACCCCTGCCCTATTACGATCCAACTCGTATACAAAATCCTTTTGCAGTATTAATTCTTGAAATGTTTCCCAGTCTAACTGCTGACCTTTACCAACCCATTCTTCAATAGTGGCCCTTGCAAGGGATACAGGTATACTTTCTGTGCGCTTTTTCCCTAGGTAAGCTAAGTGTCTTTTCCTTTGCATTTTAGCTAATAAACTTTCCGATACTTCATTGGCTTCAATACTGGCATTTAGATACCCTACTCCAAAGGGAGCTTCATAGGAGTGTATATGAGCATCTATTCGATATCCATCCAAAAACCCAAGTCCCATAATGATGGGCCTTAAACCACATTCAGCAGCTGTATTGCTAACTTCATCAGGTATCCATAAAAGATCTTCAATTTTACCATTTTTTAAGGATTGAAGAATTAAATGATCAAATTCTTTAGCTTCAGGGTGATATCCTGCTGGTGCATCTTCAGACAAGGCATGGGATAAATCTCCACTAATAAGTAGAAGGGCTGACTTACGATAGTCCTCTATTACGCTTCTAATAAAAGTACCAATTTCGTACAAATCTAACAACTCCATCATGCCAATCGTTATGTGGACTAGTTTATATTGACTATATTCTTGATCAATATAACAAAGGGGAATCATCGTCCCATGATCAAGGGTGAGGGCGGTGGCATATTCTTTGGCAAGATTTTTACTTAGAAAAACACTGGGAACTTCCTTTTCTAGGAAAAAATCAACTAGTCGATCTATAAAATCCTGATCTAAAGCCTTCTCTATTTTTATTTCTTCAGCTCCAAATTCTCCTAGATTACCACTAATTGCATTCTCATCTAATATACATATCCCATCATCAAAAACATTTCCATGGGGAGTGATACAAATGATCATTTCAGGAGCTTTTTCTTTAATTAAAGAAGCTATTTCCTGTAGCCCGACAATTGTAGCTTTTGCATTATCTTCTTCTCCTTGCCCAATTAGTGGTAAGATGATTGGTGGATGAGGAACTATTACGACTCCGAGTAAATTACCCATCTAATCGCCTCCATATAAAGCTATTTTTGTTATTATGCTACAGTTTTAACTAATTCATGTGGTTTTTACCTATAATCCTGATATCTAATGATCCTTAACTCATCCGATTAACTTGTAGTTTAATAATGTATTCTAGGCAAAGATCTTGCTGGTTTAAATGGCAATATAATTCGGCATATCGACTATATAACTGATGGATTTTAGATTTGATGTTTCGACCCAAAATTAAACTTTCTGATATCTCTAAATGTTTTTTTGCATTATGAAAATCCCTAAGAAGCATATATACCTCTGCTAAGGCTAAATGATAATCAATAATTGATTCAATTGCAACCACCCCTTCTGCAATCTGTAAACCTTTTTCTAAGACGGAGAGGGCTTTATTATATTCCTTTATCAAAATTAGACATTTGGCTTTTTCTCGATATAAATCTAATAAGTAAGGGGGCCTTATTTTACCCTCCAACTTTAAGGCTTCATCGATATAATCTATTGCTTGGGATATGTTCCCCTTTTTTCTATGAAGGTTTCCACAGTTATTGTAGAGTCTAAATAGGGTATTAGAATCTAGTCGATCAACTCGTAATAAAAGTTTATCATAAATTTTTTCTGCCTGATGGTAATTCTTTAGATCACGATAGGTATTAGCCTCCATAATGAGTACCTCATTATAAGAAATATCGTCATAATAAGGTAAATTATTAAATAATTTTATATACTCAAAAACCATATCATATTTTTTAAGTTTTCGATAACAAATAATAATATTAACTATTGTAGAAAGCATTACAGTATCTTTATTTGTAGTGTTATTCTCTATTACAACTTTATTAGACTTAAAATAATACATTAATGCCTGTTGAAGCAGGCCTTGCTTTTCATAAGCCATTCCTATTAAACGATATATGCTTGCAACCTGTTCTAAATCTTTAACTGAAAGGTAATATTCTAAGGCGTTGAAATAGTCATTTAGGGCGTCATTATATTGAATATCATAATAGTGTATTTCTCCTCTTAGCTTTAATAGGTCTGCCATTTCTTTTTCGACATTCCATTCATCCGCTAATTTCATCAAACGATCAATTGATTGATATAAGTGTATAGAATTTATAGATTGAGAAAGAAGACTAGCTTCAATAAGCTTCACTTGAGTATTAATAATATTTCTTGCTTGGTCTACTTCGGTTTCCATTAAAAATTGTGGGGTAATTATTTTTCCTGCATTTTTGTAATATTGATTAAGACAATCTGCAATAATTTGTGCAGTTTGCCAACTTAAAGTC
The DNA here is from genome assembly GCF_000621485.1 of Alkaliphilus transvaalensis ATCC 700919. Lineage (GTDB taxonomy): Bacteria > Bacillota > Clostridia > Peptostreptococcales > Natronincolaceae > Alkaliphilus > Alkaliphilus transvaalensis. Next base: position 60,854 of record NZ_KK211288.1, read on the forward strand.
CGTTTGTTATTTTCAATCATACTAATTAGGCTTCTTGTTACTGCTGCATTGGTGATATCATCTTGCTTTAGTCCCAATTCTTTTCTTAGCCGCTTAATTTTGTCTCCAGCCTTTAAGATTTCCATCTTTAAAACTCCTTTCGTTAATATTTCTAATCTTATGTCAATTTAGCTTAAATCCTTATACATCCACTCATTCCATAAATTTACTATACTAAATATTAATAGATATTTCAATGTTCCCTAAAGGAAATTAAAATTAAATTTACATTACATCATTTATTTTATTAACTTTACATACCAAACTATAAGCTTTTTAAAAAGGTTTCTAATAAAGGTTCATAATAAACAGATAGAGGCTCCAGCTAAGAAAATAGCTGAAGCCCCTATCATTATTAATTAAATTCTTTCTACTTTTATACCTGTTTCATGATCATTTAGATTTTGCTTTTCTAAACCAGCATCCGATACCGTTTCAATTGATACCGCCAATGTTTCTTGCATAATATAATCTTTAAAGGCTGCTATAGCATTAGAGATTTCTTCGTCTCCATTAAAGTAAACCTTAATTTGATCCGTTACCTCAAAATTGCTATTTTTTCTCATTTGCTGAACTTTAGAGATAAACTCTCTAGCAAAACCTTCATCTAGTAGATCTTGTGTTAAAGTAGTATCTAAAATAACAAATAAGTTATTTTCTGTTTCAACAGTAAAACCTTCCTTTGCAGCAATTGTAATTAATACATAATCCTTCTGTATTTCTACTTGCTCACCATCAAGTTCTACTGTAATTGTTTCGCCAGCCTCAAGTTTTGCCGTTACTTCAGCAGCATCTAATTGAGCCAATACTTTACCTAATAATTTTATTTTAGGTCCTAATATAGACCCAGCCACCTTAAAGTTTGGCTTTAAATTAAAGTTCATGTAATCCTTTAAATTCTTTTCAAATACAACTTCTTTAATATTCAACTCTTCCATCATTAATGGTACAAGGTCATTAATTAAAGTTTCATACTTGCCATCGACTAATATCTTTTGTAAAGGTTGACGAACTTTAATTTTAGCTTGGGCTCTTGCTGCACGACCTAAGCCTACTAGATTTCTTACAAGATCCATCTTTTCTTCTACATCCTTATCCACTAACTCTTCATTAACAACTGGATAATCTGCCAAATGAACAGATAGGTCTCCTGTTAGGTTTTGATACATTTCTTCTGATAAGAAGGGAGCAAAAGGTGCCACCATTTTAGCTACTCCTACTAAAATTTCAAAGGTAGTATTATATACAGATTTTTTATCATCTGTAAGCTCTGTAGCCCAGAAACGTCTTCTAGCCCTTCTAATATACCAATTAGAAAGATCTTCATTTACAAACTCTTGAATCTTTCTAACTGCCTTAGTTAAATCAAATGCTCCTAAGTCTGATTCAATTGCCCCTAATAAACTGTTGTACTTAGAAAGAATCCAACGATCTAACTCTGGTCGTTGTTGGTAAGGTACAAAGAATCCTTTAGCATCTATTCCATCGGTATTAGCATATAGAGTAAAGAAGGTATATACATTTTGAATAGTGGTAAAGAACTTACTTTGAACTTCCTTTAATCCTTCAATATCAAACTTAGTTGGTGTCCATGCTGGTGATACATATAAAAGATACCATCTTAGAACATCGGCTCCATATTGATCGAATAATTGAAATGGATCAACTGTATTCCCCTTTGATTTAGACATTTTTCTGCCATCTTTATCTAAGATTAAATCATTCACTAGTACATTTTTATAAGGTGCTACACCTTTAACAAAGGTTGATATAACCAATAACGAGTAGAACCATCCTCTAGTTTGATCGATTCCTTCACAGATATAGTCAGCAGGGAAAAGTTCATCAAAATTCTCTGTATTTTCAAATGGGTAATGATGTTGGGCAAAAGGCATTGCGCCACTATCAAACCAACAATCAATTACTTCTGTTACCCTTGTCATTGTTCCTTCACACTTTTCACACTTTAGATGAATATCATCTACATATGGTCTATGAAGTTCAATTGTTTCATCAATATCTTCTAAAGCTCTGTCCACTAATTCTTTTCTCGAACCGATTGATGTTAGGTGACCACATTGACATTTCCATATATTTAACGGCGTACCCCAATAGCGATTTCTTGAAAGGGCCCAATCATTAACATTCTCTAACCAGTTTCCAAATCGTTTCTCACCAACATAGTCTGGGTACCAGTTAACACTATTATTGTTAGCAATTAATTGATCCTTCATTTTTGTAACTTCTATATACCAGCTTGGCTTTCCATAATATAAAAGTGGCGTAGAACATCTCCAACAATGGGGATAATTATGATCTACTTTTTCCTTCTTATATAATTTACCTTCCCCATGTAGCCATTTGATAATGTCTACATCACAGTCCATTACAAACTTTCCTTCCCAAGGAGTCGTTGTGTATTTACCACCTTCATCAACTGGCTGTAGTACTGGTAGATCATACTTTCTACCTACTTGGTAGTCATCTTCCCCAAAGGCAGGAGCAATGTGAACAATCCCTGTACCATCTTCAGTTGTAACGTATTCAGCTAATGTTACAAAGAAGGCTTTTTTATCTGGCTCAACAAAGGGCATTAGTTGTTCATATTCAATGTACTCTAAATCTTTACCCTTTAATTCTTCCAAAATCTCAAAATCTTCACCTAGTACTTTACCCGCTAACTTTGCTGCAACATAATATACTTTATCTTCTTGTTTTGCTTTAACATAATCTACTTCTGGATGAACTGCCAAGGCAACGTTAGAAGCTAATGTCCAAGGAGTTGTAGTCCAAACAAGGAAGTACTCTTCGGCATCCTTACGCTTCATTGGAACAATTACTGTATTAGACTTAATTTCCTTATACCCTTGGGAAACTTCATGGGAAGCTAATCCTGTTCCACATCGAGGACAATAGGGTAGAATTTTATGCCCTTCATAGATATAATCCTTTTTAAAGAACTGGTCTAAAATCCACCAGATAGACTCGATATAATTATTATCTAATGTAATGTAGGGGTTATCTAAATCTATTGTATAACCCATTCTTTTAGTCATATCCCTCCATAATTTTTCATAAGTAAATACGGATTCACGACATTTCTCATTAAATTTATCAATACCATAATCTTCAATTTCTTGCTTGCTGGATAATTTAAGTTGTTTTTCCACTTCAATTTCTACAGGAAGCCCATGGGTATCCCATCCAGCTTTACGTTTCACCTGATGGCCTGTCATCGTTTTATAACGACACACAGAGTCCTTTAATGTTCTTGAAATAACGTGATGAATACCAGGTCTTCCATTAGCAGTTGGAGGCCCTTCGAAAAACACAAATGACTTACCATTTTCACGGGTAGAGATACTTTTACCTAAGATATCATTTTGATCCCATTGATCAGCAATAGCATTTTCCCGTTGAGCCACGGGTAAATTGGATAATGCTTTATACTTTTCCATAACTTTATCTTCCTCTCATTTATCTAATTTTTAAAGAACTATTTTTCTTTTCCCACTATTATAGGTCAAAGTCTCCCTATTAAGTTTTATAGATTTATAGATTATTATTGATAAAAAAATAAGTCCCTAAGCATATGCTTAGGGACGAATTAACCGTGGTACCACCCTGATTACAGGCCTAAAAAATCTACCTGTCACTCATTACATGATAACGTATGTCTACGGAAAACTCTACTAAAGCTTCAAGTTTTCAGCTCCAAGGTGATCTTCATAAAAAGCCCTCATCATAATCTTTCAGCATCTGATTATGTCTCTGTAAATCCCTCTTTTTATTACTGTCCTTATCTTCGCTATTATTATTAATTTAAATATGATTATACACTTAACTTTGTAATTGTGTCAAGGCAACCGACAAGATTTATCCTATTATTTTTCTATTATTGCCAATTTACCTTCTATTATCCAACCCTAGTCTATCTTAAATTTAGTAATAGATTCTTGTAATTGAATAGCAAGATTTTTTAAATCGGTGGCATGGCTTGAAACTTCTTCAATTGAAGCCAATTGTTCTTCCGTTGCTGCTGATACCTGCTGAGTTGCTGCTGATGTTTCTTCTGAGGTAGCTGAAACGTTTTGAATTACGACTACAATCTCATCCTTCTCTTGTGCCATTTCTTTAGTATATTCTCTAACAGCCTTCATGTTATCTAACACAGTCGTAATTGCAGAGGAAATTTTGTTAAAGACTTCTTCTGTTTCTTTAACTGCTTTATTTTGTTCTTCAACAACATCATTAGCCAATTCCATTGCATTAACAGCCGATTGAGATCTTGCTTGAATATCTTCAATAATTGCTCTAATTTCATCAGTTGCTTTGCCAGATTGCTCTGCCAATTTCCTAATTTCGTCAGCAACTACTGCAAATCCTCTTCCTGCTTCACCTGCCCTTGCAGCCTCGATCGCTGCATTTAAGGCTAAAAGATTTGTTTGTTCAGCAATTTGAGTTATTGTTTGAGTAATAACACCAATAGCTTCTGAGCTTTCATTAACACCGAAAACAATTGCCCCTACTTCTTCTGATGCTTTACTACTTTCTGCTGCTTTTTCCAATAGAACCTTAACTGCCTTTAATCCTTGTTCACTTAAACCATTTGTCTCTTCTGATACATCATATACTTGTTTTGTGGATCTTTGAACATCTTCAATTTTATGAGCTAAACTATCAATTTTTGTTGCACCCGACTCTGTATCCCTAGCTTGCTCTCCAGCACTCTTTGCGATTTCTTCAATAGTTAATGCAACTTCATTGGTGGCTACACTGGTTTGTTCTGTAATATCTGCCAATGCAGCTGATGTTTCCACCACCGTCTTAGAAGAATTTGTTACCTCATAAATTAAAGCTTTAATATTTGTAATCATAAGATTGAAGCTATCGCTTAAATCACCAAACTCATCTTTTCTCTTAATTTCAATCTTAACATTTAAGTCTCCTGTAGCTGCTTTTCCGAAGGCTTCTTTAATTAGATTTAACGGTGTAGATATCCTTCTAGCAATAAATAAGGCAAATAAACTTGCAGCAATGATAGCCAACAGAGATCCAAACATAATATAATCTCTAATAATCTTAGTATCATCTAATAACTCTTCTTCAGAAAGAATCCCTAAAATTTTCCACCCTGTACTTCCATTAGTTACATAACTAGCAAAACGATTACTATCATTAAATTCATATCTTAAAAAGCCCCTATGATTTGAACTTACTTCCTCCCAAAAAGATTGTTTTTTTATATCATCTGTACCAACAATATCAGCATTTTGATGAATTAAAACCCTTCCACTGCCTGTTGCAACTACTATATATCCACTGTCGCCCAATTCAACTTGCGCTAATTTTTCTGTAATCATTTTTAAATCGACATCAAAGGCCACTACCCCTAAGGTTTGTCCATTTTTAACCACTGTTTTAGCTGCCGTTATGGTAATTTCATTACTGGCTGTGTCAACATAGGGCTCAGACCAGGCAACTCTACCACTATTCTTAAGGGCTGCATCATACCAGGGTCTTGCTCTTGGGTCAAAATCCTCCGGTAAAGTTGTAGCAGGATAAATATACATGCCACCCTTCTGGGTTCCTACATATGTATTAATAACTGTAGCATTGCTATCAGCAAAGTTTCCTAAAAGCTCCATTCCTAATTCCATAGAATCGTAAGGAAGATCAGATTCTTCATGGTCTGCTGCTATCTCAGCAATTATTGAGTTATTAGATAGGGCTTCTACCTGTTTTTCAATACCTCTTAAGTATTCATTTAAGTTTTCCCCGGCTTCTCTAGTAATTTGCTCTGTAGTCGATGCAAGCTTCTCATCTAAAATACTAAAGGATTTTTGATAGGTTAGAACCCCTAATATACTAATAGGTAACATAACAATTAACACCATCGAAATAATTAATTGATTTCTAACCTTATTACTTTTTAACTTTTTAGACCCACTATTTTTAACTTTTACCTTCTTCTTTTCTTTTCCCTTTTCATTTTCCATAAAGACTCCTCCTCAAATTAATAGAATCAACGGGTAGGTAATTGTAAAAAAATAACACCTACAACCAAGTTTTATAGGTGCCGAACGAATTATGTCCATATTCTCGGCAACCTGGCAATCATAGAATTTCTTCCTTAGACCCATGGCTTTGCGTCCTTATCTTTCAATAAGTTTGCTATTGTCGAGATTTTTCCAATTATTTAGAATCCTTAAATAATTATTCAAACCGCTTATTTAAATATAACATATTTCGACAAAAAAGTAAATGTTCCTTTCTTTAAAAATACCGTGGTAATCTTTAGCAAGTTACTTATTTAACTAACTTTCTTGCAATTTAAAGAATAACAGTACTTATACCTTTTGGTTATTAATGTAATAAGTAAATTGCATAATTAACCTTAATTTTTTATAAGTTTATTTTTATGTAATTGCAACGTAACTTTAACATGGATAGTTATTGTATTATCAATTTCCTCAAAAAAAACCCATTTTTGATGGGTTTTTATAAGAAAAATTCTTTTTATACAGGTCATCTTATATAAGCTTTATTAGAAACTAATAATAGTTCTACTTCTTCAGCTGGCAAAGGTTTAGAAAACAAATAACCCTGTCCAATATCACAATTATTTTTCATTAAAAAATTTAGTTGATTTTTTGTTTCAATCCCTTCAGCAACGATCTTAGAATTTAAAATATGACCTAGCTGAATGACAGTATGAATAATCTCTTCTTTCTCATTCTCATCTTGAATACTTTTAATAAAGCTTCGATCCAACTTAATAATATCGATAGGTAAAGACTTTAAGTAGTTTAAAGATGAATAGCCCTTACCAAAGTCATCTAGTGCTATTTTGATCCCCAATGCCTTTAATTGTTGAAGTATACTAACGGCAATATCTAAGTTAATTATCGCAGCTGTTTCTGTAATCTCCACCTGAATATCCGTATAATCTAAGGCATATTTTTCTATCATTTGTTTAATATCTATCAATAGTTCTTTTTTTCTTAATTCTTTATTGGATAAATTGATTGACATTTTGATATTTGAATGTCCTTTTTGATTCCAGATTTGCTTTTGCTTGCATGCGTGTTCAAATACCCATTTACCTATGTCTAAAATTAATCCACTGGATTCGGCCACTGGAATAAACTCTTCCGGTGATATCCAGCCTCTTATAGGGTGTTTCCACCTTAATAATACCTCTACGCCAATGATCCCTCCAGTAGATAGGTCTATTAAAGGCTGGTAATAGGGAACAAATTCTTCCTTTTTAATGGCCTTTCTAAGTTCATTGGTGAGCCAAGTACTTTGAACAATTTTATTTTCAAGACTCTTTGAATAAAAACTATAACTACCCTTCTCCGATTCCTTACTAAGATACATGGCTGTTTCTGCATTCTTTAAAAGGGTAACTGCATCAGTTCCATGGTCTGGGTAAATGGCAACCCCAATACTTGCCGAAGTAAAAATCTCATTTTCATTAAAAAGTAAAGGTTGCTTTAATAGTTTTTGGGTATCTTCGATAATTTTTAGTATATTATTTAATTTGTTAATATCATTAAATAAAATAGCAAACTCATCTCCCCCTAGATGGGCGATAAGGTTTGGTTTTTTAATTTGCCCCTTTAATACATTGCTAACATATTGAAGTAGCTTATTTCCTGAAAAGTGCCCAAAAGTATCATTCAAATACTTAATATTGTCAATATCTATATAGAGTAAAATTAACTTCTCTTTAGACTTTTTCTCTTGAATAATCCTGTTGGTTTGTACTTCAAAGTAGGTGCGATTAGGCATATCTGTTAAGGGACTATAGTAAGTCATATAATGCAACTTTTTTTCTATTGTATTTAAGTAAGTCACATCTTGTCCAACTGAAAGAATCCCTTTTACGCCTCCATTTTTATAATAAAGCAACTTATGTTTCCATTGAATCTCTATTTCTTGCCCAAATTTATTTACTATCCTGCTAATAGAGGTTTCCTCAACATTAAAATCTTCATCAAAATAATTTATCCATTTGGTTCCTATAATTTCTTCATCTTTATATCCCGTAATTTCTTCTAGTTGTTTATTACACTCAACCACTCTCCCACGGGGGTCTGATAGTACAATTATGTCATGGGTTGTTTCAAAGATTATATCTAAAAATTCTTTAATTCCATCTTCTTCTATGGTTTTCTCTTGAATCCCTAAGGCTTCATTTCTTATGATATTTTTCTTTGTAATCATATTGATTAACTCCAAATCTCCCAAATTCCACTATCATTTGCCACTTTGGGTTTTTTTATATTTTAAATCTCATAATGATTGATTGTAGGTTTTGAGCCAACTCTGAAAGATCCTCACTGGAACTGGCGATTTCATCAATGGAAGCTGTCTGTTCCTCCATAGATGCTGATACTTGCTGGGTTGCTGCAGAATTTTCCTGTGCAATAGCAGATATATTATCCATTAGATCGTTAATTTCATCCTTTATTTCCTTTAATTCATCACTTGAAATGTTAAGCTCTGCCACTACTTCAAGGGTACTTTCTATGGCTTGGGCTATGGCAGTATATTTATTTTTATTATTAATTACACTGGCCGATTGCTCTTGAGTGATACTTGAGACTCTTTCCATTGTTGTGACTGCATTTTTAGCATTACTTTGTAATTCGTAAACAATCTCAGTAATGGTATTTGTTGAACTTGCTGACTGCTCTGCTAACTTTCTAATTTCTTCAGCTACAACAGCAAACCCCTTACCAGCATCTCCAGCCCTAGCTGCTTCTATAGCTGCATTTAACGCCAATAAGTTTGTCTGATCTGCAATTGATGTAATTACATTACTAGCCTCTCCAATTTTATTAGAACTGTCATTGGTCTTAAGAATCACATTGTAGATTTCTTTTGTAGCTATACTACTTTCATCGGTTATTTTAGATAGATTATTAATTTCTTCTAGCCCTTCATTTACTACCATTGATATTTTATTTGAAGAATCATTTAAGTTTTCTATCAGTTCTTGATCCTTATTTACTATTTTTTCTAATAATGCAGCTTTATTAGCTCCTTCTTCTGTATTTCTTGCCTGGTTAGAAGCACCAGTTGCAATCTCCTGTACCGTCTTTGCTACTTCTTCTATTGTACTGGCCGACTGCTGAGAAGTTGACGTTAATTCTTCTGATGAGGCAGATACTTGTTCAGAAGAGCTACTTATTTGGGTAATAACCTCCCTTAAGTTCTCTGTAATATTCTGTAAAGATCCTGCTAATATACCAATTTCATCTTTTCTTTTTAAATATATTTCTGCTACGTTTTGTGTAATATCTAAGTCTGCAATCTTTTTCGATTGATCTACTGTTTTTATAATCGGTTTGGTAATTGAATTACCAATAATGTATGTAATGATACTACTAATAACTAACATAGCAATTACTACCCAAACTATTTCTCTCCTTAAAGCAGGAATTGCATCTAAAACCTCACCTTCATTTGCTATGGTTACGTAATACCATTCGGTATCTTCTATAGGTGAAAAGCCGGCATAAAGCTTCTCATTTTGAAACGAATAATGATGTAACCCCTGTTCCTCTTCGAAAATCAAATTAAAAAGATTGGCTACAGGTTTATATGTTTCGTCATTTTGAGCCATTTCTATGGGATTTACTTGGTTCATAACCATGTCTCGATCTGGATGGGCCACTGTAAGCCCTTCTTTATTGATCATATAAGCATAACCGGTATCTCCATAACCCGAATCATCTGTAATAGTACTTAGGAAATCTCCAGCCTTCCTTCCTATTAAAACGCCAACAATACGGGCATCTCTAATGATTGGTGTAGCAACCATAAAAACTGGCTGATTTGTGACTCTGCTGATTATTATATCCGATACATTAGACTGTCCCTTAAAAGCTTTTTGGATATAATCTCGATCACCGAGTTCTGCAGTTGTTCCATCTGTATAATAGGCAGACCCATCAGGATGTACTACAGCTATATCAAGGAAATCTGTACCAAAAACTTGTCTTCGTAGAATGGGCTGTTGAATCTCCCAATCCATTGTAGCGATATCTGTTCTGTTAGCCATCATTTCCAACATCACTTGCTGTGTCTCAATTCGGCTTTTAGTTAGGCGAGCTCCTTCTTGAGCCATCAATTCAACTGCAAACTCAGCTTCCTTCCTTAAGGCATCCGACGCCTTCTGTAATGACCTAACACCAATAGATATGGAAGAAAATAGAATTAAAATAACAAACGCCATAATTAATTTTGTCTTAATACTCCTCATTAGAATTCTCCTTTTATGTTAGAGCTAGCTGTAATAGGTAATCTATCAAATCAATCTGTTATCAAAAAAACCTTAGATCAGCTGATTTCAATACCTTAGTAATTTCCAGAATATTTGTTAACAAATGCCTTATTTAATTTCATTATACTTGTAAACTCTACATTCTTCAACAAATTTTTCAATTACAACTTTGACAATAAAGTGTCATTTTTACAGTCTCTAAGCAGTTTTATTATTAATATAATCTTCTATCTAAGCAAGTCTTTAAATTGTCCTTTCCAGGTAAATTTTCCTAACCTCCCAAACAACTCCATTAAAAATTAAAAGAATCTACTATTGTATTGTACTCTTCCTCAGTCATAGGCCCTATCGCTGTATGAAGTTCTACCCATTTATTTCCGTCATGAAACATGGTACTTTTTAGCATGTGGACTTGTCCGTCACCCTTTGACTGAAGGGTATATCGATAAATCGTTAACTGATCTACACTTTTAGATGTTACTGGTTCAACCATTGAATTATCTGCTTCTTCTGCCAAAAGCTTTCTAAGTATTTCTGAGTCTATCCAAGCTTCTAGCTCTTCTTTACTACCTTCTCCCATTCTAAACTGGAGGGTCTTACCAGAAGATGATTCCTGCACATAATCATCCCCAATCTGATCATAGCTGGCAGGATATTGAAAGCTCCATCCTGACCCATGCTTATACTCACTTAATGTTAGGTTTTTTTCATCTTTTTGGCACCCTAAGACTACAAACATCATTGATAGTATTATAAGTAAAGTAAGAACTTTTTTCATTCTAAACACCCTCCATTTTCTGTTATTTCAAATATAATTCTACATCAAAGTAGGCACTTATTATATAAAGTTTTCTTAACAAATAAAAATCCGTCCTTCTTCAAAGTCTAAATGACTTAGGAAAAAAGACGAATTCGAAAAATTTTGTAGTGAAATTAACGGCAAAATACTATGTTTTATCTTTTTTTGGTAATAAACATACAATGGTTGCGCCTATTCAAACCTTAAGAAAAATAGTAAAATTTTCCTAGTAAAACCAACTAGTCTCTTACCGGATTTGGATTTTCTTGGATGGTATGCAAACCTAATGTAGTCGTTTCACCTTCTTGAACATTCAAATCTGTCCAAAATACTACTAAACTACCTACTAATAGTACTGAAATCATTAAAGAAGTTGCTAACCCTTTAAACTTTTTCATTTGTGCTTCCCTCCATTTTCATTTTACTTTTACTTTTACTAATCAGTTAAATAGTTCTTAGAACGGATCTTTTTAGTATATTCTAAGACTTTAGTCACATCCCCTAAACCTGTATAGAGCTCAATATAATAACTATAGAGATCATACATTCTAGGTTTAAAATCCTTTTCAATTAATAATCTCTCAACCTCCTGTAGATGTTTTAAAACTTCTTCAACATCTTGCATTTTTAAGTACAATTCTACAAAGGCAAAGTGCATGTCTATTACCATATGTTGTTTAGATACCCATTCTGAGAGAGTTAAACCATTTTCTAGAAATTTTTTTATTTTTTCGTATTCTTCGGGTAACTTACAACATTGGGCTTGATATAAATATAACGCTGGTCTATAATTAATATTTACTTCTTCTTTAATTTCTAAGGCTTTTTGAATATATTCAAGTGCCATATCTATATTCCCTTGTTTTCTATGTAGTACAGAGTAATTTTCATAGACCAAAAATAAGGTATCTTTATCTAGTTGAAATTTCTTTAATAATAGTACGTCATATATTTTGGCCGCCTTCATATATTTATCTAAATCTCGATAAGTATTAGCCTCAATTAGAAGGGCCTGGTCATAGTAATTTTTAAAAATTGGATCATCCCATTTAAGACTTTTTAAAAGTTCAATATGACTGAAGACCAGATCATATCGCTTAATTTGAGAATAACATATAATTCTGTTAAAGAGGGACTGGGCAATAATTTTTTGTCGATTATTAGTTTCATAGGTCCTAACAATATCTTCCGCCTTAACAAAGTAGATTATAGCTGTATCTATTAACATTTGCATTTGATAAACTGTTCCTAAAATAATATACATTCTAGCAACTTTACTATAATCTTCATTTTTCATATAATATTCTTGTACATCTAAATAGTCTTGTAGGGCTTCATTATATTGGTAAGAATAGTAATAGTAGTCCCCTCTTAATAATTGTAGTTCTACCAGTTCTTCTTTAAACCCCCACATTTTTACTGTATCCATCACTTCTTCAAAAGTATTATAGATAAATGATTCATCGACATGGCCCGAATCAATTACTCTTTGTAGCTTATCTATGTCTTGTTTTATGTTATCTCTCGCCTCTTCTTCTGAAACTTCCATAAGATATTCGGCTGTAATTTCTTTTCCTGTAGCCTTGTAATAATTATTCAAACTATCTGCAATCAGACCAGCAGTCTTCCATGTAAGATTTTCCTTATTTTTTTCAATCATACTTACAATCTCCAATGTTAGACAGTCATTAACTAAATCCTCTTGAGTTAACCCCATAGCCATGCGTAAGTGTTTAACCTTTTCTCCAGGATTTGAAAACTTCATCTATTTTGTACTCCTTCCCCCAGTTTTTCTGGGTATTGATAACTTATATAATACTTTTTATATTTAAAATAATTATTATACTATAATTATATAATAGCTATTTAAAATGTTTTTTTCAACCATTTAGTAGTATTCTGTTAGAATTTTCTAATTTTTATAACTTTAGCCCTATAAAATTTAACATAAGTTATATAATAAAACTACTATTAGGAAAGATCATGTTAACAAACTTAAGACAAATCTTTAAACCTTATAAAGTCAACAATCCTCTCTCATAGTAGTTATACAATAAAATTTCAATATCTAAAATCTTATAAATTTAATTAAGTTTAACGTAAAAAAACTATATCATAGAAGATATAAAAATTATGTCGAAAAATGTAATTTTATTAAGTCATTTCACGCTTCTATTTACATCATAAAAGCCCTTAGAAATGTCCTAAGGGCAAGCCAATTAAATATATTTTCATGTTTAAATTTTATCGTGACTTAATTACATTTCTATTTTTCTCTAATGCATCTGCTGCATAGTAGGAGCTCCTTACCAATGGATCTGAAGCAACATATCCAAAGCCAAGATCTTCACCTACCTCCTTGTATTGCTTAAAGATTTCAGGGGTTACATATTCTACAATAGGATAATGTTTCTTACTTGGGGCAAGGTATTGGCCTATCGTTAAAAAATCGCAGGAAACCTCCCTTAAATCCTTTAATGTCGAGATAACTTCATCATAGGTTTCGCCTAGCCCTACCATAATGCCAGACTTTGTATAAATAGTAGGGTCCATTTCCTTTACTAGCTCTAATAACTCTAATGATCTTTGATAAATGGCCATAGGTCTAACTGCTTCATATAATCTGGGTACCGTTTCAATGTTATGATTAATGATTTCTGGCTTTGCTTCTACTACAGTTCTAATAGCCTCTTCCTTTCCTTGAAGATCTGGTATTAGAACCTCCACCACCATTGACGGATCTAGTTCTCTGATGGCCTTAACTGTCTCAGCAAAATGGGCCGCCCCACCGTCTGGAAGGTCATCTCTTGTTACAGATGTTATCACCACATGGCGCAGTCCAAGTTCTTGAGCTGCTTTAGCAACTTTTTTAGGCTCATTAGGATCTACCGCCTGTAATTCTCCATGGGTAACATTACAAAATCTACAGTTTCTAGAACACTGGCTTCCCAAGATCATAAAGGTGGCGGTCTTTTTATTGAAGCATTCTAGCCGATTTGGGCAGTTTGCTTCTTCACAAACTGTATTTAAAGAAAACTTCTTGAGTACATTATTAACATAACCAAAGTTTGGGTCTTGTTTTAACTTGATTCTTAGCCACTGGGGCTTTCTTTTAACCTCCATAATTACCTCCTATTGTGTAGTCAAATACACGACTAAAGTATTCTGTCACTAATTGATTCATAAAAGTAAAGTCTGTCTCTTTACCCGTTAGTTTTTCCACGGAAGTTACACCTTTATTGGCTATACCACAAGGAACAATTAAATTAAAATGCTGAAGATTTGTATTTACATTAAAGGCAAAGCCATGCATTGTAACTCCTTTTTTTACAGCCAACCCAATAGCAACAATTTTTTCATCTCCTACCCATACCCCTGTATGTTCTGGATGTCTACCTGCTTCAATTTGAAATTCTTCCTTTAATAGTTGAATAAAGACTTCTTCTAGGTTTCTAACAAAATTTCTAATACCTATTTTACTAGACTTTATATCAATAATTGGATAACCAACGATTTGCCCTGGTCCATGATAAGTAACATCGCCACCACGATTGGTTTTATGTAATTGGATTCCTTGCCCCTTTAAAAATTCCTCTGAAGCAATAATATTACTTACCATTGCATTACTACCTAATGTAATAACAGGAGGATGTTCTACTAAAATCAAGGTATCTTCTATTTCTTTATTTTGTCTTTTTTCTAATGTATTAAATTGAATGTCTAGGGCCTTCTCATAATCGCAACGGCCTAATTCAACAATATTTAATTTCAAAGGGATCAACTCCTTACTAGTATATCGTATATTTAATTCATATATTAACAACCTAATACCATAATTACCCTTCAACATTCATTTCTAACAGTAGGGTAAAAGATGCTTATCATAAATTGTTAAGATATGAATTAAATAACTTTTTTAAAAATTCTCCTAGTGTAATCAATGCTATAAATATCCCTTTAGGGGATATTTATAGCATTATGTTAATTGGTGACTAATTGGTATCGATAGATTAACATAGAATCACTTTTCTTTTCTCGAATATCTGCCTTTAGTATCTTTACAATCTCCCCAGAATCTAATCTAATTGTTTTTCCAACAATTATTTCAATATAAGATCTTATTGCTTCTAAGTGTTCTACAGCTATGGTTTCACCTACACCCCAAACTAGGGCCATCGCCTTTTGGGGGTCTCAGGTTGAACACATTTTCCTTCTTCTATCTTTAAGGGAGTTTTCAATACTTTCTTTAAAGGCTTCTTCTACCTTACCGTTCTTCCCAAATACCACTTGTTCACCTCCAACTACCTATCTATTAGCTCCACTTAACTCCACTTTAAGATTAAATCTTTTGCTGCTTTAACTTCATCTATTCTTCTAGCAAGAGTGTTATAGGGAGCATTTTTCAATAGATTTGGATCTTCTTTAGCTTCTCCAGCAATTTTAATCATCGTATCAATGAAGCTATCTAAGGTTTCTAAACTTTCAGTTTCAGTTGGCTCCACCATAATTGCTTGATTAACAATCAGTGGGAAGTAAATCGTTGGTGGATGGTAACCATAATCTAATAGTCTCTTAGCAATATCTAAAGTCGTTACTTCCGAATCTTTACCTAATCCCCCCAGCACAAACTCATGCTTGCAGGTTTGATCTATTGGTAAATAGTAATATTCCTTTAGTCGCTTCATCATATAATTAGCATTTAATACCGCTGTTTCGCTAGCTTCTTTTAATCCCTCAGGCCCCATTGTCAAGATATAGGTGTAGGCCCTTAACATCACACCAAAGTTACCATAAAAATTCTTTATTTTTCCAATGGTCTGTGGACGATCATAATCTAATATATATTTGTCATCTTTCTTTTCAATGACAGGTACTGGTAGGAAAGGGACTAGATCTGCCCTAACTCCCACTGGTCCACTACCTGGTCCACCTCCGCCATGGGGTGTTGAGAAGGTTTTATGAAGGTTAAAGTGAATTACATCGAAGCCCATATCTCCAGGTCTTGAAAGGCCCATAATAGCATTCATATTAGCGCCATCATAGTATAATAATCCACCTGCCTCGTGTACCAAGTCGGCAATTACTTTAATATTTGTTTCAAATAAACCCAGTGTGCTTGGGTTTGTAAGCATTAAACCTGCAATTTCATCATTTAAAACTGCCTTTAGGGCATCAAGATCAACCGCCCCGTTTTTATCAGACTTAATTTCTATAATTTCAAACCCTGCTACCGCTGCAGTTGCTGGGTTAGTTCCATGGGCAGAATCTGGAACAATAATCTTCTTACGTTTCAAATCGCCTCTACTTTCATGGTAGGATTTAATAATCATTAATCCCGCCAATTCTCCATGGGAGCCAGCAGCTGGTTGTAGAGATACCCTCTCCATTCCTGCGATATCAGCTAGCATTTCATCTAATTTATACATTACTTCTAGTGCACCCTGGACAGTTTCCTCTGGCTGTAGGGGGTGTAAAGAAGTAAAGCCATCTAATGCCGCCATATCTTCATTAATTTTGGGATTATATTTCATGGTACACGAACCTAATGGATAAAAACCAGTATCTACTCCGTAATTTTTATTTGAAAGATTAGTAAAATGTCTTACAACATCAATTTCGCTAACCTCTGGTAAATCAACTTCCTTTTCTGCTAAAAAAGCTTCAGGAATCAAATCCTCAACTTTGCCCATATCAACATCATTAATAGGTAGACTATAGGCTTTTCTTCCCTCTTTAGATATTTCAAATATTAGATGATCGTATTTTCTCATTAGGAAATCACCTCCAACAAGCCTACTAGCTGGTCAATTTCAGCCTTTGTTCTCTTTTCAGTAACACAGAAAAGTAACCCATTATTTAATTCTGGATAAGCTTGATCCAGTTGGTAACCGCCAATGATATTATTCTTTAATAATTCATTATTAATGTGACTGGCTTCTACCCCACTGGTAACAGCAAACTCCTTAAAGAAGGGCTTATTAAATAAAGGCTTTATTTTACCATTTTGAGTCAATTGATTAAAGGCATAGTGGGCTTTTTGGGTGCTTTGTAGTGCAACTTCCTTAAGTCCTTTTTTACCCATTGTAATTAAGTAAATAGATGCCATAAGGGCATTTAGTGCTTGATTAGAACAGATATTTGAAGTAGCTTTAAATCTTCTAATATGTTGTTCCCTTGCCTGTAGGGTTAATACAAAGGCTCTTTTACCTTCTACATCTTCTGACTGACCAACAATTCTGCCTGGCATCTTACGTACAAGCTTAGATTTAGTTGCTATAAAACCTAAATGGGGTCCACCAAAGTTTAAGGCGTTTCCTAGAGCTTGTGCTTCACCTACAACAATATCAGCCCCTAATTCCCCAGGACTTTTTAATAATCCTAATGAAATTGGGTCAACAGACATAATTAGGTTAGCTTTGTTTTCATGAACAAGTTTTTCAACTTCCACTACATCTTCAATAATTCCAAAGAAATTTGGACTTTGTATAATAACTCCTGCAGTGGTCTTATCTACAACAGCCTTCAATTTATCAAGGTCAGTAACTCCGTCAGCCATATCAACTTCAATTACTTCTACCTCTCTAAATTTCATATAGGTTTTTAAGATTTTTCTAACTTCTGGATTAACTGTTTTAGAAACAACAATTGAAGCTCTTCTTGTTGCTTCAACCGCCATCATGGCAGCTTCAACACAGGCAGTACCGCCATCATACATAGAAGCATTTGATACATCCATACCCGTTAAATTACTCATCATTGTTTGATATTCAAAAATCACCTGTAATGTCCCTTGACTAATTTCTGGTTGGTAAGGTGTGTATGCTGTATAGAACTCTGATCTCATTGCAAGATGTTTAACGATTGAAGGAATATAATGATCGTAAGCCCCCGCCCCTAAAAAAGAAACTAGCTCATCAACACCTTTGTTTTTTGAAGTAAGTTCCTTCATATGCTTTGTCATTTCCATTTCCGATAAAGGTCCTTCAACCTTCAAAGGTCTTTCTAGGCGAAGCTCTTTTGGAATGTCATGGAATAAATCTTCAACACTGTTTACACCAATGGTATCAAGCATACGTTTTTTATCGGCATCAGTGTTGGGTATGTACCTATGCATATTAATCCCCCTTTATCTTGTTGTAAGGTTCACCTTTAGTTACTACTCTTCACAATAAGCTTCATATTGTTGGCTATTCATTAATTCCTCTAATTCAGAAAGATCTGACATCTCAACCTTAACAATCCAGTTTCCAAAAGCATCTTCATTAACTAATTGAGGTGAGTCAACTAATTCTTCATTTATCTCTACAATTTTACCTGTCACTGGGATATAAGCATCTGAAGCTGCTTTAACAGATTCAATTACTCCAAAAGAATCTCCCTTTTCAAAGGCATCATCTACTTCTGGTAGCTCAACATATACAATTTCCCCTAATTGTTTTTGTGCATAATCAGTAATTCCGATGTATGCAACATTTCCTTCCACCTTAACCCACTCATGATCTGTTGAAAATAATAAATTTGACATTTTAAATTCCTCCTTAATTTTTATTAAACCTTTAGGTTTTTATTTTTCCTTATTTTTATACATTTATTTGAGGAAATTACACATTAATATCAAAAATAAATTATTTTTGTTAATACTTAACATAGCATTACTCAACATGGAATTTCCTCTAATTAATAACTATAATGCATGAACACAACTATTATGAACAGCATGGATCGCTTCCATGATCCCCTCCGATAATGTCGGATGGGGGTGAATTACATCCCCTAATTGTGTTGCAGTAATACCTAGATGTACTGCTAGTGTTAGTTCGGTTAATAAATCTGTTGCATGGGGTCCAACAATAGATGCTCCGATAATTTTATCTTCTTTATCAACAATAATTTTTATAAAACCTTGATAACTTCCAATAGCCTGCGCCTTTCCTAAGGCTCTAAAGTCGAATTGACCAGTGTGATATTCGATGCCCTTCGCCTTTGCTTCTTTTTCTGTGATCCCCACAGCTGCCACTTCAGGATCTGTATAGACACATCTTGGAACAGCACGATAATCTACTGTTTTATTTCCACCCATGGCATTTTCAGCGGCTACCATCCCTTCTTTCGAAGCAACATGGGCTAAGAAAGGGCTATTAACCACATCGCCTATGGCGTAGATACCTTCTACAGAAGTTTGTAGGTTTTCATCGACTTCTACTTTACCTTTATCTAACTTAACACCAACATCATCAATACCAAGGTTTTCAAGATAAGGTCTTCTACCAACAGAAACCAACATTTTTTCAGCTTCTACTATTTTTCCATTTTCTAAATGGACAATCACACGATTATCTTTAACTTCACACTTAACTATTTTTTCACCTGTCATGACTTTAATTTTATCTTTTTTAAAGGCTCGAAGTAGCTGCTTAGATACATCGGGATCTTCAAAAGGGAGAAGTTGGTCTGACATTTCAATAATGGTTACTTTAGCACCTATTTTGGTAAAGAACTGGCCAAACTCACATCCAATTACCCCTCCACCAACGATAATGATTGACTCGGGTACTTCTTCTAAAAATAAAGCTTCATCACTGGTGAAAACGTTTATTCTATCATAAGGAAATAATGGTGGAACAATAGGTACCGAACCCGTTGCTATAATAATCTTGTCAGCATCAATTATTTCCGTTGTAGCATCTTCATACTTTACTTGTACTTTATTTTTCTCAATGACTCTACCAGTTCCATTAAGAAGCCTAACTTTTCTTTTATCCAGAAGAAATTCTATTCCAGAAACCAATTGTCCAATGATCTTATTTTTTCTATTCATCATTGCCATAAAGTCGATCTCTATCTCTCCATTTACCTTAATGCCGAAATCCCTTGCGTCTTTAATGGTTTGTAGTTTTTCAGTAGTAGCTAATAAAGCCTTGGTGGGAATACAACCCAAGTTTAAGCAGGTTCCGCCTACTTTAGACTTATTAACTAGTGTAACATCGGCCCCCAGCATGGCTGCTCTAATAGCTGCTACATACCCACCAGGACCGCCACCTATAACGGTAATTTTCATACTAACCCTCTTTTCCTTTGAATTTCACTAGATTATGGAGGAACTACTTCTTATAATTTTTTTGTAAGAATCTTTTACTAATGACATTAGCCTTCATTAATCTTTTTCTAACTTGAATCTCCAATTGAGTTCCTAACTCAGTATAAGCAGTTTCTACTAAAGCTAAACCAATGTACTTATTTAAAGTTGGTGATAGATAACCTGTCGTTACAAACCCGATTTCCTTTCCATCTGCTACAACAGGATAGCCATGTCTTGGAATCCCTTTATCGATCATCTCAAAACCAACTATTTTTCTTTTTAAGCCTTCTTCTTTTTGTTTTGCAAGGGCTTCTTTTCCAATAAAGTTATCTTTATTTAACTTAACAAACATACCAAAACCGGCTTCTAGTGGTGTGATATCTTCATTAATTTCATTACCATAAAGGGGTAATGTGGCTTCGAATCTCAAGGTATCTCTAGCCCCTAACCCAGCAGGCTTAATTCCATATTCTTTACCTGCTTCGATAATAGCATCCCATACCTTTACAGCATCACGATGATTAAGATAAATTTCGAATCCATCTTCACCAGTATAGCCAGTTCTTGAAATCATACAATTGGCTCCTGCAACATTAACATCTCGTTTACAGTAGAAGAACTTTATTTCTGAAAGATTTGTGCCTGTTAGTTTTTGAAGAATCTCTTCTGCCTTAGGGCCTTGTAAAGCCATTTCAGAAACTTCGTCTGAAACATTCTTAAGTTCTACTTCAAATTCTTTAGCATTCTCTAACATCCATTGATAATCCTTATCAACATTGCTAGCATTAATAACTAAATAGTAATGGTCTTTATTGAATCGATACACTAAAAGATCATCTACGATTCCTCCATGGGGATAACACATAAAGGTATATATAATTTGATTATCCTCTAACACCGATATATCGTTAGTGACTAAGTATTGAACAAACTCAAAAGCATTTTTTCCAGATACCTCTACCTCTCCCATATGGGATACATCAAATAAGCCTGCTGCTGTTCTTACTGCCTCGTGCTCTGCTGAAATCCCGTCGTACTCTACTGGTAAAGACCAGCCTGAAAAATCGATAATTTTACCCCCATGGTTTTTATGTACATCAAATAGGGATGTTTTTCTTGGTTCTGTCATAGTTGTTCCTCCTCTCAAATTTTCAAATAACGATTACTGTTCTTGATGTAAGTTCCTCTTTTTAATATATAGCCCATTAACGATAGAAGAATGTCATTTATTGAGAATTTTATTGTCCTTACTTTAAAAATATTAGGAAATTTTATAATATTATTTATCTATATATTTATCTATGAAAAAGAGGAATGTAATGACAACACAAAAAGTGCCACTACATTCCTCTGTAACTAGCCTGAGAGCTTCTACATGCATTCATGTATTTCACCTTCGGCGCCGATGTTACGGACTCTCCAGAGATCCATCAGATAACGATTCGGGGGCCTGAGAGTTTCTATAAAAAGTGGGCTCTTTCTATATTGCTCCTTCGGCTATCTTAATATTAAGATATCTCTCGCCATCCTCATTTGGTCATTTTATATAATCAAGTAGATTTTAACATAATTCTAGCATAATTGACTGAAAACTTAAACAATAGTTAAAATATTAACCTTTTTTATTGTCAAATAAGTCCTATTTCATGTAGGTATTGTAAACACTATTACAATCTCCCCTTCTAGAATTTATTATGATTAAGCAAAATGAATGAGTATGAGCTTTTTTTTCAATATTTGTATAATTGTATATTTCTTCAATAGATTGTTTGTTATTTGACTATCATTTTTTCTTATATTCTTCAGCTAAAATATGTTCTCCCATTTCTACTAACCTTCTTGTCATGGTACCTCCAAGACTTCCACCTATGAATCCCGAAGTTTTAGAGGTTAGTCCCCCTTTATTTTGAGAACTATCAAATAACCGCATATCTTCTGCAATCTCTGCTTTAGCCCTCTCTAAAGCTTCCCTTGCCCGTGGATCGACTGGCTGTTTCATTTTCATTCCTCCTAATTAGCGTATAGATTAGTCTGTTATTTTATTTCTTTTTTTTCACCCTTTGAGTCTATTTTTCCCTTTGAAGACTTTAATATTCTTAAGAGTAAATAGCATATTCAACAGCCTTTTTTGCTAATATATCTAATGGGTCTACAATTTTAATGTCCATGTCTAATTCCTGTAAAACATCGACAGTTAGCAGTTTATTAAAATAAACCGATAGCTCTGTACATCCCAATATAACGATGTTACATTCATTGTTCTTACAATATTTTAAGATACTTATCATCTCTTTTTGCCTATAATCAAGATTCCCCCTCTTAACTTGATAGATAATATCAAATAATCTATTTTTTTGGTCATCCTTTAGATTAAGTATATTAATTCCCTTTAATTTAAGTATATTATCATATATCTTTGTATGGTAGGTACCCAAAGTAGCTAATAGAGCCACTTTCCTTCCATACAAATTGTGATTTACCAACTCTTCAGTCGTTGATTTAAGCATACTAATTATGGGGATTGAGATCTCTTTTTTTATCTCATTGCAAAAGTAATGGGCTGTATTGCAAGGTATCACAATACAGTTTGCCCCCATTTTTTCTAACCTTTTTGCAGAAAAAATTAATTGATCTACGGGACTTGTTCCTTTCCCTAATATAAATGCTGTACGGTCTGGGATAAGAACATTATTATCGATTAGAATCGGGATATGATCCTGGTCCTTTTCTGCAGGGGTATATTTTATGATTTTATCAAATAAAAGGACTGTGGCTTCTGGTCCCATACCTCCTAGAATTCCAATTACCTTTTTCATAGATCACCTCTAATAATAATATGCTGGCTTTCACCAGCTTAAATTTATTTTGACCCGACTTTTACTTCTATGTCTTTTAATTCTCCTTCTGTAGCTGCAATGGCTACAGCAACTGCACCATCTCCAACTACATTCACTGTTGTTCTTGCCATATCTAATATTCGATCAATACCTGCTATTAATGCTGAGCCTTCTAATGGTAACCCTACCGAAGTGAGGACCATTGTAAGCATGATAAAACCAGCCCCAGGCACTCCAGCTGTTCCAATTGAAGCTAATGTTGCTGTTAAAACAATACTTACTTGTTGTGCAATCGTTAAATCGATACCATATATTTGTGCAACAAAGAGGGCACAAATACCCTGATAAAGAGCGGTACCATCCATATTAATTGTTGCCCCTAAAGGCAATACAAAACTTGCTACTGAATTGGATACCCCTAAATTTTCTTTTACAGATTTAATTGTAACAGGTAATGTTCCTGCACTACTGGCAGTACTAAAAGCTACAGTTGCAGCCGGTGAAATACCTTTAAAAAACTTTAATGGGTTCATATTAGCTACTAACTTTACGATGGAAGAATAAACTAATAGACTATGAATGACTACCCCCACATATACCGCAATAACCACTTTCCCTAAAGGTAGTAATACACTAGGACCATTTTGTGCGACAACTGGCGTAATTAATGCAAAAACGCCATAGGGAGCTAAGTTCATGATTAGAGCAGTTAATTTATACATTACTTCTGCTAAACTATCAAAGAAACTTAATAGTGGTCTCCCCTTTTCTCCGATGGAAGTAATTCCGATTCCAATAAATATTGCAAAAGAAATTATTTGTAACATACTGGCATCTACAAGGGCCTTTAGAGGATTACTAGGAATTATGTTTAGTAGTGTTTCTACTAGAGGCGGTGCCTGCCTTGCTTCTACGGTAACCCCCTCCAATAGTAATAATCCTGCTCCTGGCTTAAAAACATTACCAAGTATCAGTCCGATTATAACAGCAACTGCTGTTGTAGCTAAATAAAAGACTATCGTTTTTCCCCCTACCCGCCCTAGTTTCTTTAAATCTCCCATACTGGCGGCTCCTACAACTAAAGAAGATAAAACTAAGGGCACGATAATCATTCTTATTAAGTTTAGGAATAGAGTTCCGAAGGGTGCAATATAAGTTACAGCCACCTGAGGTGCTCCCCCCAAAACTAAACCAAGTATAACTCCTGCAACTAAACCGATTAATATTTTCGTTGTTAGTTTCATAATAGACCCCCTTTATTTTCATTCATTAATAAATTATTCATAAAATAGGGAAATATTATATTAACTTTTCATAAAATTCAGTTAATTTACAAAAAATAAAAAACCATAGGAAATCAAAGGCTATCCCTATGGTCTCAAGAAAATCTATAATTTAATTTTAAAGCAGCTCTACTGCCTTATAGATTTATTTTATCTTGTAGAAACTTTTTCTTTAATTCAACATGCCTTTGATATTCTTCTTCTGAGGTAATCCCCTGTTCCCTCATCTTATCCAGCATGTCAATCATCTTGATACAAAGCACTTTCAATTCTACCTCAATTTGTTCAGATCTCTTTTCCATTTTTTAACCTCCAAAGTAAATCTTCTAAACGAAATAAATGGCCTGACCCTCAAGAATGATATTTCCGAAAATTTTATGTATTTTTACATTCTGCATAATTACATTCTGCAAAACTTTTAGAATTCCTGTAAAAAGTAGATATTTTTTCGTCGACAAATTTTGCAATAAATCAATACAAGTAAATTTATACAAATAATTATAGCCACCTTTTATAATATTTATATAGTATCAGATGAAAAACCCTAAATATAGATATTGAAATTTACAGATTTTTACACAATTCCTGAATATTTATAAACATAAACGCTTAAATATTTTTTTAAATAAAAGTCTATCCTTCCATCTTAGATAGAATATATATCTGAAAACTCAATTTTTATGGATTCTACTGATGTACTCTTATGTTCATCTATTGGGTGATTATTGGCTGGAATGTCATCTTGAGTTGGCAATACAATAATAAATTCACTTCCAATCCCATATTCGCTTTTTACTGTGATTGTTCCTCCATGCATACTTACTAAGGATTTAACCAAAGACAAACCAATTCCACTACCTTCATGTCTTCTGTTAAGCAGCTTATCTGCCTGGCGGAATCTTTCAAAAATAACCTCTAATTTATCTTTGGGAATCCCCTGCCCCTCATCCTTCACTGAAATAACGATTTGTTCTCCTTGATCCCACAAATTAATAGTAATCTCATTATCTGCCTTAGAAAACTTAATTGCATTTGATAAAAGATTTAACATGATTCGTTCCATTGCATTGGGGTCTACTAAAATAAATTTTTCTTCAACATTAGTATCAAAAACCAACGTAATATTTTTATTCTTCATGTACTCAGCCACCGACATAGAAATATCCTCTATTACACTTACAATGTTGCACCTTTGCATTTCTAAATTAAAGTAACCTGCATCAATTTTAGTAATATCGATTAAGTTATTGGATAGTTTGATCATCCTACTACAATTCTGTCTTAAAACCTTCATTCTTTTGTTTAGGTTCTCTGTAGGGATTTGGTCATGATCCTTAGACTCTATTTCCATAATTTGCACAGTGCTATAGATTAAGTTTAAGGGTGTCTTTAGTTCATGGGACAAATTTGCAAAGAACTCTGTTTTTAATTGATCATACTGGACAATTTCTTCCACCAATTTCTTTTCTTGTTTTACTATTTCCTCTAACCGCTCGGCTCTACGTATGCTGGATATATCTCTTATAACGTTTATAATAAATAATTCTCCTACAGATGTAAAGGCTATTGACCTAATCTCTACAGACAATTCTTTACCATCCTTCAGAACAATTTGATGTTCTACAGAAGTACCATCAATCTTACCCTGAACAAAGTCTTCAACTATACAGGTAATTTGCTTCATCTGTTCTTTATTTTCAATTTCATTAAACTGACCTACACCAGCATTAGGGATAAGTCCCATCAATTCTGCTGCAGCAGTATTGGCTAATACAACTTTATTATTTCGATAAACTAAGACCCCGTCTGGAAGTAACTCTACTAATTTCTTATACCTCTCTTCACTAATGCGTAGGGTTTTTTCTGCCTTTTTAGTTTTATTAAAATCATTTATAATTGCCACGATACAAATTAATGTAAATGTAGAAAATAATATCATATTAAAAGTGATGATCAACCACTCTGTTAGTTGGAGGTCTAATGTAGATCCCATTAAAAGATATTTTAATAGACTATAGCTAAAGAAGGCTTTTAAAATTCGCTTTACTTTAATCGTTTTAAAGGGGTTAGATTGATCTTGCCCCATTGCAAAGATTGACCCTACCATTGCAGGAAGTATAATTCCTTGAAAAATTCCATGGAAGGCTCCCACCGCACCTGCATTCCAGCGAAATAATGCCGGTGCAATCATAGAAACTAGGCCTACTTTCCACCCTAAAGTATAACTAATAAAAAATATTGGAACACTTCGCAAGTCAAATATGTAGCCTGTAAGCTTAAATGGATTAAACATGGTAAGTATCGATAAAGTACTTGCTAATATAACAGCCACCACTAACCAAATTTCTTTCTTTACTTTACTTTCTACGAAAAACACTTGTAGTTTAATGTAAATGAAAGTAAATGTTACTATAAGCGTTGTATTTTGTAAAAAAATCGTCAACAAAATCTCCCACCAACCATTCCTGTGTATTAAATTTTAGCTACTATTCTAAAACTATTTTAGAAGCTGAACTGTTTTTTAATTTTACCCTTGAGTTTATATTATATCATCTATTAACAATTTCCTACATTTTTCTTGATATTTTTTTTTCCATTTTTTCCTTTTTATAAATTTTTAAAGAAGACAAATCTGATCCAACAATTACCTCATTTAGGTTTACATTTTTCCTCTACCTCCACTTTTATGTAATATGAAAGGCTTTTAACCGGTTATTGTTTTTCATATTAAAATTAAAAGGAGGAGATTTTATGGCTAGAACTTTAAGACGAGGTGATTCTGGTAGTGATGTAAGAGAGCTTCAAATAAAGGTTGCTGGTTGGGCAGCCGACGGAGTTCAACAAACTTTTGTAGGTATTGATGGATCTTTTGGAGCCCAAACTGAAGCTGCTGTAAAGAGATTTCAAAGTTCCTATGGTTTAACTGTTGACGGTATTGTTGGCCCTCAAACCCATGCTCAGTTAGACTGGTTAACATCTTCTGATGGATCTACTAGACATTTTAGTTGGAGTGAGTTCCGTTGTAAAGGGAATGGTAGCTTTTCGGGAGGTAAGGTAGGTGCCGCTACAGTACAAGAAAACGTAAGGAGATTAATGTGGAAACTTGAAGCTTTAAGACGTAAGGCTGGTAATAACCCCGTTACCATAACTTCAGGCTTTAGAAGTACTTCCCATAATGCTAGTGTTGGTGGGACAAGTAACAGTATGCATCTTTATGGCATTGCGGCAGATTTAAGAGTTGCCAATAGAACAGTAGTCCAAGTTAATAACATTGCTAGAACATGTGGTTTTAGTGGGATGTATAACATGAGTACAGCCGTTCATCTGGACAGCCGTGTTGAATATTCTTATGGTTCACAGTCTTGGTGGTGGAATTACTAGTTTATTGATCACTTAAGATGATATTCTCCCCCTGATTCTCTTTTATAGAGGGTTGGGGGGAATTATTTTTTCTAATTAATAGCTTACAAGTTTACATTTTATATCCCTATGTTCTTTTTATTAATATGAAGAGCCCTTAACCAATTAGGTGCTTTCATAAAAAAAATTAAGGAGGAGATTTAAAATGGCAAGGACATTAAGAGTTGGAGATTCAGGTGATGATGTAAGGGAATTACAGATTAAGGTTGCTGGTTGGGCGGCCGACAGTGCTCAACAAACTTATGTAGGTATTGATGGATCTTTTGGTGCTCAGACAGAAGCTGCTGTAAAACGCTTTCAGAGCTCCTACGGTTTGACTGTAGATGGTGTTGTTGGCCCTCAAACCCACGCCCAGTTAGACTGGCTAACAGCTGCCGATGGGTCTACAAGACATTTTAACTGGAGTGAGTTTCAGTCTAAAGATGGCAGTGGTTTTTCTGGTGGAAAGGTAAGTGCTGCCCAAACAAAAGAAAACGTTAGACGTCTTATGTGGAAGCTTGAAGCCTTAAGACGAAAGGCTGGCAACAACCCTGTTACCATTACATCTGGCTTTAGAAGCATTAGCCACAATGCCAGTGTTGGGGGAGCTAGTAATAGTATGCACGTATATGGTATCGCGGCAGATTTAGCTGTTGCCAACAGAACGGTTACTCAAGTTAATAATATCGCTAGAACATGTGGTTTTAGCGGCATGTATAATATGGCTACCGCAGTGCATATGGATAGTCGTATCGAATATCCCTATGGTTCTCAGTCTTGGTGGTGGAATTATTAATGGTTAAAGATCTTAAACCCATAAAATATGCAAAGATCTAACCTCTAATCTTTAATACAAAAAAGCTCGTAATAGTATAATTTATACCACTACGAGCTTTTATATGTTTTGGCGCGCCCTGAGGGACTCGAACCCCCAACCTTCAGATTCGAAGTCTGCAACTCTATCCGATTGAGCTAAGGGCGCTCAAAAAAAATGGCGTGTCCACAGGGATTCGAACCCCGGACAACCGGCTTAGAAGGCCGGTGCTCTATCCAGCTGAGCTATGGACACACATAAATTTGGAGCGGA
Source organism: Alkaliphilus transvaalensis ATCC 700919 (assembly GCF_000621485.1). Taxonomy (GTDB): domain Bacteria; phylum Bacillota; class Clostridia; order Peptostreptococcales; family Natronincolaceae; genus Alkaliphilus; species Alkaliphilus transvaalensis. The sequence continues at coordinate 89,674 of NZ_KK211288.1, forward strand.
AGACGGGATTTGAACCCGCGACCCTCGCCTTGGCAAGGCGATGCTCTACCACTGAGCCACTTCCGCATATTTAAATGGCTGGGATAGCAGGACTCGAACCTGCGGATGACGGAGTCAAAGTCCGTTGCCTTACCGACTTGGCTATATCCCAATAATAAAAATGGGGTGGATGATGGGATTCGAACCCACGCATGCAGGAGCCACAATCCTGTGTCTTAACCGCTTGACTACATCCACCATATTTTATAATAAAATGTGGCGTGTCCACAGGGATTCGAACCCCGGACAACCGGCTTAGAAGGCCGGTGCTCTATCCAGCTGAGCTATGGACACACATTTTTTTGGAGCGGGTGAAGGGAATCGAACCCTCGCGGTCAGCTTGGAAGGCTGAAGTTCTACCACTGAACTACACCCGCATAGTCGCAGAAATATTTTTTCCTGACATTTAATAATTTTATCACCATCTCAGGATTATGTCAAGTAAATTCTGTATCTAACTTCCTTAACTTCTTATCCTATCGAAGGGACGAAATTCATTATATAAAATTTTTGGTGGATGGTCAATACAATTCATTCCCCAATAGATATGATTTACTCATCATAAGATTATTATACTCTATAATCCTTAATTTCTCTTCATTTTTTATCTTTATTCAAATTCAATAAAACTAACTTTTATTTCTTCTTCAATTTCTACAATGGCTAAGCTACGTTTCGAACCTCCTCGAGGCTCTGAAATGCTACCAGGATTAAGTAGAATCATATCCTCTTCCTTGCCATAACAAGGTACATGACTATGTCCAAAAATGACAAGATCAGCCCCAATTTCCTTTCCACGATAAAAAATAGTATGGAGATTACTTTTTACATTATACTGATGACCATGACAAAGGAAGACACGATTACCATTTATTTCTTCGATAATTTCTGCCTCTCCTTTTGCGTCACAGTTTCCCCTAACACCCAAAGCCTTAATGTTGTACTTCCTCTGTATATATTCTAAATCTGAAAAATGGTCTCCTGTATGAATTACTAATTCTATCCCTTCTAAAGTCTTCATAGCCTCGTCTATATATTGCAATTTGCCATGACTATCCCCAACGACTGCAATCTTCACCCTTTACTTACCTCCTAGCTTATCTGCTAATGCTACCTTTAATTTTTCTAGCGCCTTTCCCCGATGGCTAATTTTGTTTTTAATCTCTGAATCTAACTCCCCAAAGGTTTTTTGATATTCAGGCACGATAAATAATGGATCATAACCAAACCCATTTTCTCCAGAGAGTTGAAAACCGATTAATCCTTCACACTCTCCCCTTAAAACAATTGTTTCTCCATTAGGAAAAACTGCTGCCATAGCACAAACGAATCTACCGGTTCGCTCTTTTAGGTCTACACCTTCTAGCAAACCTAATAATTTTTCATTATTTTTTTCATCCGTAGCACCCTCACCGGAAAAACGGGCCGAATAAATCCCTGGGGCTTTATTAATATAATCCACCTCTAAGCCCGAGTCATCTGCTATTGCCAATTGTCCAGTTTTCTCCATAACTGTCCTAGCTTTTATAATTGCATTTTCTTCAAAAGTATCTCCGTCTTCAATAATTTCAAGTCCCTCTAAACCAAAATCCTTCATAGACTTGATCTCAAGGGAGAAATCTTCCAATATTTTAGCTATCTCTTTTAATTTCTTCTGATTTCCTGTAGCGACAATTGCAACGCTTGTATTCATATCCATCACCTACCTATGTATTTTAAACACCTAATTCAGCTATAATCCCTCCAAGGGCTTGTTTTTGAAGCTGGATTAAATGTTGGTTTCCAAGCTCCCCTAGACGTAACATTTCCATTAAATCTTCCCTAGTATAAGGAGATTCCTCTCCGGTTCCTTGAACCTCAACAAATTGATTATTATCAGTCATTACAATGTTCATATCTACTTTAGCAGTAGAATCTTCTTGATAGCAAAGATCTAACATCGGTTGTCCCTCTACAATTCCAACACTTATGGCTGATACCATATTCTTAATTGGTAGTTTTTCAATTACGCCCTTTTCCTTTAAGGAATTTAATGCATCTACCAAAGCCACAAAAGAGCCTGTAATTGACGCTGTTCTTGTTCCCCCATCGGCTTGAATCACATCACAATCAATCCAAATGGTACGTTCTCCAACTGCTGATAAATCAACCACTGAACGAAGAGCTCTACCAATTAATCTTTGTATTTCTTGGGTCCGTCCTTCTACCTTACCTCTACTAGATTCTCTTACTTTTCTTACTTGGGTTGACCCAGGAAGCATTCCATATTCAGCTGTAATCCAGCCTTTACCACTATTTTTAAGAAAGTGAGGTACCCGATCTTCTATTGTTGCTGTACAGATTACTTTAGTATCTCCCATCTCGATTAAAACAGAACCACCCGTGTGTTTTATATAATTTCTTGTTATCTTAACAGGTCTAATCTCATCAAATTTTCTTCCATCTATCCTATTCAAACTACCCCATCCTCTCTCTTTATGTTATCCTATATAGTTTTATCATTTAGTATTGTATCATACTTTCCATATTTTTGTTGTAAAAGTTAAGAGATTGCCACTAATTTAAAAGAAATACCAGCTTAATCTACGTATTAGAACATGTAGATAGCCGGTATCTTAATATGTAATCAAATTATATAGACAAATTAAAAGGGATTAGTATATGACGGTAAATTTAAATTTACTCCAGATGATAATTCTATTTCACTTCCTCCAGATAAAATTCTTACTTGTGAAATGCTAGGCTCAATTTCCTTTAATGTAAAACCCAGCTCATACACTAAGGATTGCTGTAAGTCTTTATTATTGGGCATTCTTTTAATCTCTGCCGTAAAATCAATATAGGCAATCCCTTCTTTAACAAAGACATCATTTACTAAAACACCTTCTGGTAGCTCACTATACAAACCAGACCCTTCTGGTGCTCCTTCTAGTTGAGCAACGATGGCAGATTTTATATCTACTTTTAACCCTTGTATTCTCTTCGTTACCGGAACATAATAGCTATCCATTCCGTTGTTTGTAGATTTATAATAGACTACAACAGGAATGTTATTATCATCTATAATACCCGATAAATTAATGTTTTCTCTTTGTAATGGTAGGTCTACCCTTGTGCCAAATTTCAATTGATTTAGGACTTCACCGTTAACTAAAATCTGTACTTGGTCAATTGATTCAAATTCAGTTAAGGTATAGACAATAGATTGAACAATTGCCTGTTCTTCAACCTCGGTAGCATAATTAAGTAGTTTTTCATTAAAATCTACTTTACTTAAGCCATCATTAATAGATATGCCTATAACTTCTGTATCTTCTGGCAGAATTGGTAGTAAACCCACAGCTTGCAGATCTTCCCTTAAAAATTCTTCATCCACTAATTTTCTTAAGGCACCCCTTGCAATCCCTTCTTCCCAAGGGATTTTTTTCATGACAGGAATCAACATGCCTTTTTCATCACGATAATATAATACTGTTTCCCTCATGCCATCTTGAGCGTGCTCTCCATGATCAATGATTAGACTTACATCAAGGTCTTCCCTATCCCCTAAAAGCATTGTCAGGGGATTTTGACAAGCTGCAAGCAAAGTTACAAGGCATACGACAATTAAAACATTAAACCATTTGAACTTTTTCATTAAATATTGTCCCCCTCAATTAATATAAGATCAATTTAGAATCAAAGCCCATAGGACTTTTATATATTATATTATTGAGGTTTCTTATGTATGCTTATTTCTTCTTAGCTCCAGCAAAATATCCCCCTCGTATTGAACGGGTATCCATAACTGTAATAAAGGCATTTTTATCATGCTCATCAATTGTTTTATAAAGTTTTCCTAAGCTTTTCCGTTGCAGTGTAACATTAATCAAGTGTCTCATCCCTTGTCTTCCATAGCCTTCAAACACTGTAACTCCAAAACCTTCACCCCTTAAGGTGCTTACCAACTTCATTACTTCGTGATCAGTAATTACTTGTACAATAATATTCCCCAAAGCCATCTTTTCTTCAAGAAAAACCCCCATATAATTACCTGTAGCAAAGCCTAAAGCGTAGACGATTACATTAATTGGGTTATCTAAACCACTTAAAACCTTCCCTATAGCTAGAACATAAATAATAATTTCAAAGAAGCCTATTAATGCGGCTTGTTTACGCCTTCCTCTGACCACCATAATCATTCTAATGGTGGCCATACTAACATCCGTTAACCTAGCGAAAAAAATAAATAAATATCCACCTAATAATTCCATAATCGCTCCTCCTAAAAAATTATTTGTTATTTTATATATTCTTCCTTTTACTTCATTTTAATCAGGACATAAAGAAAAGGCCCATAAGAATGACCTTTATCATCTGTTAATCTTAGCAATTAATTACCGAGAAAAGCCAGCTCCCATGTATTTCTACACTATTTGGCTGGCTATTCTCCTGCTAAAAAAATTTCTTAATACTCTAACAGATTTTAATTTTATTTAAATTTAGTTTCTTCAAAGTACTTAACAATAGCATTAAACATTGATACAGCAATTTTTTGTCGATACTCCGGTGAGTTCATTAGAGACTCTTCCCTTTGGTTTGATAAAAAACCTATTTCCGATAATACAGCAGGCATTCTTGTTTCTCTAATGACATGGAAATTTTGAGCTTTTGCCCCACGACTACGGGCACCTGTCTCCTTAATCATTTCGTCTTGGAAAATTTCTGCTAATCTCTTATTTAAGGCAGCGTCTCTACCGTTTGTAGATGTTGCAAAATAATAATTCTCGATTCCTTCTGCACTATGATTTGTAGCAGAATTGGCATGGACACTTACGAAAATATCTCCATTTAACTGATTAGCAACTGCAACTCTATCTTGTAGAGAAATAGTTGTATTTCCAGTCCTTGTCATATAGGTTCTAAATCCAGCCTCTAATAATAGCTTATTTAAACGTTGGGATACATCCAGTACGATGTCAGATTCTTTAATCTTTAATCTAGGTGAAATAGCCCCTGGATCATTTCCTCCATGACCCGGATCGATAACCACTAGAACTTCCCGATATTTATTGGTATTCCTAATCTCTAAAACTAAATCTTTTGTATTTAAAGATGAAACTACCCGGTGTTCTACTTCATTTTCAAGATGAATTAGCAACTTATAGTTACTATTATTTCCATTAGTATCAATTATGACGTTTTTAATTAAATGATCATTAACAGCTAAATTACTAAACTCAAAGTCGATTGCATTTTTAGGAACTAAAATCTCTAACGTATTGGTGTTAGGAATTCGTCTTACTTGATATTGGGTTGTTGTATTGCCCCTTAAGGTTAATCTTGAAGTGGTCCAACTGGTGGCCTCATAAGATAGTCTTTCATAGGGCTTCCCTTCTAGGTGGACAGTCAACTGATTATTTTTAACATCTACATGAAATTCTTCATATTTATCTTTAGTCTGTAGATCAATCACAATTCTTACGACTTGATCATCGGGGGTATAAAACTGTGCTGCATCAAATTGAGAGACCCTAACACTTTTTGCCACCTTACCATTTACATCAAGTTGATAATTTGATCCACTTAGGTTTGCATCCATTATATCTACAACCAACCGTTCAGGATTATTCAGTCTTAAAACATTATAATTACTTACATTTCCACCCTCAATTACGACTACTTCCTTCATGTTCTGTTGTTCTACCCTTACATTACTTACATTGTTGGCGAAACTAATTACCATTTCTCCAGAAGCTTGATCATAATGAACTTTATGGGGAACAGTTTGCTCTAACTCTAAAACAACACGGGTCTGGCTATTGTTTTGTGAGACTCTTACTGCTTTAGCTAAGCTATTGGATACTGCTAATCGATAGCTCCCGTCAGCTAAGAGATTTCTTTTATCCTCTAGGTCAAATCTAACATTTTGTAGATCTATAATTAAACGGGTAGGATTCGATAAAAAAGATTCTTTAAATTGAACTTCTTTACCAGTTTTGATTCTTACCTCTGGGTAATAGCCATTTGAAATGACGTTAATTGCCGATGCCCTCACCGACTCTTGTACAGGCGGTGCATAGGTTAGCATAACCGTTTGGGTTCCACTATTCCATTCTACTCCTAACCCAAGGTTTTCTGCAACAAAACGTATCGGAACCATTGTACGATTGTCTATTAACTTTGGTGGAACGCCATCTGGTAAATTAACACTTTGGCCATTGACTCGAGCTACACCTTCATTAATTTTAAGTACAATTATCTGACCATCCTTTGTTACCGTTACTTCCTTTGTGGCATCATTCCATACAACATCTGCCTTAATATTTTCTATGATCACCCTTAAGGGTACTAATGTTCTATCATCATGAATTACTGGAGGTACATCCGATTGTATTAATTGATTATTAATACTTAACTTTACAGGTCTAAAATTAACCATTCTACCATCCATGGACATCTGTATCATACTATTAGCAGTGGTGGCACCATTAACTACCATAAAAGATGATAGCAACAGAATAATCAAAACAATCGACATAATTTTCCTCATTTACTTGTCCCCCTTTGACGATTTCTACATATGTCGAATCCTGCCTTGATGTCGTACTTTTATCCCTTCGACACTAATTTACAAACCAGCGATTTTCAACATTTTCCTTCTATTTTTTCAACTCTACTATAGTTATATCATTACATAAAAACATATTCAACATAATCCAGCAATTGTAATGAACATGTAATAATGACCCTCAGTTGTAATACTGGAAAATATTATATTTTTATCTTATATTAACAGCAAATATTTATTGACAGAAAATTTCTTTCCACTCACTTAAGGTTAAAACCCTATGATCAGAAATAATATATTTCACCTCAATATTTTCAGGAGGAATCGAATGTAAAATTAATACTTCTGCATCGTATCCATCTTTTTTATCAAATCTTTTTTCTAAATTATCTATAAAGCTTAAGGAAGTATCCCAATATTCTCTTACTGAAGCAACGCCTTGTTTTTTCATATATTTAGAAGCTGATTTAAACATCTCTACATCCTTTAGTATAAAGGGTTCATAGATCTGATTTCCTCTATTTTCATTGGCTATCCAACAATGTTCTGGTATGATCTTTACTGCTAATACCACTGAATGGGAATGAAAAACTGGAACACTTTTATAATTCATTGAAGCAAAAATAGCCTTTTTCCTACTAACCCATATAGGTATATTATGATTACGGTGATCGTCTATAAATTGATGAAAATCGTAATATTTTTCTTTGTATGTAACTTTATCATCGTACTTAATACCCTGCTGAAGGATTTTGTTTAAATCATTAATAGTGGCAATATGGTAAACAACTCCAGTTTCAGTATAATCTTTAAAAAGCATTATCTCACCCCGATTTTTTATAAAGTAGCAATAATTACAATGAATGCTCCTGAGTATTAATCATAAAATATACATAGGAGGTGGTCTTCATGATAACAATTTGTTGCAACAATCCCTGTCTTCATGAAAAGGATGGAAACTGTACATTAACCCACGTTACATCAGTCTCTCAACCACTGAAAAATTCCTGTGCATATTTCATCAAAAAAACAGAGAAGCCTCAACAAAAATATTCAAAATTATTATAGGCCATTCCCACAGGCAATATGTAGTTTTTAAGCATAAAAAAAACAGTTCGAAGTTGAACTGTTAATTTTTTTATCAATCTATGTTACTACAAATTTTATCATTGCTTCTAAGATTAGATAACTGCAATCTACTAAAGGCCTATAATTTAAATACCTTCACCTTTCTCCATTGAGTTTTTCAGTTGTCTTTCCATGAACTGATCTATGATTAATTGACAACCTAAGTAGATACAGCTTAATAAAAAGACAAACCAAAAAGTAACAAACCTTACTAATAGCGCCAGTGCCATTCCTTGATGTAGGGCTACGTTGAAGGGGTTTAAAAGGAATACCATACTTCCTTCAAAGGTGCCTAGACCCCCTGGCAGTAAAGGTACCATAGCAATCATATAGGTTAAATAGGTGATTACACTAATTATACCAAAGCTTAAGTCTAAACTAAGGCCTCTACTGATGATATATGCCTTTATGGCAAAGAAAAGCCAAATAAACACCGCAAAAGATAGATGCTTTAAAAAGGCTTTTATCCCTTTATTTTTTATGGCTATCTTAACATTTTCTCTAAAACTTTCTAATCCACTAGATACTTTACTCTGTAGCTTTTTACTTAAAAATAGGTTAATTAGCCCTTTGATCTTAGCTGGGTTTTTCATAAACAAAATTAAAGTCATTAGAAACAACAGTAAAAATAAGAAGCTCCCTAATAATAGTTTACCATAAGCCCCCTGAAAACCCACCGTCATAAAAAACCATAGAATCGAAACTAGATTAATAAGAACAAATGCAGTAAGACTGGCAGCCTTCTGCAACCCCACCATTGCTGTAGCTTGTCCAATGGAAATATTACATTTTGTTCTGAGTAGATAAACTTTAGTTGCTTCTCCTCCTGCTTTTACCGATGGTGTAACGCTTTCTACGAAGGTTCCCGCCATATTTACATGTAGCAGTTTCTTTAAAGGTAGATTAACACCTACCTCCCGTCCCATCATTTCCCACTGTTTTGTAATGAGAAATATAGTAAATACCTGCATTAGACAAGCCCCTAGCAAAATCTTAAGATCAATAACCTTCAATGAATGAATTACCGCTTCATAATCAACCCACCATAGAATTAACAGAACTGTAAGAAAGGCTACCAGCACCATAGCCATCTTTTTCATAATCTAGCCCTCCCTCAGTCTTTGTAAATAGTAGTGTTTCCTTCATTGTACAATATTTTTGTTCTATACTTTTACAATTAATACAACTATAGTCCCTTGATAAAGCAGTGTAAAATTTCCTCAAACAATCTTTAGGACTTCTGATTAATACCCTTGTACCACAAGGAGCCTTTTTCCAAACATTTTCAAGTATTTCTTCATGGGGTTGAGCCTGTAATGCAACGTGTATAACATTAAAAGAAGACGTATCAATTTGTTGTCCCGAAGCTAATTTAACATCAATCTGACTCTCCATACCAAGTCTTTTAACAACTTTTTTAGCATTTTCAACTGCTGTTGGGTCAATATCCACTACTTGAACCTTGGCTCCAGTTCTTTTGGCTATTTCTAAAGCTGTACAAGGAACTGAACCTCCACCTATACAAAGTACCCGTTCATGACTTGAAATTTCACCTAGTTTAATTTCTTTTTTTACAATTTCTTTGTAGTATAGACTGCAAATATTAATCAACAAAGGAAAAGAAGAGAATAACCTCTCCAATCCCACCGTAAATGTTGGTATAATCTTCATCTGGCCCTCTCTCCTTTTCAGTATCGGTTTTTTTATCTTAATAATTTCACTAAATAAATATCGCCAATAATGTTACTACTTGATTAATTAATCCTCCAATAAAGAAGGCAAGTACAAAGGTAGACAAGCCTATTAAAAGTGCAGTCTTCATTCTAAACTCTTTAATTAATACCCCTAGAACTGATAAGCATGGAAGGTAGAATAAAGCAACTACTGAACCTACCAACAATTGCAGTGTCGATAATTCTAACTCTAATAATGGTAAAACTGCCAGTTCTCTACGAATAACACCCAAGATTAAGCCAATAGTGGCCTCTTTAGGTAGTCCTAACCAACCTTCAATAACAGGCTCGATATACACTCCCACAGTATTTAATATCCCAGTTTCTGCAACGAGTGCTGCAAAACCAATTCCCAATAGCATTGGTATTTCAGCTTCTACCATAAAATGACGGGTTCGTAATAGAATCTTCTTAAAAAAGGATTGTCTATCAGGCATTAATAGGTTAGGTATTTCGATTAATATAGGGTCTGTATGTCCCGGTAGCATTTTATTTAAGGTAACACCTCCGATAAACATCGCTATAAGAGATATTAGATACACCAGTATTAAAACAAATATTGAACGATCTCCTAATAGAGCAACAAATGCTCCTGTTTGGGCAGCACAAGGTACAGCCAATGAGACTACTGAAGCTACAATTACCCTTTCTTTATGGCTTGTTGCAGCTCTTGTTCCTAATATTGCAGGAACTGCACATCCATATCCCATAATTAATGGTACGATATTCCCGCCTTGGATCCCGATCCGTTGAAGAAGGCCATCTACTAATACAGCTAGACGGGGAAGGTATCCGCTATCTTCTAAAAAGGATAATGCAACGTAAAATAAGAAAACATAAGGTAATATTAGTGCGATAGGCCACTCGATCCCTTTAATTAACATTCCATATTCCCCTACTAAAACATTAAACAATAATCCCTCTGTTATACCGAATCTAGCCACAAGGGATGTAATAAAAGGAACATAAAAATTATTCAAAAGGGGCAGTAATACACCTGCTCTAATACCTTTTCCACCACCTACAACAACCCCTAAGGCCAGTACTAAAATAATGATAGCAAAGGGAATCCCTGGGAAGGGACGAATAAGGGCATCACCTAATTTTTCTAAGAAGGTAGGATGGCGATGTTCAACCTTTTGTACTTTTTGAATAATTCTTCCAACCCTTTTCCAACGTTCGTCTTGGTCTTGTGGTACTTCATCATAAATTTTTTCTTCGCCTGTAGCTGCTTCCCATGTTGTTTTCACCAGCTCCTTCAGACCAATATTTCTTATGGCTATTGTAGGAATAACTGGTGACTGCAGTTCCTTTGACAAAGCCTCTATATCAATAAAAATCCCTTGTCGTTCTGCTACATCAGTTAAGTTTAAAGCAAACACAATTGGTAAATTATACTTCTGTAGCTGTAGAGCAAAATTTAAGTTTCTCTCTAAGTTAGTGGCATCTAATACACAAATGATCACATCTGCTACTTCTTGTTCTAACATTGCAACTGCAACTTCTTCTGCTGGTGATGTGGCTTCTAATGAATATGTTCCTGGAACATCGATTAGAACACCTTTATTCCCTTTATATGTAACGCCACCTTGGGTAAAGCTTACAGTCGTTCCTGCGTAGTTGGATGTCATAACTTCCATTCCTGTTAATTTAGAAAAAACAACACTCTTTCCTACGTTAGGATTACCCATTAATAAGATCTTCAGTTCATCGCCTGAGGTAACTATTTGTGCTTCTTCTATATGACAACTCAATTAATTTACCTCCCTAACTTGGATCTGCTCCGCTATATTTCTTGCAATAGCAATACTACGTTTTCCCATTTGTACGACAATAGGACCACCAAAAGGTTGTTTTGACATAATATTAACTATCATTCCCTCACGAAGACCTAGAGATTTCAATAGACCGATTTGAGGCAATTTTTCTATTGTACAGCTATTTTTTCTTTTTAATTGATATATACTCATAAGGCACCTCCATCACTTGATAATGATTTTCGATAGTATCTGTAAATAATTCTATCATACTAATCTTTCCCAGTCAATAAGGGGTTACCCAATAAGCTGTGTTTTAAACCTGTAATTTTTGTAGTAAGTAATTAATTTATAATATTCTTCTAATAAAAATTTCAAGTGAGTATAATAAATAAGTCCTAGTGTAAATCTAATGCTATGTTTATCTAATCTGACTTATCACTAAAAATTTTCTAGAGCCATTTATTACTTTTTTTACTTATATAAAATTTATTACCACAGGCATCTATAATCTATGTTAAAATAATTACATACAGTTAGGTGAAAGGAGGGCTACTATGAATTTAAAAGGAACTCAAACGGAAAAAAATCTTTGGATCGCTTTTGCAGGAGAGAGCCAGGCAAGAAATAAATATAGGTTTTATGGGAAAAAAGCGGAAGCAGAGGGGTATACTGAGATTGCTAAGGTTTTTCAGGATACTGCCAATCAAGAAGAGCAACACGCAGCTGGTATTTTGAAATATTTAAATGTAATCCAAGACACCTTAACTAACCTTAGAAGAGCAGCCGAAGGCGAACATTACGAAACAGCTACGCTATATAAGGAATATGAAAGAGTTGCCCGAGAAGAAGGTTTTGATGAAATTGCTGATTATTTTAGAGGTTTAAGAATTGTAGAAGCAGAACACGAGAGGGTCTATCTATCTTTAATGCAAAAACTAAAGGAAGAATTAAAAGAAACTAAGTAAAAAGTTCATACCAAAGAATTAAAGGTTCATGGTGAGTAACCCATTGTTACTTCCATGAACCTTTTTTAGTTGAGGTTCCTAGTCACCATTTTTTCACCTTTTCATAGTATATAGTACAAAAGGAAACTTATTATTAGAAGGAGGTGTTAGATATGTCAGGTTGCGTAAGCCCAATTTTTGGAGGTAGAACCAGTTTATTATTCTTCTTTCTATTGCTAGTTATTATCTTCTGCAACTGTGGTATCTTTAGAGGTTCTGGTGATAGTTTACTATTCTTCTTCCTACTTCTTGTCCTTCTATTTGGAGGAAGATATTTCTGGACGTAACTTAATAGATGAAAAAGTACAATGGTACAATGAATTGAAAAAATATAGAGCTACTGGAGTGCCAGTAGCTCTTTATAATGAATGAAACCAATTAATTAATGATCGATCATTAAAAATTGGGGATAAGAATACCTTCTAAGTCATATCCATAAAGTCTTTTTCTGATAAGATTCTTAACTTGGTTTCAACTCCTGAATCGATGATTTCTTGAGCCTTTTCCAGTTTTGAACCCGCCTCTTCTCCAGCGATAACATAGTCTGTCTTTTTACTGACACTACCTGCAACTTTAGCCCCTAGCTTTTCTAATAGGTCTTTAATTTCTTTCCGACTAAAGTGTTCTAGGGTACCTGTAACAACCACAGTTTTATCTTTAAAGGTTGTATTTTCAACTTCTTCTAGGACTTCATATTGGGGTTTTACTCCCGCTTCTAATAACTTTTCTATACTTTTTGAGATGGTTTCATCTTCGAAAAACTCCACAATGCTTTTTGCCACAATATCACCCACATCTGGTAGCAAAATTAATTCATCATATTTAGCCCCTCTAATAGCCTCTAAAGACTTAAAATGTTTTGCTAAATCTCCAGCTGTTTTTCTTCCAACATTGGGGATACCAAGGGCATAAACAAAGGAGTCTAATTGACAGTCCTTACTTTTTTCGATGGCATCTAAAAGGTTTTGAGCCTTTTTCTCACCAAAACGCTCTAGTTTGATAAGGTCATGGAAGTTTAAGTCATATAGGTCTGCAATCCCTTTTAAACCAAGACTCTCGAATAATTGTTCTGCTGTCTTTTCACTAAAGCCCTCAATATCCATGGCATCTCTGCTGGCGTAATGGACAATTCTCGAAACCAATTGTGGCTTACAAGATAATGAGTTTGGACAAAAGATATGGGCCCCTTTTTCTACCACTTCACTTCCACAAGCAGGGCATTCTACAGGTTTTGTAACTGGTATTGCATCTTCGCAGGTCTCTTCTATAGCTCCCATAATTTCTGGTATAACGTCATTAGATCGCCTTAACCAAACGTTACAGCCTATTTTCACTCGTTTTCGTTGGATGTCTTCCCAATTATTTAGGGTTGCTCGACTTACGGTTACACCACCAATATCAACCGCTTCTAGCTCTGCCGATGGCGTTAGTTTCCCTGTTCTACCCACCTGCCATACAACATCTTTTAATTTCGTGGTCACTTCTTGTGCTTCGAATTTGAAAGCCATTGCCCATCGGGGAAATTTTTGAGTGTATCCTAAGGCTTTTCTGGTGGCTATATGATTAATTTTAATTACGATTCCATCTATTAAAAAGTCTAAATCCTTCAATTCTTCCTTAAGGTCTTCTATTTCTTCTATTACTTCGTTGATATCCTTACAATGTTTTAAGTATCCATTAACAGGGAATTCATTGCTTTTAAGGAAGTCAATTATTTCTAAATGATTATTGAAGTCCATTTCCTCATAATAACCTACATTATAAAAGAAGGCATCTAAATTTCTTTTTGCTGTTGTTTTAGGATCTAGGTTTCTTAGGGCCCCAGCAGCAGCATTACGGGCGTTTTTCAAAGGTTCTGCTGCTGTTTCATTATACTTCTCTAGTACGGAAAGCTTCATGATCCCTTCCCCTTGCACCTCTATTTTCCCTTTATGGGCTATCGCTAAGGGCACAGTTTTTATGGTTTTAACTTGTTTTAGAATACCTTCTCCAACAACACCATTACCCCTTGTGGCCGCCTGTACCAATAGACCATCTTCATAGGTTAAGTTAAGGGTTAATCCATCAAACTTCAGTTCCATTACATATTCTATAGGGTGGTTTGTTCCATCTAGAAGTTTCTTTACTCTTGTATCCCACGACAATAGTTCGGCTGCTGTTTTAGATTTATCTAAGCTCCAAAGGGGAGCTAAGTGGGTATGGGGTTGAAAATTTTTTAAAGGTGCCCCTCCAACCCGTTGTGTTGGTGAATCGGGTAGAATCTCACCTATCTCTCTTTCCAGTTCTACTAATTCGTCATATAGGGCATCATATTCTTGATCACTAATTGTAGGGTTGTCTTTAACATAATATTGGTAATTATGCTTATTTATTTCAGCTATTAACCCTTTCATTCTTTCTATTTTATCCATCATTTCACCTCTATTTTGTTTATGATTGGACGATTTCCAACTGTATAAAGCCTGCTGCAATTTTTTTAATACCTCCATTTGGGAAGGCAATGCTTAACATATCTTTATCAACTGCCACAATTGTCCCTACTCCAAATTTAGGATGCTTAATCTTTGTTCCTGCCTTTAAATCTCCACTGTTTCCACTATTATTGCTTGGTTTAGAGGTAGCAGCTGACCTTTGGGGCTGAGGACTTCTAAGCATGTCTCCCCTAAAGAGGGGTGAAGTCTGCATCTGCCGTACTTCTTGCTTACGGTTATAGGGTTTTTGACTCTCTTTTGCTATTAGGTCTGATGGTATTTCGTTGATAAATCTAGAAATACTATTGTATCCTGTCCGTCCATAGAGGGTCCTCATTACTGCATGGGACAGATAGAGTTTTTCCATCGCCCTTGTTATTCCAACATAACATAGTCTTCTCTCTTCTTCTTCGTTATGTTCGTCTAGAGACATTTTTGATGGGAAAATCCCTTCCTCCATTCCAGGAATAAATACCACTGGGAACTCTAACCCTTTAGCACTATGAAGGGTCATTAGTACAACTTGTTCTTGTCCTTCTTCAAGCTGATCTAAAGGAGACTCGAGGGTAGTTCTAGCTAAAAACTCTTCTAAGGTTTTTACTTCTGCATTTTCATCAAAGTCCTTAGTTAAGGACATAAATTCTTCAAGGTTTTCTATTCTACCTTTTGACTCTACTGTATTTTCTTCAATTAGGGCTTGAATATACCCTGTTCTTTCATAAATTTCTGCAACAATTTCTGTAACGGTTAACTCGTGTTTTCTTTGGATTAAATCTACAATAACTTCTGTAAATTTACCTGCCTGCACTTTTACTCTAGTGGAAAGTTCGTTAATGTGATCAACATCTAAAAAGGCACTAAATAGGCTTTCACCCTTTTCTGCAGCATAGTCTGCTACTTTTTCAATACTTTTTAGACCAATTCCCCTTTTGGGAACATTGATTATTCTTTGTAGGGCAACATCGTCTACAGGGTTTTCCACCATTTTAAGATAGGCTAAAATATCTTTAATCTCTTTACGGTCATAGAAGCGGGTCCCTCCAAAAAGTTTATAGGGAATAGCTTCTTTTAATAGTATTTCTTCTATAACACGGGACTGGGCATTGGTTCGATATAGAATTGCAAAATCTGAGTAACCCTTACCGTCCTCCCTATGCAAGGTTTTTATGTTGGCAGCTATATATTGAGCCTCTTCGTATTCATTAACAGCTTTGTGATACTGAATAATTTCCCCTTGTGGATTTTCAGTAACTAGCTTTTTATTTTTCCTTTGCTTATTATTGGCTACAACGTAATTGGCAGCATTTAAGATATTTTCTGTTGAGCGATAGTTTTGCTCTAATTTTATTACCTTTGATGTTGGAAAGTCTTGTTCGAAGCCTAAAATATTTTTAATATCGGCACCCCTCCATCCATAGATGGACTGGTCGTCATCCCCAACTACACAAAGATTTTTATGGCTTCTTGACAATAGACTTATCAATTGATATTGGGCCATATTTGTATCTTGGAACTCATCAACCATAATATATTGAAATTTTTCTTGATAAAATCTAAGAACTGTGGGATTTGTTTGGAAAAGTTCTACCGTTTTCATAATGAGATCATCAAAGTCTAGGGCATTATTGCTTCTTAATTTGTTTTGATACATTTCATATAGCTTACCTATTTTCGACATTCTAAAATCGCTCATATAGGTTTGCTGAAACTCTTTATAATTCATTAGCTGATCTTTTGCTCTACCAATTTCTCCTAATACTGACCTTGGATGAAATAATTTATCGTCTAATGCCAGTTTTTTAATACACTCTTTTATTACAACCTCTTGATCGGTGGTATCATAAATAACAAAATTTTTATGATAACCTATGTTTTCAATATCCTTCCTTAATATTCTTACGCAGGAAGAGTGGAAGGTACTAACCCATAAATCTCTACAATAATCACCTAAAAGACTCTGTATTCTTTCCTTCATTTCCTTTGCTGCTTTATTAGTAAAGGTAATTGCTAGAATTTTATAGGGAGATACTTCTTTTTCTTCAACTAAATAGGCAATTCGATGGGTTAGTACTCTAGTTTTACCTGAGCCTGCTCCAGCAAGTATAAGTAGTGGTCCTTCTGTATGGCAAACAGCTTCCCGCTGTTGTTGGTTTAAGTGTCGTAAATCCATTTTTTTGCTCCCTTCAACCATTTTTTTTACATATGTATATCTTACCTTATTTAAATAGGTTATACAATAATCTATATAATTGAAGAGAAAAACTCCTTCTAAATGATGAAGAAGGAGTAGTTGTTTTGATTGTCACCCTTATTTGGGACAAAACTCACTAATGCTTAATATATTTTAGATAATAATTGTTTTATTAACTTAAGCCATCAAAACTTCGCTTAGTATCAATATAATATCCTCCATATCTTCCCCTTATCGAACCTATATAGATGCCAGCCTTTTCTAAGTCATTCTTATATTCCTTAATTGATCTAGGGGATACTTCTAACTCTTTTGCAATCTCATTAACCCCCATCATCTTTCTTGATAAAAGCAAAAAATACATAGTAAGTGCATTTGAAACTTTAGACATCGATTCCCTCCTAAAGCATGGAATAACTTCCAATTTAATTTATATTTACTATTTTAACACAAAAGTGGCACTTCCTTAAATAATTAAAAGTAAGTAAAATGAATCTGACCATTTCCTTACTACTACAAATACAATTAAATAAATTTGATTGATATGGTATATATCGCTATAATATACTTAAATAGGTATTGAAGGTATTAATAATTGCGAGGTGGTTATTTGTCTTAAAACTACTATTTTTTATAATGATACTGCTAATAAGTTCAATGCTAACTGCATG
Organism: Alkaliphilus transvaalensis ATCC 700919; assembly: GCF_000621485.1. GTDB lineage: Bacteria > Bacillota > Clostridia > Peptostreptococcales > Natronincolaceae > Alkaliphilus > Alkaliphilus transvaalensis. The sequence goes on from NZ_KK211288.1 coordinate 107,221, forward strand.
TATAGGCCCAGGTTTATTAGATTATAGTATCGAACTTCCAGGAAATTTTCACTTAGTTAGGCTATCTGCAGATGTAGTCCGCATTGAACCTAAAAACAATTTTGAATTTGATTTTAAAAGAAAACAAGAACTTTCTATCCCTGCAAAAGTAGTTGAAATTGCATTTGATGACCAGTATGTTCTTGCTAAAAGACATGCACTGGTAAAAGACCTTCCTAAATTATCAGATATTAGTTATGAAATGCCTGATAAAATGATAACTATTTACTACATACTAGACACTTTTGCCCTTGAATTACATGAAGTATCTGACCTTGAAGAGTTTAATCGACTTAGAGATGAGTTAAACATCCCAGAAAATCTTAGATTAGACGATCCTATAAACTATAAATAGACTTAAAAGATAAGTTTCTTACTTCTTATGGCGATGCTTACTGGAATTGCCATAAGCATACAGAGAAAAAAATATTTAAAACCGATTGGGTTAACTTGCCAAATAGTACTTGTACCCAGAAGGTAGAAATAGAGATTAATATGCAAAACAAGCTTTAATTCTATATTATTATTATGAAAGGATGGTGATAACAGCTAATGGATACCTTAATTATAATGACAATTTTAAACACCATCGCTTCTACCTATTTTTTCAGACTTTGCTTAAAAATTATTGACAAAAACAGAAATAGAAAAAAATTACATATATTATTAATGTCTATATTTTTTATTTCTTACTTTGTTGTATTCTATTTCATACAATCAAGTTTACCTTCTCAAGTAAATAATTGGCATTTTATAGACGGTGTACTGGGTGGGCTCTCGAGTTTAGGCTTCTTAGTAGCATTATACAATGTCTATAAAAGAATTAAGTTTAATTTAATAATTAAAAATAAATCCTAGTAGAATTTCTGCTAGGATTTATTTCATTCAATATAATATTTTACAAGCTAGTGTAGCCTATATTTATTTCCTTCTACCCTTATTTGCTCCTCTTCTATCAGTACTACCCTTTTTATCGTTAAATCTTCCAAAGGATTTTCCTTGGTCATTTCCTCTTTCTTTATTAGAGTCTTTCCCCTTAGGCTTCCCTTTGTAATTTGACCATCCTTCTTCGGTAGGCTTTTCTCTATTACTAGCCCATCCCTGATCTTTTCCTCTACCTTTACCAGAATTCGATCTATCTCTATCTTTACTGTTGAATCGATTTTTAGACTTACCTCTTTCGTTGTTTCTGTCCTTACTTCTACCTCTGTCATTATTCTTTTCTTTAAAATCTTTCTTGTCTTTAAAATCTTTCTTGTCTCTATAATCTTTTTTATCTTTAAAATCTTTCTTTTGCTTTGGTCTTTCATCCTTGGGCTTTTCAATATCCAGCTCCATCTGTAGGTCGTATCTTTCCAGTTTACGATTAATTCCTTCTTCAATATTTCTAAGGGCCTGCTTGTCCTTTAAGGCTGCAAAGGTTATTGCCTTACCCTTTTCCCCTGCCCTTCCTGTTCTCCCAATTCGGTGAATATAGCTTTCTAAATCCTGAGGGATATCATAGTTATAGATGTGGGTAATCCCGTCTACATCGATCCCTCTAGCAGCTACATCGGTGGCAACTAAAATTTGAATCTTAGCTTTTCGGAAGGCATCCATTACCCTTTCTCTTTTGGCTTGGGTTAGGTCTCCATGTAGTTCTTCCGAGTTATAGCCATGGACTTTTAAAGCTTCATTTAAGGTAGAAGCCCTTCTTTTAGTACGACAAAATGCGATTGCCAAAAACGGTTGGGTCTCATCAATTACTTTAAATAAAGAAGCTTGTTTTTGTCTATCAGTCGTTTCAACCACAAATTGGCGAATCTCATCTAAAGTAATTTCTTTGCCTTTAGCTTGTACTTCTTTAGCCTCTACCATAAATCGTTTTGATAACCTTCTAACCTCTTTAGGCATTGTTGCCGAGAATAATAAAGTCTGACGATCCGTTGCAATCTGGCTTATGATTTCTTCTACATCACTTAAGAAACCCATATGTAACATTTGATCAGCTTCATCTAAAACCAATGTATCTAAGCGATCAAATTTAATAGTTCCTCTTCTTAAATGATCCATTAGTCTTCCTGGGGTTCCGATGACAATATGTATTTTTTTCTTTAATTTTCTTACTTGGGCATCTACATCTTGTCCTCCATAAACAGCCAATACATTTATCCCTAGAGCATTGGCTATCTTTTCTGTTTCACTCTTAATTTGAATCGCCAGCTCCCTTGTTGGCGTTATAATTAAGCCCTGTATATAATCTGCCTCCATCGATGCTTTCTCCAGCATAGGTAAAATGAAGGCTAAGGTTTTACCTGTTCCTGTTTGAGCTTGGGCAATTAGATCAGACCCTTCCAAAACATGGGGAATTGCCTTCTCTTGAATGGGAGTAGGCTCGTAAATCCCCTGCTTCAGTAAACGTTTAATTAACTGTTCCCTAATTCCTAAAGCTAAAAATTTATTTGATTCCATTTAAAATCTCCTTTACTAAAATACTTTCTCAACTTGTCTACTACTTATTGTACTCTATTTTTAGAGTAATCAACATCTAAATTATTTTTTTATTTAATTTTTATTTTTATTTTTTTCTTATCTGATTTTTATTCAATTTTCTACTTTCTAAAGTTGTTCAATCATATTTTTTACTTGTTCCTTTTCATATCGTCGTATTCCTCAGATAACCCTTTATATAATGAGTAGCACATAAAACTCATGATAATTGCAAAGGGTAGGGCAATAATGATAGCCATTTTTTGAAGCCCTTCTAACCCTCCGCTTAGTAGCAATACAACAGCAATAGAAGATTGTAGAATACCCCAAATATATTTTACCTTCTTTGAAGGATTTAAATCCCCATTTGATGAGAGCATACCCAATACAAAGGTCGCTGAATCAGCAGAGGTGATAAAAAAAGTAATAATTAGTAAAGTAGCCAATAGAGATACAATCATTCCTAGGGGGAGTTGTTGTAAGGTAATGAATAATGCTGATGTGACATCGGCTTCAACAGCATTGGCTATACCAAGATTCTGAAATATTTCAAAATTTAGGGCTGTTCCTCCAAATACAGAAAACCACATAAAACTAAAAATACTAGGAACAAGAAGTACACCTAAAATAAATTCTTTTATGGTACGTCCTTTTGATACTCTAGCTATGAAGGTTCCTACAAAGGGTGCCCAGGCAATCCACCATGCCCAATAAAATAGTGTCCATTGACCAATCCATCTACTTTCAGCAAAAGGTCTTAATCTTAAACTCATGTGTATAATATTCTGTAGATAGCCCCCTAAAGTAGAGGTAAATGTATCAAAAATAAAAGATGTAGGCCCTAAAAATAGGGTAAATATCAAGAGTAATGCCGCAACAGTAATATTTGCATTACTTAATATTTTAATCCCACGATCTAACCCAGTTGTAGCAGAGATCATATACAATACGGTAACAATAGCTATTATAATTAATTGCACTTTAGGAGCATTGGCTATGCCAAATATATGAGCTAAACCACCATTTATTTGTAAGGCTCCTAATCCAAGGGAGGTAGCCACACCAAAGACTGTCGCAATGATAGCCAACACATCAATTAGCTTACCAAGTCTTCCCTTCACACCTTCCCCCAACAAAGGATAGAAAGTATAGCTTATAAGCCCATTGTGTCCCTTTCTAAAATTGAAGTAAGCTAAAGCTAAAGCAATAATTGTATAGATAGCCCATGGATGTAGCCCCCAATGAAAAAAGGAGTAGCGCATTGCCATAGATGCTGCGTCTGATGTCTCAGGTGTGATTCCCATTGGCGGCTCTAAGTAATGATAGATTGGCTCTGCCACTCCCCAGAAAACAAGGCCGATTCCCATTCCTGCACTAAATAGCATGCCAAACCATGTTATATTTGAATACTCTGGCCTATCTTCATCAGCACCTAAACGTATTTTTCCATATTTACTAAAGGCTAAATAGATAGAAACTATCAAAAAGGTGAAGGCAGCGATTAGGTAAAACCACCCAAATTTTTCGATGGTTATATCTAGCAACTGATCTGCAGTAGCTGTTAAATGATTAGGTAAAAAAATACCCCATAACACGAATAATAGAACGATACCAATAGAGATATATAATACCATACTTTACCTCCTTTTTTCTAACCTACATACAATAATTTAATTAATAGGTTATTTCTATTATTCGAATGGCTGATTTAACTTATACTATTTTTTATCCCCTTGGAAAATTAAAATCTCTATACCCCAAAAAGGAATAGAGATTTCTGTTTTCTTTATATTCCATTATCTTTTATACTTCCTTATCCTTTGCATAGGCATTAATAATATCCCGCTGACTTATGATCCCTTTTATTCGTTGTTCTTCATCAATGACTGGAACTCGCTTTACCCCTTTTCGAGACATAATTTTTACAACCTCTTCTACAGGGTCTTCTTCTGTTACTGTATATACCCTTTTTGTCATTACATCTACAACTTTCGCTTCAATCAATTCCTTCATTTGTACCCCTAATTCTCCCTCTCCCTCTGGAAAATTTTCTGTAAATACTAAAGGATAAAAACTAGGAAAGAATCTTGGCACCTCTAATTTTTTATTCTTAAGTATTGCATCTGTTTCTGTTATGATTCCAACTAACTTTTCCTCCTGATCCACCACTGGTAATCCACTTATTTTATAATCCATTATTTTTTTTATTGCAGTTTTTACTGTTTCATCAACATCAATTGTAATTACATCCTTTGTCATTACATCTCTACATAGCATCAACAAATAGACCTCCTTATTATTTAGTGTTTATATTAGATGTATAGAGTATAATTCTTAAATTAGTCAAATTAATTAAATTATTATTGAATTTCTTCACTTAATATTAATTTTCCCTTTTATGTAATAAATATTTCCTCTAGAGAACATTTATATGCCATAAAAAAAACACCTACAATTGTAGATGTTAAATTAAATAAAATAATTTAAGCTGATAAAACGATACTTTCAGGAGACTTAACTTGAAGCATTCTTTTCATTTCTTCTCTAGCCTCTCTAAAAGAGTTTCTAGTCTGATCTGAAAGTCTAGTATCTCCATAAACCCTCCAAGCATCGACCTTTGTTAGTTTTAGAGATGGATGGCCTATAAAGCCCAAAACATCCTTTAAGGGATAGCCTAAAAATATCCCTATTTCATCTGGAATTATCCCCAAATTGATTTTATTAATTAAGTGAGCTAAGTAGGAGTCGAAGGAATATTCCTTTGGATAACCCATAAGTTGTAGAAATTTTAAGTTTCTTTTTTCTCTTAAAGTTCTATCAAGAATCACTGGATTATAAAAAAATAGCTTTATACATTTTCCACAATAGGACATTTCTTTAAAATAAATTTGTTTTGAACCGCCAAAGAGCTCCTTTACCTTTTGGGTAACGATCATATCATTATCTTTTCGCTGTGGAAAACTAAGGATTTCAGCAGGTTTCGCCCCTAATAGGACTGGTCCTAAAAGTTCTGTATACCAACTTAACAAATTATTATGTTTAGAAAGACAAAAGCAATTATTCATCTCCATTACCTCACATTAATATTAATGATTATCATTATCAATTTACTACTTTAATCATATACTATTTTGACTAAAATGTCAAAATAATCTTCGTAAATAATGGCGTAAATTACATTATATATAACTGATAAAATTACATCATGCATAACTGAGAAAATTTTCATCATACCATAAATATGAATTTATATTTGTTTTATGTAACGATGAAAACTGAGTCGAGATAACCCTTTAACACAAGCAGCAAAGTTTTCATTTTCCACCGATTAAACCTAAAATTAACTGTCAACTTCTCAATTAAATATTGACCATAAATATGATTAAATATGTATCCAACTATAGTAGCCTTTTCTTTACTTTACATAAAAAAAAGGAGGAAATAATTCCCCCTTCCTTCAGTAAAGGATAGCTTTTATTTAGCAACCCCAAAGTCTTCTTCCACCAAATAGAAGCACTAAAAGTAAGAAGAAGAATAATAAACTATCACCAGCATCTGCAAATAGACCGCAATTGCAGAATATAATTACTAATAGTAAAAAGAAGAATAGTAAGCTGGTATCTTTACCAAATAAACCACCAAGAATATTTTTAGCTGCTATTTCACTCATACATGTCACCTTCCTTTTTAATTTCATATTACTGAACTTTTCAGTTCTTTACATTTTATGATTTTCTTTTAAATGTGTTCCTTGCCTTATATCAGGATTTTCGATTGTTAATACTATGTTTTTTAGAACCTACAGAAGCTTCCACCACTAAACAATACAACTAGTAGTAACAAGAAGAATAATAGGCTATCACCACTACCTCTAAATATGCCACAATTACAGAATATAATCACAAGTAGCAAGAAGAAGAACAACATACTGCTTTGCCCTCCAAAAAGTCCACCGATGATTCCTGTTCCTTTTACAGCTTCACTCATATTGTACACCTCCAAATATTATCATTTTCAGGTCTCATTACATGATATGTAGCTCTATAAAAGTTGTGCATTGCTTGATAATTTTCTAGTAGTATTTTTCAATTGTGTGATATAATTTGATTGACTATAATCATGAACACTTACAAGATTTAAGCATAAATTAAATAATATAGTTAAGTTTAATGATAAGAGTAAAAATAATATGAGGTGATTCCTTTGAGTATAATCGTTCAAAAATTTGGCGGTACTTCTGTGTCCACACCTGATCGAAGACAAATGGTTGTAGATAAGATTCTATCAACAAAAAAAGAAGGTCATTCTGTTGTTGTTGTCGTTTCTGCTATGGGACGTAAAGGCGACCCCTATGCTACCGATACAATAAGAAATCTTGTGATAGATGAGAACCCAAACTGCAGTTTGAAAAATTTAGATCTTTTGATGAGTTGTGGTGAGATCATTTCTGCTGTTACGCTTGCATCTTTATTAGAATTATCTTCCCACAAGGTGGTTGTAATGACAGGCGCCCAAGCGGGGATTATAACTGATAATTGCTTTAGTAGTGCAGAGATTCTTTCAATTGATGAGAATAAAATATTATCTTATCTAGAAGAAGATTATATTGTTGTTGTATGTGGTTTTCAGGGGGCAACTGAAAAAGGAGAGATTACTACCCTTGGACGAGGTGGCAGTGATACAACTGCAACAGCTTTAGGAGTTGCACTTGGAGCAGAACAAGTAGAAATCTATACAGATGTTGATGGGATTATGACTGCCGACCCTAATGTGGTTCCAACTGCAAAAATAATTGATGAGATAAATTATTCTGAAGTTTTTCAGATGGCAGAAAAGGGCGCTAAAGTAATCCACCCTAGAGCAGTGGAAATTGCCCAAAATGGGAATATTTTAGTTAAAATTAAGAATACCATGTCAAACCATCCTGGTACCAGTATCCATTACTATCGAAAGGCTAACGAAAATCTCTACTCTTCAGAAGGCCCCAAGAAGCTTTTAACAGCAATAACCCACAAAGATCATATCGCCCAAGTATCCATTATAATGGAGGATGATTTACAAGGAGATAGTGAGTTATTATCTGCCCTAACTGAAGCAAATATTAGCATTGATATGATAAATTTTTTCATTAATCAAAAGATCTTTGTTATTGAAGAGAATCAAACAACACGAATCGAAAAGCTTCTAGATAAACTACACCTTCAATATAGAATTGAAAAGGACTGTAGTAAGGTTACTATTATTGGAAGTAGGATAACAGGGATTCCTGGAGTGATGGCAAAGATCGTCCACGCATTGGCAAAGGAAGGGATTAAAATTCTTCAAAGCTCCGATTCCCATTCTACCATCTCATGTCTTGTAAAGAAAAAGGATGCAATAAAGGCCGTTAATGTCTTACATGAAGCCTTTGGTTTAAATCAGTAAATCAATTAAATAATTTATCTATTTGCAATTAAATTTTCAATGTTACACAGCATTGTATTTATAAGAATCATAAGTAATTATAGAAAAAATCCTACCAATACATAGAGTATCAGTAGGATTTTTTTATTTTGTCACTTCTTTAATTTTGGCACTTGTTTATTTTTGGCACTTGTTTATTTTTGATATTTTTTTGGTTATTCTTTTTCTATAGCTTCTAGCTTTTCCATTACAAGTTTGTATCCATCAGCACCATAATGAAGACACCTATTGACCCTGCTAATTGTAGCAGTACTGGCTCCTGTAGCTTCTTCTATTTCGCTGTAGGTTTTTCCTATTTTTAATAATTTTGCCACCTGTAGACGTTGTGAAATAGATTGTAGCTCTTTAATGGTGCAAACGTCTTCAAAAAATCGATAACATTCCTCTAAATTTTCTAACTGTAAAATTGCTTCAAAAAGTTCTTCTGTAAATTGATCTTTTATTTTCGGCTGATAAGACATTTACTCACCTCAAATTTTTTTAATAAATAGATATTCTATATGTTAAAAGCTTTTTCCTTTATTATTTACTACTTTTAAAGATATATATTATTGTGCACAGTTTAATCAATTAAATTGGCTATCTGCTTATGTTGAAACTCATGACGTAAAGTTCTCTTACTTTAAAAGTATTAAAGCCGAACTTTCCTATTCGATATAAAAAAAACATTGAAAAATCAATGTCTTTTTTATAGCTCGTGTATATTAGCAATTAATCTCTCAATAGCTTCTTCAAGATCTTTACCAATTTTCTTTTGTTTTTCCGTAACCCCATTTAATTCATTAATCTCATTAGCCACGGTAACCACTTCATGATTAATGGTGTTTAAGATTTCCCCTATTTGTTTAGTAAAGTCTTCACTATTATTAGCTAGCTTCTGTACTTCCTTTGCAACGATAGCAAAGCCTCTTCCTTGCTCTCCTGCCCTAGCAGCTTCAATAGAGGCATTTAAGCCTAAAATATTTGTTTGTTGGGTTATTTTAGCCATAGTATTAATAATTCGATTTGTTTCATTCACTAAATCCATCGTTTTAGAAGCAAATTCATTAAGGGTATCACTTAAATTTACAGTGTTATCAATACTATCATTCATTTGTTCCATACTGTCGGCTGTAACTTCGCTAAGTTTCTCTACTTGTTTAACTTGCTTTTCAATTTTCCCGATCAGCTTTTCTTCATTTTCCACTAACATCATCATTAAATTAGCAGCTTCACTAGACATGATAGTAATACTGTCCCCTACAACAGAAGTAATTTCATCCTTAACTCTCTGTATCCCTGTAGCTTCGATAATAATATCTGTTTCTTTATGTAAAATTTCTCTGATGCTTGTGGTAGAAAAGATATTCATTTGATTAGCCAATTTTATACCAGGTGCATCTTGATTTATATCTGCAATCCCTACAATATTTACATTATCCATTTTATTTAAAATCTTTAGAATAGAAGCCCCACCTCTACCTCCGCCGATTATCGTAACCTTCATATGATATCCTCCTTTTAGTAACCGCCTTTTCCTCACTTATTCTCCATAATATACAATATTCCTGCATAGTAATTTTTAATTAACAATTATACTTATTCTGTAAATTCTAAATTTTTCTAATTTTATAGAAGCATTAAAATTTCTTCTACCTATAATTATATCATAATGTATTGATTAAATCTTTGCAATAATATTAATTACTACTTAATATCTAATCCTTTATATGTAATATTTTTTTACCTCTAATAATTCCCTTTACCCACAAAAAATCCCCTCTATAGTAAACAATTAAATTAATCCTTTTAACCGCCTACTATAGGGGAATTACATACTATTGTCTAGAAGTTAAATCATGATGTTATGGCTATTCTTTTAATTCAACACCATTTATTCTTAGATGTGACTGAAAAATTTCCATCGCAGAAGGTAAATTTTCTGCATTTTCCCATGTCTCAGCATTCCAGATACCAGATTCTTTTAGTGACCTAGGACAATGGACAAAAGTCTCTTCTACATCTACACCTATTCCAACTAAGGGTATATTCCCCTTCCAGTCCATTTTACTTAAAATTTCTTGATCTTTAATTACCGTTGCACGTCCATTTACCCGTAGCACCTCTTCTAAGCCTGGTATGATAAATATTAGGCCCACGTTAGGGTTTGATATTATATTAATATTGGAATCTTGTCGCTTATTACCAGGACGATCTGGAATTACTAATTGTTGTTTATTTAATATTTTTACTAATGAACCTGGAGCATCTCCCCGTGGTGATACATCGCATTTTCCTTCTGGATTTGATGTGGAAAGAAATAAAAGGGAAGACTTAGATATGAAATTGCTACATTTTTCATCTAAAAATGATATGCTTTTTTTAATTACTAACTCATGGGGTTCTCCAATTAATTCTCTAAGTTCTTCTTTAGATGTAATGGCGTTGCGAGAAAAATCTACTAACTCCATAAAATTACACTCCTTTACCTATTATTTGATAAGTTAACTAATATCAGTATTATACCATGTAGCATTTAGAAATAAATATCATATATTAATTGAGGAAATTAATCATCTAAAAAATAGGAAAAAAAGTAGTAGAAAACAACCTCTACTACTTTTTTAAGCATATATATTTACTAAAACTAAATGATTTATAATTTATCTATAGTAACTAGCCAGTAGTAACCGAAGAGGTTTGATAATTTACGTGATGCCGTCCCTTTGGCACGATAAAAGGAGAACCAGACACTGGGTCTTTTATAACCGAACATTCAAGGTCAAAGACTTGCTTAATCAATCCCTCAGTTATAATTTCTGCGGGTGTTCCTTCACTAATCAGTTTTCCCTTATGTAGGGCAAAGATATAATCTGCATAGCGGGCAGATAAATTAATATCATGAAGGACCATCACAATGGTAGTACCCCGTTTTCTATTGAGATCTGTTAGTAAATCTAGTATTTCCACCTGATAGGTGATATCAAGATATGTTGTTGGCTCATCTAATAGCAAAATATCCGTCTGTTGGGCAAGGGCCATAGCAATCCATACCCGTTGTCGTTGACCTCCTGAAAGTTCATCAACACAGCGATTCGCCAAATCGGTGATGCCCATAATCTCTAAAGCTTCTTCTACTGCCTCATAATCTTTTTTCCCTAATCCTTTCAAAAAAGACTGATAAGGAAATCTTCCTCTACCAACCAAATCTGCTACAGTAATCCCCTCTGGCACAACTGGCGACTGTGGAAGCAATCCTAAAACCCGTGCCAATTGTTTAGGGGGTATCTCACTAATTTTCTTTCCGTCTAAAAGGATCTCTCCAACGCTGGGTTGAATTAATCGGGCAAGAGTCTTCAGTAAAGTGGACTTACCACAGGCATTGGCACCAATAATAACACTAATTTTATTGTTTGGTATAGTGATATCAATGCCATCAATAATAATCTTTTTATCATATCCTGCATGGATATGGTTGGCTTTCAATGATTGTGAAGTCTTCATACTGAACCTCCTCTTTGATTCATTCTAATTAATAATATGAGTAAATAAGGTGCTCCTAAAATACCTGTAATCACCCCTACTGGAAATCTGGTATTGAAGGCAAACTGCCCAATAAGATCTGCCCCTAGTACTAAAATAGCTCCTACAAGACCAGCAGGAAATTCATTTGGGGCGCCAGTACCCACAAGCTTAGTAGCAATCGGTCCTGCCAGAAATGCTACAAAGGCAATAGGTCCTGTAACGGAAGTAGCAAAGGCGATTAAAAATACAGCGCTAAGGACTAATAAAAGTCTTACTAGATCGGTTTTGACACCAAGGGTGATGGCCGATTGCTCCCCTAATTCTAAAATTTTAAGGTGTCTTCCCAATAGAATAACGATAGACCCAAAGACAACCAAAACAATCAATAGACTAGGAATGTTAGCCATTTGCATTCCATTTAGACTACCACTTAACCATCTATATGCCGCTGGTACGTCATATTGGGAGGCCCTAAGTAGTAAAAAAGATATGACAGCATTTAACATTGCCTGAATACCTATTCCCACTAGGATCAACTTTCCACCTGAAAAGCTTCCTATCTTTGAAAGGGCATAGATCAAGCTTGCCACCAATAAACCTGAAATAACAGCCACTATTGAAACTACAGTACCACTGAGCTTTAGTACTAATATACAGATCATTGCCCCTACACTAGACCCCGCCGTTATCCCGATTACATCAGGACTGGCTAATGGATTTCTTAGTATCGTTTGAAAAGTACTCCCTGCCATTCCAAAGGCGATCCCAACAAGGAGACCCGATAACATTCTCGGTAATCGCAGGGTTCCAATAGCAAAGGTTGCACCTTGAACCTGCTCCCCAAGAAGAACCCTTATGACGGTATCAAGAGGGTACCTAGTATTACCAAATAAAAGTAATGAAACACAGAGTACTAATGTGAGTAGGGCTAAAAGCAGAGTTACTGTCAACCAGCGAAATCTTCTTTGACGATATCCCTCTTTAACGTTATTAATCTTAAGTTTTTCTTCCATCATAAAGCTCGCACCTTCGATCTCATGGCAATAATAATCAGTATTGGAGCACCAATAAAGGCAGTCACAATTCCTGCCTCTAGCTCACTTGGGCTACCAATGAGCCTTCCTAAAACATCCGATAATATTAAAAGAATGGCTCCTCCAATAGCTGACATTGGTATAACCCATCTCAAATTAGGGCCGCAGATCAGTCGCATTGTATGGGGAACCATCAGACCTACAAACCCTATAGGGCCTGCTAAAGCTGTGGTAGCACCACATAGAAGGACTCCAGCCAGGGCTCCAACTAACCTCACCACTCCTGTACGAACACCTAAACCTGTTGCGATGTCATCCCCCATAGCGAGGGCATCTAAAGCAGGAGTTGACAGCAAACCTAATACCACTCCAACAATAAGAAAAGGGAGTACCGTGACGATCCCTTCCCAAGTAGCACCACTGATGCTTCCTACTTGCCAGAAACGAACGGCATTCATCACATCTGTACGAGGTAATATAATTGCACTAACCAGAGAAGATAATGCGGCACTGGTGGCTGCTCCAGCTAAAGCCAACTTAATTGGGGTGGCTCCACCTTGACCCATAGACCCTATCCCATAAACAAAAACCGCTGTAATTGCTGCACCGATAGATGCAAACAATATATATTCACCTGGGGTACTAATACGAAAAAATGCAATCCCCCCCACAACGAATAAAGATGCGCCAGTATTAACACCTAAAATACTGGGATCTGCAATTGGATTACGGGTTATGGCCTGCATCAATGCACCAGAAACCCCAAGGGCTGCCCCAGCCATAATGCCGAAAACAGTCCTTGGGATCCTTTCATGGACGACGATCTCATTAATCGTCGTCCTTCTGGAATGTATTAAAATATCTATCACTTCATTAAAACTTATAAAACGTGCCCCAAATGCCAAGGAAGCCAAAATACATAATGACAAGCCTAGTAAACTAACACTTAGCAATAGGATTATTTTAGAGGTTTTCATTCTACTTTCTCAGCTGCCTCTCCAATTATGGTTAAATATTCATCGATGGTGGCTGGAATAGACAGCGCACTAGGTGTTCCCGCTGCTGCTAAAGGCGTACCATCTTCAATTATAGCTACCGAACCTCTTTTTACTGCTGGAATCATTCCAACAAGAGGGTTAGCCTGCATTGCCTCTAATAATGTATCGTTACCATAGGTAATGATAATATCAATGTCTTCAATTAAGTCTACATTTTCTGCACTTAACTCTAAAGCGAAGCTGTCAGATTCCTTAGCTAATGCTGCAATACTATCTGGTAACATCATACCTAAGTCTGTAAGATATGCTGCACGAGGATCGCTAGGAAGGTATATGTAGAACTTTCCTAAATCTGCTGGATTAAAATAGAAAAAGGCTGCAGTTTTTCCTTCAATCTCTGGATATTCACTAATTTTATCTGTTATTAGGCTCTCAAGTTCTTTTACAAGCTCTTTTCCTTCTGCTTCCATTCCCATTCCAGTTGCATTCATAACAATCTGGTCTCTCCAGAAGGTCTGCCATGGAAGGGTTGGGTATGCTACAACAGGTGCAATTTTACTCAGTAGTTCGTATTCTTCTTGAGTGATACCAGAATAAGCAGCCAATATAATATCAGGTTGAGCATCACTAATGGCTTCATAGTCTAAACCATCGGTATCTCTAAATAGAACAGGATCAGCCCCTAATTCTTTAAACTTTTCTAGTGTCCATGGTAAAAGACTACTACCATCTATTACACCATAATTGGCTTCTGAAACACCTACAGGAACTATTCCTAATGCCAATGGTACATCTTGATTTCCCCAAGAAATAGTAGCAATTCTTGTTGGTTCTTTTTCTATAACCGTTTCGCCAAAGGCATGCTTTATTGTCATTGGATATGAGTCTGAAGTTTCTGTTCCGTTTGTTGGATTGTTATTATCATCTCCATTAGATGATGTTGCTGGTGATTTGCCACAAGCTGTTAAAAATACAGTAAGTAATAGTACAATTGCTAAAATAGATTTAATTTTTTTGTGTTTCAATATGTTCGCTTCCTTTCTTATCTGTTATTTCCTGTTTAATATTTAAAATAATACGATCCGTTTTGTAGTTAAAATTATGTCGTAAACGAATGTCATTATCATTATATAGTTATTATCATTTAGAGTCAACTTTTATCTTAAGACAGTGACTAATTTTTTCTTGGATTCAGTTTTTTTCTAGCAAAGGTTAGATTATAAGGAATTATTGAATTTAACGAATTCTAGAGTTATGGTATTATTGATTTTTTTCACTATGATTTTGGGGTTAGATAGAAGAGAAACATCTATAGATAAGGTATGATCATACATCTGACTGCAGAAAGGCTAGAAAACTGGGGCAAAAAACAACCCAATAAAAAATAGACCTCGTTAACATATAAGGTCCATTTGCTTTAGCACATATCTAGTCAGAGAAACGCTATTTTGTATTTTTAATTAAACATTCGATTGCTTCTTCTAAGTTATTACCGATCTGTTTTTGTTCTTCTGCTACATCACTTAGCTCTTGAATATCCTTTGATACACTTACCACTTCTTCTGTAATACTTTTTAATATGTCTGCAATTTGTTTTGTATAATCTTCACTATTATTTGCTAATTTTTGTACTTCTTTAGCAACCACTGCGAATCCCTTTCCTTGGTCACCTGCTCGTGCTGCTTCAATTGAAGCATTTAATCCAAGAATATTTGTCTGTTGCGTAATACTACCCATAATTTTAATTATTTTATCAGTTTCCTTCACTAAATTCATTGTCTTAGAAGAAAACTCATTTAACGTTTGGCTAAGATGGACTGTATTTTCATTTCTAAGCTTCATTTTTTCTATATTATCTGCAGTAGCACAATTCAACTGTTCTACCTGTTCTTTAACTTGTTCCTCCATTTTTTCTAATAATTTTTCTTCATTTTCAACTAGTAACATCATTAAATTTGCAGCTTTACTCGACATAACGTGTATTCGGTCAATATTTAATGCATCTATTTCATCTCTAACCTTTTGAATACCTGTTACTTCTAATATAATATCTAACTTTTTATTAAATAAGTCCTTAATATTATTTGTATGATCTATTTTTAATTGCTTTGCTAATTTTATTGCTGGTGCATTTTCATTAATATCTGCTATACCTACTACATTAATTTGAGGCATTTTATTCAACGTTCTAAGAATTGCAGCCCCACCATTTCCTCCCCCAACTATGACAACATTCATCAATCTTTCCTCCCTAAGTGACAATTTTTTCGATCAGATGTATATTCTCGAAAAAACCTTCTAATCCTTTATCTTTTTTATAATTTTTAAAAAATTTAATTATTATAGATTAATTTACTAATGCTATTTTTTTTATTATTTCATATACTAAGTGTACTAATTTAATTATTTTAATTAGCTTTTCCTTAGCTATATTCTATAAAACATCAGAAGGGAGTTCTCTATATGAAGAACAAGTCAAGAGGAAGCTTTAGGAACCCACAGGATATCATTGACTCTACCTATAATGGTAGAGATTACTTGATTACCGATAAAACCATCAATTCCTATGTAATGCCTTTAGATATGGTTAAGGATGTAGATTTTATTGCTTCAGAAAAGTTCTATCAAAAAGCATGGGATGAAGAAATAAGCAATTTGATTTCCCAAGAGCAACATAAGCCCCACTAAAATAAATTGGAGTACCCCATTAGGTACTCCAATTTTTTACTTGTGTATTTGGTAAAACTGAGGTGTTATATACCGAATAACCTAGGTCCTGTAAAAAGAACTACTAAAAGTAAGAAGAAGAATAATAAGCTATCACCTGATCCTCTAAAGATACCACAGTTACAGAAGATGATCACCAATAGCAAGAAGAAGAATAGTAACGCAGTGTCTTTAAATAAGCCAGCAATTGGTCCTGGAGTTGGACGGCATAATGCTTCAGACATAATTATTCACCACCCTGTGTAGTATATTGAAGGCTTCTAAAGGCCTTACTTTATATTACGTTAGAGATGAAAAATTGCTACAAAATTATTTAATAGTTAATTTGCCTTTTTAATGACAAAATGTAACAAAGATATCGTATATGCATACAATATACTAGAAATACAGCAAACCATCAATAAACTTTCTTTAAGCTTTCTATTAAAACCTTCTTGTAAAATATAATGTCTATAAATTAAAAATGCCATCTGTTATGATGTCATAACGGGTGGCATTTTCTCATTTTACTTTGTAGCAATATCTTTTCTGTAGGTCTTGCCCTCAAAGAATATTTTATCTATGCTGTTATATACCTTACTCCTAGCTTCTTCGATGGTAGTACCTTGAGCCGTAACCCCTAGAACTCTTCCCCCAGCAGTTACTAAGTTATCTTCCTTCATAGCTGTACCTGCATGGAATACCACCACGTCATCAGCGACAGCTTCAAGCCCTAATATTACTTTATCTTTTTCATAAGCTTCTGGATAACCCTCAGAAGCTAAAACAACACAAACTGCAGCGTTATTATTCCATTTAATTTCAATTCCACTTAATTCTTGATCTAAAATATGTTGAAAAATTTCAAATAAATCTGTTTCTAATCTCATTAAAACAACTTGAGTTTCTGGATCGCCAAACCGTACATTATACTCTAATACCTTTGGTCCATCTCGAGTGATCATTAACCCGATAAAAAGAATTCCCTTATAATCCATTTCTTCCTTCTGAATCCCCTCTAGGGTTGGTTGTAAAATCTTCTCTTTAACAGATTGTGCTACCTCATCCGTATAAATATAATTTGGTGAGTAAGTTCCCATCCCTCCAGTATTTGGTCCCTGATCCCCATCATAAATCCGTTTATGATCTTGACTTCCTACCATAGGAATAATATCTTTACCATCGACAAAGCAAAGTATAGAAGTTTCTATTCCCTCTAAAAATTCTTCAATAACTACTTCATTACCAGCATCACCGAACACCTTATCTACTAAAATGTTTCTTAAACCTTCCTCTGCCTCCTGCATGGTATTACAAATTAGAACCCCTTTACCCGCAGCAAGGCCATCAGCTTTAATCACAACGGGGAAAGTATAATTTTTTAATACCTCTATGCCATCTTGATAATTAAAGACTTGGTTAAACCTAGCCGTAGGTATATTGTATTTCTCCATAAACTTTTTTGAAAAGGATTTACTCCCCTCCAATTCAGCAGCTTTACCAGAAGGTCCGATAATCTTTAAACCAGCTTTATTATATTCATCGACAATTCCCGCCACAAGGGGAATTTCTGGCCCTACAATTGTCATATTAATTTTCATTTCCCGGGAAAATTCGACTAACGCTCCTATATTTTCTACCTTTATATTGACACATTTCGCTAATTTAGCTATCCCAGGATTACCTGGAGCACAGTAAATTTCTGTTACCAGAGGACTCTTCTTTAGTTTCCAAACGATGGTATGTTCCCGACCACCATTACCAATAACCAGTACCTTCATCATTACACCACCTTACATCAAATTTGAAAATTTACTATTGAATCAGTTGTTAGAATGATTCATGTAGGTAACTCCATGACGTTGTATTTTCCTTACCTTTATCTTTTTTCTTCTTTTACAACTGAAAAAATATGAATCCATTAGAAATGACTTTGACTACATGTCCATCATTCTCAACGAAATGAAATTGTTAATCCGTTAAAAAATTTGTATGTCTGAACGTAGTGAGTTTGCAAATTTTAGGATTTACTATTGAA
>NZ_KK211288.1:126150-251062 GCF_000621485.1 Alkaliphilus transvaalensis ATCC 700919
TGTTAATCCGTTAAAAATTTGTATGTCTGAACGTAGTGAGTTTGCAAATTTTAGGATTTACTATTGAATAAGTTGTTAGAATGATCCATGTAGGAAACTCCATGACGTTGTATCATATTTTTACCCTTTAATGTTTAAAATGCCTCATCCCACTAAACACCATTGCAAGTCCAGCTTCATTACATGCCTTGATAGAGTCGGTATCCTTCATAGAGCCCCCAGGTTGAATGATAGCTGTTACACCAACCTTAGCGGCTGCTTCAACACAATCTGAGAAGGGGAAAAAGGCATCTGAAGCCAGTACACTACCCTTTAGGTCTAGTTTAGCGTTGGTAATGGAGTTTTCCAATGCCCAGATTCTTGAAACCTGGCCCGGACCTATAGCTACTGTCTGCTGATCTTTTACCAAAACAACGCCATTAGATTTTACATGTTTAACAACTTTAAAGGCAAATTCTAAGTCTTCTTTTTCCTTCTGTGAAGGGCTTTTTTCCGTTACTACCTCAAATTTATCCATTAAAGAGTTGTTTTTCTCTTGAACTAAGATTCCTCCTAAAACCTTTTTAATCTCCAAGGAGTCATGATTAGCCTTTATGTTCTCTAATTGAATCAATCTAACATTTTTCTTAGCCTTAAATACTTCTAATGCCTCTTCGGTAAAACTTGGAGCAATAATTACTTCTAAAAATACATCCTTCATTAAGTTTGCTGTTTCTCCGTCTATGGTTCCATTAGTAGCGATTATTCCACCAAATATAGATTGAGGATCGGCTTCATAGGCTTTTTTGTAAGCATTTAAGATACTATCTGCTGAAGCTACCCCACAAGGGTTGGTATGCTTTACAGCAACTACTGTGGGTAAATCGAACTCCTTTAAAAGCTCTAATGCTCCATTGGCATCATTAATATTATTAAAGGATAATTCCTTACCTTGTAATTGTTTCCCCTCAACTAGACTACCCACTTCTTTTCCAAATTCTTTATAAAAAGCTGCCCTCTGGTGGGGATTTTCTCCGTATCTAAGGTCTTGTACCTTCTCGTAGGTCATGGTTAAGGTTTTGGGGAATGGGTTAACCTCTTTTGCAAGATAGTTAGCAATAAGGGTATCGTAATGGCTTGTATGTTGAAAAACCTTTAGAGCAAGGGTATATCTGGTATCATAACTCGTATTACCCTCTGCTTTAATTTCCTCTAATACCTTGCCATAATCTTGAGGGTCGATGATGACCGTTACATCAGTATAATTTTTTGCAGCAGATCGAAGCATTGTCGGTCCACCTATATCAATGTTTTCAATGGCTTCTTCAAGGGCAACGTCTTCCTTCAAGATCGTTTCTTTAAAGGGATATAGATTAATTACTACTAAATCAATCGGCGTAATTTCTAGCTCATTTAGGGTTTCCATGTGTTGTTGATTGTTCCTAATAGCTAATATTCCCCCATGGATTACAGGATGAAGGGTCTTCACTCGACCATCTAAGCATTCTGGAAATCCAGTTACAGAAGAAACATCAATTGCATTAATACCTTCTTCTCTTAATAACTTAGCAGTTCCTCCCGTAGATAAGATCTCAACTCCCAGTTGAGACAGTTTAGTTGCAAATTCCACTATACCACTTTTATCCGAAACACTAATTAACGCTCTTTTAATCATGTCATCACCTCATTATAATAGTTTAACCCGATTCCCCACTACCTCAATTTTACCTTCTGCAAAGAGTTTTACAGCCAAAGGTAGTAACTGATGCTCTATTTTTAGAACCTTCTTTTGAATTGCTTCTGCTGTATCTTCAAACTCAACTCCTACTGATTCTTGGAGAATAATTGGACCTCCATCGGTTTCTTCATTTACGAAATGTACCGTAGCCCCTGTCACTTTAACACCTCTTTTAATTACTTCCTCATGCACTCGGAGTCCGTAATACCCCTTTCCCCCAAAGCTGGGAAGAAGGGAAGGATGAATGTTAATGATTCGGTTGGAGAAGGTCTCAATGAAACTAGAGGGGAGAATTGCCAAATAACCTGCTAAAACAACTAGATCAATTTCTTCCTTCTGTAAAATTTCCAACAGTTTTGAATCCCGCTCTTCTAAATTAGGATAGGTATGGCGATCTAGCACCACTGTCTTTATATGATGGTTTGAAGCCCTCGTTAGTCCATAGGCGTCTACTTTATTCGATATTACCAATTTAATTTCAGCAGCAATATCACCCTTCTCAATACTGTCGATTAAGGCCTGAAGATTACTGCCTCCCCCAGAGATTAAAACTGCTATTTTTATTTTTGACATAAAACCACCTGTCTTTGACCTTGTGTTATTTCTCCAATTAAATAAGCCTCTTCACCTTGTCCTTTTAACACTTCAAGGGTTTTATTTACTTCTTCAGCCTTTACCACCAACATCATACCGATCCCCATATTAAAGGTTTTATACATTTCTTCTGTTGAAATATTACCCATTTCTTGAATCACACTAAAAATTGGAGGCATCTTCCAACTATCTAATTGGATAGAAGCATTGACTCCTTCTGGTAAGATTCTTGGGATATTTTCGTCGAACCCACCACCAGTGATATGAACAATTCCCTTTACATCTACTTCTTTTAATAGGGCTAATACTGGTTTTACATATATTTTTGTTGGAGTTAATAGTTCTTCTCCTAAGGTTTTACCCAGGGCTTCTATCGGCGTTTCACTTGTCATTCCCTTCACTTCAAAAAATAACTTTCTTACAAGGGAGTATCCGTTGCTATGGATTCCGCTTGATGGTAACCCAATAATCATATCCCCCGGTTCAATCTCTTTACCTGTAATTAGCTTTGATTGATCTACGATGCCAACTGTAAAACCTGCCACATCGTACTCACCATCTGAATAGAAACCTGGCATTTCTGCTGTTTCTCCTCCAATTAGAGCACAACCAGCCTTTTTGCACCCCTCTGCTACACCCTTTACAATCTCTGAAACACCCTCTGCCTTGAGCTTCCCAGTGGCAACATAGTCTAAAAAGAAAAGAGGTTGAGCACCTTGGCATAGGATATCGTTAACGCACATTGCAACACAATCTTCACCAATGGTATCATGTTTGTCCATCATAAAGGCGATCTTTAATTTTGTTCCAACACCATCAGTTCCAGAAACTAAAATGGGTTCCTTCATTCCTGTTAAGTCTGGCTTAAAAAGACCACCAAAACCACCGATATCCGTTAAGACTCCAGGGGTAAAGGTTCCTCTAACATGTTCCTTCATTAAATTGACAGCCCTTTGGCCTTCTTCAGTATCTACACCTGCACTGCTGTAGGTCATATTTTCCATATTAGTTACCCCCTTTAAGTCTCTCAAACAACTTAAAATTATCATTTTCCTTCATCACATTAATTGGGTAATCCCCGCTGAAACATGCATGGCAGAAGGACTCAGTAGGTAGTCCTGTAGAATTTACTAATCCTTCTAAGCTGATATATCCTAAACTATCGGCTTCAATAATTCTTCTGATTTGTTCTACCGTCTTAATTGCCCCTATCAATTGGTTGCGGTCTGGGGTATCAATTCCGTAGTAGCAACTATGGGATACAGGGGGCGAACTGATTCTTACATGGACTTCTTTTGCTCCAGCTTTCTTAAGGGAGTTTACAATTTGTCTACTGGTGGTTCCCCTAACAATTGAGTCATCAATCATAACAACTCTTTTCCCTTCAATATTCTGTTTTAAAGGATTTAGTTTTAATCTTACAGCTGCTTCCCTTAAGCTTTGATCTGGTTGTATAAAGGTTCTTCCAATATATCTATTCTTGATAAATCCTTCTCCATAAGGTATTCCAGAAGCTTCAGCATAACCAATTGCAGCAGGTATAGAAGTATCTGGTACTGCAATAACCATATCTGCCTCAGCTGGATGCTCTTTAGCTAAGATTCTCCCTGCATTCATTCTTGCTTGATAAACACCCACTCCATCTAAAGTTGTATCGGGCCTTGCAAAATAAATATATTCAAATATACAAGATGCTCTTTTAATTTGCTTTTCTATTTTCTTTATTTTATAGCCATTTTCATCTATCACGACAATTTCCCCAGGCTCGATATCCCTTACAAATTCAGCTCCTAAAACATCTAACGCACAGCTCTCAGAAGCTAGAACATAACCTTCATCCATTTTACCTAAACAAAGGGGTCTTAAGCCATGGGGATCTCTAACACCAATTAATTGTTCTTCTGTCATGACCACTAACGCATAGGCTCCTCTAATTAAGTCCATTGTTCTTTCAATGGCATAAACCATACCTTCATTACTAAATCTCGCAATTAGATTAACAATAACCTCACTATCGATGGTGGTTTGAAAAACAATACCGTCATCCTCTAAACGCTCCCTTAACAATGCAGCATTAACTAAATTACCATTGTGGGCAAGACCTATACTTCCTCTACGGTACTTTACCACAAGGGGTTGGGCATTGGCCACGTAGCTCTCCCCTGTAGTAGAGTATCTAACATGACCTATTCCGATATGACCTTTTAACTTAGCAAAGACTTCATCATTAAATACCTCTTGTACTAATCCCATTCCTTTATGAAAATGGGAATGGATGCCGTTGGTGGTGGCAATTCCTGCGCTTTCCTGTCCTCTATGTTGTAGACTGTGGAGTCCATAATAAACCATTCTAGCTACTTCTACATCTTTATTTCTGTAGACGCCAACAACACCACATTCTTCCTTCAGCTTATCAAGGTTTAATGTATCAAACATTCTAATGCCCCTCTCCATGCATCCTCCATTTGATTAACCGATAAATTAATTACTTCTTCGCTATTAATATTAATTTTAAGTTCTTTTCCTGCAACTTCACCTAGTCGAGTGAAGGGGATCTTCTCCCTTAATAAATTACCTTCAATCTCTTCAAGCACCGACGCTTTAACTGTTATGATAAACCTAGACTGACTTTCCGAGAATAAAGCGACATCTTTTCTTAGTTTAGTTTCAAGATTAATTGTAGCACCTACCCCATGATCCATACAGGATTCTGCTAGCCCTATCGCTAACCCACCTTCACTTAAGTCATGGGCAGATTCTAATAAGCCCTTTTCAATTGATTCTAATACAAAATTTTGAACCTTTTTTTCTAGAGCAAAGTTTAAGTGGGGTACTTCTCCCATTTCTAAATTGTGGATTCTAGCTAGATATTCACTTCCTCCAATTTCATCCTTTGTATCTCCAACAAGGATTATAACATCCCCTTCAGATTTAAAGGCCATTGTACAATGGTTTTCTACATTATCTAACACTCCCACCATACCAATCATTGGGGTTGGATGAATTGCTTGACTCTCCGTTTCGTTATATAAACTTACATTTCCACTGATTACAGGAGTATCTAGTTCTCGGCAGGCTTCTCCGATTCCTACTATACTTTCTCTAAATTGCCAGTAACGATCTGGTTTTTCTGGGTTTCCGAAGTTTAACCCGTCGGTAACAGCTATTGGCTTTCCACCACTGGCTACAATATTTCTTGCTGCCTCGGCTACAGCAATTTTACTACCTTCTCTAGGGTCAAGATAACAATATCTACTGTTACAGTCGGTGGTTAAGGCGATGCCCTTCTTTGTACCCCTTAATTTTAAAACAGCGGCATCAGAACCTGGTTTAACAACAGTGCTGGTTCTAACCATATGGTCGTATTGCTTATAGACCCATTCCTTACTTGCAATATTTGGTGATTTTAGTAACTCCATTATTGTTTGATTTAAGTCAGTTGGTTCTTCTACATCAGAACTAGTAAACTTCTTAACATCTCTATAATATTGTGGTACTTCATAATCTTTATAGTATTTTGGTGCTCCAGAAGAATCTAAGCTATGGGCAGGCATATCTCCAACAACTACGTCCCCTTCTTTTACAATTAGACGTCCATTGTCAGTTACTTTTCCGATAATAACAGAATGGAGGCCCCATTTTTCAACTATTTTAGTTACTTCATCTTCTCTGCCTTTTTCAACGATAATCAGCATTCTTTCTTGGGATTCAGATATCATTACCTCTACCGGTAACATTCCCTTTTCTCTACGGGGAACCTTTAATACGTCTATTTCCATACCACCTTCACCTCTAGTGGCAGTTTCACAGCAGGCAGAGGTTAGCCCTGCAGCCCCTAAATCTTGTATCCCAACAACACTACCTGTTTGTAATAATTCTAGACAAGCCTCCATTAATAATTTTTCCATGAAGGGATCGCCTACTTGAACAGCTGACCTTTTTTCCTCAGACTCATCAGATAGTTCTACAGAAGCAAAGCTTGCTCCTCCCATACCATCTCTACCTGTAGCGGCTCCAACATACATAATTGAGTTGCCAACCCCAGAAGCATTTCCACGATGGATTTTATCATGTTCTATTACCCCTACACACATGGCATTTACTAAAGGGTTTCCGTTATATGAATTATTAAAATTTACTTCTCCACCAACTGTTGGTATCCCAATACAATTTCCATAACCAGCAATACCTTCTACTACTCCTTCTAGAAGATATTTTACCCTTTCGCTATTTTCAACATCACCAAAACGTAGTGAATTTAGTAGGGCAATTGGTCTTGCTCCCATAGCAAAAATATCTCTAATAATACCACCAACACCAGTTGCTGCCCCTTGATAAGGCTCAATTGCTGATGGATGATTATGACTTTCAATCTTCATGGCGATGGCTAGATTATCACCAATATCAACAATACCTGCATTTTCTCCTGGTCCTTGTAATACTCGCTTACCAGTTGTGGGAAAGTGCTTAAATAATGACCTTGAATGCTTATAGCTACAGTGTTCTGACCACATAACACCATACATGTTTAACTCTAATTCATTTGGCTCTCTATTTAGATATTCAACTACTTTAGCATATTCTTCTGCTGTCAAACCAACAGCTTCATAGGGTTTATTCATTTTGCATTTCCCCCTTTAAATGAGTAATAATAGATTGTAAAATAAATCTTCCATCTTCATTGCCTAAAAGAACATCACAAGCCCGCTCTGGATGGGGCATCATTCCCATTACATTTCTTTTTTTATTGCAGATTCCTGCAATATCTAAAAGAGAACCATTTGGGTTTTCAGCATAGGTAAATAGAATTTGTCCATTTTCCTTCAATTGCTTTAAAGTTTCTTCATCTGCCACATAGTTACCTTCCCCATGGGCAATTGGTATATTTAAAACTTGTCCCTTTTCACATTGATTTGTAAAAGGACTATCGTTATTTTCAACTTTAATGCCTACCGTATTACAAATAAATTTTAAGTTTTGATTTCGTACTAAAGCTCCTGGTAAAAGTCTCATTTCTGTTAAAATTTGAAATCCATTACAGACACCAATTAACAGTTTCCCCGCTTCAGCATGCTTTCTTACCGATTCCATAACCTTTGAAAAGCCAGCAACAGCCCCACATCTAAGGTAGTCGCCATAGGAGAAGCCCCCTGGTAAAATAATGCAATCAAATTCATCTATACTCTCTGTATCATGCCAAATATATTCTACATCTTCACCAAAACCATCCTTAAAGGCGTGGTAGAAGTCAATATCACAATTTGAACCTGGAAAAACGATTATTCCGAATTTCATCGTTAGCCCTCCTATTTTTTAAAATTGTTACGGTAGTTAGTTTCCTACTTATATTTAAATTTCTTTAATGATTTTCTTTTCTAGTATTCTTTTTTGTTGCTATTTTAAATGATCTTTTAAAATACTTTTCGGTGCGCTTTGCCCTTTGTATTCTATTTAGATCTTTGATTTTTTCAATCTTTTACACCTTATATGATAAAGAAATCCCTATTCATATTAGCAACTATAGGAATGGGTATATTATTTTCCTTACTCTATATCCATAAGAACCTTAACAACAAACCAATTTTTTATCTTTACTGCCTTATCTCTTTATTTTTTACAATAGAAAATTTATATACCAAGGGAGTATATTTGATCATATGACCAACATTCTCAACGAATGCAGATTAGAAATCGTTAAGGAATTTGCATGTCTGAGGGGTACCGAGTTTGCAAATTCTAGATTTTTTATCGAAAATGAGTTGTAAGAATGTTTCATATTAGCAACTATAGGAATGGGTATATAATTTTCCATACCTTACTCTAACTCAAATCGATAATCCTCAATCACCGTATTCGCCAACAATTTCTCACACATCTCCTTCACTTGTTGCGCTGCAGTTTCTTGAGAAACTTCTCCTAAATCTAACTCAATTAATTTACCTATTCTAACTTCTTCAATGTTAGGATAACCTATCTTCTTTAATGCACCTTGAATTGCTGTTCCTTGAGGGTCTGCGATACTCTTCTTTAGGGTAACATATACTTTTGCTTTCATTTTATCTTCCTCCTATTTCTTAATTCGTTTTAATACTTCTTGATAAGCTTCTTCAACATTACCTAAATCTCTTCTAAAACGATCTTTATCTAATTTTTCATTTGTATCTAAATCCCACAACCTACAGGTATCGGGAGAAATTTCATCTGCCAATATAACTTTTCCTTCATACAGTCCAAATTCTAATTTAAAGTCGATTAATCTAAGGTTTTTCTTTAAAAAGATTTCCTTTAGTGCTTCATTTACCTTTAAAGCTAATTCTTTTATATAAATCACTTCTTCAGCAGTTGCCAATTTTAAAGAAGTAACATGGTCGTCATTAATTAAAGGGTCTCCTAATTCATCGTTCTTGTAGCAAAACTCTAAAACAGGCTTTTCAAGAACAATCCCCTCTGCTAAACCTAATCTTTTCGCCATTGACCCTGCTGTAACATTTCTAATAATTACTTCTAAGGGTAATATTTTAACTGCTTTAACTAGCATTTCTCGTTCGTTTAATAGAGCGACAAAATGATTTTCTATTCCCATTTCAGCTAAATGTTGAAATAGTATAGCCGACATTTGATTGTTAACAGCTCCCTTTTCTCCAATGCTACCTTTTTTTTCACCATTAAAGGCTGTGGCATCATCTTTATAGGTAACAATTAATTGATTCTCCACATCAGTTTTATATACCTTTTTCGCCTTACCTTCATACAACATTTCTAGCTTATTTAATTCCATCTTACCTCTCCCCTTTACTTATATAGGTTTGAACTAAACTCCAACTTTATTTTAAATATTCATGATATCCAATTTCCTCAAGTTTTTTAGCCTTTTCCTCAACCATATCCTTCAGTTGTTTTTTATACTCCCTTAAGTTCTTCTTAACCTTCTCATCCTGTAAAGCAATAATTTGGGCAGCTAGTATTCCTGCATTTTTACTGCCATTAATGGCTACCGTTGCTACTGGAACACCGGGGGGCATTTGTACAATTGAATATAGGGAATCTATCCCATCTAGATTTTTACTCTTTACTGGTACTCCTATCACTGGCAAGTTAGTTAAAGAAGCTACCATTCCTGGCAAATGGGCTGCTCCACCTGCTCCTGCAATAATTACCTTAATACCTTTTTCTTCTGCTTCCTTCCCATACTGAAACATTCTTTCAGGAGTTCGATGGGCTGAAACAATCGTACATTCATAGGATACCTCTAATATGTCTAATATTTCTGCTGCTTCCTTCATGATGGGTAAATCCGAATCGCTCCCCATGATTATTCCAACAACACTACTCATAAATAACCTCCTCTCCAATGACCTTAACTACTTTCTTAGCCCCTTCTGCTTTAACCAATGCTTCTTCTAAACAATCCCCTAATACTGTTATATGTCCCATTTTTCGTTGGGGAGCAGTATTGGTTTTCCCGTAGTAGTGGATAAAAACTTGAGGAAGTTCTAAGGCTTCTCTTCCACCCACTAATTTTGCTTTTCCTTTGTAGCCTGCTTCCCCCAGTAAGTTTATCATGACACCTGGATTAACTAACTTAACATCTCCTAAGGGTAGTTCTAATATCGCTCTGATATGTTGAGCAAATTGAGATACTGTGCAACCTTCTATGGTATAATGTCCAGAGTTATGGGTACGGGGTGCAATTTCGTTAACTAGCACTTCCCCATCTCTAGTTACAAACATTTCAATACAAAATACTCCGATCCCCTCTAATACTTCCATTGTCTTTAAGGCTAACCTTTGGGCCTTTTCCTCTATACTAGAGTCCACCCTAGCAGGAAAAATTGTTGTTCTTAAGATGTTATCTTCGTGGATATTCTCACATAGAGGATAAACCTTCATTTCACCCCTATGTCCCCTTGCAACCACAACGGATATTTCTTTAGTGAAGGGAACAAACTCTTCAATCATTAAGTCCCAAACACCCTTTCCTAAGGTGGTATAGGCTGTATCAATATCATCCCTAGACTTAATCAAATAATTTCCCTTTCCATCATATCCACCTCTGCAACTCTTTAACAATAAGGGATATTCGTAGCTTTCTATTACTTCTGATAAATCTTCAACTGAATCAGCTTTAACCTTTGTAAAGTTAGCAACTGCAATCCCATGTTTTCTTAAAAACTCTTTTTGTATGGCTTTGTCTTGTATCTTCTTAAGGGTTTCAGGTGATGGATAAATTTTATGGCCATCCGTCTTCAATTGAATTAAAATTTCAGCATTAATATGTTCAAACTCATAAGTAACTACATGGCATTTTTCGGCTAGTTCTTTTATTTTTAAAGGGTCATAAAAATCTCCTACAACAAGCTCATCTACAATGGAAGCTGCTGGACAGTCTAGATTAGGGTCTAGCACAACAAAATATATTCCAAACTTCTTGCCTTCTAAAACCATCATTTTGCCCAATTGTCCGCCACCAATTATTCCGACCTTCATTTGATTTACTTCTGTCTCCATTTTTATCCCCCTTCTTTTAATCTAAAATTCAATTTGCATTGTTTAAGCTTGTATCGTCATTTTGTTTAAATTATAATTTATCTTTAAATCATCACATCAATTTATTTTCAATCTTCTGTCCTATTTTTAAATCATCTATTATTTGAATCATCCTTGTAATATTTTAAAGTTTTGTAAACTTGTACCTATAATTTTGAAATTAAAAGCAGCTAAGGAATCTTAGCTGCTTAATTTCCATTCCTTCTTAGTGAGGAAGAATTGTAAATCTTAGGATGAATAAAATTGCTAGAATATACATTGTAGGATGCACTTTATTACCTTTACCTAATACTAACTGAATAATACAGTAGAAGATGATCCCTGCTGCAATACCTTCAGCAATACTGAAAGAGAAAGGCATTAAGGCAATAGTAAAGAAGGCTGGCAGTGCTTCTGAGAAGTCATCAAAATTAATTTGTCTTACAGAACCCATCATCAGAACCCCTACAATAATTAACGCAGGTGCAGTTGCTTCCCCTGGTACCATTAATGCAAAGGGAGCTAAGAATACTGAAAGAATAAATAATACACCTGTTGTCACAGAAGTTAAACCTGTTTTTCCACCTTCTGCTACCCCAGCAGCAGACTCAACAAATGTTGTAACTGTAGATGTTCCTAAGGCTGCACCAGCTGAAGTTGCCACAGCATCTGCTAATAATGCTCTGTTCATATTAGGTAGTTTACCTTTTTCATCTAACATTCCTGCTCTTGAACCAGTTCCAATTAACGTACCAATTGTATCAAACATATCTACTAAACTGAAGGAAATTACAACCGTAAGAACACTAGTAATTGCACCTACAACTCCTGCATTCCCAATATCTAATAAACCTGCAAAGTCCCATTTAAAAAGAGTTGGAGAGATATCTAATGAGAAAGCCATTACTTCCGTATTAGTTACGCCCATTGGGATTCCAAGTAATGCCGTTGCCACAATACCAACTAAAATTGCACCTTTAACTTTTTTAGCCATTAAAATACCAGTAATAGTTATACCAATTACCGCAAGAATAGGACCAGCTGATTTAAAATCTGTTAATGCTAATAAAGTCGCTGGATTACTTACTATGATTCCTGCATTTTTAAAACCTAATAAAGCGATAAATAAACCAATACCACCACCGATGGCATGTTTTAACGAATTTGGAATACCTTCAACAATCATTTCTCTAACGCCTGTAACTGTAAGAAGAATAAATAAGATTCCAGAGATAAAAATAGCTGCTAGAGCTTGTTGCCAAGTATATCCTAAGTGCATAACAACGCCATAGGTAAAGAATGCATTTAACCCCATTCCTGGTGCTTGGGCAAAGGGTAAGTTTGCATATAAGCCCATGATTAATGTTCCTATAGCAGCAGATAAACAGGTAGCCATAAATACTGCATTAAAGTCCATTCCTGCTTGTGATAATATGTCAGGATTTACAAATAAAATATAAGCCATTGTAATAAAAGTAGTAATACCTGCAATAATTTCTGTTTTTACATTTGTTTTGTTTTGTTCTAGCTTAAACTGTTTTTCTAAAAATGATTGTGACACTGTAAAATCCTCCTTTTTAATGTTAGTTGCATAAAAATACCCGGAAGGATAGGCAACTTATAAGTGAAACCTATCCGCCCGGGCTTTTCTCCCCTCGGTGTAGCATCTATTAATGCCTGTACCGCTCGGACCTTTCCATTATGTAGGATGGAACCCTAGGTACACTTTCACTCATAGTAGAATGATTTACGGTCATTCTGTAGAGACTGTCGAACCCTATTATCGACATTATACGAGTCAATATTCAAATGTTTATCAACCTAAATTTATTGTACCAAATGAATTTACTTAGGTCAATATATTTTCGAATATTTTCTTGTTATTTTTGATATAAATATGCCATATATCGAACTATATTATATATTTTGTTGTTTAATATTCGTCTATTCCCATTCTACTGTTGATGGTGGCTTCGAAGTTATATCATACACAATTCGATTTACCCCTTCTACTTCATTGACAATTCTTCTTGACATTCTTTCTAAAACCTCAAAAGGAATACGTGCCCAATCTGCTGTCATGGCATCGGAACTAGTTATCGCTCTAATCCCTATCGTATGGGCATAGGTTCTTTCATCCCCCATTACCCCTACACTTTTAATGTTAGGTAGCACAGCGAAATATTGCCAGATTTCACGATCAAGACCTGCATTTTTAATCTCTTCACGAACGATAGCATCTGCTTCTCTTACAATATGCAGTTTTTCATCTGTTAGTTCACCTAATACCCTAACTGCCAGTCCTGGGCCTGGGAAGGGCTGTCTCCATACAATTTCATCGGGTAATCCTAATTCTGTTCCAACTTCCCTTACTTCATCTTTAAATAGGTATTTAAAAGGCTCTATTAGATCAAACTGCATGTCTTCTGGCAGTCCGCCTACATTATGATGACTTTTAATAACTGCTGCTGTGTCAGTACCACTCTCAATGATATCTGGATATAATGTTCCTTGCACTAGATAGTCGATTTCTCCAAGCTTTCTTGCCTCTTCTTCAAATAAACGGATAAATTCTTCACCGATAATCTTACGTTTTTTCTCTGGATCAGATACTCCTGCTAGTTTTCCCATAAAACGGTCTTTTGCATTCACTCTAATAAAATTTATTTTAAATTTATTTTTAAAGATTTCTTCTACCCAATCGCCTTCATCTTTTCTTAAAAGTCCGTGATCAACAAATACACAGGTTAAATTTTCTCCAACTGCTTGATGAACTAATACCGCTGCTACAGAGGAGTCTACCCCACCAGATAAGGCACAAAGTACTTTTTTATCTCCCACTTGTTCTTGAATCGCCTTTATTTCCTCTTCTATGAAGTTTTTCATGGTCCATATTCCTTCACATTTACAAACTTCATATAGGAAATTCTTAATCATTTCCCTTCCATTTTCCGTATGCTCTACTTCTGGGTGAAATTGTACTGCATAATGGCTTCTTTCTACATTTTCCATTGCTGCCACTGGACAATCAGCTGTTGAGGCTGTAATAATAAACCCTTCTGGTGCTTTCTCTATAAAATCTGTATGACTCATCCAACAAATGGAGTCTTGTTTAATATCTTTAAAAAGTGAGGAACTTTCATTAAGCTTTAGAGCAGTTTTACCATATTCTCTATTTTTAGCTCTATTTACCTTCCCTCCAAGGGTTTCTGCCATTAATTGACCACCATAGCATATTCCTAAGATAGGGATATCTAAATTAAAGATTTCTGGATCACATTTAGGTGCATTTTCGCCATAAACACTAGAGGGCCCACCAGTAAAAATAATACCCTTTGGGTTCTTTTCTTTTATCTCTTCAAGGGTTATCTTATAGGGTACTACCTCACAATAAACATTAAATTCTCTAACTCTTCTAGCTATCAACTGATTATATTGTCCACCAAAATCTAAAACCAGTACTAATTCATTATTCATTTTATTCATCCTTTCCAGTTGGCAATGATCTATCTATATAGAAATCTTAATTATTCGCTTATACTATAATTGGGGGATTCTTTTGTGATGGTGATATCATGGGGGTGACTTTCCCTTAAACCAGCACCAGTAATTCTAATAAACTTACCATTGTCTTGAAGGGATGCGATTGACTCGGTTCCACAGTAACCCATACCGGCTCTTAATCCACCAATTAATTGATATACCGTATCCTTTAATGGACCTTTGTAAGGAACTTTTCCTTCTACTCCCTCTGGTACTAATTTTTGATTTTCTCCTTGGAAATATCGATCTTTACTACCTTTTTTCATGGCAGCAATAGATCCCATTCCTCGATAGGACTTAAAGCTTCTTCCTTTATAGATAATTGTTTCTCCAGGACTTTCTTCTGTACCAGCGAATAATGATCCAACCATCACTACGCCCGCCCCTGCTGCAATGGCCTTTGGAATGTCGCCAGAATACTTGATTCCACCATCGGCAATTACTGGGACACCAAAAGGTTTAGCCGCCTTTGCACAATCATAGATTGCAGTTATTTGTGGTACTCCTATTCCTGCCACAACTCTAGTTGTACAGATTGAACCCGGTCCAATACCAACCTTAACTGCATCAGCTCCAGCTTCTATTAATTCTACCGTTGCTCCACCTGTAGCAACATTTCCTGCTATGACTTGAAGTTCTGGAAACTTAGCCTTTACATTTCTAACGGCATCAATAACACCCTTAGAGTGGCCGTGGGCTGTGTCGATAACAATGACATCTACCTTTGCATGATATAATGCTTCTACCCGCTCTACCATATCATTAGTTACACCGACTGCTGCTCCAACTAAAAGTCTACCTTGTTCATCCTTAGCTGAGTTAGGATACTTAATTGCTTTTTCAATATCTTTAATTGTTATTAATCCCTTTAACATTCCATTTTCATCTACTATAGGTAATTTTTCTATTTTATGCCCCATCAGAATTTCTTCTGCTTCCTTCATGGTGATTCCTTCTAAAGCCGTCACTAAGTTTTCTTTTGTCATTACCTCTGAAATTGGTCTTTGATAGTTCTTTTCAAAACGAATATCTCGATTTGTAATGATTCCAACTAATTTTCCTCTTGTTGCGATGGGAACTCCTGAAATTCGATATCTTTCCATTAATTCTAAGGCATCTGCAACTGCATGTTCTGGCGATAAAAAGAAAGGATCTACGATTACACCATGCTCACTTCTCTTAACTTTGTCCACTTCTAGAGCCTGCTCTTCAATGGTCATATTCTTGTGGATGATTCCAACACCACCTTCTCTAGCCATAGATATGGCCATTTTAGCTTCTGTTACAGTATCCATTCCAGAACTCATTAATGGTATATTCAATTTAATCTTCTTTGTAAGATTGGTGCTGATATCCACTTGATAAGGCAATATTTCTGATTTTGCAGGTATCAATAAAACATCATCAAAAGTTAAACCTTCTTTTACTAATTTGTCCTCCATCGTGTATTCCTCCCTTTGATTTGAAAATATATATAATGAATTTTTTAAAATAAAGATAAACCAATATAAATTCTGGGTTATGGTATGAACCAACTTTCAAATAACTACACTAATAAAAGATTTCCCATAACTTATGGAATTTATAACGAAGTCTTCCTATTTAAATATAAAGGATGACTTCGTTGAAACTCATTACGTAAAGTTCTTTATTTCTAAAAATAATTAGAGACAAACTTTCCTATTCGTTATAACGAAGTCTTCCTATTTAAATATAAAGGATGACTTCGTTGAAACTCATTACGTAAAGTTCTTTATTTCTAAAAATAATTAGAGACAAACTTTCCTATTCGTTATAACAAAGTCTTCCTACCTAAATATATAAAGATGACTTCGTTGAAACTCATTACGTAAGGTTCTTTTTTTCTTAAAAATAATTAGAGACAAACTTTTCTATTGATATAAAAAAAACCGCATAACAATTTCATTTCCATTAGGAGTGAAATTATTATACGGGTTGCATTACAACCATAGGTTATTTAGATTAGTCTCTCTAATCTTGTTTACCCATTGATATCTTAATATAATAACTCCACCCATAGTCAAATGATTTACGGTCATTTGGTAGAAACTGCCGAACCCTATTTTCGGCCTTATATGAGTGAATCGATTAAATTGTTATTAACTAAGTTATCAGATGGGTATATAGATGTCAAGATATAATTCGATTAATTTCTACATATTAATTATATTTAAATTATTTACCAAATAAAAATTGCATAATTGGTATTTTATTCAATTTTTCTTACTTATTTTTTCTGGTTTACTCTTTCTATAAACTTATCCAATTGAATAATATATCTCTCATGGGTGCCTTCCCCAATCTTGTCTTTTTCATCAAAGGCTTCCACCTTAAAAGTTAATTTTTTTCCTTCTACTTTTAATAGTTCTGCAGTTGCATAAGCCTTCATCCCAACGGGTGTAGCAGCTAAATGTTTTACATCTAAATGAGTACCCACCGTCGCAAAGCCTTCTGGCAAATGGGGATCTACTGCCTTTAGGGCGGCCCCTTCCATTAAACCAATCATTAAAGGAGTGGCATAAACCTTAACCCCACCACTGCCAAAGGCTTCAGCTGTGTCCTTCTCTGATACAATTATTTCTAACTTACCTTCCATGCCCACTTTTAAATTAAATTCCATTTTATCACCCCTATCTTTTTTCTAAGAACCAGTAAACATAACCACATTCATCACAAACATAATTAGTTGCTGCCTTGTTGGCCCAATCAAAACCTAAAAATGTTGCCCCTGCTGTATTCATTAACGTCTCTCTTGTCCAAAATTCGTCATGTTTACAGACTGGACAAATTAGTTCATTCCCGTTTATTTCTATTTTTACCGCTTCATTTTCCATATTGGTCCCCCCGTATTATTATTATTTATCAATTTCCCTTAGTAATATTACTTTACAACCTCTGCCATTTCCTTAAGTCTTTCTATAATAGGTAATTTCTGAGTACAAAGCCCTTCGCAAATACCACAGGCAATGCATTCAGCTGGTAAGATATCTTCTTCCTTTAGATTTCCTCTATCCTTTAACCAATTTAGATGTTCCATCATTCTTTCTGGCCCATCTAGTATAGAAAGGTTATAGGCCTCTAGATAGCTACTTATTTTAATTTTTTTTGGACATTTTAAACAATAGCCACAGGTGGTACATAAAGTATTAATGCCTGTACCAACCTTTTCTTGAATTTCCTTTTCCTTTTCTGCTGAAATCATTAAAGGTTTTTCAACCGTTTTTACATTCTCTTCTACCTCTTCGATAGTCCCCATACCTGCTAAAACAACAGTGATTCCCTTTTGAGCTGCATTAAAACGTAGGGCTGCTTGGGGAACAGTTTCGTCTTCATGGCTTTTTAAGAAACTAAAATAATGCTGATGCTGAGGGATTAACCCACCCCCAAGAGGATTCATAGTTACAACTCCGATATTATGTTCTATAGCAGCATCTACACCCTCTTGTCTATGGGGATGATTAAGAACATTATACCCTAGTAAAACCCCTTCAAAAGCTTTATCTTCTATAATTTTTCTTATATCTGAACCTTTGCAATGGGTAGAAATCACCAAGTGATCAATTAAACCCTCTTCCTTTGCCTTTAGAGCACCTTCATAAGGGCCCCCTGGCGCCATAACTCTTCCGTACTGGTCTAAGTCCATTACACACCACATATGGAAAAAATTAATTTTATTGACTCCCATTCGTTCTAAAGAGTTTTCAATTCTCCATCTTACTTGGTCGGCTGTAGCTTCTTTATTAACACTACTTTTAGTTGAGACATAAAATTCTCCTGGCATATTCTTAAATGCTTTTCCAAATATGTATTCACTTCTGTCTTTACAATAGAAGGGAGCTGTGTCAAAGTAGTTAATTCCAAGGGCATTGGCTCTTCTTACAACTTCTGCTCCATAATCTTCGTCTTCCCCAAAACGCATCCCTCCAAAACCAATAACAGATACTTTTTTACCTGTACTACCATACTCTCTGTATTGCATTTTCTCCTACCTCCTTAGTCTAACCTACAAGTAATTCTACTTATATTATAAATTAATTTCGAAAAATTTCCAAATTTGTTTATATTTTTTTTACCAACTACGGAATGTATTGGCTAGGTTAATTACTTTTTATTTACGAAAAATATTAATGGATGAAACTGCATCCTAACATCCTATGTTCTATTCTTAAATTATTTTATAAAAAATTTAAAGGAGGTTTAAAATATGGGAGATTTTTTAAAAAAGCTAACTGATAATTGGTTTAACAATAGTCGCAATAATGCTGCCATCAGACACGAGTTTCCATTATACAACGTTACCGATGGATGGCATACTGTAGAACAGTCAACATCTCCTTTAGTAATGGATCAAAATAGAGAAGATCATGAAAAAAACCATAGTAAGGAAGACCATCATCTAAAATAAATGAGTTTATGTATTTGATTAATGGCTTAAATTACAAGATATATCTTACCCCATCTTTTCTAATAATATAAAAGGAACTAAAAAAACATCTTTAAGGGAGGGTCAATATGCAGCAAAATATGAATAACCAAAACATGAATCAAAATCAACAAGGTATGAATAATCAACAAGGAAATATGCAATTGGATTCTAATAATTTAAAAATTCTAGAAGACCAATTAGGTTATGAATCTCTAATGAACAAAAAGTTTTCCACTTATGCTAACTATTGTACAGATACTCAACTAAAGAACCTTTGCCAAGAAGCTGCTCAAAAACACAAGCAACATTACAATGAATTACTAAACTATCTAAATTCTCATCAATAATTTTTTTCGACTAATTAAACTTAAGGGAGGCTTTAAACATGACTCATCAAAGAAGTTTATCAGAAAAAGAATTAATGAATGATTTATTAGCTTCTGAAAAACAAGTTTGTTCTGCCTATAACACTGGCATTACAGAAGCATCTTGCCAAAATTTAAGACAACACTTAACCAGTTGTTTAAATGATACTCAAAACATCCAATATCAAATCTTTGATGCAATGCAACAAAGAGGCTGGTATCAGACTAAAAAGGCACAAACTCAAGATGTTCAAAGTGCTAAAACTAAGTATAATCAAGAACAAAATCAGTTACAGTAGTTAACTCAGACAAATAGACACCTAGGTAAGTATGTGTAGATTACACGCTGACCTAGGTTTTATTTGATGAGATTATATGCTTTCAGTCCCATTCTTTAATATCGAACTTTACTTCTCTACCATTCCAACTAATTAGGTTTAACTTTTTACTTTAACTTATTATTACTTTAGGCGCTTAGCTATTGTAAAATTAATAGAAAAAAGTGTCCAATCTAAATAGCAGTTCTACCTTAGATTGGACACAATTTGAAATTCATATAGTGATTTAGTGATTTTTAAGGTGATAATCACCTATTAACCCCAGTATCTATCTCATTAAATGCTTCTATTTATTACATCGTGTTTCTATTTATTACATCATTGGCATTCCGCCGCCCATGCCTCCTGGCATACCAGCTGGTTCATCTTCTTTAATATCAGTAATTGCACTTTCTGTCGTTAATAACATTGCCGATACAGAAGCTGCATTTTGTAATGCTGATCTAGTAACCTTAGTTGGGTCAACGATACCTGCTTCAATCATATCAACATACTTTTCATTTAAAGCATCGAATCCAATACCAATTTCAGAATTCATTACTTTATCAACAATGACAGAACCTTCTAAACCTGCATTAGCTGCGATTTGTCTTACTGGCTCTTCAAGGGCTCTTCTAATAATCATAACCCCTGTTTTTTCGTCTCCTTCAGTTGTATCTAAAAGAGTTTCAACAGACTTAATTACGTTGATTAGAGCAGTACCACCACCAGCTACAATACCTTCTTCTACAGCTGCTCTAGTAGCGTTTAATGCATCTTCAATTCTTAGTTTTCTTTCTTTTAACTCTGTTTCTGTAGCAGCTCCAACTTCAATTACAGCTACTCCACCAGATAACTTAGCTAATCTTTCAGTTAATTTTTCTTTGTCAAATTCAGAAGTAGTTTCTTCGATTTGAACTTTTAATTGATGTACTCTATCTTTGATAGCCTTCTCGCTTCCAGCACCTTCTACAATTGTTGTATTTTCTTTATCTACCTTAACTGTTCTTGCTGTACCTAACATATCTACAGTTGCAGATTTTAATTCATAGCCTAATTCTTCAGAAATTACTGTAGCACCTGTTAAGATTGCGATATCTTCTAACATTGCTTTTCTTCTATCACCAAAGCCTGGAGCTTTAACAGCTACACACTCAAATGTTCCTCTTAATTTGTTTACAACAAGAGTTGCTAAAGCTTCGCCTTCAATATCTTCTGCAATAATCAGTAGCTTTTTACCTTGTTGAACAATCTTCTCTAAGATTGGAAGAATTTCTTGGATGTTGCTGATCTTCTTATCTGTAATTAAAATGTATGGATCGTTTAATACTGCTTCCATTTTCTCTGTATCTGTTACCATGTATGGTGATAAATATCCTCTATCAAATTGCATTCCTTCTACAACAGATAAAGTAGTTCCCATAGATCTAGATTCTTCAATTGAAATTACCCCATCTTTACCTACTTTTTCCATTGCGTTTGCAATTAATTTACCAATTTCTTCGTCTCCTGCAGAGATTGCACCAACTTGAGCAATTGCTTCTTGGCTTTCGATTGGTTTAGAGATCTCTCTTAATTTATCTACTGCTACATCTACAGATTTTTGGATCCCCTTCTTTAAGATCATTGGGTTTGCACCAGCAGCAACGTTTTTGATTCCTTCTCGGATAATTGCTTGAGCTAATAAAGTAGCTGTAGTTGTACCGTCTCCAGCAACATCATTAGTTTTTGTAGCAACTTCTTTAACTAATTGTGCTCCCATATTTTCAAATGCATCTTCTAATTCGATTTCTCTTGCAATCGTTACACCATCGTTAGTAATTAGTGGTGAACCGAATTTCTTATCAATTACTACGTTTCTTCCCTTTGGTCCTAATGTAACCTTTACTGTATCTGCAAGCTTATTTACCCCTGCTTCTAATGCACGGCGTGCCTCTTCTCCAAATTTGATCTCTTTAGCCATGAAAATACCTCCTCGAAATTTTATGTTTTCCCTATTAAGTAATCTCTTTTATAAAAGAGCCTATTCAACGATTGCTAAAATATCATTTTGTCTTAAGATTGTATACTCGATACCATCATGCTTTACTTCAGTACCAGCATATTTAGAGAATATTACTTTATCCCCTACTTTAACTTCCATCGTTACTTCTTTACCCTCAACCATTCCACCTGGCCCTACTGCCATTACTTCAGCCATTTGAGGTTGCTCTTTTGCGCTACCTGGCAATACGATTCCACTCTTAGTTTTTTCTTCAGCCTCTAATCTCTTAATTACTACTCTGTCACCTAAAGGTTTAATGTTCATAATTAACCCTCCTTAATGTTTTTTTATTTATTTTTTTATTTTTTATTAGCATATTATTAGCACTCTTCATTAATGAGTGCTAATCACAATATAATGTTATATAAAAGTAAGAAACCAAGCAAATCCCTCTAAAGGCTAATATATCCAATTACATGATTTTATAATCATTTAGATACGTTTTTTTTACTATTTCATTGTTTTTCTAATTATTTCATTTATTTTTACTTCAATTCAGATAATTCCGTATTATCAGCAGTAAAAATACAAAATTCAACCATTTAAGATGGTTAGAAGCATCAAAATAATCTTCCTACTCAAACAAATAAAAAGTCCCCTTTAAAACAAGCTATTTAAATGGGGACTAGGAGTTATTTATCAATAAGTACCAATACATTATCACTTTTTGAGTAATACAACCGTCCTTTAAAGGTCTTATATCTCTCCTCTTTAAGATTATAAATATGACTCTCTAGATTTATATTATCTTCGATAATAATATTTTCCCCATCAATAAAAGAATCTAGATGACCAAGCTTCCTTGGATACCTATAATCTGCTTGATCCTTTAAGACATTTTTTAAATAAACAAAATGATAATCTAAATCTAATATGTAATAGCTCTCATTCCATTTAAATATATTATAATAATCCATTATACTGTTAAAGTCATATTCAATCTTAATCTCTTTAATAATTTTTTCTTTGGTGAAAAGATTATTAAAAATTAGATGTTTCTTGTCTTCTAGAAAATCTATAGATTCATACACAATTCTGTTGTCTTCTATTGCAACAATTTTTACCATATTATTTATATTAGAACTGCCTAAGTCAAGCACTTTTCTTTTGAATTTATCTTTCTCTTCAAAAATAACTACTGTTATGTTTTCATCTATGGACTTATTTGTACTATGTTTATTACTGTATTCAATTTCTTTTAATCTTTCTCCTCTGCTTAACCCGATTTCATCAGCTACTATAAATTTCAGTCTATCATTTTCTATTAAAGTACATCTAAAAACACTATATGTAATTTCTGGAATATATAGTGATTGTTTTTTGGCTATTCTTATAATGTAGTTTTGATAAAAAGAATTATTTTTATCAATTTCAATTACTGTATCCTGTTGTTTATATTTAATTTCAAAACCTTTAGCTAGTTTAGAACCTTTTAATCCTAACAAAACATTTTCTTCATCCACATGCCTAAAATATAGAAACCCGTTAGTAAGAAAGTATCGCACCTCTTCCTTTTCTATAAAAGGAGTAGTAATATCTAATAAAACCTCTCTTTCTTTGGTTTTATATCTAAATTGATTTAATTGGATATGATAGGTTTCTCTGCTTTTATCTAAAGAAGCAAAAAGGAATCTTTCACTATTTTCTACAAAGGGTTTTGATAAAAAGGTAACTATATTTACTCCAATTCTTTTTATCAACTCATTGTTTGAAAAAATATAAATACCTTTATTTCCTGCACAAATTACTTCTTCATTATAAATTTTTAATGGATGAATCATTTTTTCATCTTTTTTGAAACCTAATGTTGATATTTTAATTATCTTATATCCCACTTCTAAAGCCCCCTATAAAGATTAGTGTGATAAATACAGTATATATACTTATTGCACTATTAATTAGTTATTTGAATAAAAGTTAGAGACTGTAGATGATACAAAAAGGGCATCTCAGTTTAATTGTTTTGAGACAGCCCTTTAGCATAATTTTTTACTTAATCACTTCTAATAGCATTGTAATATAAGGATAAACCCAATAAAATACAATTGGCAGAAAAACTGCAGGTAACATATTCCCAACATTAATCTTTTTAATCTCTAAGATATTCATGGCAATCCCCATAATTAGTAGCCCTCCTATTGCAGACATTTCTGCAATAACTAACTCTGTTAGGAAGGGTCGAATAAAGGTGGCAGTAATGGTGATAAACCCTTGATAAATAAACACTGGAATAGATGATAATAACACCCCAAGACCTAATGTGGATGCAAATACAATAGCAGAAACACCATCTATAAGGGATTTTGCAAGTAAGGTTTCGTGGTTCCCTGCAAGACCACTTTCTAAAGCCCCAACAATAGCCATAGCCCCTACACAATAGATTAAACTGGCAGTCACAAAACCTTTTGCAATAGATCCTTCTGATTTGCTAAACTTTCGCTCCAACCACTTTCCCAGCTTCTCTAATTTATCTTCTATGGCTAAAGCTTCACCTATAATACTACCAATTACGACACTAAAGATCATTAATAAAATATTTTCGCTCTTAAATGTACCTGAAAGACCAATTACAAAAACACTTAGTCCAAGACCTTGCATAATTGTTTTCTTAAAACGATCTGGAATTCCTTTTCTTAATAATATGCCTACTAGACCTCCTGCTGCAATTGCTACTGCATTAACGACTGTCCCGAACATCCTTTTTGTCCCCCTTACCAATTCC
This sequence comes from Alkaliphilus transvaalensis ATCC 700919, assembly GCF_000621485.1. Lineage (GTDB taxonomy): Bacteria > Bacillota > Clostridia > Peptostreptococcales > Natronincolaceae > Alkaliphilus > Alkaliphilus transvaalensis. Next base: position 150,426 of record NZ_KK211288.1, read on the forward strand.
TAATTCCCTACCATAGTAGAATAAATATTGTTGGGCATAACCCGCATGCTGACCAAACTTTTCTTTTGCAAACCGTTGTATTTCTCCACCTGGGGTTTCTTGACAAAAATAGAAATGCTCCATGAGTCTCTTTACCCAAACATCTATCGGAAATGCCTCTAGTTTACCTAGCGAAAAGAAGGCAATACAATTTGCCACTTTTGGCCCTACACCATTTAACTCCATTAATTTTTTCAGATAATCCCCATCAGCCGGATTTTGATAGTCCCCTACTATTAAACCATTGTCTGAGACCTGAATAGCAGTATTAATAATATAAGCTGCACGATATCCTGTGTTGCATGACATAAGAGAATCCTTCGTCAATTGGGCAATTACTTCTGGTTTAGGGAAAGAATAATAGTTCTTACCTTTATAAGTGCCGATAAAGTCTCCATATTTTTCACTCATTGAATTAACAATTTTTTTAATCCTAGGAATATTGTTATTAGCAGATATAATAAAAGAAATAACCGTCTCCCATAAATCCTGTCGTAGTATCCTAATGCCACTACCAAAGGTAGTAGCCTGCTTCATAACAGGATCATCTATCACTAACCGATCTTTAATTGCTCCATAATTAGTTTCTAAATCAAAATAGCTTGTCCAAATTTCTTCAAAATCTTTTTTATTTGTATTATCAATAATAATTTCATTATTTTCTTTCTTTACATTAATTACTCGATTAAAGGCTACACCGGTGTAACTACCATCAGCTTCTTGATCCCATCTAAAGCACTGTCCACATTCAAATATATGTTTGGGTTCAAAATCTTCTGCATTAATCAGTATCACACTATTGTCTCTTTCTATCATGTTAAATTTCATGATACCCTCCTTCTACACACTACCCTTAACCTTCCATTACTTCCTACTCTATTTCTTCATATATATAGTATAAATTATAAATTTGATTTCCTGTTTCAACATCATAAAATACTAACATCTGTTGTTCATTACTTATTACCCTAAAGGTATAGGCCATCTTCGGTCTATAGCGAGTTAAGAAAGAACGAATAATACTTAACCCTTCATATTGTAATTCCCCATGAACTTCTTGGTCTTTTTCAATAATTTCTTCTGTTGTAAAACCAATTGTATAGTTAGGATGATTACTACCTATAAATTCATTGGTATACTTCACTACTTCGCCTTGGCAAGATACATTAATATTAAAGGCATCTGAAACCACTTTGATCTCTTCAATTACTGGTGTAAATCTAAAGGCATATATTTTACTACTTTCTGCTTCAGCAAGTTCAAAAAACTCTGTCACAACATCTTCTTGATAGAATTGTTGTAAAAATTCTTCGGCGATCTTTAATGCCTCCTGTCTAGAAACATTACTTCTTTTTTCCGATTCACGATGGACTTCATAGTTTCTTATACCTAAATTAATAGCATCAACTGCTACAGTATAGACTAATTCCTTTTGATCAATAAACTTTAATTGGTATGAATGAACTCCGTCTCTTATTTGTATCTCTGAATGATCTTCTAATTTCAATTCCTTTAGCTTTGGAAATTGACTATAAGCTTCTTCCACTGCCCCTTGCAGACTCACATAATTAGGATAGTGATTAGGTACAATACTATGGCGATAAAGGCGTGTCATCTCTTCAATGTTAGCTGCTACTTGCTCTAGTCCTCCATCTGAATTATTTGAAATCTTCAGTTCTGGTAATCGCTCATTTATATTATAGTAAACTTTTAATAATCGATCTAAATTATCGTATACCTGTCTTAAAAGCTCAATGTCATACTCGTCTAAAAGATTGTTTTTAGCAGTATATTGATTATTTAAGTGGTGTACCACAACATTTCGCATCGATTCAATACCAGAAAGTCCCCTTTCTAGTCTTTTATTTCGACTTCTTTCAGTTTGATTAATATTTAGCCAATGGCCAAAGGATAAAGTCAGGTCTTGCATTGATCTTTGTAATGTTTGCAATGTTTGTTGAGACTGATTATCTATTAGTTCATCAGTTAATCTCATACTTTGTCGAATTCCCCGTTCTACTTGTTGAGATACAACTTTATTTGTCTCCTCCATTTTTTGATTTACATCCTTCAACTTTAAAAAATTTGTTAAATTAAATGTTAAACTAATCACTAAGAGTATTAAAATACCATACTTTTTAAGATGCCCCATGTTAGCTTCCCTCCCAGCCCATTCTCTATTAATAATAACATAATATGTTGTATAAGAATAGAACAAAGTCTTCCCATAAAAGATCAATAGCTAGACTATATTTTCAGCATTACGCTTCATAAATCATCTTTTTTGTCATACCTCCATCTACGGTGAAGTTGCTACCTGTAATAAAGGCAGCTTCTTTAGAAGTTAAATATAGACATAGTTTTGCTATATCTGTTGGTTTACCTACTCTTCCAGTTGGATGCTGAAGGTGATCTATCTTCCTTAATTTTTGATAATCTCCACATTCTATCCATCCGGGACTAATAGAATTAACCCTGATGCCATATTGTCCTAATGAAATAGCAAGGCCATGGGTTAACGAAATAATCCCCCCCTTAGAAGCTGTATATGCCTCCGTATAAGCCTCCGACATCAGGGCTCTGGTTGAGGCAATATTGATAATACTGCCACCCCCCTGTAGCTTCATTATTGTACCACAATGTTTAGTACAGAGAAATGCTCCTGTCAAGTTGACACTAATTACCCTATTCCATTCTTCCAAGCCTATTTCCAAGGGATCTTTTTGTCCATAGGAAACAGCAGCATTGTTTATTAAAATATCAATACCTTCATAGAGTCTAATTGCCTCAGAGACCATATACTTAACATCCGACTCTTTAGCGATATCAGTTTTAATAAAAGTGGCTTTATAGCCAAGGGACCTCATTTCATTTTCAAGTTTGCTACCCATAGCTTCATTAACCTCAGCAATAATTACGTTAGCTCCTGCTTTTCCATATTCTAAAGCAATGCTTCTACCAATGCCTTGTCCCCCACCTGTTACAACAACTCGTTTATTTTGATAGGACATCTCTATAACCCCCTTCTATTACCCTTCATCATAATGCCTTCTAATACACCACCAGCAATACATCGTCCCTTGTCGGATATTGTGTAAACCCAATCCCTATTTCCTCTAGGATCAACATCTCCTATTTTAGCCCCCTCCTGCACCTCTAACCCGTTATATATAAGCCCTCTAATAACCCCTGAAATAGAGGTTTTTACAGGAATATGGTTTATCGTTGCGACTGTTTCTCCCATCATTACCAAATCACCTAAACGCTTTATATGATAAATCCTGCCATGGCAAGATGCCCTAAGAACACGTTCTTTTGAAAATCCTCCAATATTACCAGGTATACCTGTATTTGCTTCAGCTTTCCCAACCAAAATAACCTTTCCCAAGTTGTGCCCCCTGTTGGTTTCCACCACCAAGTCTACATCTTCTCCTGCTGTAAAACCTGGCCCTAATCCGATCACCAAGGGAGCATCCCCCATCTGTGTTCCTGTATTTGTTTTTGCTAAGACAGCATCAATTATAGTGATAGGTTTAACTGCATTTTTTATACTACATTTATCGTCTACTACCACTGCTATATCTCCTTGAGCCAATACTTTTTCTATTTCAACAGAATCTTTTACTTTCTTGGCCCTAATCCCCTCCACTTCCCATGTCCCTTCATAGATACAATTGGCAAAGGAAACAGTTCTTCTAAGACAGGTTGGTTTTTCTATCTCTGTCATAATAACTTTAAACCCACATCGGACCAACTTATGAGCCACTGCAGAAGCAATATCCCCTGCTCCTTTTATAATCACTAAATTATTATCCCTATTATCCATGACCCGTCCCTCTTTTCTTATCCCAATTGGTCTATACCCTCTCTGCTAAACATTAACTAATAAGTTCTCAAAAGCAATAGTCCTTTGGTGCTAACTTTATAATATACATTATTAATTCTATACTTTTCTGACAATTCCTGTTTTACTTACCAACAGTTTTTATCAAAAAAAACGCCCCCGTTGTAGAGGACGTTACTTATAATAAATGTTAGGGCTAATATTAATCTGGTAACAACTTATTTAAAACAATTCCTACTATAGCTGCTAATGCCATTCCTTCCATGTCAAAGGCAAAGTTTCCAATTGCTATTGGTAATACAGCTCCTCCTAAACCTAAAACTAGAATAACTGCAGTAATAATTAGGTTTCTAGATTTTCCAAAGTCTACTTTATTCTCTACTAATGTCCTACCTCCAATAGCCGCAATCATACCAAATAGTATAATAGATATCCCTCCTACAACTGCTGTAGGAATTGTCGCAATGATACCGCCTAATTTAGGTACGATTCCCAGTATAATAGCGAAAACTGCTGCAGCTCTCATTACTAGAGATTTATGTACTCCTGTCAGGGCCAAAACTCCTGTATTTTCTGAATAAGTAGTATTAGCTGGACCTCCAAACATAGCCGATAATGATGTGGCTATTCCATCCCCTAAGATTGTTCTATGAAGTCCTGGTGATTCCATGAAATCTTTCTCTACAGTGGCACCTATAGCTAATACATCCCCTATATGTTCTACCATTGTGGCAATAGCTATAGGGGCGATAATCATAATTGCTTGAAAATCAAATTTTGCCATAACAAACTCTGGTATACCTATAATTTTAGCGTTGACGACAGGAGCAAATTCAACATTTCCTGTTATGACAGCTACAAGGTAGCCCCCTATTAGTCCGCACATAACTGGCAATAGTTTTAAAAATCCTTTCCCAAATACGCTAACTATTGCAACAATTAAAAAGCTAACAATGGCTAGTGTCCAATGTTCTGATGCCATATCAATAGCAACAGGAGCTAATTTTAATCCAATTACCATTATAATAGGGCCTGTTACCACAGGTGGAAAATAAGAAACGATTCGTTGATATCCGAAGGCATAAACTAATGCTGCAACCATAATGTAGATTATTCCTGCAACGACGAGCCCCCCTTGTGCATAGGCCAAACCCACTTCTGGACTACCCTCAACTGCAAAGTTATGATGGGTAGCAACAGCTAAGATGGGAGCAATAAATGCAAAAGATGAGCCTAAAAATACCGGTACTTTCCCTTTTGTAATTAAATGAAATATTAAGGTTCCTACTCCTGCCATAAATAGTGCTACCGCTGGATTTAATCCCGTAATAATGGGAACTAAAACCGTGGCTCCAAACATTGTAAAAGCGTGCTGAATACCTAGAATTACAATTTTATTCATTGGTAATGTGTCTTCTTCTCTAATGATTGTCATAGGTTCGTCGTGGGTCTCCCTGCCTTTCTTCATAATACCTCCCCTTTCATAATAAGCTTCTTCTTATGTCTTAACTAGGTGTCTAGATATTCTCACACTTAATATAATTTTAATTATGATTTTATTATTCTTTTTGTTGTTACTTTTTATCCACTTTAGGACATACTTTCCCATACCTATCCCATGATATTGTGACAGGCTCTTATGTAATAATATTCAGTCTTAATTTTATATATTCTTTATTTTCTATGAAAAAACAAAGCCCAAAGGGAATATTCAGCCTTTGGACTTTGTTTTTCACTTTTTATATTAAGTTTATCCCACAACCTTGCCTGGATTCAAAATATTATTTGGATCGAAGGTTGCTTTAATACCCCTCATTAATGTAAGATACTGATCTCCAATAGATTCACATAAATAACCTTTTTTAGCAAATCCAATACCGTGTTCGCCTGAAACTTGCCCATTTAACTCTCTCGCTCTATTGTACATGCAATCAAATACATCTTTTAATTTTTGATCCCATTCTTCTTGACCCAACTCATCCCTTAACACATAAATATGAAGGTTTCCGTCTCCAGCATGGCCAAAGGATTTAATTCTAATATCAAACTCCTTTTGAAGTTCATTAGAATACTTAACAAACTCTGCAATTTTATTTCTCGGTACAACAACATCACATTCATCCATCTCTGTAGTAGAGGCTTTTATAGCTTCTAAGAAGGCTCCTCTTGCCGACCAAATAGATTCTTGTCTCTCTTGAGTCTCTGAAATATAAACGTCTAAAGCACCAGCTTCAAGGCAGATTTCTGCAACACTTTCGTATGCTCTTTCTACTTCTTCCTTAGAGTTTCCATCAAAGGTTAAAAGTAAGTAAGCATCCGCAGATTTATCTGGAAAAGGCTTTCCTAGAAACTCTTCAGCCGATAATATTGTGTCCCTCACCATATATTCAATTGCCGTTGGGATTGATTTAGACTTAATTACCTTAGGAACCGTCTCTATCGCCTCTTCTAATGAGTTAAAAGGTACTAATAAACTAATGGCCTTCTTTGGTAGTGGAAGAAGTCTTAAGATCGCCTTTGTTACGATACCTAAAGTTCCTTCTGATCCAACAATAAGGTCTTTAAAGCTATAGCCGGAGCTGTTTTTAACAATTTTTCCACCTACTTCAATAACCTCTCCATTAGGCAGTACTACTTCTAGTCCTCTAACATAGTCTCTTGTAACACCATACTTTACTGCCCTCATTCCACCAGCATTTGTATTTATGTTCCCTGCTATTGTAGCACTTTTTTCACCAGGATCTGGTGGGTAAAATAAATCATGACTTTCAACAAATTTACTAATTTCCATCAAGAGAACCCCTGGTTCTACTGTTAATGTAAGATTATCTTCATCTAATTCTAATATTTTATTCATTTTACTCATATTTACAAGTATTCCGCCATGTAACGGAACTGCTCCACCTACTAATCCTGTTCCTTGGCCCCTTGGAGTTACTGGAATATTATTTTCATTGGCATATTTCATTATCTGGGATACTTCTTCTGTGTTTAATGGCTCTACTAAAGCCTCTGGCATTCTTTTAATACTAGCTAATTCGTCGTGACTAAAATCTTCATTGATGGCTTCACCAACAAACACTCTATTTTCTCCTAAAAGGGATACTAAAAACTGAATATCCTTTTCATCAACTTTTTTATAATTCATCTTCTTCACCCCTATATTGATTTGATTTTTTCCAATAGACTTGGAATTACTTCATAGATATCTCCAACAATACCGTAATGGGCAACATCAAATATTGGTGCACTTGGGTCTTCATTAATTGCAAAGATATACTCGGAATTTAGCATCCCTGCTTTAAATTGTACGGCTCCCGATACACCACAAGTTATGATTAACTTTGGTCTAACGGTTCTACCACTTAACCCAATTTGCTTTCTTGGGTCTCCCCACCCTGCTTCGATTAGAGGCCTTGTTACAGCCACCTGTGCTCCTAGGGCATGAGCTAACTCATTAATCATCTCTAAGTCTTTTTCTTTTTTGATTCCTCTGCCGGCTACAATAATTACCTCTGCATCAGAAATATTTTCTTCCAACTCTTTTTGTTTAATCTTTAGTACATTAATTTTTGACTCAAATCTTTCTTGTGGTAATTCACATAAGGTAATTTTACCATCGAAAGTGTCTATCTTTTCTGGTGCGTTAAATATTTTATATCTAACTGTTGCAAACTGTGGTCTATGATTTGGTGTAATAATTTGTGCCATAATATTTCCACCAAAGGCTGGTCTAATTTGCACTAGATCTGTATTTTCTTTCACATCTAATATTGTACAATCTGCTGTTAACCCTGTTTTAAATCTAGCCGCTACCCTTGGAGCTAGAGATCTACCTAGGGTCGTTGCTCCAACTAATACGATAGACGGTTGTACCTTCTCTATAAAATCTTCAAAGGCAGCTGTATAGGGCTCTATTCTGAAGTCCTTAAGTTCTGGATTATCATAAACAAACACTTCGTCTACTCCATAATGTAGTAACTCTTCTGCTTTATCCTTAACTTCTTTACCGATAAATACAGCATAAACAGGATGATTGATTTTAGCTGCTAACTCTTTTGCCTTACCAATTAATTCTAAAGTAACAGGATGAATTTCTCCTTCAAGATGATCAACATATACTGCCACACCCGTCCACTTACTCTTATCGATCTCTATTTTTTCATCTTCTTGAAAAACAAAGGCTCCTTCTGGTCCCTTCTTAACACAAATCATACACAGTTTACAGGCTGCATTTATTTCAACAACGCCGTTATTATCTTCGATAGCATTAAATGGACATAATTTAATTGCCCCTTCAATATCAGTAATTCTTCCTTGATTTACAATTATCCCTGCCATAAACTCCCTCCTAATCCTCTATCAATATTTAAACAAACTTTAGTTCCGATAATTTCACAAACATTTTTTCGCCTAATTCTTTACCCCCACCAGTCCATTTTTCATGGTCTGTGTTAGCTTCAGGTGGGAAGATTCTTTCCACTTGTGTTGGAGAACCACTATTTCCATACTGTTTTTCATCTTGATCGTTAAGATCCTTTAAGCTTAAATATGCTATCCCCTTATCTTTTGTCGCCTTCTTTAGCTTGTAGGAAGGAAGCCTTGGTTGGAAAATTCCCTTCTCAACAGTAATTAGACAAGGATATTGTACTTCAACTGTTTCTAAGGTGTTAGGCATATCAATTTCTACTACGATTGAATCTTCCTTTAACTCCACAATTTTTTTAACATTGGCTACATGGGGAATCCCTAAGTATTCTGCCATTTCTGGACCTACCTGTGCAGTATCTCCATCTGTAGTTTGCTTTCCACAAATAATTAATTGAGGTTTGCCACCTTTCTCTACTCCTTGGGCTAGAGCGTAAGCAGTTGCCAAAACATCAGCACCGGCAAATTTTCTATCTGTCAATAAATACCCATCATCTGCCCCCATCATAAAAGCTTCTCTAATAACTGTCTCCGATTGAGGTGGTCCCATCGTAATTACCTTTACCTTAGCCCCTTGTTCCTCTTTAATTTTAAGGGCTGTTTCTACAGCGTATAAGTCGTATGGATTCATTTTCGAATCAATTCCGTCACGTATTAAATTACCCTTTTCATCTACCTTTACTTCTGTTGTACCTGGAACTTGTTTAATACAAACAACGATTTCCATATTCTCCCTCCTATTAATGGTATTATGGTATTACCAGTTTAGCAAATTTTTGATTATGAAAACGATTGCTTCATAATCAAAATAAATTAAAATTATTATATTATTTATTAAATCAAAGCTATCCTTCAGAAGATTGAAAGATGACTTTAGATGAAAAAACTACAAAACTAATGTTACTTATTGTACAATAACAGACACACCATCAGGAATTGCAGTAATTTTTGCATCTCTTCCTTTTATTTCAAAGGCTTTGTTTAGTGCCTCTTCAAAGGTATAAGCATGATCCATATGCATATCTTTTATCATTTGTGGATCACACTGATCTGTTACCATGATTACTTTATATTTATCTAAGATTCTGGCTAATATTTGATATTCCCACTGATCAGGTTTAGTTTTGTCTCTTGGGATCTGAATAACCTGTTCTAACACTTCCCTTGGTCCAGAAGCTTCTGCCATTGATCTATAGAAGGCTTCCCCTCCATGACCATCATTACAAGCCGCAACCATAATAATAACCGCTTCTTGGTCACAGCACGCCTCAGCTGCAGTCATTCCCTTAACCGCTTGATAGATGTTTTGATCTAGGGGATATCCGCCGTTAGAAGAAATCACAATATCTGCCTTTAATTTATCTATTTTGGATAAGTCGTTAACAAATTTACAACCTTCTTGATGGGCCAATAGGCTATCTCCACAAAAAGCATTGATTATTTTCTTGTCACTATCAATGACTACATTTAAGATAAAAGCTAGTTTTGCTTTTTCAGCTGCATAAATCATGTCCCTATGGATAGGGTTATTCTCTAAAACTCCTGTTCTCGCAAAATCGCTGGCAATAAACTCCGAACAGTGGTTAGCCAAGACAGTTTGTGCTCCTGCAATTCCTGGTAAAACACTCTTTCTTCCACCAGAAAACCCTGCAAAGAAATGGGGTTCGATAAAGCCTTCAGCTATTAACAGTTCTGTTTCCATGGCTAATTTATTTAACCATAGTTCCCCCCCAGATGGTAAAATCCCCACTTTAACAAGACTTTCTTGGTCTTGGGAGATATGGTTAATAATTTCTTCCTGCTGAACTATTTCTAGTCCAAACTTATCAATCATCTCTTCTTTAGTAGTGGGACGATGATATCCTGTTGCTAGTAAAATTTTAATATCAATTGTTGGATTAACTGCTCTAATCCGTCTAAGCATTATTGGCATTGTAACTTTACTAGGCACAGGCCTTGTGTGGTCACTAGTAATTATGACCATGTTCTTTTTCCCTTTTACTAAGTCCTCTAACCTTTCGCTAGCAATTGGTTGATCTAGAGCTTTGTTAACGATTTCCTCTTGGGTTAACTGACTTTTAAAGTGATGGGCTTTTGACTCTAGAACACCTATTAAATTTTCATCGGGTAATTCTGCTGTAATCAATGTACGTCCATAAGGAATTTTGATTGTTGCCAAATAGACTCCCCCTTTGTTTTGGTAGACCAGTAATACGATTTCTTTCTTACTAAAATTTTGTTTTGGTAATATGGTCTTACCAGTATATCTATTAAATTATCACAAAATTTAAAAGATTTCAATATTTATCTTTTTTTTAACATACTATTTCACTTTTAATTTTTAATAGCTAATCTTTTAAATCATTATTTGACTCCCCCTCCATTTTTTCTGTTGTCAAAACCTTAGATTTTGGCTTTTTAAAGACTATCCCCTTTATCATATTAATGAAAAAGTTCTTTCTATAGTTATTTTTTCTCTAAGTAACCAAAGTAAAAACTTTATTTTTTTGACATTATATTAACAATTATTGCAAAATTGGATAACTTCTTTGGATAACCACTAAAATAATAATAGAGAACAAGACTACTTAACAACTTGGCCATAAGGGAAAATATGATGTAATTTGCACAAAAAAATCGCAAAACTAATTTCTGCGATTTTTTTTGTTATTGTTATCATCATTAAATGAAGTACTTAATCGAATAGAGTTAATTTGTTTGTAAAACCCTAAACATGGTTTAAATATCCTTCTATAATTAAATCCATATGTACTCCCATAGCCTCAGCAGCCTCTTTAGGATCTCTTTTTTCAATTGCATAAAATATTTTTTGATGTTGCTTTATTAGTATAGACTTATTTTTTTGATTAACTAAGATCATACCCCTTGCATCTTCAATAAAACTATCCATTAGGGCAGAAATTACATTTAATATATTTAATAGAATCATATTTTTAGAAGCACGGGCTATTTTATAATGGAATTCTTTATCTACCTTCACACTGTTTTTTTCATCCTCAGCTTCGCTTAAAATAGTTAATTCTTGAATGATTCCTCTTAACTCTTCTATTTCTTCATCAGTTATGCGCTTAGCGGCCAATGTAGCTGTTTCTACTTCTATAATTCTTCTTAAGTCAACAATTTCTTGTGGTTTACTTTGATGCAACATAAACATAACTGATAATGGTTCAAACAAACATGTATCAAAACTTTCCTTAATAAAGTTTCCATCTCCTTGTCTTACCTCTATTAACCCAATTATTTGTAGCGCTCTCAATGCCTCTCTAACAGAAGTTCTACTAACTCCCAGTTCTTCTGCCAATTGTCTTTCTGATGGTAACTTATCTCCAGACTTTAAGTCTCCATTGGCGATCATACTCTGTATTTGATGAATTACCTGTTCATATACTTTAGTACTTTTTATCGGACTAAACATAATTTCACTCCTTACCTTCACGCAATTAATATATATCTTAAATATATTAATATATTTGTCTATTATTTATAGTATACCATAAGAAATGAAATAGTAATAATATTGTTATTTTACTAAAAATATTTAATAAAGAAGTCTTCTTCGGGAGATTTAAAGATAACTTTAGGTGAAAGATCTAGTGGTAGACTTGTGTTGAAATACATTACGAAAAATTATGACGTTTAGCTTTAAAAGACCATAATTTCCTATGTAATATAAAAAAAATCGAATGTCAGCGACATCCGATTTTTTTATATAAAATATATTTATCTTAGTACCAGCCTCTTAACTTCATTGCATCTGCAATTCTCTTAATTGACATCATGTAAGCAGCAGTTCTCATATCTACTTTATGCTCTTCTTTTAAAGACCAAATTTCATCAAAAGCTTTAACCATTAATTGCTCTTGCTTAGTTTGAACTTCTTCGAAAGACCAAGTATATCTCATTAAGTTTTGTACCCACTCAAAGTATGATACAGTAACTCCACCAGCATTAGCTAAGATATCAGGAATAACGATAATTCCTTTTTCAAATAAAACTTTATCAGCTTCTGGAGTAGTTGGTCCGTTAGCACCTTCACTAATGATCTTAGTCTTGATGTCATTTACATTTTTAGATGTAATTTGGTTCTCAAGGGCACAAGGCATTAAGATGTCACATTCTGTTACTAGAAGTTCATCTCTATGTAACTCCTCAGTTGCTCCTGGGAATCCTTTTACTTGTTTATTTGTAGCGATATATTCGATTAATGCTTTAACATCTAATCCATTAACATTTCTAATACATGCAGTATGGTCAGATACAGCAATAATTTTAGCACCCATTTCTTCCATATATAAAGCTGCATAGCTTCCTACGTTACCAAAACCTTGAATAGCAACAGTTGCTCCTTCTAATGGTAACCCAATTCTCTTAGCAGCATCTCTAGCCATGATAGCTACTCCGTAACCTGTAGCTTCTGTTCTTCCTAAAGAACCATAGAAGTTTACTGGTTTACCAGTGAATACACCTGGCTCAAATCTACCTGTAGCTTTTTCATACTCATCAACAAACCAAGCCATAATTTGACCATTAGTATTTACGTCTGGAGCAGGAATATCTTTTCTTTCGCCAATGATTGGAGAAATTGCTCTTGAGAATCCTCTAGCTAATCTTTCTAATTCTCCTTTAGATAATTCTGAAGGATTAACTGTAATACCACCTTTTCCTCCACCGTATGGAACTCCAACAACTCCACACTTGAATGTCATCCAAGTTGAAAGCGCCTTAACTTCGTCTCTTGTTACATCATGATGGAATCTGATTCCACCCTTAAATGGACCCACTGCATCATTGTGTTGAGATCTGTAACCAATGAAAGACTTAACGCTTCCATCATCCATTTTTACAGGAATAGCAACTTCTAATACTCTTTGTGGATTCTTTAAGATTTCATAAACTGCTGGATCTGTACCTAGCTTGTCGCAAGCTGTTTTTACTTGCTGCTGGGCAATTTCAAATGGATTTAACGTTTTTTCTGACATTTAAATACCCTCCTAAAAGATATGTTTTTAAATAAATGCAAAAACTAGACATCTATTCTAAGAAGAATCATTCTTCCTAAAAACGTTTTCATTGTTATTTTTTTAACATTCCTCTACCGTAAATATGTTCGTAATAATTCCTTTACTTACAGCTTGTTCCTCACTTACATTTGCATTATATCATTTAAAATTTAGATTGTAAACCAATTATTATAGGATTATTAAGTTTTTAACGAAAACATTTATTGATAGAATATTCAGTGAAGTCATCCCTTCTACTTCTGTATTTACATGGCTTTGAACTGCTTCCATAACTGACTTAATTGGATAGCCATATATAGCCACTAAACTGATATTAATGACGATTCCTGATGATAGATTATCAATATCAATGTGATTGATTTTATGAATTCCGTCTACCTTCATTATAGCAAAGTATGCCAATTCCCTTATTGCTCTATCTGAAATGGTATATTTTCCCATATAACTAAAGGTTGGACGCACAACAGATTTTTCGTCTATTTCGTCATGATCACCCTTACCTAAATTACGAAATACTCTTAAGGGGTTTAGGAAATAACCAGAGAAATCCTTCTTTATTTCAAATGTCGGTACTGGAATAACGTGCTTTCCTTCTTGCATTCTAAATTTTTTAGCTATTTTTATATCATCTTGGGAGGAAATTTCATCAATATAAAAGCGCAGACTAATTGTCCCAAGATCAAGTCTTTTCACAATACTATTCACCATTTTATCAGAAGTCCCTAAAATTAAGATAGATTTAGGGTTTTCCCGCTTAATAATTTCTGCCACTTCGTTTTTATGATGATCATCAATAAATAAAGCACGCTTTACTGCAGCCATTTTAGATTTTTCCCGCTTAGCTGAGTATCCTCCAAGAACTTTATTCCCCTTTATTAATAAACCATCATCAATTATATAGGCTATCTTTTTCCCTTTCGCTAAGGAGATTGCCTGATAGCTTTTACCAGTTCCACTGGCGCCAACCAGTACATAAATCTTCATTTAGCTTCCTCCTGATAAATATATTTGCTTTTATTGTACCACACTTTAATATAATTGCCATATTTCAATTATATCATTAGTAAATACAAATAATTATTTATTACAAAATATTTTTTGTACAATGGGAAATTTCATCATACCATCGGCTTAATTTATATTCTTTATATGCATAGATGAAAGTTGAGTCTTGTATTGTATCGTAAGCAGCAAAGTTTTCATACTACAATCATATAAATTTACGCTTAACTATGTAATTCCCCCATATAATTACAATGATAATCATTATATTTTAGCATTTTTTTATCAAAAACAATCTTTTTTACTGTTGTATTTTTTTTTATATTGGTATAATACATGTATACAAATTATAAATTCATGTAAAACTATAAGAAAAGTGAAGGAGGAAATAAAAATGGCATATACTATTAATGATGCTTGTATTAGTTGTGGAGCTTGTGAACCAGAGTGTCCAGTTGATGTAATTTCTGCTGGAGACAGCATTTATGTAATTGATCAAGATGGTTGTATCGACTGTGGAGCCTGTGCTAACGTTTGTCCAGTTGATGCTCCAGTACCAGCTGAATAATTATCAATACATAAAAAATGAGAGACAGTTAGACTGTCTCTTTTTTTATTTGGCTTTTTCATGTTAATTTTCTAATTTCTTTACTTATATTAGACCAGTATTTTTCTTTAATAAATCGATTTTTACTAAAAACTTTAATATTGCCTTCTCTTCATTAAAAGTAAAGTCATTAAGTAATGTAAATAATATATCCTTTTCTTTCAAAAGAATTTGCTCAAAGGCTTGCTTACCTTTATCAGTTAATAATAATACCTGTACCCGCTTATCTTCAAGGGATTTCTTTTTTATAATATAATTCTGACTTTGTAATCGTGTGACAATTGTCCCGAAGGTATTTCTATCAATATTAAACTCTTCAATAATATCGGACATTTTCTTTTCTTTTTGATCCCCCAGTGTCTTTAGAATTAATATCTCGGTCATAGAAAGGGAGTCTCCATTATTCTTGATTCCCTTTTTATCCAATATAATGACATTATAAATGAATTTTTCTAGATACTGTTGAATCTCCAAGTAATAATTTCGCATTGCATCACCTTTATCAGTCGATGGATTTAATCTAACTAGCTATTTAATAACTCCTTTTCGTTCAATAAATAAGATAGAATAAATAAACTCTCACTTAAGTGAACATTTTCAACTATAACATCCTTTGGTACTTTTAAATCTACTGGTGCAAAGTTCCAAATTCCTTTTATGTTCGCTGAAGTTAGTTTATCAGCAACATCTTGAGCAACTTCCTTGGGGGTACAAATAAACCCTATTTCTATATTATTTTTTTGGATAAAATCTTCTAAATCATCTAAGTCAAGGATTTCGGTATCTCTAATTTTCATTCCAATTAGTTTTGGATTTGTATCAAACAACGCTTTTAACTGGAACCCGTATCTGTTAAAACTTGCATAATTGGCAATTGCTTGCCCTAAGTTACCTGCACCAATAATAACAGTTGTATAGGTTTTGTCTAAGCCTAAAATCTTCCCTATTTCTTTATATAGTTCTTCTACATTATATCCATACCCTTGTTGCCCAAAACCACCAAAACAATTTAAATCTTGACGAATTTGTGAAGCTGTGAATCCGATTGATCGACTGAGCTCCCTTGAGGAAATACGATAAACTTCTTTGTCAAGTAAGTCTTTTAAATACCTATGGTATTTAGGTAACCTTCTTATTACAGCCATAGAGACATTAGAGAAATCTCTATTCATTAAAACCCCTCCTCTTCTATTTCATGGTATATTTTAAAAATTCTGTTATTTTAAACCTATTAAAAAACATCTTACTTTCTATTATTAATGAAAAAGTTCTTACATTACTTTACTTACTTTGCCCACTTTAAGCAAAAGCAATTAGTCCTTAAGATATGATTGCAAAATCATGAAATATAAATTGATATGATTTTTGCTATGATTTTTTATTTTAGATATTATTATAACAATCATTTCGGCGATTGTCAAATGATTAATTGGTTCTAAAATGGGTAAATATCATGGTTTAAAGTCGATTATAGCTGTAAAATTTATATGCCTTACAAAAAAATTTAAAAAAATTCGATATTTAACTATCAGTTTTTTTAACAGCAAGACGGGACTGTAAAAACAGTCCCGTTGACTTGAATGAAATAGATATGCTACTAATCTTATACTTTTAAAACATATTTGGGAAAAACACGTAGATGGCTAAGAAAGCGAATATTCCAGTAGCAATTGCATAGATAAATGCTGGAATTGCGTTAGTTCTAATTACCTTACCTTCTTTTCCTAAAACACCAACCGTTGTACAGGCAGCAACTACATTATGGACACAGATCATATTTCCTGCTGCGCCACCAACAACTTGAAGTCCAACAATAACAATTCTTGATATTCCTATCTGATCTGCCACACCATATTGGAAACCTGAGAATAGAATATTTGATGTTGTATTGCTTCCAGACATAAAAGCTCCTAAAATTCCAATAAAAGGTGAGAATATTGGCCAAACGCCTTGGAATAAGTCGCCAGCTGCGCCTGAAAGAGCCACCATCATTCCGACTTCTCCAGAATTATTATTACCAGAGTTCAACATAACCTGAACCATGGCAATAGCAAATGTCAAAGCAATCGCAGCAGGAATTACTTGTTTTAAAGATGTTTTCCAGGTTTCTTTAATTGTCTCTCCCTTCATCTTATGCATGAACCCTGTTAATATAGCTACTAAAATAAAAGGGACGGTTCCTGGTAAATATAAGTACTGTAATCTATAGGTTAAACCTGTGCCTAATATACCTGCCCATTCAAGGGTAACTTCTGGCCTTGTAAGAAGATCCTTTAATCCTAACGATGGTATTCTAGTAATTACTAGAATGACAGAAACTAAAATATATGGTAACCATGCATTTAATGGGCTAATATCCGCAGTCTTTTCTTCAGTGGTTGCAGCTACTTCATCGGCTCCAACCCATGAACTATCCCATTTTGACTTATTAGCAAAATCCCAAACCTTTTTAGGTTGTAGGAAACCTTTTTTAGCAGCAGTGACAACGATTGCAATAGCGATTAATCCCCCTGCTAAAGATGGAAGCTCTGGCCCAAATAAATAGGCTATTGCTACGTATGGTACAGTAAAACTTAAACCTGCAAATATTGCAAAAGGTGCAATTTCAAAGGCATCCTTAAAGGATTTCTTTTCTCCAAATAGTTTAGTCATCATCATAACAATAATTAAAGGCATGAAGATTCCCATTATAGCATGGGGTAATGCAGACCAAATTCCTACTTGGTGTAAAAACTCTGCTGTTGTCATTCCAGCCCCTTCAATTTGTGCAACAATATCTGGCGACCCCAATACGGAAGAAACTCCTCCGATAATTGGCGTACCCACTGCACCAAAGCTTACTGGTGTACTATTTCCTACTAAGGCTAACATTGCCGCTGCTAAAGGTGGAAACCCTAGTCCAACCATTAAGGGACCAGCTAAAGCAGCTGGTGTACCAAAACCTGCAGCCCCTTCTATAAAGGCACCAAATAAAAAGGCAATAATAATTGCTTGAACTCTACGGTCTGGACTTATTCCATAGAAGGTTTTATTAATTACCCGAATAGCTCCACTATTTTTAAGGGTATTCATTAGTAAAATAGCACCAAAAACAATAATTAATATATTAAATGCGCTTAAGCCCCCAAAAACTGTTGCTCCAGCCAACCATTGAAATGGCATTCCCCATACCGCTGCTGCCAAACCAATAGCTACAATCCATGCTAATGGCATTACTTTTTTAGCTGGCCAGTTAAAGGCCACCATTAAAACAACCGTTAAAACAATCGGCAATGATGCCAGCAAAGCGTATAACATAACTTTATTCCCCCTTGATTTTTATTTAAAATCCACTGTCCTTCTCCAAGTGTCAGAAAATTAATTATCTCTACCCTCCTTTTTAGGTTTTATAGCATAAAATAAGTTACCCTCCATCAAGAATAAGTTCTTTCTTGGATAAACTTACCGATAACTCTTATATTGGTCGGTTGGTCATGTGGTCATACCATTTACCGAACTAACCCTAATCTGAAAACGTTTACCTAATGACTAGTTGGATATAATAATTTCTATTAAATAGAATTAAGTAAATAGGTTTAAATATTCTGAATTAAGTTGTCGAATAATTGGTCAGTTGTCATATGGTAAGGTGGTCTATCCAATTTGAATAAATAAAAAATGTACTTTGCTATTGAAAAATAGCTGATATAACATTATTCCATGACATCAATCCCATTAAACATCAATCATTTAATTGTTTGAATATTTTTTATTCTAAACTATTTAGATTTATAAATCAATAAAAATCAGAAAAATCAATAAATTTAATTTTTAACAATCTTTACTATATAAGATATTTTTTTAACAATCTTTCAGGTCATGATATATATCCTTTTTCACCTAAAATTCTATATTGAAATTGATAATGAAGCCGATCTTGAGATAAAGCATTTTTTTATCCAACTCCCCTTCTTTCGTGGCTCATCATTTTTTGGTATGATAGAGATAATATTTAATTAGTAGGAGGAAACTTATGATTATTTTGTCCTGTAACCAATTAACCAAATATTTTGGTATAGATCTTATATTACGAGACATTACTTTTAGCGTTCAAAAGGGAGAAAAAGTCGGTCTTGTAGGGGCTAACGGAGCCGGTAAATCTACGTTATTTAATATACTTTGTGGAAAGCTGCCCTTTGATGAAGGTGACCTGTTTATTTCTAAGTCTACTGTCTTAGGTTATTTAGAGCAGAGTACTGTTATGTCAGAGGATACCAATGTATATGATGAGGCGCTTACCATCTTCTCTCATTTAATTCAAATGGAAGAAAACTTAAGATCCTTAGAAGTAAAAATTTCTGAAGTGGGTAAAGATTCTAGCCAATCAAAAGAATTGGCGCAACTTATGGATGAATATGCTGCTCTCACAGAAAAATTTGAAAAGAATAATGGTTATGGCTTCCGAAGTGAAGTAAAAGGAGTTTTAAAGGGACTTGGTTTTGCTGATGATGACCTTCTGCAACCGGTAATTCAATTAAGTGGAGGGGAAAAAACCCGTCTTGGATTAGCCAAACTACTTCTTTCGAAACCTGATATCCTTTTATTGGACGAGCCAACTAACCATTTAGACATCCAAGCTGTTGAATGGCTTGAAGGTTTTCTAAGGGATTACAGCGGTACCGTTTTAATGATCTCCCATGATCGTTATTTTTTAGACCAAATCGTTACCCACATTCTAGAAATTGAAAATCATGAAATCACTAGCTATAACGGTAATTATTCAGCTTTTGTAGAAAAGAAAAGGGTTATTCAAGAACAGCAGTTAAGAAATTATCAAAATCAGCAGAAGGAAATAGATCGGCAAGAAGACGTTATTCGAAGACTTAAGCAACATGGCACCGAAAAATTAATGAAACGAGCTAAAAGCAAAGAGAAGCAACTAGATAAAGTTGATAGATTAGATAAACCACAAACTCATCAAAAAAGGGCTAAGATTAGATTTGAGACCCAAATTAAAAGTGGTAATGATGTCTTAGCAGTTAAAGAAGTGGCTAAGTCTTTTGATAGTAGTCCTTTATTTAGAGATTTAGCCTTTGATATTTATCGAGGAGAAAGAGTTGCACTTATTGGACCTAACGGTATTGGTAAATCAACTTTAATGAAAATTATCTTGAATGAATTACCTTTATCAGCGGGTGAAATACAATTAGGACATAATGTTCTACCAGCTTATTATGATCAAGAACAAAAATCATTAAACATGGATAAGACCATTATAGATGAAATATGGGATCTCTTACCCAATAAAACCCAGACAGAAATTAGATCTTTACTTGGTTCATTCCTATTTCAAGACGAAGAAGTTTTTAAGCCAATAGCACCTTTAAGTGGCGGTGAGAAAGCCAGGTTATCCCTCTTAAAACTATTAATTTCAAAGGCAAATTTCTTACTTCTTGATGAGCCCACCAACCATTTAGATATTTTAGCTAAAGAGGTACTTGAAGAGGCCCTTGTTAATTATGATGGCACAGTTTTGGTAATCTCCCATGATCGTTATTTTCTAAATCGGATAGCAACAAAGGTGATTGAGCTCAGTCCTAATGGCTGTGAAACCTTCTTAGGAAATTACGATTATTATTTATATAAAAAGAAACAGCAGGAATTTGACAATATCGATGAACCAATAGAAGAAAAAACGAAAACCCAAATTAAAGAAGAAAAACGTAAAGAAAAAGAAGAGAAGAACAAACAAAAAGAATTAGTTAAAAAACGTAAAAAAATTGAAGAAGATATCATCAATTATGAAGAAGAAGCTTCTCAACTAGAGGATCTCTTATGCCAAGAGGAAGTGTATTCAAACCCAGATAAGAGCAAAGAAGTACAATATCAGCTTACTAATGTTAGAGATAAAATTAATGAACTTTACGAGGAATGGGAAAATGTTATTGACATTTCTTCTTAGACGGGTTAAACTGTTTTTGTTAACCAAAAGCGATATATAGGTTGACGAAAGGAGAAATCGACATGAAAATTTCAGTAAAACAAATGACTTTAGTAGCCTTATTTGCTGCGCTTACTGCTGTAAGTAGCCAAATTGCTGTTCCAGTACCCTTCTCCCCTGTTCCCTTTACAATGCAGGTGGTGGCAGTTTGCCTAGCAGGAGGTATTCTTGGGAGGAAATTAGGATCGCTATCTATTATCATTTATTTATTACTAGGTGCAATCGGTCTACCAGTTTTTGCTCACTTTAGTAGTGGGCTTCATATACTAGTTGGCCCCACTGGAGGATTTTTATTATCCTTTCCATTAGCAGCATATGTTATTGGATCTATTACAGAAAAGAAAATTACCTATTTAAGAACCACCATTGCTATGTTGTTAGCCCTAATTCTTATTTATGGTATCGGACTAATTCAATTTAAATACGTTACATCTATGACTTGGGAACAATCTTTTCTATTAGCAGTAGCTAATTACATTATTCCCGATCTTATTAAAATAGTGCTAACTTCTGCTATCGTTATGAAGGTTAGTCATGTTTTAGAAAGAAATAATCTAAAGGTTTCAATGAAAAATAGTTAAGTAGAGTATTCAAAATTATAATATCATTATTATTTGACAGCCCTCAGGTATAATTATCTGAGGGCTTATGTAAACGTTTCTTGTAGAATAAAATCGAAAAACGAAGTATTTTATACACATAAAATAAGTTATCCACATTTATCCACAAAGAATCCACAGATTCCACAGCTTTATCCACACTAACATTTGAGTATATAGGTTTTATCCATAGTTATTCCACATTATCCACAGTTTCATCTTAAATCCCTTGTGAACAATTTAATGAATTTTGTTCATAAAAAATCTCCATCTATCAGCTTATATAGTGGAGATTTTAATTTACATAATCAATATGTATAATTGCCTTTATGCCTGCAATGTTTTTTTTAGTTCTTTAATGATTGCATCATTTTCTTGATTCTTTTCTAATAGGGCATTGATCACTTCATGCATACTATCAATTAAATCTAATAAATCGTTTCTACTCATATCAGTATCAACTTTTCTCATCCAGGATAGATATTCCAACAGTATTTCCCCCTTTTAATATAATATGTTACCCATTAATTATATCATAGGAGATAATGGCTTTTATACAGGCAATGATATGTAGCTTACCTAAGAATTTCCAACCCCTAGAACCGTTGTCCCAGCTTAAGATTCGGTACTGCATTTAAGTATAAATTAGACTTTAATCCTCTAATATAATCATAATAACCAACACAACCAATCATGGCAGCATTATCTGTGCATAGTTTGTTAGAAGGATATTTTAAATCTATACCATTTTCTTGGCATTTCTTTGAGAGTAACTGCCTTAAACCACTATTAGCAGCAACCCCACCTGCTAGTACAATTTGGTTAACTCCCTTTTCTATTCCACATTGAAGGGTTTTTTCAGCTAGAACTTCTATTACAGCTTGTTGAAAACTAGCAGCCACATCGGCTTCATTAATTGGATTGCCCTTCATTTTTTCACTGTTAAGGTAATTTAGCACTGCAGATTTTAAACCACTAAAACTAAAGTCATAACTTCCTTCTTCCAAATAAGCCTTTGGAAAAGGGATTGCATCAGAATTACCAATTTTCGATAAACGGTCGATTTCTGGCCCACCAGGATAGCTTAAACCCAACGCTCTTGCAACTTTATCAAAGGCTTCTCCAGCAGCGTCATCCCTAGTTCTACCAAGGACCTCATACTCACCGTAATCCTTCATATAAATTAAATGGCTATGTCCTCCTGACACAATTAAAGCTATAAAGGGCGGTTCCAGTTCCTTATGCTCAATAAAATTAGCATAAATATGCCCTTCTATATGATTAACGCCTACTAAAGGAACTTCTTTAGAAAAAGCAATTGCCTTTGCAGCAGATAGTCCCACCAATAATGCCCCTACCAAACCGGGACCATAGGTTACAGCTACATGGGTAATTTCTTCAAAGGTGGTTTCTGCCTCCTTTAAAGCCTCTTCAATTACTTGATTAATGTTTTCAATATGCTTCCTTGAGGCAACTTCTGGCACAACACCACCAAACTTTCTGTGCTGCTCTATTTGGGAAGATATGATATTAGACAATACAGTTCGTCCATTTTTAAGTACACTTACAGAGGTTTCGTCACAACTTGTCTCTATTGCTAAGGTAATAACATCCTCTGTAGTATTGTTTATATTCTTCAAAATTGGTCCTCTCCTTGCATTTAATATAGATCAATAATAAAACTAGTAATTTTTATATAATTGAGGAAATTGCACAATACTATAACCCTGAGTTAATATACGATTTATGCAAATACCTCAAATACGATTTAGTATTCTTTAATATTTTTTTATTATAACATTTTCTCTAGTTATTTGGATAATATTAATTCTATAAACATTTTTTAGCTATAATTTTCTATTATTACATAGCAAATACTATAAAAAAGGAGTGATTAAAATGTCTAAGAAACGTCGACCTGTTAAAAGGTATCCTGAATTAGAAAATAGAAATAGAAATGAAATTCAACCTGTTCAACCCCATAATTATAACGTTATGCCCGATGGCATGCTGGAAGCTATTTCTGCTACAGATTTAGCTATTTTAGCAATTGCCAAGGATGCTCCTCGAATTCCTGAAGATCATCCCCATAATAGAAATCGATAGCTTTTTAGCTATCGATTTTAATTTTCCAATTCTTTATATATCATATTCCTTATTATAATATTTTTTTATTACAATTAATGTACTACCCATGCCTAAAGCAGTAATTCCAACCGACAGCAATTTACCACCATAGGGAATTAACGATACAGTTGCAATTAAAAGATTACCCACAATAAATGAGGTATAATACCTGCTTTCATCTCGTATTATCTTTTTTCCTAACCAAAGGGCAACTGGAATTTTAGCTAAATAAACTAAAATACCATAAAGGGCTAACGCTAAAATACTAATGGGTATTCCAATAATTGTTACCATCAACAAGATTGCACCTATAGGAACTAAAAATAAAAAACCTAACCCTAAAAGGACACTTATCCCACTTTGATCGTCTATCAGTTGTGTTGCTCTATTTAATGGCTTTTTAAAAAATTTGATCAAAAATAAACCAAGTATAATATATGAGATTAGAAATAGAATCTGTAAAAGATTAATGACTCTTCTTATCCTTCTAGCAATATTCTCAAGACCCCTTTGAAGATGAGATCTAGTCCTAGTTGGTTGATATTCAATATTCCCCTTTACCAGTTTAGTATCGATATATTGTTCTTCTTCACTAATATAGGTTAGATTCCCTTCAATGTAGGCCCCTGGCTCTAAATAAATTTTATCTACACTTAAATTAATGTTCCCCTTAACAGTTCCACTGATCACTGCATTTCCAACTCCGCCAATGATATCTCCACCCACAAATCCTCTTAATGCTAAGTCTCCAGCATAAACATGAAGACTTCCATCTAAAATTGTATCTTCTTCTAACCCTACATTTGAGGCAAATATCGAAGCATTACGATTAATTTCTCCTCCACCAATAATCACTTCTCTTGCTACTAAACGTAAGTTTCCCCTTACATTACCATCTACAAAAATTTGGCTAGCAGCTGCGATTAAATCGCCGCCGATCATCCCTAGGTGACGAATTTGTTGACCTGCAGTAATCCAATCTCCCTTTATATTTCCCTCATTGGTAGCATGGTTAACCGCCACAATTAAGTCCCCATCAATTGTTTCATTTTCATAAATTTTTAATGTATCTTGGTAGGGACTATTACCATAGGCAATTACTCCAAATAAAGAGACTATTATTATAATAAGTATCATCTTTTTATATTTTTGCATAACTGCCTTCATAATTATATCCCTTTAGGTCCATTTATTTTAGCTTCCCCCAAACGACTCTCTACGATTTCGCCTATGCCAATATATTTTAAAATTAAGGTAACTAATTTCCCAATGATGATAATATCTAGAGCTAAAAATATAAATGATCCTACCAATAGCTCCATCAAATTACTCCATTCTTTTTCACTCCGTTGAGCTATTTTTTTCCCAATGGCAATTTTTGCTGTCGTATTTCCTAAGAACTCAATTAAAAACAATGCAGGAATCAATAAAACTACCAAAGGAACACCGATTACTGTCATAACCAATACTGCTATTGCAACAAATCCTCCAAAGTAAACCAAAAGGCCAATTAAAAACTTTTTACCAGCATCATGGCCAAAGCCTGCTGCCATTCTATCTAACCGATCATTGAAAATGATCACTGCAATAACCGATAAAATAAAGGCCATTATTTGCTTTACGACAGTAAAAATTGAAATGATTAATAGTAAGGTTGAGATAGGTGCCATTTCTCTAGGTAAAAACCCTAATACACTAATCTCTTGTTGTCTTATGAAACCATGGTTATTTACGCCATTTCCTAATACTGCAATACTACTGCCATTTACCTGTCCGCTAGAACCTATTGTAATACCCCCGATTACTGATATAACATCTCCACTAACAGTGCCATTCACAGTTACATTACCAAAAATAACAACGATATCGCCTGTTACATTACCTTCAATATCTACATTTCCAAATAGAGTAACTACATTTCCCCTTACATCAGTATTTGAAGGTACTTTAGTATCTCTAAAAAAATCAACAATGTCTCCTCTTGTGGTCACACTCACAGATAATACAATTGATGTGGATAGAATTATTATTAACAATGATAACAAGACTACTCTTCCATATTTATTCCCTTCCATCTTAAATCCCCTCCATTTATATTTAATAATCCTTTTAAGGTTCTTCTAATTAAGACTAACAACAAAACCAAAGTTAGAAAACTAAAACTATATGCCAATAGGAAATTGGTGGTATTCCACGTTGCTAGTTTCACAATGGATTGCATTGTTCCTCGAAGAAGTTGCCCCATAAGTAGAAAGCTACTTTCAACCATCGTTTCCCACAAGTTACTTAATAATGTAAGATGCTGGATGGCTGAGATAAAGTCTAGCACAACATTCTTTTGTATCCCTGGCTTTACAGTTGTTACAAGGAAAGTTAAATACATCCCTAATGAAATGAATATAGGTGAATAGTTCTGTAATTTCTTTGTTCTAGTGGTATATAGTTCAAGATCGATGGCTTCCATTATATTCGTTTCAAAGTTATTTGAGGGCTCTAGCATAGGAAGTTCTTCAATTCCATTAACCATCTCAGTAAATAGTTGAAATTCCTCACTACATTGATAGCATTCCTTCATATGTTTCTGGAGGTCGGCAAGGGCATTTTCTTCAATTGTTCCATCAACATAACTCATTATTAAAGCTGAAGCTGTTTTGCAGTCCATTGGGCTCCCTCCTCTTTTATTTCCTTAAGTTTATCCTTTAAAAGGCTTCTTCCTTTGTGAATTCGATTCTTAACTTTAGACATGGGTAGGTTGGTATTCTCAGCGATTTCTTTATAGCTTAATCCATACTGATGATATAAAATGATTAAGGTTCGATAGTCTGTCGGTAACTCGTTTATAGCTTTTTCAATGTAATTTTTATTTTGTTGATGTAGATAAACTAATTCAGCACTGGCACTTTCATGTTTTGATTCAATTTCTTCCTCTAGAGGTACTGTCTCTACCTTCTTTTTCCGTATATAGTCGATAGAGGTATTGGTGGCAATTTTCAGTATCCATGTTGAAAATTTATAATTTGAATCATATTTTCTTAGGTTATGGTAGGTTTTGATGAATACTTCCTGAGACAGATCTTCTGCTTCTTCATGATTGTTGGTCATCCGAAAACATAAGGAATATACTGCCTTTTTATATCTTGTAATAATTTCACGAAATAACTGGCTGTTTCCACTAATAATTTCTTGTACAATCTCCCAATCTGTCATATTCAATCCACCACCTCTTTTCCCTATAACCTATCTACGGTTAATTAATATAAAAGTTTATTATTTCTCAAATTAAATTATTGCTAACCACTTTTTCTAGGATAATAAGAACTATTCTTTCTTTACTTACTATAATAGCAGAAAGCAATCCTCTCGTAAAAGAAGATTGCTTTCTGTCTATATATCCTTAATTATACATATATACTACATTAAATCCTCATCACTTATTTTAGATTTTTCATGATCACTTTCATCGATCCCTGTAGAAGGGTCTTCCTCTTTATTCTCTTGATCTGACTTCTCTTGTTCTTCATCTTCTTGCCCTTCCTCTTCTGGAACAGCACCCCCCTGATTATCAGGTCCTTCTGGTAAAATAGTTTCTGGCACAGCATTCACTTCTTCTAAAAGAGCTTCTAATTCCCTTATCAATCGGCTGTTTTCATCATTAATTCTTTGAATGTCGGCCTTGGCTTCCACTAATTCCATATATAAGTTTGCCTTTTCAACTTCTAACCCTTCAACTCTTTTTTCTAAACCCACAATAATTAAAATTTTCTCATTTAGCTCTGCCACTAGCTCAACAACTGTACTATATAAATTTTTGATGTAGCCTTGTAACGTCGGTGCAATAATACTAATTATCTTGTTTTGATCTTCACTAAATTCAAACGCTTCTACTGAAACTTCCCGTAAAACAATTCCTTCTAATTCCTCCACCTCTCTACGATTCATCATCAGAATTTCTTGGGTGGATACCATCTGCTTCGAATTAGAAGATGCCTCTTGCCAATCTAGATGATTGGCTAAATAAGTCATTAGAGTTGTAATTTCTGTCCTAGCTTCATGATCACTATTAAGCTTTGTTACTTCTGGGCTTTGTCTATGGATATTTTCCATAATCTTACCTCTTAAATATTCTTTAGTAAAGACGATTTCTATAGGTTCATTAATAAACTCATTCAGGTATTTAACCCGCAAGGTCCCTTTTATTTTTTGATTTTTAAATGGATTTAGAAGTTTTGTGTGTTGAAATAAATTTAGGTTTGGCTCTAGGGCTATTTTGTAGGTAAAGCCCCCTTCTATTCTTATGGGATTGATATGTAGAAGGTACTCTGCTATTTCTCCTTCTAACTCAAAATAAATCATTCCACTACGAGCCTCTAAGTTAGTTGAGCCTTCTAAGATCATATACTCTGGATTGATACCTGAATCTAATTTTATCTCGCTTATAATATCCTCTGTACTAGCTGCCCTTACTTCTAAATTTGATCTTGCTTGAGAAGTAAACCATGCATGGGTATCAACTGCCCCCAAAAACACCATACTAACCATCACACCTGCTACTAAGAAACCTGCAACCCTGAAGCAGAGCCTACCTGGTGAAGACCATTTTATTTTCATGACTTCTCACCTCCTCCTTCTATTCTTCTTCATTTTCTAAGTGTTCTGAGTGATAATCTAATATTTTACAAATTAATGTAAATACTTCTGCTCTAGTAATTTCTTGCTTTGGTTTGAAGGTTTGGTCTGGATAGCCTAATATAATATCATTTTTAACCCCTGTTCTAATATAAGGAAGGGCCCAACCTCCTATTTCATCTTCATCTAGGAAGTCTAGTACTTTCTCATCATCTAGATCAATATTAAATCCTCTAATTAAGGCAGTTGCAACCTCTTCTCTAGTGATGTAATCATTTCCTTTAAAAACTCTGCCTAGGGTACTAGGATATCCCTGAAAGCTTCCTTGTTCTGTTGTAGCTATAATATATCCCCTTGCCCAAGGTGGTATAAAATCCATGTAACCAGAGAATACTTTGTTCTTTTCTTCTAATTTTAATGCTCTTCCTATTAATACTGCCGTTTCTGCCCTCGTAATAAGATTATTGGGTCTAATCGTTCCATCGGGATACCCTTGAATAATCCCTTCTTCCTTCAACTTTTCTATACAATCATGGGCCCAATGGACATTTTCTTGAGAAGTAACTTCATCCTTCGTCTTATTAAGATCATCCCCGGTTACTACCCTTTCAATAGGGTGATAATCGTCTATATACTCTGGATTCTCTTGAAGGTTAACAATAAAATCTACAGTAGCTTTTAACCCCTGTAGTTCATTCCCTCCACCTTCTGCCATTCTTACTATATATTCTAAATCAACATTATTATTTCTCCCTATATTAAACTGCTTAGTAGCTGGAAGGGAATAACCTTCAAAGTTATAATTACCTTTTTCATACATCATTTCGTAAAAGCTGTCATCAAAGAGAACCTCGTCAAATACTAATAATCTACCTCGAGTAACAGTTACATACATATTTTTGGCGTAGGTTTCTATTAACTGTGGATCATTAACTAACTGATATTCGCCATCTACAAATTGCTCTAGTTTAATTGTTAGTGCTAAATTATTAACCCTTACCCTTTGGGAATAATTGTTGGATAATCGCATGACGCCCTTATCTACTGCTCCCGGTGCCCATAATCCTTCACTAAACATAGGGTCGCCTTGGCTTGCAGTACCATAGGTACTTACTTCTACATAATGGTTGTTGCCTATTCCAAAGGTGTCTACAATTCCATAATTAAATAAAACACCTAAAACTATCATAAAAGTTAGTAAAAAACATAGACCCTTATAATAACCCTTCAATTGATTCGCCTCCTTTTATAAGATTCAAAAATACTTACATTCTACTTAAATCAAAGTACTTTTGAATTTCATAAAACTAAATTGAATATATAGCCGATGTTAGCACCGGCTATATATTGGATTAACTTATTCTACTATTTCATAGCCTACAGGTGTTATATTGCTGTTACGTTGATGTACGCCGTCAATTTTAATATTAAATTTACCATCAGCTCCTGTGGTTGCTTTTGCCGTCCTATTATTTCCTTGCCCATTCACATAGGTAAACTCTATCTCGACTCCTTCTGGATAGGATATTTCCTCATCATCATTATCATATTTAAGAACATTAACTAACCTTCCGCTAACGAATGCATTATAATTATGTGATACACCCGCTCTTTCAATTCTTACATTCCAATCCTTAATCATCGTCTCATCTGAAATAACTATGGGATCTGCTGGATCTTCTGGGTCTTCTGGATCTACTGGATCTGGATTATTAGTTTCCCATGGAGCATTTACTTGAGTTGCCTCAAAAGTAAATGTAAAGGAGTCCTTTAAAGCCTGATATTGATTATTTGCTGTTGCAGGTAGGCTAAAGGTAATATTTAAAAGCCCTTGCTCTCCTGCTGCGATTACCCCTAAATCATAATTAACTAACTGATTTAATGGCATTTGAGGTCCATCACCTATTTGTATTCTTAATCCATCTTCACCCTTATAAAGCAGTGTATCCCTTGTAGAACTTACACTTACTCTATATTTAAATGGTAGACTACCTGTATTTTTAACTGTAATTGTTTTACTATCACTCCATGTTGGATAAATATTACCTACATCAAACGTAGAAGAAATATCTTTATTTGCAGGTCCAGAAATAGCTAATGTACCAGTTTGAAAAACATTATTAGCACTTGAACTACTATTTGTAAACCAAGCCATAGTCCCTAAACCTGCTCCAAAGGCCAACACTCCAATTAATAATAAACTGATCAGTAACTTCTTGTTCATTTTTCTTCCTCCTCGAACTCTTCATATTTTTACTTTTTTGCGATACAATATTAGTAATATGATTTTTAAAGCACTTTTTTATGGATAATCTTTGCCGAGATTATCTATTTTTTTATCTACAATTCTCTTAACCACCCCTTTTTACGGACTAAAGTATACTCTTGTGTTAAAACTTAAGTTTTAATTCAATTCAAATATATTGTTTCAAAGTAGTTAAGCTTTTTTTTCTTTACCTACTTCGAATAATATTTTCTTAACTTCAGGTCCAATTAGCAAAAGAACTGGTATGATAATGCAGACCAAAAAACCAATAGGACTTCTAGTGAAGTTTACTAGATAACCCCCCTTTGGAATGCGAAAAACGAGGCTTCCCACTAAGGCTTCTGGCGTAACTAAACTTTGGTCAATTGTATTATTGGCGTCCCCTTGGGTCTGAAAATTAATTCTTCCATTTTCTTCGATTATGGCTATCACCCGATGGGTAACTAAGGTGTAACTGTCTACACGATAGGTGATGACATCCCCCACTTCTATCTCTTCTGCCGCCACATTTTTTGTAATAATCATATCCCCTGGTTCTAACATAGGTCTCATACTTCCTGTTAGCACAGACATTGGACTGTAGCCCATTAAAGTAGGTATTTTATTTGGGTTTTTTCTTGCCTGTAGATTTGAAAAAACTGTAGCCATGACTAATATTACAAGTAATCCAATAAAACCATTGCTAATCCATTTTAATTTCTTATTCCCCTTTTTCATTTGCCCCTCCAGATCTCTTTTTCAAAAAAATAACCTATCTCTACTGTATTTCTACAAAAGAGTAGGTCGGTTGCACCACAAACTCCATACGTTCCAGGTGCCCAAGTTACGAACGTATATCCTCATTTCCTACTTTCAAAAATAAAGCAATTTTTATATAATGAGTCCTTTAATATATGGTGCTTGTCTATTTTATGTAGTATTTTTTTGTTTTATTACTAAAAATTAATATATTTTATTTGAAAAATAGGTCTTTATACCTATAAATCATTTCTATTATTTACATTATTTACACTTCTTGCTTTATTATGCATTTTTGAGATTTTAGCCTCACCATTTTTTTCTGTTTTATTTTATGTTCTCAAAAATAATAATATGTTTTCTTTTTCTCTCAATAAGTAAGGAAATTGCATAAATTGAATATAAATTCAGCGTTATGATTTTATCCAATTTCATCAAGTATATAAAATTGAAAACTATAAAATAGAAACGTTGAATAAAAAGAACACAAAAAAAGAAGAAGTTTACACTCCTCCTATATTAATAATCTATTAACTTTTTACTTCTGGTCCCCGCTCTAATGGGGGATACCTTAACATCATTAATTTAAAACTTTTTATCAAAAAGCCTTATTAGATTGAGAGAACAAAGTCTCCATAACCAATAAATTGATCATTCTTCAATAAAAAAACCACTGTAATTCCCATATTGGTAATCCTTCTAATCCATTGGTTAATCTCTTCTAAATCCACCTGTTTAATTTCAAATGATGGCCAAAGACCACAGATTAACTTCGGATCAGCAATGATAGCTTTAATCAATCTAACCTTGATTTTTTCAAGAAGAGACAGTTCCGATATTTGTTTATTTCTTATATCTATCAGACTATACTCATTGATTACTTGATCAACTCTCCGTTTGGCTTTAGTTGGATAAATTCCGCTAAATTTTAACTGTAACATAAAATTTCTTTCAACTGTATCATTTTCAACTAAAAAGGTATTATGAAAAATATTAATGGTCTCTTTTTTTCTAAAGGCTGCTAATTGTCGTTGGCTAAAAGAACTAACTGCTATTCCATTAAAGGTATATTCGATTAAACCCTCTTTAGAATTGCCCAGAAGAATTTCTACTATTTGTTTTAATTTTTCCTCATTGTCCCCCTGAATCATTACCCATTGGGGCTTTTCAATATTTAAATTTAATCCTTCCATCACTAACTTAATCAATGGATTTTCATCTCCTATTATTCAATATCTCTCCACATAATAATGGCATCTTCTCCATTATCTTGATAATAGCCTGGGCGTACTCCACAAAATAGAAAACCTAATGCCTTATATAGGTTTTGTGCAACAATATTAGACCGTCTTACCTCAAGTGTCATTCGAAGCATACCTATGCTATGGGCCTCTTTAATCATCCCTTCCACCAATAACTTACCTAGTTGTTTTCCTCTATAATCAGGATGAACGGCTATATTAGTTACATGGGCCTCATCAACAATTAGCCACATGCCTCCAAAGGCAACTACTTTTTCTTCTAAAGTAACCACCAAATACTTAGCCAATAAGTTCTTTTTTAGCTCCTTTTCAAAGGCACTTTTAGACCAAGGGGTAGGAAAGGAAATTTCTTCGATTAAAACAACATCATCTAAGTCTTTAATTTCCATCTTTCTTACTATGGCTTCCATTATTGTCCTTCCTTTCCCTTCATTCTCTCTTCATACTGATTCTCTGCTTGGGACTTTCGCATGTAGATAGGTATAACTTCTGAAGCTTGGGCAATTTCTTTTCTTAAAGCCTTTTTTCTAGCTAATTCTGCAATTGATGAAGCCCGTGGAATGATAAAATTATTAGATGGAAAGTAGCTTTTTTCTAATAAGTTAGCCTGAAGCTGATCTCTAAATTTGTCTACTGCGTCACCTATAAAAATAATCGTTTCACCTATATTATGTAAATGATTAATTAATTCCTCAACAGGCATTACCCTTTGCTCCATAACTTCTTCTAACCCTGTTTTTTCCCATTTATAAAGGGCAGTATAAACGGTTTCCCTTTGGGCATCAATAATAGGACAGATAAGACCCTTTGCAAAGGCTAAATTATAGGCAAGCCCTTCTAGAGCTGATACACCTACAACTGGTTTGTCCAAAGCTTGAGCCATAGCTTTAATGGTTGTTATACCAATTCTCAAACCTGTAAAAGATCCAGGCCCCAATGAAGCAGCAAATAGATCGATGTCTTTTGGCTTCAGATCACAATGTCCCAATACCTCTTCTATTAGAGGCATTAGTTTTTCAGAATGGGTTTTTTTATAATTAATAATCGTTTCAACAATAAGCTTCTCATCTTCCATCACAGCCACTGTTGCCACTGATGAAGAAGTATCTAATGCTAATAGTCTCATTACTTTAACAACTCCTCAACTATATTCTGATAGTATTCGTTAGTACCTTTTACGCAAAATTTCCTCTCCTTTATTCCCTCTACCTTAAGATCAATCCATAAGTGGTCTGATGGTAATATTTCTTCAATAATTGATGCCCATTCAATTACACACACACCATTACCAAAAACATATTCATCAAACCCAATATCCGCCATCTCCATAGGGTCACTAATACGATATACATCAAAATGATATAGAGGGATTCTTCCATCTTCGTATTCCTGCAAAATTGTAAAGGTTGGACTCGTTACAGGTTCTTGGATTCCCAGTCCTTTTGCAAATGCTTGGGTAAAGGTTGTTTTTCCTGCGCCAAGATCCCCTGTAAGGCAGATTACATTTCCTCTATCTACTAAAGTAGCCAATTTTTTAGCCAATGCTTCGGTCTCTGTTTGGTTATTTATGATTTTACATTTCATCTTTAGCACCTACTGTTCATAATTTCTTTTCTATCATCAATTTAACCATATTTTCCTTACTATACTCTATTTTAACATAATTTATTAAAACTTAAATATTCTAGGTGCAATAAGTCATCATTATAAAAATGAATTTATAAAGTAAGACCCTAAATAAGCCTTTATTGACGTATCTTTATGATGTAAAAAACTTTAGGAGGTATTCACTTGAAAAAAATATCGGCAATAGCCCTTACGGCTTTAGTTACTATTACAGGTTTTGCAACAGTAAATGCTACGATTAATACTACTGACTCTACAAAGGCCATCATTGTTTCAGACTCCCCTTCTGATTCTGCTAAGGGACATATTCACTTATATGACGATCCTATTATAATAAACGACTTTCCCCTTGCTAATAAAGATGGGGGCATCTTGTTAACCTCAGGGTACGATAACGACTATAATAAAATAGAGAACAATGAAGTAGAAGATGAAGCCATCAAAAAACAAGAAAAATACATTGGGGCTAAAGAAGAGTATAAAGCTACTAAGGAGGAATATAAGACCCTTAGTCAAGAGCTTAAAAATGAGTATAAAACAACAATAAAGGAGCTAAGGGATGAGTTAAAGGAAGAAAGAAAGGTCCTCAAAGAAGAAAGAAATGATTTAAAAAAAGAGAAAAAAATTCTACAAGCAGAGAGAAAGTCTCTAAAAAAGGAGCAGAAAAATAACCAGTCAACAAATCATAATGCAGCAAAAAAAGTACAAAAAAATAGGTAGTGTAGAATAATTAAAATTAGCCCTTAACAGTAGTTTTAACGACTATGTTAAGGGCTTGCTAACTACTATTTCTAAGGTCGAGTACAACATTCTGTTGTTTCTGGAGGAGTTGTATTAATATGTTTAGGTATGTTTTCTAGATCATCCACTATTATAAACCGCCCGTTTAACATACCCATCCAACAACTAAACCCTAGTTCACCTTCTTCTAAGGGAGTAAATTCGATTATATTATGACCCTCTAGAAGGGTTTGGGCTATATTTAGTGTAGGAATGATAATTTCATTATTACAACCATTAACTTCATCTCCTCTAATAAACCATTTAACAGTTCTCCCTTTTTCTACTATAAACAAATTGGGTTCATATCCCTTGTCATTTGCAGAACTTCTAATTACTTGGTACCCATTGATCATCTCTGGCATCATAGCTTCAGTGCTGACTGTTATTGGGTTAAGTAATTTATCTAAAGTGCTTCGTCCTTGTAGTACCAACCCCCTATTGATAATAATTAAGCCAAGTACCATAACTAAAATACCACTTACCTTTAATAATTGTCTATTTAAATTGCTACTTATATATCCGCTTAAGGTACCAAAACCCATCATTAGTGGAACAGTACCTAAACTGAAAATAAACATTGCTAAAGCCCCCTTTATGGGGCTACCTGTACCAAGAGCATATAACTGCATTGTTTGAAGAGGACCACAAGGCATCAAACCTGTAGCTAATCCAATGAAAAAAGGCGCTTTGCTATGTTTGAGAATCTTTATATTATTTAAACCTTTAGGAAGTTTGATATATTTCTTTAGAAAAGAGAAGGGCTGTAGCATACTTAATCCTAATAGCATCATAAAAGCCCCAGTAAAAATAGTGATATATCCCTTTAATAGTGGTGAAAAGCTCATGACAGTTCCAAGGGCTCCTACAATACCGCCAACAAAGGTGTAGGCCAATACTCTACCACAATTATAGAGAATTGAAGATTTAATAGGATTATTGTAAGCAACGCTCTGGGAGATGACGATTCCTCCACACATTGACAAGCAATGAAGGGATGTTATTAATCCTAGGACAAATAAAATGGCATAGCTCCCTTGATTCTGTAATTGGGGAATCCGATTAAAGCCAATGGTATTTTTTATAATAAGATATAATCCAAGTAAAAGCATTACTGCCATCAGTATACCTTTATATTTTTCTTTCTCTACTACATTAAGCTCTGTCCTGTAACCTAATCCCTCAATGACACAAATAATTTCTTTTATAACATCTGTTCTACAGCTTAAACTTCCTTCTTCATAGGATACCTTCAGTTCTTCCACCGATAATTTTTTAACTTCATTGTATATCTTTTCACTGCATTTATGACACTGCATTCCAGTAATTTTAAGGGTAATGTTCTCTTTCATTTTTTATGACTCCTTTTTTTATATATCAATGGGAGTATACAAAGCTACTACAGGAAAACCTGCTACAATTATTTTGAATATAAGTTTAAAAACGTAGCCATATATTTAATACTATCATCTATTGGAAAAGCAGATACCATGAAGGCATCTGCTTTTCCCACTACAAACTATAGTGTTTCATTTAACATTTCTACTAACTTCTTTACTGTGTCTGCAGTTACACCAGCACAACGTTCTTTACGCTCTGGATCACCATAGGCACAACCTTGAACAGCCATAAATTTACCAACTGAATCAATACATAAGGGGGATTCTGCAATTGTTGTTGGAAGATTTAATCCAGCAGGTTGATATTCTGGAAACTCTGCCTTTCCATACCAGCTCCATAGCTCAGCAACTAATTTCTTTTGTGTATCGCTATCACAAACTGATCCAATACAAGTAGCAGCTACCCCTAAACAGCCACATAGTGTAGCTAAACCCGCATATCCACCAGCGGCATTTACAAAGGCATTTGTTGGAATTTGATTGAAAGGATAACCTACTTGATCTGCTAATGTACCGAAGAACCCTTCGGCTACTCCGTAACCTCAGCCAGCGCCTGTCTTATAAGCATCATATGCTCTTTCAGCGGCTTTATCTGCATCTAATTTTACATAAGTAAAAGGCCATTGGGGAGTATCTGTACCTCCAGACATTGGTTGTGGCGCAACATTAGCTTCGTCTGAACAGGCAGTCAATATTCCTCCCACTCCACCAAGAATCGTAACACCAGCCAAGGATTTTCCAACCCCTTTAATGAAATCTTTTCTTGATATTTGCTTATCTTTTTTTTCGATAGTCATTAAAATATTCTCCTCCTTTATAAGATAAATGATAAAATATTAACACTGAACTATATGTTAATGGGTGTTTCCTATGTAAACATTATAATATATCTCCTTTTATATCGATAATAAGACTTGTTTATGATGTATAAAGATGACTTATAATTGTTTATAATTTAACATCAAAGTCTGTCTTGAAGGCTATCATCATGTTATAATAATAGATAGAAACAACCCCTTATATTTTAAGGATGAATATTTAACCATACTAAAGAGGAGTGAATTTTATGAACCTCCAATATCTAAAGGCCTTTTATGTCACTGTTAAGCTAAATAGCATTTCTAAAGCTGCTAAGAACCTTCATTTAACCCAACCAGGTCTCAGTATGCAGATTCAATCTTTAGAAAAAGACTTAGGGGTTACCCTTTTAACTAGAAGTAACAAAGGTGTAGAACTTACTGAAGCTGGCACAGTGGTTTTCGATTACGCTAATACAATTCTTTCTATGCAGGATAATATTGAACGGGATTTAGCCAACCTTAAATCTAATAAGAAGGACCTAATAATCGGCTCTTGTAAGGCTGTTGGTGAATATGCCCTTCCCTGTAGTATATACATCTACAAACAAGACCATCAAGATGTTGATATAAACTACGACATCTGTAATTCTGTAGGTGTTATGAATAATCTTGCAGACAGAACAATAAATATCGGCATTATCCATGGTTCTATGGAAAGAAAGAATATAATAACAGAAAAAATAACCTCTGATAGACTAATTCTAACAACCTCCCTTCCTTTATTAAAAAATAAAATTACCCTTGATGAACTTAAAACCCTTCCCTTAATCTTTAGGGAGGAGGGTTCTGGAACTAGAGTCACGATAGAAAAATATTTAAGTATGGGGAACTTAAAACTTAAAGATTTAAATATCATATATGAATTAAACTCTATGGAGGCGATAAAAACATCAGTGATTTCAGGCAAAGGTATTTCATTTATTCCTGAACTTACAATTAAAAGAGAGCTTCGAGATGGGGTTTTAAGAGAAATTGAAATTGAAGGGATTAATATGAAAAGCGATTTCTATATCGCTTATCGAGATGATCATCAATTTACTAGCTATGAAAGTCAGTTTATTGAGTTTATTAAATCTTCAAAAAGAGGATTTTGCTAAAACTGAGGGTTTTGCTAAAATTAGTTATTTATATAAAAGAGCACCTATAAATATTAGATCTAAAGATGTCGCTAGAGTCTAATATTTAAGGTGCCTTTTTATATTTTTTTTATATTTCTTATATTATTTTTTTATATATCTATAAGATATACTTAAACAAAATTTTACTCCCAATCCATGCCCCTACAAACATAAAAGCCGCAAAAACCCAGCCTTGTAGGGAAAAGGAAGGAATGGCACTAAAGTAGGCTCCTATATTACAACCAAAACTTAATCTTGTCCCATAGCCCATTAGGATTCCACCAAGTAAAGCAAAACTGAATTGTTTAAAGTTTTTAATTTTCTTCCACTTAAACTCCTTTGCCCATAAAACCGCCAATAAAGCTCCTACGATTACAGCTATATTTAACACAGTATAGCTATTTAGGAAAAAAGTTTGACCCTCTTTTAACCCATGGTCATAAGTACTATAGTAGTACCAATCTGCAGGATTCAGACCTATTTTTTCTAAAACAACAGCTCCCCAATATAAAAAACCAGTGGTGATTTTCCAAGTAGATCCTGTTAAAAATAGCAATAGGATGTTTAAAATGCCTAAAAGGATTCCCCCTACCCAATAGGGCCATGGGTTTTTAATTACTTTTTCATAAAGTTTCAAGCTAAATCATCCTTTCTATACCTATTTAGCCTTTTCAATGTATATTTCCCATTCTCCATCTGCAATTTCAATATAATCAATGAGGTGCCCTTGTTTTTTAGTCCATTCTACTACATTTTTAATAGAGCAATTATGATCTGTATGCATAATTAAAACATCGCCTATTTCCATCTTATTTAATTGCTTTAATGCCTTTAATAATGGAATGGGACATGCTTCAAATAAACAGTCAAGTTTATATTCTGCCATAACCATCCTCCTATCATGTCGTCATAATATTGTTCTTTTTATCGTACCAATCTGCAATAAAATATAAGCCACAAAGTAATAGTAATTGTAGAATCAAAGAAGGAAAAAATCCAATATGATTTGGAAAATGGACCACAGGAGTTTTAGATATTAAAACACCATCCCAAAAAGGAAAATGAGCAGCACCTAAAGTTGCACCTATAATAAACCCTATTAAAACCACTAACTGCATGGCATGTCCTTCTCCAATCCTTATTAAAACCCCTGAAGCACAACCCCCTGCCACCACCATTCCCGTACCAAAAAGAATTGCTCCTAATGCGGTGTGGAGCCCTACAGGGTTGAATTGACCGGGTAGTTCTGTAATTAGGTAGTCTGGATTAGCCACAGAAGCTCGTAGCTGGATAATAAAGAATCCAATGGTAGATACGATAAAGGCCAGTAACACGGCTTTTAGAAGGGATGTGCTCCCTACCATAATAGGGTCCCTAAAGCTAGCTGCAAAACAGAATCTAGAACGTTGGAGGGTAATCCCCATCAATATGCCTATAATCCAATAACTACTAAAGTCCAAGTTATAATTAATGAGTGCCAAATAAATAGTAATAACCATTCCTGTTATTATGATACCAAAGGGGCTTTGATTCTTCTTTTTCTTAACTTCCATCTCCCTTTGCCTTTTAAGGGCTTCAATCTTACTTGATGTAGCAGTCATTTTATCCCTCCTTATAATCAAATTCATCGTAAAATGCAATACATAATTACTTTTTTAACAATATCATTATACCAAAAAAAATACCCTATTGACCGAGGGTATTTTTTGTATACGATACAAAGCTAATTAATTCTTTCCCTAACTTTGCTTTTTATTATAAATTATTGTAGAAATAATAATGCTTAACTCAAGCAATAGCAGCATTGGTACCGCCAATAATGTCTGGGAAATAATATCTGGTGGTGTCAAAAAAGCTGCCAACACAAAAATTCCTAGCATAATAAACTTTCTAGATTTTTTTAAAAGTTTTGGTGTTACTATATTAAATTTAGTTAGAAGCATAACTAAATTTGGCAATTGAAAAGTAACTCCAAAGGATAAAAGTAACGAACCCACAAAGCCCATATAGCTTGAAAAAGAGAATAATGGTTCAATCTGCTCCCTCGACATTTTTACAAAAAATTCTAAGGTTAGGGGCGTAATAACATAATAGGCAAAGGCTGCCCCTAGGAGAAAGAAAACCATTGATAAAAAGTTTACCACCAAAACTTGCACCCTTTGCTTAGGGTCCATGCTTGGTAATATAAATCTCCAAATATGATATAAAATAATTGGTAAGGTTATAACGACCCCAACAACCACTGCAATTTTAATATATGCTATAAATAAATCTGCCGGACTTAGATAAATAAAATTTAAGGTTCCGGCTGGCTGAATAATAAACTCAACAATTCTATCAATAAAGAAATAACTTAAAGCTGTGCCTAGGATAATCACAATACCGATCATAATAATTCTTTTTCTTAGCTCTTCTAAATGCTCCACCAATGTAAGCCTTTTTTCATCCATAAATTTTCACCAGCTTATCATTATTTTGTCTCTTGTTCATCAGACATAACTTCAGAAGTAACACTAGAGGTATGGGCTTTAAATTCTTTGATCCCCTTCCCTAACGCTTTACCAATTTCAGGAAGCTTGCTTGGCCCAAATACAACTAAAGCAATAATTAATATTAAAATCAATTCTGGTCCACCTAATCTTCCAAACATACTAATTCCTCCTTGGGGATTATTTAACTAACTTTGATAAAATTATACCATAGTTAAGCCCGCTATGTTACTACTTAGCTTAAAGGAAAACTTTATAGTATATAAGTAAGCTTTATAGCCCCAAATATTGCCCATATAATCA
Organism: Alkaliphilus transvaalensis ATCC 700919; assembly: GCF_000621485.1. Taxonomy (GTDB): domain Bacteria; phylum Bacillota; class Clostridia; order Peptostreptococcales; family Natronincolaceae; genus Alkaliphilus; species Alkaliphilus transvaalensis. The sequence goes on from NZ_KK211288.1 coordinate 191,562, forward strand.
TCACTATAGGACTTATTCCATTGATGTAAATTAAAGCTGATTAGTCCTTTTGTAAAATTGGTGGTAAAAAAAGAGACTCCTAAGAGCCTCTTGTCATAATTTATTTCTGGAATCTTAATTATTTTTAATAATAGGTGATACTTTTTTATAAATTAACATTGTAACTAACCCAATTACAATTCCCTTTACTAAATTAAAGGGGGTAACTCCATAAAGTACCAATGTTCTTACATCAACTATATTTCGATTTACAACTGTTCCCATATTCACAATAGCTTCTATTGGCATAAAGTTTGAATAAAATGGTATCAGAATATAAATATTTGCTATTACACCAACAATACACATTGAAATTGTTCCAGCAATGACTCCAAGTAGAGCATGAACCTTATCTTTCTTACGATGATAAATAATTGAAGCAGGAACAACATAGGCACTACCAACTATAAAGTTAGCTAATGAACCTACACCACCAGTAGACGAGTTGGTAATAAAGTGAAGTAAGACTTTAATCAACTGAATAAATACCCCTGCCACTGGTCCTAATGCAAAGCCCCCTACTAGTGCTGGCACATCACTTAAGTCAATTTTAAGGAATGTTGGAAAGATTGGTATAGGAAGTTCTAGAAGCATAAGTACATATGCCAATACTGCTAAAATCGAGATTTTTACTAAGGTTTTGGTAGAAATCCTTTTCTTTTTTTCCATACTAAAAACATTACTTGTATTTTGCATTGAAGCATCCTCCTCATTTTTTATTCTCTCTTTTCTTCAAGGATTATTTAAGAATAAAAAACACCTGAAGAAATAATCTCCAGGTGAAATAAGGCATAGTTTAATGCACAACAATTACCAAACTATCTTCTCCCATCCAGACTGTACTGTCGGCTCTGGAATCTCACCAGATCAACCAAATTGGCTCGCGGGCTTCGTTTATCACGTTACCGCCGGTCGGGAATTTCACCCTGCCCTGAAGAATAGATTAATATTTAATTACTTACATTATAACGCTATTTGCTTTTATTGGCAAGTCATTATTACTAAAAATTAAGCAACATTTTTTTATTTATGGCTACCCTTTTAAATTACATCTTTATATGTTTATTTATTTTCCCAAGAAAACTTATTTCTTCTTCTATGGTAATTTTAGATTTAATTACCATGATCAATATGAGTAATAAGATCACTATTTTAGGTGCTAATGAGGCTACTCTTAGCCATTCCCTTGAGATTATTTCAACATAAGTTAATTGGGTTACTTTTAAAAATATGATTAGATATGCGGTTTCTACCAGTATAGCAATGGCCGTACCAATTAAATTAACCAGCAGACTACATAGTAACCTCACTCTAACGATTGTAAATGTAAGAAAAATAGCAATTATTGTTTGAAGGATAAAACTAAGATCATATTCATAGTAATTTCTAATGAAATATACTGCAATTCCCTGTAGAATTCCTGCAATAATGACTCTTTTAATAGGTGGTTTTACGCCTATTAATTGGAGTCCTAAGAAGATTTTTACGATTACTTCTGGTATAGTAATAAAAATAACGAAACTAATTGGCAACATATCCATTACTTTATAATCTCCCCTTATCCCCCTCAACACCAATAACTCAATTATTTACGGTATACGATTCTACCGTCGATAATGGTACACCCCACAGAAGCTTGTAAATCAAAAGGATGCCTATCCCAAATAACCACATCGGCATCTTTACCTACTTCTAAGCTACCTATCCTGTCATCTACCCCTAAAATTTCTGCAGGATAAATGGTAATGGCCTTTAATGCTTCTTCTTCCTCCATACCTGATTTCATAGATAGGGCTGCACACATTGGTAAGTGTTGTAAAGGTATAACCGGGTGATCTGTCATAATGGCCACCTTTACCCCAGCTTTATTTAAGATTCCTGGTGTATCAAAGGTCTTATTTTTCAATTCAAATTTAGATCGATCGCCAAAGGTAGGTCCTACTACAACTGGTATCTCTTCTTTAGCTAACTCATCAGCAATAAGATGCCCCTCTGTACAATGTTCTAAAGTAATCTTTAATCCAAATTCTTTTGCAATTCTAATGGCTGTAAATATATCATCCGCTCTGTGGGCGTGGGCCTTAAGAGGAACACTACCTTCTAATAAGGGTAACATTGATTCCATCTTGATATCAAAGACCGGATACTTTGACACATCCCCATTTGCCGCCTTCTTTTTTTCATGATAGCGTTTAGCGGCCATGATCGTTTCTCTAAGAAGAGCAGCAGTTCCCATCCGAGTCATAGGTGTTCGCTTTTTCTCATTATAAACCCGTTTCGGATTCTCTCCAAAGGCAACCTTTAAAGCTGCATTCTCTACCATAATCATATCATCAATTCTTTTTCCATAGGTTTTAATTATGGCAAACTGTCCCCCTATAACATTGGCGCTTCCTGGACCAGCGGCCGTAGCAGTAATTCCTCCCTGATAGGCTTCTTCAAAAGTTCTGTCCATTGGATTAATAGCATCAATACTTCTAAGATGTGGTGTAATAGGGTCTGTCATTTCATTTCCATCTGCCCCTTCAAACCCAATAGCATCTTCCCATAACCCTAAATGAGTGTGGGCATCTATCATCCCAGGAAAAACCATCTTTCCTGTTGCATCTATTACCTCTGCACCTTCTGGAGCTGAAATTGTCTCTGCAATTTCTTTAATTTTTCCATCTGCAATTAACAGACATCCCTTGTCAAGAATCTTTCCTGCCATCGTATAAATTTTGGCATTTTTTATTAAGATCATTTTAATCCCCTCCTGATATTTCAGTTAGTTCTATATTCAACGGGATTACAGTTAATTCCTTTTTATTTTATTAAAAAAATTTCGATAATTGAAATATATTAATATTTTTTTGAAGCATCAGTCTCCCCTTATATAAGACTCCTTAAAGAACAAAAAAGTTCCCAAAATTTGAGAACTTTTAATTATAATTTTTAATTTACAAAATAATCCCCGACTCCTCTAATGTAATCATCTCTTTTACCATATAGGTGGCGGCTTCTACAAAATTGAATGCCAATACCGCCCCCGAGCCTTCTCCTAATCTGAGACCTAAGTCAAATAATGGTTCTAGGCCCAACAGTTCTAATGCCTGCTTGCCTACTTTTTCTGCCGAAGAGTGGGAGGGAATAAGGTACTGTTTTACCTTCGGCTCTATCTTTGAAGCTACTAGGGCGGCGGCAGTAGCAATGACACCATCAACCACTATAGGTATGTTGTTGGCAGCAGCAGCCAGCATTACTCCTGCCATTCCTCCAATTTCAAAACCTCCCACCTTTGCTAGTACATCAACACCATCTTGAGGATTAGGCCTATTGATTTCAAGTGCCCTCTTAATTACTGCCCCCTTATGGCTTAATTTTTCAACAGGCAAGCCAGCACCTACCCCTACAATCTCCATAGGGTCTAGCCCCCCGATAGCGGAAATAATAGCAGTACTAGCAGTTGTATTAGAGATACCCATTTCACCAGTAGCTACCAAATTTTTACCTTTTTTAATTTCTTCAGTTGCTATTTCGATTCCAATTTCTAGTGATTTTACAGCTTCCTCCCTTGTCATGGCAGGGCCTTTAGCCATATTATCTGTCCCATATCTAATTTTTTTATTGATAACTCCAGAATAGTCTACATCTACGGCTATTCCTATATCTACAACAACAACATCACTTTTTGTCTGCTTTGCAAAGGCACATACACCTGTAACTCCTTTTACAAAGTTTGGGGTCTGTATAGCTGTTATTATTTGAGGATTTGGGGCCACCCCTTCATGATATACTCCGTGGTCTGCTGCCATAACAATAACTACCTTTTTATCTACATTTGGATAAAGTTCTCCAGTAATTCCAGACAGTTGAATTGCTAGCTCTTCCAACCGACCTAAGCTGCCAGGTGGTTTTACTAAGGCATCAATTCTTTCTTTTGCCACCTCCATTGTCCTATGATCCAATAAACCAATTTTCTTTACTGTTTCTTTTAATAGATCCATTTCTTTTCCTCCTTTTTTGATTGCATATAATCAGTTTGATTATTTTTATAACTGAGGAAATTGCATAATTAATTTTAAATTTATATTAATTAAAAATGATTTGCATAAACCGTATATAAACTCATAGTTATGTATTATGCAATTTCCTCAATTACATACTGATGAAAACTGTATACAAAAATACAAAAAAGCCCATAGTATATTTGTATAATACAAACATACCATGAACTTTACCATCATTCAGGATTAAACTATGAAATATAGGCAGGTCTCCTGACTCAGTTTCATCACCCTACATACCTTCCCAGAAGTTCCAGTGGCATTAATGTAGTGCTCCCCTTTACAGTGGTGGGACCGTTGAAGACTTTCACTTCATTCCCTATTCTCCCTTATGGGCACCTATATTTCTCTAATTAAAAATTAAAAAAGTCTCTAATTTTAATTGATTCTAAGTTAATTGATGAAATTGTATAGTACCATATTAATTACGGAATTTCCTCAATTCAATATCTAATTCAACTATCATCATAACTTCTTTATAAAACTTAAAAATCCTGCTTATGAATTTTCATTTATCATAAAAATATTTTTACACCTTGTTTCCTTTACAAGGAAGGTAAATAAATACCCCACTACTGCAAAAATAAAGCAATACATAAAGGCTTTTTGATAAAGCTGAACAGCCTCTAATGTTCCTCCGTAGGTATCAAATACCCTACCTAAAATAGGTGGCAATACTGCTCCACCAAAGAAGCCCCCGATATTAACAATAGATGTGGAGATTCCTGCAATAGCAGGGTGATTTACTTCTTTTCCACAAGACCATCCAAGGGTAAAGGCTGCACAAGTGAAACCTAACACAAATAATAGTGGATATAGGATACCGATTGGTGGCTTTCCACCCCCCATAAAGACAAGAATTGCCCAACATAAAACATAGATCCCACCAAAAATGATCATTGGTAATTTTCTTAGTTTCATACTGTCGGATACTTTTCCCACTACGATACTTCCGATAGCCAAACCTAATACCGACACCATTAAATAGTTTGGAGCTACCTCTGGTGCTAAACCATACACATCAACTAAGTAACTATTTCCCCAAGTACCAGTTAGGGATACATGGGCTCCAAAGAAACCTGCAAAAGTGAAGAATCCTGGCCATGTATAAGGATTAGACAGTGCTTGAATTAAACTCTTCATCAATGGAGGTCTTTCGGCTACTGGTGTTTTTTTAACCGTCCCTTCTATTTCGTCAATGGTTGGTAGTCCCATCTCTTGAGGAGAGTTTCTAACAATGATGTAGCATAAAATAGCAATGATTATACTGATCACTCCGATGGCGGCAAAAGTGTTTCTCCATGTAAAGTAAGCTACCATTAATGCTAATGGCGTTTGGGCCATAATTCCCCCCATATTTCCTACAAAGGAGGTTATTCCAGCCATGGTTGCAAACTCACTTTCCTTAAACCATTGGGACAGTACCTTTAATATCGCTATAAAAGCCACCGATACACCGATACCAACTAAAAGCCGTCCAAAGAAAACCATAAATAGATTAGGTGCAAGGCCAAAAATAATTGATCCTATCCCCGCCATTAAAGTACCTATACTTACTGTTTTTCTAGCTCCCAGAGAATCTGCTAAAATTCCAGATGGAATCTGCATCACCATATAAGCATAAAAATAGGTAGAACCAATATTAGCAAAGGTGGTCCCAGTAATTCCAAAGGTATTAACTAGGTCCTCCCTCACAACTCCTATAGCTAAACGGTGAAAAAATACAATTACATAGGATAAAGCCAATGTTCCCCATACTAGCCAACGATATGACATCATTTTTTTTACTTGACTCTCTTGCATTTATTCTAGCCTCCCTTCTATGTTACACTAACATAATTCCTAATATTATATTAGTATTAACAAAGGTAGTCAATATAAAAATAATTCTTTATAAAATATTTATGCAATTTTCAATCCAGAAATTTATTTTTTAGAGAGTTGCATAATGCCATAACTAGCATAACCCTGGGATTATATTCCTTTTATGTAAAAATGAATGCTGCATCGTGTATTGTGTAATGGGTAATTTATTCGAAAACAAAATAATATATATGCCTTATTATGTAATTATAAGTGTCTTTGTAGTTAAAGTGTCTTTGTAGTTAAAATCCCCCCAAGATTAGTTTATCAGAAAATAATCTTGGGGGGATGATTGATCACGATGATTGATTCTACGGTTATTTTATAATTATTGTTGTACTTAATTATTGTTATTTTTAATATTTTTATTAATTTTTTTATTAATTTTTTTATTGTTTTTTTATTGTTTTTTTACTGTTATTTTTATTGTTATTTTTATTGTTGCACTTGCTTCATACTTAAAGATATCTTTCCTCTTTCAATATCTAGCCCAATAATTTTAACCTGTACCTCATCTCCAACCGAAACAACATCCATTGGATTTTTTACAAATTTATTCGTTAACTCTGATATATGAACAAGTCCATCCTGTTTTACCCCGATATCTACAAAGGCTCCAAAATCCACAACATTTCTTACTGTCCCTGTCATAATCATATCTAACTGAAGGTCTTCCATTTTAAGAACATCACTTCTAAAGATTGGTTTTGGCATTTCTTCCCTTGGGTCTCTTCCAGGCTTTTTAATTTCCTGAACAATATCCTTTAGGGTAGGTAGTCCAACTTCTAGTTCTTCTGCTAGATTCTTTAATTGATCTTCTAACCTTAACGCAAGGCCTTCATTGTACTTTAATATTCTTTCTTCTATATTTCTAAGTTCACCCTTCTTAATGTCCTCTTTATTATATCCTAATTTTTCAACTAGCCTCATGGTTGTATCATAAGATTCTGGATGAACAGAAGTATTATCTAAAGGGTTTTTTCCATTAGAAATTCTTAAGAAACCTGCACATTGTTCATAAACCTTAGGCCCTAGTCTTTTTACCTTTTTAAGTTGACTACGATCTACAAATTTGCCATTTTCTTCTCTAAATTGAACAACGTTCTTTGCTACAGTAGATGAGATCCCTGCAACGTATTGTAGTAGCGAGGGAGTAGCGGTGTTTAAGTCTACTCCTACAGTGTTTACACAGTCTTCTACAACATTTTTTAGGGTTTCCCCTAACTTGCTTTGATTTAAGTCATGTTGATATTGACCTACACCAATACTTTTGGGGTCAATTTTAACTAACTCTGCTAAAGGGTCCTGTAATCGGCGACCTATTGATATAGCCCCTCTAATAGATACATCAATATCAGGATATTCTTCTGTAGCCAGTTTTGAAGCTGAGTATACCGATGCTCCTGCCTCACTAACAATAGTATAATAAACCGTTTTTTCGATTTCTTTAAGCATTTCCGCCACTAGAAATTCTGTCTCCCTTGAAGCTGTACCATTACCAATAGGAATAATATCTATATCATATTGATCTATTAATTCCTTCATTACTTTTTTGGCTTCTTCCACCTTGTTTTGAGGGGCATTAGGGTAGATGGTAGTATAGTGGAGAAGCTTACCAGTTTCATCTAAAACAGCTAATTTACATCCTGTTCGATAACTAGGATCTATGGCTAACACCCTCACATCTTTTACAGGTGGTATCAATAAGAGGGGCTTTGTGTTCTTACCAAATACTTTAATAGCCTCTTCTTCTGCCCTTTCGGTTAATATATTTCTAATCTCTCTTTCTATCGATGGCGCTATTAATCGCTTGTAAGAATCTTCAATAGCTTCTTGTAATGCAGTGGTTGTAATAGCTTTCTCATTTGTAATAATTTTTTTAGATAAATAAAGAAGAATTTCCTCATCGGGACTAATTAGTTTTATCTTTAATTTTTTCTCTTTTTCTCCTCTATTTACTGCTAAAATTCTATGGTTAGCAATTTTATTAACGCCTTCGTTAAAGTCATAATACATTTCATATACAGTTTTTTCTTCAGGGTCTACTGCTGTACTATTAATTGTCCCCTTCTGCATATTTAAATCCCTTATTTTTTCTCTATATTCAGCATCATCAGAAATGACTTCAGCAATAATATCCATCGCCCCATTAATGGCATCTTCAATAGTATTGACTTCAAGTTCCTCATTAATAAAGGGAGCTGCTAATTCTTCAATTGATCCTTCTAAGATATCTTGTTTGAGCATTAATTCTGCCAATGGCTCTAGTCCTTTTTCTTTAGCCACTGTTGCCCGGGTTCTTCTTTTTTGTTTATAGGGTCTATAGAGGTCTTCAATCTTTTGTAACACACTAGCTTCTAATATTTCTTGCTTTAATTCTTCGGTTAATTTCCCCTGTTCTTCTATTAATCGAATAACCTCTTCTTTCCTTGCTTCTAAGTTTCTGAGATATGTAAGTCTGTCATAAAGGTCCCTTAATATTTCGTCACTTAATCCCCCTGTCATTTCCTTTCTATATCTAGCTATAAAGGGGATTGTGTTCCCTTCATCTATTAAACTAATTGTTTGTTGGATCTGATTAGCCTTAATATTAAATTCCTTCGATAACTGGTTAATGATCTTCATCCACACGTCTCCCCTATATTTATATTTTAGATTTAAAATTTCTTTTTCACAGAATATTATATCATAGCCCCTTACAATTTTAAAATTGCATCCTATTTTTCCACAATTATTTCGAAAGTATACCATTCATTATAGTAATGAAATTATTTTGATAAAATTATAGTGATGAAATTTCATAAGTAATTTAAGCCTTATATTAATGTAAAATAGCCAAGTAAGAATATTACTTAATTAACATAAATATACCCAGTAACAGGTCATATGCTACTGGGTATTACCAACCATTAACTTTTATTTAGGCCTTTAACTAGCCTTTTTTCCACTTATTATCATCATCAAGAATATACTCGTTTAACTGATTTTTCCCATAGGTTAAACCTGTAACTTTCGCTCTTTGTTGTTGAGGGGAAGCAGTTTTAGAAACATCTTCACCTAACTGTTGCCACCCTTCTAATAGTGGACCTAATACCTTAATTGCTTCTTCAAATTTAACAGAAGATTTATTATTGATACCCTCTGTCATCAGTCTATTTACAAAAAGATATAGACTTCTTAAGTTTACTGCAATTTCAGATGTTCCCTCTAAAGTAGACATTAACTCTGCCAAAATATCCTTCCCTTTAGCGATATACACCTTTGCTTCCTCTTCGTCCTTCAGCTCTGTTGATTTTGCAGCCTTCTTTAAAGAATCTATCAACTCTTCTAATAGAATAGCCACCAGTTGTGGGCCGTTGGCAGTAGTAACACGATTGAATAAGTACTCTTTATCCATAATTAATCACCACCATTAGCTTAATAGCTGTAGAATAGATTGAGGCCTTTGGTTAGCTTGGGCAAGCATAGCTGTTCCCGCTTGAGTTAAGATATTTAATTTAGTAAATGTAGACATCTCTAAAGCCATATCTACATCTTCAATACGAGATAGGGCTGCTGTTAAGTTTTCTGCCGTATTGTCAACATTGGCAATGGTATGCTCTAGTCGATTTTGAATGGCACCTAGTTTAGATCTAACTTCTGATACTCGTTTAATTGCTTCGTCTAATTTAATAATAGCTTGAGTTGGTTCATTAATGAAATCGACTTTATTCGGTGTAATAATTGTTCCATCTTCATCAACCTCATCACCAATCCCTAAAGCAAAGGTATCTAAATTATCAATTGTAAAACTCATATTTTCATTAGCATTTGCACCAATTTGAAGGACTATTTTCTTAGTAGCTGCAATGTCTGGGTCTGGGTCATTTCCATCTAATGAACCATCAATTAATTTTTTCTCATTGAAATTAGTTGTTTTTACAATATTGTCGATTTCAGCCAACAGTTCATCAACCTCATTTTGAATTGTTTGCTTATCCTCATCATTGTATGTACCATTGCTAGCCTGTACTGCCAGTTCCCTCATTCTTTGAAGCATTGCATGGATTTCGTTCATGGCACCCTCTGCAGTTTGAACAAGGGACACACCATCTAATGAGTTTCTTGAAGCAACGTGTAACCCCTTTGACTGGGCTCTCATTTTTTCTGCAATTGCTAAACCTGCAGCATCATCAGAAGCTCTATTAATCCTTTTTCCAGAAGATAGTCTCTCTAAGGTTTTTGCAGTTGCATTAGAGTTCTGGGTTAATAATCTATGGGCATTTAAAGCAGGTATGTTATGGTTAATACGCATTTTGTTTCCCCCTTAAATTAGATTCTTTTTATTTTTACGAAACTACATAACTAAACTATAAATTTATAGTTATGGATTATACAATTTCTGTATTTAAAAACTATTTTACAATCACTATGGATATTTCTTATCTATCCTACTTTAATATTATCGACAGATGAGCTAAAAACTTTACCCTGTCTTCTTACGATCTAACTCTTCCACAAAGATTAGGACCTGAGCCACAATTTCATATAGTTCTTGAGGGATCTCTGTTCCTACCTTCAACTGGATAAGTTCCTTAACAAGTTTCTCATTGTGATGAATAGGTATTTCCTTCTCTTCAGCTTTTTCCATGATTTTTTCTGCAACAATGCCTCGACCTACAGCCGTAATTACGGGGACTTGATCTTTTTCCATGTCATAGCTTAAGGCAACTGCTTGCTTAATTTCTTTATGCTCCATAGGCCCCCCCTAAATCATCATATCGATAGAATGTTTTACTGTCTTTTGCTTCTCGGCAATTTCTTCTATCATACTCATTAAATGTAAATCTTCTTCGACTTTAAAGGAAATTTCTTTAATTTCATAACCTAAATTAGATAGCATCGTCTTTAAGGTTGGTAAATTTTCTTCCATAAGCTCTTGGTTTTCTTTGTAATTTACCCCTACTTTTAAAGTCAATTGCTTATAATTTACACCTAAATACACATTAATATTACCCATGCTATTAGTATCCATATTTAATAAAACCGACATGTTTTTAGGATCTATTTTTTTACTACCTTGTTTTTCCTTCATAACATAGATTTGAAGATTCTTTATTTGATGATCCATCATAATTGGCATTTGTATTGCTGTATCTTTTTCATTCAATTGATTCTGGGTTTCTATTGTCTCTGACAATTTATTAAGACCCTTAGCCAATTCTTCCCTTGCTTTACTATCTAATTGAGAACCCATGTTCTCTAAGCTCTTAATAATTCTAGAAAATTCTTGGTTATATTTACGTAGGTCAACCTTACCATTTTTCAGTTCGTCGGTCATTTCTTTAATTTTTAGCTTCATTTCCGTCACTTCATTTTTTAAGGATTCTTTGCCTTCTCTTTGTAGTCTATCAAAAATATCCTGTAATTGATGACCTATCTGATGTTCATTTTTAAGAAAGTGAGACACTTGTTGTAAATCCTTTAAATTAGTTGGCATATTATTTTTCATCAGTATTGCTAAAAGGTTTTCGCCTTGTTTTTGTATTTGAGGTAGAGTCTCAATAAGCTCCCAATTACCTTTTGTCATCTGATAGTCGTTAATAAAGTTCGTCACTTTACCTAGCTCCATCTTTTCAAGTTGAAGACCTTTTTCAATACCTGATGCTACCATAGATGCCGTTAAATTTGAACGGATAAAATTCATCTCTCTAAAAACCTGTTGCACCTCGTTATTAGTGCCCATCACGGAAGCTAATTTATTTACGATCGTATCAGCCTGACCTTTATTGGTAGAATCCTTATAAGCCAAACTTTCAATGGTGATGGGGATATTATTTCTAATATGTTGCCCAATGGTGTTTATATCTCCTGAACCTATTTGATTTAACAAGCTAATCATCTTTACTGTTCCATTATAGGTTAAATTTCCTTCTATTTCAGATGATGCCATGTATCCACCTGTCATTTTAATATGTTGAAGATCCTTAAGCTTAAAATCCTCGCCTTTGTTCAATAATAATAAGAGCTCTTCGTCTTTAATCTCACCTAATTTGATAACTTTCTCTAGTATTTCATTTATTTTAGCTTCTTCTGTTAAAGGTGATTCATTAGGTAATTGCGCCTCTAAAGCTACTGAATCCAACTCTTGAATCAATTTTACTAAGTTTGCTATCCCTTCTTTTTCAACATCGTAACCAGCCTTAATGAGTAGGGCTAATTTTTCTTTATCTAAAACCTTAACTAACACCTCTAGATTTTCCTTAAGCTGATAAACCTTATTAATATTTTCCTTTGATACTTCCATATCATGTTTAATTAATTTTTTCGATAAAGCAACACTTTCATTTGTAGTCTCTACCCCTTCTCGTTCTAGTAAACCTTTAATGTCTTCTTCTAACAGTCTCAAATCTTTTTCAGTAGGTTTACTACGGGATGCATTAAAATTATCATAAATTTTAGAAGCATAATGACTTAGCTTCTCTTCAATAGCAATTGCACCTCTTTTTATAGAGTTTTTCATCTTGTACAAGTGATCAATATTAGTTTCAATTTTATTTTTAACGACCTCTACTAGCCCTTCGTCGCTATAGTCTTTAATATTATGTAACTTATTAAAGACATCATTTACACGATTAATGTTCTTTCTACTGATTTCCATACCAGCCTTGTGTAGGGCCTTAATAATATCGGTAATATCTTTTCCTTGCTTGTTCCCAAAAAGCTTGTAAGCAATTTCCTCTGCTTCGTCAGTTGACAGGGATTTAAATCCCTTTAATAAATTTCTTAAAGAAAAGCTCTTTTCTTCCTTCTTTGCGTCTTCTAACTTTTCAACAACTTCTTCTAGCGATTCATTTTCTAAGTCCACGTCATCTTTAATTAGCTCTAGGGCAGTATTGTAGTCTAGACCCTTCACTAACTCTTCTAACTGATTTTTAGCTGATATATATTGTGTTAAATTATCTTTTGATAGATTTAAGCCATGAATATCTAAAATTTTTAAAGCTTGAACTAAATCCTCTTTTACTGGCATATTAAAACTTTTTAAAAGTTTATTATATTTTCCTTCTTCCTCTGGAAGTATAGCTACTTTTTTATCTTGTAGTAAATTATTTAAAGGTGCTTCTTGATTTTGGACTCCATTATTACCTCTTCTTTTTAGAGAGGTCATTCCATTTCCATAAACTTGATTAAATAATATGTTAATTGGTTTTCTAATACCATTATCCATTACAACACCGCCTTTATCCTTCTAATCATATATCGTCATGTATGCTTCTTTTCTTTAATTTTGTTCATGGATGATAATTTTTAATTTTTCCCTAAAACTTTTCTTAATTGTGTCGATATATTATAATAGAGATAGTACAAAGGAGGGGAACTCCATGAACAGAATTGATCATCTAAGTCCAGTTGACTATAAGGACTTAATGAAGGCTCCCACTAATAAAGTAGAAAAAAACAAGGAAAACTTCATTGCCAAGTTCCAAGAAATTAAGTCAGATCAAGTAAGAGAACATCTTCAGGGACTTTACGAAAAGATTGTTAGTCAGTCGGAAAGAATTGGAGATAAACTCCACCTAAGCGAAGTGATTAAATATAAAACTTTAGTAAGGGAGTTTTTAGATGTAGCTACTAAAAATTCTCACCAATTCTCAAAACAAAACTTTTTAGATCGAAGGGGCCGCCATCGGGTGTATTCCATTGTAAAAAGTGTTGATCGAGAATTAGATCAATTAACTAAAGAATTTCTTAAAGATGAAAAAGACCGTATTTCTATCATAAAAAGGCTTGATGATATTCGTGGCATGTTGTTAGACGTGATGATGTAGCAAACCTTTAATAAATTGTAAAAAATTGTTTGACAAGACAAAATAATAGTGTTATTCTAATAAGGTAACATAGTTACAGAATACAATTATTTGGAGGTTTTTTTTAATGAAAACAGGCGTAGTTAAATGGTTCAACAGCGAAAAAGGTTTCGGATTTATCTCAGTTGAAGGTGGAGACGATGTATTTGTACATTTCTCAGCTATCCAAGGAGACGGTTTCAAGACATTAGAAGAAGGACAACAAGTTCAATTCGAAGTTGTTGAAGGCGACAGAGGTCTTCAAGCAGCTAACGTTAGTAGATTATAATAGAATATAAATAATATTTTATATATATATCAACTACTAAAAAGAACCCTGATTTTTCAGGGTTCTTTTTATCATTCTTAATAAAAAAACTTAAAGCTTCTTTAGTTAAATAAAATGGTCTGTCCTAACAACTGAAATTGCCATCCTTTTTGATCTGAAAAGTGAAGTCTGTATCGATTTTCCCATTTTGTATGATCGTCTAATAAAATTACTTCGTCATAATATTTCCTAATTTCTTGTGATCCATCTGTATAAATTTCTATTACGACATCAACCTCAACCTCTTTTTTTTCAGTTCCTTCATCATTGTTAGGAAATGAAATAGCAGTAATTTCAGCAGATTTAATATGCTTATTTATTCTATTAAAAAACCCTTTTTCCTCTTCCGTACCTTGGAACTTATCATGATACTGATAAGAATATTTTTTAATAATATCCCCATCATATTCTTTAAACTGAGCATCTAAGAATTCTTGAAACACTTTAACAGCTAAGTCTTCAGTCATGGGTTCAAAGGTATAGGATTTGTTATCTGTTAATTTTAAATTATTATTATTCGCATTACATCCTACTAAAATAAAGACGACTAAAAAGATTAAAACTAACCTTTTTATCATAAATACTTCTCCCCCCTTACTCATCATAAACAGTCCCCCTTAAGGCTATGACTAAATTAAAAAGCCCCTCATGCAATAATGGAGTAGGATCAAGAATAAACCTACCCCATCTATTGATTAAGAGACATTTTTTAATTACTTTCTTTTAAACCAAGTTTTCTTACTCAGTTTTCTGAAGGGATTAAACCTAAATCCTTTTTTCTTATTGATATCCTTATTTAATTCCTTAATGATTGCTTGATTTTCTACATGCTTTTCCTTATTGGAAAGTTCTGTGGTGGCAGCTACTTCGTCATAAATAGCGTCTTCAATAACTTCTTGTGACTCTTTCTCCTCGGTTAGTACCTTCTCACCATCCATCACTTCCCCATGATCTGCGTCATCCATTACCGACACGTCAATTGCTTCTATTGGTTCTACCGCTTCTATCGTTGCTCCTTGAACTTGTACTTCTTGTACCTGCTGTAGTTCTTGTTGTAATTCTTGTTGTAATTCTTGTTGTAGTTCTTGTTGTACCGCGTGTTTTTCTTCTGCGCTTATTTTAAATCGCTTTGTTGTCGCCTTTAAGTCAAACACCATATCTCGCAAATTACCAGCTAGGGCGGTCATATGTTGAAGCGCTGCATCTTGTTCTTCTACGCTGGCTAAAACTTCTTCTGCCGATGCTGCGGTTGATTGGGCAACACTTGCTACTTGATGCATTGTTTCTTCTGCTGTCACAGCTTTTTCAGCCATTTTTTCCATCGTTCCTTCTAGCTTCTTCATAGATGCTGTAACACCATTAGCTTCTTCTAAAATATTATTAAAGGAGCTTGCGGTACGATTAACAACGGCATTCCCTGCTTCTACTCCCTTAATACCTTCTTCCATAGACTTTACAGCCTTTGTTGTTTCCCCTTGAATTTTAGAAATAAGCGTTATAATTTCTGTAGATGCTCCTCTAGATTGCTCTGCTAATTTTCTAACTTCTTCTGCAACTACCGTGAATCCTCTTCCATGTTCTCCTGCTCTTGCAGCTTCAATTGCCGCATTTAAAGCTAAAAGGTTAGTTTGATTAGAAATATCGGTAATCAATTGTCCCGCTCTATCTATTTCAGTAATTTGCTTATTTAAATTAGTTATTACTTTTGCAGTATTACCTACTAGCTCACTAACTTGAACCATTGTATTTTTTATTTCTTCTATATTCTTAACGCCACCTTCTGCAAGGTTTGAGGTATATTCAGCTGAAGCAACAACTTCAGTAGTACTGGCTTTAGCATTGTTAACCCCTTCTACCATTTGATTTAACCCTGCTGCTGACTGATCTATACTTTCCATCTGCTCCGATGTTCCAGTGGCCACATGCTCAATGGTCTTAGAAATTTCTGAAGCCGCAGTAGTGGTTAATTGTGAATTGTTCTGAAGATCTTCAATGGATTCGCTTACTAGTTGAGTTGTGCTTGTTATTTGATGTAAAATTCCTACAATTGAATTTGACATTTCCTTGAAAGCCTGCTGTAATTGACCAATTTCATTCTGCCCACTTACGGCATCGATGGCAATTTGTTCTGTTAAGTCTCCATCTTTAATTTTATTAGCGCTCATTACAAGATTTGCTATGGGCTTAACAAAATATTGGGCAAATATAGTAGTCATAATAAGTGCTATAATTAACATTGCCGCAGCAATTCCTATACTTCTTATTAAGGAGCGTCTTGTTAAATCTAATATTTCACTCTTTTCTTGCTCTACAATTACCCTCCAGTCATGCCCTGCTAAAGAAGAACCAGATATAATCATTTCAATTCCATCGTTATTAATTCCTTCTGCCCCATCTGTTTCAGCTAAGGCAATCTGTTTTACAACTTCTGAATCTGCCTCTAAAACATTAAATCGATTTTGTACATACTGTCCTGCTTGGCGATGGCCTATAATAAATCCTCCATCATCAATGACGTAAGCATATCCTGTTTCTCCTACGCTTACATCCCTTATAATTTGATTAATTTTGTCGAAGCCTAAAAGTACAGATATTACACCTGTCCGTTCATTAGACCTGTTTCTGATAGGCACCGAAACCCTAACCCCTACTGTATTAACATGGGGGTCAACTATTGTTTGAGATATATGAGTCCTTCCTCCCATTGCTGCCTTAAACCAATCTTCGTTAGAAACATCTAAGTTTGCTCTATTAGTATTAGTAGCCCTTACAATTCCAGTGGTATCCATCAAATAAATTGACTTAATCTCTCTATTTTGATTTATAAATTGATTAAACATTGTATTTATATGGAAGCTTTCCATTCTTTCATAGTCTTGAGTTAGAGCTAAAAGGTTGATTGTTCCTAAAATCGTCTCCATATAGACATCTAACTGCATTGCTACGGATTCTGCTATCGATTTATTATTTTGCTCTGATGATTGTATTATACTTCTAGAATCAATGTAATAACTAATAGCAGTAGTTACTACGATTGATACCAAAATAAGCAAGCATGTTATACTCATCAGTTGTCTTTTAATGCTTTTCTTTCCTCCTAGAAGTTTCTCTATAGGATTTACGCTTTTTCCTTTCATATTCTTCCCCCTTCTTAGCTCGTCCTATGATCTGTCGAAATCTTATGATCAGGACAAAACATTTGTAGTAAAAATTCATAACACTATGTATTTTATAATTATTCTATAAATAAACAAAAATACCTTTTCTTATATAAAATTTCTTTTTCGAATGTTTTTAGACAACCTTCTACAAATATCGCCTATAGATTGACGTAATTTTTATGATATCTGTTTAAATATGAATCATTTCTAGCTACTGATATTTAGAGGAGTAACAGCAAAACCTTTCTTCGTAAAATTTATAGGGTGGCTTAGTTTCAACTCATTACGTAATGTACTTGTATATAAAAATAATTAAAGTAGAACACTTATATTCATTTTAAAAAAAACAGAATTCAGGACTAATGTCCTAAATTCTGTTTCAAGTATTCGTTAATAAATAAATCTATTTCACCATCCATAACAGCTTGGGTATTTCCTATTTCTGCATTGGTGCGATGATCCTTAACAAGATTGTAGGGATTAAATACATAAGAACGGATTTGACTACCCCAGGCGATTTGACTATATTCCCCCTGTAGGTCTTCAATTTTTTCTTTATTTTCACGTTCTTTTAATTCCACTAACTTAGCTTTTAAAACAGCCATTGCTGTTTCTCGATTGCTATGCTGAGATCTTTCATTCTGACATTGAACAACTATTCCCGTTGGTAAATGGGTAATCCTAACAGCAGAATCGGTTTTATTAACATGTTGTCCACCAGCTCCACTTGCCCGATAGGTGTCTATTTTTAAATCAGATGCCTTGATATCAATTTCTACATTTTCATCAATTTCAGGCATTATATCAACTGAGGCAAAGGATGTATGTCGTTTTCCAGATGAATCGAAGGGAGACACCCTGACTAAACGGTGTACCCCTTTTTCTGACCTAAGAAACCCATAGGCATTAATCCCCTCTATCAACAGGGTTGCGCTTTTAATTCCTGCTTCTGGGTCCTGCAATAAATCAAGAATCTTAACTTTAAACCCTCTAGATTCAGCCCAACGACTGTACATTCTCATCAGCATCTTCGCCCAGTCTTGAGCATCTAATCCACCTGTTCCTGCATGAATAGAAAGAATGGCATTATTTCCATCATATTCACCCTTTAACAAAGTAGATAATCTTAATTCCTCTATAGTCGATTCCAATTTGGAAACTCCTTGTAATAATTCATTTTCAAAGGTAGCATCCCCTTCTTCAATAAAGGCTACTATTGTTTCTAGCTCTTCATGAAAGTTTAAAAGTCCTTCATAGGAATCAATACGATCTTTAAAGGATTTTGCTTTTTTCAATACTTCTTGTGCCTCTTGGGGATTATCCCAAAAGCCTTCTTCTGACATCTTGGCTTCATAGTCTGATACCAATTGACTTAACTGTTCTATGTCAAAGAGAAGCCCTCATTTCCTTTATTTCTTCTGACAACTTAGAAAGTTGCTGCTTATAGATGTCTAAATTAATCATTTCTTCACCTCGTTTATTGTCCACAACACTTTTTGTATTTTTTACCACTGCCACATGGACATGGCTCGTTTCTTCCAACCTCATCTTCCTTAACCACTGGTGATGGGGTATTTCCGCCACCATGGGTTGCTTCGATTGGCTTTGCTACTTGTTTTCTCTCGATTACAGATTCCTTTTGGATATGGAACAGATATCTAACAGTATCTTCTTGAATATTTTTAATCATCTCTTGGAACATATCAAAACCTTCTAGCTGATATGCCCTAACAGGATCTTCTTGTCCAATTGCTCTTAAACCAATACCTTGTCTTAACTGATCCATTGCATCGATATGGTCCATCCATTTTGAATCAATAACTTGTAACATGATAATTCTTTCAATTTCTCTCATTCTGTCAGATGTAAACTCAGCCTCTTTTTCTGCATATAAAGTTCTAGCTACATCTAAAATTTTGTCCTTTAAGGTTTCTTCCGTTAACTCCATTACATCCCCTAATTCTAGAGCATCTTGTGGAAGGAAAATGCCATGTAAATATTCCATTAAACCTTCGATATCCCAGTCTTCTGGATATTTTGCGTCAGCTGTATAGATTGAGATAGCACCATCAACAATACCTTCCAGCATGTTAAACACTTGTTCAAACATACTTTCTCCAGCTAACACTTTTCTACGCTCTCCGTAGATTACTTCCCTTTGCTTATTCATTACATCATCATACTGTAATACATGTTTACGAATACCAAAGTTACGGCCCTCCACTTTCTTTTGAGCGTTTTCAATTGTTCTAGTAAGTAGTCCGTGCTCTATTGCCTCATCTTCTGCAAGACCCATTTTCTCCACTAAACCTTGCATTTTTTCTCCGCCGAATAGACGCATTAAGTCATCTTCTAAGGAAATATAGAAACGACTTGATCCAGGGTCACCTTGTCTACCCGCACGACCTCTTAACTGATTATCTATACGCCTAGATTCGTGTCTTTCTGTACCGATTATATGAAGACCTCCTATTTGAGTTACTTCTTCATGTTCTCGGTCAGTATCCTTCTTAATTTCCTTATATAATTCTTGATACACTCTTTTAGCTTCTTCGATTTCTGCATCATCTGTTTCAGCATGACTTGTTACCATAGCTAATATATCATCACTAAAGCCTCGTTTTTTCATTTCACGTTTTGCTAAAAATTCTGGGTTTCCGCCAAGGATAATATCTGTACCACGACCCGCCATATTTGTAGCAATGGTCACAGCGCCTTTACGCCCTGCCTGAGCAACAATTTCAGCTTCTCTTTCATGCTGCTTTGCATTTAGGACTTCATGGGGTACGCCTCTCTTTTTTAATAATCTAGAAAGTTCTTCAGACTTTTCTATTGAAATTGTACCAACAAGGACTGGTTGTAGCTTACTATGCTTTTCCTCTATATCCTTTGCTAGGGCCAAGAACTTACCATTTTCAGTTTTATAAATACTGTCAGAATTGTCCATCCTTACAACAGGTTTATTTGTGGGCATCTCAATTACATCCATGCCATAAATCGCCATAAATTCTTCTTCTTCTGTTTTAGCAGTACCCGTCATCCCGGCTATTTTTTTATACATTCTAAAGTAGTTTTGGAAGGTAATTGTAGCTAGGGTCTTAGATTCTCTTTGAACATCTAAGCCTTCCTTTGCTTCAATTGCTTGATGCAGACCTTCGCTGTAACGACGTCCAAACATTAATCTTCCAGTAAATTCATCAACAATGACTACTTCTCCATCCTTAACAACATAGTCTTTATCAAGCTTCATTAGGTTAATGGCCTTAAGGGCTTGATTAACATGGTGGGACGTTTCCATATTTGTAATATCTGAAAGATTTTCAATCCCAAAGAATTTTTCAGTCTTCTCTACACCTTCTTCGGTTAATGAAATCGAGTTTGCCTTTTCATCAATTGTGAAGTCGACTTCATTCTTAAGGGTTCTAACAAATTGATTTACAACAAAGTACATTTTAGTAGATTTTTCACCTTGTCCAGAAATAATTAATGGTGTCCTTGCTTCATCAATTAAAATACTGTCAACCTCATCGACAATAGCAAAGTTAAGCTCCCTTTGGGTCATTTCATGTTTATGGATTACCATGTTATCTCTTAGATAGTCAAATCCAAATTCATTATTTGTTCCATAGGTGATATCTGCTTCATAGGCAACCTTTCTCTCTTTAGGCGTAACTCCATGAACCACTACCCCTGTCGATAAACCAAGGAAGTTATATACTTTTCCCATCCATTCCATATCTCTTCGAGCTAAGTAGTCATTAACTGTAATAACATGTACCCCTTTACCTTCTAGGGCGTTTAAGTACACTGGCAAAGTAGCAACCAAAGTTTTACCTTCACCAGTTTTCATTTCAGCTATACGACCTTGATGTAGGATGATTCCTCCATAAAGCTGTACAGGATAATGCTTCATCCCTAAAATTCTCCAAGCAGCTTCTCTAATAGTAGCAAAGGCTTCTGGCATAATATCATCTAATGTTTCATTCTTCGAAAGTCTATCTTTAAATTGTCTGGTCTTGTCTTTTAATTGTTCATCACTTAATCTTTCATATTCTGATTCTAATGCTAAAACTTGGTCAACAATCTTTTTAACTCGTTTTAGCTCCCGCTCACTGTGGGTTCCAAATACCTTTTCAAATATCTTTTTCATATTAGCACCTCTAATTTTATTTTTCATAAATTCTTTAATCTACATTTTAACAATAACAAATCATTAAATCAATAAGCATATGTATACCACTATAGCTTATTTTATCATAATCCACCATAAATTATTAATAATACAAGTAGATTTCTATAAGTTATCTTCTTATTTGCCCATGATGATCAAAACGAATTACACCTACTGCTTTTCGATGTAATTTAGACTGCATAATGGCTTGTACATAAATTGTTAAACCTAAAGCAATAAAGATATCACCTACAGAGAAAATTTGTTTTAAAGGATATATACTAGGTGTAACAAAGCGTTTCCCTAAATAAGTAGTAATGGCCTCTGCTTCTGCCATTGGAATATAGTTGGGTAAGGCTCCTATGTTAATGGATTGAAGCATATTTAAAAATCCTGCTTCTTCTAAAAGAATTAAATCGATGGGCATTCTTCCCTGGTTTAAAACAATGGCTGCAAAGTTTAAGATAGCACCAATTAAGATAAACCAAAGTGATCGATTATGTAGGTTTAAAAATAAAACAAAAAAGAGAAGACAATAGGCAATAATATATAGAAGCATTTTAAATTGAATAAAGGTTTCATGACCCAATGAGATCATAATAGAAGTAGTAAGCATAATTAAAAAGGATAACACCACCATAAAAGGAAATCGCAAGGTTAGATATCCTAGTCGTTTAATCTGACCACCTCTAATTTTACCGATTATTATTCCCAGCAATAATGCTTCAAATATCATATTATCTACTCCTTTTAAACATTATTTTTACCTTTATTATAAGTTTCTCTATTCTTTTTCAATTTCCTTCCTTTTAATAGATTTTTAATATTTGAGGTAGATCTATTGATTCTCCATTTAATTAAAGAAGTAAAAATAAGTAACAACTCATTTTAGGTAATTTTTTATTGTGCATTAGAAAAGCAGCCCCTTTAAGGACTGCTATTTTTTGTCATTTTGATTATTTTTTAAAACTCTGGCTCAATTAACCCATAGTTTCCATCTTTTCTTTTATATACAACATTTACTTCTTCAGTATCTGCGTTAGTATAAACAAAGAAGTTATGGCCTACTAGCTCCATTTGTAGCACTGCTTCTTCAGAAGTCATCGGCTTGATGGCGAAGCGTTTTGTCTTCACTATTTTGGAGTCTAGTTCTTCTTCATCTTTTTGGGGTAAAGGAATATTCTCAAACCTTATTGTTTCATAGCTGACTTTACGATTTTCCATTTTTGTTTTATGCTTTCTTAACTGTCTTGTTAGTTTATCAACTACTTTATCAATAGAAGAATACATATCCTCAGTGGCTTCTTCGGCTCTCAAAATAGTACCGTTTATAGGAATAGTCACTTCTATTTTTTGCCTTGCTTTTTGTACTGATAGGGTAGCTTTAGCCTCCACTTCCTGATTAAAGAACTTTTCTAGCTTAATCATTTTTGATTCGATTTGGTCCCTTAATGCATCTGTCACATCAATATTTTTTCCACTGACAATTACTCTCATATGTTCAGCTCCCTTCACTTCTATAAGTTTTAAACTGACGATTTTATCAGTTTAAAAATAACTAGTTAAATATTGCTTTGGATTAATTTAAATTGTTATCCATTTTTTACCCCTATATTTGTCCTTTAAACAAAAGGTTGTACACTTTTTATATTCCTCCCCTATGGGATTAAATATGTAAGCCTTTTAATGTCTTTCAGCCCTATTTTTATCAAATTATGTTTAAGACAATGTTTAACACAAGACTTAATCATATTATAAATTGATTGCTTAATTAATTTTATATTTGAGGAAATTGCATAATTAATATTAAGTTTATATTAATGCAAAATGAAAACTTCGCTGTTTAGTGTTCAATGAGTACTATATTATTTTATTAAGGAAGTTACTCATTTCACAATGCACGACTTAGCTTTCATATTTGCATAGACGGAATATAAATTCAGATTTATAGTGTTATGCAATTTCCTCATTTATATTTCCCAAAATACACTTTCACTGTTTAGTGTTTTTTAATTACAAAGATATTAGTCTTTCCACATGAAAGAAAAGTTAAATACTATGGTTATTATTATATTCCTTTTCCTCTTTTAAAAGACCAAATTATTCCTGTAAAGGCATTATAAAAGAGTAAGAAGAATAATTTGCTACCAAAATTCTATACAAAAGTGGGCTAAAATACCTATAGACATTTATCCTCCAATCTATTGAATTTTCAATTTTCTTCGACATTTTTCTTGTGGATAATCTAATTTTCCGTTGTGTATATGTTTATAGTCTACCTGTGGATAATGTGTATAGTTTTGTTGATAACTTATTTTTCAATAGGACAAGGGTGTGTATAGGATGTGTATAACCCGTTGAAAACCTCTTCAACATTTATGTATACCCATTATGTAAATAAATAATCTTTTACTGATGTTTACTGGGCTAAATTAAATTTATTCAAATAATTAGCAAATTCTAGTGTTTAATTAGGAAGAAAAATAGGGTAAACTGCATATTTGTTATTATTTTTTTTAGATACCTATAAATACCAATTATAAGCAAAATAGTTTAACTTAACTAACCCTCAGTTATATGTTATTATGAAGTAAGATCTAATCATATATTACGATGGGAGCATAGAGGCAAATGTCTTATTTAATGCATAAAAATCAATCAAAAATATTTGTTATTTACATTATCTTTGCAGTAATATTACTGAATTTCTTTACTACAATTGAAATGTCCAATATTCAGTACAACATTAATAACTTAGATCTTCCACAAATTTTAGCTCCACAATACCCAACAGAAGATTTAGTTTTCGAACAGGCATCCAGAAGTAAGGATTACTTTAGCATATTAAATAGGGTTACTAATCCATCTGAACTTGGTATCGTTTATAATCATTATTTTATCCTTGATAATAGATATGCAACTTACCAATATCTCCACATTTCAAAGCTGTTTTTATTTCTTGAAAGATTACTTATACCAAGACAAAATACCAGTAAGTATAAGATTTCCCTCAATATTAAATATTCGGTTTAAATGTAGCTAATCGTATAATATTAGGAGGGTTAATCAATGGAACTACAATTAGATGTGATAGCTGTTTTACTGGTTTTTATTGGTTTCTGCATAGGTTCTGCATTTTTAGTTAAAAAAGCTAATGAAGAAGTTAAAAAACAAGAAAAAGAAAAAGAACAAGAAAAGGAGATAGTAACGACTTATAAAAGTTCTAAAAAAAATATAAAGTAATTAAAAAAATAAATAAAGTAAAAAGTATAAATTAAGTAAAAAAATATTGGAGTGTTGGCTCCAATATTTTTTTGTATGCAATTATACACATTTATCTACTTTTCAATAACAAAGGAATATAGATTAAAGGCGGCATCAGTTCCAGTTCAACACCATATTTATGCCGCCAATAGTCTTTTTTTATCTAGTTGCTTCTAATATGTCTTCATATGCCCAGTGGGTTTCTGGTAAATCTGAGAAACCTGCATCTTGCAACTCACTTTGGCTTGGTACTCTACCTAAAACTCTGTTCATGATTACAATTACTTCGGCACGGCTAATTGCTTCATTTGGTCTAAAGGTACCATCTGGGTATCCTTGTATCCATCCCGCTGCTACTGCCCTTTCAATTGATTCCTTTGCCCAGCTATCATTAGTATCCTGTAAAACTCGACTAGAAACAGCAGGAGCATCAACTGGAATAAAGTTAGCCAAAATTGTAATAAATTCGGCTCTAGTAATTTGATCTTTAGGTCTGAAACTACCATCTTGATATCCATTTACTAATCCGTGATCTAGGAAATAAAGAATTGCTTCGGCTGACCATGAATTAGGGTCAACATCAGTAAAGATAGTATTAGTGTTTTTAGTTCCTTCATCTTCCTTTATAACTAACTTAAAGATTAATGTTAAGACCTCTTCTCTAGTCATTTTAGCATCAGGTCTTACTGTTCCATCTGTAATTGCACCTTCTGGCATTTCAATTGGATCTGTAGGGTTACTAGGCTCTTCAGGTAAAATTGGTGTTTGAGAACCAGTAGGGTCATAAACTAAGAAACTCCAATCGATGCTTCCGTCAGCTAATCGATTAATCTCTTCTGGCATCACAAGATTACTAAAATGACTTGTGGTTAATTCACTACCTGATGCATTGACAGATTTAGATCCATCAAATAAGAAGTTAGAATCTGATCTTAATTGAGCTTCTTGACTAGCAGGTAATCTATCCCTAACTGCCCTTGGGTTATTGTAGTGGAATGAAACAAATCCATCTAACTGAAAATCTGGTGTTATGTTGGAATAAGTGTATAAATTTAAGTTAGTTGTATTATTTAGTGCAATATTTTCACCCCTAACGATTACTGCAGGGTTACTATTACTCGAGAATCCATCAGCAACGTTTCCAAAAGCTACACTATTTTCAATTACATGGGGTACATGAATCCCCTCTCCACCTAGCTTAAATCCATTACCGTCTCCTGCCCCTGGTGCTTGCCCTTTTAAAAATCCGTTATTATAGGCGATACTGTTTCTAATGGTAACGGCTCCAATTGCCCCTGTCCCTACCTTAGCATACAAGTCCCAACCATCATCAATATTATTATAGGCGATACATCCATCAAATATATTTCCTTCACCTGAGGTAAGTTTAGCAGCAAAACCATCGGCATTGTTTTGTGACGGATCACTATTATTAAAGGATGTACTATTTAATATAAGGTTATAAGAAGGCCATTTTGCTGGGTCATTTTCTGTAGTATCTGTACGGCTTATTTGCAAGCCTGTATCACCATGCTCGTAAAGGGTAACCAGCTCAATAATGTTATAACTACCTCCCACGGTATAACCTTTAGTGTTTCCTGCAGACCTAGCAAAGTCCAACCCCTTAACATGCCAATAGTGGCCACTATGAATTACTCCCTCTGACCTTTGATCAAAGTCAATAACTGGTCTTGTTCCTTCTTCTGCAACTAAGTATTTCCTTGCATCGGCAGTACCATCGTTATATTTCTTTATTTCTAATGGTTTATTTCTTAAGTAATGACCATCTAATACAACAATCCTTTGCCCAGGCATTACAAAATCGATTGCTGTATCAAGATCTAGTGGGTTTTGTCTCGATCCATCGCCACTTGGTGTTCCTGTTGGCGACACATAAATATCTCCACCCTCTTGATAAGTTCTCATATCAACTGTAAAGTTTCTAACGATAACATCATATGAGGTTAATAACTGTGTATCATCGGGTATAAAGGTCAAGCTAAAATTAGTTGTACTATTTTTAGTAATAGTTGTTGGTATTGAAAGAATTTCTCCACCATTAACTGCTACATTTGAAACAATTGTCGTGCTTCCTTGTCTAACCGAAACTGTCCCATCAACATTTGCGTCTATCATCACATTATAGTTCTCTAACGAGTATCTACCAAGAGACTCAAATCTTACACCTGGTACAACCGGCTCTTTTGGAGGTTCTACCTTTTGCGCATCGGTAGCCGCAGCAGTAACATCTAGCTCAATATTATAAACTTCTATTGTAGCTAATCTTGCCGAATAGAAACCAACATACATCTTTCCATCTTGAACCTTTAATATTTCAGGTTCAAAAATGATAGCTTCAGCCCCATCATTAATCTTACCTGTAAAACCACTATTGGTTTTTGATAGCGTTAATCTGTAATTTTGAACAGGGTATGTAATAGAAGCTGTAGGTCTACCTTCTTGAAGCATTACGGCTTTAATACCCTTACCACCTTCACCATCTGACCCCAGTACCCCGGTTCTTGCAAATAGTTGCGTACCGTTAGGGTTTCTAGTTCCACCACTATAACCCCCAATAGCAGCTATATTGCTTGAGAAAACATCAGATTTTAAATGACCATCTATTGCGTCTCTTGCCATAATCCCAAAAGACTCTTGTCCATCGTGGTTAGGTTTAGCATAGTCAACCACCTTAATGTCTGCTGATAGGGTAAAATTATCTTCTTCCGCATCTAATTCAATATAATAGAAGGAAATACCGTCGTGGTCTCCAGTAACTTTCCCACCACCTTCTAAGGCAATAATTTCTATATGGTCGTTTCTTTCATTAATAAAGTTTCTTGAAGAACTAATTGACTGTCCAAATATCACTTTGTTCCATTGATATTCAACCTTTTCCCTTACTGTAACCCTTAACGTAGTTGTATCATCTCCATAAGTGATTAAAATCTCGTATACTCCTGGTTGGCTACTATCGAAGTGACTAGTATCCATCTGGTATCCACTTACTGGTGTACGATCACCATTATCAAATACCTCTGAAACAACTAACCCGCTGTTATCAAAAGAATCCCCTATAAAATAGGTTGTTTTTGGATAGTTAGTAACTTCAATCCCTTGAGAATCTTTAACCTTTACATTCACAGTAAGCTTAATCTCTATCCCTTTATGGGTGATTGTTAGTTCTATGTCTGAAGCTATAGTAGAGTCAAAGCCTGTTACTTCAAACTCGTCTCTAGTTAATCTAACTTCAGAACCATCATCATATTTAGCATAGACAACGATACCATCTAAATCTAACTCGTCACCTATGAAGTATTGCATTACTTCTGGGTTTTGTCTGATCTCAAGACTCTCTAAATTTGCTGCCTTAACATTAACTTTAAAATCTGTAGTTACTCCATTGGCAGCTTCAATTACTACTGTCATCTCTCCCTCTGTAGTGAATACATATGGGTTTTCTAATGTTGATGGCTGATTATTAATTAATATTGTGTAATCATCACTAGATATTTCTTCTATTGTATAACCATTATTATAGTTAGCTAAAACAACCATTCCTAATGGATTAAAGACATCTAGCTTATAATAATCAGTTTTGGCTGGTAGATATTTAATACTTAACTCAGAAACAGTCAATGGTACAATTTGCAGATCAATTGTAACTGTTACCCCACTATAATTAATTGTAATTCTATTACTGCCTACTTCACTACTATTAAAGCCAGTTACGATAACATCCGATGGATCAATTAACGCTTCACTACCGTCATCATATAATGCAGTGATTAATAGACCAGATAAATCTAGACTTTCGCCCACTAAATAATCGGTCTTCATTCCACTATAGTCAACATTTAATTCTTCAATTTTTCTATTATCTACAATTATTTCAAAATCACTGAAGGTCACTGTAGCATTTCTAGAAACAAACAGTCCTGCATAGTTTATTTCTCCCGTATAGTCTTGAAGAATTTGTGTTTCATCACCCACCTTTAATACATATAAGTCACCAGATTTCTGAAGGCTCAAATCATATTCTTGACCTGCTGCAGGGTTTATTGCATCACTAAATAAATGATCTGCTTTTTGAATACCAGATCCAGCATATTTATAAAAGCCCTTCATCACTTGGTCTAGCGCACCCACTGCTACATAATCTCCAGTAAAGCTACCCAAGTTTTGGTAATCTAAAACGTTACTTCTCAACATCAAACCAAAAGCCACTTGATTATTGCCTGTCCAGGCATCTACTTTAGCTCTAGTCTTGATTTCAAAATTTACATCCGCAGGTATTTCTTTAAAGTAATAAGCGATCCCTTCTGTTTCTCCTGCTATCTTACCTCTATTGTTAGCAACTTTTATTGTCATAGAGCCATCAGGATTTTGTGTAAACCCGTAGTTATTCGGGTCTAATATAACTGCATCTCCACCATTGTCTCCAAAGAAACTATCCTTCCAATCTCCTAATTCGATTTGACCTTCTATGTTTAATTCTATATTACTGAAGGTTACCGTCGTGTTTCTAGAAGCAAACAAGCCGACGTAGTTGTTTTCTCCTTGATATGTAGTTGTATTAATAATTTCTGTTTCACCATCGACTGACAATATTAATAGGTCTCCCATTTTTTGAATACTTAGGTCATAAGTTCTTCCCACGGTTGGTTGCACAACATTAGCAAATGGGTCATAATCAACTTTTATTCCACTACCTGTCGTATTATCTTTATAAAAAGCACGCATCTCTTGGCCAACAGCACCTACTGCAACATAGGAGCCAAAATTAACGTTACCTGTATGCTCGTTAATTAAGACCTCATCCCTTAGCATAATTCCAAAACTTACTTGATTGTTAGCTGTCCAAGTATCTACATGAACAGTTGCACTAATGGTGAAGTTTACATCAGTGGGGGCTTCTCTAAAATAATAAGCAATCCCTTCAGACTCACCTGCTAATTTCCCTCTATTATTAGCTGTTTTAATCATTACCGTATCATCTTGATTTTCAGTAATCTCGAAGTTTTCTTTAACGATTTTATCTTGTCCACCAACATCTCCAAAAACACTTCCCTGCCAGTTACTATCTTCTTTAAGATTAATCATTCCTTGAAAAGCTTCATCAACGGCTGCAAACCCAGATATGTTGATGGTAGTCAGTAATAAAGTTAATGTTAACATCATTGCTAAAAAACGCCTTAGTTTCATTCTTTAGACCTCCCCATAAAATTCTTTTAATCATTGAATTTCTCAAGACCCCCTATCCCCACTGAGGATCCTTTGCCTAGCTACATCTCTACTGCTTCAACTCACCTCCACTATGCAAACGTTAACATTTTTACGAAAAAAAATATCCTGCAAACGTTAACATTTAATGATGAAAAATACAGCTGATTAAGAAGTTTTCTACACTCGTTTACACTCGCTTTTTAACACTCTTCAGCTTTGATATTCTCACAACCAAATGCTAGTGTTCTGCATTGCACACGTTAACAAATTGCACTAAAAAAATATCTGAATTTTTAATCTTCACTATGGGTTTCATTATATAATATTTAAATTAGATTGTAAACTTTCATTTTGAAATTTTCAATTAATTTTTTAAAAAGAAAAAATAGTCTTTGATATGATATCAAAGACTATTTAAGTTCCATGAAGCTGACCTGGTTTTTGCCCCCACACTCGCCTGCTGGAGGGTTGGCTCGGGGTTGCCTTCACTACTACCTCTCTCGGTTTTACCGGCAGGTCTTACATCTAAGCCGCACCATGATCAATAACACATTTTTTGTTATCTTACGTGGGTCCTTTTGCCTGCGACTGGCATGGACTTACAACCACAGACCTTCATGCATACATTATATTATACCTCATTTACTTTTTCTTATCAATGAGTATAGATGTATTTTCAGTAAATTTTTTACCGTAACCGTGGTTAGTCTTCTTACCTATTTTAACCAACTTCAACTGTTTCTTTATTTCATCTAAGTTTTCCTGAGCCTTCATGGTGTTTTCTTTATCAACACTACTGATTTCCTCAGTTACCACCATGATTTCTTGAATTTTTTCCTTTAAGATCTTTACTCCTGCTATGGGTTCCTCTTTAAGATCGGCGAAGTTTTCAATTCCAAGTATTTCTTTTACTTTTATAAACTTTCCAAGAAACTCCTGATCTAAAATATCAATCTTGTTCATGGTTTCTTGTTTCCCTTGTATAAGATTATTTAATATATCAATATCATCGTCCTCAACTGCCTTAAGGGCGTCCCTTTGTTGTATCGTTAGATCCAGCAATTTTTTTACTAGTTGTAGCTTCCCTTCACTAACCCTAATTAAATAATCTACAAGTTCTTCTACTTTTACTTCCATATCTATTTCCCCAATTTAGCCAACTTCATGGCTTCTTTCCACGTGTCCCTAAGCTCCGTTACCATACTTGCCGCCTCATCTAAAGGAGCTATATTTTTTGTAATATTAGCTTCAATCACTTGATCTAATAAGTAGGTGTATAGCCCTCTTAAATTTTGGGAAATTTCATAGTTCATGTCTAGAGTGATATTTAATTCTGTAATAACATCTTGCGCACGTTTTAGAGCCTCATTGGCACTAGCAAAATTCTTCTGTTCGATAAATAACTTTCCTTGATTAATAAACTTTAAAGCTCCATTATAGAGCATTAACGTTAATTCTTGAGGACTTGCTGTTTTTATGCTGTTTTCTTTATATTGACTATAGGGATTTTGCATTGCCATAACTATTTCCTCCTCAGTTTTACCTAACCACCAAACATTTGTGCATATAACCAGTTGCTTTGCTGTTGCATTTGGCCTAATGCCTTTTCCATTGCTGAAAACTGTCGCCAGTATCTATCTTCCCTTTGAGTTAATATACGCTCTTCTCTTACGATACGAGTATTAAGATTCATTAAGTCTTTATCTAGTACGCTGATGGAGCTATGGGAAGTAACAAAATCAATTAAAATATTGCTTTGAACACTTCTTAAAAGAGATGCATCATCCCCTGTACCTGAACGTCTTACAACGTCCTTCATTCCCGTTACTAAACCATCGTATAACCTTTGAACTAAACCAGAATCATTAACTCTATCCTGCCCAGTCTTATCTGAAGCAGGGGCTTTAAAGAAGAGATCCATTACCCCTTCTGGGTCATTGCTTATGGCTTCTCTTAATTTATCTTCATTAATAACTAGTTTACCACCATCTCTATAATTTCCAGTTGTAATTCCTATTTCGGTTATATGTTTATATACACCAGAAGCATCTACTGTTTTATATAAGTCCCCTCTAAGATTTTGTACAGTTCGTATAAGGACTTCATCATTTCTCAATAGCCCACTTTTGGCTCTTTCCTCCCATAACTCAATATCTTTATCGGACATAGTATCCTTTTCTTCTTGAGTTAAAGGCTGGAAGCTTCTATATTGGTTCTCATTAACTTTCCCATTCAGTGTATCAAGCATACTATTATAGCTGTCAACAAAGGATTTTATTTGATTAAATATACCATCAACATTGGTATCTACATGGATATTGACAAGTGTATCTACCTCAGCAGATCTTAAATTTAATTCGATACCAAACACAGTAAAGTTATTAGTCGGTCTAACTAAAGTTGTTCCATTAAATTCAATCTCTGCATTTGTCCCCTCTACAGTTGAACCATTCAGTCCATTAACAACTATCGTATCCTCTCCAGTATCTCGATTTCTAATCATTAATTGACCTAAATTAATATCAAATGCAGCTCGTAGACCCATACTTTTTTCAGTACCATCAATAACAGAATTATTTATTCGATTTACAAAAGTTGAAATAGATTCTCCTTCGAGGGCTGTTATCTCTTTACTTGTACCGTTCTTATTCTGTATAGTTATAGTAAACTCTTCATTGAAAGTTGAATCCGCCTTAAGAATACCGCTGGTAATTAAATTATCACTTGTAAAAGCAGCATTGTTGGCCAGTTGTTTAACTTCAACCGTATGATTCCCGTTCATGGCATCTCCTCTAGCTGTAGCCGACACAATGGCTTCATTACTAGAGTTAGCTGCCTTAATCCAATTTAAATTGTTAGTGGCATTCTGCCTTAATGTACCATTTGGCGAAATTTGAGTTATGCCAAAATCCTTTCTAGTATTTAAGATAAAATTCGCCATAACTCGGTTTACGTCATTATAGCTTTCTTGACGCCATTTCAAGGTTTGCTCTTGCCTTAAAAACTTATTCATTCTCATACGTTCTGCTCTCATCAAGTCTCTGACCATTTGCTCAGTATCCATACCTGATGCAAGTCCACCTATTCTCATTACATCACCCCATTATTTCTTAGTTAAATATCAATAAAATTAAACAAATATGTAACAAATCTTTATACCCTTTGATCCACTAAAATACCCGCTACCTCTAACATATGGGCAACCATATCTAATAATTTTTCTGATGGAATTTCCCTAATTACTTCATCTCTAGCTGAATCAATTACTTTTACCATAATATTTTTTGTTTTTTCATGGATAGAAATTTCAAACCTTCTATCAAAGGGTTCAAAGCTCTTATTGGCCTTCTCTACAGCCTTGATCACCTTTTCTTCTGAGAACTGCCTCTCATTAGCTTGCTTTTCTTGTCCTTGACCTGTAACCATTGGTTGTTTTTGGCTTCCTTGCCCTATACCACTGGTTTGAATCGGATAATTATTTCCCCCTTGTATACCATCAATTTTCATTCAGGCTCCCTCCTGTATATTCAATTTTCCTCTACTAATTATATCGGTAAAAAATAAAAAAAGTTTAATGCTATTTATATGGAATTCTAATTAGTGATACAATAATAGATAGAGGCACAATAACTTAATGGAGGTATAAACAATGGGTAATAGAACTTTAAATAATGATGCAAAGCTAAATTATTTTCTTAAAGATGGTAAAATACTTAAAACCTCTGACTTTCAATTAGAGGCTACCAATGGTTCTTCTATATATGAAGTTATCAGAGTGATGAATGGTGTACCATTATTTTTAGAAGAGCACTTAGAAAGGTTAAATACTTCAATAAAATTATCAGGCGAAACATATAGAGCTGATGTCCATCTACTGAAAACACAAGTCCAACAATTGATTGAATTAAATAATACCCCTGATCAAAACATCAAAATTATTATTAATAACTTAACCTCCGATTTACCTAACCTTTATCTATTTTTTATTTCTAGCAGCTATCCCACGGTCTCTCAATACCAAGAAGGTGTTAAATCAATTTTATATTCAGATGTAAGACATAACCCTAATATTAAGACCATTGTTCAATCACAACGAGATAGAATTAACACTACCATTTCTAAACATGAAGCCTACGAAGCAATTTTAGTTAACGAAAACAATGAAATAACTGAAGGAAGTCGTTCGAATATTTTTATTGTAAAAGAAAACAGTCTTTATACTGCATCTGCATCTGATGTACTTATTGGTATCACCCGTTCAAGAGTAATTAACTTATGTAAAAATCTTGAAATTATTGTTAATGAGAAAAAAATCTCGACAGAACTTTTAAAAGGAGCTGATGGTATCTTTTTAACAGGAACTTCACCTAAGGTTTTACCCATCTCTCAAATAGATGAAAGTAAATATGGTTCTGCCAATAACCCTATTATTCTAAAGTTAATGAAGGCTTATGATGAACTGATCTTGCAATACATAAATGGGTATCAACAGTAAGTAGCTTTATTTACATGACAAATCATATTTTAATTTTTATGTGGTTAAATTATATAGGAATAACGATAAGGAGGTTTTTTATGAAAAGGGAAGAAAGATCAGAAAAACAACATTACATCAAACCTACAAAAGAAGAAATAGCTAAGAAACTAACACCTCTTCAATACAAGGTTACCCAAGAGTGTGCAACTGAAAAACCCTACTCTAGCGAATATAACCTTAATAATGAAGCAGGTATTTATGTTGATATAGTTACTGGCGAACCCTTATTTAGCTCTTTAGATAAATATGATGCCGGATGTGGCTGGCCTAGTTTCACTAAACCTCTTGAAAAAGAAAACCTTGTTAATCGAAGAGATTTGAGCCATGGGATGATTAGAACAGAAGTAAAAAGTAAGCACGGTGACTCTCACCTTGGGCATGTTTTTAATGATGGTCCCCCTGATAAAGGTGGTGTGAGATATTGTATTAATGGCGCTTCCTTAAGGTTTATTCCCATTAACGACTTAATAGAAGAAGGCTATGGCGAGTATCTACAACTTTTTAAATAAATCAACATTATGATACTTTGTAACCTTTACCTACCTTTACCTACTAAAAATGATTAGGTCAGATTTAGATAACTTGGGATTGTATTGATATCCATCCAATTGATAACCTATTAGATTTTCTATGGATGTAATTTTATTTTTAATTAAGTAATTCACCATTTTACCTCTAGCTTTTTTAGCATAACTTGCAACTACTTTATAGGTATTATTAGATTGTTTTTCTTTAAAATCGATGGTGACCATAGGTAGCTTTACCATCTTACTAAATTCACCGGAGGCTAAATTTATAATTAAGTCCTCCTTTTTTAATTCTTCAGTAATTTTATCTTGCCAAAACTGATATAAACCTCCTTCTATAACCTTCATTTTCATATCTAACCTATAGGGTTTAATTCCATCTAATGGCTTTAAAAGCCCATACAAAGCCGATAGTATTCTTAAATGATTTTTCATGAACTCAACTTCTTCTTCATCGTAATCATCCAGCTGAATTTCTTTAAACACCATACCAGTGTAACTGGCTATACAATGATTTTCTTTTGCTTTATGAAAGTGTCTGTAGCTTTCATAGGTTAATGTAAGGAGAGGTTCTTTCAAACTCATGATCCTTCCTAGATCCTCTATAGTAAACTTTAGTATTTCCTCTATTAATCTATGACTTTCATTAATGAAGGTTGGTTTGTTAGCTTCTTTATTATTAAAAGAGTTTGAAAAGTTTTGAGTTTTACTTGGTGAAATGATGATTTTCATAGGTCGTCCTCCTAAAGCCCTTAATAAAATTATTTAGAGTACTGTGATCCTACCCTCTTTTAAGTATTTTAATATTAATTTAACCTCTACCCCTGTAGCCTCAGAAACTTCAAAGACACTAGCACCTCTATGAAAGAATAGGTAATCTTTAACTTTTTGATAGGGGCTCTCTTTATCTTCTAAACAGGATTGACAAATGACTCCTTCATTACTTCTGAATAGCTTACCACACACAATACAATTTTCTAAAGTTTTGGTCACCATAATCAACTCCCATTAGTTTTTCTTCATTATACTACAAATTATACCATATTTTTTATATTTGTATTGAAAATTATAAAAGGCCCAACTGGTGGTCTTCAGTTGGGACCTTAATCATTAAAACTATACTATTCTCTTGAAATACTATCTAACTCATTAATTAAATGATTTAACTTATTATAACCATCTAAAATTTCATTGACGTTATTAGTTTGTTGATGGGAGCCTGTAACCACCTCTTCAACTGATGCAAGGTTTTCTTGGGTTATTCCAAGAATTGATTCTATCTGATTCCCAATAAGCATAAAAGATTCTGATAGTCTACCAATCATACCATCTAATCCGTTAGATTGTTGAACAACATCTTTTGTATTATCTTCTATATGCTTTATAATTTCTTTAACACTATCTGTTTCTGCTTTACTGTTAGCTACAGACCTATGGCAAGAATTGATTCTATTTGCTACATTGCTTGTCTCTTCTTGAATTTCTTGCAGTATGTTACTAATTGTTTTATTTGATTCCTTTGAGTGTTCTGCTAGTTTCCTTATTTCATCTGCTACAACTGCAAAACCTTTTCCTGCTTCACCAGCCCTTGCACTTTCTATTGAAGCATTTAAGGCCAAAAGATTTGTTTGCTCAGCAATATTATTAACTGTAGTTAAAATTTCTTCAATCTTCTTTACCCGTTCTAATAGACCAGTAGTTAATTGTACTGAATTATTTATTTGCAGTTCAACATCATTCATTTTTTCATTAAGAATCTTCATTTTCTCATTTCCATTTAAAGAGATATTTAAAGTGTTTTGGGAGAGATTCTTCATAATATTTGAGGCATTTAAAAGATCACCTAATTGATCCTTATTTACATGCATCGATTGATTAATTTCTCCAAGACTGGTGGATTCTTTTTCTATGCTATCACTTATTTGATCATAAGAAATTTCTAGTGTACTGGCTATTTCCATGGTGGAGTCAATATTGACCTTCAAGTTTTCACTAAATGGAACTAGTACTTCGATAGAATCCTTCACTTGATGTACAATAGATTCATTCTTCTCTTTTGATTCCACTAAACGTAGATTATTTTTTTCTATTTCATCCCTCAACCTCTGACTATGATTACATTGTAAAACAATCAGTAGTGTAAATAATCCAATAAACA
Source organism: Alkaliphilus transvaalensis ATCC 700919 (assembly GCF_000621485.1). GTDB lineage: Bacteria > Bacillota > Clostridia > Peptostreptococcales > Natronincolaceae > Alkaliphilus > Alkaliphilus transvaalensis. Next base: position 228,711 of record NZ_KK211288.1, read on the forward strand.
AGTTAAATGTAAAAATACTTTGAGCTGTATTATAGTTAGGAAAGATGTACTCATTGGCAGTCATTAGGGCATAGGTTGATATCAAAATGCTTAAAATTCCTGATAAAATTACAGGTTTATATCTTTGATATAGGGAAACTAAAAATAACGACATATAGATAACTAAATAAGAAAATATACCAGGTGTAAATACTAAAAGCATTAAAATAAAGGCTTGTATCCCCACCACCGATACATAAGGCACATACTCTATCGCTTTTTTCTTCACCACTAAATAGGTAACTGTCGCCAAAAATCCTCCACCAACAATTACAATTAATAAAAGTGCTTCTAACCCCTTAGAGGTTAAAATATTATCGATAATACCTAACACTACGCTTATTGTCATTAACACTAGCATAAACTTATTTTTTTTATGGGTCTCACTTAAAATGTCCATTCACTCCCTCCTTATCATTCCTTTGTAGAATCCTGTTGCAGTAGGAATATTTCTGTAGATTTTTACAATGAATCTAATGCTTTTTATTTATTCGACAAAAAAATGCTATTACCTGTTATCTAAAAAATTATTTTTAAATATTTTATATATTTTAAAAATTACCTATAAATATTGATGTATTTGAATTTTTATTACTCTTTATACTTCAACAGAGGGGTGGTGCAGAATTTATTTAACAATTATACCGATAATAATCACAACCATAATCACATATAGTAAATATAATGTACAATAAAAGACCGTAACGATTAGTTACGGGCAGCTCATTTATATATTCCATTGTAATGGCACAGAAGTTTTAGTTTTATGGTTTTTATGACTATACATTTTTTCGTCGGCTGAATTTAGTACATCAATAAAATTTTCCTTATTAGTTATCTGAGCAATACCATAGGAAACCTCGATATCAAACTCAAACTCATGGTCATCTTTAAAGGTATCAATTGCCCGATTAACAATGTTTAAAGATGTAGCTTCATTACACCCTGCCAATATTAATAAAAATTCATCTCCACCATATCTAATGATAAAATCATTTTTTCTAATTGAATCCCTTAATACTTCGGCAATTTTAATTAATACCTGATCTCCTACAAGATGCCCATGGGTATCATTAATATCCTTAAAATTATCTATATCCATTATCACTACGGTTGATAACCCCAGCTTTGGATCTAACTTGTAATTAGATAACCACCAGTCAAGAAAAGCCCTCGAATATACTCCTGTCAATGTATCCTTATAGGCTATTTTTCTATACTCGTATCTACTTTTCCATAATAAAACAACAGTTACCATTAGACCGCATAACACCAAAAGTACAATATTCAAAAAAACAATACTATTTTGCAGTAATAAAATAATAGACTTAACTTTAGTAATTGAATAAATTACAATTAATACACTGATCATGACTTTAATATATTTTTTATTCAAATAGATCCTACCTCCGAAAATTTAGTCATAGCACGCTGTCTATTCATGCATCTACAATACGGTTATTTTTACATAAAATTTACCATATATATATTCTCTACTAAATAGTTATTCCCTTCCTAATTTGTAAAAAAAATAGGACTTTAGACCTACATTTTTTTATCTATTTCGACATTAGTAGACTATCTGATCGGATTTACACTGAGAATTCTGTCTAAAAAAAGAAACCAGCAAAAATTATAAACTTCAATTTACTGGCCATTATCAATATTTATGCTTTAGGAGGAGGTAAGATGAGGTAGGGGCTGTTCTGTCACATTTTGTAATACACTCATATCTTCCTGTAATATTTCCATAAAACATTTAACTACTTGAGGATGAAAATGAGTAGCTGAATCTTCATGAAGGATTTTCATTGCCTTTTCTCTTGTCATCCCTTTTCTATAGGACCTGTCACTGGTCATGGCATCAAAGGCATCGGCCACAGCCAGTATATATGCTTCGATAGAAATTTCATCCGCCCTTAACCCATGGGGGTAACCACTTCCATCATATTTTTCATGATGCTGTAGGATAATCTCTTTAACTTCCTTTAAAAAATCAACCGTACTAAGGATTTCAACTCCTATTGAAGGGTGTTGTTTTATGACATCAAATTCTTCTGAAGTTAGTTTATCAGGCTTATTTAATATATTATCGCTTATACCGATCTTTCCTATATCGTGTAATAAAGCTGCTGTTTTCAAAGTATCAATTTTCATTTCATTTATACCCATTTTTTTTGCTATTTTTTCAGCATATTCTGCTACTCTTTTAGAATGCCCATCTGTGTAGGGATCCTTTGCTTCCACAGTTTTCGTAAGGGCATATACGGTTTCAAAATAGACTTGTTTCATCTCTAAGTAAAGCTTAAATGAATGACGAGCTAGTAAAAGTGGACCAAAGAAAAGCAACATTATAGCAGCCCCATAATTTAAATATAGAAGGCTTAGAAATATTCCTAAAGATGCAATTACAAAACAGTTTGGTAGTAGCCATTTCATGTTTTTTATAAACATATATTTAAATGATTGATTATTTAACATTGAAAGGAGTTTAGTCATAATAAAAGTATTCAATAATAAATAGATACATATGGTTAATACTAATGGGAGAATGTTTGTATAAAACAGTGGGTCTTTAATTTTCATACCAAAACTATAATAAATACTAGCAGGTACCCCTATAGAAATAAAGCTTTGAGCCCCATTAAATAGTGTTTTATAGAAGGGTGTATTAAATATATGCCGTGTTGGTTCCTTGCTACTGCTACCATACCTTAACATAACACCTAAAGATGAGCATATTGCTGCCCCTAACGGTCCTGTAATAATCATAGAGGCTAACCATACTGCATAACCAACTGTTACTGCACCACCTCCTGGTATAACAACAACTAACGATTCTATTGTAATAGACAGTATAATGAATAATAAAAGCGTACTCAAATCAGGTACATCATATGAAATTACCATGTAGATCACAACAGATAGCGAAACAGTAATTATTCCTAATATATATTTTTTCAGACGAGAAGGTAAATCTTTCACTATTATTCCCTCCATATATATATAACTTAGATCGACTAAATACTTGCTACCACCAAGAAATAGATGCAATAGTTCTTGTAAAAAGATCTAATATCATTGTTAAAAATGTCATTTTATTTAGCCCCCTTGCATATTCTCTATTGCTACGCTAGTACAATAGGCATATACGCTACGCTAGGTAAGGCTGGTTATTTTAGTCGATCTAAATTATTAACAAATTTTTGCAAGCCTACGGTTTAGAGCATCTAAAGTAGCTCTTACGATAGATTCCCTAAGGTCACCTTTAACAATTGCATTACCAATATGGACCTCTTCATATTCTGAGGCAACTACACTAATACAAACAACGATAACTTCTTTTTTCCCTATATTTATTTTTTGAATATCTTCAACAGCAAAAAAGTGATCTTGGTCAATAAATTGATGTATTGCCCCTAAAGTAGCATTGGCAATAACTCTATAGGTATTTGTTGGTGTATTAGGACCTATATCGGTTGCTGTAAATAGGTGATCATCCCATTTCAATTTCACTTCAGTTCTAATTTGATTTCCTGTTATAGAATAATCAATTCCTTGTATGTTGAGTCTTCTATCCCTATGCTTTATTGAATTTGACTCTTGATAAAAAATTTGAGCTATACTGATTTTTTTATGATCTATATCTAATTTAAACTTCGCATTAAAAATTGCTTGGACATCTCTAGAAATTTGCTTAGGATTTCTTTCCGTAGTTGATACGACATTTATTTCTTCTATATCAAAAGATCCATCAGCATCTTGAAGTTCTATCGCTTCAATTTTTGTGTATAGCACACTTGGTATGCAGTTTAATGTTCTTTCCATTTCTTCAATTTGATGCTTAAGTACGTGCTCCATAAACTAAACTCTCCCCCAAAATGGATCAATATTTCTATTTCCCCTATATTTTACAAATATATACAAAAAATTAACTATCACGTTTTAATTCTACCATTTTTGGCTTTTTCCTGCTGTAAAAGGTAAAAAAAATAAAAATGTAAGAGTTTTTCTTAATTACTTAAAAAAGCAAAATAAGAGTTTTAAATTATCATAATTCTAGAATGCAAAAAGGTGCTGTCCTATAATGATTGTAAGAATCATTTTTGAGACAGCCCTTAAATTGCTTTCAAACCATATAATTTGTCTATCGATCTATACTTTTATTATTGAAATAGCCTATGAGGTAACATAAGGCTTTAGCAACCTTTCAATTTCTTCCTTCCAACTACTAAAAGTGGGATATACATCTTTTACGACTAAGTTTTCTAATTTAGCTTGCTCCTTATTTTCATAACTATTTAATACCTTTCTCAAACCATTTTTGAGACATTCAAGTTCTTCATTAATTCTGCTCATTTGGAATTTTTCTTCCATAAGATGTAGCGCAGTCTCTATACTAGCTATCCCCTCTAATACATCATATAACATTGTCAAGGATTCTTCATACCTTAATTCTACTAACTGATTTTGTACATGAAGGATAGCTTCATCAATAGTGCTTAGTAAAGGTAAAATGTGGTTAATTACTGGGATGATATCTTTAATGTTATTCAACTCCTCTATAAATAATATTAGCTAATAGTTTATAACTAGATGTATTCTTATTTAAGAGCTAGCTTGGCAATCTCTAAAAGACTATAACCGGTTGTATTCTTCCAAAGATTATCATAGGCTTTTAACAGACCTTCTCCAACATAATTAGGAAAATCCGAATTAAACTTAGAAGGTTTTCCAACTATATCATAACTCTTTAAAAAATCTTTTGGTTTTTTATCATATCGATACAGATATTCAAAATCAATGGCCTTTAAGCCTTCCTCTTCTGTAAAAATAAAATTACCAGGGTGGAAGTCTAAATGAGCATATCCTCTATCATATAAATACTTTAGAAATGACCCTATTTCTTTAATATGTTCTTTCAGCACTTTACTTCGAACTGCCTCATTATCTCTAAGAAGATCTTTATAATAGGGTGTTATAATATAGTTATCACCTGCTTCTATTAAATGGGGAATCAAACTATTTTCTTTACTTAATATTCCATAAGCAAACTTTTCTCTTTCTAAAAAACGTTCTTTACCTTCTCTAAATGTCTTTTTTACAGCCCATTTTCCTTTATATTCAATGATTTCAGCTTTAGCTCTATGTCTAAAGCCCCCAAGAGAGCCTATTATTTTCTCTTTTGTCTTGTATTTATCAACTTTTGTTTTGATTTTCTCTTTTACTATTGGAACTAAAGACTTGTCTAAAATCTCAATATACTCCCAAGCTTCTATCTCATCATCTGCAGAGTGAACGGGATTAGTAATGTTGGTGCTGTTAAAATTTCTGTTTACTTCTGCTCTAAGAGCATCTTTTCTAAACACATTACCATTAGTAACAAAGGGATATTGTAATTTCTTATCTTCGCTGCGTTTTTGTGGATTGTGGTCGTATACGACTACCATAACACAAGGCTTTCCTCCCGTTTGATAGATGACTCCTTCATCCCAATTACCGCCCCTTATATCACGAGTGCCTACTTCTTGTTGATGTTCATCTAATTCTTTTACAAGAATAATATCGTACCCAAATTCATCTAGCCATTTTACTATATAATCCTTCATCCCTCTTTTGTAAACCCACTCTCTAATGAAAAATACGTTCAATTCTCCATCTTTGATTTCTTCAATTCCTTTGGGTTGATATAATTTACGAAGCCAAGGACTTCGATTAACTAGACTAAACTTTCTAGTTAGGTCCACGCCTGCCTTCCAATCCTTCTGGTCTAGCAATATCTTTAAGTCTTGTAAGTTAATATTAACCTTTATATTTAAGTCTTTCGCTAATGCAGAAAGAGTTTTATAATACTTATTATTCTTTAAATCAACCCCTAACGCACTTTGTCTATCAACTGGTATCATTGATCGTTCAGCCTTATGAAATACCACATGGAAAATTAAGCTATAGAAATGCACTTCCATAGAAGGTACATAAACAATATCATTGTAGATAACCCTATTCGCTAAAATCTTGTCAGCAAGTTTTCTTGGATAATATGGCAACCCTGCATAACTACTACAAGAATAAGGAGTAGGGGTATACATATCACACTGTACTGCACCTTTTTCATTATTTGGGATGAAGTACTTACTTATTTTTACAATATCCTCATCATGTACTAATATATCTAAGTCTTCACCCTCCTTCATCGTAGGTAGATTTTCAAACCCTCTCAATACAACGTACCTAATCCCTTCTTCTTTCAAAGCACTAAAAAATTCAACTATGCTGATTTCAGGATTAATATATCTCATGGTATTCATTGAAAAAGCTAACTTTCGTTCTGTTTCTAAGGCTTTTTTTCTTTCTCCAAGAATTTCATAGACATATTTTAAGTTGTATAAGAGATCATAATGATTAGGTTTGATTTCCAAACCCTGCAATAATACATTATGGGCCTCATTATAATTGCCTTGCATTATAAAAATAACAGCTTTCATAGAGATAACTTCTATATCCCCTGGTAAAGTCAAATCATATTCATTTATTAATTCCAATGCCTGTTCTAAATATGCGTTATTGATTAACTCTTTTATATTTTTCTTAACTTGCTTTTTATATTGATCTAACTGGTTATTCTTGTTGTTTTCAATATCTTTTACTTCTTGTAATAGTATCTCTATCCCCTTTTTCATTGGGTAATATATTTTTAGTGCTTTCCTTAAATATTTGACGTATTCTAATGTATTGTTTTTCTTATTTTTATCAGCGATAAGCATATAAAGCAAAAAGGCGTGCTCATCGTTTTTTACGTCATATATCATTTCATTTTTAATTATTTCATCCTTATAAACTTGTGAAATATAATAAATGCCATCTACTAAGTAACTATGCCATGTCTCCTCATACTTTGGTGATTGAATATCATCTGAAAATAATATATTTTTCTTTAACAATCTCTGAAACTTAATTTCCTGTAAGCTTCTAAGCTCTTGATCCATATTATTTAAATAGATATCCATCACAGTTACAATATCATCGTACTTTTTAATTAGATATTGGATATAACCTTCTATTAGCTCTTCTCTGACACGGCTAAATAACTCTCCTATATTAACTGTTCTATTTTTTAACAAAAGATATATCATATCTGCAAAGAAAATTGGCAACGAATTATATTTTAAACTTTTTGCTTCTTCAATCAACTGAGGAGGAATATCAGACCAATTTTCTAAAATAATTAACCTTGCTTTGTTTAATAAAGAATATTGACAACTACCTTGGCTGAATAAACGAAAAACTTCTTCTTTCTTTTCTGAATACTCATCCATTTCAATAATATTTTCAAGGGAATTCCAAAATATATTTAATACTTCCTTGTTATCATCAGAGGTTTCTCTATAAAATATTTTTAGTTCCTCATACTTTTCTAAACCTAAATAAAGTTCAACCAATATAGGAATCTTTCTTTTTTCCATATGATCTTTAGTTATTTTATTAGCAAAATTTATCGCTACTTCTTTATTACCAAGCCTATTATATAAAATACATAAATTGAAGTAAACCTCTTCGTATAAGCCTAAAGTAACTTTCGTTAAAGTTAAAAACTTTTCTTCAGTAGCATTTTGATATTTTACTAGCAACTCAAGATATTTATGAAAACTTTCTAGCGCCTCTTCATCCTTATTAATACGACTTTGTGCTACCCCTAAATAATAATAAAAATCAATAAAGTCCTTTTCAAGTTCAATAGCCTCTAAGCAAATCGTTTCCAATTGAAAGAATTTATTATTATTAAGATAAGCACGGGCTAAATAGTTATATACATACAGATGAGCTTTACGGTCCATATTATATTTTTCAACAAGTTCATAGGCTTTAGAAATATATTCTAAAGACTTTTTAAAGTCTTTATACATACCATAGGATTGAGCCAACTGAAATAAGTTATAGATATCATTCGGATTTTCTTCCAGTTCTTTTTCAAGTAATTCAACATTCCTTCTAAATTTATATTCCATTAACTCTTTATCTGTGGAAACATAGCCATAGTGAATGACTTCGGCATTTGTAAAGAATACAGGTAATTGAAAGTGTGGTTGCTCATGAATAGACCCTTTGTAATAAAAACCTTTTGAGTTTTTAAAAAGACGTAAAATATCAACTGATTGATGGATATCTGTATCCTTCTCATTAGTAATACTCTTAATTGTGATTGTTCCAGTTTTATATTTTGAGCTGCCTTTGGACTTCAAAAAATTAATTAATGGAGTAATATTTTGAAAAACCTCATCTCCATCTAGAACAAGAATCCATTCACCTTTAGCATAATTAATAGTTTTATTTCTCATGTCTCCAAAATGATTATTCCACCCATGGAAATACACCTGTTGTGTAAACTTCTTAGCAATCTCTACTGTATTATCTTCAGATCCTGTATCTACAATAATTAATTCTGCATCGATACTATCAAATAGAGGTTGTAGACTTAACAATGATTGTTCTAGATATTTTTCTTCATTTTTTACCATCATACAAACACTTAACTTCTTTTTATACTTCATCTAAAAAACTCCTTATCTATTTGATTTAACTTGCATTTTTATTGCTAGTATTTTTATTTTATAGGCAAGGAATTAATGTCAATAGTCAATATTAATCCCTTGCGTATAAAATAACAAAAAGGGCTGGGGGATAATCCCGCCAACCCTCTCATTTACTAAAAGTTTAGATGAAATATGTTATGCCAATTTTTTTACCTTATGAACTCAATTATCTTAATAATTGAAGAACATTTTGTGGCGCTTGGTTAGCTTGAGCTAACATAGCAGTAGATGCTTGCTGTAAGATATTTTGGCGAGTCATTTCCATCATTTCTTTAGCCATATCTACGTCTCTTATTCTAGACTCAGCTGCTTGTAAGTTCTCAGATGTATTATCTAAGTTCTTAATAGTATGCTCTAATCTGTTTTGAGTAGCTCCTAGTAATGATCTTTGATCTGAAACTGCCTTCAAAGCGTTATCAACAGTATCTAGTAAAGCACTGATGTCTGCTGCAGTTGAAGTAGAGTTAGCTACAACTTCACCAATAGATGCTGTTGTAACACCTAAAGCTGATGCAGACATATCTCCAATATTAAACTCGATAAATTGAGCTGAGTTAGCACCTACTTGTAGTGTGATTTTCGTCGTACTTGCTGCAAAGTCACCATTAAGTAATTTCTTAGTGTTGAACTCAGTTTTTTCTGTAATTGCAGTGATTTCTTCAGATAATTGATTTAACTCATCTCTTAGAGTAGCTCTATCTTCTGGAGTATTTGTATCATTTGCAGCTTGAACAACTAGTTCTCTCATTCTTTGAAGCATCGCATGAGTTTCAGTTAATGCTCCCTCAGCAGTTTGAACTAAAGAAATACCATCTTGAGCATTTCTAGAAGCTTGGTTAAGACCTCTAATTTGTCCTCTCATTTTTTCAGAGATAGAAAGACCAGCAGCATCATCTCCTGCTCTATTAATTCTAAAACCTGAAGATAATTTCTCCATAGATTTTGCTCCACCAGCATTAGCTAAACCTAATTGTCTGTGGGTATTCATAGCCATCATGTTGTTATTAATTCTCATTGTAAATTCCTCCTTGAATTTTTATTTAACCTTTGACATCCTTGTCTAGGTTAGAAAAATTTTAATATGAAAAACATCTTGTCCCATCGCCGGCCTAAGGATTTTGATGTTTTTTGTCTACACTAAATATATCGGTAGATTTAGATGTAACTTTATAGGGAAATTTAATTTTTTTTATTCTTTTTTGAAGAAATTTTTAATTCCTCCTAAATCGGCCTTTGAAGAAGTTGCTACCTTATTTTCTTCTTGAATCTCTAAGTAGATCTCCTTACGATAAATCTCTATATCCTTTGGTGCAGCGATACCTATCTTTACTTTACCTTCTTCAATTCCTAATATCTTAACTTCTATATTCTTACCTAAAATGATACTCTCATCGGTTTTTCTCGTTAGTACCAGCATTGCCTTCCCCCCTAACCGACCTGTTTCATTTCGTCTAAAATATAATGTCTAGCTTTGTATTCCTCGTTATCTAATAGAATTTGTTTACCTTTTCGGTTTTGACTATTAATGATAAGGGGAGCCCTTAAGTTAGCCGTCATCTTACTAAGATCCTCTGGAACAACAACAATAGTATAGACAGTTACATCTTCGGTTTTTTTAATATCTAATTTATCAATTGTATTTTGAGAAATTTTAAAATCATAATCTTTTTTGAATATAAAAGGATTAATGATAACAAAGGCTAAATCTGTTTCTTCCACCGACTGAAGCCAATGGAAGGGAACTTCTTTATCTGGATTTTCAATAATGATATATTGATTTAATTCTTCAAAACCAGGTATACCATCGGGAAAATGAATAATTTCTTCTTCCTTCACTTGTATTTCACCAAAGTTCTTTGTGTTCAAAATCATCTAAAACCCTCCAATTCTTCTATCCGCCATATAAATCTAAATGATTACCTATGTATTCTATATGGATATTGTTCTTCTGTCTTAGATAAATATCCACCTTTGTAGGATTATAATCAATTTTAGGTGAAAAATCCTCTACGTGTATATTGATGTTGCCTTTTTCTAGATAGCTAGAAAATTTACCTTCCACCACATCAATTTTAGGCCTACTCTTTGGAACCATATCAAAATTGAATTGTTTTATTTTAGGTTTAGAACGCCTTTTTGAAAGCATACTAATAATTGTACCTCTATGGATTTTGGTCATGTCGCTACCATCCCTTGCAATACGGGCGGTTGCCTGTTGGGCTGCCCTGATTCCCCGTTGAGCTGCTAACCTTGAAAGTTCTGAATTACTTTTAAGACCAGCCTCAGAAAAACATTGACGCTGGTCTATATAAATAACGGCTTCTTTTAGATCTAGTTGTAACTTTGGCGAAGTCTGGTTAAGTCTCATTGGTGAATGATTTTGCCTAATATTTAGCTGTCCTGCCCTCTGTTCAATACCAATTAAGGCATTTTGACTTTCAATACGAATCATCTCCAACACCACCTTCACTAGTTTATAAAATTTTATCCTATCTTAAGTGGTCTAGCAGCGTTGGTTGTATAATCCTTGCCCCAACCGATAGGGAGGCCTGATAAATATTTTCTTCATTTAAAAGTTTCATGATTGCCTCTCCCATGTCTGCACCTTCTAACTTCGTCAATAGATCAGTAAAATTAATGGTATCATCAGCGATACGATTTTGTACTAAATCCATTCGGTTTACTTTAGCACCAATTTCTGAACGTACAGTTAAGTTAAGATTTAAGTAATGGTCAACATCCCCAATAGCTGCGGATAAAGCTTCGGTGTCTCCTGCCTCTAGGTGCATCATAATATTATTGATCATCTCTATCATGCCTATTGAATCATCAGCACCTACTTCTTTACCTGCAACATCATCAAAGGCTTCAAAGCCTAGGGTATTAATTTCTAATTTTTCGTTTATTCCCACTTCAAACTGTATTTTATCATCAACAAGACTTGGGTCTACTTCATCCTTTAAAGAGACATTATACACATAGTCTGGTGGCACTAAAGTGGTATCAAATTTAAATAATGGTTCGTTTGTCTTTTTACCAGAGAATATATATTTTCCTGCATAAGTGGTGTTTCCTAAACTAATAACTTGCTCTTTTAACTCTTTAACTTCTCCCATAATCTTCTGGGTATCTTCATCAGTTAGCACCCCATTAGAGGCTTGCACTGTCAGTTCCCTCAATCTTTGTAGGGCATCACCAATGTTTTTAACTGCTAATTCTGTAGTTTCTAAAAAAGATGTTGCATCATCTACGTTGGCTTTAAACTGTTTTAACTCACTTAAGTCAGCCCTAATTTTCATGCTCTTTGATATACCAATAGGATCATCTGAAGGAGCATGAATTCTTTTTGAAGTAGCTACCTGCATCTGGTATTTATCCATTCGATTAATATTAGCATTCAGATTTCGCATCATCTTATTAATCATCATATTGTTTGTTATTCTCATCTCTTACACCCCTTATCTACCAACTAAGCCAATTCGATTGATTACTACATCTAGCATTTCATCCATTGTTGTAATCATCCTTGCCGAAGCATTATAGGCATGTTGGAATCTAACCATATTAGACATTTCTTCATCAATAGACACCCCTGAAACTGATTGTCTTTGATTATCTATTTGTTGAAGCATAAACTGCTGATTAGTAGTCATACGAATAGCTTCTTGGGTATCTACCCCTAAGTTTGATATTAAAGATTTAATGAAATCTTCTGGTTTTCCTTGTTCAAACATACTAGACTTATGTCTTAATTCCCCTAATTTTAATGCTACAGACCCATCACCTGGCAAAAGATCTATTCTAGCTGCACTGGCAATTTTATTTGAGTCAGCATCGATGTCTAGGGAAATTTGAATATTTTTTGCTGTAATTAGATGGCTCTGTAAAACGCCCCCATCATACATCTCAGAAGAAAACTTCTTGCCACTGGTAAATAGCAGATATCCTCCCCCATCGGTGTCATTCCCTATTCCAGCAATAAATTCTCCATTTAACCCATAGGCACTTCTATGGATATCATTAATTTCTTCTGCAAATTTTGTAACAAACTTGTTTAATTCACCAATATAGAAGGGGACCCCCTTTCTACTATCGGAGTCACCGTCCCTTAGATCTAGTAAACCTCTAAGTTCACCACTTAGCCCTCTTATATCTAGAGCATCTCCATTGGCCCATCTAATCTGCCTCATCATCAGTTCTGGATCAAAAGAACTAGGCTGTTCTGTGCTGGCATCTAGCTTATAGGTTCTGTCGTGGGAAACTAACGCTTGTCCATTAATTTGAAGTACCATCTTTGATCCTTTAGACCCTGCAAATGCGTTGGAATCAACTACTTCTACTACCTCTACATTTACTAACTTTGATAATTCATCTATTAATAAGTTTCTTTGATCTCTTAAATCATTTGCATGGCTACCATCTACCTCTGCACGATAGATTTGGTTATTTAATATAGCAATTTGGTCGGCATATGAATTAATAGCATTTACAGTTGTGTTGATATCAAAATTTAAGTCAACTGCCATTTTTTCCAATTGATTATAGGTATGATTCACTGTATTGGTAAAAGAAATGGCTCTTTGTCTTACCAATGCTCTAGTGGTTAGGTTCTCAGGATTTTTACTTAGTTCTTGAAAGGATGAAAACAATTCATCCATAACAGTTGTAATTCCAGTATCAGAAGGCTCATTAAAGATGGCTTCTAAAAACCTCAATCCATCCGCCTTAGTCTCCCAAAAACCTAAAGAACTAACTTCACTTCTATATTTAAAATCTAAAAACTCATTTCTAAATTGAGTGATAGAGATGGGATTAGCCCCCGTCCCTAACATTCCTCTTCCCCCTGGCAGTCGCATAGCATTAGCTTGTGTTTGATTTAACCGTTGTCGTGAATAACCTGGTGTATTAACATTTGCTATATTGTGTCCCGTTACATCTAGTGCCCTTTGAGCTGCAAAAAGTCCCGATGTAGCAGTATTAAATCCTAAAAAAGTTGAACGCATTCTAACTCTCCCCTTTATATTCTAGCATCAAACAGATTTGTTTTTGTTTTATCTTTCCCTTGAGCTTTTTGGCCATAGTTATTATGATCCTGTATGTGGTTAGTCATCACTTCTATATTAAAGTGTATATAATCTAAATGCTGCTCTAATAATTTTTCATTTAGCTCATTTACTTCTTTAATTTGTTGGGTTTTTTCAAGAATATTATTTCTTAACTCATCAATTTCTTCGATAAGCTGATCATCCTCTAGATAAAGTAAAAAATCTGATAAACTGTCTAACTTTTCTATCCCTAACATTTCTGCTGTGTTGGTAAAAACGGATCTTCTAATCCTTTCAAAGGTTCCCATCCTCATAATGTATTGTTGTTCTCTTTTAGTCATGTCTTCCAACTCTGAAAGTTTTCTATTCTTAATCACATCTGTTTTTTGTTGTTCTAGATTAAGGATTTCTCCATACATTTGATCTTCGTGTATTAAGGTCTCCTTAAGTTGATTAATAGCTTTTAACATATCTACCACCTCGATTATCTACATACTATATTTTCTTATCAATCTGGAGACTTTCTATTATTTTATCAGCTACTTCTTTGCCTGATACAGTATAACTACCTTGCTGGATTTTTTCTTTAAGCTCTTTAATTTTTTCTTCTCTTACTTCTGGTAGGTTTTTAAAAGCCTTCATTGCCACTTGAAATTCTTTAGCGTTTTCAGAAAGCTCTAGCTGGTCCTTAGCTTGTTGAACCTTTTGTCCTGCTTCAACATTATTATTTTTATTAGAAGTATTATATACCTTCATGGCTTTTGCAATGCTATGGTTATTATGGATTTTCATAAAAAAACACCTCAACTTTATCCGATTTCTTTTCTAATAATAGTATCGGCATATTTGAGATGTTTCTTAACTTATATTTTATTTTTTTCTCATTTCAACAATATGCATCTTTGTTCCAGTTCGGTCTTTTTGTTTTACTTCTGCCTCTTTTACGGTTGGTGGCTTAAGAACACTTTTAAATTCTTTTTTTAGGGCAGCTGCACACTCATCACAAAAACGCCCTGAACGAATGGATTTATCACATCTTTCACAATGGAGTAAACAGTTGTTCTCTTCTCTAATTTCTATCCTACTTTCCCTTAAGTATCTTAAAATTTGTCTTTCACTTACACCAGTTTCTTCTGATACTTCTGTCACAGTAGCCCCAGGATGATCATATAGATATTCTTTTACTTTTCTAAAATCTGCTTCATCATCAGTTGAACAACGAGAACAAACATCTAGTCCAGTAAATGCAAAAGCTCTACCACATTTCGTACAATTACGTAAGTCCATAACCACAACCTCCCATGTCTTAAGATTAATCATTAATTACTAATAATCATTTCATCTATAACTCCATCATCTTCAAGTAATAGCCTGTCATCTTCCCTTCCCTTAGTTACTCTTGCAAAAGTTAACACTGTCACTGTTGCCACCCCCGCCTCTAGCAAGAGTCTAATACAAGCTTCTACTGTAGAACCTGTTGTTAGTATATCATCTACCAAAAGAATATTTTTACCGAAAAGAGCATTAGGGTTCTTTAATGTAAAAGCTCCCTTTACATTGTCTCTTCTTTGTCTTTTTGATAGGTGATGCATTGCCTTTGTGTTTCTATTCCGAATTAAGTTATTGTTTATATTTGGGATTCCAGCCTCTTTTGATATATACTTAGTCAATAAATTAGCTTGATTGAATCCCCGTTCTTTTTCTTTGGGCTTATATAAAGGTATCGGCAAAAGACAGTCTCCTCTTAAACCCTCCCGATAAATAAAATCAACCATCATTGTTGCCATCTCCCTGGCTAAATAGGTTTCATTACTATATTTTAAACGATAGATGAGCTTTCTAACTTCCCCTTGATATTCAACAACTGAGAACATTCTACATGAAATTCCCTCTTTTATTTCACTGGTTTGAATCCATCTACCTTTTCCTATAAAGGTAATTTTATCATGACACCCTCGACAGATTCCATAGGAATTTAATAGATATCCTTCTTTGCAGAAAATACATGTGCAACGGGGTGGAAAAATTAATTTCCAAAAAGCTTCAGCGTATTCTCTTAGAGGTTTAAGTAGTTCCATAAAAGGACTCCTTTGATATAGTCACTAAACAGAGTACTAAATTATTTATACCTATATTTCTACCTTTTACGCAAATATCCTCTTTTTTTCTACTCTACTCCCCTTTGAAAGTCAAAATACTTTTTAAGCCTAAAACCTAAGCCAGAGTAGCGTTGTACAATTTTATCGTTTCTAATCATTTCATTTAAATAGTTCTCTGTTCCCACAAGAACAACTAAGTTTTTTGCCCTTGTAATTGCCGTATACAAAAGATTTCTAGTTAGCAGCATAGGCGGTCCCCAAGTAATGGGCATAATCACAACTGGAAATTCACTTCCCTGACTTTTATGAACCGTTACGCTATAGGCCAATTCTAGTTCGTCCAATTGATTAAAATTGTATACTACTAATCGGTTTTCATCAAAACATACGGTTAATTCTTGATGATTATGATCAATAGCATGAACATAGCCTATGTCACCATTAAAGACTCCCTCACCTTGTTCTTCTCTAGAATCAGCCTCAATATCATACCACTTTAAGGTATAATTGTTTTTAATCTGCATTACTTTATCTCCAACCCGATAGGTCTTCTCTCTATATTCCTTCTCTTGTTTCCATTTTACAGGGGGATTCAAATTTTCTTGAAGGGCTTTGTTTAAGTTTATCGTTCCTACTTCGCCCTTTTTCATTGGTGAGAGAATTTGAATGTCTTTTATAGCATCCAACTTATAATGGTTTGGTAGTCGCTCTTTAACCAGTTCTACAAGGGTTTTTAAAATTTCTTCTTTACGATTTCTTGTCATGAAGAAGAAGTCTTTCCCCTTTAAATTACACTGGGGTTCTTCCCCTCTATTAATTTTATGGGCATTAACAATGATCATACTTTCTTGGGCTTGTCTAAAAATTTCTGTTAACCTTACGACCCTAACAATATTACTATCGATAATGTCCTTTAACACATTACCAGCTCCCACCGATGGTAGCTGGTCTACATCTCCTACTAAAATTAACCGAGTCCCTAAAGAGACTGCCTTCAATAGACTATTCATTAAAAGAATATCCACCATCGAAACCTCATCGACAATAATTACATCTGCCTCTAATGGATCATCTTCATTCCGCTGAAAATTCATTTCTTCTTCCTCTTCCGAGTAGCCCAGTTCTAATAGTCGATGAATTGTCTTTGCCTCCATACCAGTGGCTTCTGTCATCCTTTTTGAAGCTCTTCCAGTTGGAGCCGCCAGTAAAATTTTCTTTTTCTGTTTTTGAAAAATCTTTAGTAATGAGTTAATGGTGGTAGTTTTACCTGTACCAGGGCCTCCAGTAATCACGAGAAGTCCGTTATCCAATGCCTGTTGTAGCGCTTCTTTTTGATTACTAGCTAAATGAATATTCTCTTCATCTGCTAAGACTTGCAGTTCTTCTTCCAAAGAAATGTTAATCGATTCTACCACTACTTGGGATAGTTCTATAATTTTGTTACAGCTATAGGCCTCTGCATAATAATAGGGCATTGAATAGATTATATAATCTTCTTGATATTTTTCTATATGGATTTTCTGTTCTAGTGCTAGATGCTGAATAGCTTCTTCTATTTCTGTAGCAGTACTATTAATAAGCTGCTGGGATTTCTCTACTAAGAGCTTTCGAGGAGCATAGGTATGTCCCTCTAGATGAAGACAATTTAGCATATATTTAGTTGCCGCATTAATTCTATATTTTGATTTTGGAGATATTCCCATTGATTTAGCTATTTCATCTGCCTTTTTAAAACCGATTCCCCAAATATCGTCGGCTAAACGATAGGGGTTTTCCTGTAGGGTGGCTATGGTTTTTTCTCCATACTTCTTATAAATTTTGACTGCATAGTTAGGTGTAATCCCATACTGGCTTAAAAATAGGATAATGTCCCTTAGTTCCCATTGTTCTTTAAAGGCTTCTGAGATGGCTTCGGCCTTTGCTTCTCCAATACCTGAAACTTCCTTAAGACGATGGGGTTGATGTTGCATTACTTCAAAGGTTTCATCCCCAAACTTTTCAACTATCCTTTTAGCCATTTTTTCACCAATACCGTTAATAATCCCAGAAGATAGGTAGCTAATCATCCCCTGTAGGGTTGAAGGTTGTATGGGGCGATATTCTTGAACTTCCAGTTGTCTACCGTAATTAGGGTGAACCGTCCATTTCCCCTTAACTAATACATTCTCACCTTCCCTCAAGGCTGGTAGAATCCCAATGATGGTTACTTCTTCATCTTCTGTTGATATGATTCCTACCGTATAGCCATTGGTTTCATTTTGAAAGATGATTTCTTCTAGCTTTCCTTCCAGCTCTATCAATGGACTTCACCTCCTTGTTGTCATATTTCTTAACTTATTATACCATAAGTATCTTGAGTCTATCTATTTATAGACATAAAAAGCCCCACTAACAAGTGGGGCAATCTTAATAAATTTATGACATTTAATTAAAATATATTATAATCCTAAACCTTCTTTTCTTAGGATTTCAGCTTTATCTGTTTTTTCCCAAGGAAGATCAATATCAGTTCTACCCATGTGACCATAAGCAGCAGTTTGTCTGTAGATTGGTCTTCTTAAGTCTAAGTCACGGATAATTGCAGCTGGTCTTAAGTCAAAGTGCTTATTAACTAATTCTGCAATTTTCTCTTCGTCGATTTTAGCTGTACCAAAAGTTTCAACTAAAACAGAAACTGGTTGTGCTACACCAATAGCATAAGCTAATTCAAGTTCACACTTGTCGGCTAAACCTGCAGCAACAATATTTTTTGCTACGTATCTAGCAGCGTAAGCAGCAGAACGATCTACCTTTGTTGGATCTTTACCAGAGAAAGCACCACCGCCGTGACGGGCATATCCACCATATGTATCAACGATAATCTTTCTTCCTGTTAAACCAGCATCCCCTTGTGGTCCTCCAATTACGAAACGGCCAGTTGGGTTGATATAGTACTTAGTATTTTCATCTAAAAGTTCACTTGGAACGATTTTGTTGATAACATGCTCAATTAAGTCTCTCTCAATTTCTTTACGCTCTACTTCTGGACCATGTTGAGTAGAGATTACAATTGCATCGATTCTTACTGGCTTGTCTCCATCGTACTCAACTGTTACCTGTGTTTTACCATCAGGTCTTAAGTATGATAGTGTACCATTTTTTCTTACATCAGATAATCTTTTAGCTAATTTGTGGGCTAATGAGATTGGTAATGGCATTAATTCAGGTGTTTCATTACAAGCAAACCCGAACATGATTCCTTGGTCTCCCGCTCCAGTAGCTTCTAATTCATCTACCATTGTCCCTTCTCTTCTTTCTAAAGCTTCATCAACACCCATAGCGATATCAGGAGATTGCTCATCAATTGCTGTTAATACTGCACAAGTATCGCTATCAAAACCATATTTAGCTCTTGTGTAACCGATTTCTTCTATGGTTTTTCTAACTACTTTAGGGATATCTACATAACACTCTGTCGTAATTTCCCCTGCAACTAATACCAAACCTGTTGTTACACTGGTTTCACATGCAACCCTAGCTTTTGGGTCTCTTTCAAAAATAGCATCTAATACAGCATCTGAAATTTGATCACAAATTTTATCTGGATGTCCTTCTGTTACTGACTCTGAAGTAAATAATCTTCTTGCCATTTTTTTACCTCCTTTTTTCTTTTGAATTCTTAATTTATTATTAGCTCTATATTAATAGAGTTTTTGGCTCTGTACTAATATACCCACTTTCTTCATAACAATGCTTGTACATAAAGGATTTATCACTTTTTGCTAAATTATGGGCATAAAAAAACCCCTTACAAAGAAGAGGTATATTAATCTATACACTATCCTCATCTTCCAGAATTAGTATTCTGTAGGATTTAGCACCATACTACTATGGTTGCCGGGTATCATAGGGCCCATCCCTCCACCACTCTTGATAAGGCATCAAGATTTCTATTCAATTAAGTACAATCCAAAGAATAAATTAATAATAACATTGAGGGTTATATATGTCAACATTAATTTTACTTATATGAAACTTTTTTATAGAACAGGCTATAATACTAAAATACTGTATATTATTCCCCCCTAAGATTTAAATGGATGTTACGATAAAACTTAGTACAAACATAATACTACCAGCTATGGTAGTTCCAATGATAATTGCCGGAAATGCAATTTTAAAGGGTATGTTTAATAAAACTGCTGCTAAACAACCACTCCACACTCCTGTTGTTGGTAAGGGTACTGCAACAAAAATCATTAATCCCCAAGCACTGTATTTCCTAATTTTATCGCTTTTTCTTAAGGTTTTCTCCACAGTTCTATCAACAAATTTTCGAAATGGTCTTGTAGACCTTAAAAAAGTAAAAACTGGCCTAACATAGATCAGTAAAATTGGAACAGGTATTAAACTTCCTAAAATTCCTAATAGTGTCGCGTGGAGGGGATGCATGCCCAAGGAAACCCCAACAGGTATGGCCCCCCTTAACTCCATTAATGGCATTGCTGCAATTAGAAGTACCATTAGCTCCCTTGTGATTAGTTCCAGTATTTTATCCAACATTTCACCCCCTCTATCGTAACCCTATCCCTATTCCATTATATATCTCATTATTAAAAATTATTATTGAAAATCTTCTTTCTAGAATTTTCGAGGAAATCCTATAATTAATTAAAGCCTTAAGTTATTACAACTAGATAACTTCGCTATCGTATTTAGTTATCATAAAAATATTATTTTGTTATTAATTTTTAATGTTTATAGAATCCAAATGGTGGTATAATTATATTAATTGTTGGACAAGTAACCTCTTTGTTTCGAATATACTCTAAGGAGGAATTTCAAATGGATGATATCAAAAGATTAAAAATAGAAATTGAGACCTCAAAAGCTCAATTACGTCGTTTTCTTGAAGATGGAGCAGACATTAATGAGATTCTAGACCTTAACTATAAAATTGATGACTTAATTATACAGTTTTATCATTTGAAGGCTGAATAACAGAATACACAACCCCTTAAACCTATAGGTAACCCTATAGGTTTTGTTATTATAGTAAAAGACTTAATAGGGGTATTGTAATCATTGAAAGTAATGTAGTGACAAACACTGCTTTAGATGCAAAGTGGGGTGCTGTATCGTAAATCGTGGCAAAAACTGCTGTATTGGCAGCCGCTGGCATTCCTGCAATCACTACAGGAACCCCTAGTAAAATACCTCTAAACCCCATTCCCCATAGGATCAACATAGCGATTAAAGGAATTGCTAACAATCTGATGATGGAGACAGAGATGAGCCTTTTTTCGTTAAAGACTTCCTTTAGGGGCATTTCTCCTAACATGGCTCCAATCACTAGCATAGATAAGGGTACTGTCATCTCTCCCACAGAATGTAGGGTTTCATAAATGACATAGGGAATCTTGATGGATAGTAAGAACATGCCAAACCCTAATACAACTGCTATTATTCCAGGATTAAAAATAAGCTTTAAATAATTAACATCTTCTTTTTCCCTTCTACTATTTCTTGTCATGATGGAAACCCCAATGGTCCATAAAAGTACATTAAAGGGAATATTAAATAGGGCTGCATAGAATACTCCCATATCCCCATATATGGCATAAATCACAGGGTAACCCATATACCCAACGTTAGAAAAAACCAATATAAATTGTATGACATCTCCTTCTGGTCCATCTTTTTTATAATATTTATAAACAATGTAGGAAATTCCTATTGCTAATCCATGCACCAGCAAAGATAGTAGAATCATTTTAAAGCTTGTCATTAAAACTTCCCTTGAAAATTCAAACTGCATAGACTTAATGATCATAGCCGGTAAAGTAACCTTCAACACTAATCCGCTAATTCCTTTATTTAATTGATCATTTAACACATCAAACTTTTTTATGCCATATCCAATAATAATCATCAACGATAGAATTGCAATTTGATTAAAAACTGTAATAAATGTCATAGTTACCCTCCAAAAGATGATATATTTCCTATTCTATGATAACAGATGGCAACTAGTTAAACAATGAAGGAAATTCATAATAGATTTAGAAATAATTATTTTCACAAAAAAACTATAGACCCGAGGGTTAGGGTCTATAGAAGGAGGGGGGAAAGAATTTATTCAAAATTGAGTACCTTTCTTATCTTCTCTTGATGTCAAGTCTAGTAGGACATATACAATTATTAAACACAATATAAAAATTAATTTCATATACATCACCACCATCAATTTTTTCCATCAATACTATAAGTTTACCATAGTTTCCTTAAAAATACTGGTTTGTAACATACTCTTAATACAAGTGCAAAATATGTAATATGTCGTAATATACTGAGATAATTTTATTCTCCTATATGCAGTTTCTCATTATTGACAATGAATGTAAAGGGGTCCACAGCACTAAAAAAACACAAAATTCTATAAATTTAACAGCGCCGAAGATGAGGGCTTTTCAACATACAAGTAGCCTGTTCAAAAGTCTTTAAATTCAAGGAATAAGAAAAAGCAGCGAACGCCGCGTATGTTTTATACGCAAGGGTGCTGCTTTTTCGCAATGACGCCGAAGATGAGGGCTTTTCAA